>NC_013156.1 GCF_000023985.1 Methanocaldococcus fervens AG86
TTAATTTTATGATTTTTTAGTTTACAACCTATTATGTATTTAGATAAATAAATGACCATGATAACCTATAAATATTATTTATCATTATTAATCATTATAAATGTCTTATAAACTGGTGATGATTATGGAGCAATTTGTTGATATTGTTAGAGATATACTTATTTTTATTGCTTCATTTGGTATTTTAATGGCTTCTTATAGGTTATGGGTTGAGAAAGATAGGAAAAATATGATATATGCAAGAATACACATCTTGGGGGTTATTGACTGCGCATGCTTTTTAATATTTATGGCTTTAGGAGAGATACTCTTAGCTTTTGTTTATCTAATTTTAGCTCCATTCTTGGCTCATGCAATTGCAAATGCAGCATACAACGATAAGTTGTCAGAATAAATAAAAATAAAAGTAATTTTAAAATTCTCTTTGAAACTTTTGTAAAAGTTTCATCAAAACTGATGCATTAAGGAAGGGCTTTCAGCCCTTCATAATGCCTCTTAAATTAATTTTCCCAAAGTTTTCTTAAAATGCTGTTTAGAATTCTCTTTCAGTTGAGAATTCAAATTCCTCTTCTCCAAACAATTTTTTAACCATCCAATCAGCGTCAAACTCAATCAAATCACTATATCTTTGTCCAACTCCTAAATACAGAATTGGTTTTCCAATTGCATATCCAATCGATAAAGCTGCTCCTCCCTTAGCATCTGCATCTACTTTTGTTAATATAATGCCGTCTATATCCACTGCTTTATTAAACTCCTCTGCCTGATACACGGCATCGTTTCCAGTCAAGGCATCTCCAACAAATATAACCAAATCTGGCTTTGTGACCCTAACAACTTTTTTAATTTCTTCCATTAAATTTGTGTTTGTTGCCTGTCTTCCGGCCGTATCAGCTAAAACAACATCAATCCCTCTTGCCTTAGCATGTTGGATAGCATCATAAATAACTGCTGCAGAATCAGCTCCCTGCTTATGCTTTATTACCTTAACTCCAATATTTTTAGCATGCTGTTCTAACTGCTCTATAGCTCCAGCTCTAAAGGTATCTCCAGCAGCTAATACAACACTATATCCCTTTTGCTTTAATTTATAAGCCAGTTTAGCTATAGTTGTGGTTTTTCCAGTTCCGTTAATTCCAACAAATACAATAACAGTTGGTTTTCCTTGAGCTTTGTTCTTTTTAATTATTTCTTCAATATCAATTTTTTCTTGGGATAATATATTTTTTATGGCATTTTTTACAGCATTTATTGTGATTTCCTCCACATCGTCATCTGGAGAAATCTTTTTTCCAACCAACTCATTTTTTATATTCTCAATTAACTTCTCCACAACTTCCAATGCAACGTCCGCCTCTAAAAGTTCAATTTCCAACTCTTCTAAAACATCTTCTATATCTTCCTCTAAAATAACTACTTCCTTTTTAATAACTTTTTTAATAGCCCTTGTCAATCCAAATCTATCAAAGAGGCTTATTTTTTTCTCTTCTTCTTTAACTTCCTCCTCTTTTTCCACTTTTTTCTCTATGACTGTTTCAGTTTTGATTTCTGGTTCTGTTTTTTCTTCTTCTACACTAGCTTTAGATTCTTTTTTAAATAATCCAGTAATTGGGATTTTTGGTTTTTTCTTTTCTTCTTTAATTTCTTCAGCCTCTCCTTTAGTGTAAATTTTCTCAGTTATCTTTGATGCAGTTTGTAAAAGTTTTTCTTTTAATTTTCCAAACATAACAATCCCTCCACAATTAACGTAATAACTCAAATATATGTAAACATACTTCTTATAATTAATGATATGGGGGAGAACATGGACGAGAAAAAATTCATATCAATATTGGCAGTTCTATTAATTTTTACATCTATGATAGTTTATTCAATACATTTTATAATATTTGGAGATGCTGAGCATATATTGAGCTATTTTTTATTGCATTTAGCGTTTGTTCCTATTGAAGTCTTGCTTGTAACTATAGTTATTGAAAGGATATTGGATTATAAGGAAAAAAATGAAAAGTTGAAAAAATTGAATATGGTTGTTGGGTGTTTTTTTAATAATGTTGGAGAGAAACTATTGGAGATAATCTTAGAAGGGGATGTTGGAAATATAAGGGATTATTTAAAAATATCAAACGATTGGGATGATAAAAAATATAAAGAAACAAAAAAATTGTTAAAAAATTTTAATTATAACATAGACATGGAGAAAATTGATTTAAATAAACTCAAAAATTTTTTAGAAAAAAATAAAGAGTTTCTTTTGAGATTAATGGAAAATCCCGTATTATTGGAGCATGAAGAATTCACTGAACTGTTAATGGCAGTGTTCCACTTGACTGATGAGCTACATAGGAGAGAGAATCTAAATAACCTCCCAAAAAGTGATTTAGAGCATTTGAAGAATGACATCATCAGAGCTTATAAGTTATTGGTTATTCAATGGTTGAATTACCTTATTCACTTAAAAAATAACTATCCATATCTTTATTCGGTATATTTAAGAACAAATCCATTTAATAAAAAATCTGCAGTTGTATATGATTAAAATTTTATGCTTTATATGGATTTTTGAGATTTTAATATTTTAGTTTCTATTTAATTTGTTTTTAAATTAATTATAACTGTTAAACCTTCATTAAAATCCTATTTTGTGTAAAATAGAAATATTTTGATGTTTAATTGAATAAAGAGATTTTTACCAGTTATATACTATTTTAAAAGATTATCGCAGTTATTTAAAGTATTTAAAATGAATTCGTTCCGTTATCTTTATATGTTAGTACTAAGAAAGTACCACTTAGCAAAAATTAGGTGTTATCGGTGCTAGTATGGATGACAAAAAACAATTACTGTTTAATGCAGTTTTTGACATTTATAAGCTTTTTATTGGTGCTGGATTAACTTTATTGGTTGCAGTTATCTTGAAGATTGCATTCTCTGAAGGTAGTTTTTCTACTGGGCTAATATTGTCCTTAATTGATATTATAGCAATGTTCTATCTTAGTTTGGTATTTGGGAGCATCTTGTATGATATTTACAAAAGTTTGTAGTTAATCTTTTTGATGAACTAATTTCTTTCCAAACTTCCAATACCATATAGCAAATAATGTTGAAAATATAACCATAAAACCAATGACTACCAAGACCAATATAGAGAAGGCGTCAAGTTGCATAATTGCGACCTCTTTTTTTATTATTTTCTCTTTGTTTTATATTTTCAATTTCATCATTCGTTACCTATAATTTTATACAATCTAAGATATAACTTTATTGTTCATCATATTTACTATCATCATCTCATTAAAAATTTTAATAAATAAAAAATTTAGAACTTAAATTTAAAACCTATTTTTTATACTTGCATCAAGCTCATCTAATGAGTAAACATTCAACTCTCCATTTTTTACAGCTTCTATTGCCTTAACTGCTGCTTTAGCTCCTTGAATTGTGGTTATATATGGAATACCCAAATCTACAGCTGCTCTTCTTATGTAATACCCATCAGACTTTGCCTTTTTCCCTGAAGACGTGTTTATTATCAAGTGTATCTTTCCATCCCTCATTAATTTTAAAATATTGTCATTTGGACTTTCAGATATCTTTTTAACAAGTATCGCTGGAATACCATTCTCCCTCAAAATTTTAACAGTGCCTTCAGTTGCATATATTGTGAATCCAAGCTCATGTAGTTTTTTAGCAACATCTACAATTTGCTTTTTATCCTTATCTCTAACGCTAATAAATACATTTCCAACAATTGGCAATTCCATATTTGCAGATAATTGAGCTTTATAATATGCCCTACCAAAGTCCTTGTCTATTCCAATTGCCTCTCCAGTAGATTTCATTTCAGGTCCTAAAACAGGGTCAACACCAGGCAATTTTTGGAATGGGAATACTGCCTCTTTAATTGATACGTATTTTGGCTTGGAAATCCAAACCTTTTCAGCTACTTCTTCAACATCGTAATCTTTAATCAACTCCTCCAACTTCTTACCAAGCATAACTTTTGTGGCTAATTTAGCCAATGGAATTCCTACTGATTTACTTACATAAGGAACAGTTCTTGAAGCCCTTGGATTTGCCTCTAAGACATAAACAACTCCATCCTTAACTGCATACTGCACATTCAAAAGCCCTACTATATTTAAAGCCCTCGCTAACTTAGCTGTGTAATCAATAACAGTATCAATTATTTCCTTTGGTAATGTTTGAGGAGGAATGACTGTTGCTGAATCTCCACTATGCACTCCAGCCTCTTCAATATGCTCCATTATTGCTCCAATTAAAACGCTCTCTCCATCACAAACAGCATCTACATCTAACTCAATAGCATCCTCCAAAAACTTATCAATTAATACTGGATGCTCTTCTGAAACCTTAACAGCCTCTTCCATATACTCAATTAACTCATCCTCACTATAGACAATCTGCATTGCCCTTCCTCCTAAAACATAGGAAGGTCTAACTAAAACAGGATAGCCAATTCTTTTAGCTATCTCTAAAGCCTCCTCCTTTGTAAATGCAGTTCCTCCCTCTGCCTGAGGAATATTTAACTTCTTCAAAAGTTTTGAAAACTCTTCTCTATCTTCAGCAACATTTATATCTTCTGGAGTAGTCCCTAATATATTAACTCCAGCTTTCTTTAACTTCATAGCCAAGTTTATTGCTGTCTGCCCTCCAAATTGAACGATAACTCCCAAAAGTTCCCCATTCTCCTTCTCTCTTTCAGCAATATTTAACACATCCTCAAATGTTATTGGTTCAAAGTATAGTTTATCTGAAGTATCGTAATCGGTTGAAACAGTTTCAGGGTTGTTATTTATAATTATTGCCTCAATGCCCATTTCTTTTAAAGCTAAAACTGCATGAACGCTTGAATAATCAAACTCTATTCCTTGCCCTATCCTTATAGGCCCAGAACCAATAATTATAACCTTTTTTCTATCAGAAGGATTGCTTTCATCTTGTTCCTTATAAACATAGGTCTCATAAGCTGAATAGTAATAAGGAGTTTTTGCCTCAAACTCTGCGGCACATGTATCTACCATTTTATACAATGGGATGATATTGAGCTTTTCTCTCAGCTTTCTAACTTCCAACTCATCCATTCCCAATAAATTACCTATTTGTTTATCAGAGAATCCTAATTTTTTAGCTTTTAGCAGTATTTCCTTTAATTTTTCCATGTCCATATAATCACCTTATTTTCTAAGACTAAATTTTTAATTTAAATTTCTAATTTCTCCTCTCAATTTTTCCAACTCCTTCTTCATATCGACAATATTTTTAATCTTCTTAATGAAGAATTCATCAATATCTGTTAGTTCTACTATTTTTTCAATGCTCCAACCTTTCTCTAAAGCTTTAGCTATAACAAAAATCCTTTCATCTGTTGGGTTCCTTAAAATTTCTTCTATTTCTTCATCACTATACTCTTTATCTTTTCCATCTCCAATTAAGCCAAATCTTCCTATATCTAAACTTCTAATTGCTTTTTGTAGGGCTTCTTCAAAGCTTCTACCTATTGCCATAACCTCTCCAGTAGATTTCATACTCGTTCCTAATCTCTTATCTACTGTCTTAAATTTATCAAATGGCCATCTTGGGATTTTTACAACAACGTAGTCTAAAGTAGGTTCAAAACTTGCTGGAGTTTCCTTTGTAACATCATTTAATATCTCATCCAACGTCTTACCAATAGCTATTTTAGCCGCTATCCTTGCTATTGGATAACCTGTAGCTTTACTTGCTAAAGCGGAGCTTCTTGAAACTCTTGGGTTAACCTCAATAACTCTATATTCAGTCATCTCCTTATTTACAGCAAATTGTATATTACAACCTCCTTCGATACCCAAATGCCTTATAATCTTTATAGCAGCGTTTCTTAATTTTTGGTAGAACTCATCTGGCAATGTTTGTATTGGAGATACAACAATACTCTCCCCTGTGTGTATTCCCATTGGGTCAATGTTTTCCATACCACAGACAATTATACATGTGTCTTTCCTATCTCTCATAACCTCCAGCTCAAACTCCTTCCAACCTAAAACACTTTCATCAATTAAAACTTGATGAATTATAGAATATTTTAAACCTTTTGAAGCAATATCTATTAACTCCTCTTTGTTGTGGGCTATTCCTCCTCCTGTTCCTCCTAAAGTGAATGCAGGTCTTACAATAACAGGATATCCAATCTCTTCAGCAAATTCAACTGCCTCATCAACAGAATTAACTGCCTTACATTTTGTAACTGGCTCGTTAATCTCAGCCATAGCCTTAGCAAAAAGCTCCCTATCTTCTGCAATTTCAATTGTTTTTATGTTAGAACCTAAAAGCTTAATTCCATATTTATCTAAAACTCCTCTTCTATGCAACTCCAAAGCTAAGTTAAGTCCTGTTTGTCCTCCCATTGTTGGTAAAATAGCGTCTGGTCTCTCTTTTTCAATAATCTTTTCAACTATGTCGGGGTGTAGTGGTTCTAAATAAACCTTATCTGCCATATCTGTATCAGTTTGGATTGTAGCAGGGTTTGAATTTACTAAAATAGTATAAATTCCTTCTTCCTTCAAAGCTTTACACGCCTGAGAACCAGAAAAGTCAAACTCTGCCGCTTGCCCAATAACTATCGGTCCTGAACCAAAAACCATCACTTTTTTAATACTCTCCATTAATATCCACCACAATATTTTATAATATTTGCATATTTAATTGTTATTGCTCAGATTACTTTAATATTGGGAATGAGCTTTTTAAAATTGCATAATTATAATATGTTGCTTACATTTAAGTATCCTTTCCATAATAATCAGTTAAGGTTTTTAAAGTTAATGGTGATAGAATGGAAGAAAAGATTTTACCAATTGCATTAAGAAATGCCATAAAATATAATGGAAAAGCAAATCCAAAAGCAGTTTTAGGGATATTTTTGTCCGAAAATCCAGAATATAGAAGTAAAGTAAAAGAAGTAATGCCAATTATTGAAAAGGTTGTTGAAGAAGTTAATAAACTGCCTTTAGATGAGATTAAGAGAAGGCTGGAGGAGTTGGGAGAAGATATTAAAAAGAAAGAAAAGAAAGAGAGAGATTTAGAGCTACCAAACGTTAAAGATAAGGTAGTTATGAGATTCGCCCCTAATCCTTCTGGTCCTTTGCATATAGGACATGCAAGAGCCGCAGTTTTAAACGACTACTTTGCTAAAAAGTATAACGGAAAGTTGATTTTAAGATTGGAAGATACAGACCCTAAGAGAGTTTTGCCTGAGGCATATGATATGATTAAAGAGGATTTGGAATGGTTAGGGGTTAAAGTTGATGAAACTATTATACAATCAGACAGAATGGAAATTTATTACGAATATGGTAAAAAGCTTATTGAAATGGGCAAAGCTTACGTTTGTGATTGTGATCCAGAGGAATTTAGAGAGTTAAGGAATAAGGGAATCCCATGCAAGTGTAGAGAGAGGGCTGTTGAAGACAACTTAGAGTTATGGGAAAAGATGCTTAATGGAGAGCTTGAAAATGTAGCTGTTAGATTAAAAACAGATATAAAGCATAAAAACCCATCAATTAGAGATTTTCCAATATTTAGAGTTGAAAAAACACCTCACCCAAGAACTGGAGATAAATACTGCGTTTATCCTTTAATGAACTTCTCAGTGCCTGTTGATGATTATCTATTAGGAATGACGCACGTTTTGAGAGGGAAAGACCACATTGTAAATACTGAGAAGCAAGCTTATATTTACAAATACTTTGGTTGGGAGATGCCTACATTTATACATTATGGTATTTTGAAGATAGAGGATATTGTTTTAAGCACTTCATCAATGTATAAGGGAATTAAAGAAGGGCTTTATAGTGGATGGGACGATGTTAGGTTGGGAACTTTGAGGGCTTTGAAAAGGAGAGGAATTAAGCCAGAAGCAATATATGAGATGATGAAGAGAATTGGGATTAAACAGGCAGATGTTAAGTTTTCTTGGGAAAATTTATATGCTATAAACAAGGAGCTTATAGATAAAGATGCAAGAAGATTCTTCTTTGTTTGGAATCCTAAGAAGCTTGTTATTGAAGGAGCTGATAAAAGAGTTTTAAAACTTAGAATGCATCCAGATAGACCTGAATTTGGTGAGAGAGGGTTGATATTTGATGGAGAAATTTATGTTGTTGGAGATGAGTTAAAAGAGGGTAAGATGTATAGGCTTATGGAATTATTTAACATAGTTGTTGAAAAAGTAAATGATGTTGCATTTGCCAAATATCATTCAGATGATTTTAAAATAGCAAGAAAAAATAAAGCTAAGATTATACACTGGATTCCTATAAAGGATAGCGTTAAAGTCAAGGTTTTAATGCCTGATGGTGATGTAAAAGAGGGTTATGCTGAAAAGGATTTTGCCAATGTAAATGTTGATGATATTGTCCAATTTGAGAGGTTTGGATTCGTTAGAGTGGATAAAAAAGAAAATGATGAATTCTTATGTTGCTATGCCCATAGATAATTTATTGTTTAGATTTTAATTTCCTCATTTCTTTAATTTTTTTAGCCAATAATTCGTTATTTTCTTCATTATCAGGTTTTTCAATTCTTTTTATCTTATCCTCCTCTTCCCATTTTTTTCCAGTATATCTCTTAGCTATAACATAAACCTCAGCACTCTCCTTTCTCGATGCCTGAGGCTTTGTAATGTAAACCTTCTCAAAGTATTTTTTAACTAACTTTACGTAATCATCTATCATATTTCCATAGAACACCTTAGCTACGAAGTTTCCTCTCTCTTTTAGCATCTCAGTAGCTATTTGTAAGGCAGTTGTTACCAAATCAATTGAACGAGCGTGGTCTACATCCCAATAACCGCTTATATTTGGAGATGCATCGCTTATAACTACATCCACCTTTTTTTCTTCGTTTGGAATTAGCTCTCTAATTTTATTTAAGTTCTCCTCTAAAGTAAAGTCCCCTTTTATAGCTCTTACATTATCATACTCAAAAGGTTTAACTGGCTGTAAATCAATGCCAATGACAAAACCCTTATCTCCAACTATCTCCCTCGCTACCTGCATCCACCCTCCTGGAGCACAACCCAAATCCAAAACTATTCTTCCCGGCTTAATAACGTTAAATTTTTCATTCAACTGCATGAGCTTAAATGAAGCCCTCGAACGGTATTTGAGTTTTTTAGCTAATTTGTAATAAAAATCTCTCTTTCTCTGTAAAACCCATCTTTTGTCTTTTCTTCCCATAGTTTCACCATAAATTTTAAATAAGCGTAATTTTTAAATGGCAATAAAATAATCATTAGAAAAAGCTGATTATTATGTCTTTAAGTAGAGACAGTATTTATATACTATTGTCAAATTTATACTCAAAAGGAATGGCATATCTATTTTACTTTATAACTGCATTTTTGTTAGGAACAGAGGCATTTGGAATTTTAAAAGGTTTAATGCCAATAGCTGATACTGTAACAATATTTTTTTCTTCTGGAATTCCCCCAGCTATAGCAAAATTTTTAGCTGAAGAGAAAAATGAAAATGTTGAAAAATATGTCCCAATATTGCATTTAATGATTTTACTTTCAATCTTTGGATTTATCTTAACCCCTTATATAAAATACATCTTAGGAGGGCATTATCTAACCTTAAATACTTCTTTGTATTTGGCGATTGGACTTTGTATTCTAGCTTCAACCTTAATTGCATTTTCAAGAGGAATTTTGCAGGGATTATTGAGGATTAAACACCTCTCATCTACGTGGATTGTTGAATATACTGTAAAAATTATTTTAGTTTTTATCTTAACCTTATACTTTGGAATTTTTGGCTCACTGCTTTCAATATCTTTATCTTATTTAATTGCAGGCATTTTTGGGGTTTACTTGATACATAAAGCTATAAATGGAAGATTTAATGTTAAAAAATTGATTGACATTAAAATAAAAAACATATTCTCAGATTTTAATTTAAAGGTTTTAAAATACTCTATACCAATAGCTTTAACCTCCTCCTCCTATAGATTGTTTGGAGATGTTGATAACGTTATAATAATGTCCATTATGGGGGGATTTTGGAGCGGGATTTATGGCTACTCATCTTTAATATCAAGGGGAATATTTATGTTTGCTTCGGCTGTTAGCATCCCTTTACTTCCAAGAATATCAAAAACAAAAGATTTAAATCTATTAAAAGATGGGATTATACAAAACACCATATTTTCATCAATTTTTGTTTTAGGTTGCATATTCTTTCCAGAAATTCCTTTAATAGCGTTTTTCAAAATAGCCCATCCAGAAGGAATTTTATGCCTAAGGATTTTGGCAATCTCCTCCCTGTTTATGAGCTACTATACCTTAATATCCTCTGCACTTCAAGGTTTGGGATATGCAAAAATCTCCTTCTACATAATCTTATTTGGATTAATATTAAACGTTTTTTTAAATTTAATATTGGTAAATGCCTATGGAATAGTTGGGGGAAGCTTAGCCACGCTAATAACATCAATAATTGTATTTTTAATTGGAGTTTTAGCTATTTTAAGGGTAAAAAAAGCTTACTTAATTAAATGATATTTATATTTCCCATTTAAAAGCTCAACTTTTAACCCTAACCTCGCTGGAATAACTTCTATACCTGTGTTTTGAGATATGTACTCTGCCTCTATCTGTGGATTTGTCATTTTAATTCCCATGTGGTTCATTATCAACAATTCCGGCTTTTTACTCATTGAATTTATTAAATCAATGGCATCATTGGAGCAGAGATGCCCCCTTATCCTTTCATTTTTCTTTCTAACGATATTTGCTATCAAAATCCTAACCCCATCAAAATCCTTTATTAATTCTGGAATAAGTTCAGTGTCTGATGTGTAGCCAATATCTCCATAGATTGTTGATAATCTAAACCCTATGCCAAAAGGATCTCCATGTTTTGTGTGTGTTGCCTTTATTGTTGTATCATACAGCTCCATTTCATCTCCAGGATATAGAACGTTAACTTTTTCAAGCTTTGATTGGTGATATTTTGATATAACATATTCATACTCTCCAAAACCTTCGACAACTGAAAGATTTCCTAAAAAAATTCCTCTTTTTTTAGTCATTCCCTGAGTCATTGCCTCAACAATAACTTCTCCATCTGTATAGTGGTCTGGATGACAGTGGGATATGAATAAAGCGTTAGTTCTCCAAGGTGATATTTTTAGCTCGTTTAATCTCACTATCGCCCCCGGTCCAGGGTCTACGTGCATTCTAAGTTCGTTGGTGTGTATTCTAAATCCCCCTGTTGCCTTTTTTTGAGTTATTGTAGCCCATCTTCCACCACCGCATCCTAAAAAGACAATTTCCACTCTCAAAATACCACATCTCCTTTCCGTGTTTTAAAATTAGTAATTTATTATAATTTGGCTAATATTAATCTTTTACTTCTTTACATGTTGCAGTGTATGTTCCATTTACAGATATTTTTATATATGGATATGTTATAACCATTGCTGCAAATTCCTTTGGCGGAATAACTTTATAATAAACAACTATTTTATTACCAATGTTTGTTATATTGATTATTTTTATTTTATAACCTGCAGTAGGCATTTCCCCCAAATTTATAACCACAATAGTTTTATTATCTTTGTAATAATAATAACATCCCTTATTTTTCTCTCCAAAGGAACCATAGGCAATTATTTCATAATCTAATGTTTTTAGAGAAATATTTTTAGTAAAAAACTCTGATTTTTGGATATGTCGGATATGTTTGCTGTATTAGCTTTATCGTCAGTTTTATTTATTATATTGTAAGTTTTTTCAGAGAAATTTTTATCAGAAGAGATGCAACCGCATAAAATTATGGAGAAAAGGATAAATAAAAATATTTTGTTTACTTTCATTGTCCAAACCTCCTATGTCTTCTCTGATACTCCCTAATAGCCCTTAAAAAATCCACTCTCCTAAATAACGGCCAATATATATCACAAAAATACAATTCAGAATAAGAACTCTGCCAAATTAAAAAATTGCTAATCCTCTCCTCTCCAGAAGTTCTAATGATTAAATCAGGATTTGGAAATGGCAAATCAGCAGTATATAAGTGCTTATCAATTAATTCCTTATCAATGTCTTCTGGCTT
Organism: Methanocaldococcus fervens AG86; assembly: GCF_000023985.1. GTDB lineage: Archaea > AGJL01 > Methanococci > Methanococcales > Methanocaldococcaceae > Methanocaldococcus > Methanocaldococcus fervens. Next base: position 12,120 of record NC_013156.1, read on the forward strand.
TACCTCCCCTTTCTTAACCTTTTCAGCTATCTTCTTCACTGCATCTATTATCTCCTGCTGACCTCCATAAGCAATAGCCACATTGATAAAAAATTCACTGTAGTTTTTTGTTTTATCTTCAGCATATTTTATTGCCTTTTGAACGTTTTTTGGCAGTAAGTTTATTCTTCCAATAGCTCTAACTCTAACTTTATATTTGTGGACTTCTTCATCATCTGCAATCTCATAAAACTTTTTTTCAAAAAGTTCCATTAATTTTTCCACTTCTTCTTTTGGCCGTTTAAAATTTTCAGTTGAAAATGCATATAATGTAACAACTTTAATCCCTAAATCTCTCGCCCATCTTAAAACGTCCTTAACCTTTTCAGCTCCTAAGTAATGCCCATAATACCTATCTTTCTCGTAAATTTCAGCAGCTCTTCTGTTTCCGTCCATAATAATAGCTACATGCTTTGGTAGGTTATTTTTATCAATGGACTCTTCCAAAATCTTCTCGTAAATTTTTAAAATTCCTGAATTATCTAAAAATCTATAAAAATCAATTGTCAATCTTTTTCCAATATTCTTTAATTTATTTTTTACATTATTCAAACTCTCCACCTGCTAAGAATTTAACTGCATTGTAATATCTTTCCCAATTGGCGTTTCTACTCGTGTCAATAAAGTTAATATTCTTATCTGACAAAATAACAGCTCCATAACCTGGAATTTTACAAACTAAACCCAAACATCTAAAAATTATATTTCCAGTAACTCCATCTATTGCTACAATTATATTATATCCCTCTTTTAAGTATTCTTCTATCAATATACCCTCATGAATAATATCAATCTTTCCTCTAAAATGCTTTACAATTTCTTCAGCTTCGTATATGGTTTCATCAACCTCTTTATTCCTCCCTAAATCTCCCAATCTCCCCCCAGATAAAACTGCAACTCTCGGCTCAAGATTGTGATTTTTTAAAAAGTTGGAAGCAAACTCAATAATCTTTATTTTATCGTTTATTCTCTCATTTTTATCCTCTGATATATCATCAATTCCTACGGGGGATAGTAGAAAAATACCTTTTGTAAAAGGGTTCTTTAAAATTGAAGCTCTATAAAATTTTCCTACATTTTCTCTCAAATAGGGAATCACTTTTGAAGATGGTAAAGAACCCCTAACAGCTCCCCCTATCTCTCCATCTATCAACTTATCTATTAAAAGTTTTGGATTTTCAATTAATTCAACTTCTATTCCTTCTTCTTTCAATTTTTCATATGCCTTTAAAACTTCCTCCTTATTTTCTCCTAAACCTATTGCATACATAACCATCACTCAAATTCAACCTCTATGCCCAAAATATTTCTTTTTCCTTTTAAGATGTCTTCAGCTATTAAAGCTCCGCCAATAGCCCCGCTCTCTCCATATAAGGCAAATACCTTTGCTTCAACAAACTCTTTAATCCTTTTTGGAATATCTATTGGATTTCTTAAAGTTCCTATTGAGCCTGCTAAAACTACTCTTCTTTTGCTTTTATCCAATAAAGGTAATAAACTGTTAATCTCCATAGATACACTTAAAATTAAGCTATCAACTGCCAACCTACAATTTTCATCATTAAAGTAGTTTTTAATTATCGCTTCCTTAGTGTTTTCAACTCCTTTATAAAGTTTAGCTATTTTAACAGCTCCAGCTTTAGAAAATGCTTCATTTGCTGTAATCTTCCCACTGTTTATATCTCTAATCATCTCCAAATCTATTGGGCCGTGTAATATTCCAATAGCTCCTATACATGCGTCAAAACCACCAAAGATTCTTCCATCCTTTATTAATAGAGTTACGGTATTTGAAGATATGTCTGACAAAACAAAATCTTTAAATCCAAATAATTTATGTGCGTAATAAGCTATAGAAATCTTTTCTGGAGATGCTATATGTGAGTATAGGGCTCTAAATCGTTTGTCTAAGCATTCAACTTCCCTATGCAATCCTGGAATAACAACAGCTGGTAATCCAGATGCTTTAATCTCATCATACACCTTCGTTCCTCCACCAACCTTCTCTCCAGCTCCTTCTATGCTTAAAACTCCCCTATTTTTAACCTTCTCTATAGGGAGAATTTTATTTATACCATCGCCCATTGAATAAGTTAGAGCTATTAAGTCAATATCTTCCAATGGAATATGTTTTTTTAACTCTTCTAAGTAAGATTTTTCTTTTAATTCAGTTCTTTTCAATTTAAATATTGTTTTTTTATTGTTATCTTTTATGCATGTTGTTATCCCAGAGGTTCCATGATCTATTCCAACGGTTATCATTAATCTCCCTCCTGTTCATCAATAACAATTAACATAAGTTTTATAAATTAGATGATTTTAATTGCATTAAGGGGATAGTATGGAGAAGTTTGATATGGCAATGTTTGTATTTTTAATAGCTTTGTTTTTGTTTATATTTTTGCCAATCATCTATATGCTTTCAACTCCTGGAGATTTAAGCTTATTGTTAGATAGAGAGGTTGTAGATGCATTTAAAACTACTTTATCAGCTGGAGTTGTTGCTACCTTAATAGCTTTAATTTTCGGAATTCCTACAGGATATATTTTAGCAAGGCATGATTTTAAATTTAAAAGCTTTATTGAGGCTATTTTGGATTTACCCATGGCTATTCCACACAGCGTTATTGGTATAATAATACTCTCCTTCATTTATGGCATCGATGTTATAAAATTTATTGGTAAATATGTAGTTGATAACTTTTGGGGCATTGTTGTTGTATATCTGTTTGTTGGCATTCCTTTTATGGTTAATAGTATAAGAGACGGATTTTTAAGTGTTGATGAAGAGATTGAATATGTTTCAAGGACTTTGGGGGCTTCAAAAATAAGGACATTTTTTGAAATTTCCCTACCATTAATAAAAAATAATATCATTTCAGGGATTATTTTAAGTTTTGCAAGGGGAATAAGTGAAGTTGGGGCTATATTGATAATTGCCTATTATCCTAAAACAGTTCCTGTGTTAATATATGAAAGATTTACAAGTTTTGGTTTAAATGCCTCAAAACCAATATCAGTAGGGATGATTCTAATTAGCTTAATGTTGTTTGCAGTATTAAGAATGTTTGGAAATATAAAAAGGGGAAAAGATGCTTAAAGTAAATAATCTATCAAAAATTTGGAAGGATTTTAAATTAAAGAATGTTTCTTTTGAAATAGATAAAGAGTATTGCGTAATTTTAGGGCCGAGTGGAGCTGGAAAATCTGTCTTAATAAAGTGCATAGCTGGAATATTAAAGCCCGATTCTGGAAAAATTATTTTAAATGGAGAGGATATAACAAACTTACCTCCAGAAAAAAGGAATATTGGTTATGTTCCACAAAACTATGCTCTATTTCCAAACAAAAATGTTTATAAAAATATTGCATACGGATTAATAATAAAAAAAGCCAATAGATTGGAGATTGAAAGAAAGGTTAAGGAAATAGCTGAGTTTTTAGATATAACCCATCTATTGAATAGGGAAGTTAAAAGCTTAAGTGGAGGAGAACAGCAGAGGGTAGCTTTAGCGAGGGCTTTAATCTTAGATCCTTCAATTTTGTTGTTGGATGAGCCAACGTCAGCTGTAGATATTAAAATTAAAGAAAGCATAATCTCTGAGTTAAAGAAGATAAAACACATTCCAGTTTTGCATGTAACTCATGATTTGGCTGAAGCAAGAACATTAGGGGAGAAAATTGGCATATTTATAAATGGGGAGCTTATAGCCTTTGGAGATAAAGATGTATTAAAAAAACCCAAGAATAAAAAAGCAGCAGAGTTTTTAGGATTTAACATTGTAAATGGGAAGGCAATAGCTCCGGAAGATGTAATTATTGAAAAGGGAGATGAAGGAGAGGTTGTAAATATCATAGACTATGGAAAATACAAAAAAGTGTTTGTTAAATATAACGGCTGTATTGTTAAGGCATTTACAGAGAAAGAGCTGAATATTGGAGATTTTGTTGGAATAAAATTCAAAAAAGAGGTAAATTTAAGCAATTAATTCTACGCCCTTCCCAACCTCTGTCCTTATTGTATTTCCATAGTAATCTCTTAAAATTTCTTCAACTTCATCAATAAACTCTTCTTTTGGAAATGCAATAATTGAAGGGCCTGAACCACTTATTGTAATTCCATAAACCTTATTTTTAACTTCTTCCTTAACTTTAAAATAGTTTGGGATTAATTTTCCTCTAACCGGCTCTATAATATTGTCAGTCATCATGTATCTTCCAAATAAGGATTTATCTTTGTTATATAATGCATAAACCATTCCACAAGCCTTTCCTACATTATTTATCAAATCCTTTAAATCAACTTTTTTTGGCAGTATCTCCCTGGCTTCTTTTGTGTTTATTGATATGTTGGGGGTTGCTATTAAAATATCTATCTTAAAGTTTATTGGTATATGTAAAACCTCTAATGGATTATAGTTTGTTACCATTGTGAAATCTCCAAATATTGCTGGAGCTACGTTATCTGCATGCTTTGCTCCAGAGGATGCAAGTTCTCCGTAGGAAGCGTAATCTACAAGCTTTAATTTATCTAAATTTAATTTAAACAATTCATTTATTGCAAAGGCTGTTCCTGCTGATGATGCTGCAGAGCTACCCAACCCACTACCTGCTTTAACACCTTTTTTTATCTTAATTTTAACCCCTTTATCAATATTAAAGTCATCTAACATCTTCTTTGCTACAATTCCTGCAACGTTTTTATCCGGGTCTGTGGGGATGTTTTTATCATCTACTTCAATAACAATTTCTTTATCATCCAATGCTTCAACTTCAACTACATCGTAAGGCTCTTTTAAACACAACCCAAATACATCAAACCCTACACCTAAATTTGCAGATGTACAAGGAGCTTTTACCTTAACTTTCATAATTTCACCTAATTTCCTTCTAAAAACATCTTTCTTATAGTATCAGCGGCATCCTTTTTAACTAAAACTAAAACTCTATCTCCAGCTTTTAGTTCAGTGTCTCCACTCGGAATCTTTATTTCATCTCCTTCATAAATGGCGATTATTAAATAATCTTTCGGCCTACCAAGCTCTTTAATCTTTTTATTGACTATCTTAGATTTTTCTGGGATTATAAATTCTAATATCTCAGCTTCCCCTCTACCAACAATGGTTAAATCTAATATTCCCGGCCTTTCTATCAATTTTTCTATGTAGTTTGCAGCTATTAACTCTGGGGAGATAACAACATCAATCCCTAACCTTTCAAAAACATCTTTATACTCTATTTCAGAAATTCTCGCAATAGTTTTATTAATTCCATAACTCTTTGCCAACAATGAGCTCATTAAATTAACTTCTTCCTTTCCAGTAACTGCAATATACATATCTGCATCTTCTATTCCTGCATCTTCTAAAGTTTTCGTTTTTGTGCAATCTCCATTTATAACCAACGCATCAATCTCTGCAGAGGCTTTTTTACAGACATTTTTATCTATATCTATTAAAACAATATCATGCCCCTTTTCAGACAGAGATTTGGCTAAAGTGTATCCAATCCTGCCAATCCCAGCTATTATGATATACATCTCTAACACCAGAAAATTTGTAACTTTTTAATTTTATAAGCTATTATAATCATAGTAGAATTTTCTCATAATATTCCTCATAACCAAAGTGCCAATGTTTAATTTTTTCTTTTAACTCATTTTCAAGCATCAATATTTTATCAAATTCTTCTTTATTTAAATATCCAATATATCCTTTTCTTATTGCCTCTTTACATTTTAAACTACAAGGGATAAAACCAGACGGTAGAACTATGGCATAAACTCCCCTGCTTTTTAACTCTTCTTTCATATCTTCAACTTCTTTTAAATGTTTCCTATCTATTGCTATTCTAACATCTTCAACAAAAGATTTTATGCAACATTCAGGGTACTCTAAAAGTTTTCCGATCTCAAAATCATCCAATCTTCTATAAATTCCAAGTTCTGTAGATACAACAGGGTCTATGGCTGGTCTAACTTTTGGTTTATACTTCTCAACGATTTCAATTTGAAACTTCAACCTCTCAACTATCTGATGGTATTGAAATTCATCTAAACTTTTTATATGCTCTTTTAGAGTTTCAAATCCCTCTAACTCTCCAGACCTTAACTTTTCAATCTTATATAACAATTTTTTTAACATGTTTTCACTCAAAGAAATTTATCCAATTTAATTTTTGCCAATTTTTTACCAAATTCTTTAATTTTTCTAAGGTCATTTTCACCAGGAGCAAATCTACGTGTTAGTATCTTACCACTAATAACTTTAAACCCCAACTTTTCAAAAAACTCATTTATTTTTTTAGTGGCATATTCTTCCCATCCATAAGAGCCAAATGCTACACCAATCTTTTTATTATATGGTTTCAATCCCTCTATATATGTCAATAACATTCCAACTTTTGGATGGACATTTGTATTTATTGTTGGAGAACCGATTATTACATACTTTGCATCTAAAATATCTCTAACTACAATATTTAAGGTGGATGCATCTAGTCTGTGGTATGTTACATTAACTCCTCCTTCAGCTAATCCTTCCCCTAATGCTCTGGCAATTTTTTCTGTAGAGTAATAAATGGTTGCATAAGCAATAACTGCAGTATTTTTATAAACTCCAGAGCTCCAATTACGGTATTTTAGTAGAATTTCATCAATCATTTTATGCCAAATAATCCCGTGTGAAGGGCATATATATTCTAAATTTAGGTCTTTTAAAATCTTTAGCATTTTTAAAATATTGTCTTTATTTGGTAGTAAGATGTTTGCAAAAAATTCTTTAGCTTCAAGCATAATTTTATGCCCCACTTCTAAATCTACTTTTTCTTTATATACTGTATGTTGCCCAAATAATTCATTAGAAAACAGAATTTTGTTTTCTACACAGTATGTTAGTAAATACCTAAATTTGTCATCAGTTATGAATCTTAATGTTTTGTTTCCAATGGTTATTTCATCCCCATTATTTATAATGATGAATTCCCAATCTTTCGTATCAAATTGGGTATCTAAACAATATTTTCCGATTTTTGTGGTAACAACTTTTGCGCCAGTAATTTCAACGAGCTTTTCCAGGCACTCATTGTGGTCTAAACCAGAAGGGTTTGGAATAATATAATCTATTTTTAAGTCAGCTATATCTTTTAAGTATAGTTTTAGTTCATCAAGATGTTTTATTCTTGGAGGGTCTATTAAGACATTCTCTTTGTCTAAGATGAGGTATGAGTTGTATGTGGTTCCTTTGTTAATATCTAAACTCATGTATTCCTTAACTTCCCATTCTATGAAACTCATGCAGTAAATGTCATCTTTTATTTTTAATACCATGGACTCCCCCAAAAACATTAATTATGGAATTAATTAATATTTTGTAGAACAATTATATATAGGTAAAACTTTAATTAATCTAGTATCTTATAATCCTATTAACAGCATAAGCTGAGGGAAATTATGGTAAAAATAAATTACAAAAAATGCGGGTATTGTGGAGCATGTGTTGGAGTTTGTGAAAATTTGGCTATAAATTTGATAGAGCATATTATAGTCATTGATGAAAAAAAATGTAATAATTGTAAGTTATGCACAATAGTATGCCCATTAAATGCATTAGAGGGGGAATAATGAGGGAGTTAAACGATGTATACGATGTAGTGGTTGTTGGAGCTGGACCTGGAGGAAGTATGGCAAGTTATGCCTCAGCAAAAAATGGGGCTAAAACACTGTTAATTGAAAAATCACAAGAAATTGGAGAGCCTGTTAGATGTGCTGAAGCTATTCCATCTATAGAAGAATTTGGAATAAAACCAACACCAGAATTTGTTAGAAGTGTTGTTAAAGGGGGAATTTTATTCTCCCCTTCTGGAAAAAAGGTTACTGTAACTCAAGATAAAGCTCAAGGCTACATAGTTGAGAGAAAAATTTTTGATAAATATTTGGCCATTAGGGCAGCTAAAGAAGGAGCTAAAGTGGCGGTGAAAACAGCAGCTATAGGTTTAGAGAGAGATGGGGATTATTGGAACGTTATAGTTGAATTTTTAGGAGAAGAGTATGCTATAAAAACCAAAGTGGTTATAGCAGCTGATGGTGTTGAGAGCAATATAGCTGAGTATGCGGGTTTAGAGGCAAAGAAAAAACCATTAGAAATTTGCTCCTGTGCTGAATATGAGATGGTGAATGTTGAATTGTTGGATAAAAATATGATGGAATTCTATTTTGGTAATGAAGTGGCTCCAGGAGGCTATGTTTGGATATTTCCTAAAGGGGAGACAGCAAACGTTGGATTAGGAGTTAGAGATAGAAAAAAGAAGGCAATTGATTATTTAGAAGAATTTATAGAAAACGGTTTGGCTAAGGATAGGTTGAAAAACGCTACTCCAGTAGAGTTTAAAGTTGGAGGAGCTCCTGTTTCTGGACCTATAGAAAAAACATACACCGATGGGCTTTTAGTTGTTGGAGATGCTGCTGGGCAGATAAGTCCATTAACTGGAGGAGGGATTTACTTAGCTATGGACTGCGGATTAATGGCTGGAGAGGTAGCAAGTAAAGCTGTAAAATTAAATGATTGGAGCGAAGATGTTTTAAAAGAATATGAAAATAGATGGAAAGAAAAACATTACGAATATTTGATGAACCATTTGACGTATAGAAAAATCTTAGAGAAAATGAGTGATGATGAGTTGGACGCTTTGGCAGAGGCTTTGGGAGAGAGTTTAGATGGCATAGATTTGAAAAAATTTGTTAAAAGAATTATAACAAAGAAACCTTCACTTTTAAAATACTTTAAGGATTTACTACAATAGGGCTTCGCCCTATTGGTATACTTATAGTTTTGATCAACCTTTTACTAAAAGGTTGTTATTATTCTTTTTTTGGTTTTTTAACAACTAAAACTGGGCAGTGTGCATTTTTAATAACTCTTTCAGCAACACTACCTAATAATATCCTTTCTAATCCAGTTTTCCCGGTAGTTCCCATGACAATTAAATCTGCTTTTTTCTTTTCAGCAAATTCAACAATCTCTTTTGCAGGAATTCCTTCCAACATTTCTGTATGAACTTCAACTCCATACTCTTCAGCTAATTTTTTGACCTTTTTTAAAGCTTCATGCCCCTCCTCTTTTAACAGCTCACTAATCATTTCCCAGCTACCTTCTGCAGGTAATCCAACAAATGGAGAGACATCAACAACGTATATTGCATAAACTTCAGAATCAAATTTCTTCGCTATATTAACTGCATGCTTTGCAGCTTCAATTGAGACATCTGAACCATCAGTTGGGATAACTATTTTTTTATACAAGTTTTCACCATTTCTGATTTTGATTTATTATTTTATTATATGTTTAGTATATTATAAATTTAGGATTTATAATATAAAAACCTGCCTATGACATATATTATTTTTCTTCGTTATGTTTAATCATGTTTACCATTTTTAGTACCATAATTTTTTATTGATTAATAAAATTTATTGAAATTTTTATTATATAGTATGCTATTTTAAGTTTTTTACTTGGATTAAGGAATATCTCTTCACTTACACAAAAAATATATAAATTTTACTAAGCATATATTGTTTATGGATATTTAAAATTGTTTTTTATATATGACATGAGGTGATAATATGCTCAAAAAGTTTAAAATAAGTACAAAACTTATGATCATGTCAATATTTATCATTTTAGTGCCAATGATAATTCTGGGAGCTATGACATATCATTCTGTCTCAAATACAACAGAAGAAATGTTGCAAAAAAATTTAGAGTCTGCATTTAGAACTGCAAATTCTGTTATTGATGGAAGACTGCATGAATTATCTGAAATGCTTTGCGTATATGCTGATGATCCAAATTTTGTTAAATATATGGAGGAAAAGAATAAGGAAAATGTGCGTGAGTATGTTATTGATTTTAAAGAGGAAGCAGATGCAGATTTTGTTGTTGCGTTTGATACAGATGGAAAAGTGTTCGCAAGGTCGAATAATAATTTAAGTGGGGATAAAGAGCTGTATGATTTGGTTCTTAAAGCGTTATCTGGAAATAAAATATCAGGTTTTGTTGTCCTTGATGAAGAAACCATGAAAAAAGAGGGTTTAGAACACCTACAATTGGAAGTAATCCCAACGCCAGGTATGGCAAATATTGATGAAGATGTAGGAAAAAAAGGCTTGGCATTAGTTGCAATTGAACCTATTAAGGATGAAAATGATAATATTTACGGAGCATTACTGGTAGCAGATGTTCTAAATAAGGACTATACGCTTGTTGATAAGATAAGCGAATACACTGGAGGAAAATTAGCGACGATATTTTTAGATGGCCTTAGAGTAACGACCAATGTTGAAAAAGACGGAAAGAGGGCAGTAGGAACTGTAGTATCACAGGAAGTTTATGATGAGGTTATTAAAGAAGGAAATCCTTATGTTGGGAGGGTGTTTGTTGTTAACGATTGGTATTTAACAGAATATGGGCCTATTAAAGATATTAATGGAAAAATTGTTGGAATGTTATTCGTTGGAGTGCCTGAAGATGAAGCTATAGTTCTTATGAATGATATTCGAAATGATGTTGTAAGTGCTGGAATTATTGGGACGTTATTTGGTGTAGGGATTGCGTTGATAGTTAGTAGGTCGATAGTTAATCCAATAAAAAAGTTAGAAGAAGTTGCTGAAGAAGCTACAAAAGGGAATTTAAATGTTAGGGCAGAAGTTGAAAGTGACGATGAGATTGGAAAGTTGGCAGAAGCCTTTAACGAAATGATAGATAATGTTAATAAAGCTTTAGAAGAAGTAAAACGTAGAGAAGAGTTAGCTAAGATTCTTATAAATGATTTAAGGAATGTTATGACAAGAATTGCCAATGGTGACTTAACTGCGAGAATGAATGAAAGTGGAGAGAAAAACAAAATTCAAAAGCTTGTTAATCGTGCATTAGATCAGTTAACTGAAATGATAAAAATGTTAAAAGAAGAGACGGATGAATTAAATAACGAACTTGATGTTATTAAGGAGGAGTTGAATAGGGTTAAAGAGATTTCTGATCAGGTTACTGATGCATCAAGCCAAGTTGCTACTGCAGCTACTGACCAGTCAAATAAACTTCAAGATTTAACTCAGGAGTTGGAGCATACTGTACAACTCTCAGATGAAACCTTAAAAGCTGCTGAAGAGGGAGTTTCAGCAATTAATGAAGTAGAAGAAAAATCAGATGAAGGGGTTAAGAACGTTGAAAATGCAATCGAAACAATGCAAAGAATAGCCAACGTTATCGACGAATTAGGTAGAGCTTTAGAAGATTTGGGTAAGAAAAGCCAAAAAATCAACGAAATTACTGCTTTAATTAAAGATATTGCCGAACAAACTGGTTTGTTAGCTTTAAACGCTTCTATTGAAGCTGCAAGGGCTGGAGAGGCGGGAAGAGGTTTCGCAGTCGTTGCGAGTGAAATCAAAAACCTTGCTGAGGAAATAGGAAAGTCAATTGAAGACATCAACAGAACGGTTGAAGAAATTAGAAAAGCTCTCGATAAGACTATCGATTTAGGATTAACTGGAAAGAATGAAGTGGATAAAGGAGTTGTAGTGATAGATGAGGTTAATAAAGCATTCTTAAAGATCAAAGAAGCTGTTGATAAAACTAAAGAAGTTATTGAGAATATTAAAAATGCCGCAAAAACTTCTGCAGATGATGTAGAACAGGCTTTAAAACATATTCAAGATATAGCTTCGATATCAGAAGAGTTTGCCGCTACAGCTGAAGAGTTAACAGCATCAACCGAAGAATTAAATGGAGCAATAGATGAGATTTATAAAGCTACAGAGAAAATTGTTGACATATCAAACAAACTCAAAGAATCAGCAGACAAATTCAAAACATAAAATATAATACTTTAATTTAATTTTTATTTTTTATTAATTCTCAATTAATTCTTATTTATTTTAATATTTTAATAATGATTTATCTTTTTTGTAAAATTTCTTGATGGATTTCGTCATCTTTTTAAAAGAGTTATCAATTTTTCAATAATAAACTATAAATTATAACAAAATAATATTTTACATATAACCACGTAAAATGTGATAATCATGAAGGAAAGAACCTTCGTAGCTTTAAAACCAGACGCTGTAAAAAGAAAATTAGTTGGAAAAATTATAGAGAGATTTGAAAATAAAGGTTTTGAAATTGTGGCTATGAAGATGATTAAATTGGATAGAGAAATGGCAGAGAAATACTATGAAGAACACAAGGGAAGGGAGTATTTTGAAAGATTGATAAATTTCATGACATCTGGAAGAATGATTGCAATGGTTATTGAAGGAGAAAATGCCGTATCAGTTGTAAGGAAAATGATAGGCAAAACGAACCCTGCTGAAGCGGATCCGGGAACTATAAGAGGAGATTTTGCTTTAACAACTCCAGATAACATAATTCATGCATCAGATTCAAAAGAAAGCGCTGAAAGAGAGATAAAGCTATTTTTTAAAGAAGGGGAGATATTTAGTGAATAGGCATAAGGTTTAATAACACATCTTTCATTTTCTATATTAAATCAATTTGATAAGGTGTAATATATGGATGAAAATGATTTAAGATATATAGAGAAAGTTTTAGGAAGAAAACCAAACCACATAGAGTTGGCAATGTTTGAAAACTTATGGAGTGAACATTGCGCTTACAGAACATCAAAAAAGCTTTTGAGAATGTTTGCTAAAACGGTTAATGAAAAAACATCTAAACATATCGTCGTTGGAATCGGAGATGATGCCGCTGTAATTAGGTTGAAAGATGATATATGCTTAGCAATTGCCATGGAAAGCCACAACCACCCATCTTATATAGACCCATACAATGGAGCTGCTACAGGAGTTGGAGGGATAGTTAGGGATGTTTTATCAATGGGAGCTAAGCCTATAGCCCTATTAGACCCATTAAGATTTGGAGATATATTTGGAAAAGAAGGGGATAAGGTTAGATGGCTGGTTGAAGGAGTTGTTAAAGGAATTGGGGACTATGGAAATAGGATAGGGGTTCCAACTGTTGGAGGAGAGTGTGAGTTTGACAGCTCCTTTGATTATAACAACTTGGTTAATGTCGTATGTGTCGGTTTAGTTAGAGAGAATGAAATCATTACAGGAAAAGCAAAAGAGCCAGGATTGTCTTTAATATTGGTTGGTTCAACAGGAAGAGATGGGATAGGTGGAGCTTCATTTGCATCAAAGGATTTAACTGAAGAGAGTGAGGAAGAAAGACCAAGTGTCCAAGTTGGAGACGCGTTTTCTGAAAAATGTTTAATTGACGCTGTTTTAGAGGCAATAAAAACTGGAAAAATTAAAGCTATGAAAGATTTAGGAGCTGCAGGTCTCTCAGGAGCTTCATCGGAGATGTGCTATGGTGGAGGAGTTGGATGTGAGCTTTATTTAGAAAATGTTGTATTGAGAGAGCCGTTAACTCCTTATGAGATTATGGTGTCTGAAAGTCAGGAGAGGATGCTATTAGCTGTTGAGTCTGGAAGTGAAGAGGAGGTAATTAAAATATTTAAAAAATATGAGCTTCCTGCTTCAGTTATTGGTAAAACTATTGAGGAGAAGAGGATTATTGCCAAATACAATGGTGAAGTTGTTGTTGATTTACCATTAGATTTGCTCTGTGAAGCTCCTTTATACGATAGAGAGGCAAAAGAGGATTTAAAAGAAAGAGAAGATGATAAGGAAAAAATAAAGATGCCTGAAGATTTAAACGCTGTGTTGTTGAAACTATTGGAAAGTCCAAATATCTGCTCAAAAGAATGGATTTATCAGCAGTATGACCATGAAGTTCAAATAAGAACTGTCATAAAACCAGGAAAAGATGTAGCTGTCTTAAGGATAATGGAAACTTATCCTACCGGCATTGCCTTAACAACTGACTGTAATTCAAGATACTGTAAATTAAATCCCTATGTAGGGGCAGTAAATGCCGTTGCTGAGGCGGTGAGGAATTTAGCAACTGTAGGAGCTGAGCCAATAGCCATGCTTGACAATTTAAACTTTGGAAATCCTGAGAGGTCGGAGAGATTTTGGCAGTTAGCTGAATGTATAAAAGGTTTATCTGATGCCGCAGAATTCTTTGAGATTCCAGTAGTCGGAGGAAATGTAAGTTTATACAACGAAACAGTTATTGAAGGTAAAGAATTCCCAATAAACCCAACTCCAGCAATATTTGTTTTGGGTAAAGTTGAGGATGTTGAAAAAGTCCCTGGAGTTTTAGATAATAAGATTAGAGAAGGGGATATGTTAATAATTACAAATGAAACAAAAGATGAGATGGGAGGAAGTGAGTATTATAAAGTTATACACAACACTGAGGAAGGAAGAGTTCCAAGGGTTGATTTAGATAAAGAAAAGAAGATTTATGAGGAAGTTAGAGAGGTTATAAAAGAAGGTTTAGTTAGCGAGGCAGTTGACTGTTCAAGAGGTGGTTTGGCTGTAGCTTTAGCTAAAATGGCTATATTAAATAACATTGGCTTAGATGTAGATTTAACTACCTATAATAAAAACAACTTGAGAGATGACATCTTATTATTCTCAGAGACCTCTGGAAGAATAATATTGGCAGTTAGAGAGGAAAATAAGGATAAAGTTTTAAGTAAATTGAGCAACGCATATGTTATTGGAAAAGTTGGTGGAAATAAATTGAAGATAAAAATTAATGGAAAGGATGTTATTGATTTGGATGTAGAGGAGATGAAAAAGAGGTATTATGAGGCATTTCCAAAGATGATGGGAGAAATTTAAAACCTATTTTTTAAATCTTTTTAGCTCTGTATTCGGTTATGTAGTATCTTAATATTCCAGCGTTCAATAACCATGTATTTAAGATATCTGCAACCAATGCAAATATTAAAACTGTTGCTATATTTGCCAATATATCAGCAACTGGGATAAAGAGTTTTACAACAATCAATAATATCAGCATTGCAGAGATTGTAGTGAATGTCATAGTTAGTCCTGTTTTCATAGCTTCTTTAACTGTTTCATCAAAGCTTTTTGATAATCTTTTTAGCACTCTTGTAGTTAGTAGGATATTTGAATCCACACTATAACCAATAACCATTAATAGAGCGGCTATTGTTGCAGAGGAAAGCTCAATGTTAAATAAGCTCATAGCCCCCAAAGCCATAATTAAATCTGAAAGTGCAGACAATATAATAACTCCACTCGCTATTGGGTTTCTGAATGCAAAATAAACAGCTATAGCCATGAATATGAACGCAAATGAAATAGCTTTAAGTCCTTCTTCAAAGAATTTAGAGCTTAAAGTAGCTCCAATTGTTTTTTCAGAGTAATTTAATTTATCCAATCTATCCACATTAAAAAATTCTTTAATTTTTTGTTTTACAATATCAACATCTTCAGTTTTACATCTAACAACTATATAATATCCATCAGCTGCTTTTAGCTTTTTTATTTCAGCAATGTTGTTAAGACTGTTTTTTAAACTGGTTATATCCATATCGTTATTAACTTTAATCGTTATCTCCGTTCCTCCTGTAATATCTATACTTTTTGGAATTCCCTTAAAACCTATCAACAAAATTGATAATATGAGAAGGGCTAAGGGTATAGCTATTGACAGTCTATAATCTTTTAGCATTGTTCCAACCCCTTAATATTTTATCCATACAAAACAAACTTTTTTATATGCAGTGAAGTAATATAAATATTAATATCCTTATGGATAAGGTGATACCTATTAGACCAAAAAAATTTGTAATGTTTTTATTTTTGTTCTTTTTATTTGCAAATTTGTCTTTGGCATACACCATTGAGAGGGTAGATATTGAATGTATTGTCAATCCTGACGATACAATAAACGAAACAATAACTATGATAATTTACAATAACGAAAATGAAAATTTAAGCTCTGTAACTTATACTATCCCTCAAAATATCAGAAACTTTACAATAAACTCTCCTAATGGTGTTAGGGGATATAGTGCTTTATATGACCAAGGAGTTACTAAGATTACGATAGAGCTCGAAAAACCCATAATGCCTACTGAATCTACAAATATATCAATTAATTGTTTCGTTACTGATGCAATTTGGACGAAAAATGACGTTAAACAGCTTATCCTCAACTTTCCAATCCCTGCAAAAAATGCTGAAATAAAAGTAGTTCTTCCTCCAGGGGCGGTTATATTATCACCACAGGGAACTTTGCTTGTAACACCTTCTGGGTATAAAATAACTACAGACGGGAAACACCAAATTATCATTTGGGATTTATCCCTAGATAAAGAAATAACCTTTACAGTTGCTGTAAAATATTCCTTTGTCTCATATCCTTCACAGAATATCATAGAACATCCAGCTATTAGCAGTAATTTAAAATATCTTCTAATAATCACAGTATTTGGGACCATATTACTTGGAGCATTGTTCGTTATGGAGAGAACGTCCAAAAATAGGATTGTGGAAGAAAATAAAAATATAAAAAATGAGTTAGATAAGTTAAAAAATAAATTAAAAGAAAAAGAAGACGAAGTTAAAAACGCTACAGAAATAATAAAAGATTTGGAAGAGGAATTAAATAAGGCTAATAAAAACTTATTAAGCAAAGACGAGATTATTGGTGTATTAAATGAGAGAATTTCAGAATATGAGAGTAGGATAAAAAATCTTGTGGATGAAAATGCCAATTATAAAGAAAAAATTGATTCGTTAAGTGAATACGTTAAAGCTTTAGAAAAGGAAAATAAAGAACTAAAAGATAAGGTTAGAGAATTAAATGAAATCATACAAAAGGACATAGAATTAAAGAAAGGGGTTTTATGGGACTTTTTAACTGAAGATGAAAAAACTATAATTGATTTAATAAAAAAGCACGGACATATAACCCAAAAAGAGATTGTAGAAATTACTGGAATGAGCAAACCAAAAGTTTCAAGAATTATATCTGAATTAGAGGATAGAAAAATCATAAGAAAGGAAAAAATAGGAAGAATAAATAAATTAACCTTAACAGAAGATAGTAAAAAGCTCTTATAATTTGGTGAGACTATGAAAATCTTAATATCGGTTTGTGGGGAGGGCTTTGGGCATACAACAAGATGCGTAGCAATTGGTGAAGCTTTAAAAGATGATTATGAAATTGCCTATGTTGCTTATGGTAAAAGTAAAGATTTCATTGAAAAATACAATTTTAAAGTTTTTGAGACATTTCCAGAGATAAAATTAAAAGGAAAGGATGGGAAGTTTGATATAACTTCAACTATATTCAATAAAGAATACAGCCCAAGAAAGGCTATTGAAAGAGAGATTGAAATTATAAAGGGATATAACCCTGATTTGGTTATTTCTGATTGCAAATATAGCACAATTGTAGCTGCAAAACTTTTAAAAAAGCCAGTTATTTGTATAAGCAATCAAAACTATACAAGATACAAATTAAAAACTGATTTAATTGTCTATCCAACAATGAAAGCTTTAAATGTTATACATGAGAAATGTGAAAAATTTGTAGTTCCAGATTTTCCTCCACCATATACAATATGTGAATACAACTTAAAAATTATAAAAAATATGGAGTTTATTGGGCCTTTAATTAGATATGATGTTGATAACGTTGACAATGTTGAAGGTTATATATTGAGCGTTATCGGTGGGTTTGAATATAGATACAAGATCCTTGAAGAACTTGGAAACATTGCCTTAAAAAATAACCTTAATGTTAAACTCGTATGTGGGTGTTATGAAGTAGCTAAAAAGATAAAAAATGACTTGAAATTGAAGTCATATAAGAATAAAAATATTGAGATAATCCCTATAACAACCAATATGAAAGAACTTATAAAAAATGCTGAGATTGTTGTATCACATGGTGGACATTCAACGATAATGGAAGCTCTATCATTTGGAAAACCGTTAATTGTTATTCCAGATTTAGACCATCCTGAGCAGGGGAATAATGCCAAAAAAGTTCATGAACTGGGTTGCGGAATAGCTTTATCCTACAAAGAGCTATACAGACTGGAAGAGGCGATATTTGATATAAAAAACATGAGGATGTATAAAAGAAACGCCTTAAAGATGAAAGAACTTGCAAAAAAATACAATGGAAAGAAAAATATCAAAAAAATAATAGACGATTTCTTTGAAACAAAAAGCAATTTAAGGAAATACTACTTAACAGATAGAATAACTAACAAGCTAATCAATAAGATTAAATTGAAGATTAGGTGATTTGATGATAACAGTATTGTCAGGGGGAACAGGGACACCAAAGTTATTACAGGGCTTAAAAAAAGTTGTTGATAATGAAAAATTGGCTGTTGTTGTAAATACTGGTGAAGATACATGGATAGGGGATTTATACTTATCACCAGATGTTGATACCGTCCTCTATACACTATCTGATTTAATAAATGAAGAGACATGGTATGGAGTTAGAGGAGATACCTTCCACACTCATGAGCAGTTAAAAAAGCTTGGATTTGATGAGGTTTTAAGAATAGGAGATAAAGATAGGGCTTTGAAGATGCATAAAACTTATTATTTAAAAAGAGGTTATAATCTCTCAGAAGTTGTAGATATGGAGAGAGAAGCTTTAGGAATTAAAGCAAAAATTATTCCAATGACCGATGATAGAGTTGAAACAAAAATTTTGGCAAAAGTTGATGGAAAAACTGACTTATTAAAATTCCATGATTTTTGGGTTAAGAGGAGAGGAGAAGTTGAGGTTTTAGATGTGATTTATGAAAACTCTTTATATGCAAAGCCATGTGAAAAGGCTGTTGAAGCTATAAATAACAGTGAGCTTATCATTATCGGCCCCTCAAATCCTATAACTTCCATAGGGCCAATTTTAAGCTTAAATGGTATGAAAGATTTATTAAAAGATAAAAAGGTTGTTGTTGTCTCCCCAATAGTTGGAGATTCCGCAGTTTCAGGTCCTGCAGGCAAATTGATGAAAGCAAAGGGTTATGAGGTCTCTGTTAAAGGGGTTTATGAATTTTATAAAGATATAGTTGATATTTTAGTTATTGACACCGTTGATAAAGATATGGCAAAAGAGATACCATGCAAGGTTTTAATAACAAACACAATCATGAAAACATTGGATGATAAAGTTAGGTTGGCAAAGAATATTATTGAATTCTGCAGTGGATAATTTATGAAACCAGTAGCCTTAACAACTACAAAACCAGGATTTGAGCCCCAGCTGAGGGAGGAGTTAAATAAAATACCAATAAAAAAGAAAATTTTATGGACTCCATTTAGAGGAATTTTAATAGTTTTATCTTCAAATCCTTACGATTTTTTAGAAGTTGTTAAAGAAAATAAATCAAATTTAAAATTTTTATTTAGATTAATTCCTTTAGAAATAGAATGCCAAACAGATATTGATGAGATAAAAAAGGCAGTTTTATCTTTAATAAATGAAAAGAAAGAAAAATTAAAAAATAAGTCTTTTGTGGTTAGATGCAATAGGAGAGGGAGTCATAAATTTACAAGTGAAGACATTGAAAGAGTTATTGGAAGATATATCTTAGATAATTTTAAAGATTTGAATCTTAAAGTTGATTTGAAAAATTGGGATTTTAAAATAAATATTGAAATTCTACAAAATAAGAGCTATATTTCAATATTCTACAACAATTTCAATGAGTTTGTTATTGAAGAGAATATAAGAAATTTAAAAAACTTAAAAAGATACGTTGAAAGACCATTAAACCGTTCAGAAAGGAAAATGCAAGAGTTAATGGAAAAATTCCCATTTATATTTGAAAATTTAAACTGTGTTGTTGATATCGGTTCAGCTCCAGGTGGATGGGCAAAGATGTTATCAAAAAAAGCTAAAAAGGTTTATGCCATAGATACTGGAGAATTAAAGGTAAAAGCAAAAAACATAATCCATATAAAAAAGAGAGCTGAAGATGTAGATTTTGAAAAAGATATCGATGAGGAGATTGATTTAATAACTAATGACACAAACTTATATCCTGATGAATCAATATTTTTAACGTTAAAATTTGCAAAATATTTAAAAAGTGGTGGATATATAATTCATACACTAAAAGCGAGAAATTTGGAGACTAAAAAGGAAGATTTAAATCAGGTGTTAAAAATTTTAGACCAATATAAAAATATTGAATTATTTAAGATAATTAATTTAAAGGCTAATACCAAAAACGAACTCACACTAATACTCAAAAAATTGTAGGGGGAAGTATTGCAGAATATCCCGAAAAATATATATACTTCTATTGTAAAAACTAAAAATGTAAAGCTCTGAGGTGGTATTATGGCTGAGCTTCCAGTTGCTCCATGTGTAAGGATATTGAAGAAGGCTGGTGCTAAGAGAGTTAGCGAAGAAGCAGGGAAATATTTTGCTGAAGCTTTAGAACAAATTGCCTTAGATATTTCTAAGAAAGCAGTCGATTTAGCTAAGCACGCAAAGAGAAAGACTGTAAAAGTTGAAGATGTGAAGGCTGCATTGAGGGGGTAGATGTATAACTTACATTATATCTATAATAATAGTACACCTTTTTATTTTTTGTGCATATTAATAAAAATATTTAAATATTTGGAACTAAATATAATTAAGATTAAATAGCGGTATTTTGATTTGATATTAGAGACTCTTTTAATGAGAATCTGGTGAGAGGATGAGGATTGTTTTTGATTTAGGTGGCTCGGTTGTAATGCCAAAAGAAGGGGCAAATGTTGAAAAAATTAAAGAATATGCCAACACTTTTAAAAAGATTAAAGATGAAGGGCACGAAGTGGCTATAGTTGTTGGAGGAGGAAGAACAGCGAGGGAATATATAGGTATAGCAAGAGAATTGGGAGCTAATGAGGGTTTTTGTGATGAATTGGGAATAATGGCTACAAGAATGAATGCAATGATTTTGATTACAGCTTTAGGAGATTACAGTATAAAAAAAGTTCCTACATCATTTGAAGAGGCAGAATTAATTTTAAACTTAGGAAAAATACCTGTTATGGGTGGAACTCATCCTGGACACACAACAGATGCTGTAGCTGCCTCATTAGCAGAGTTTATAAATGCTGATTTATTGGTCATAGGGACGAATGTTGATGGAGTCTATGATAAAGACCCAAATAAATATGAAGATGCTAAAAAGTTTGATAAAATGAGTGCTAAACAACTCGTTGATTTGGCTTTATCTTCCTCATTAAAAGCTGGTTCTTCATCAGTTGTTGATTTATTGGCTGCTAAGATTATCGAAAGAGCAAGGTTAAAAGTGGCAGTTGTTAAAGGAACTCCTGAAGAACTTTTAAATGTTAGCAAAGGAATAATAAATGGAACAATAATTGAGGGATAATTATGGAGATTCCAAAGCATAGACACTGTTTAAATTGTGGTATTTCAATTCCACCAGACCAAGTTTTCTGCTCAGAAAAATGTAAAATTGAGTATATGCAAAGAAGAAAGAGGTTGATGAGAACCCAATACATGTTTTTAGCTATTGCAGTGCTTATCATCTTATATTATATTATAACAATAGCGCTGAAGATGTAACCAAAAATTATTTAAGATATTAATCTCAATTAATTAACGACTATTGTCCTGACTCCTTAAGGAGTTGGGACGCGTCGATGACCCAGTGGAGTTTCTGCCCCTTTGACCCCAAAGGGGTAGGAAAATGATGAAGCTGGGGAGGCATAGGGTGAAAAAATAAAAATTGATAAAACCTGTTTTATTGAACTTAAATTAATTTAAAAATTAAAAAAATAAAAGTAAAAATAATATAGGAGGTAGTAGTATGCCAACAGCAAAATTCGTAGTTGCAGACCCAAAAACAGGAAGATGCTACCAAATTGAAGCAGACAACACACCATTAGTTGGTAAAAAAATTGGAGAAGTCTTTGATGGAAAAATTTTAGGTTTAGAAGGATACAAATTGCAGATAACAGGAGGAACAGACTCAAGCGGTTTCCCAATGAGACCTGACATTCACGGAAGTAGAAAGGTTAGAGTTTTATTAAGTGCTCCACCAGGATTTAAACCAAAAAGAAAAGGAGAAAGAAGAAGAAAAACAGTTAGAGGAAACACAATAGCTCCTGATATTGTTCAAATTAATGTAAAAGTTGTTGAATACGGAGAGAAATCAATTCCTGAATTGTTAGGATTAGAAGGAGGAGAAGCTCAAGAGTAAAATATAAAATAAATCAGATTTCAAAAATCTTATTTTTTATTTTCATTTATTTATAATTAAATTTTTAGCCATTTTAGTTGAGAGAGTTTTTTGACTATTTTGTTATAAGCTAAAATTATAAAAATAGGAAAATACTATTTTACAGATAAATAAGTAAGATTTACGGGGGATAATTATGGCAAAGAAAAAACAAACTAAACAGGCAGAAGTGAATATTGGAATGGTTGGACACGTTGACCATGGAAAAACAAGTTTAACAAAAGCATTAACAGGAGTTTGGACAGACAGACATAGTGAGGAGTTGAGAAGAGGAATTTCAATTAGATTAGGATATGCTGACTGTGAGATAAGAAGATGCCCACAATGCGGAACTTACACAACAAAACCAAGATGTCCAAACTGTTTAGCTGAGACAGAGTTTTTAAGAAAGGTTTCTTTCGTTGATTCCCCAGGGCATGAAACTTTGATGGCTACAATGCTTTCTGGAGCTTCTTTAATGGATGGGGCAATTTTGGTTATTGCTGCCAATGAACCATGTCCTCAACCACAAACAAAAGAACACTTAATGGCTTTGGAGATTTTAGGAATTGATAAGATTATAATTGTCCAAAACAAGATTGATTTAGTAGATGAAAAGCAGGCTGAAGAGAACTATGAACAAATAAAAGAATTTGTTAAAGGAACTATTGCTGAAAATGCTCCAATAATTCCAATCTCAGCTCATCATGAAGCAAACATTGATGTTTTGTTAAAGGCAATACAGGACTTTATTCCAACACCTGAAAGAGACCCTGATGCAACTCCAAGAATGTACGTTGCAAGAAGTTTTGACATAAACAAGCCAGGAACTAAGATTAAAGATTTAAAAGGAGGAGTTTTGGGAGGGGCAATTATTCAGGGAGTGTTTAAGGTTGGAGATGAGATTGAAATAAGACCTGGAATTAAAGTAACTGAAGGAAATAAAACTTTCTGGAAGCCATTAACTACAAAGATCGTTTCATTAGCCGCTGGAAACACTATAATTAGAAAAGCCCATCCGGGAGGATTAATTGGAGTTGGAACAACATTAGACCCATACTTAACAAAATCAGACGCATTAACTGGAAGCGTTGTAGGATTGCCTGGAACTCTCCCACCTATTAGGGAGAAGATAACAATAAAAGCCAATTTGTTAGATAGGGTTGTGGGAACTAAGGAGGAGTTACAAATAGAGCCATTGAAGACGGGAGAGGTTTTAATGCTAAACATTGGAACTGCTACAACCGCAGGAGTTATAACATCAGCAAGAGGAGATATTGCAGATATAAAATTAAAGCTTCCAATCTGTGCTGAAATTGGAGATAGAGTAGCTATAAGCAGAAGAGTTGGGTCAAGGTGGAGGTTAATTGGCTATGGAACTATTGAAGGCTAAATATTTTTTTATTTAAATTGAGGGATTACTAATGATTGAACATCTCTTAAAAAATAAAGAGCAGATTATTAAAAAAATGGAAAAAATTAATGGGTTATCTTATAATATTAATGAGTATTGGATTGAGGATAACTTTGATAAACCAATTGAAATGAGCTTCGCTGGTGGGGATGGTAGCTACAACCATATAGATTACATATCATTTTCATTTTTTGGAGTTGGAGCAGTTAGCTTTAGGCATAAAATTGGCGAAAAAATCAAAAAAACTAAAGATACTTATATTTTCGATATCTCCCACCCATTGGATATTGAAACCAAGTTAAGAACTTACATGCTAACTTTGGAGTTAAAGACAGCATTATATACGCTTAAAAACTATGATATTGATTATTACATAATAGACGGCTCTTTATTTTCATTATTAATATTTGCAAAGACAAACATTGATAAAGCTGATAAAAATAAGTTTGATTCAATATATAAGGAATATAAGAAAGAGTTAGATAAAAAAATTGATGAAGAGCTAAAAAGTGGAGAGATTGGCATTATATCAAAAGATTTGGAGTTGGATAGAGAAGATAAGTTGTTGGTTGAGCATGCTGAGTATATGGTAACGCTAACTAAACTTTTAAAAGAATTTAAAGATAAGTTGATTGGAATTTCAAAAACATCCAAAATAAATATTTATTTTAATGCAGAAATCCCTGATATAGCAGTTTTTACAAAATTTACCAATAAAGAAGGGTACTCAACACCAATAAACTTTATAAAAATGCTTGGAAAGAAAAAAGGAGAAGGGCATAGCCAGTTAAGTAGTGTAATGAAAGGAATAAACTTTATAAATGAATATAACGGCAATATTGAAACTGCATACATACAATTTGTGAGATTGGAAGATAACTGCGGAGTAGTAGGGATAACGAGCTTTAATAAAATTGATAAAGATGTTTTATCATCCCTAAAAGAGATATCCGTAAATGGTTACCCATATATATTAAAAAAATCCCATGAAACTGTTGAAATAACCAATAAAAAACTGCAATCAATTGCTAAAATGCTTAATATAGATGATCCAATTGCAAGGCACATATTGGGAAAGAAAAAGAAATTTTAGTTAAAGGAGGGAGAGGATGAGATATTTAATAACCACTGCCTTAGCTTACACTAACGGTCCATTACACTTAGGGCATGCAAGAAGTACTTACATCCCAGCAGACATTATGTGTAAATATCTAAAGTTGAGAGGAGAAGAGGCTATCCACGTTGGTGGAACCGACAACCATGGTGTTCCAATAACATTGACTGCTGAAAAAGAAGGAAAAAGCCCAGAAGAGATTGTTGAAAAGTATCACAATGAGATTAAAGAGGATTTAGATTTATTGGGAGTAGAGTTTGATGCGTTTGGTAAAACCCATAGCCAAATACATATTGAAACTGCCCAAGAATTTTATCTAAAGCTAAAAGAGAATGGCTATATTTATGAAAAAGAGATAGAGCAGTTTTACTGTCCAAAATGTAAAAAATTCCTTCCAGATAGGTATGTTGAAGGTATCTGTCCATACTGTGGTGGAGAAGCAAGAGGAGACCATTGTGAAGTTTGTGGAAGACATTTAGAGCCTTTTGAATTAAAAGACCCTTATTGTGTAATCTGCAAAGGAAAGCCGGAAATTAGGAAAACAAAACACTATTTCTTTAAATTAAGTGCTTTGAAAGAAGAGTTGGAAGAGTATATAAAAAACGCTGAAGAAATGCCAGAGCACGTTAAAAACATGGCGTTGAATTGGATTAAAGAGCTTCATGATTGGGATATTTCAAGGGATATAAGCTGGGGAGTTCCAATTCCAGGAACTAATCAGGTAATGTATGTTTGGTTAGAAGCTCCTATTGGCTACATCTCATTTACAAAGATGTTAGGGGATGTTTGGAAAAAATATTGGTTAGAGAAGGACACAAAGATTTACCACTTCATTGGAAAGGATATAACCGTTCATCATGCTGTCTTCTGGCCTGGAATGCTAATCGCTCATGGAGATTACAATTTACCAACTGCAGTAGTTAGTGGAGGCTATCTCACTTTAGAAGGAAGAAAGATGAGTACAAGTAAAAGATGGGTAGTTTGGGTAAAAGATTTCGTTAAAAACTTTGATGCTGATTATTTAAGATACTATTTAGTCATGTCAGCTCCTCTATACAAAGATTGTGATTTCTCATTTGATGACTTCAAAAATAAAATAAATAATGAGCTTATAAACATAATTGGAAACTTCACCCATAGGGTTTTAACATTCACACATAGAAAGTTTAAAAAAGTTCCAATAGTCGATGAAAGTAGATTGAAGGAAGAGGATAAAAATCTATTAAAGAAATGTGAAGAAACAATTGAAGCTGTTGATAAAAACATAAGAAGCTTTAAGTTTAGAGATGCTTTAGTTAATATACTACATCTTGCCATTGAAGGAAACAGCTACTTCCAGAAGATGGAGCCATGGGCTGTTGATGATGAAAATAGATTGGAGGAAATATTATATACCTGCTGTAAGACAGTAAAAACTCTCGTTTATTTGCTCTACCCATACATGCCTAAAAAATCCTTAGCATTGTTAGATTTGATGAATGAAGAGCTTGATTTGAACTTAAGAGGAAATGAGCTGAAGAAGCCAAAAATTGTATTTAAGAAAATAGATGACAAAAAGATAGGAGAGATGAAGAAAAAACTTTATGAGAATAAAGTAGAAGAAAAAGGAGGAGAAAAAATGGAGCAGATAGACATAACATATTTGGAAAAAATTGATTTAAGAGTTGGAGAAGTTGTTGAAGCTGAAGATATACCAAAATCAAAAAAATTATTAAAATTGATAGTTGATTTAGGAGATGAAAAGAGGCAGATAGTTTCAGGAATAAAAGATTACTACAAACCTGAAGATTTAGTGGGTAAGAAAGTTATAGTTGTTTGTAATTTAAAACCAGCTAAGTTGTGTGGAGTTTTATCTGAAGGGATGATTTTAGCGGCTGAAGATGACGAAGGAAACGTTAGCTTATTAACAGTCGATAAGGACATAAAGGCAGGTAGTAAAGTCAGATAATTTCAAAATTTTTATTTTTCATTTATTTTATTATTTTTATTTTATATTTGGGGTGATGGAATGTTACAAAAATGTATAAAGTGTGGAAAAACTTACGATGTTGATGAGATTGTTTATACATGCGAGTGTGGAGGTTTATTGGAAATTGTTTATGACTACGAAGAAATAAAGGACAAAGTCTCAAAAGAAAAATTAAGGGAAAGAGAGATTGGCGTTTGGAGATACTTAGAGTATTTGCCAGTAAAAGATGAAAGTAAAATCGTTACTTTGCATGAGGGAGGAACGCCATTATACAGATGTAAAAACTTAGAGGAAGAGTTGGGAGTTAAAGAACTCTATGTGAAAAATGAGGGGGCTAACCCAACTGGAAGCTTTAAAGATAGGGGAATGACCGTTGGTGTAACAAGGGCTAATGAATTGGAAGTTGATGTTGTTGGCTGTGCTTCAACTGGGAATACCTCTGCCTCTTTAGCCGCTTACTCAGCAAGAAGTGGGAAGAAGTGTATAGTTCTATTGCCGGAAGGGAAAGTAGCTTTAGGAAAATTAGCCCAGGCAATGTTTTATGGGGCTAAAGTTATTCAGGTTAAAGGAAACTTTGACGATGCATTAGATATGGTTAAACAGTTGGCAAAGGAAAAATTAATCTATTTGCTAAATTCAATAAACCCATTTAGATTAGAGGGGCAGAAGACAATAGCCTTTGAGATATGCGACCAATTAAACTGGGAGGTTCCAGATAGAGTTATAGTCCCTGTAGGTAATGCTGGAAACATCTCAGCTATATGGAAAGGATTTAAGGAATTTGAAATAACAGGTATTACAGATGAGTTACCAAAAATGACTGGAATTCAGGCGGAAGGTGCTAAGCCAATTGTTGAAGCATTTAAAAAGAAAGCTAAGGATATCATTCCATACAAAAATCCAGAAACAATTGCAACAGCTATAAGGATTGGAAATCCTGTAAATGCTCCAAAGGCTTTAGATGCGATATACTCATCTGGAGGTTATGCTGAAGCAGTTACAGATGAAGAGATTGTTGAAGCTCAAAAGTTGTTGGCAAGGAGAGAAGGAATATTTGTTGAACCTGCTTCAGCTTCATCAATAGCTGGACTGAAAAAGTTATTGGAAGATGGAGTTATTGACAGAGATGAAAGAATTGTTTGTATAACAACTGGACATGGTTTAAAAGACCCTGACGCGGCAATAAGAGCAAGTGAAGAGCCAATAAAAATTGAATGTGATCTTGAAGTTTTAAAAAGAATTTTGAAGGAGTTGTAAGCAAATTATTTATTTGATAGTTGCATATCTCTATTCAAAAAATTCTGGGTGAGATTATGCAGAGTGTAATAAAAGGAAGGGTCTGGAAATTTGGAGATAACATAGATACGGATGCCATATTGCCAGCAAGATACTTAGTTTATACAAAACCAGAGGAATTAGCTCAATTTGTCATGACTGGGGCAGACCCTGAATTTCCAAAGAAAGTTAAGCCTGGAGATATAATAGTTGGGGGCAAGAACTTTGGATGCGGTTCAAGTAGAGAACATGCTCCATTGGGATTAAAAGGAGCTGGAATTAGCTGTGTTATTGCTGAGAGTTTTGCAAGAATATTTTACAGAAACGCCATCAACGTTGGATTACCATTAATTGAATGTAAAGGAATTTCAGAGAAGGTTAATGAAGGAGATGAATTGGAGGTTAATTTAGAAACTGGAGAGATTAAAAACTTAACTACTGGAGAGGTTTTAAAAGGTAATAAATTGCCAGAGTTTATGATGGAAATTTTAGAGGCTGGAGGATTAATGCCTTACTTAAAGAAAAAGATGGCTGAAACTCAGTAATTTTATTTTATTATTTTTAATTTATTTTTATTTTGAGGGGATAATATGATAAGTGATAATGTAAAAAAAGGGTTAAAAAGAGCTCCAAATAGGAGTTTATTAAAAGCATGTGGATATACAGATGAAGAGATAGAGAGGCCTTTTATTGGAGTTGTTAATAGCTTTACTGAAGTAGTTCCAGGACATATTCATTTAAGAGAAGTAGCTGATGCAGTAAAAAAAGGTATCTACGCTAATGGAGGAACAGCCTTTGAATTCAACACAATGGCTATATGCGATGGAATTGCGATGGGACATGAGGGGATGAAATACTCCCTACCATCAAGGGAGATTATTGCAGATACTGTGGAAAGTATGGCCAAAGCTCATGGATTTGATGGATTAGTTTTAATTCCAAGCTGTGATAAGATAGTTCCTGGAATGATAATGGGAGCTATAAGGACTGGACTACCATTTATAGTTGTTACTGGGGGTCCGATGTTTCCTGGAGAGTTTAAAGGAGAGAAGTATGATTTAATCAGCGTATTTGAAGGGGTTGGAGCTTGTGCAGCAAGAAAAATTACTGAAGAAGAGCTTAAAGAGATTGAAGATATTGCATGTCCGGGAGCTGGTAGCTGTGCAGGTTTATTCACAGCAAACACAATGGCATGTTTAACTGAGGCTATGGGATTATCCCTCCCTTACTGTGCCACATCTCATGCAACAACTGCTGAAAAAATAAGAATAGCTAAGAGAAGTGGGATGAGGATAGTTGATTTAGTTAGAAATAATATAACTCCAGATAAGATATTAACTAAAGAAGCATTTGAAAACGCTATTTTGGTAGACTTAGCTTTAGGAGGTTCAACAAACACAACCTTGCACATTCCAGCAATAGCAAATGAGATAAAGCCAAAATTCATAACTTTGGATGACTTTGATAGACTTAGTGATGAAGTTCCGCACATAGCTTCTTTAAGACCTGGAGGAGAACATTTCATGATTGATTTACATAGAGCTGGAGGAATTCCAGCAGTTTTAAAAGTTTTAGAGGAAAAAATACACAAAGAATGTTTAACAGTTAGTGGAAAGACAGTTGAAGAGATTATCAGAGGGGTTAAATACATTGACCATAGCGTTATTAGACCAATTGACAATCCAGTCCATGAAACTGCTGGTTTAAGAATATTGAAAGGAAGTTTAGCACCTAATGGGGCAGTAGTTAAAATTGGGGCTGTAAATCCAAAGATGTATAAACACGAAGGGCCTGCAAGAGTATTTGATAGTGAGGAAGAGGCAGTTGATGCGATATTGGGTGGAGAGATTGAGAAGGGAGATGTTGTAGTTATTAGGTATGAGGGGCCTGCAGGAGGGCCTGGAATGAGAGAGATGTTAGCCCCTACATCAGCAATATGTGGGATGGGCTTGGACGATTCAGTTGCTTTAATTACCGATGGAAGGTTTAGTGGAGGAAGTAGAGGGCCTTGCATTGGGCACGTCTCTCCAGAAGCAATGGCTGGAGGACCTATAGCAATAGTTGAAGATGGGGATATTATTAAAATAGATATGATAAATAAAAAATTGGATTTAGCTTTAGATGAAGAGGAAATTAAAGAAAGATTGGCAAAATGGAAAAAACCTGAGCCAAAAGTCAAAAAAGGTTATTTGGCAAGATATGCTAAGCTTGTAAGCTCAGCAGATGAAGGGGCTGTTTTAAAGTATGATTAATAAGATTGTATTTTTAGATTATCTCGCTGGATAAATTTTATTTTTAGATTTTAAGGTTTTTTATTGAATTTCGAAGGGTATTAAGTATTTGAATTAATTAAAATATTAAGATTTTTTAAAAGATTTTAGTTAATTATCTTTTAAGGCATATTTCCACAACAAATAAATTATATTTTAAAAAATAATTGCTTTAAAATTCTTTTTTAGTTCTAAAAAGCAAAATTTATATATGTGCAGAGGTATATAAACAAATGGGGTTAAGTACCCTCGACTTATAGGGTAGAGTAAAGCATAAATATTATGAGTGTTAAAAATGTGCTTATCTCAAATAATTGCCCTGTTAAAATCAGACCGGAACGGTATGGGAATTATTGTCCCTCCGTTTTGTTGTTTTTGTTGTTTCACAATTATATCATTTGGTTAAAATCAGACCAGAACGAAATGGAAATTTTATAACAATATAAAAGCTGTGTTCTATCGTTTTTTCCTTAAGTTAAAATCAGACCGTCTCGGTAGGAAAGAGTTTTTTAAACATTATATTTTTTACTGTTTTTCAAATGTTAAAATCAGACAGGTACGAAATGAAATCTAAGAAAATAAAAAATCAATTTTTAACTTTTTTACATTTTGCAATAAACACATTTTTTGTAAGTATTGGAGTTAGTGTAGCTGTTATCACCGATAAAGCAACGATTGTTACAAATATTTCATTTCCTATTAAACCAAGCTCTTTTCCGATTGATGCAGCCACTAAAGATGCTGAAATTTTTGGGATTGTTAATAAACCTCCAATAGTGTTTTTTACCCTATCAAAACCTAAAATTTTCAAAGCTATAAAGCCAGAGAAAAACTTCAATGTCACAGCTGAAACTAATGTTATTAATAATAGCTCTAAATTGCTTAAATCAAATATAACCCCAATGTTTGTTTCCATACCTAAAACTAAGAAGAATATTGGTATAAATAAACCATAACCAATTGCGTTTAAATTTTTGTTTAATAATT
This sequence comes from Methanocaldococcus fervens AG86, assembly GCF_000023985.1. Lineage (GTDB taxonomy): Archaea > AGJL01 > Methanococci > Methanococcales > Methanocaldococcaceae > Methanocaldococcus > Methanocaldococcus fervens. Next base: position 43,364 of record NC_013156.1, read on the forward strand.
CGTCGTGCTCTTCTTTAGTTAAAGCCTCACTAACGGCAACGCCGCAAATAAACGCCCCCACTATTGGATGAATTCCAATAACTTCCCCAAGTATTATGGCAATAAATATAATGGATAGGACAAAGTGTATTCTTTGAGCATGAAGTTTTTCAAATATGCCAAGAATGTATTTAGATAGGAGAGGGATAGCTAAAAGCAAAGCCCCAATGTATAAAAATACTTTCAATAAAAACATCCCTATATCTTCTCCACCAGTTCCCAACTTTATAACAACTGACAGCAAAAGGAGGGTGAGCAAATCAACAGTTATGGTAGCACTTAAAATTATGGTTCCCAATCTAGTTTTTACCATCTTTAACTCATCCAATAGAGCATAAACAATGGCTACAGAATGGGATGCAAATATTACACTGTAAAGCAAACTGCCAATAAATCCTAAACCTAAATACTGCCCAATTAAATACCCTCCTAAACCAGGAATTAATAACGAGAAAAAAGTTAAAACTAGAGAATTTTTAAATTCTTCTCTTAAAGTTTCATTATCAACTTCTAGACCAGCTAAAAACATTAACATAATTGCTCCAAAATCTGCAAACACTTTTAGTGTTTCATCTACTTGCAATATATTTAACCCATAAGGCCCTATTATAATCCCTGCAATCATAATCGATGTTATGGCTGGAATGTTAAATTTCTTCAACAGATTTGGAATAATGAAGATTATCGACAACACTATAAAGAATACATAATAATAACCTTCCATTCCTTCACCACTAAGATTTTAGTTTTTAAATTAAAAGGGTATTATATTATATAATCCTTTTGCTTAAACAGAAATTGGTGATAGTATGTTGATTTTGGCAGGTTTGGGACTCTATGATGAAAACGATATGACTCTAAAAACACTAAAATTTGCTAAAAAGGCAGATAAAATTTATGCTGAATTTTATACAGCAGTTCTAACTGGAACTACAATAGAAAAGATAGAAGAAGTTTTAGGCAAAAAGATTCATGTTTTGAGCAGGAAAGAGGTTGAATATGATGGGTATAAGTTGATAGAAGAGGCAAAGGATAAAGATATAATGTTTTTAACTGCTGGAGATCCAATGGTTGCCACAACACATGTAGATTTAGCTATAGAGGCAAAAAAGAAAGGGGTTGAGGTTTTAATAATAAACGCTCCATCCATCTATTCAGCAGTAGGAATTACTGGGCTTCAATTGTATAAATTTGGTAGAACCGCTTCAATCGTGTTTCCAGAAGAAAATTACTTTCCAGAAACTCCATACAATATAATAAAAGAAAATTTGGAGAGGGGATTGCATACTCTTTGCTTATTAGATATTAGAGTTGATGAAAATGAAAAAAGGTTCATGACGGCAAATGAAGGGTTGAAAGTGCTTTTAGAGCTTGAAAATAGGAAGAAGGAAAATGTCATAAGTGAAGATACAAAGGCTGTTGTTGTAGCAAGAGCTGGAAGTTTGAAACCAAAGCTTGTTTATGGAAAAATAAAATATTTAATTAATTATGATTTTGGAAAACCATTACATTGTATAATAATCCCAGGAAAGCTTCATTTTATGGAAGAAGATGCGTTAAAGTATTTATGTGAAAATATTTAAAATTTGGTTTAACTTTCAAATAATTTGTTGTATTCGTTAATTGCCTCATCTAACTTCCCAAGTCTTTCCAATAATTTCGCTTTATTTAATATAGATGAACTTACCAACAATTTATTTTCGGGATTTTCATTAATTATTTCATCATAGATTTTTAATGCATCTTCAATTTTATTAAGATTTTCGTATATCAAAGCTAAGTAAAATTTTGCTTCAACGTCATTTGGATATTTTTCTAAATATTTATTTATGTGGCTTAATGCATCTTCATAGTTATTATTTGCCAATTCTAAATAGGCAATATCTTTATAAACATGTATTAGATTTTCATTTAAATTTATCGCTATTTTCAAAGCATCTAACGCTTCTTTTATATTTCCAAGTTTCTTTAAAATCCTCCCCTTTAAATACCACACATAAGCGTCATTTCTTCTGATTTTTAATATTTTATTTGCGCATTCTAATGCTTCATCCAACCTCCCAAGATTTTCTAATATTATCGCCTTCTCTCTTAAAATTGAAGTTAGATTTGGATATATCTTTAAAAATTCATCAAGAACTTCAAGTGCTTTGTCGTACTCTCCAAATTCCATATAAATTAATGCCTTATGAAATGGAGATAAATAACATGAGTTGGAGAGTTTTGATAACTTATCAATGTATTTTAAGGTTTTTTCATACTCGCCCTTTACAAATGTTAGACATATGAGATTTCCCAAAGACAATAGAGATGTTTTTTCAATAGTTTCTAAGTATTCAAAATATTTCACTGCATCTTCTATGTCTCCTTTAAGTTTTAATACAATTCCTTTTATATACAATACTAAAGGATTGTTTTTATCAACCTTCTGAACTTTTTCTAAGTATTCTAACGCTTTATCAAAATTTCCTTTATCTGCACATTCCAGTGCATTAACAACATTTTTTAATACTTCTAGCGTTTTTGTTATATCATCATAATTCATTTTAATCACACTTGATTGGTAATGTGGGATAAGTAATTTGTTATGCCTTAATAATCATTGAAAAACATGAATCCATTATGACCACAGCACTTAATTAACAATAATATTAATTTAATTCCTATAAATAGTTTGGGATTCAACCTTTCGAAAGAGTTGTTAAACTATTGTGGAATAACAATGCTGATATAAACCCATTAAAAGCATTTTTGGATGGTATTTCAAAATTAATGGAACAAATATTGTTAAAAATATGTAAAATCTTAATAAAATGGAGTTTATATTGTCCAATAAAATTGTAATATTCAAAGTTTTTAGGATTAAAATCGTGCTGTCATAATGGGGAATAAAAAGAAACCTAAGTATTTATTGATAAAAATGATTTTTTTTTGCGAAACTTGTAAAAATAGAGAAGATTTATAAAAACAGAAAATACTCCCCACCAAAAATTTTAAAAATTATTTATGTTGTTGAGCTTTCAGCATCGTTGTATAGTTCATCCCCAACATCAACGTCTCCTTCAAACCCTTTACTATCTTTTAGTGTCTCTATTCTAAACATGTATGATTTATACCAAATATCTTCTGGTTTTTTCTTTACTGGAGTTAATCTCCAAGCTCTTGTTTCTTCTTCATATCCCCAATTTACATAATGGTTGAAATTCCTTATTATGTCTGTTATAACTACATTGAACTCATTTATCAATGTTCTTTGAATCTCTCTCCATTTATCCAATGAGCTTTCCCTTCTTGTAATTCCAAAGTAACCTGCTCTCCTCTCTCCTTTTAATGCTGATATTCCTCTCCCAATAAATGTTTTTACAGCATAGACGGTTTCTGGTGGGTCAGTTATAAAGGTATCAAACGCTCTGCTGTATTTTTCTGGGAGTGGCTTTCTTAAATCTAATGTTATAACCTCTATGTTTTTGTAATTTAACTCTTCAGCCACATTTTTTATAAAATTAATTAATCTATCATCAATGTCAACAACAACTATTTTTCTAGGGAGATTTGAGAGCATTAAGGCAATGCTTGTTAAATCATCGTCCCCTAAAACCAAAACATCTTTATTGAATAAATCTCCTCTCGAGTTCATCAAAGCAATTCTTGAAACTGTGCACTCTGGTGTAACAAAACCTTGGTCGTATTCGTGTTTTGGCATAGGTCTATTTTTAACGATTTCTTTAAATTTCTTTAATAAATCTTCGTAATTCTTTAAAGAAACTCCTCTCCCCTCACAGCATTCACAAACATCATCCTCTCTCTTTCCAATTCCATAAGATTTTATAAATTCATTCCCTTTTTCAGTAAATTCTATTCCTTCACCTATTTTTACTAACCCCTCTTCTTCTAAAACTCTTATAATATCAGCAACTAAGGGTAATGGCTCTTCGCTTAAATCAACAATCTTCCAAAAATCGCTTGATGTTAAAATAGCTGACAACACGTTTTCCACTGACTTGTCATATACTGGAATCTCTGATTTCGCTCTGACCTTCTCTAAAATTTTTTCCATCATTTCACCTCTTTTAGTAAGACTTCGCTGTTATATTATTTACTTAAAAGTAGTTTATATGTCTTTAGGAAAAGTTATTAAAAGTTTTAAAATCTTATTTTAGGTATTTTCTATAGCAAGCTCCTTGCCCTATTCCTTCGTTGATAGCCACTTCTATCCATTCTATGTTGGAAAAACCAAGATTTTTTAACCTATCTGCTATCTCATTGGCAAAATATATTGCCAGATCTTCAGCAGTGGTTGATGGAATAGGCAATAAAATAACATCTTCAACAGGAATACTGTATTCTTTATTCTCATATTTAAAGTATAATGCCTTATCTCTCAGCTCATAATAAACATTCTCATGATTCTTTGGGAGTATTAATTTGTGGTCTAACTTATCACAAATCTCTTTTACAATCTTTTTAACTATCTTAAAATCGCAAACAAATTTAAATTCTCCAGCCCTTTCTCCACAAAGTTTTACATCGACATAATAGGAATGCCCATGTATCACTCCACAAGAAGGATGTCCAAATACAATATGGGCAGAAGAAAACCTAAAACCAGCATGTAGTCCATTTAGTTCTAACATCATTATTTTACACCTTTTTTATTTTTAAAAATTTTAGTAAAATTTAAAAAATTTAATTAATTTTAGTTTTTCTCTTCAAATAATTGACTAAACCTCCAGCATTTAAAATTTCTCTTTCCAGACCTTTTGGAGCTTCACACTTTATTGTTTTATCTTTATCAATTATTTTAATTTCTTCTTTATCCAAATCAATCTCAACAACATCTCCATCTTCAATTTCATCGGTATTAGCTATTATTGGGATTAATCCAACGTTGATGGCATTTCTGTAAAATATTCTTGCAAAGCTTTTGGCTATAACCGCCTTAATTCCACAGTATTTTATTGCTATCACAGCCTGCTCTCTACTTGAGCCACATCCAAAGTTTTCTCCAGCGACAATAACATCTCCTTCTTTAACTTTTTTTGGAAAATCTTCATCAATTCCTGCCATACAGTGGGAAGCTAACTCATAGGGATCTGTGGTTCTCAAATATGGCCCCGGAATTATCGCATCGGTATCAACGTCATCTCCAAATTTGTGGACTCTTCCTTTGATAACCATTTTATCACCAATTTTATTTAATGCTTAAAATCTCTTCATGTAACGCTTTTAAAACCTCTAAATAATCAACTTCCCCATTTTCAATTTTGTCCATAATCTCTTCCAACTCCCTCGTTCTCTCTTCAGATATTAGATTAGGATAATTGTTTATTAAATAATTATAAACTTCAGTTCCTAACTTTGTTGGGATTAACTTACCTTTGTTTTTGCTTTTAGTCACATATCCTCTATCTAATAACTTTTTAATTATTTGGGCATAAGTTGAAGGCCTTCCAATGCCCCTCTCTTTCATCAATTTAACAACTTCTCCCTCATCATACAATGGAACTTTTGGAATTTTTGTAATCTTCTTCTCCAATATTTTTAAAGAGTTTTTCTCAACCTTTGGAAGCTTTTTTAACTTTAAGTTATAAATTTTGCTCCATCCATCAAATTTCACATCTATGTAGCCTTCAATCTTTTCATCCAAATCTTTTATATATATCTCCTCATATTCCACAACTGCCTCTTTCATCTGAGAAGCCAAAAATCTTCTAAATATCAAATCATAAACTTTTATATGATTTTTGGTTAATTTTATATTGCTCTCTTTCAAAAACTCAATAAGCTCCTCTGTATCCATTGGTTTTGTAGGTCTTATACATTCATGAGCCCCTTCCATGAAGTATTCTCTATTTTTTAGGTAATCTTCTAAGTTATTTAGCTTTAAATACTCCTTAGCCACTCTCATTCCATCCAACGATACCCTTGTTGAACTTGTTCTGTGGTAGGTGGTTAAGCCCAGCTCAAATAATTCTTGAGCTATAGCCATCACTTCATCAGCACTCAGCCCAAATCTCTTCGTAGCTTCCTCCAATAATGTATCTGTTGTGAATGGTGGGAGAGGAGATATCTCCTTATCATAAATATTAACTTCAACTTCAACCTCATCTTTATTAAATTCCTCTTCCCAAATTTTTCCAACGTATATGTCATTTTCTAATCTCAAAGATAAGTAAGGAACTTTTATTTTATGCTCGTTGTATCTCTCTATAATCCATCCCAATACTGGCGTTTGAACCCTACCGGCTGAGAGGTAATTTTTATTAAACACCTCCCAAAGTTTTTGACTCAATCTAAATCCAATCCATCTATCTTCTATCCTCCTAACTATCTGACCTTTAACTTTGTTTTCATCTAAGCTAAGCTCCTCTCCTTTTTTAAATGATTCTACTGCCTTTAATATAGCTCTCTTAGTAATCTCATTAAATCCGACTCTATAGATATTTTTGTTAAATGGAAGAGCATTTAAAGCAATATCGTAGCCGATTTTTTCCCCCTCTGTATCAATATCTGTTGCTATGAATATGGCATCAACCTCATCTGCAATCTCTCTAATAATCTCTATATTTTCCTTTGCATCCATTGCATTTACTCTCTCTCCTCTCTCCATTAGCTGTTTTATCAACTTTTCAAAGTTCTTCTGGTCTGTAAATTGCTCTCCATTCACTTTTTTAATTGAGGCGTATATTGGAATATACAGGTTGTTATCTATTTTAATTCCATAAAATCCTTCTTTTGTAACTAAATCAAACACATGCCCCCCACTTGCAGTTATAATTAAGTTTAAGTCTCCAATACAAACCTCATATATGTTCCTGTTGTTTATCTTCCTAACAGATGGCTTTCCGAAGAAATTAGCTATAGTTCTTGCCTTATTTGGGCTTTCTACAACCATTAAAACAGATTTTAATAAATCTGGAACTTTACCTTTAGCCCTTCCTAATTTTATCTTCTCCCTATCTTCATCAATCTTTTTAATTAGCTCTTCTAAGTTTATTTCATCAATCTTCCTAAATTCACTTTCATACATAAACAGCATATACTTTTTTAGAGCTTCAAAAATCTCCTTCTCATCCACCAAAACAATACTTGCCCCTTTAGTTAAACCAAACTCTGTCATCCTTGAAGTTCTTCCGGAAGCTTGGATATAGGTTTTTACATCTGGAATTAATAACAAATACTCTCCATCTTCTTTTCTTAATGAAAAATTCTTTATCTTTAATTTTTCAACGATTATCTCTCTAATCTCCTCTTCCGTTTTTCCTTCAATGTCAATATCTTCCTTTAACTCCCCTTTTTCTTTTAAACTGTTTATATATTCTTTTAATCTAATTTTAAACTTTGGAATGCCGTAAAATATGGCATATCTAACTCTTTCTGGCATATCTAAACCTCTAACTAAAACTCCATAGTATGAGGCAACACCAATTAAAACATCTATCTCCCCATTTCTAAAGTCATCAAAACCTTTTTTGTCCTTTGAATGAATTAGTTTTGCCTTAATATTATTTTTTAATAAAAACTTCTCAATTTCTTGAGCTTTTTCAACACCGTAATCAATTGATACAAATACAATTCCTCCAGAGCCAAATAATTTTACATATTCCAAAATTTTTTCCTTGCTAAATTCTTCGTCATAAATATCAGCAACATCCCTAAGCTTATTCATTCCAAACCCTATTTCAAAATCTAAAAGCTCTCTATAGAGTTTAACTCTATCCCCATAGCTTTTTCCAGTAGCAGAGGCGATAATTAAACATCCGTGATTTATTTTAGATATTTTTTTCTTTAAAAATTCTCTCTTTTTTAATGCACTCTCTATTTTACCAATTTTTATTAAATAAATTATCTTATAAGCTTCGTTTATAATTTCATCATCAAATCCTAACAGCTTCAAAGTTCTATCAATGTTTTTTGAGGCTTTTAATAAAGCATCAACGTCATCAACAAAGATGAAATCAAATACGTTATTTGGCATGTTTTTAGCTAAAAAGTTGGAGGTTGTTATTAATATATCGTAATCGTTGTTATCTATTCTCTCTTTCGCTTCTTTCTTCTCTTTTGTTGATAACTCTGAATGATAGGCAACAACTTTAACATTTAAATTATTTTTTTCTATTAGAGATATCATTTTTTCGTAAGTTTGCTTAACTAAAAGTGTTGTAGGTAAAATTATATAGCATTTCTTTCCTTTTTTTGATAAAAATAAGCTCATCAATATACCAAAAAAGCTCTTCCCCACACCTGTTGGAGCAACAATTGAGAAGCTTTTATTTTTTAAAACCCTCTTTGCCCACATCTTCTGTATACTTAAAAGTTCAAATCCCAAATCTTTTACAAATTCCTCAAATTCTTTAAATTCATTCCAAATATTGCAGTAATTTTTTAAATTTTTTAATGTCTTTTCTTCTCTAAGCTTCTCACATAGTTTTAACTTTTCAAAGGCCTTTTCTTCTTTTAAACATTTTTCGCAAACCCCAATTTCCAATCTTTTACTCGTTATCTCTCCATTACAGTTTGGACACATCTCTTTATATATCATCGGTATCATAAGTAACACCAACATGAAAATCCTTATAAGTTATTTAATTATTATTTTTAATGTTGATTTGGCATGAAAGGATTTAAAAAGTTTTTGCCTGAAACTTTAGTTATTCAAAATTAAAGAATTTAAACATTACATTAAACTTTAAGATAGTGGGAGTATGGGATTTTTAGAGGATAAAAAAAGGACTTTGATGAATTTGGAACTTGCTATAAGAGAAGGTTTGGTAGATGAGGAGATAATACCAATATTAAACAAAATTAATGGGATTGACAGCTATTATACAACATCCAGCTGTATTGGCAGAGTAGGAATAATGGAAATCCCAAAAAATAAGAATCCAAAATTATATTCGAGATGGCTTGGAAAATGGCACCATTACGCTAACTATGAGGAGATGTTTAACGCTTTAAAAAATAGAAAAGAGGGGTATATAGTTTTTGTTATGAACTCTCCCATACTGCATATTGCATGTAAAGATATAATATCAGCGAAAAAAATGCTTGAATTGGCTATACACTCTGGATTAAAAGCTTCATCTATAAAATCAATTTCAGATAGAAGGATTATTGTTGAGATTTTAACAACCTATAAGGTAGATGCTCCAATAGGTGAAGATGGAAGATTATTTGTTGATGAAAACTATCTAAAGTTTTTGTTAGATTATAGCAACTCAAAACTTAAAAAGGCGAGAGAAATTTTGATGAGATGGGCTAATAGGTTAGATGAGCTAAAATAAAATAAAGAGTAGGATAGTTATGTATATTGAACATCCATTAATAAAGCCAAACAAATTGGAAGCGAGGTTGTATCAGCAGATTATTGCGGCAAATGCATTAAAGAAAAAAACATTATGCGTTTTATCGACAGGTTTAGGGAAAACTGCTATAGCAATTTTGGTTATAGCAGGTATTTTAACAAAAAAGGATGGAAAGGTTTTAATCTTAGCTCCATCAAGACCTTTAGTTGAGCAACACTGCAACAGGTTGAAAGATGTTTTAAATATTGATGAAAATATGATAATAGCTTTAACAGGGAAAATATCTCCAAATAAAAGAGCTGAACTTTATAAAAAGGGGAAGATATTTGTTGCCACGCCACAGGTTATTGAAAACGATATTATAGCTGGAAGGATAAATATTGATGATTTTGTTTTACTAATAGCTGATGAAGCTCATCACACTACGGGAGACCATGCCTATGCATTTGTAGCAAAAAAATTTAAAGATAAATGCCATGTTTTGGGATTAACGGCCTCTCCAGGTTCTGATATAGATAAAGTTATGGAAATCTGCGAAAATTTGGGAATTGAACATGTTGAAGTTAGAACTGAAGATGATGAGGATGTAAAGCCATACGTTGCTAAGGTAAAGCTAACCCCTATTAGAATTGAGCTACCTCCTGAGTTTAAAAAAGCGTTAAAATTAATAAATGAAGCGTTAAAAGAGAGGTTAAAGATATTAAAAGATTTTGGAGTTATAAATTCCATTGCAAATGTAACAAAAACAGAACTCATTGAATTAAATAATAAGCTATTCTCTTATGATGAGGAAGTTAAATATGAGCTTATAAGAGTTTGCTCTGAAGCTTTAAAGCTTATGCATGCTAAAGAGCTTTTAGAAAGTCAAGGGAAAACTGTTTTTTTAAGCTATATTAATAAATTATCAATGCAAAGAACAAAATCTGCAAAATCAATTTCTAACGATGAAAAAATTAGAGAAGCGGTTAATTTATTAATGGAATCTAATGTTGAGCATCCAAAATTAGAAAAAGTTGTTGATATGGTTAAAAATATTTTAGAAAAAAATAAAGATGAGAGAATTATTGTTTTTGCACAATACAGAGATACTGTGGAAAAAATCGTTAATCTATTACATCAAAATGGCATTAAGGCGATAAGATTTATTGGACAGGCGAATAAAGAAGGAAAAGGAATGAGTCAAAAGCAACAGATAGAGGCAATAGAGAAATTTAAGAGAGAAGGGAGTGTTTTGGTTTCAACAAGCGTTTCTGAGGAAGGAATAGATATTCCAACAGTAAATTACATCATATTTTACGAGCCAGTTCCTTCTGAAATTAGGTTTATTCAGAGAAGAGGTAGGGCGATGAGAGGGGAGGGTGGAAAGGCTTATATTTTAATAGCAAAGGGAACAACTGATGAGGCATATTATAGAAGCGCTTTATATAAAGAGAGGGAAATGAAGAGACTGTTAAAAAATATGTGCTACCTGTTGAATAAAAGATTACAGAAGAAATTCGAAGAAAAAGAAAAAGAAGAAAAAACTGAAGAAAAAATTAAAGAAGTTGAAAAACCTTCAACAAAAACAACAAAAGAAGAGGAAACAAAAAAACCAATGACGATATTGGATTTTATTAAACAAGCTGAAACTAAACCAGAAAGTAAAGAAGAAAGACTTAAAATTGAAAATATAAAGACAAAAAAACCAGTAAAGATTATTGTGGACGTTAGAGAGAAAAATATGGCTAAACTTCTACATAACTATGCAGATGTTGAGCTAAAAACCTTGGAAGTTGGTGACTATGTTTTAAGTGATAGGGTAATTGTTGAGAGGAAGACGGCTGAAGATTTTGTAAATTCAATTATTGATAAAAGGTTATTTAATCAGTTGAAAAATTTAAAAAAGGTAGAAAAGCCATTGTTGATTATTGAAGGTGAAAACTTTAGCAGATTGCATGAAAACGCTATTAAAGGAGCTATTTTATCAATAATTTTTGATTTTGGTATTCCAATAGTATTTACAAAAAATGCTGAAGAAACAGCTGATTTATTAATAAAAATTGCTGAGAAAGAGCAGATAAAGGAGAAAAGGGCTGTTATGGTAAGATATGGAAAAACTACGATGTCTTTAAAAGAACAGCAGAGATTTATCGTTGAAAGTTTACCAGACGTTGGTGGAGCTTTGGCTGATAGGTTATTAAAGCATTTTAAAACTGTTGAAAATGTATTTACTGCAAAAGAAGAGGAGTTGATGAAGGTTGAAGGAGTTGGAAAAGAGAGGGCTAAGAAGATTAGAGAGGTTTTAACTGCAAAATATGAATGATCAACTTTTGATAATCCTCCTTAGATTGATTGAGAGGATAGAGCTAATTTTGTTTATCTGCTCTTCAGAAATCTCAATCTTTTTCTGTAGTAATTTTGAGATATCGACCTCTATGTAATCTTCTCCAACATCTCTTGAATGAATTGGAGATATTTCATTAAATACTGAAAATACTGGACAAAAATCATGGCAGTATAGGCAATAGATGCACCTCTCTGGGTTAATTTTTGGTATTTTATCTTTAACATAGTTTTCAGTTATCTTAACTGGCTCAGTTGGAATCATTTCAATTGCCTTTGTTGGGCATACGTTGGCACATCCTTCACAACCAATACAAAGCTCTTCAATAACTGTTTTTGGAATTTTAACAGTTCCAGATAATATAGCGTTTCTCATCTCTAAGCTTGTATACCTATCAGAGCCAAAGATGATTCTCTCTAAATTCTCATATATTCCAGTTAAAAATATTTTGGCAAATTTTTTCAGCTCATCCAATTTAATCACCAAAAAATTTATTCTTTTACTTTCCATTTTCTATGCAAATATATTGCCTTAGTTGGGCAGATGTTATAACAAGCTCCACAAAACTCACACTTCTCTTTATCAACAACTCCATAATCTATGCAGTTATTTGGGCATGCCTTATTGCATAAACCACATTTTATGCAGAAGTCCATATCAACCCTAATAAACGAGTTTTCCCTATCAACAACCTTTTTATATCCAGTAGTGTTTGGAATTACATCTCTTGGGCAGTGGATAGCACAAGTTTCACAAGATATGCAGTTGTCTGTAAATAAAACTTCTCCATTACTTCTATCTACGATTATAGCATCCATTGGGCAAACATTTGAGCATGTAGCACACAATATACAGTTTTCATCTTTAATCTTTTCTAATTTAACTGTGGTTATCTCTATAGCATTTTCTGGACAGTTGTTTAAACAAATCTTACACAAGGAACAGCCACCAACAACTTTATCGTCTTTAACTCTTCTAACATCGTTAGGGCAGATTTCAACACATTTTAGACATTTCCAACAAGCATCTGGGCTGTAAAATAAGTGCCCATCTTCAAACCTTAAAGCTCCGCTTGGGCAGTTGTTAGCACACAACCCACAGTTTATACAATAACTTTTTGGCTGGGATGTTTTATTCTCCTTAACTTTAACAACTCTAAAGTTCTCAACCTTTAAAGCATCGTTAGGGCAGATTTCAACACATTTTAGACAGAGGACGCATTTGTTGTAAGCTACTTCCCCATCTTTTATGGCATCTTTTGGGCAACTCTCCCCACACAAATTGCAGGAGGTACATGCATCTATGGTTTCTGGATTGATGGATTCTCTTGGACATAAATAAGAGCATCTCAAACAACCTACGCATTTATCTCTATAAATTTTAATTGATGTTCTTTCCACTTTTTCAACGATTTTTCCTGATTTTTCTTCAACATTAAATATTTTAACCTTCATAAGGCTTTCTAAAACTTTTAAGTATCTTTCTGCCAATCTTTCCCTCTTTGTATTTAATAACTCGTAAGAGCTAACTCTTGCGTTATAAGGGCAGACTTCAACGCAGACACCACACATTGAGCAAATACCCATTGGAAACTTCTTTCCATCTTTTTCTGTAATTTTTATAATGTTTATTGGGCATACACTAGCGCATACTCCACAGCCGTTGCATCTCCTTCTATCTACGTAGTAGCCTCCAAACTTGTTTCTTTTAATTGCTTTATTTGGGCAGTTTCTTGCACACTCTCCACAAGTTAAGCAGGAAAAGCTCTTATTATTTAATAAAAATATTGCATCTGTTGGACAGGCTTCCATACACTTAGATGTTTGTGAAAAAGGACAAGATTGGCATTTTTCTTCCACTCTACATTTATCCAGTATGGTTATAATCATCCTATCACCAAAAATATTAAATTTAAATTAGTATTTTCTAAATAACCTGTTTCCAATAATTATTCCAATAACTGCAGATAAATAAGTGCAAGATAAAGGCAATAAATCATAATATGGGAATTCTTTTAAAAAATATGCTATAACCACTGCTAAAATTAAATAGCCGAAAATGTTTCCTATTTTGTGCCTATACTTAGCCCCAATCAATATCCCAAACAAAAATGCAAGAATTGAAGGATAGTATAAATAATTTGACATTATTGCATCAAGCATTTCAAACCACCAATGTTATTTTTCCTCTGATTTTTCAATTTTTTCGATAATGACCTTTTCACAAGATAGCAAGAATGCAGCAGTTGAAAGCCCAGCTAAAACTTTTAATCCTACAGCAATGTTTAGATATGGGATAATACCAGCGGTTATAATCTCTTTTGGAGCTGGAAATACCATATATCCATTAATCTCTGTAAAGTTGAATAGGTAATAACCTCCTATAAACATTCCAGCAACACCTAACAGCAAATAAGTTAAAGCCCCTAATGCCTCTAATCTCTCTAAAAATTTATGTTCAAACCATAATGGGCTATTAGAACCAAATGCAGTTACTGACAATATCAACGCTGCTGCTATTAATGCCCCTCCTTGAAAACCTCCTCCAGGAGTTATATGCCCACCCAATATAGTTACAATCCCTAAAGCAACCATTAGAACACTCATAGGGAATGCTAAAAATTTAATTATTGGTGTGAATTCACCCCAACCTTTTATTGTTATATAATCCTCTGATTCGGGAGCTTTAAATATCTCTTTTAAGTATGTGTTGTCATACAATGCCTTTCCAAATACAACCCAAGAAACCATAACTGCAACAACTAAAACCAAACACTCCCCCAATGTGTCGTAAGCCCTCCAATCAAATATCACGGCACATACGTAGTTTGGGATTATATAATTTGTAAGATAAACAACATTAACCCCTGGATTTACTTGCATGTTTGCCAAGCTGTATAAAATGCTCGCCCCAAACATAAAGAACGATAAGGCAACAACTAAATCTCTTTTGGAATTCATTTTACCACCTTGTCATATAGATGCAGAATGCCATTGCCCCTAAAAAGACAGAGAGCCAAAACAACTGGTAGTTTATAGCATTTGAATTCTCTTCCTTAAACTTAAAAATTAAAGGTGATATTGCTAAAGAGAAGGCTAAAGCAGCTAAACCAAACAAAGTCATTAAAGTTTTTTCATAAATCCTACCGATAATCAAAGCTCCAAAGATGAACAACAAGTATAGAGTATATTCTCCAGCAAATACTGCACCAACTGTAATTCCATCCCCATGCTCTTCTTTATCCAACTTTTTTTGAAATTCATTATAATCCATAAAATCCACCCAAATTAATTATTTTAAACAATAATTAACTCCTAACTCATTTGCGTAGTCCCAGAGATAGTTTGTTACAATATCTGGGTAGATACCAATTATTACACATAAAGCGGTTAATACAAATAAGCTGAAGACCGCAAGTTTAGGAACTCCCTTGTTTTGGTATTCTTTTAGAGTTTCTTCATCAACTGGCTTTAAGTAAATTAAATAAAATGCTTTCATCATAGAAACGAAGGTTCCAATACTAACTATAATCATTATCATAGCTATTTCTGGCATATTTACTTGCATAGCCGCCTGAGCAAGCATCCACTTACTCTGAAACCCGTTGAATGGTGGAACTCCACTTATCGCAAGCTTTGCACATAAAACCATAAATGCTACAGAAGGCATTAAAGGCAGTAAGCCCCCTAATTTATGCAAATTACTTCCTCCTTTATGGCTCACAATATAAGCCCCTAAAAATAAGGCAGATTTATAAATAACGTGATTTATAGCATGGAAGATACCTGCAACAATTCCCAATGGAGTTCCTAAAGCTAATCCAGTAGCTACATATCCCCCTTGACTTATAGCGTGATATGCCAACAATCTCTTATAATCACTTTGCAGTAAAGCCATTACAACACCAAATACCATTGCCAAAACTCCTAAGGCAATTAAAACTCCATGAGCACTTACAAAGTAATCCAATCCATTGAATAGCTTTAAAATAACTATCATTAAACCTACTAATACAAACTTTGAATACGTTTGTAGCATTGCAGAGATAAAGCCCTTAGATCTTGCATACAAATCAGCTTTAACGTTATGGAATGGAGGAAGACCAGCTCCATAAGTTAAACCAACAATTAACAGCAGTAAACCTCCATAAATCATTGGATTATCAACCAAAATATAGTTTTTCATGTCTGTAATGTTTAAAGTTCCAGTTGAAGCTAATAAAAACGCTATTCCCAATAGCATTAAAGATGCTGCAACATTCCCAAGTATCATATATCTTAATCCAGCCTTATATGCCTCTTCAGTTCCAGACAAAAATACTAATCCAGCCTGAACTATTGAAACTATCTCAAAAAACACATATAGGTTGAAGATATCATCAGCTAAAACTATTGCTGCAACGCTCGCAAATCCCATCAAAGTAAGGGTAACAAACATATTGTTTGTTAATTTCTCCCCCATTCCTGAAATTAAGACGAGAGAGGCAATTAAAGATAAGGTTACAATAACTGCCTGCTTTGCTGGATTGTAGAGATATGCTATACCGGAAACCCATCCATCAACAACTCCATGTCCTCCAAAGTAGTAATAGCCGTATTGGCTAATAAATGGCAGAATAATTAAAATTGCAGCTGTGATAAATGTTATATATTTTACAGCCTTTTCTTTTCCATGTAGTAAATTCATTATTATTGCCATAATTAATGGAAACACAACTATCATTGGCAAGTAGTTCATCTTTCCACCTTAAGTTTAATCTTCTTTCAATATTACAGAACTTTTAAGTGTTTTGTATTTTTTATACAATATTATAGAAACTCCAAGCATTACGGCGAGCATTGAAGCCTCTATAACTATGTTTGTCAATACCAATGCATGAGTTAGTGGATAGGCAGATTCCTTAGCAAACACTTCAAAAGAAACCCCAGGTAGTTTTATTGGCACTATTCTTCCATTATATCCAATAGTTATAAGTGCTAAATTCACCCCATTTCCTAAAAACTCCAAAGCTATGATTTTTTTTAGAACATTATCAACAAAAAACACGCCATATAATCCAATAATTACTAAAAGTCCTGATGTGATAAACGAAGCCATTTGAAAATCCATTCTATCCACCAATAATTTATCATTATTATTAATGACAGATTGGGTTTAACACTATATAAATATTACGTTAGAGCAATCAATTTAAGGTGATTTTTATGATGGCTATAATAAGCGATATACACTCCAACTTAGAGGCATTAGAGGCTGTTTTAAATGATATAAAAAATAGAGGCATTAAAAATATTGTATGTTTGGGAGATATTGTTGGTTATGGTGCTAATCCAAATGAGTGCGTAGAGTTAATAAAAGGAGCTAAGTGCAAATGCGTAGCTGGAAACCATGATTATGGTGTTTTAGGAAAAGAGAGCTTAGATTTCTTTAACAAATATGGAGCTATAGCAATATTATGGACTAAAAAATTTATAAAACCTGAAAATTTAAAATTTTTAGATTCTCTACCCTTAGTTATTGAGGAAAAGATAAAAAATAAAAAAATTATATTCTCACATGCAAATCCTAAATATCCTGAGTTGTGGGAGTATTTATATCCAGATTATGTTGATGAGGTATTTGATTGTGGTGATTTAATATTCGTTGGACACTCCCACATACCATTTGTAAATTCTGAAGAAGGGAATTTATTGATTCATAAAGGTAGTGTTTATTTGGAAGAGGATAAAAAATATCTAATAAATCCTGGAAGTATAGGGCAGCCAAGAGATGGAATAAACAAGGCAAGTTATTGCATATTTGATGAGAAAAACTTTAAAATAGAAATTGTTAGAGTTGAATATAATATTAAAGGAGCTTATGAAAAGATTGTTAAAAGTGGATTGCCAGAATGGTTGGGAGAGAGGTTATTTTTAGGAAGGTAATTATAAAAATCTACCGTAAGTTAAAATAGCCTCAATAATAACGAAAGCAATGGTAAATCCAAGGACGTGTTCAGGCTTAATTCTAATCTTTGAAAACGTTTCATCCATATATCTTATTAATCCCGCACTCGTAGCTAATCCTGTTTCTTCCCTTTTACTCATGATTTCACCAATCCTACAACTTTTTCAACAATTTTTTCAGCAACTTCTTTTTTAGAACCAGAGACCTTTTCAACATCATCCTTCGTTATAATATAAACCTCTGTATAATCGTCTCCAAAGTAGTGCTTACTTAAATCATTGGCAATAATCATATTTAAATTATATTTGTTTAATCTCTCCTTAGCTTTATTTATAAGATCTTCCTCATTTAAGTTATACTCCGCCTTAAATCCAATAATTATTTTATCTTTATAAGCTTTTCTCAACTCTTCTAAGACCTTTGGATTTCTTTTTAATTTTAATATTGGCTCTTCCTCAGAACTTAATTTTCCTTCAAAACTCTCAACTGTAAAATCAGATATTGCCGCTGATGAAATAATTATATCAAAATCTTTAGCCAATTCAATGGCTTTATTTAGCATCTCTTTGGCTGTTAAAACCCTATGATTTTTTATATAATATGGGGGCTCTAAACCCATAGCCGTTATAACCTCAACATAAAACCCCTCTTTACAAAATGCCTCAGCTAATGCAACGCCCATTTTTCCAGATGATAGATTAGTTATAACCCTAACCTTATCTATAAATTCAACAGTCCCTCCATTCAATATTAAAACTCTATTTCTTTCCCTCTTTAAATCATTTCCAATCTTTTCAATAATAAAGCCAACAATTTCTTCAACACTCGCGACCTTTGCCTTTCCTTCCTCAAATCTTGGTGATACAATATAAACATTATCCTTATTTTTAAGCTCATCTATATGCCTTTCAATGGATTTAAGCATGTTTTCATGCATTGCCGGGACAATAAATACTGGTTTATTTCCAAAGAACATTAAGAATGTTGTATTTACAATGTTATCAGCAATTCCTAAGTTTATTTTTGAAATTATGTTTGCTGTTGCTGGATATATCAAAAGGCAGTCGCATTCATTGTATAAAAATATATGCTCAATATCTCCAGTAATTTCTTCATAAACATCATTTCCACAGCCAAATTTTAAGGCGTCTTTACCAATAATTTTTTTAACTTCCTCAGTAACTATGCAGTAAACCTCTGCTCCATGCCTTATTAATTCCCTCATTAATTTGGGAGATTCAATAGCAGCTATTGATGAAGTTACTGCAACCAATATCTTTTTTCCTTCTAAGAGTTTTGATTTAGTTCCTTTCAATAATTTGGTTGGGTGCATGATTTCACTATTCTCCTTTTAAGTTTATAATTGTCTTGCATTTTGGGCATATAACTTTATCTCCAACACATTTAAATTCATAAGAACAATTGGGGCATTTAATCTTTTTTATAAAGTCATCTAAGCCATCTAAATCAATAACTGTAAATTTTTCTATATCTTTCATAATCTCAACTCATGTTCCAACTTTTATTGGCTCAGCTAAATCTCTTATTAATCTAACGGCGGAATATGCAGCCAATGCAGAAGTTCTTGGATTTTCTTCAAATGGAACATTTTCAACACAGACCTTTAATTTCCCTATGGAGCTCTTAACAATTACTTCATGTTTGTTTAATTTAGCGTTAGGATCTGCAACAATCATAACTTTTGCTGGGAACTCTGCAGCTATTGATAAAGTTACTGAAACGTTTATATTTGCTGGAAATTCCTTTATAGCTTCAAAAACATCTCCTTCAAAAACAATTACGGGCTCTTTTATATCTTTTACATTGTAGCCGAGATTTTTTAAAGCATCTTCTAAGGCATTGACTGGCTTTGTTGTTTTTAAAATAACCTCCTTTATTTTTCCCAATCTCATGGCTTTTATAGCATCTAATCCGCCAATGGCTCCTGATGGAAGATATATCTTTTTTCCAGCATTTTTAGCTAAATTTTGAAGCTTTAAAAATAAATTTTTATCTACCAACGCACCAACGCTCATTATCAATACATCTTTTTTATTTGTCAATGATTTCTCAGCAACCTCTTCAACTGCCCTTACTGATGCAGCTTCAACAACTAAATCTAAATCCTCTTTAACCAAATCATCAACGCTTTTGCATATCTTAGCCCCGGTTAATTTTGAAAGCTCTTCCATCTTATCCAAATTTTTATCATAAACAGCAACTACCTTAGTGTTTTTTATGGTTCCATCTAAAACTTTTTTTGAAATAAAACTACCTATGGCTCCACAACCAACAATACCAATTTTAAACATTATCATCCCCCCAATAAATAAAAAACAAAAATCGACATAATTTTAGCTCAATTATGAAAAATTAAATTTATTTCTTTAAAAACCCGTATCCTGATTCTGCTGGAGGTTTAACCAATATTATGTTCCCAATAGCCGTTATTAAGTTGAATGGTAAAACAACTTTCTTACCCGGGGTGGTGATGTATTCTTTTAAACATCCATTTTGAATATCTGAGACAATTAAACCGCTAATAGCTCCTTTATTCAAATCGAGCATGACATCATAAACTTTTCCTACATATACTGCTGTTGTGGTGTATATTGGTTTTTCTAAAATGTCACTAACCCTAATTGCCATGTCGTTCACCTAACATATATACTTAAACTTTAAAAATTCTATTAACCAAATCTTTATTTAAATGTTTTTGTGTGATGATTATGGAAGGTTTTAAAATTGCAATGAAAGTTATTGACGAGATTGACAAAAAGATAAAACCCTTAATTGGTTGGGAAAAGGCAGATGAAGTTGTTAAAATAGGAGCAGATGGTACCCCAACAAAAAGAATAGATGTAATTGCTGAAAATATAGCAATAAATATATTGGAGAAGTTCAGTGGGGGAATTTTAATAAGTGAAGAGATTGGTTTAAAAGTTGTTGGTAATGATTTAAATTATATATTTATTTTAGACCCAATAGATGGAACTTACAATGCCTTAAAGTCAATTCCAATATATTCAACCTCAATAGCCGTTGCAAAAATTAAAGCTGAGGATAAGAAGCTAATTAGAGAAAATATAAATAATTTAGAATTTATTAAAAATTTTATGGCCAATAACTATACAATAAACGATTTATATGTTGGGATTGTTAAAAACTTGGCTACTGGAGATTTATATTATGCAGTTAGGGGAGAGGGAAGCTTTTTAGAAAAGGATGGAGAAAAAATTAGAATAGAAACAAATAATGTAAAAAATTTAAATGAGGCATCAGTTGGATTGTTTGTTTATGGACTTTCTAACGATTTATTGGAGTTTTTAAAGGAAAGAAAGATTAGAAGGGTTAGATTATTTGGTTCAATGGCTTTGGAGATGTGTTATGTTGTTAGTGGGGCTTTAGATGCCTATATAAACGTGAATGAAAATACTCGACTGTGTGATATGGCTGGAGCTTACGTTATCTGTAGAGAGGGAAACGCCATAATAACAAACAAAAATGGAAAGCCGTTAGATATGAAACTCCATTTAATGGAAAAAACCTCATTAATTGTTAGCAATAATTATTTGCATAAGAAGCTTATAGCATTATTTGGAAATAAATGGGCGATAAAGCCTACGAGATTTGGCATAGTGGTTAGGGAGGATAAAGAAGAGGCTATAAACTTAGCTATAGAGGTTTGTAAATATTTAAAAAATAAAAAAATCCCTTACTGTGTTGAGGATTTCTTAAGGGATAAAGTTGGAGGAGATAAGTTTGATATTTCAAAAATCTCACATATTATTGCTATTGGGGGGGATGGAACAATACTTAGAGCTTCGAAATTAGCCAATGGGGAAACAATACCTATAATATCAATAAATATGGGAAAATTAGGATTTTTGGCTGAATTTTATAAAGATGAGGTTTTTAAAGTAATTGATAGGGTAGTTTATGGAGAGTATGAGATAGAGAGGAGAAGTAAATTGTCTTGCAAAATAATAAAAGATAATAAAGTTATAAAAACTCCTTCAGCATTGAATGAGATGGTTGTTATTACAAAAAACCCAGCAAAGATTTTAGAGTTTGACGTCTATGTTAATGATAAACTCGTTGAGAATGTTAGGGCTGATGGGATTATAGTCTCAACACCTACTGGCTCAACAGCCTATTCTTTAAGTGCTGGAGGACCCATAGTTGAGCCAAGTGTTGATTGCTTTATAATATCTCCAATATGCCCATTTAAACTATCTTCAAGACCTTTGGTAGTTTCTGCATCAAATAAAATTAAATTAAAGCTTAAGTTAGAAAAGCCAGCTCTACTGGTTATTGATGGGAGTGTAGAGTATGAAGTTGGCAAAGATGATGAGTTAATCTTTGAAAAGTCTGAAAGCTATGCATATTTTGTAAAGGGGCAGAGTTTTTATGATAAGTTAAATAGATGCTTTGGTGTAAAATAACAATCCAAATATTTTTATACTCTTCTAAATAAATGGTATTATTTGTAAATATAAATATTATATTTATGTGAATATTTTATATATTTAGTTTATTTCTATTTAGAGATATTGAGGGAGCAAAAATGAGAGATGTGCTCCAAATAGTTGCAATACTAATCATGTGCATGTTTCTCTGTCCAACTACTGCAGCAGCTGAGATGGAAATATGGGGATTGGCATCAAACGGGACACTGGCGATGGTGACATATCACACAAGCAGCGAGTTTCACACGGTTCTCTACGATGGAAAGACCTTCTACGAGGTGCCTATCCCATCAAGGAAGGAAGACGTGAAGAAAACTCCCTTCTCCCTTCAGCCCGACGACTGGACTTACTTTGACGGGCTGAACCCCTACGTCATCGGCTACTTCAAAGGCCTCTGGATTTTCGGCGGCGTCGAGAGGGTCGCGACCTTGGACGGGAAGACGTTTAGGGTGTACTCAAACCCCGGCTGCTCAACCTGCCAGCCAATCGAGTTCAGAGCGGGACGTGATAGGGCGGCGCTCGTTATGGAGAAGACCACCATGATGACGTTTCAAATCCTGGTCTGGTTCAACGGGACGGAATTCGAGACGACGAACCTGACAGCAGAGGAGATACATGTCGCGCCCATTGGGAGTGGATGGTTCATCTACACCAAGACTGGAAACCGAACGTCGCTTTACATCCAGCAAAACGATTTAAAGCTCCCAGTAGAGTGCCCAGGCAGGCTTGAAGTTTACTCGATGTCGTCGAACGGCTCGGCCGTGCTGATTGCCACAAACGATGGCCTGTACGCCTACGAAGGCGGAAACCTAAGGAAGGTTTCGGCCACGGGTGCGAGCTTAGCCGTCTGGAACGGGCACTGGTTCGTGTTCGACGGCGACACCGTCCTCGAGTACGATGGGAAGCACCTAAGGGAGGTCGCCCAACTCAACATCACGCCAACGTACGCTGTTCCCTTCAAGGGCTCCATTCTCGTTGCCGGCAGTAGGGGAACGGCAAAGTGGAAGCTGCTCATGGTTTCAGCGAACGGGGAAGTTGACGACCTAACGGAGAAAATGGCATCCCCCAAGCCATGGGGATAGGGATAAGACCCAGAAGGGAGGAAAAATCTGCGAGATAGGATTGTTGATATTCTTATGATTGTAATCCCATTCTTAAATAGGTCGAATTCATTCTGCCATCAACAGGTGATTGGTATGGATTGGAAGAAAGTAGGGGGATTGTTAATTTATTTTTCAGGTATTTGTCTTGGAATTATTAAACCTCCAATTGAAAGATTGGCTTGCATAAAAATCCCAAGTAATGAAGTCTGCATTGGAATAAATACGAACATGTTAGCATTTGAGCTTGCTCTTATAATAATTGGTGCACTTCTAATGGGAATTTCTGGAAATTTTAAAAACTCCTTTCAGCTTAATGGATGGCTTAGCATCACTACTGGTTTGGGGGCAGCTATTATTGGGGGCTACGCGGGTATATATCCTCTCATAATTTTTGGTGTAATACTTGCAACATTGGGATTAATTCTCTACAAATTAAAAGCAAATAATGACGAAAACAGCTAATGCTGTTAATAAAAATTTATTTTCTAACCAATTCCATAACTTTTTCTTTTATATTTTCACTTTCCATTATTGAAGAGCCTATTAAAGCGGCATCAGCAAATTTTAAAATATAATTTAACTGTTCCTTTGTATAAATTCCACTCTCTCCAATTTTTATCTTATTTTTTGGAATTAGAGGAGATATTTTTTCAGTTGTTGACAAATCTATTTTTAAAGTTTTTAAATCTCTGTTGTTTATGCCGATAATCTTAGCTCCTGCATCTAAGGCTATATCAACCTCATCCTCACTATGAACTTCAACCAAACACTCCAAATCATTTTCTTTTGCATAATCTAAGAACTCTCCTAAATCTTCTTTGAGAGCTGAGACAATCAATAAAATTGCATTAGCTCCAATCTCATTCGCTATATCAATTTGATAAAAATCAACAATAAAATCCTTCATCAATATTGGTATATCAACTTCTCTCGCAACAATTAGGTTTTTATAACTTCCATTAAAGTATTTTGGCTCTGTTAAGATAGATAAAGCAATAGCTCCACCTTCTACCATCTCTTTGGCTATATCTTTAATATCTTCAAGAGTTATCTCCCTAATATTTCCTTTTGAAGGTGATGACGGCTTAATTTCAGTGATTATTGGATTTTTTATTTCTTTAGCTTTTTTTATAGCTTTGGATAACTTTAATTTTCTATTTTTTTCAATATCAATTCCTAACTCCCCAATAAAATCCCTCAAATCTCTAATTATATCTTTTCTTTTCTCCATATCAATTAATTTTCTTCTATTTGCGACAATCTCATCTAAGACTTTCATAATCCCACATTAAAAAATAATTTTATTATATAAAAATAAAAAAAGAGTCATATTAAAATTTTAAATTGATTTAAAAAAGATTATTCATTGCTTTGTTCTTTTTCTTCAGTTTTTTCTTTATTTTCCTTTCTAATGTTGCTTTCTTCTTTTTTCTCTTTAATGAGTTTTTCTATAACAACATTTTTTGGAGTTATTAACAAGTGTTCTTCTCCCAGAATAATTAAGTTTCCTCCAAATTTTAGGGCTTCATTTCTCATTTTCTTAATAATTTCAATAAATTCCTCATCAATCTCTTTTTCTAAGTTAGGAGTTTTTGCTATAACGATGTATCCAGCTTCAGCCATAACAACTGCATTTACAGCATCCTTTTCATCTTCAATGCTACATACTTTTATTATGGTTTTTTCTTCTTCAACTGGTGTTATTGGGATTTCCTCAATCTCCTCCAAGTAATCGTCTATGGATACCGGAGTAGGTGTAGAAAGGCTGTTCTTCTTTCCTAAAATTCTTTTTAATTTGTCTATCATCATAATCACCTTTCCAAGTAGTTAATAATTATTCTTAACAGTTCGGGAATTCCTTCAAAAGTTTTTGCAGAGACAAATATAGGAGTATTTTTTATTCTTTTTTCAACATAATTCTTTAAATTTTCCCTATCATCATAATTTAATAAATCACATTTATTGATTACTACTATAATAGGTTTTTGGTATCTAAACTTTAATAGGTGGTGAAGTCTTTCAAAACTTCTCAACAAACCAACGCTACCGTCAATTACATGTATAATCATGTCAGCATCTTTAATCTCCTCATAAGTCTTTTCTAAAACTTTTGGAGTCATGATTGGTGATTGTTTGTCGGTTGTTGTATATAACCCCCCTAAATCAACAAAAACTAAATTTACAAATTCTGGTTCCTCCTTAACTCTTCCAATTTTCAATTTTCCCCAATATTTTTTTATTGGCATCTTTGTAGTTCCTCCAACTTCAGAAACTAAGGAAACATATTTTCCAAATAATGCATTCATTATTGATGATTTTCCAGCATTTTCAGGGCCAATAATGGCTATTTTAAATTCTCTATCTTTCATAGTCTCACATTACAGCTCAATATCCTCGCATAATTTTGGAGCTAATGAATGATGCTCAGCTAATCCTAAAGCTGCAACAGCTCCAATAATTCCTCCTTCTCCATTAACTGAGATTATTTTTATATTGTTTCTTAAAGCTATTGATTTTGCTTCCTCTAATGTAACCATTCCTTTTTTAGCTTTTAAAGCAAATAATTTCATGCTCTTTGATGGGAATAAACCGTAATAAACCGCCATTGCCGTATCATCAGATAAACTTCTCTCCTTTAATAACTTTTTAATGAACTTATCTAATTTATATTTGTATTCTGGATAAACTGCAAAACTTAAGGCGATAGATACACAGTTTTGTGTTTTGTTTGGATTTCCAGGATAGAGTTGGATGATTGTGTGGTCTAAATAATAGCCTAATTTGTGCTTCTCAACTTCTAAACCAATCTCATGTGCTAAAACCCATGTAGCTCCTTCTTCTTTTGTATCAGTGTCGTCAATACCAACTATAACCTTCTCCATTTTTGGAGTTACGACCTCAGCTCTCCCAAGTTTTGAACCTCCTCCTTTTTCCAAAATATTTACTTCAATGACATTTTCAGCTCCTTTTCTTAGCTCAGTCCCTACTCCCCCTCCAGCTAAGCCAGCATAGACAATATGGACCTTATCCTCTTTTACATAAACTTCCTCAATTCCAGCTGCTGATAATGAAGGAACTAAATTTAATTTTTCTTTACCGATTTTTGTTACAAAGTAGTGTTTGTTGCCCTCTCTCCACGCAGATATGATTAGAGGGGAAGTTCTTTGATATTGATAGATAACCCATGCACTACCATTTGGGCAAGGATGCTCTTCAATTATCTCAACGAGATTTAAAGCATCATCTACCATGGCAATAACTCTCTTATAATTCACTGACATAAAATCACCTATCATATTAAATGATGATAAATAATAAGATAAAATAGCAGAGAATATTATTTATTAATTTTTCTAAAAGTCATTAATAATCTTTGAAAGAGCTCTAATTATATCCCCATCGGAAACAATCCCGACCAATTTGTTATCCTTATCAACTACGGGAAGTTGATTAATAATTTCATCCTTTTTTCCGTTGATATCCATTTTTTTAATAGCTTCCAATATATTTGCATCCTCGTCTATTGTGATAACGTCTTTTGTCATAACATCTCCAATTGTAGTTTCTAAGGTGTATTTATCCCTTATTAAATTATAGCCTATATCCGTTGTTG
The DNA here is from genome assembly GCF_000023985.1 of Methanocaldococcus fervens AG86. GTDB lineage: Archaea > AGJL01 > Methanococci > Methanococcales > Methanocaldococcaceae > Methanocaldococcus > Methanocaldococcus fervens. The sequence continues at coordinate 70,162 of NC_013156.1, forward strand.
TCACTATTCCAATAACTTTATTTTCCTCGTCGATTACTGGTAAAGAGCTAATTTTATGTTTTAGCATTTTTTCGAAGGCTTCTACTACACCTTCGTCTTTTTTTGCGGTTATAACCTTTTTTGTCATTATATCTTTTACTTTTATATTTTTAAGAGTATTAATCATTATAACACCTAGAAATTTTATATCATAAACTTTTTGTAAAATTTATACAATATTAAATATATATAACTTAGAATGATTAAAATAAAATAGAAATATATTTATAAAACAAAAGATAAAAGTAATAAGTTTTTATTGGGGGTTATCATGAATATATTTAGATTTATTAGGAAAGATAAAAAATCATTGTTTTTAATGTTTATTGGAACTACTGTTTTTATATTTATATTCATCCCTTTCCTTAAATTTAAAATGATAGGTCTGAATCACAAAATAAATGCATATCCCTGCTTATCTCCAATGTGTGGTCTTTTGTTAGGTTATATTTACGGATTTTTTGCAATATTTTTAACGGTATTAATTTATTTTCTTTTAAATCCAAAGGCATTCTATTTTGGAGTTTATTCTTTAGTTCCACCAGCATTGGCGGTTATATCTGCAGGAGCGTTATCTGAGGGAAAATGGAAATATTCAGTAATAATTTTGGCTTTAGGCTTATTGATATTTTATTTAACAGATGTTGGAAGAGAAGTTTTTTATCACTCTTTCCTCTCGATTTCAGCCTTATTGATTATAATTGCTTTTAGGGAGAAGATAAGTGAGTTTTTATTTAATAAAGATGATAAAAAGATTATATTAGGAGCTTTAATTTTGTCATTTTCAACAGTAATGATAGACCATTTATATGGTTCAATTTTAGGAATTTTATATCTACATTTAAGTGCAGATGATTACATTAGGGTAATACCAACATTTATTGAAGAAAGAGCAATAATGACCATTATGGGGGCATTTTTTGTAGTTTTAGTTGTTGAAATTACTAATTGTTTTTTAAGAAATGCTACAAAATTTAGAGAAAAATTATTGAAAAGTTATATTGAAGAAGAAGTGGAGATGAGATATAAAGATATAAATGTGGATGAAGAACTGCTGAAAAAATATAATGTAAGGATACCATTAAAAGAAGAGCAAAAAGAGGCTTTAGAAAGAATTGTAGAGGCTATGGCATCAAGCAATTATAAAAATAAATTATAGCAAAGTACTTTCTTTTATTTTTTCGATAACCTTTGGAATATCCCTATCCTTCACATCTTTTAATCCCTCTAAGGCATCAACGATTTTGTCAATTTCTTCAATAAACTTCTTATCTGAAGATTTTAAGTAAAAGATTTCCTTCTTTGCATAGGATTGCTCTACTGAAGGGTTTTTATGCACTATTGATATGCAGTCCAATCCCAATATTTTTTTAACATCGTTTATTACAGCCTCAGGCAAATCTTCAGCTTTATTTATTATAAAACCAGCTGGGATGCTCTCTAAATAGTTCTTTCCAATAACTATTGTATTTATAGCCCCTTGCAAACTTGGACCAAATGCGGTGTAATCCAAAACAGGGATGAAGTAATCAGAGAGACCTAAAGCTAAGTAGGTTTCAACACCCGTTGATGTAGATGGAGCATCTACAAAGATGTAATCATAATCTCCCAACTCCTTAAATCTTTTTAATACATCTAAATCAAACTTTAGATAATCAGTCAATGATTTTCCAACCAACAGCAGTTCAATATTTTCAATAGGGGTTTTAATGACAGCATCTTTTATTGAATACCCTTTTTCTATAACATCTGATAAAAATATGTTTGATTTTATGTTTAACAAGTGAGACAATGATTTTGAACCAATATCTCCATCAATTAATAAGATTTTTTTCCCTCTCTTAGCTAAAGCTGCTGCAACATTTGCTGTAATAATTGTTTTCCCAGTGCCCCCTTTTGCTATTGAAAATGTTATAATCTTCATTTCATCACCTTTATCTCTCTTTATCCCCTAACATGCCTATTATAATCTTTGGAATCTTCGCTTTCTTCCATTTATTCTCCCATTCTATAATATTTTCAATAATTTCTATCGCCTCTTCTCCTTTTTTTGTTAGGTAATATTTACCTCCATCTTTTTGTATTAAATTTTCTTCTTCTAAATCATTCAACCTCTCTGCCAACGTTCTCGTGCTTACCCCACAACCTTCCATATCCAAAGCATTTTTTATACTTGTGAAAGAATTTACACCATCTTTAATTTTATGTAATACTTCTATAGTCCCTTTCTTTCCAAGCACACTGAAGATTGACATGTTACCACACTAAATTCATTTTGATATCACTAAAATTTATTTAAATTTAAATATTATATAAAACTTTCTGGTTATAAAGTAATGTAAATTCAGCAATGTTTAGTTTAATAAAATATATTTTTAGTGTATAATATATAATAACCTAATTCATAATACCATAATAACAATTACAATAATTAAAACGTGAAATTATGAAACCAAGAAAATTAAAAGATTACGAAGTAGATTTAATAAAAGAGGAGTTGATTAAATATATAAATAAAGATTTTGTTAAGAAATTTGATTATGAAAATTTAATAGCTTTGAAAGGAAAATGGACAACTATTTGTTATGCAAATAAACAAACAATACGAAATTTAAATAAGTTTGATGAAATATTTTCAGTAGGAAATGTTTTTGGAGAAATAAAGAGAAAATTTAGACTATCTTTGGAAGGATTTACGTTAATATCTCCACATATAGTAAACAACTACGCAGTTATAAACGAAAAGGGGGAAGTTTTGTTCTTATATGGGAGAGATGTTTTTAAAAAATCGATTATGGAAGTTAAAGGCTCTGGAAGAATTGCAGTTTTTAATAAAAATAGGGAATTTTTAGGAATTGGAATCTTTGATGGAAAGATGATTAAAAATATAAAGGATAAGGGATGGTATTTAAGGGAGGGAGGATAATCTAATATTGTACCAAATTTAAATTTACTAGGTGGAATAATGAAAGCAAAAGAATTAGCTCAAAAAATTTTATTGGACATTTACAGAAACTTAGATGAATTTTCAAAAGATGTAATCAGAGGAGATTTGGCTGATATCGAATTTAAAGGATTTTATTTAAAAGGAAAAAATGGAGAAAAAGTTTACATTAGAAGTTTAGAAGATTTTGAAAATTTAGAGGATTTTGAAGTAGAGATGAGAAAATATAAATTAAAAAGCATCAATTTAAAAAATTTGGATAGCGGTTTGATGATAATAAATCTATCCTCAAGAGCTAGTAAAGAATACAAATTTGACGCTAATGACTATTCAATCCTCTACCCATCAAACAACACAACAGTAGAATTTAAAGAAAGAGTTTTAAAGTGGATGGAGTTGGAGGATGATGAATTAGATGAGAAAATTATAGAGTTTGATACAAAAATGAATGATATCCTTGAAGGGCTTTTGGAAGAGGTTGATATGGATAAAGAAATTTCCGTCTATATTGATGTATTTATGGATGTGAATAAAGTAGAGAATTTTGTGGAAAATGATGAGGAAAGGATAATAATCTGGATTCATCCAGTATTTTTATTCTCAAATGATGATGTATTAAGGGGGCTTTTAGCTTATGAATTATCAAGGTTTAAAGGAAAATTTTTAGAAATTGGGTATAGAGATGTGATAAAATACTGTAAAGAGTTGAAAAAACTAACAAATAAAAAATTAAAAGTTCTCGAAAAGATTAAAGATATTGCCAATAGGCATGGAGATGTTGAATCTCTAAATTTAATAAATGAGATTGAAAATGAATAAATTTGGGATATATATGAGAGTAGGAATTGTTGGCGGGGGAATATCTGGGCTTTTAAGTGCTTTAGCTTTAGAGAAAGAAGGTTATGAAGTTGTGTTATTTGAAAAAGATAAAATAGGCGGGTTGTGTAGAAGTGAAAAAATAGATGGTTATCAAGTAGATATTGGAGTTCACGCAATAACCATGCTAAATAACGGGCCTTTAATAAGGTTGTTAAAAAAATATTCTAACTATCTTCCAAATTTTAGATCTTATGGTGATTACTATATAAGACTAAATAATGGACTGCATAAAATACCTGTTTCTTTACAAGAGTGGCTAACAACCCCTATAGTTCCACACAAAGATAAAATAATAATTACTACAAAGACAATTGACTTAATGAGCATGGGTTTTGAAAAAGACACATCTGTTTATTGTGCAGTAAAAGGCTTGGGATTAAGTGAAATTTCATTAAAATTTTTTGATACAATTTCTTATTTTTTATCTGGAGAGGATATGAGAAATACTCCACTTTGGAGGTTATTTACAGGGGCTGGATACATACCTGAAGATGACATACTACCTTTCATTTACGAGGATTCAAAAATAAATCCAATGAAATCAATATTAATAAAGAAAATCAATCCTGAAAGAGTTAGAAATATTTTATCAAAGGGATTTCTAAAAACTATAAAAGATGGTTCTAAAAGCTACATCTCAAAATTTATAAGTGGAGAGAGGTATTCAACTCAAGGCTACCCGCTCGGTGGAATTCAATCAATAACAAACTGCATATTAAACTCCTTAAAAAACACAAGAATAAAATATGAAGAAGTGATTTCAATTGAAAAAGATGAAAAAGAAAACAGTTATATCATTGGAACTAATGAAGACAGCTACAATGTAGATATTGTTGTTTTCTCAGCACCTTCAAGAATCCTCCCTGACATAGCAAAAAACATTGATGAAATTAAGAAATTGGAAAATTATCTAAAAAATATAAAATACACAACATCTTTAACTGTGTGGTTTGGTATTGATGAGGATAAAAATCCTTTAAAATACAAAGGTTCAGAGATTTGGATAGACCCTCCAGCATGGGCAAAGTGCATAACCAACTATGACAAATCCTTAGCTCCTGAAGGTAAGGCATTGATAGGAGTTTCATTTGTTAATAAAACGGAAAAGGAAGCTTATGAAGCCATTGAAAAATATTTAAATATCGATGTTGAAAAAACTGATTTCTTACATGTTCAGAGGGCAATTCCTGAGCAGGCATCCTGCTGTATAGGGCAGTTTTTTGTCTATCCAAAAGTAAGCGATACCTTTTATATTGTTGGAACTGATGCAGACCCAAGAAGTATGGGAATTACAAGGGCTGCGTATTCAGTTGATGTAATGCTCTCTGAGATATTGAATAAAAAATCTCTTTAATTCATCCAACCCAATTTCTTTATCAGCAGATATCTTTAGTATATTTTCAATTCCAACATCTTTTAGTTTCTCTTCAACCTCTTTAACTCTATTCTCATCTACTAAATCAATTTTGTTTATGGCTACAACAATAGGGACTTTAAACAGCTCTTTTATCTCTTTCAGTAAATTAATCTGCTCCTCTATTGTATAGCCGCAAAATTCACTTGCATCTATTATAAATAAAATTAAATTAGCCAAATAATTCAGAGCTAAAATTGCCTGTAGCTCAATATCATTCCTCTCATACAAAGGTCTATCTAACAATCCGGGAGTATCTACCATCTGAATATCATCGAGATAACCAACATTTATCCCCTTAGTTGTGAATGGGTAGCTATTTATTTCAACATCCGCTCCAGTAAGCTTTTTTAACAAGGTTGATTTCCCAACGTTTGGATAACCCGCTATAACTACCGTTGGTAGCTCTTTAAAGGTTGGCATGTCTTTTAATTTTTCTCTTGCTACAGCAACAAATGCCATTTCTGGATGAATCTGCTCCAATATGGATTTAACTCTACCTACAAATTCTTTCCTTAATTTTGCAGCTTGTTGAGGAGTTCTTGCCGCCCTAATTTTTTTAGCATACTCATTTCCCAATTTTCTAACTAACTCAGATGCCCACTTAAACGCTCCCATTGACTTTTTAAAGTCATCTACTCCAACTAAAACCTCAACCATCTCTTGATAAAATTTAGGGAGCTTTCTTACTGGAGGAGTTTTATCTATAACCTTTTGTAAGTTGTCGGCAACAACTGAGGCGATGGTTCTTACCTTATGCTCCTCTACAGCTCTCGCTTTCAACAACCATGGTAGTTCTTTCTTCCTCATTTCATTTGCAACTTTTTCTCCTCTTCTTAAAGCTTTAGCCATCAATTCATCAGGCATCAATATTGTAGGCATTTTTTTAAATGGATTGGCATCTCTTCCCATAAACATCACCAAAATAGTTTTTAATCCTTAAAATAGGAAAATATTAAAAATAAAATAAGCCAAAATTTAATTTTATTTATTTAAAATTTTCACCACTCCTTTATTCCCATCAACGATAATTTTATCTCCAGTATTTATTTTTTCTATATCTACTTTATCAACTAATGGGATTCCTCCCAAAATAGCTCCAGTGGCAACTATTGGCTCACATTCTTTATTAACTATTCCCTTTAAAATCCCTCTCTTTGCCAAACCGTATATTACATAAGAGCCAACCGTGCTACCTTTACCATAAGGAAATACAAAAATCTTCCCTTTTAAAGATTCCTCATATAAATCACTATCTTTATCTATAATATTTCCATCTTCATCAACCCCTCCCAAAAAAGAGAATGGTTTTTTAGAAACAATTGCTATTCCTTCAACTACTCCTTTAGATATTGCTCTTCCCTTTAATTCCATATTATCCCTATAGATAATTCTAAGAGGCATTATGAGGGGCTTTAGCCCCCACATAATGCATCCGTTTTGATGAACCTTTTTGAAAAAGGTTCATTCAAAGATTATCTCATTTAAAAACTTTTCACAGTAATAGCATCTAATTTTTAAAGGGTTTTTGTTTTCTATTTTAAATTTCCCTCTAATTTTTTCTTTGTTTGTTATACAGTTTGGATTTGTGCATTTTAATATGCCTTCAATTTTATCTGGAATTTGTGGTTTAAGTTTTTTAACTACTCTCCCATTTCTAATGATATTGATAGTTACATCTGGAGATATTAGAGATATTTTATCAACATCTTCTTTTTTTAGTTCAATCCCTTCAATTTTTAAAATATCCTTCTTCCCCTTCTTTTTTGATTGAACATTTATAGCTATCATAACAGAGGTTTCTTTTGGAACATTTAAAATTTTAAAAACCATCAGTGCCTTTCCTGCATCTATGTGGTCTATAACGGTACCGTTGGTAATCTTTTTTACCTTTAGCTCATCCATAACAACCCCTATGTTCACTAAAAATTTAAAAATTTAAAAGAAAGGCTTTATTCTTCTTTCTTAAATTCTTCCGGGTTAAATTCTTCCTGCATTTGCTCTTTAATAACCTTACCAACATATTTTGGATGGTACTTTTCGAAATCTGCTTCTATCTGTCTTAACACTGATTCTAATGACTCTTTTAATACGTCAATAAATTCCCATCTTTCATGCTCTGAGGTGTAGGCTACATCTTCCCCTTCGGCTTCTAATTTATTTGGTAGTGAAGCTTTTGGTCTACCCTCTCCAACATATAATTTATTTGGAGTTTTAACGTATGTTGTTATCTTGTAGTATGGTAATCCTCCTTTATCTCTATCTTTCTTAATGTTTATTTTTATCCAATGAACTTTTCCTGCTTGTTTAACCATTTTCTTAACTTCTGTTGCAATAATTCTTTCAGCAAGGTCTTTAAATTCTGGATCTAACATTCCATGTATTTCAACTTCGATCATTGCTCCTTTCTTCAATTCGGCAATATATTTTATAATATCCAATCTTGTAACAATTCCTCTCAATGCATTTCCTTTAACTACTGGAACTCCTCTAATATCGTATTCTTGCATAACTCTCGCAGCATCTGCAGCGGTATCGTCAACGCTTATTGTTATTAGAGGTGTGTTCATAATTATCTTAACTGGCTGACCCATTCTCGGAACTTTTTCCCCTTTAAATTCACCAACGGTCATTTTTCTCTTAGGTTTAAAGACTTTCTTCAATATATCAACTTCGGTAACCATTCCAATTGGATTTCCTTCGTCATCTACTACAACCAATCTACCGATGTTGTTATCTCTCATTAAAGCTCTTGCTTTACCAATTGAGTCATTTTCATTTATTGTTATAACATTTCTTGTCATTATCTTTGTAACTTTTGTGTCTTTCATTATTTTTGACTTTGCAGCCCTTGCCATAATGTCGTAATCTGTTACAATACCAACTAACTTTCCTTCATCATTTACTATTGGAGCTGCCCTTTGTCCACTCTCTAACATCTCACAAACAGCATCTATAACTGGTGTGTCTTCATGTATGCAGTGTGCTTTGTACATTAATGAAGCAACTTCTTCATGTGTTGATGTAGCCAACAACAGATCTCTAATGCTTATTAGGTAGTATTCTTCCTCACCATCTTTGTTATCAACAACTATTAAATGGTGAAATCCGTTCTCTTCCATTATGCCCAATGCCTTTGATACGGGTGTATCTGGTGTTACTGTAACTACATCTTTTGTCATTATTTCTTTTACTGGTTCATTCAACATAATTCCACCTTTAATGAAAATTTTGATGATTAATATTATAATGCAATTTGATATTTAAACTTTAACTGTCATTCTATGATTTGAATTAAAAGTAGGTAAACAGCGATAATTAGCTAGTATATCTTATATTACTATTTCTAATTATTTTATGAATTTTTAAGATTATTAAATTTTTAATTATTTTATTATGATTTTTGAAATAATAAATATTTGGTAATAATATTTTTAAAAAAATAGTAAAATTTATATGTTATTTTTACGTAATATATAGCATAAGTAATATGATATACATAATAACCTACATAAATTAATAATAATACAAAATAATTATTACCCGATGACAGTCTCCCATAATAGGATACTCGAGGGAAAGGGCAGAGGTGAGAAAGATGTTAGACTTTTTTAAAAATAAAAAAGCAATATCTCCAATATTAGCATTATTAATCGTTTTAGGAGTTACAATAGTTGTTGGAGCTGTATTTTATGCATGGGGTGGAGGATTATTTGAAAGTAGTCAAGAAAAGACACAGGCGGCAGTTAAGGGGGCATCTGCAACAATGTCAAGCGATGTTCTTCCATACTACGTTAAGGTTGGAATTGTAGGACATGATGAAAGTCTAGCAACATTTGAGTATGTTTCAACTGATGTTGATGCAGATAACGACAAAGCAATTAAAAAGGCAGCCTCGTATAAACCAGGAACATACACTGGATGTACAAAAGATGAGAGGGTTATATTTGAAGTTCCAATCTATATAAGAAATAACGCCCAAGATAAGACATTAAAAGGAGTTACTGCAAAAGTTCTCGGATTATCAGGACACTTATGGTATGCACTACACTTGAAATACGATGAAACAAATGACCAATACATATTATGTAAAAAAGATGATACTGAATTCGTAGGATATATTGGTGCTACAGCAGTAAAAGAAGATAGTACAGGACTTAAATATGTATTTGCACCAGGTAGTCCCCTCTGCATAAACATGTCAAATCCTGGATACAAATTTAACGAATCATCTGGAGCACTTGAACCTCAGACCGCTTCTGTATATTATGAAGATAAATACTACAACACATACTGGACAGAGGTGGAATATCAACAATATAAAAACTATACAACCAACTCATTTGCTGACAACGTTACAACTCCACTCAGACTTATAAGTGCTGATGGTGTAACTTATTTCATGAAAGCATTAACATCATCAGGTTACAGCAGGGCTGTTAATACACCAAACGTATTCTTTGGCAATATGAACTCCACATTCTACGGGGGAAGTAGTTACAGTGATTGTAAAACAACCTTTAACAACCCAACATACACAATTGGAGATGTTCCACCAAATACAGTTAAAACTGTCAATGCATACATTATGTTCCACTGGATAGACTCTGAATACTTACCAGATATTGATGAAATAAGAATTAAAATCCAAGACAGCGAAGGAACATTAGCTAAGACAATTCCATTGAAATTCCACATTGAAGACCCAGAGTGGTCATAAATTCTCTAATTTCCTTTTTTTATTTGCCATATACATTTATAAATTTAAATTTTTTAATATAAGAATCTCTTTTAAATTTTAAAATAAAATTTATGAAATATATTTACTTTCTTCATAAAAATTCGTATTTTAGGTTTTATTTTCATATTTAAAGTTTTCTAAATAATTCATAAAGAAAACTTTATATAGAGAAAGTTTGTATATACATAACAACCTACATTAAAGAAAATTTAATAAAATATAAAGTAATCTTTAATACCTGATGACAGTCTCCCATAATGGGACACTCGAGGGAAAGGCAGAGGTGAAAAGATGTTGGATTTGTTGAAGAATAAAAAGGCGTTATCACCAATACTGGCTCTACTAATCGTTTTAGGGGTTACAATAGTGGTAGGAGCTGTCTTCTACGCCTGGGGAGGAGGATTATTTGAAACTGGTCAAGAAAAGACAAAATCAGCAATTGAAGGAACAACATCATCAATGGCATATGATGCTGGAGCAATAGGAGTTTCAGTTCCAAAAGAAATTGACGTTGAGGGAGACTTAGATTTAGGTGATGTTTTACAAACATCATATGGGGATTACCCTGACTACTCAAAATATAAACTAAACGCTTTAGCAAAAGATAGTGAATGGGGAACTCTCTATGATGAAAGAATTATAGTCCCAGTTCCAATAACAATTGAAAACTACTATGATTCAGCATTAACAAATGTAAAAATACAAACTGAGGGTGCTGAAGAAATTGCAGCATTACAATTAAAGAAAACTACAATAACAGATGCTGCAGGAAACAGCTACGAAGCTTATGTCTTATGTGATAAAGATGGAAATGAATTTACAGGGATTATAAATAGAACTGGAATATATCCTGGAGCTACTTGGGTTGGTGATGATGGTAACAACTACAGCAGTATAAAATATATATTTGCTTTGCCATCAGTTACAGGAGTTGCAGCAGTTAATGATAGCAAAGATTTATCAGTAACTGATGTAAGTACGTGGGGAAGCTCAACATACAGACAATCTATGAGGTTATATGCAGGAGGATTTAACAACTTCTACTACGCATGTGCATATGATACAAGTGCTAAGAAATTCATAGGTTGGAATACAGGCTGGGCATTCAATAAATATGATAACCCGACAGATGCATACTTCTACACAAATGAATACAAAGTAGGAACATTACAACCAGGACAGAAAGTTCAAAAAGAAATATACTTCCTCTTTGGAGCTTCAATGGGCTTTAATATTGGGGAATCTTTAAAGAGAACTGTTGAAATTCCTATAAAAGTGGTTTCTGACGAAGGAGTTTATAAACAAGTAAATGTTAAGATAACACTCCACGATAGATAAATTTTTTAGTTTTTCTCTTTTTTACAATTTTCAATATTTCAAAAATAATATCAGTAGCAGAAATTAGAAAATTTAAAAATGAGATTTAACAACTAACTCTATTATCTTTAAAATTACTGGGAACGGATAAAACATATACAAAACATAAGAAAAACATATAAAAACTAAAAATGGAAGCTGAGGAGTAACCCAAACCTTCCCTTCATATACTATTTTTTCATTTTCTTCATTTATTTTTGGAATTAAAGATATTTTTTTATCATTCCCCATAACTGTTTCAAACTTTTTAACATCTTTAGCATCTTTTTTTAAAGCTATAAATAAAAGTATAAGATTTTTTAACCTCAATCCTCTATAATTTTTGTTTTTTAAGTTTATTAAGAATATAATTATGCAATAAGGGATAACGAACAATATTGCATTTAAAAATATGATAAATGTAAAAACCATTCCTTTTAAATAGCTCAGTCCCATCAAAAATTTACAATCTCCCCCACCCATAAGATTGCTATAATATAACAAAATCCCAACTAAATAAAACACTAAAAAAGATAACGCAAAATATGATTTAAAAACAACAAATGTCAATAAAAACAGAAACCCTCCAATGTAAAATAACTTACTAAATTTTTCATACTTAACTGCCATTGTAATAAATAAAATGGCAACAATTTCAATAAAAAACAACATTAAATTCTTAATATGCAAGCTATGAAGAATAACTCCTATCCAAAGCATGGATATCCATAAAAAGTCAGAAACCTCTCTCTTTTTCCAATCCTCCACAGCCCCATATATTGAGCATATTAACCCATATAAATAACTTAAATCCATTATTCCACCAATTAGTTAATATTCCAGCTTTGATACTCAAATGAATTATTCAATGATGAGTAAAACAAATTAGGTTTTATAATAAATATATCTGCCAAAACAAAGCCTTTTGAAGAAATTCCTTTCTGTGGACTATAAATCGTTATGATATGGCTGTTGTCATAATGTAAGGCGACATAAAGCATTGGTGCATCACCATAAATTACGTTGGAATAGTTATTTTTACAGGATTCATTTATAATAAGATAGGAAGTATCTGTAAAGTTTGTTATGCTTTCATTTAAGTTATAGCTAAAAATAACGTCTGAATAGTTATTTAAAAGCTTAACACAAACAGGGGGTGTAGTTTTAAAAATATAATTTTTGCTTTCATTAACTATGCAGGTGTAATTTTTATCAAAACTTATAACATGTAAATACCCAAAGAAGCTTCCATTTATCGAGATATTTATATAGGTTTCATTGTTATTGGAGTATCCGCTTGTATTTATAAAAGAGACATTTCCACTTGAGCAATTAAAATTATCTTTTGCTAAAATAAATACAGCAAAATTTCCTTCTTTAGATGTATTCAATATATAATGATACAATGTTTTTGCATATACAGAATTGTTGTATATTGTTTTGTTAATTAGCAAATTCTCAAACTCATCATAAACAGATACCTTAGCATAATTTTTATTAATGTCAATACTTCCATTAACTGAAATGTTTTCCTCAACATACAATGGAACACTATTGCCATCGAGTTTTAGAGTCCCATTAAATGCTCCACCAAATCCATGATTTGATATGTTATAGTAGAGGATATTATTTTTTAAAGAAAAATTGAATGTTAAGTTCTTTGCCTTATATTTTATAGTGGATAGTTTAATTTTTTTATAATCAATTTCAATGCCCTCCTCCTTATAATTATTTTTTAGATAAATTAAATTTTTTGTTAAATTTGAATTTGAGATTAGAGAGTTTATTAAACATTTTTCTATACTGTTTTTGGCATCTTTCATTTTAAATACCAATAAATAACTATTATCGAAGCTATCTACATTAAAACTAAGTAAGAAAAACAATATCAATCCAATAGCTAAGATAACCCCACCAATGATAAAAAACTGCCCTTTTTTATTCATCTCCACCATAATTTCAACCTTAGCTTATAAAAATTTACTGAGGAATTATTTTCAAATATAAAGTTCCTTTCAACAATTACTCCCTTTTTTGCATCACAATAACTTAAATTCCCATTTTTGTAAATCTCAAATCCGTAACCTACGTTACTCGGCAGTTTTATCTTCTCATAAAGGGAGCCGATATTTTCAAAATCACTCTCTTCAATATTTGCAGAATATAGGGAATTATAACCAATAAATTCTAATCCTACATTATAATTGAAATCTTGAGACACAACCAAATAGGAAAAAACTAATATCATTATAATGCTTGCAATTACTGCCTCAAAAATTCTAACAAACCCTTTATTGTTCATCTTCCCACTTCTAAAACTCCATAGTATTTTAACGATATAGCATCGTGATTATCAACAGCACAAAATGGAGTTTCAAACAACTTGTGGCAATTAATCCTTGGAAACTCTCTATAGGTTATATTATAGCCTTTTGGATAGATTATCTCAACATCCTCATATTCATCTTTTTTATATTTTGCAGAGATGTTATAATATCCTATTATCTTTAGAAATTCCTCATTTTTTGTTACGATAAAGGTATCTTTAGATTTGGAATATGCAATAATGTATGAGCCGTTAATATTGCTGAGATATTTTACCAATTCTCTACCTTCAGAAGTGTTTTTAAATACAAACCCTTCAATAACGTAGTTTATATCATTTACTCTAAAATTAAATATTAAATCACCTTTTGAGCTTGAAAAATTATATTTTAAGTTATTATAATACATCAAAAATTCTTTTCTTGCATTTTCAATGTCATAAACACTATGTAAATTGACAGTTTCAGTGATAATATAAGCAGAAACTATCAAAAATATAGCTGTTGCAAGTAAATAATCTAATTCCATCTTTATCCCCCAATATAGAGTTTAAATATCAAATATCCAACAATTAACATAAACAAAACATGTTTTATTCCAGCAATAATTGATCTTTCAGTTAATATTCCTAAAGAAGCCCCAGAAAATATTGAGTATATTAAAATCCCCTGAAATAAATAATTCCTATAAAAATCAACACTCAATCCCTGAACATTTTTCAATAATGTTGGTAGAAGGGAATGAACCATTATGTAGGAAGTCCCAATATACAGAAAAAATGTAAGGTAGATAACGACAACATATATAAACTGCCTGGAACTTATCTCCTTCTTCATCTCACTCAATCTATAAGCGTGGACTGTTACTGAAGTTAAAATGTCTTTAATATCCCCACCAGAGACTGCACATTCTTTTAATATTGATGCAATTCTTTTAGCAATTAAGGATTTTTCTGTTTTTTCTAAATCTGCAAATACTTCATTTATAGGCCTTCCCCACGACATCTGAACAGCCATTTTTTTAACAATTTTTGTTAAAGGACCATAATTTGTTCTTGCACAAACTTGCATCGCTCTAATTATGTCCATACCGCTTCTCACAGCCATGGTTAAATCATTCAAAAATATTGGATAATATTTTTCTTTTTGATTTTCAATGATAAATTGCCAATAACTCGTTAAGATAAATGGAAGTATAGCAGCTAAAATTCCAAACATTAAAAAATCTTCCCCATAAAACATGAAGATTGATTTTTTAGTGAAAAAGAACATAAAAGAGATTACAGAAAGTATCCAAAAGAATATGGTGATAAAATGTACAGGTTTCCATTTAAATTTCATTTTTATTCCTTCTATCTTTGGCTCATCAAACTCTTTTAAAACATCCAATAGGGAGACATTTAATTTAAAATCTTTTGGTAATATTCCATAAACTAATCCCATAAATATTATTGATGCGATTGGAACCCATAAATAAAACGTTAGTGGAAGCAACATTGGATCTCCTAAGAACGATACACTTTGCAACACTGCACTAATTGAAGATGCTACAGGAACTGTCATTACAACAAAAAGAGGGATCATTCCACAGGCTATTACGTAGAATTCAGAAAGTATCTCAACTTTTTCAATAGCTCCCAATAATTCTAATTTTCTATCTTCCATTAACCTCTCATGTATTTCATGAAAAATGTTTTTCATTTCAGCTCCAACGATTAAAGATGCTACTATGTTATAATATACTGCCGATAATTTCTTACTTGGTGTTATTCTTGCTCTTCTTAGAAAACTAGTTATAATATCATAATTGAATATTTTAGTGTCTTTAATAATTTCTTTTGCTTCTTTACTCATCCCTCCGTAAATACCCTCCTTTGATAAAGAGTTGAATATCTCAACCACTGGAATATTTGCCGCTGATAGGGCAGATATAAAGGCAAACGCATAAGGTAAATTTTCATCAATGCTTTTAGCTTTTTCTTCCATTACAATGTAGGGATATGAGATTCCCAATAAAATAATGGTAAAAACTGATACCAAAAATCCAAAAATTGCATAAAATACATTAAAAAATATAAAGAGCATAACAAATATCATAAAACCTACAATAATTGCTGTTAAGAATATAACTGGTAGGTACGTTGAGGATATTGCGCTTATCCCAGATTTTAGTAAAATTTCATCAAATTTTTCATCCTCCATTTTAAAAAGCTTTATTGCCAACCTATAATACTTATTTTTTAAATTTTTAAAAAAGTCCAATTTAACCACCCATTACATTTTCTTCTCTATATCCACATATTCTCTTAACAAAATCTTCAAATCTAAGCTTTTCTTCACTCAAATTTTCTAAAAATTCAGCTCTTTTATGAAGCTCGTCAATAACATCTTTTTCTGAAATACCTGCAAATTCTGATATCCTTTTTAATAAATAACTCTTTCCAGAAAATTCAAAAGTGTCATCCTCAGGATTCCACCAAAAAACGTCATGTAAAATAACATCGTCAGTTTTTGGATCATATTCAACAACTTCGGTTATGCTTTTAGTTCTCCTAACGAACTTTCCTCTATATATTATTCTAACCTGCATACATATTGCATTTAATTGCTCGAGCATAATTTTTGGAATATTCATTGGCTCAGCATTCAATCTTCTTATAACCGCTTTAGGAGATTTGGCGTGTATTGTTGCCAATGCTAAATGTCCTGTAGTAATTGCCTGAAACAATATCTTAGCCTCTTCCCCTCTAACCTCCCCAACGATTAAGTAATCTGGCCTCTGCCTTAAAGCTGCCTTTAATAAATCCATCATTGTTACTTCATATTCCTCTCCACCAAAACCGCTTCTCGTAGTTCCAGCAATCCAGTTTTCATGAAACAATCTGATTTCGGGAGTATCTTCTATAGATACAATTTTCATTTTTGGTGGAATAAAGAGGGAGAATGCATTTAGAAGAGTAGTTTTTCCAGTAGCTACTTCTCCAGCAACCATAATGGAGTTTTTATATTCAATCAATAACCAAAGATATGCAAGCATTTCAGGAGAAATACTGCCGTACCTTATTAAATCGGTTGGCAAGATTGGGGAGTGTGTAAATTTCCTTATTGTAAATGTAGAACCATATTTGGAGATATCATTTCCAAGGGTTACATTTAACCTACTACCATCTGGTAAAGAGCCATCAACTATTGGATTGGCTAAAGTTAAAGATTTTCCGCATCTTTGAGCTAAAGATATACAAAATGAGTCTAATTCTTCTTCACTTTCAAATTTTATGTTTGTTTTTAGATGTTCGTATTTTCTATGGAATACATAAACCGGTTTTCCAACTCCAGTACAGCTAATATCCTCTAAATTCTCATCTTTCATAAGCACATCTATCTTTCCATAACCAATGAGGTGTTTAACCAAATAGTAAATTAATTTATGCTTTGTCATCTCATCTATTGTTAACTTTAAATCATCAAAAATTTCAAAAATCCTTTCTTTTAAATATTCTTGCAATTTTTCTCTTTCTATTTCTTCCACAGGGACATCTAACAACATTTGCACAATTTTCATTAATTTTAAAAATAATTCTACTTCTTCTTTCGTTAAAATTGGCTCAACAACTATGTACTTTCCCATTTTTTCTACTCTATCGTAACCAATTATGACATCTGCCATATCAATTGTCATTTTTTCATATATTTCGAGGTTTTTAATTTCTTCATAAACTTCTTTCAAACTCTCCTCTATTCCAAGATTTTTTTCATCTTTTTTTTCTGATTTATTTTTAAATTTAAAAATCTTTTTTAGATTTTCAGTGATTCCCATAGCTATCACTTTACTTCAACTATGTAAGTGTCGTCAATCTTCTTACATGAGATTTTGGATATCTCCGAAAGCTTATTATGTAAAAAATGGACGTTATGGAATTTGTGAACATAGCTTTTATCTTGGAACATTATAACAAACGAATTGTTGATAAATTCAACGTCACAATCCAATTCTATCGTTTTATAAATGGTTATATTACCTTCATTTGCCAGAATTATAGCATTCATAATTTCTGAGGTAATTTCTTTGTCTATCTTGTCTATGTATCTATATTTCCCAACCTCAATTAACTCATCATAAATCGTTGATGTAAACAATATAATTGAGACAGAGATTAACATTAGAAGGGTAGATTTTACGATAATATGCATGCTATCCCATTATTAGGTTGTAAATATAGATTTTTGAGTGATTGGTGTAGTAGTATCTCACGTTATTGGAATAATTTATCGTTAAATTTCCTCCAAATTCGCAAATTGATGAGTCTAAGTATTTTATGTAAGAGACATCTTGATATGGGGCTGAAATATTGTAAATAAATACGTATAATGTTCCTCTTTCCAGATAAACGTCATAGCTGATTCCATCAATAGTTGTAATATTTAATAATAAACAATTAGTCCCGTTGGAAATACTAACGGTTTGTTTTTTTGGATTAATTTTAATTTCATTGTTAAATGTTCTTTCAGAGTTTTTTCCACTACAAATTACATCGTTTATAAGGTTTTTTATGATCTTCATATCATTTTTCTCATTTTCTTTTGAAATTTGGGCTAAACTGTTATCTATTATGTTATTTCCCCATTCATAAGCCAGAGTAGAAAATACAAAAACTGTCATTACAACAAAAATTGTAGATGTGTAAACGTTCATGTTCTTCCCCTTCTATCAAGGTAGATTGCCAATACTATAAGCCCAAAACCTAAAATAATCCCAATAACTCCCAACAAACTTGGTGAGTTCCTTCTTTCTTCCAAAACTATTACATCATCTGGAGTTGAATCGTATAGCTTTACATAGAAATATGGTTCTTTCAAGTATGCGGTATTATTTGAAACAAAAACGTTGTATTTTTTATCAAACGTGAATGTACCTTTTGAGTTTTTAATTATGTAAGAAGTATTATTTTCACCAATGGATGTGGTATTTTTAACCATGTATCCATAAAATTCTGAACTGTTAAAGAATTTTGGATGGTAAATGTTACAAATTGATGAAATGTCATCTAAATAAATTAAACTTACAACTTTTTTGCTTGTTTTGTTATACTCTAAAATGTATTTTCCGTTAGTTTCAGCCAATTTATTTTCTGCAAATATTGCAATTTTTATATCATTTGGGGGAATTCTCATCCTAATTCTCCCAAGGGAACCTACATAATCTTCAAGTTGTGGAATCGTTATATTTATTGTGTTATTGAGTTTATCAACACTAAAGTTGTAGTAAAATACAATAGAACTTGAAGAATTTGTATAAAGTAGATATGAGTAATTACAACCGTAGATATCTTCATAAAGAACAATTCCTGCAGATTTTACATAATGAGGAGTATTTGTTCCGTTTATTATATCTTTAACATACGCAGTGTCGTTTTTTATAGTTATGTATAAAATCTCGTTATATTTCATATTATCATAATCTATACCTGAAGTATTAAATTCTGCAAAAGTAGAGTTAATTATGAGTAAGATTAACATACTTAACACATAATATGTTTTTTTCATGTATTTATCACCTTTTAGTGTTTAGTTTATTTCAAACGTTATTTTTTTCTCTACATTTCCATATTTTGTAGAAGCAACAATTTTAAATATTGGAGTATTTGGAATCTTTGTGTTATTTATTAGGATGTGGTAACTAACAGCTTTCTTAGAATTTCCTTTTAATAAAAAACTCTTTGTAGGGGAATTTAAGACAACTAAATTGGTTAGATTTGATGTATTTGTTGAAGCATAATATAATCTCCCATCTTTATCGTAAAATTTCATCGAAGAATTGTAATATGTCTCGTTAAAATAGATATAAACTCCATTATGATTGTAAGGATTTCCATTTCTATCTAATAATTGGTTGTTGTTATTTTCATCTATATTCACGGATGCCCAAGAAACGTTTGGAGTTAAGCAGTATATTCTCGTATCTACACTCAAATCCTCATCAATATTATTTATGAATTCAAGAATTACCGTTTGTATAAATCTTTCTTCAGGGGTATTTGTTATTTTTAAATCGTTATTTAAATCGAGATTTGTAAAATAGTATGTCTCAATTGATGAAATTTCAATGGGTTTTATAACGTTACCTATGGATGATTTTATTGTTGGAGTCATTTTTTCTGTAGTATCTGCAAATATATCGTTACTCCAAGTGTAATACATAGTTCCAACAACAACCGCAGCTCCAATTAACAGTAACATGGTAATTATTAATGATATGCCGGAGTTATTCATTGTGTTCACCGTTAAGTTTATTATATACTTTGAAGTTTATTATACTAAAGCAAATTTTATAATATTTAAGATTAACTTTATACATAAAAATATTTCTGCAAAATTTATGAATTATGAAGATAACCTATACTATTAATATTTCTATAATATTAATTGCAAAGTTATTAATAATATTTATACTTTGTATTATAAAAGTTGTGAATTATAAATAGTTAAGGTGCTAGAATTATGGAATTCAAATATATCATACTACTTATATTTGTAGCAGGTTTAGCAACGTCAACAGTAGGTGGTTTAGAAATAAAAGATATTGAGTATTACGAGAATTCTCAAAATCTCGTTATAACGCTAAACAATCCAAACAGCGATATTAACGCTAATATCTCAATAATTGGATACATGGATAACAAAATAGATACAAAAGTTGAGATTTTTAATTACACAATCCCAAAAAATTCTTTATTATTTGTTAGAAAAAGAATGGTATTTAATGAAAAAGGGGAGCATACTGTATATGTGATAATTAAAAGTAATAATGCAACATATTCTTTTTTCAAAAAGATAGATATTAGTTATGCATATGATAATAGAATCCCAATTTATGAAGAAGAAGTCAAGAAAAATATTAACATAGAAGGGTTATATTTTGATAAAAACTCTGTTTATCCCTTTCCATTTTATGACTTCATTTATGTAATTGTGAAAAATAACGATGTTATTCCTCATTACGTAAATGTCTCATTAACAGCCTCGTTAGATGGGGAATATTATGCAACTGAAGATGGTAAAATAATAAAATCCAATCCACCAAACACTTTAGTAGTGAAATCCTGGAACCCTTCAATCTATATATCTCCAAAATCTACAAAAATAATTCCAATGAAGGTAAATTTTAATTATGCTGGAAATTATAAAATAACAGTAAATGCCGTTGATGACGAAGGGCATAGGGATGAAGAGACATATGATAAAATACTTGTAGAATGTCCATTATACATTTATAATATTACCTGCGAATGCGAATATGGCAATTATACATATTCCAACTGGTTTGATATTGAGATAAATAACACTGTTGATTACGATGTTTATGGAACGTTAAATGTATTTTTATGTGAGAAAAAAGATGATAATTACATTATTCTAGATAACAAAACTATAAATAAGTATTTTTTAGCAAAAGGTTTCAATGGAGGATATTCTATTCCAGTTAAGCTCAACACTTCAGCATTGAATCCTTATGATGAGGATTTTGTAGTATTTGTAGCTTATAATACTGGAACTATAAGAAATGTATATAAAAAATCTTTTAAAAAGCCTGTAAAAATCAACGGATTGGAAGTAAAGGATTATCCTGAAAATTACCACTTCATTGATGAAACCATATTTTATGATTCATATGTTAATATAACAAACAATCTGGATGAATATATAAAGGTAAACGTCTCAATAGTTGATATTTACAATAAAACCTATTCAAAAGAAGTTAAACTCGCCCCAAAGAAATATAAAAATTATACTATAGTAAAATTTGATGGACTAAAGATTAATGCAAAAGATTTATCCCATGATGGAAAAATTAAACTAAGATTTACTATTACAGCTATTACGCCACCTTATGAAAAATACTACATCACTAAAAAGAATGAAATAGTTGAGGTATCTTTAATTCCTACACCACCTGTTTATGTTCAAAATACTTTAAATGATGAGGTTTTTGTTGGATATTATCAAAATCTATCCTTTACCCTTAAAAAAGTTGTAGGAAGAACGGTTTATGCAAGAGTATATGTAACTGTTCCAGATGAGATTAATGATTCAGCGTTTTTTGAAGAAAAATATCTAAAAATTGGAACAATGGAGGAAATTCCAGTAAATATTAAAGCCCTATTTTTAAAGGAGTATAATGGACCAATATATATTCATGTTGATACAGATATGGGCGTTAGAGAATGCGTTGCTACAAGAATTGTTGAAGCAAAGCCCATAATCTCATGCGAAGACCTTTATTTAAATAACTACACTGTCCTTATAAAGATAAGGAACAGAACAGAAGGATTAACAATGAATGAGCCTATTGTAGGATATCCCGTTAATGTTACCTTATCTTTAAAAAGTTATGTTCCTAATTTAAAAGATATAGAGATATGGGCTTCTGCAATGGATGAAAATAGAAGATTGATAAATTGTAGTGAGAAAAAAAGAATCAATATTTATGGAAATCACAGAAAAATTAATCTTGAGATTTTATTGAATGATTCACTGGAAGGTTATTTGATAATATACGCCAAAACTGGAGAAGCTATAATTCCTTTATATTATAGGCCAATTATGGTTACCTATCCAATAACATTTGAATTAAATTATAATCCTTCAAACGCTTGGGCAAACTTAACGTTATCTCACAATTATCAAGTTCCATTGAAGGTTGTGGCTACAGTGGATAAATATTCTAAGGAAATAACCATTTATCCATATAAGGATGTTGTTGTTCCATTTTACGTTGGAAAAGATAGAAAAAACGTATCAGTAACCATAGAATTATCAAATAGTGTCTCACCAATAAAGAAATTCGAAAAGACATTTTATTTTGGGAAATTAGAAAAAAATAAAGATTATATGGAGAAAGATGATAAGATAAATAAATCTAAAGAAAAAAGCACGCATAATGTCAGTTTACCTCCGGATATTGGAACATGTGTAGGAGAAGGAACCAGAACATCTAAAAATGAGTCAGAGTTATCACACAAAGTTACTGGAATTATCTCCCTAAAAGATTTAATATATATTTTGGTAATTTTAATATGTAGTATATTTATTGGATTGGTAGTAATCTCATTAATCTATAAACCTACACACTTAAAAATTACACCTATCTTCAATAAATTAAAACTCAAAAAGAAATATGAAAAAGAAAAGCATGTAAAGGCATTAGAACCTCCAAAAGTTTACATGTTTGATATAATTTATTCATTTGGAGATGTTGTAAAAATGGAAATATTCTCTGAAGGAGATGTTGATGATACTTTATATGTACTCTCTCCAACGAATAAAAAATACAAAATAGAATTAGAGAAAGTTGGGAAAAATAAATATATTGGATCGTTTAAAATACCTGAAAATGAAGCTCCAGGGCAGTATTTTATTGTATACAAACCAGAAAACCTGGCAATTTCTGGATTTTTAGTAGTTGACATTAAAAAATAATTTTATAGCTCAATGTCATCTATTTTTATCTTTTTACTTGCCTTTCTATCAGCCCAGCATTGAATGCAGATTCCAACAGGCAGAGATGCTGTATGACATCCAGCAATTTCTATAAATACATCTAAAGCTGTTACATCTCCACCTAACCCCATAGCTCCAATCCCTAAGCTATTTATTTCTTTTAAAATCTCTTTTTCAAGTTCAGCTACTTCTTTATCCTTATTTCTCTCTCCAATCTTTCTTAACAATGCTTTTTTAGCCAGTTTTAATGCAACATCTGCAGTTCCACCAATGCCAACTCCAACCACTATTGGCGGGCATGGCTTACCTTCAGCATCTGCTATTACTTGGAGTATAAATTTTTTTATTCCTTCTATTCCATCAGAAGGCTTTAACATCTTTAAAGCACTCATATTTTCGCTACCAGCACCTTTTGGAAATGCAGTTATCTCAATCTCCCTATCTAGGTTTTCATCAAACTCTATATTTATAAATGGGGAGTGCAATCCAACATTTGTTTTAAAGTTCTCCCTTGTTAAGGGATGAACTACATTAGGCCTTAAAGGAACCTCTTCTGTAGCTCTCTTTACTCCTTCTTTTATTTCTTCAATGATTTTTATTATTTCAGAGGAGTTTATGTTTTTTCCAATTTTTAAAAATATTATTGGAACCCCAGTATCTTGGCAGAGGGGGACTTGTTTTTCTTCAGCAATCTCATTGTTTTTTATAATAGCTTTTAAAGTATTTTTTGATATTTCATTACTTTCTTTAATACAAGCTTCTTTTAACGCATCTTTTACATCTTTTGGTAAATATATAACTGCCTCTTTAAACAAATCAACCACTATATCAGATATTTTCATTATTTCACCAAATCCTACTTTTAAGGTTACAACTTGCAAATATTATGAGTCAAAGAAAATATATATTCCTAACTTCAAAAAAATTTCGATAAATATATATTTTCGTTTTTCGTTTTAAAATATTATTAAATATAAAAATTGAACAAAGTTAGTGATAACTATGATCGAATTAGTACAATACTTGCCAGAAATCTTAACAATAATTAAAAAATTGTTAGATGAAATTATCAAACAAAGTAATCGAAAAAAATTAAAAAATTCAATTAAAATGTTGTTAGAAGAGGAAATCCTTAGTTTAGAAAGTTCTATGGAAAACTCTATAAAATGCATTCAAAAATTAAATGTTATCCTTGAAAATATAAATAATCTAAAAGAACCTGAAAAGGAAGCAGAAATGTTGGCATATGAAATTAGTAACAATGTAAATAACATGATAGATTCTTTATTTAGTATATTAAAATTGTACTTAAATCATAAAGAAGACTTTCATATAGTATTTGATAATAGCGAAGTAAAAATATTTTTTGATGGTCTTGCTAATACATTTAAAAAAGATAATGGAAGATATATTGTTGATTTTGATATATTTATTAATTATTTGCTCTACGCGATTAAAACTTTTAACGATAAAAACTTTAAAGGAAATATGAGTATTAATGAAAATATTAATGAGCTATACAAATGTATTTTTAATATTTTTGGGTTAATTCTAACTCATACTAATAATGAGTATTCTAAAGAATATAATTTATTTATTACTTCATTTAATAAAAAACTTAACGAGTATTGTCCAATTATTAATGACCTAGAGAATTCTATAGTTAGAAAGTTTAGTCGTTATTTAAATGTGCATTCCGTTACCTTAAAGTAATCGTTATATCCTTTTTAACAACGCTTTTGGATAATCTAACAATGTTTTTTCCAACTCTTTATTTGTTAATCCAGCTCCCAAACCAACTTTTTTTGCAAATTCAGCATCAATTAAATCCTCTGGAGCATGGGTATCGGTGTTAATTAAAGTTTTTAATTCAAACTCTCTTGCAATATTGACAACATAGCCGTTGGTTATATTATGCCCTCTTCTTGAAGTAATCTCAACAAATATATCATTTTCTTTTAAATTTTCAGCTGTCTCCTTATCTAAAAATCCAGGATGGGCTAAGATATCAACATCTTCAGATATTGAGGCATAATAATTAGTTTTTTCCTCTACCGGTTCAACGACTGTTTCACCATGAACTACAACAATCTCAGCTCCTAAATCTTTGCATTTCTTGGCAAGCTTTGGAATTGACTTTGGTGGAACGTGTGTTAGCTCAACACCAACAATAACAACAATATCATCCCAATATTTTTTTAATTCCTCCTTTGCAATAGTGGTTTTTTCTATAAGCTCTTTATAGTTGCTAAAATCAGCATGGTCAGTTATTGCTATAGCTTTATGTCTTAAAACCTTAGCCCTTCTAACTAACTCAGATGGGATTAGCTCCCCATCACTAAAAACTGTATGTGTGTGGAAGTCAAATCTCATGTATTCACCCTAAACATTTTATTCAAAAATTTTTGGATTTATTTTTCTATTTTCATTCTGCAATAAAGCCACTCTACTATCTTCACTATCATCAATCAAATTGTATGAGCTATTTTCTTCCAAAATCTTAGCTAACTTTAATATCTCATCATGCTGTAGCATATCCTCCTTCTTTAACCTCTTCTGTGAATAGCCCACATGCATATAGGATTTCAATTCTATAAAATTAGCTTCTGCCCTTTCATAAAGCTCTACAAACTTTAAGATATCATCGTTTAATCCCCTAATCAATGTAGTTCTTATACATGTTCTTTTTTTCTCCTTCAAAATGTCTAAAGTGTTTAAAATGCTCTCCCAATATTCTTTCTTTCCCCCACATATCTTTCTATAACTTTCTAAATCATAGGCATCTAAGGAGATATAAAGCTGAGTTGGCTCTATCTTTTCAATAACATCTGTTAATATTCCATTTGAGACAACAAAAGTGGTAAATCCATTTTTGTGGAATATTTTTATTAATTCATCTAAGTATGGATAAAGGGTAGGCTCTCCTGATAAAGATATAGCCACGTGCTTTGGTTCTAATGCCTCTTTAAATTTCTTCTCTCCAACTCTGTCCAAAACCCCTTTATATCCCATAATAATCTTTTTATGCATGGCTAAAATTTTCTCATAAACGACCTCTGGCTCATCCCATTTTGGTTCTTTAATTTTACTTACATCTATGCCAATATCTCTTGGCAACACCCTCCAGCAGAATATGCAGTTTTGCTGACACCAGATAACTGATGGAGTGCATTGAATACATCTATGTGTTTCAATGCCGTAAAATTTTGATTTATAACAACTTTTATCTTCTAACATCTTTTTTCTAACCCATCCGCACAGTTTAACTGCTGTGTGGTTATCTATTTGATACCTCTGCCTTCTTAAAATTTTGTAAATCTCTTCTGGAATCATAATCTCACTTTAAATATTTAACTCCTTTTTATCGCTTCCATAAATCGATACTTCAAAACAACTGGGGGGATTTCAATATTAGGGCATTTTTCATTGTATGGGATTGTTTTGGCTATAATAACTTTGCATTTATTTTCATTTAATGCCTTTTTAAATTCTTTTTCAAATTCTTCCAAACTTTTTGTAGTTACAGCATCTAAGCCACAACCCTTAGCTACCTCTTCCAAGTTTGTATTTCTCTTTGTGTGGGTCTTTTGATTGCCAGTAGAACCATAAGCAGAGTTATCTATTATAACCAATATATAATTTTTTGGATTTAAATAACCTATTGTTGATAAAGAGCCGAGATTCATCAATATGGAGCCATCGCCATCTATGGCTATAACCTTATCTTCACAATTTAAAGCCAATCCCAATCCAATTGATGAAGCTAAGCCCATTGAACCAAGCATATAAAAATTCCTCTCCCTATCTTTTACAAAATACAACTCCTTTGAAGGAAATCCTATATTGCTAACTATTATCTCCTTATCTCCAACATTTTCAACAATTTTTTTAATTACTTCTATCCTCTTTGGATACATGATTATCATCTCATCTTATTCTTCTAAATCATACTCCCAATACAATGCATCAAATAACAAAGCCACAGGGTATGATATCTTAAACATATAGGAAGAGGCATATTTTATTAATTTACATGCCTCTTCTGGTGTTTTTGGTTTATAGGTGGGGATTTCACAAACATCCAACAATTTTTCAATCCATCTTCCCATTGGTATTTGGGCAGGTATCTGCTCTTTCAAATCTCCCCTATGGCTAATTATTAACAAAGTTGGAATTTGGAATGTCTTGTATAATGAGGCGATGGCATTTATTGAATTCCCAATACCTGAATTCTGCATTAATATTGCTGTTTTCTTTCCTGCCAAATATGCTCCAGCACATATTCCAAATGCCTCCTCTTCCCTTGTTGCAGGTATGTAAGTTATATCTTTATCATTTTCAATTAATTTTATTAGATTTTTTAAATTTGCACATGGAACCGAACAAATAAAATCAATATTTGATTCTTTTAAGGCGTTATAGATTGCTAAGCTACCCTTCATGCTGTCCCTCTTTTTTACTATTTGGAAATATATCACAAAAAATATATACTTAATTCCTTTATTTAGTATCAACTTTTTATAATTTTACAAAATATTTACATTATAAGAAAAAACATTATATAAAATTTCTTAAAAGAATTTGGTGATATCATGAGAGCATTTGAATTTTTATACAAAGATTTCGAAAGAGGGCTGACTGTTGTATTGGATAAAGGATTACCTCCAAAATATGTTGAAGATTATCTAAAAGTTTGTGGAGACTATATAGATTTTGTAAAGTTCGGATGGGGAACATCTGCAGTTATAAATAGGGATGTTATCAAAGAAAAAATCAACTATTACAAAGATTGGGATATTAAGGTTTATCCAGGAGGGACGTTATTTGAGTATGCGTATGTTAAAGGCAAATTTGATGAATTTTTAGATGAATGTGGAAAACTTGGATTTGAAGCTGTTGAAATCTCCGACGGTTCTTCAGATATAAGCTTAGAGAAAAGAAAAAATGCTATAGGGAAAGCTAAAGATAATGGATTTGTTGTATTAACTGAAGTTGGTAAAAAATTGCCAGAAAAGGACAAAGAATTAACTATAGAAGATAGAGTTAAATTAATAAACTTTGACTTAGATGCTGGAGCAGATTATGTTATTATTGAAGGTAGGGAGAGCGGTAAAGGTATAGGGTTGTTTGATAAAGATGGAAAGGTAAAAGAAGATGAGTTAAATGTATTAGCTAAAAATGTTGATATAAATAAAATTATTTTTGAAGCTCCTCAAAAAAATCAGCAGGTAGCTTTTATATTAAAATTTGGAAGTTCCGTTAATTTGGCAAATATTGCCTTTGATGAGGTTATAAGCTTAGAAACATTGAGGAGAGGGCTTAGAGGGGACACATTTGGAAAAATTTAGTAAATAAAGTCAATCAATAATCTCAATCCCTCTCCCAACGAAACTTTATAACACCTCCTCGCTACGCTCGGAGGTGTAACTTAGATTGGGAAAGATGCCCATATAAAATTTAGTCGATAATTTCAATCCCCCTTTCAACTATTCTAAACTTAACCCTCTCCTCTCCAGCATGTAAATGTTTTTCCAATATAGCCAACCTATCTCCATTAAGCTTTTCTAATCTTACTATACATTTACTCCAATATTCCAACAATCTCCCTCCAGAGGCCTCAAATCCATTAACTGTTTCCCTAACCTGATTAGTTATTAAAACAGCTAAATTGTAGGTTTTAGCCAACTTTAATAAGGTCTTTACTTGGTTGCCGAGCATTTTATTGAGCATGATGTTTTTACTTGCCTCATCACTCAACTCCAACCTATACAAAGATGTTATGTTATCAACAACTATTAAACTTGCGTTATTGGCGATTAATGGAATCTCCTTTTGTATTATCTTATCTTGCTCATAAAAATCAAAAACGTTGTATATTATCATATTTTCCAATATTTTTTGGTAGTTATCCGGGGCTATTTGCTTAATCCTCTCTATTGAAAGCCCTCCCTCAGTATCCATGTAAATTACTTTTCCAAAATTAACAGCATTTATGGAGTTTATAATACATACATTTGTTTTTCCAACTCCTGGAGGACCGTAAATCTGAGTTATTATTCCTTTTTCAGCATTTCCTAATAAAATTTCCTTTAGCATATAATACCCCTTACTTTTTTATCTCCTCTAAAATCATCCCTATTGCCTTATCTACAGCTTTAGCAACTTCTTCAGATAACCCTGGCTTTATATCAGGCATTGTAAATTCCTTTCCTTGACAGCCGATAACTACAACCTCTATTCCATTATCATGCAAATCCTTTAAAAATGGAGCCAATGGAACATTGTGGGCATCAAATGAATATTTTTTGATATTTGGAAGTTCATCAACATCTATTCTCTTTATTGTTCCAGGCTCTAAACCAAAATCAATGGCATCCACAACTATAACCTTTTTTATATCTTCATCAACCAATGTCATCAAATAATAAGCTCCACTTGCTCCTGCATCTATAACTTCAACGTTATCTGGCAGTTCCATCTTCTCCAATCTGCTTATAACCTCACATCCAAATCCATCATCTCCAAACAATAAATTTCCACAACCCACAATCAATATATCTTTCTTTTTTTTCATCTTATCCCTTATTTAACATTTCTTTATACTTTTTGGCAGCTTCCTTAGGATTTTCTGATAGGTATATTGCCCTTCCAACAATTACATAATCATTTTCATCCAAAATATTTATAATATCCTCAACTTTTCCTCCCTGAGCTCCAACTCCTGGAGTTATTACAGGTAGTTTTGCAATTTCTTTAATCTCTTTAAGCCTCTCAGGTCTTGTTGATGGAGCTACAATAGCATCAACTTTAAGCTTTTTAGCCATTTCAGCTAATTTATCAGCTATTGGTTGCATAAATTGAACAGCTCCAGGATGGCTCATTTCAGTAACCATTATTACTTTTTTGTTTAGCTCTTTGGCAACATCTTGAACTGCCTTAACTGAATCTTCTCCAACAAAGCCATGAACTATTATTCCATCAGCATATTTTAGAGTTATCTTTGCTATTTTTTCATTTGTTGCTGGAATATCAGCCACTTTAAAATCACAAATAACTTCTTTATTACAGAGTTTTTTTATTTCTTCCACTATCTTTAATCCTGCAGATAAAACTAAAGGATATCCAACTTTTATGGCATCAACGTAATCTTTAACATCTTCAACTATCTTTAAAGCTTCATCTCTATCTAAAACATCGAGGGCGAGCATTAACTTTGGCATTTTATCTCCCAATTTTTATGTTATAGAGCACTATTACTTTGATAAAATTTATATAAAAAAGTTATATCAAAATAACCATAATGGATTTTAAATTTTCTTTAACTTTTCGAGGTGAGGATTTTGATAAAGAAAATTGAACTTTTAAAGAAAATAAGAGAATTTCTTATCTTAAATTTAGAAATAAAAAAACTTATGCAAGATTTAAATGTAGATGATGATATATATGAAGCTTATGAAGAAGTAACAAAAATCGTTAGAGAACCGAATATAAAACTCTATAGGAAATATTACGATGCAATAAAGGAAATATTTTATGAAGAATATGGTAAGAAAAGAAAAGATATTCCATGGTATCCAAAAATTGATTATGAAAAATGCAAAAATTGTAAAAAATGTGTTTCTTTTTGCCTAAGAGGAGTTTATGATGTAGAAAATGAAAAAGTTGTTGTTAAATATCCTTACAGCTGTATAGTTAATTGCAATGCCTGCTCCATAATGTGCTGTGAAAATAATGCCATAATATTCCCAGATGAAAAAATACCGCGTGTAAAATAATATGTTAACTTTTTAACTTAATTTATTTTGTTGCAACATTTGTTTCCATACCGAGACGGCCTTATTTTAACTAAAAGAAGT
Source organism: Methanocaldococcus fervens AG86 (assembly GCF_000023985.1). GTDB lineage: Archaea > AGJL01 > Methanococci > Methanococcales > Methanocaldococcaceae > Methanocaldococcus > Methanocaldococcus fervens. The sequence goes on from NC_013156.1 coordinate 101,213, forward strand.
TAATAAGTTATTTGGTGGAATTCTAACAGAGTTGTTTCCATACCGTTCCGGTCTGATTTTAACAAAGGAGAAAATGATAGAGCTCCTAAAAAAGTTTCCATACCGAATCGGTCTTATTTTAGCAGGGCAATAATTCGAGACAAGTATATTTTTAGCACTCATAATATTTATGCTTTTCGTTACCTTATAAGTCGAAGGGTACTCAACCCTATTCATTTATATACCTTCTTACGCATACAAACTTTACTTTTTAGAACTAAAAAAAGAGTTTTAAAGCTGTCAAATTTTAAAATACTAATTTTTTATTGTAGAAATTCCAACTTAAAAATAATTAGTTAAAATTTTTTAAAATTCCTTAATTCAAAATCTTTAAAATAAGCTATCCTTTAAAATTCTTTAAAAATCCTTAAAATAGAAAAATAAGTTATAAAAAATCATTATTTAAAAAATAAAATTTATTCAGCGAGATAAATGTAATTTGAATATTTAAACCAATAATTACAAAAGTAAAAAATTATTTATCTATGTTTATGTTAAAGTAGTTCCAATATTATAAAAAGTTCGGAGGGATTATTTTGATTTACGTTACTTTAACACCTTATGGAGCTTTTGGAGTTAGAGATAATAAAGAAGTTAATAGCTTTGGTGAGATAGAGTATAAAGAATTATTTAAAGAGGAAGAAATTCCAGATATAATGTTTAAATTAAAAACTCAGCCAAATAAGATAGCAAGTGAACTAAAAGAGAAATGGGGAGACGAAGTAAAATTAGAAACTCTTAGTAATGAGCCATTTAATATAGGAGAATTTTTAAGAAGTAATCTATATGAGGTTGGGAAAGAACTGGGATACTTCAAAGATTACGAAGATTTTAGAAAAAAGATGCATTATTGGAGCACTGAACTAACAAAGAAAGTTATAAAGAGCTACGCTCAACAAAAGGATAAGATTATCATCCAAGTTGCAGAAGCAATATCTGATTTAGATAAAACCTTAAACTTACTATCTGAGAGGTTAAGGGAGTGGTATTCCCTTTATTTCCCAGAGTTAGATCACTTGGTTAATAAACATGAAGTCTATGCTAACTTAGTAACAAACTTAAAAAAGAGAGATAATTTTACAAAAAGCCAGTTAAAAAAGATACTTCCTTCAAAATTAGCTGGAAAAATTGCTGAAGCAGCAAAAAATTCCATGGGTGGAGAATTGGAAGATTATGATTTAAATGCTATTGTTAAATTTGCTGAAGAAATAAACCACCTATATGAAAAGAGGAAAGAGCTATATGGCTATTTAGAAAAATTGATGAATGAAGAAGCTCCAAATATTACAAAACTTGCTGGTGTGTCTTTAGGGGCTAAGTTAATTGGCTTAGCTGGAGGGTTGGAAAAATTATCCAAGATGCCAGCCTCAACAATACAAGTTTTAGGGGCTGAGAAGGCTTTATTTGCACATTTAAGAACTGGAGCTGAGCCACCAAAACATGGTATAATCTATAATCATCCTTTAATCCAAGGCTCTCCATACTGGCAGAGGGGTAAGATAGCAAGGGCTTTAGCTTGTAAGTTGGCCATAGCTGCGAGGGCAGATTATGCTGGAGATTACATAGCAGATGAGCTTTTAGAAAAGTTAAATAAGAGAGTTGAGGAGATTAGAAGGAAGTATCAAAAACCTCCAAAGAAAAAGAAGAAAGCAAAACCCGAAAAAAAGAAAAAAGAAAAGAAAAAAGACAAAAAAGAAAAACCTAAGAAAAAGAAAGATAAGAAAAAGGATAAAAAAGGAAAAATGAAAAGAAAAGTCATAGGGAAAACAAAGAGTAGGGACTAACTACCCCTATTTATTTTAATTTTACATCTATAATTTTAAGTATTTTGTTATTTACATCTATGAAACTTCCGTCAAATAATTTTTTATGAAAAAGTTTAAATATTGGGTACCATATAATAAAAAATAAGGATAAAATATAATAAAAATTAAGGGGGGAGGGGTATGATACCATTAGTTCCAACATCAAAGACAGAAGTAGACAAATTAGAGCACATATTGGTGTTAGGGACCTTATTCAGACCAGAGATTTTAGAGTTGATAAAAGACCCTACAGAGAAAGTTACATGGGTTGATTCATTAGCTATAGCTGCAGGATCTTTAGCAAGGGAAAAAGCTGGTTATACAATAAGAGAAATTGCAGATGAGTTAGGAAGAACTGAGCAAACAATTAGAAAGCACTTAAAAGGAGAAACCAAAGCTGGAAAACTTGTCATGGAAACCTATGAGATGATAAAAAGAGGAGAATTAAATATTGAAGAAGTAGAGAAATTCTTAGAAGCTGCTATTAGAAAAGAAGAGCTCGAAAAATTAGAAGATGTTAAGAAATTAGAAGAAGAGATTGAAAAACTCAAGAAAGAAAATGAAGAATTAGCTAACAAATTAGAAAAAGTTAAAGAGAAGTTAAAAGAAGTATTAAGTGAGTTAGAATAAGATTTTCTATTTTATTTTTTGAAAAATTATATATTTTGTTATTTTGTTTTTTAGGTGGTTATTATGAGGAAAGTTGTTGCTGAGGTCTCCATAATCCCCATGGGTAAAGGAGCGAGCGTTTCAAGATATGTTAAAAAAGCCATTGAAGTTTTTAATAAATATGAGTTAAAGGTTGAACCGAATGCTATGGGAACCGTATTGGAAGGAGATTTGGATGAGATTTTAAAAGCTTTTAAAGAGGCACATTCAACAGTTTTGAACGATGTTGATAGAGTTGTTAGCACTTTAAAAATTGATGAAAGAAAAGATAAAGAGAATACAATTGAGAGAAAGTTAAAGGCAATTGGAGAGCTATAAATTTTGGTGTTCCTATGATTCTCGGAATTTGCGATGGACATAATGCAAGCTCTTCCCTAATAACTAAGGATGAGATTTTATTTGCAATGAGTGAAGAGAGATTTACAAGGAAGAAAAATCAGAGAGGATTTCCAGAGAACTCTATAAATTATATTTTAAATAAAGTTAAATCTGATGAAATTGATTATGTTTCTATTGGCGGAGTTTTTAGAAGAGGAGAGAGGATAAAAAAATTAAAAAACTTTCAAAACAAAATAAATAAGAAATTTATCTATTTTTACCACCACTTAGCACATTCTTATTTATTTAAGCTTTCTGACTTTAAAGAGGCGTTAGTTATTTCAATAGATGGGGGAGGAGATGGGCTATCTTTTTTAGCATCAATAGCAAATAAAAATAACTTAGAAGTTGTAGCTCAAAGTGATTTAATAGATTCTGTTGGAGATTTCTATGCATCTATAACCGAGCTTTTAGGATTTAAACCTATGGAGGATGAAGGAAAAGTTATGTCATTATCTTCATATGAAGGAAAAGACGATATAGAGTTAACAACAATAGATTATATAAGCGAATTAAAATCATTTAGGAAGTATTTGGGAGTTATAGGCTATGAAGCTACAAAGGCATTAAAAAAACTTATAACTATGGATAAAAATCAATTATCTTTTGAGGATAAAGTTAGAATATCAAAATTTGCCCAAAGAACTTTAGAAAATATTGTTTTAAAGGCTATTGACGATTTATCTAACGAATACAATATAAAAAACATCGTATTTGTTGGAGGGGTTGCTCAAAACGTTAAATTAAATTCAAAAATAGCTGAAAGATATAATCTGTTTGTTCCACCTTTTATGGGAGATGAAGGGCTGTGTTTAGGGGCAAGCTTAGCTGATAAAAGGATAAGTAGGATAAGTATAAATAACACATACTTTGGCTATGGGATAGAAAATAAAAAAGCTGAAAAAATTTTAGAAGAATTAAAAAATAAATTAAGCGGTTATAAGATAGATTTTGTTGAAGAAAGAGACGTTCCTGAAGTTGTAGGAAATTTAATTTTAGAAAATAAGGTTGTTTGTTTAGCAAGGGGAAAAATGGAATTCGGACCAAGAGCTTTAGGGAATAGGAGTATTATAGCACTACCAACAAAAGAGAATAAAGAAAAAATTAATAAAAAATTAAAAAGAAGTTGGTTTATGCCATTTGCTCCAACAATACTTTATGAATATGTAGATGATTACCTAATAAATCCAAGATACTCTCCATTTATGACTCAAATATTTAAAGTTAGAGAGGATAAGATAAAAGAAATTGAAGGAGTAGTTCATGTGGATAAAACTACAAGACCTCAAACATTAAAAAAAGAATCAAACAAAACCTATTATGAGATAATAAAGTATATTTATGACTGCATAGGGATTCCAGTAATCTTAAATACATCATTTAATTTACATGGTGAGCCGATAGTTTGCAGTGAGGAAGATGCAATAAAAAGCTTTTTAAAAGCAGATTTTGATGCTTTATTGTTGGGGAATTATTTAATATCTAAGTAAAGCCCTATGCTTATCTAATCTCCAAAGTTAAATAATCAAAATATTTTTCCGTCCAATCTACAATCCCTTTTCTCTCTTTTTTATTTTTTATAGCTTCAATAATTTCACTAACTATATCTTCTACATCCCTACCTGTTGTATCTATTTCATAAATCTTACCCTTACTTTCACATAGACAGACGTCTAAAATCTCAGCTTGAATATTCTCTAAAACCTTTTTTGGCTTATAACCTCTTTTCTCCAATCTTTCTTTAATAATCTCTGGATTGCATCTGAGCACGATGGTGTAATCAGGGTTTAAAAGATGGGAGACATGGCCATCCAATATAATAACTTTTTCCTTCTCTTCAATTTCTTTAATAAAATTTTCTAATTTCTCAAAATCAATGACATAAGAGTCCATTTCTTCATCTTTCTCAGTGTATAGCTTATGTTTTTTAACGGCCTCAGTTATATCAATAACCTTTATTCCAAATTTATTCCCTAAAACTTTTGACACTGTAGTTTTTCCAACTCCTGGGGTTCCAGTTATAGCAATCCTCATTCAACCACCAAAAAAGTAAAAATTAAACATTCTCAACGTCATCGGTAATGTTTGATACATATTTATCTAATACTACATCGTCCCTGTAAGCCAATAAAACATTTTCTGCTACAAAACCTAATTTGTAGTTTAAAACGTTCATATAATCCTTAAATTCGTTAAGCTCTTTTATAATAGATTCAAAAGGCACTTCTTCAAGATTTACAATTATAGCATCATACTCTGGGATGTTGTCTTTTATATTCTCAAAGTCCAAAGGATGCTTAATCCTAACAACGTATAATTTTGGCAGAATCTTTTCTACTTTAACTACAACTTCTTCTTTTTCTTCTCTGGATTCTACGTCTGTTTCTGTTTCAGATTCATTTTCCAAGATGTATGCTGTTTTTTCCTCTCCAATAACAATATATTCGTCATCAGGAACTTCTACAGGTGTTGGCAAGTCTTTGTTTCCTCTAATCTTCTTAATAATTTTCTTTATAACCATAACTCCCCCCTCATCCAATTTTGAAATGTTATTTTATATTTTATTATTTAAGCTTAACTTTATTCAACAGTAACACTCTTAGCCAAGCCCCTTGGTTTATCAACATCTCTTCCTAACTCAACTGCTTTATAATAAGCTAATAATTGAAAGGCAGGGGCATAGACAATGGGGGATATCTCTTCAATAACATTTGGAACCAAAATATTTTTAACCCCATCTATCTCAACTGGGGTTATTGCTACAACCTTTCCATTCCTTGCTTTAACCTCTTCAATATTCGATAATATAGAGTTAAATACCAATGAACTTCTTGGAGGGACAATGGCAATTGTATCCATATTTTCATCAATTAAAGATATTGTCCCATGCTTTAACATTCCTCCACTCATTCCCTCAGCATGCAAATAGGTTATTTCCTTAAACTTTAAAGCCCCTTCCAATGCACTTGCAATATTTATTCCCTTAGATATAAATATGTAGTTATTTGCTTTTAAATTATTGGCTATACCCTTAATAACATCTTTTTTATCTAAAACCTGTTTTACATAATCAGGAATTTTTTCAATCTCTTTTTCATAAATGCTCATATCCCTACCCAAAACTTTTCCATATTCAACAAACAACCTATAAAGTATCATCAATTGGGAGGTGTATGTTTTTGTAGCACAGACAGATATCTCTATCTCCGCCCCCATCATAATCGTTATATCTGCCTCTCTTGTGGCAGTGCTTCCCAAAACATTAACTATAACTCCTGTTTTAGCTTTATTTTTTTTAGCAAATCTTAATGCCTTTAAAGTATCGTAGGTCTCTCCACTCTGCGTAATTCCAATAACTAATGTTTTTTCATCAACAACTCCTTTATTTAAAAATTCAGAGGCATCACAGGCAATAACCAACTTTCCAAGTTTTGCAAACAAATACTCTGCAACCATTGCCGCGTGTAAGGAAGTTCCCATAGCCACAAAATAAACCCTATCATAATCTTTAATGCATTCAGCCAATTTTTTAATTTCTTCGGCAGATATTTTAGCAGAGACCTTTAAAACCTCTGGCTGTTCCATGATTTCTTTTAGCATGAAGTGAGGATAACCCATCTTTTCAGCAGAACTTATATCCCAATTAATCTCCATTACCTCCCTATTAACCACAACTCCATCATTCTCTATAATGATATTGTAATCATCCCTATCCTTTTTAACAATTACAATATCCCCATCTTCCAATGGGATTGCTTTATTTGTGTAATCTAAGAAGGCAGTTATATCACTTCCTAAAAAATAGCAGTTATTTCCCACACCCAATATCAATGGACTTTCATTTCTTGCTCCAATCAACAGATTAGGGAAGTTTTTGTTTATTATAGCCAGTGCATAAGTTCCTTTTAACTTTTTAATTGCATTTATAACAGCTTTTATGTAATTTTCTTCATTAACTTCTTTAAATTTCTTTAACTCATCTTCAATTAAGTGAGGAACTACCTCAGTATCCGTCTCTGATTTAAATTTATGCCCCTTCTTTATTAAGTCCTCTTTTATCTCTTTATAATTGCTTATAATTCCATTATGAACAACTGCAATCTCTCCTTTGCAATCAGTGTGTGGATGGGCATTTTCTCTGCTAACATTTCCATGTGTTGCCCATCTTGAGTGTCCGATTGCTACACTACCATTAACATCTAGAAATCCTTCTTTTTCAGCCACTTCCTCAACTTTCCCTACATTTTTTTTGATAATTAATTTATCATCATCAATAACACCTATACCACAGCTATCATAGCCTCTATACTCCAACCTCCTCAACCCATTCAATAAGATTTTTGCTGCCTTGTCATCACCAATATAACCAATAATACCACACATACATTTCACCGATAAGCCTAAATATTTCCTAAAGTAATAAATAGTTAAAGGTTAATAAACAATATATTAACGTTTTACTTTCATTTCTCTTTATATTAATAATGTTTTGTTTTGGAGGTGAGATCATGGTATTTGGTAGTGCAGCGAGTGAGAAATCACCTGAAGAAATATTAAAAGGAGTGGCATTAATGTTGGATGAGATAATTAACGATACAACAGTTCCAAGAAACATTAGGGCAGCTGCAGAAAAAGCTAAAGAAGCTGTTTTAAAAGAGGGGGAGGAGCCAATTGTTAGAAGTGCAACAGCAATCCATATTTTGGATGAGATTAGCAACGACCCAAACATGCCACTTCACACAAGAACACAAATATGGAGTATTGTTAGTGAGTTAGAGAGAGTTAAATAAATTTAAAATTTAAAAACATGTTATTCCTTTACAAGAAGTTTTAAAAGTGTGAGTTTTGCCTGCTCTTCTAAAACTTCCACCTTTACATAGGCATCTATTAAATCTTTTCCTAAGCAAACTACTCCATGATTTTTTAATATAATTACATCTTCATCTCTTTTTGCAGTTTCTTCAGCCAATTTTAAGCTTCCAGCTTCAAAATAATCGACATATCCAATTCTCTTTAAAAATATTTTACCCTCTGGTGTTAAAAGATCAATCTCCTTATTTATTGTTGATAAAAAGGTTGAAACAAGTGAATGAGTATGAATTATTGCATTTACATCATCTCTCTTTCTATAAATCATTAAGTGTAAGTTTTTTTCTGAAGTTGGCTTTCCTTTTATAATGTTGCCGTCTAAATCCATCTCAGCAATATCATCCTCCTTTAAAAATCCTAAGATAGATCCGGTTGGCGTTAAATAGACTCTATTGCCTTCTCTAACTGATACGTTTCCCCCACTACCAACAACGTACTTTCTTTCATAAAGCTTTTTACATATCTCAATAAACTGCCTTTTATCCATGATTTCACTTATTATAGCTTTAAGAGTTTTAGTGTTAAAAGAATAACAGTTAGATAAAGGAATATAATTAAAGTTCCTAAAATAATAATGTTAATTCGGATTATTTTTAAACTTCTTTTTAAATCTTCTATGGTTTTTATGTATATGCCCAAAGCTATCAAAGCCTCTTGTTTTAATATTTTTTCAGCTTTTTCATTCAATTTTTTCTCATTTTCTTTTAGTTTTGCATCTACCCTTTTTTCGATTTCCAAGATTTTTTTATTCAATACTTCAAGCCTTTCTTCTATCTCTTTCTCATCCATATTAGCCCTTTTAATTTTGCTCAATTTTTATATTATCCAAATCAAATACAAGAGGAATTATTTCATCTAAAGTTTTTACAGGAATAATTTCTATCCCTTCTGTCTCAATGACATCTACCATATTTGCCTCTGGGATAATAACCCTCTTGAATCCATATCTTTTAGCGGCTTCTATCTTTTCGTTAACCCCACCAATTGCTAAAACGTTTCCACTTAAATCCAAGCTTCCAGTTATGGCAAAATCTTGCTTTAATGGAATATCCAATAGAGCTGAGATTATGGCTAAGCAAACAGCTGCTGTAGCACTATCTCCATCAATCTTTGAATATGACTGGCTAAATTGTATATATATCTCCTTGTTATTTAAATCAATATCTTTCTTAGGTAGAGGAAGTTTTTTCTCAGCCACCAATTTTTTTGATAAGGCAGATGCCAAAGTTATGGAGTGCTTTGCAATATCCCCACTTATGTTTAACAGATGAGTTCCCGGATTCTTTGAGTCCAATATTTGAACTATAATTTTTGTCACATCGCCAATGCCTCCAGCTCCTAAGACAGCTAAGCCATAAACAACTCCAACTTTTGGCTCGTCATTTGGTACTATATGCTTGTATCTCTTGAAGTTTTTTATGTAGTTTAATGCCACTTGCTTCTCCATGCTGTAGATTCCAGTATCAAACACCTTTCTTATATGCTCTGCAGTTATATAGACCTTGTTATTTTTATCTTTTTGAGTTTCTGGCTTGTAGTTTCCTTCTTCATCAAAGTTACCTAATATCTCCTCAATATCTTTACCCATTGCCACATCATTTGCCATTTTTATTATATTGGCTAACAACCTCAACCTTAAGGTTAATTTATCTTTGGAGCCAGCTAAATATTGAGCAATTCTAACAACTTCGCAACATCCATCGTATGTCATTGGATTTAAGTTGTTGTTTTTTATCTCTTGTACTATAAACTGCAATAATTTATCCCTATTTTCTAAGGTATTGTCCATTTTGTTCTTTAAAACTATTTTATAGTCAATCCTATCCAACAATGGAGCTCTTAAGTTATAAACATCATCCATATTTCCAGACATTATTAAGATGAAATCACAAGGTATTGGATTGGTCTCTACTGTAGCTCCACTTGAATTTGGATTTCTTCCACTAATTGGAAGTTGTTTATCTTGTAAAGCAGTTAAAATATAATCTTGAACTTCCAAAGGCATTGTCTTTATTTCATCAACATATAAAATTCCCCTATGTGCTTCATGAATAGCCCCTAATATAATCCTTTTGTGTGGAGGAGTCCCTAAAGGTGGTCTTCCACCTAATGGGCAGTGCTTTATATCTCCTAATAGTCTTGTTACATTATATGCACTAGCTCTAACAAGAGGTCTTTTTTTGCATTCATATAAGAGGACTGGTTTTAAATCCATTGGATTTATGTTATTTCCCATCGAAGCTTTTGAAGCTCCCATTATGCTCGTTAATATAATTACAAATCCAAAGATTAAAACTATTAAAGAAGTTATGGTTACAGCGGCAAGTAGATACTCTTGAGGTATGCCTTTTAAAAGATACTGGGAGAGCAAGATTGCAGCAACCATTATTAAGATTAGTGTTGTAGAGCTTGGGGTTTTAAAGTTCAATTTTGGAATTTCTTTTAAATCCTCTTTGTACTCTCCATCTATGACTTCAACTATCGGTCTTTCCATATTCTTTAAATTTGGTTTAGCAATGACATAGTAAGGTGTAAATTCTCCAAAATCAGATAAAATTTCCCCAACTGCTTTAACTATCATGGACTTTCCTACACCAGGCTCCCCTAATAAAATAACATTTCTTTTATTTTTTACAGCAGATAATACAATTTTAACAGCTTCCTCTTGTCCAATAACTTGGTCAATTAACCTTGGTGAAGGTTCAGGCAATTCTTCGGTAGTTTTAAATTTTATTGAAAACATAATCTCACACCCTAAGATTGAAAATTATTATTTTACTGTAAATTGATACACTTCAATATATAATAATAATTAAAACTATTATTGAAAATGCCGAAGCTAATATTTATATGTTTTTATATAAAAAGTGTTTCAGTTAAATAACTATCTCCCACACTCCAATAACTATCAAAGACAACGCTGTTGTAATAAATATAGATGAGGCTATTAGCTTAATATCCAACTCATACAACGTTCCTAAGACAAGAGACATCATAGCTGAAGGCATAGAACTCTCAATTAATAAAACATCTCTATCTAACCCTTTTATATTGATTAGCTCAGCTAAAGTAATAGCTGATGCTGGGGATACAACAAATCTAAGTATTGAAACTAAAATTCCCCAAAAAACTCCAAACCTTAAAGCTCTTGGTGAGAGAGATAAGCCCAAAGACATCATAATTAAAGGGACTGTTGCTGAAGATAAATAATTTAAAGATTTTAAAATAAAATTTGGAAGATATTCTAATTTAAAACCTAATAAAGCCAATATTATAGTAAAAATTCCTATTATTAATGGTGGAAATTTAGCCATTTCTTTTAAAACACTTTTGTTTTTACTTTTCCCAAATTTTATTCCAACGTAAGTTCCCAATAACATTGTAGCAAAAACTCCACCCAAATCACAAAATATGGCCCTTGCTAAGCCAGCCTCACCAAACATTCCTAAACATACTGGATATCCTAAAAATCCAGTATTTCCAAGCATTGAAACTAAAATCAAAGCTCCAAGTTTTTCATCTTTTAATTTAAAAAAGTATTTTCCAACTATATATGCTAAGATTCCAACAAACAGGCAGGATATAAAGATAACCAGTGGAAGCTTTAAAAAATTTAATATTTGTGATGAAGGGTTTTTTAAGATGGTTAAAAATATTGTTGAGGGCATTGCTATATATATAACAATGTTGTTTAAAATTTTTGCATGCTCCTCCTTCAAAATATCAAATACCTTTGAAAAATACCCTACTAAAACTAAAATTAAAACAATTAGGACAACATCCATAGTATCCCATTATTTTTTAATTACCCTCCCTTCTTCATCAATTTCTCCTTTTCTTATTCTTGTTGTTGATATAATCTTTCCATCCTCAGCCAATATATCTCTAAAAACAATAATTTCTAATGGCTTTAACCCCTTAATTTTTCTAATCTCATTAATTTTTTCAGCATTTTTTAGCGTTTCTTTGGTGACAACTATTATGTCATAATCTTCAGTTATCGCATCCCCATAAGCGTCATTTATAACTTTAATTTCATAATCTGCCTTTATATTATCTAAAAATTTTTTTAAATTCTCAATCCTTGTTTTTAAATCATTTACCTCATGTTTCTTATATTTTTTCACAAATTCATCGCTTGTTATACCTACAGTTAATTTTCCCAAAGATGATGCAAATTTTAAAAGCTCTCTATGCCCTTTATGTAAAATATCAAACGTCCCCCCTACAACAACCTTTTTTTTCACGAATATCTACCTTTTAAGAAATTTGTAGAGTTCATTTGAAAGCTTAACAATTTCCCCTACAGAGAGTTTAAAAACCTTCTCATTCATTAAATTTTCATGTTCTTTTGAAAATTCTTCCAATATTTTTTTCATCTCATTCTTACTATAATTTAATTCTTTGGATGAGTCAATTAAAGCTCTTCTAACTGATTTATTTCTGTGTTGGAATATAGCTCTCAAAAAGTTATCAAAGAAATCTTCATTCTCTATGTGGTATTTATTTTTATTTGGCTTTATCTTTACAATAGCTGAGAAAACCTTTGGTTTTGGAGAAAAGGCATTTGGCGGAACTTTGGCTATTATCTCAACGTCAGCTCTTGACTGAACAGCTACAGATAACCTCCCATAATCCTTTGTTCCTTCTTTAGCAACCATCCTCTTAGCAAACTCATACTGATACATCAAAACTGCTAAATCAAATCCTTTTTTTAGTAATTTAAAGGTTATTGGTGATGAAATTTGATATGGAAGATTGGCAACAACCTTGTTAAAATCTAAATTACTTAAATCAACTTTTACTGCATCTCCCCAAATGATTTCAATGTTGTTATATTTTTCTTTCAATCTATTGGCATAGGGCTCTAAATTTTTATCAATCTCAATAATATAAACTTTTTTAGCATTTTTAGCCAATTCTTCTGTTAAAATTCCTTTTCCTAAACCAATTTCTAAAACTACATCATCTTTTGTTAAATTTGCTGCTTCCACAGCTTTATTAACAAAATTTTTATCTATTAGAAAGCACTGCCCCAATTTTTTCTTTGGTTTAAACATTATTTCACTCTGTAAATTAGAATTATCTAAAGTTGCAGTTTGAATATTTAATTTCTATTTTTCCATATTTTTCAGGATTTTTGTTTTTGAGATATTCTAAATATAACTCCCAATGTTCTTTATTTTCCAGTCTTGGTCCAAAAATTATTTCTTTAATATAATCTCCTAAATCTTTTCTTATTTCGACATACAATTTTGGTGGTGTGTTTTTTGTATCTAATTTTATTTTATCTTTGTGGAATGTTAAATTATAAACCTTCACGATTCTACACTCATTTTCTTCCTTGTAATATTTTGATTTTACTAAGTATCTAATGTCATCCAATAGCGATTTTATAAGTAATCTTATTGGTTCATAGATTTCCAACGTTTCATTTCATTAATAATTTCATTAAATTCTTTTAATTTTTACATTTAATTCTATAGGAATTTTATCTTCTGAAAGTACATCTGTTATTATTTTCTGTAATTTTTTTAAGTCTTTATAATAATTGACGTTATCATTTTTAGAAATTCGTAATAATAAAATATTAAATACTATGCTTATCCACAATAAGAATTCATTAATGTTTTCTAATTCATCTTTTATATATGTGTCTATTAAAGTATTTAGATTCTTTGAAAATTTAATTAATTTTTGATATTCTTTTTCATTAATTGTATTTAATTCTTGAATTAATACATTTACTAAATCATCTACTTCTTTTAACACATTTTTTAATAATTCATATTTTGAACAATTAGAACATTTTTTATTTTCATTACTTTCATAAATTACGTAATATAAACAAAATGTGTCTTCACTATTACTTTCAAATCAATATTTTTAGAAATCTCCAAATATCCATATTTATCAAAAAAATCTTTTTTTATACCAATGCAGACTCCCTTTGCTTCTTCTTTATTTTCATCTTTTCCATAAGTTCTCCATAAAAACAGATTGTTCCCCTCATAATCATCAACAACAAAACTTCCAATAAATACTTGAAACTCATTATCTTCCCTAAAATTTTGTATTTCAAACTCATGTTCAATTTCATAGATATATTTTAAACTATTAAAACCAAATTTTTCGTTAGTAATCATTCTCAAAAATGTTCTACCTTCTTCAGGATCATTCATACAGGATACATTATATAATCTAAAACAAGAACCTTCTAAAAGATTTTTTACAACTACCGGTTTAGTATAGTGATAGATTATTTCTCTATCTTCAACCATAAGCTGCTTTTTAAAATCCATTATGAGAAATGTGATTCTACATAATATTCCAAAAATTTTTACAAATTTATTACCATCAATTTTACCTTTTTTATGCAATTTCTGTTTTAAATATTTATATATATCAACAATGGTGTCATGAAAATTTTATCTATTTGTAGTAATTTTTCAAAACATTTTACTGCTTCTTCAAATCTTTCTAATCTCGCAAATGCTACCCCTTTATTGTTCCAAGCATGAGAAAATATTTTAATTATATTTTTTTAATATATATTTTTATGTTTTTCTTATTAAAAAATATTTCAATAGCATCCTTTATTTCTTTTCTATTTATATTACTATCTCTATTACTATTGATAATATTATCATAATAAAAATACAAATACGTATATTAAATTTTTGATTCATATTCTTTAAATCAAAGAAATTTCTTTTGGTATCTTAAAATCACTAAACTTCATATTCAAACACTTTTTAAATAAGCAAAATAACTTTGTATTAAAACCTAAACTTACAAAAAATAAAAAATAATTATTCTAACAATTTAACAACCCTCTCCTCAATCTCATCAACTGGCTTATTCAATATATTAGCCAATGCCTCGGCAAATATCCTTGCATACTTCATAACATACTTCCTCTTTTTCTCCTCCTCCGCCTCTCTTCTAATTCTTGATAGATACTTTTCCAACTCCCTACCACAAATCATTAACGCATGCCTTATCTCATTAAAAATCTCTTCATTTTCATTTTCACTGCATGCAACTGCCTGTTTTCCTGCCGAAGTGTAAGGTATAAATGTGGATATTAAATTAACAAATACCGTTATTGGAGCATCCTCTCCTCTCAGCCCATACCTTCTCCAATTTATACTCTTAACTGCTCTTGTCAATCCACATGCTGAAGCATCATACAATAAAGGAACGTGGTTTGCAAATCTCATTATTTCCATTCTTCTTCCTTCATCACTCTGCCTTCCTGCATTTCCTCCATAAGCGATGGCAACTTCAACGGCAAATGGGATTCCTCCTTTGTAAGTCTTTGGATTTCTTGTAATTGCCTTAACGAAATCTGGCTGTAAAAGTTCTTTTAATGATTTTTCTATATTTTCAGCTCCAATAGGTCTTAACCCTGTTGTAGGTGGAGCCATAAACTCCATGCTTTGGAGGCAATTAACAATCATCTCTGCTTCATCCCAGGTTAGCTCTTTAGGATTTTTATTTAAGATTTTTTTAACTTCATCTTCAAATCTTTTCAGTTCTTCATCTGATATTAGCCCTTTATTTTTTATTTCAGCAATAAACTCATCTGGACTTTTTACTATGTTTTTAACTTTTTTATTCAATTCATCAACAACTGTAGCTGATAAATAATTCTTCTCAGCCCATTCCATGAAGTTTTCAGGTATCTTTTTAAAGTGGTTCTTTAATTTGTTTATCTCTTCCTCGCTTAGCTTATTAAACAAATACTCTATTGTTAAGTATTTTAAAGCGTATCTCTTTAAATCATCTAAGCTCTCTGGAAGGTTTTTAATTATAGTTTTAACGGTTTCTATTTCATCATCACTGATGTAATCTTTAAACTTATTTAGATAGCTTTCAATATCCATATTTAAATAGCAGGAAACAACCATATTCCAAAATACGCTATCTTTGAATTTTTTCAATATTAAGTCTCTTAGCAAATAGGTAGAGAGCTCTTTAATTCTTTTTGTTGTAACCCTTGAAAGTTCAGAAACGAGCATTGAAGAAACTTTCTTTGAGTTTGTTTTTCTTGCAATATACAAAAGTTCATCTGTAGTTAAACCATAAGGGTGAGGTTTCATTTCTTCTGGTTTTTTTGGTAGTTCATCAACAACTCTATCAAATAAAACATCTCCATAGGGGTCTTTTAATAAAATCTTTGCATGTGGTGTTGCTAAACTTATCCTTCTTAAGTATTCAAAAGGTCCAAACTCTCCTCTATTGTAGCTAACTTCTTTAAATTCTCCTTCTACTCTTGTTCCTCTCCATTTTCCTTTTCTAACTTTTTTTGATACAATTTCCCCTTCATTTTTTTCAACATTCATCTTTACTTCAACTTCGTAGATATTGCCATCTCCAGTAGATGTTGTGATCTTCAATGGCTTTCCCGTAGTTATTTGTGAGAATAATAAGACACCTGCAGCTCCAATCCCCTGCTGTCCTCTTGATTGTATAAATCTATGCATCTTAGAACCGGCTAACATCTTCCCAAATACTTTTGGAATAAATTCTAATGGAATTCCTGGACCGTTATCTTCAACTGCAACTTTGTAATGGTCAGCTCCCAACTTCTCAATCTCAACTTTTATATCTGGTAAAATGCCAGCTTCTTCACATGCATCTAAGCTGTTTGTAACCAATTCGTGAATTATTGTTGTTAGGCTCCTAATCTTTCCACTGTATCCAAGCATGTGTTTATTTTTCCTAAAAAATTCAGCAACTGAGTGCTCTTTAAATTCTTTAAATAAATCTTCACTCATACATCCCACCATCATAATATTGATAGTTGATAATTGTTGATAATATTGAAGCTCAGTAGTTATATGTTACAGGGAATATATAAATTTAGATATAAATTAAAAATTTTAGTAAAATGTTATAAAAAAATAGAAAAATAGATTATCAGTTATTTAGCCTTTTCTTTGATGACAATTAATCTATCTGTACATGTAAAGCATGGGTCACAGCTTGCTATAATTAACTCAGCATCTGAAACATGATGCCCAGGCAAAATAGCTTCCATACATGCTAAGTTAGTTGCTGTTGGCGTCCTAACCTTTGCCTGCCTGACCCTTCCATTTTCATCCAATCCATAGGAATAATAAACTTGCCCCCTTTGAGCTTCATTATAAACGTTTATTGGCTTAAATGGCTTTAATTCATAGTTTGGATTATAGATTTTTTTATCTAAATTTGGCAACTCCTTTAATCCCTGTCTAATTATCTTAATGCTTTCAAAGCACTCATAAAATCTAACTGCCAATCTGCTAAACACATCCCCATCATCAAACAATATCTCTTCAAATTCAAAGTTATCATAAACAGGAACCTGCCCCATCTTTCTCATATCGCTGTGAATTCCAGAACCTCTGGCTGTGGGTCCTACAGCATGTAATTTTTTAGCGGTTTTTTTATCTAAAACGCCAACATCCTTAATTCTCGCCATAATCATTGGGTCATTTACAGTTCTCTCTAAAAGCTTCTTTAAATTCTCTTCAAACTTTTCTAACCTCTCTAACAAACCAGGTATTTTGCTCTCATTTATATTGCATCTCGGTCTAATCCCACCTATTATTGGACAGGAATATTGAGCTCTTCCACCGGTAATTTCCCCTAAAATTTGCATTATTGGCTCTCTAATCATAAATGCCCTAAAAGCCATTGTTTCAAAGCCCAAAACTTCAAATGCGTGCCCAAACAATAACATGTGTGAGTGTAGCCTTTCTAACTCTTCAACTATAGCTCTTATATAGTCTGCCCTCTCTGGAACTTCTATATCACATCCTCTTTCAGTAACCATCACGTTAGTCCATACGTGTATGTGAGAGCAGATTCCACAAATTTTTTCTGACAATATGCTAATCTTTTCTGGAGGAAGACCTTCCATAATAAGCTCTATTCCTCTATAATTTACTCCAATGGTTAGTTCAGCATCTTTTATAATTTCATCTTCAATAAACAATCTCAATCTATGCGGTTCAAGCATTGTTGGGTGAACTGGACCTATTGCTATTTCTCCTTCATACTTCATAAACAACACCTAATAATTATAAACCATTTAAACCATTATGACCTAAACTAAAGTAATGCCTTAACATAATGATTTGGTTATAATTTATCATAATTAATAATGATAATTTACCTAACCTTTTATATACTTTTGTTTTAATAAAGTTATCGGATTTTATTTTTGTATGATTATTAAAAGTTTGGTGATGGTTATGACTCAAATGGACGATGCAAAGAATGGTATTATTACTGAAGAAATGAAAATTGTTGCTGAAAAAGAAAAAATTGATGTTGAAAAACTTAGAAAGCTTATAGCTAAAGGATATGCGGTTATTCCAAAAAACGTTAATAGAGAGACAGAACCTGTAGGGATTGGGCAGTATTTAAGAACTAAGGTAAATGCAAACATTGGAACATCTCCAGATTGCGTTGATATAGATTTAGAGATAAAAAAGGCAAAAATTGCTGAAACGTATGGAGCAGATACAATTATGGATTTAAGTACTGGAGGTAATTTAGAGGAAATTAGAAAAGCAATAATGGATGCTGTTAAAATGCCAATTGGTACTGTTCCAATCTATGAAGTTGGAAAATTGGCGAGAGAGAAGTATGGAAGAGTTGTAGATATGGATGAGGATTTGATATTTAATGTAATTGAAAAACAGGCAAAAGAAGGAGTAGACTTTATGACGTTGCATTGTGGTATAACTAGGCAGTCAGTAGAAAGGCTGAAAAAAAGTGGAAGGATAATGGGCGTTGTAAGTAGAGGAGGGGCGTTTTTGACAGCTTATATCTTATATCATAATGAAGAGAATCCATTATATAAAAACTTTGATTATTTGTTGGATATCCTTAAGGAGTATGATGTAACCATAAGCTTAGGGGATGGGATGAGACCAGGTTGTTTGGCAGATAATACAGATAGAGCCCAAATTGAAGAACTGATTATCTTGGGGGAGTTGGTTGATAGATGCAGAGAGAAGGGAGTTCAATGCATGGTTGAAGGGCCAGGACATATTCCTATAAACTACATAGAAACAAACATCAAATTGCAAAAGAGCTTATGTAAAAACGCTCCATTCTATGTATTGGGACCGATAGTTACAGATATAGCTCCTGGTTATGACCACATAACAGCCGCTATTGGAGGAGCATTAGCTGGCTACTATGGGGCTGATTTCCTTTGCTACGTAACTCCAGGTGAGCATTTAAGATTGCCTACAATTGAGGATGTTAAAGAAGGGGTTATAGCTACCAAAATAGCTGCTCAAGCAGCGGATGTTGCGAAAGGAAACAAACTGGCATGGGAAAAAGAGGTAGAGATGGCTTATGCAAGGAAAAATCACGATTGGGAGAAACAATTTGAATTGGCAATAGACAAAGATAAAGCAAAGAAAATGAGGGGAGAAATTCCTTCAAAAGAAGAAAGGGCTTGCTCAATTTGTGGAGATTATTGTGCTTTGTTGATGGTTGAAGAGTTAGGAAAGAGATAAATATTGCTATTTTTTAACGTATATTACAACTTTTAAACTTTTAAACTAAAAATAAAATCAATAAAATAAACTTAAGGGAGCTTTATGATTGTTTTGAAAAATGCAAGGATTGTTGATGTTTATACTGGAGAAGTTATTGAGGGAAATGTGGGATTTGAAAAAGATAAAATCTCTTTTGTAGATTTAAATAATGAAATTGATAAGATAGTCGAAAAAACAAAAGATGTTAGGGTTATTGACTTAAAAGGGAAATATTTATCTCCAACATTTATAGATGGGCATATACACATAGAATCATCACATTTAATACCTTCAGAGTTTGAAAAATTTGTGTTAAGAAGTGGAGTAACAAAGGTTGTTATAGATCCACATGAAATAGCAAACGTCTCTGGAAAAGAAGGAATTTTGTTTATGTTGAATGATGCCAAAATATTGGATGTTTACGTTATGCTCCCTTCCTGTGTTCCAGCCACGAACTTAGAGACGAGTGGAGCTGAGATAACAGCTAAGGATATTGAAGAGTTAATTTTATTGGATAACGTTTTGGGCTTAGGAGAAGTTATGAACTATCCAGCAGTTATAAATGAAGAGGAAGAAGTTTTAAAAAAGATAAAAGTGGCTAAAAGATACAACAAATTGATAGATGGACACTGTCCAAAGCTGAGAGGTTTGGATTTAAATAAATACATATCTCATGGAATAATGAGCGACCATGAGTGTGTTGATGAAGATGAGGCATTAGAAAAGCTCAGATTGGGGTTAAAACTAATGATTAGGGAAGGAACTGCATCAAAAAACATTTATTTGCTTAATATGACTAAAAAGATAAAAGATTTTAGAAATATAATGTTGGTTAGCGACGATGTTTGTGTTAGAGATTTGGATGGCTATATGTTAAATATCTTAAGAAAAGCTTCTAAGTATGTTTCTCCAATTGAAGCCATTCAAATGGTTACAATAAACCCTGCCAATTATTTTGGATTTGATGTTGGAATTAAAGCTGGAAATGAAGCAAGTTTTGTAATTTTTGAAGATTTAAACAATTTTAAAGTTTACGATATTATTGTAAAAGGGAGATTTTTGAAGGATGTTTTAAATGAATTAAATAAAAATAAAAAAAGAAACATTCCTGAAAAGCTCATGAACACTTTAAAATATACATATAAGAATGAAAATGATTTTTTAATTAAAGGAATTGACTATAAAGAGAGGGAAAGATTTGTTAGGGTAATTAAACCACTAAAAGACTCTCTAATAACTGAAGAGCTAACATTTAGCACTGAGGAGATAAAAATTCTACTGAATGAAAATGTTGTAAATAAAATCTTTGTCATAGAGAGGCATAAAAACACTGGAAATATTGGGAAAGGTTTAATCTATAATTTTTTAGAGGAGGGGGTTTTAGCCTCATCCTATGCCCACGATTCCCACAACGTAATAGCCATAGGAAATAATGAGAAGGATTTAGCGTTAGCTGTAAATAAATTAAAGGATATTGGAGGAGGATTTATAGCTGTTAAAGATGGGGAGGTTGTTGAATGTCTCCCATTACCAGTTGGAGGAATAATGGGGGATGATGGAAAATACATTTTTGAGAAAATCAACGCATTATATAGAAAAATAGAAAATTGGAGTTCATTTGAAAATCCATTTTTGAGTATGAGCTTTTTCTCTCTACCTGTAATTCCAGAGTTGAAGATAACTGATAAAGGTTTAGTTAAGGATATGCAGTTGGTTGATTTATTTGTTTAATTTATTAACTTTAATAACATTTTCTAAAGTTTTAGTCCCCGTTTCCTTCAATCTCTATAACTTTTACATAGATTGGATGCTCTTTAAGTTGTTGATAAACCTTTTCAGCAGCTCTCCTTGACCTTGCAAGCATGACAAACGCAACATCTCCGCTATATCTTGCCTCTGTAAATGATAAAATATCTCCTCTTGCTATTCCCTCTCCAATTATTCTCCTAATTAAATCTTCGTACTTTGTAGCATGTTTTTCTGGGATATTTAATAAAATACCATAAATCATCATTTCACCTCAATCAATTATTTATCATTATTATTTTAATTTACAATTTATTTATTCAGAAACCTTTAAAATTCCTAAAGTTTGATCTACTTTTTTAGCAATATCCAAGTCAAATAATGCAATTGTTGGTAATAGCCAGCTAAACCTGTATCTTGGCTCCCCATCTTTTGTTTCTCCATAGTATGCAAATGACAATCTTCCAAATCCAGTTTCTTTCTCAACTTTCCTTACACTTCTTATGAACCTCCTTGCAATGTTTGGAAGTTCCTCATAACTCAGTGGCTTTCCACCAGCACCATTTTGCATGGAAAGTTCTAAGCTAATTCCAACATTTTTTATGGCTTTGATTAAGTTTCCTAATTTGTTCTTTTTAAGGAAAGCTAACAATAAAGTGGCTGCTGGAACTCTTAAAACCTCTGTATTTTTCTCGTCTTCATCTCTTAACTGGCAAACTATGTATGCTTTACCCATTTCCATCTCTATGTGTGCATATAATTCAGTATTTTTTGGTAACTCTTCAAGGACTTCAATAACCTCATACTCTTTTCCATCCTTTGAAAATTTATCCCCTGCTTTTCTTTCATCCAACTCAGCGGTAAAGTATGTTTCTTTTCCATCTATTTTACCAAATATTAAGTCAAATCCCCATCTTTTTAATGACTTTAATTTAAATTCCCTCTCTTTCTCTGGATTTCCTAATGTTTCAAAAACTAATGTATTTATCATTTCAACTTCTTTTGCATCCACTACCAAAATATCACCTTTTATTCATATTTTTTGCTAATATTTTCATTTTCTATTTTTAAATGTGTTTGAAGTTCTATATATACTTTTCTATAATCTATAAATTTACAGATTTATTTAATTACAGTTACTGATAAAAGTATAAATGAAACTAACGCATTAAAATTCTTTAGGTGATTATCATGAGATACAAGAAAGTGCCAGTTAAAAAGATAGTGAATAATATTATTGATGAATGTGATGTTATTTTATTAGTATTAGATGCGAGAGACCCAGAGATGACGAGAAACAGAGAGTTAGAGAAGAAAATTAAATTAAAAGGTAAAAAATTAATTTACGTATTGAATAAAGCTGATTTGGTTCCAAAAGAGATTTTAGAAAAATGGAAAAAAATTTTTGGAGAAAATACTGTTTTTGTATCTGCTAAAAGAAGATTAGGAACAAAAATTTTAAGAGAGATGATTAAAAAATCTTTAAAAGAAATGGGTAAAAAAGAGGGTAAAGTAGGAATTGTGGGCTATCCAAACGTTGGGAAATCTTCCATTATAAATGCTTTAACTGGAAAGAGAAAGGCATTAACTGGAAGTGTAGCTGGGTTAACCAAAGGAGAGCAGTGGGTTAGATTAACTAAAAATATTAAGCTAATGGATACTCCGGGAGTTTTAGAGATGAGGGATGAAGATGATTTAGTCATAAGTGGTGCTTTAAGATTGGAAAAAGTTGAAAATCCCATCCCTCCAGCTTTAAAAATTTTAACTAGGATAGATAATTTTGATAACACAATATTAAAGGAGTATTTTGGTGTTGATTATGAAAAAGTTGATGAAGAGTTGTTAAAAAAGATTGGAGATAAGAGAGGATATTTAGCTAAAGGTGGAGAAGTGGATTTAATTAGAACTGCTAAAACAATTATAAAAGAGTATCAAGATGGAAAACTCAACTATTACAGAGTAGATTTAAAGAAATACGGTCAGGATAGAGAAAGAGATATATCATTCATAACCAAATATTTGAAGGATTTTCCATTTATTGAAGATGCTAAAATGGTTGTAACTCATTTAAAAGATTTTGATGAGCTTTACAAAAAAATAAAAAAACCGGTATTAGGTTTTGAAGAGATAGAAGGAAATGTAGTTGTTGTATCCTTTGGAGAGAAAACAAAAGACGCATGTAGGAAAAAAGTAGAAAATCTATGTAAAGAGAAAAATATAGAGGTTTTTTCTAAGTTTGGGGACAAAATTGGTGCTAACAACATCTACATAGCTGTTGGTAAATTTAAGCAGTGAAATAACCATAACCTATTTATATTTTAATTATATCAATTTGTCATTAATGATAATGATAAATTACTGGTGACAGTGATGATTAAAAAAACGGCAAGGAAAAAATGCATTCATGTAATGCTCGTCTATACCGGCGGATGCAACGCATGTGATATTGAAGTTGTTAATGCCATATTTTCTCCTTTTTATGATGCTGAGCAGTATAATGTTTTTTTAACATTTAACCCAAGAGAGGCGGATATTTTAGTTGTTACTGGATGCGTAACTAAAACTGTTGCCGAATCTTTAAAAAAGATTTATGAGAAGATTCCCGAGCCTAAAGCTGTTGTTGCCGTTGGAGCGTGTGCATTGATGGGAGGAGTTTATAAAAATATAGGGGGAGATTTGGGAACATCAGACTTTGTAGCTGGACCTGTTGAAAATATCATTCCAGTAGATGTTAAAGTGCCTGGATGTGCTCCAAGACCTGAAGATATTATAACTGGAATAATTAGGGCATTACCTAAAGTTATTGAGGGATAATTATGATTGATGAAATAGTTTCAATAATTGGCATTCCTGCTTTAGCATTTGCAATCTCCACATATATCCCCGGAATTCAAAGAAAAATAGAGGCAAGGATACAGCAAAGAATAGGGCCAAGTATATTAGCTCCTGGATTTTGGGCACTTTTTAAATTTTTGTATAAGGAAGTAAAAACACCAGATGCAAATTTACCAAGATTATACAACTTATTACCTTTATTATCTATAACTGTGTTGTGGATACTGTTAGCAATAACATCGTTAACCTCATTTCATATTTTATCCAACGAGATTGGTATTGTTGGTTTGCTAAAATTGGAGGAGATGATGTATGTCATTCTCGGCTCTTTAGCGTTTTCAATTATGGGCTGGAGAATGCCATTTATAGATGAATGTAAAGGAACTTCATTCATAAAAACCTTAAAACTTTCATTGGAACAATTGGGGGCAGTAAGGAGCTTTAAAATGATAACCATTGGTTCATTTCCATTTTACTTAGCTACATTCTTACCATTTGTTCAAAAAAAGAGTATATTTTTAAAAGATGTAATTGGCGAGCCATTTTTATTCTCATTGGCTGGAATATTTGGGGCGATATGTTACTTTATAGGTTATGTTATAATGGTTAAGGAGTATCCTTTTTCAATAACACACACAAAGGCAGATGTTATTGAAGGACCTGCAATGGA
This sequence comes from Methanocaldococcus fervens AG86, assembly GCF_000023985.1. Taxonomy (GTDB): domain Archaea; phylum AGJL01; class Methanococci; order Methanococcales; family Methanocaldococcaceae; genus Methanocaldococcus; species Methanocaldococcus fervens. The sequence continues at coordinate 125,770 of NC_013156.1, forward strand.
ATTGATGGCTAAGTATAGGGCTTTGTATTTGGCAAGTAAGGAGCTTTTATTAATAACTTTGGGAAGTTTATTCGCCACTTTATATTTAGGAATACCTCCAGATATACAAAATCCAATAACAATAGTTGAGAACTTTGTCATAGCAATAATATTCCCTATATTGGCTACATTTGTTAGAGCGTTCTCTCCAGTACTCTTATTTAAGCAGATATATCCTATGTCCTATATTGCAACGTTAATTGGAGTTGTTGGATTTATCTTTGCCCTGCTCGGCTGGTAAGTACTCTTCTTTCATTTTAACAACAACCACTGGAGTATGTTCAAGCTTTTCCAAAATCTCTTCAGTTATGATATAGCTGTTGTATTTCTCCAAAACTTCGTTTATGTTTTTTATTGTTTTATGAACTCTATCGCAAATAAATGCTATTCTAACAAGCTCATAAATTGAATATTTTTTATAATATTTTTCATTTCCAGCTATTGCTAATGGAGTGCATCCTACAAATCCTCCAATTTTTAGAACATCGGCCAATCTTCCAAGTATAAAACCAAAAACACCAATTCCACTAATTATTCCATCTATTGCGTATGGTAAAGCAGTTACATAAAAATTCAAAACTTTATATGTGGCATCGGTATCTGCAACCATAACAACTACATCAACCCCTAACTCTTTTTTTATTTCTTTATATAGCTCTTCAGCCCATTTTTTTGGATTTTTTGGTAGCGGGCAGGCATAAGTTCCGGGAACGTTTGTTAAATCAACACCCCCCTCAGCATAAGGTTTTAAAGCATATCTCAACCCAACAGTTTCTATTATTGTTTGTTTATGCTTTAACGTTTCTTCTTTTGGCATATTCCTTAAATTTTTTATTTTATCTTCTTTAACTTTTAACAGCTTTCCAAGTATATGGCCCCATAAGTATTTTGACCAATAATAGCAAAAATAAGCTAAAATTCCTGGTTTGAAGTTATTTTCATCAACAAAGTTTCCTTCAGCAGTTGAAACCATCTTCTCACTTAAAACAACAAAATCCCCATCCTCTAAACTAATTCCGCTGTTTTTTATAGCTTCAACGACAATTGGAATAAAATTTTCCCCTCTTTTTATGTATTTCGTTTTGATAGGATAAGCTCTCATGTTCTCACGTAATAATAACATTTTGTTAGCTATATTGAATTAGATAGGATATTTATAAATATACCTAGTTGATAAAGTATTATTTTGTGTAAAATTTTAATGTGTGGGGAAGCATGGTGAGAAAGAGAGTAGATAAAATACATGTAAAAATCTATTTCGAAGGTAACACGTTAGAAGGGGATTATGACTTTGATGCAGTCACAAACTTAAAGAATGGTATATTAAAGTACCTATGGACTGGAAAAAAAGATGCTGTAATGGTTTGGAATATGGATAGCAAGTCATTTGCCATTATTGACCCGTCAAAAGTATGTGCTATAGAAGTTCAAGGTTCATTAATGTTCTTAGATGATATTCCTGAAAAGAAATTAGAAATGAGATCATTTAGAGAAATGGATTAAAATTCAAAAAATTTAATTTTTAATTTAATTTAAGATGGGTGAAAATATGAGAAGAGTAAAAACTGGAATTCCAGGAATGGATGAAATTTTGCATGGTGGAATACCTGAAAGAAACGTGGTTTTGCTATCTGGGGGGCCAGGGACTGGAAAATCCATATTCTGTCAGCAGTTTTTATACAAAGGAGTTGTTGAATACAACGAGCCAAGTGTTTTAATTGCTTTAGAGGAACATCCAGTTCAAATTAGAGAGAATATGAAGCAGTTTGGATGGGATGTTAGAAAGTTAGAGGAAGAAGGAAAATTTGCCATAATAGATGCATTTACCTATGGTATCGGTAGTGCTGCAAAGAGAGAGAAATATGTGGTAAACGACCCAAATGATGAGAGAGAATTAATAGATGTGTTAAAAACTGCAATAAATGATATTGGAGCTAAAAGAGTTGGAATTGATTCTGTAACAACATTATATATAACCAAGCCAATGTTGGCAAGAAGAACTGTATTTTTATTAAAGAGGGTTATCTCTGGTTTAGGATGCACGGCTATATTTACATCCCAGATATCTGTTGGAGAAAGAGGATTTGGAGGGCCGGGAGTTGAGCATGCTGTGGATGGGATTATAAGGTTGGATTTAGATGAAGTTAATGGAGAGTTGAAGAGAAGCTTAATTGTATGGAAGATGAGAGGGACAAGCCATTCATTGAAGAGGCATCCATTTGACATAACGGATGAGGGAATCATAGTATATGCAGACAAAGTATTGAAACTTAGATAATGCCCCCAACTTATCCGTTTTCTCGTTATCTGTCTTATATTATTACTTCATCATGTTTGTATAATCCCTCTACTTCAAAACTAAATTCCAGAAATATGAGTTTTTCATGAAGTTTGATAGACATTTTTTGTTTTATTTTGTCTCTATTTCATGTTGTAAATTAATTGCAGATACTTTGGCTATAACCGTATTAGTTTGAAAATTTGCAAGATACGGCTATTACTACCGAAAGCTGTGATGATCTTAGAGAATAACAAACAAGTGCATTAAATTCATTTTTAATCTTTAATAGGTTAAGCAAATATTATTGCATTTAAATTATTTAAAAGATTTTGGTTTTTTGGAGGAGGTATTATGAAAAAGGCTTTTGAAAACATGAAAAAAAACAACTTATCATCTTGAAACGCTCCATGAGATTTTTCTAGAAGAGGATGAACGATACAAAGAGTTCAATGAAAAATTAACAGAAATTCTAACCGATCTTGGCTTCTTTAATGAATTATATCAAGAGAAAGGAAGACAAATGATATTGGCTGACTATATAGAATATCTCTTTTTAGGAAGAGGGTATTATTCTGTAAAGAAAAAAGAGGACAAATCAAAATTCATAAAAGCAATACTATATTTTGTGAACATGTTGATGAGGTATGATTCTCTCACTGTAGATGTTGAGCTGAGAAAGAAAGTACTTGATGAACTAGGTAGAGAACGTCCTCAAATAACTACTGAAGAGGAATATGAACGGTTGAAAAATTTCGATGGAAGTGTTGGCCTTAAAAAGGGAGAATCAGACGCAGACGATAAATTGAACAGGTATTTTGACACAATATTACCAAAAACAGCTGGTGGGTTATGGCATGAGTTACTGGCATATGTATTCCTACTTAGAAATGATGTGGGATATATTGTTCCCCTTTTACTATCTCAACGATTGTTAAGTCTTGAAGATCACGTTGTACCCCCAGATTTCCAGGAAGATAAGGGAGGTAGAACACAAGCTTAGTATCTTTAAGGACGAGCTCATTAAAGTTGAATCAAAGCTTGAAAATCTCGAACAATGAAAAATAAAATTAACGAAAATGAATTTTACTCTTTTATTTTTAGGTGAAAGATACTCTCATAATATGGCCTGCGGTCATGTTCTGTCCTATTTAGAACTGGTCGTTTAAACTCTTTTATAAGCTCTAATCTTGTTTATTTGACTATACCTTAGGCTTAATATAAACTTATAGGAATTAAATTTACTGTTACTTGAAAATTGATTGTAAAATACTTTGTTCTTCGTTTTAAGCACTAAGGAAAGCTTTCAACACAATTTCTCAATTCGAATCTAATCACTTTGAATTTTAAGCTTAATTTTCTCAACGTTCTGGATGTTACCTAATAAAATCTTTGGCTTATTCGAGCAAAATTTTAATATGGATAATATTAGTATTGGGGGAATTTCTCATCTTGGAAACATAACTTCTAATCATTCCTTCAATTCAACATCGATGGTAGACCTATAAATATGGTTTCACTCCTAACCTTTAACTTAGTCTCATCGATTTCAATTAACTTTTTCTCATTTCTTTCTGAATCGTTCAAAACCACTTTATCTTTATGATAGTAAATTTTAACCGATTCATAGCTTACATCTCGATTGGAAGAGAAATAAGCTTACTTCCTCAACCACAATCCGAAATAATATAAAAACCCTGCTAAGATTTTAACTTCTATCGACTTCTTATTCCTTTTAAAAAATTCTTCTCCTCAATTCTCCTCTTTATAATTTGTATTGTAGGTTTCAAATTTATTATTTTTTATTGATATATCGATAAATACTTAAATTGACAGTCTCTTATGAAGTATACAAAAACTATATATAGACCATTTACAAAAAGTATTTGGAAAGGTTAGGAGTTGATTAATTTGATTAAAAAAGGCGATTATGTTAAGGTAGACTACATTTTAGTAGTAGATGGAGAAGTTATTGACACGTCAATCGAAGAAGTAGCTAAAGAAAATGGTATATACTACCCTGAAAGAGAATATGAACCATTAGGTTTTGTTGTAGGTAATGGAGATTTAATTGAGGGTTTTGAAGAAGCTGTTATAGGTATGGAAGTTGGAGAAGAAAAAACTGTAACAATCCCTCCTGAAAAAGGTTACGGGTTTAGGGATGAAAAGTTAATTCAAGAAATCCCTAAGGAAATGTTTGCTGGTGCAGATTTTGAGCCAGAAGAAGGAATGTTAATCTTAGCAAGCGGAGTTCCTGCTAAGATAATAAAAGTTACAGACAATACAGTAACTTTAGATTTCAACCACGAGCTTGCTGGAAAAGAATTAACATTCACAATAAAAGTATGTGAAGTCCAGCCAGCTGAGCAATAACTACCTTTTTTAAATTTTTAAAACTAATTATATCTATTTTTCTTCAGATTTTAAATGTTATTTTAATCGTTTTATTTTTTTATTTCTTCATTTTTAATCTCATGTTTTAAAAAAGCGTTTTAACTACCTAAAAATTTATATAGGATTGTTAATTTTATCATTATTTACGATTCCTTTATGATAAAAAATATTAAATAAATGAAGATAATACTAAATAAACACAAACAAATTTACTGACTTGAATTTTTAACGTTTTTTTTGGTGATTGGATGAAAGGTGCTGAGGCAATTATAAAGGCATTAGAAGCTGAAGGAGTTAAGATTATATTTGGTTATCCAGGAGGAGCGATGCTACCTTTTTATGATGCACTATATGATAGCGATTTAATCCATATACTAACGAGGCATGAGCAGGCAGCAGCACATGCAGCAGATGGATTTGCGAGAGCAAGTGGAGAAGCAGGGGTTTGTGTTTCTACATCTGGGCCGGGAGCTACGAATTTAGTTACGGGGGTAGCGACTGCTTATGCAGATTCGTCACCAGTTATTGCTTTAACAGGACAAGTTCCAACTAAATTAATAGGGAATGATGCATTTCAAGAGATTGATGCTCTCGGTTTATTTATGCCAATAACAAAACACAACTTTCAAATAAAAAGACCAGAAGAAATTCCTGAAACATTTAGAGCTGCTTTTGAAATTGCAACTACTGGGAGACCTGGACCAGTTCATATCGATATCCCAAAAGATGTGCAAGATGGAGAGATTGATATTGAAAAATACCCAATCCCGGCAAAGGTTGATTTGCCCGGCTACAAACCAAAAACTGTGGGGCATCCTTTACAGATAAAAAAAGCCGCTAAGTTAATAGCTGAGGCAGAGAGACCTGTAATTTTGGCTGGTGGGGGAGTTATAATTAGTGGAGCCTCAGAAGAGTTAATGAGATTAGCTGAATTTGCTAAAATCCCAGTTTGCACTACCTTAATGGGTAAAGGAAGTTTTCCAGAAGACCATCCTTTAGCTTTGGGAATGATTGGAATGCATGGAACTAAGGCTGCAAATTATGCAGTCACAGAATGTGATGTTTTAATAGCTATTGGATGTAGGTTTTCAGATAGAGTTACTGGTGATGTTAGATATTTCGCCCCAGAAGCAAAAATAATACATATTGATATAGACCCTGCTGAAATTGGTAAAAATGTTAGGGCAGATATACCAATAGTTGGAGATGCAAAAAATGTTTTAAAAGATTTATTGGCTGCATTAATTGCTTTGGAAATTAAAGATAAAGGAGCATGGCTTGAGAGAATTTATGAGTTAAAAAAGATATCAATTCCAATGATGGACTTTGACGACAAGCCAATAAAACCACAGAGATTTGTTAAAGATTTGATGGAAGTTTTAGGGGAGATTGACCCAAAACTAAAAAATACAATTGTAACAACAGATGTTGGTCAAAATCAGATGTGGATGGCTCATTTCTTTAAAACAAAGATGCCAAGAAGCTTTTTAGCTTCCGGTGGTTTGGGGACCATGGGCTTTGGATTTCCAGCAGCAATTGGGGCAAAAGTAGCTAAGCCATATGCAAACGTTATATCAATTACAGGGGATGGAGGATTTTTAATGAATTCTCAAGAGTTGGCAACAATTAGCGAGTATGATATCCCGGTTGTTGTATGTATATTTGACAATAGAACGTTGGGAATGGTTTATCAGTGGCAAAATCTTTATTATGGGCAGAGGCAGAGTGAGGTTCATTTAGGGGAGAGCCCGGACTTTGTAAAATTAGCTGAAAGTTATGGAGTTAAAGCTGATAGAATAACAAGCCCAGACGAAATTAAAGAGAAGTTAAAAGAGGCGATATTAAGTAATGAACCATACCTCTTAGATGTCGTTATAGACCCTGCCGAAGCTTTGCCAATGGTTCCACCAGGAGGAAGGCTAACAAATATAGTTCAGCCAGTTAGAGTAGAGCCAAAGATTAAAAAGGCAGAGTTTGAAGAGATTAAAAAAATAAGAGAAATGGCTTCTGTTAAAGAGCTCTAAGTTAGTATTTTAATTTAAATTTTAACTCTTTTTTGATTTTTAGATTTAAAGTATAAGGAGGGGATTTAATGAAAGTAGAATTCATGCAGGGAAACCAGGCATGTGCAAAAGGGGCTATAAAGGCAGGATGTAGATTTTTTGCTGGTTATCCAATAACCCCTTCTACAGAGATAGCTGAGGCAATGGCGAGAGAATTGCCAAAGGTTGGAGGCTATTACATTCAAATGGAGGACGAAATAGGAAGTATAGCAGCGGTTATTGGTGCGAGCTGGGGAGGATTAAAATCAATGACTGCCACATCTGGACCTGGATTCAGCTTAATGCAGGAAAATATGGGATTTGCATACATGACAGAAACGCCATGTGTAATCGTCAATGTTCAAAGAGGGGGGCCGTCAACAGGACAGCCGACTTCAGCCTCTCAAGGAGACATGATGCAGTGTAGATGGGGAAGTCATGGGGATTATGAGGTTATAGCTTTAGCTCCAAGTTCTGTTCAAGAGATGTATGATTTTACAATAATGGCGTTTAACTATGCTGAAAAATACAGAATTCCAGTTTTTGTAATGGCTGATGAAATAGTTGGGCACATGAGGGAAAAAGTAATCTTACATGATAATATAGAGATAATAGAAAGAAAAAAACCGGAAGAAAAGCCATGCAAAAATCCATATCCTTTTGATGTTGATGTTCCACCAATGCCTGTCTTTGGTGAAGGGTATAATGTGCATATAACTGGTTTAACACACGATGAAAGAGGCTACCCAGATGTTTCAGCTGAAACTCACGACAGGTTGGTTAGGAGGATAGTAAATAAAATAAGGAAGAATAAAGATGATATAGTTAAATGGGAAGGTGAACATTTAGATGCAGAGATAATGTTTGTTTGTTATGGAACACCTTCAAGAACTGTAAAACATGCAGTTAGAAATTTGAGAGATAAGGGCTTAGATGTTGGATATCTTAGGTTGATAACTGTTTATCCATTCCCTGATGAGTTATTAAAAAGCTTAAAGGCAGATAAAGTTATAGTTCCGGAGATGAATTTAGGGCAGATATATTACGAAGTTGAGAGATGTTGTAAAAACTCTGAGGTAATTTTAGTTGATAAGATTGGAGGAGAATTACATAGACCGGAAGAATTAGAGAAAGCTGTTAGCGTAACTTAACATTCATTTAATTACTAATTTATTTAGGGATAGTTATGAGAAAGCCAATAATATTTTTTCTATCTTTAATTTTAATTGCATCCATTTGCGGATGTTATGATAATGAAAAAGATGTTGATGAGGTAAAAAATAAATCAATGGAAAATTTAAATGATGAAATTGTCAACAATATAAACGATACAAATGATATTCTATATAACGAAACAAATAATTCAGAAGAGGATAAAAAATATAATTTTTTAAAGGAAGTTGATATAGAAGATATGTTTTTAAATCTACCTTATGAAGAAACAAAAGAAGATAATAATTATATAATAAAAAAATACAGCAAAGATGGATTTAATGTTACATTTGAGGTTAGCAAAGAACCAATTGACTTCTCTTACGCATATCTCTACAACGACGTTAGAGAATATCAGCAAAGAGATGTTTATGGAGATTATATTTATTATGAGTTCATTCCAAAAACTGCAGGTTTGCCCGTTAGCTACTGCTACTATAGGGAGATAAATGGCTATTATATAGTTATGCAGACATTTGAAAAGAGTAGGAGAGCTAATGATTTATGGTTAAATTGGACTAAGCATATATTTAGCTTATTTGAAGAATAAAGCTTTAATAAAGCTTTTTTATTTTTATTTTTTTAAATTATTTTAAAATTATGAATCGCCTCAGTGCTCATACGGCTCATCACAAATCAGCAAAGCCAATCGTCATCATCGGCGATTTTTGGGGGTTGTTATGATAGAGAGAGCTTTAATATTAGATGGTTATACAGATGAACCAGCTGGTTTAGGAGTTCCTCCCTATATAGGAATTTATCCAAGATACGCCTATGGTGTTTTAGATAAATATAATGTTAAAACCGATTATATAACTATCGATAAATTTAGAGAGGTTAGAGGAAATTTTAATTTAGATAAATACGATGCAATAATCTGCATTTGCGGATTTCACACACCTGGAAAATATTTAAATGCAAATCCTGCAACATTAAAGGAGTTTGTCTCAATATTATATAAATATAATGGCTTAAAAATTTTAGGAGGTCCAGCGGCAACAAAATATGGTTCTTCAATGATTGGAGGGAGAATAGAGGATGAAAGTAAATATAAAGCATTTTTTGATGTAGTTGCCGAAGGGGATTTGGAAGCGGTATTAAACGATTTATTAAGAGAGGGAAGTATAGAGAAGATAGATTTTAATAGATATAGGAGCTATGAAGAGCTTAAAGAGTTTGCAATTAGGGGGGTTAAGGTTGTTAAAAAGCATCCAAACTACCCATACATAATAGCTGAGATTGAAACATATAGAGGATGTTCAAGGGCATTAACTGGAGGTTGCTCCTTCTGCACAGAGCCGAGAAGACTTGGATTGCCAAAATTTAGAGATGAAAAAGATATTGTAGAGGAAATTAAGGCTTTGTATGATGAGGGGATAAGATATTTTAGAATTGGAAGACAGCCGTGCATATTTTCATATAAATCAGTTGAATCTGAGAAGGAAGAAGTTCCAAAGCCAAATGTTGAAGCAATTGAAAAGCTATTTAAAGGAATTTGGAATGTCTCAAATCCAAAGGTTTTGCATATAGATAATGCCAATCCAGCAGTGATAGCAAGGCATGAAGCTGAGAGTAGGGAAGTAGCTAAAATACTGGTTAAATACTGCACTTCTGGAAATGTTGCTGCGTTTGGTGTAGAGAGTTTTGATGAAAAGGTTATTAAGGCAAATAACTTATTAACAACACCAGAAGATGTTTTAAAAGCTGTGGAAATATTAAATGAAATTGGAGGGAAAAGAGGGGAAACTGGATTGCCGTATTTGTTGCCGGGCATAAATTTGTTGTTTGGACTGAAAGGAGAGAGAAAAGAAACCTTTGCTATAAATTTTGAATATTTAAAAGAAATTTACGATAGGGGTTTTATGCTTAGAAGGATTAACATAAGGCAAGTAGTTCCATTTTTTGGAACTGATATAACTCTAAAAGACATAAAGAAGGCAGAAAAAAGGAAGAAATTATTTTTATGGTTTAAAGAGAAGGTTAGGGAAGAGATTGATAACAAGATGCTTAAAAGGGTTGTACCAAAAGGAACAATATTAAAGGATGTGTTTGTTGAAGTTAAAGAAAGAGACAACTTATATTTTGGAAGGCAGTTTGGAACGTATCCAATTTTGGTTGGAATTGTAGATAAAAATCTTAAAATTGGAGAATTTGTAGATGTAGAGATTGTTGATTATGGAAGAAGGTCTATAACTGGAAGAGTCGTTAAGTTATAAAGTTTAAATTTGCCTTTTAGCTAATCTTTTTTAAAGTTTGTTGTCGATATTTTACCTAAAATTTTAAATATATTATAGCTAATATTTGAAACAGTTTTATTGGTATTAAATTCATCAAATTAAATTTAAATATTCATGTAGTTATTTTTATGAGGGATTATCATGAGAGTGAGAATATTTGATACAACTTTAAGGGATGGAGAGCAAACACCAGGAGTTTCTTTAACACCAAATGATAAATTGGAGATAGCTAAAAAATTGGATGAGATTGGAGTTGACGTTATAGAGGCAGGTTCAGCTATAACTTCAAAAGGAGAAAGAGAGGGAATAAAATTAATAACAAAAGAAGGATTGAATGCTGAAATCTGCTCATTCGTTAGAGCTCTGCCAGTTGATATAGATGCGGCTTTAGAATGTGATGTAGATAGCGTTCATTTGGTAGTGCCAACCTCACCAATCCATATGAAGTATAAATTAAGAAAAACAGAGGATGAAGTTTTAGAATCTGCTTTGAAAGCTGTTGAATATGCTAAAGAACATGGATTAATCGTTGAATTGTCAGCAGAGGATGCAACAAGAAGTGATGTAAATTTCTTAATAAGGTTGTTTAATGAAGGGGAAAAGGTAGGGGCAGATAGGGTTTGCGTCTGCGATACAGTGGGTGTTTTAACTCCACAAAAAAGCCAAGAGTTATTTAAAAAAATAACTGAAAATGTTAATCTACCAGTTTCAGTTCACTGCCACAACGACTTTGGAATGGCTACGGCAAATACATGTTCAGCAGTTTTAGGTGGAGCTGTTCAATGCCACGTAACAGTTAATGGAATTGGAGAAAGAGCCGGAAACGCCTCATTGGAAGAGGTAGTTACTGCATTAAAAATACTTTACGGCTATGATACAAAAATAAAAATGGAGATGCTTTATGAAGTTTCAAGAGTTGTTTCAAGATTGATGAAACTCCCAGTTCCTCCAAATAAGGCAATTGTTGGAGATAACGCATTTGCTCATGAAGCTGGAATACATGTTGATGGTTTAATAAAAAATACTGAAACATATGAGCCAATAAGGCCAGAAATGGTTGGAAATAGGAGAAGAATTATATTAGGAAAGCACTCTGGTAGAAAAGCATTAAAATACAAGCTTGATTTGATGGGTATAGACGTTAATGAGGAGCAGTTAAATAAAATATATGAAAAGGTTAAAGAATTTGGGGATTTAGGTAAATATATTTCAGATGCTGATTTATTGGCTATAGTTAGAGAAGTTTTAGGTAAGGAGATTGAAGAGAAGATTAAATTAGAAGAATTAACCGTTGTGTCTGGAAATAAGATAACGCCAATTGCATCTGTTAAGCTCCACTATATAGGAGAAGATATAATGCTAATTGAAACTGCTTATGGAGTAGGGCCTGTAGATGCGGCAATAAACGCAGTCAAAAAGGCAATAAGTGGTGTTGCGGATATTAAATTGGAGGAGTATAGCGTTGAGGCAATTGGAGGAGGAACTGATGCATTAATAGAGGTTGTAGTTAAATTGAGGAAGGGAAGCGAAATTGTTGAGGTTAGAAAATCAGATGCAGACGTTGTAAGGGCATCTGTAGATGCCGTTATGGAAGGAATTAATATGCTCTTAAATTAACTTGAATTAAATTCTATTTTTTTATTTTTAAAGTTAATTTAATATTATATTCAAAAAATTCAGCACACATTAGAAAAATAGCTAATGATTAAACCTTAACGTTGAACTGTAAGATACAATTTAAGAAAGTTAGAATCCCTTGGGATTATATCTTCTGAGGAATAAGGAAATAAAATAATATACAAAATAAGTGAACCTATCTTACATCATTTGAGGTGATTAAATGAAAGAGCATTTTATTGACCTGTCTAAATTTATAATGGCTAATGCATCTTATGAGGATGCCGATGGAGTTATATACTCAATACCTTACGATGAAACAACTTCTTTTAAACCAGGGACAAGAGAAGGAGGAAATGCCATAAGAACCGCATCCTGGGGATTAGAGACCTATAGCCCAATATTGGATAGGGATTTATCAGAATTGAAATACTGCGATTTAAAGGATTTGGATTTGTATGGGAACCAAGTAGAGATATTCAATACAATCCAATCAGTTTCAAAAGAAATATTAAAAGATGGAAAAAAAATCATTGTCTTTGGTGGAGAGCATTCTATAACTTATCCAATAGTTAAGGCTGTGAAAGATGTTTACAATGATTTTATTGTTATTCAATTTGACGCCCATTGTGATTTAAGGGATGAGTATTTAGGGAATAAGCTGTCTCATGCATGCGTTATGAGGAGAGTTTATGAGTTAACCAAAGATATATTTCAATTTGGTATTAGAAGTGGAGATAAAGAGGAATGGGATTTTGCAAAAGAAAATAATATCTACCTAAAAATGGATTTAATGAATGAAGAGGATTTAGAGTTTATAAAAAGTTTGGATAAACCAATATATCTAACTGTGGATATTGACGTGTTAGACCCTGCCTATGCCCCAGGAACTGGGACGCCAGAGCCATGTGGTTTTTCAACAAAAGAGTTGTTTAACTCGTTATATTTATTGAAAGAGGTTAAAGATAGAATTATAGGATTTGATATTGTTGAAGTTTCCCCAATTTATGATATTGCAAACATTACAGCAATAGCAGCGGCAAAAATTGCAAGAGAACTTATGTTGATGATTCTTTAAACAAAAAATATTTTATACAAAAACTATAATTTTTATTCAATATTTTATCTAAAGTTCCAATCAAATGTGGACACTCTCAAATGATTTAACTAAGAGGCTTTATGAGGGCTTTAGCCTCTCCTTAAGCATAGAGGCACAGCCTCTATCAGATGAAATCCTTCAGATTTCATTACTCGCCTATTGGCGATTGCTGTACTCCAGAGCGGAGTTGCCAAAAGGCAACTCCACTTTAACTAAGAGGCATTGCCGAGCGTAGCGAGGCAATGCATCCGTTTTGATCAACGCACCATAGGACTCACGCCCTATTGGTATACCCATAAGTTTTGATCAACCTTTTCTTAAAAGGTTGTTCGAGCAACCTTTTACTAAAAGGTTGTTATAAAAGTTTCGGTGAGAGAATGAAAATGTTATTAATCCACTCTGATTATTTGGAGTTTGAAGCAAAGCAGAAAACAAAAATTGCAGAAGAGACTGAGAATTTAAAAGGCAAGTTGGATGAGTGTTTAGCATGCTTTATTGCCGTTGAAAGGGAAGATGAAAACAACCCAGAAGGAGTAGTTTTAGGAGCAGTTGAAGAGATTGAAAAAGTTGCAGAGCAGTTAAAGGTTAACAATGTTGTTATCTACCCATATGCTCATTTATCAAGTGATTTATCCTCACCTGAAACAGCTATAAAGGTTTTAAAAGATATTGACAATGTTTTGAAAGAAAAAGGATATAACGTATTAAGAGCTCCATTTGGATGGTACAAGGCATTTAAAATTAGTTGTAAAGGGCATCCATTGAGTGAGTTATCAAGAAAAATTGTAGCTAAAGAAGAAAAGAAAGAGAAAGGGGAAGAGTCAAAGTTTTATTTATTAAACCCAGAAACAGAGGAAGTTGTTGAATTAAATGAAAATAACATAAACATAATTAAAGATGAAGAACTCTTAGCTTTGGCTAAACACGAATTAGGGATTAAAGAAAATAAAGAACACGATGAACCACCACATGTAAAGTTCATAAAAGAAAAAGATATCTGCAGTTACGAAGAGGCATCAGATGCTGGGCATTTTAGATGGTATCCAAAAGGTAAGTTGATTAGGGATTTGTTGGCAGATTACGTTTACAATATGGTGGTTAACTTAGGAGCTATGCCTGTAGAAACACCAATTATGTATGATTTAGGAAATCCTGCAATTAGAGAACATGCAGATAAATTTGGTGAAAGGCAGTATAGGTTTAGACAGGGTAATAAAGAGCTAATGTTGAGATTTGCAGCATGTTTTGGGCAGTTTATGATGAAGAAGGACATGTATTTATTACCAAGATATTTACCTCTAAAACTCTATGAGTTATCAACATACAGCTTTAGATACGAGCAGAGAGGAGAGTTAGTCGGATTAAAGAGGTTAAGATGCTTTACAATGCCTGATATGCATACTGTGTGCTTAGATTTAAAACAAGCAATGGAAGAGTTTGAAAAACAGTTTTGGGAGTGTTTAAAGACAGGGGACGATTTAGACTTAAGCTATTCAGTAATATTCAGATTTACAAAATATTTCTTTGAGGAGCATAGGGACTGGTTCTTTAAAATAGCAAAGGAATACAAAAATAAATATGGAAAAGATGTTATTTTAGAAATACTTCCAAAAAGAAAACACTACTGGGTAGGTAAGGTAGATATTGCGGTTATAGACAGCTTAGGAAGGCCCATAGAAAACCCAACTGTCCAAATAGATGTTGAGAGTGCTAAGAGATTCAATATAAAGGTCCATACAAATGAAGGAGAAGTTTATCCAATAATATTGCACTGCTCACCAACTGGCTCTATAGAGAGAGTTTTATGCGGTTTGTTAGAAAAAGCTGCAATAGAGGCTGAAAAAGGAAAAGCTCCAATGTTACCTGTTTGGTTATCACCAATACAAGTTAGAGTTATCCCTGTAGCTGAGAGACATTATGATTACGCTTTAAAAATTGCTGAGAAGCTAAGAGAAAATAACATTAGAGCAGATTTTGATGATAGGGAGGATAGTGTAAGTAAAAAGATTAGAAATGCAGGAAAAGAATGGATTCCTTACGTTGTAGTTGTTGGAGATGAGGAAATGGATTCTGGCGAATTAACAGTAACAGTTAGAGAGAAATCAACATTAAAGAAACCACATAAAGAGAAGATGACATTGGATGAGTTGATTGATAAAATTAAAAAAGAAACTGCCAACTATCCATACAGGCCATTGCCGTTACCAATAAGATGCTCACTACAACCAAAGTTCCATTAATAAAAATAAATTTTTTATTCACCAAAATTGACCATGCTTGACGCGAAGTAAGGATTTGCTACAGCATGATTGTGTAAATAGCCAGCTAAAACCTTTCCATTGAAAATTCCATCCAAGTTATTAACAATTCCTCTCCCTCTTTTTATTTTATATGCAAATCTTTCCTCTTTTATATTTACGAGTTTTGAATAATGGAATTCATGCCCTTTAAATCTCAACCCTTTTCTTCCAATCAAACAGTTTTCTAAAAATTCAGCTTCAACATAGCTAAGCCCTTGAACGTTCCTTGTCATAATAGCTGAGCAGTTCAGCAAACCAACCATTGGGGTATTATCAATCGATTTTGTTAGATACATTAAGCCACCACATTCTCCATAAATGTAGCCTTCAAATTCTCTAATACTTTCTATCATTTCTTTATTTGAACTTAGCTCTTCTTTAAAAAGCTCTGGATATCCCCCACCGATATATAAGATGTCTGCATCAGGAACTTCTTTATCTTTTAATGGACTAAAAAATTCTATTTTGGCTTTATTTTCTTCTAAAGCATCAAAATTATCCCAATAATAAAAATTAAAAACTTCATCATAAGCAACAGCTATTTTTTTATAGTTTTCATTAACCTCCCATAAAAATACATCATCAACCTCTTCAAAATCTTCATCAGCAATTTCTACAATTTTATCCAAATCTAAATATTTTTCAACCAACTCTCCCCACAGTTCCACTTTATTTTCCATCTCCTTTAAGTTCTCAGGCGTTGGAACTAAACCAAGATGCCTTCCCTCCACTTTAAAATCTTCATTTCTTGGGATAAAGCCAATTATCTCAACACCTGGGAGATAGTAGTTCATAGCATCTTTCAACTTTTTAATATGATTTTCACTTCTAACAAAGTTAAAAATAACTCCCCTAATTTTAACATTATCAAAGCTCATAAAACCTTTTATCATTGCTATTGCACTTCTTGTTAAGCTTTTTGCATTTACAAGCAAAATTACTGGGCTATCTAACGCTTTAGCAACACTTGCAGTGCTCCCAATATCATTTACTGCGGATATTCCCTCATAAAGTCCCCTAACCCCTTCAATGACACTTATATCTTTATTTTTTGAATGTTTTTGAAAAATATATTTTATCTGTTCCCTATTCATAAAAAAAGAGTCCAAATTTCTTGATTTATTTCCAGTAGCTATTGTGTGATACGTAGGGTCTATGTAATCTGGACCAACTTTATAGCCTTGAACGTTATATTTTTTTGATAACGCCTTCATAATTCCAGTGGAAATTACAGTTTTCCCAACTTCACTTGATGTTCCAGCGATAACAACTCTTTTCATAATATTACCTCTTTTCCAAAATAGTTTTTCCAGAAATAGTTATAAAAATTAAGATTTAAGATAATATAAATATTCATCATTTTTAAAATTTACAAAATAGAAAAAATTTAGAATAAAGAGTTTATTCCATTATCTCGTTGTATGTTTGTAAGTCAAATATTATATTTTCAGCCTCTTCTGATGAAGCATCTTTCAACTTACCGCTCATTAATCCTTGGAGCTTCATAGCTTCAACGAATTTTATAACTTGTGGTATTGTTGGTTCTAACCTGTAATCAAATTTTATGTGTGCAATTGAATCTCTTTCAACAGCTTCATCAGTTCCAAGCCATCTAACAGATGCTTTAACAGCCAATTCTTTGTTTTTATTTAGCTCATCTGTTGCATCTTTCAAGATTTTTGCGAATGTTATCACTGCCTCTCTTTTTTTAGTTAAAGCATCTCCTGATGCAGCTAAACAACAGCATGGGTGGTCAGTCCATTTTCCTCCTGAAGTGCTTGGTAAGTTTTCACTATAAGCAATGACTTTTCCAACACCTTTATTTTCTATAATTTCTGGTGTTGGTTCCCATGCGATAACTGCATCTAACTGATTTTGAGCTAACATTTGTGGCATTGTTCCCTGCCCTTTACAGTTCATTAATAAAACCATAGCGTCTTTATCGTTAGGATCTTCAGTGAAGGTTATACCTTCAGCTTTTAAAGCATCTTTAATCATAACGTATTGAATTGATGTAGGGAGAGGATGTCCTATTTTAACTTGTTTTCCTTCTTTATATTTCTCTTTTATCCAATTTACAAATTCTTCCCAGTTGTTTACTGGAATGTCTTTTCTAACAACAACTGCTGAACCTTCTGTATGTAAGTTCATTATAATCTTAGCGTCTGTTCCCTTATCAATATAAAATATTACTGGTGGATTTCCTACTAAAGCAACGTCAACTTGCCCCTGAGTCATTAAGTTCATTATACTTGCTCCACCTTCAGTAACTTTAACAACCTTTACATCAGCTATTTTTTTATCTCCTTTGTATAATTCATAAGCCTCCTTATCTTTAACTGCTTTTAAGTAAATGCCATAATTATTTTTAAATAAATCTGGGTTATCACATGCTACAAATAATGCTGCATGGTGATCTGTTGGCAAATAAGCAACTGTTAATGTAGGGACTTCTGAACTCTGCTGACTTTGGGTACATCCTGCCAGTGCAACTATAGCTGAGATTAATAAAGCTATAGCTAAATACAGCTTTTTCATAATATCACCTCAAATTATGAACATAAGGAAATTTTGGCTGAATAATATATAAAATTTTTTATTTTCTTGAAGGTGATTTGTCTTATAAGAAAACTACGATAGGATAAGAAAAATTTAGATTTTAATCTCCTTATTACAAAACCTTCTAATAATTTCTTTCACTATATCAAAAGAACTGTGAAATGGGCATTTTTTATAGCCTTTAAATCTAACAATTTCAGGATGTAAACCATATTTTGCAAGCTCTTCTTTTAATGTTTCTTCATCAAACGTTGTCTGATCCGGACCAAGAACAATAACATCAGGTTTTAATTCCAATATTGGCTCTAATTTGTTTTTTAAGCTGCCCAATATAGCTTTATCAACAGGTTTTAAAGCTTCGACCATCTCTCTCCTCTGTTCTTCTGGAATTATTGGCTTCCTACCTTTTATTTTTTTAACCGTTTCATCTCTTGCAACGATAACTATCAATTCATCCCCTAAACTCTTAGCAAATTTTAATACCTCATAGTGTCCAGGGTGTAAAATATCAAACGTTCCGGCAGTTACAACTCTTTTCTTCACCATACTAACACCAACCTTTTAGTAAAAGCTTGCTCGAACAACCTTTTAAGAAAAGGTTGATCAAAACTTATGGGTATACCAATAGGGCGTGAGTCCTATGGTGCGTTGATCAAAACCGATGCATTAAGGAAGGGCTGAAAAGCCCTTCATAATGTCTCTTAATAAAAATGGGATATATACCAATAGAGGGGCGGAACCCCCTCTATGGTCTTTAAATCTTCTTATCTCTATACTTTGCCAAATAAAATGCATTTAAAGCTCCAACAACTAATGGGCCTATGGCAAATCCGCTAAGCCCCAATGAGAGTGGAGCCATTAAAAATGCAACGATAACAAGGACTGGATGGATGTCAACTTCTTTTTTAACTAAATAAGGTCTTATTACGAAATCTGGAGCTATTGAAAGCATTAATTCTCCATAAATAAACAGAAAAATTGCTTTTGTGTAATCATGTGTTATGAAGTAGTATATTGCTATTGGAATATATACCATCCATCCTCCTAAAATTGGTAGTAAAGCAAATATTCCAGTTACAACTGCAAATAACTCTGCATATGGAACCCCAACTATAAGGTATCCAATGTAGGATAGGATTGTTATAATTATAGAGAGTGAAACACAGCTTATAAATAAATTCTTATATGAGTCGTGTAAGTACTCTAAATAAATCTTCATTTTTTCTTTATATTCATTGGGTGTAAATGAAATAATTACATTTTCAGCTTTATCTCCTTCTTTTAAAAAGTAGAATGTTATGAATATAACCATAATAACCTTAATTATCAGATAGCCAGTATCGAAAATCTTTCCAGAAAGTTGGTTAATAAAGTATTTTACAAATTCATCAATATATTTTGTAAGAGTTTGCTCATTAACAAACCCATTAAAGATAGAAGAAGTGTATAAGTTAAAGACCCCACTTATATACTCCTCTATGACATTAATATTAAATGAAAAAATAAAGTCTATTACTGCAAATAAGGCATAGATTGTTATTACCATAATTGGAATAACGTATATACTGAGTGCTAAACCTGCTGAAACAGCCCTACTAAATTTTTTTCTAAACAATTTATATAAAGGCAAAGCCATGTATGCAAATGCACAGGAGTAGGCTAAAACATCAATGAATGGCCAAATTATATATAATAACACTATCAACAATCCAATAATAACTCCTTTCCTGAAGTATTTGAACTCATTAAATCTCATGCTATCACGTGATAAAATGAAAGTTTTAATGCCAACTATATATTACCCACATGTTGGAGGAATTACAATACATGTAGAAAATTTAGTCAAGCATCTAAAAGATATTGAGTTTCACATATTGACCTATGATAATTATGAAGAAAACGAATATAAAAATGTAGTTATTCATAAAGCTCCATATTTAAAAAAGTTTAGAGGTATGAGTTATTTACTAAACGCCTATACAATAGGGAAAAACATTATTGAAAAAGAGGGGATTGATTTAATCCACTCCCATTATGCATTTCCACAGGGATGCGTTGGAGCTTTATTGAAAAACAAATTTTCCCTTCCCCATGTACTAACACTCCATGGAAGTGACGCCTTAATATTAAAAAACTCATTAAAAGGAAAATATTTTTTTAATTATGCTGTGAAAAATTCTGATAAAATTATATGTGTAAGCAAATATATAAAGGAGCAGTTAGGTGAAAATTTAAAAAATAAGGCGGTTGTTATATACAACGGAGTAGATAAAGAGCTTTTATATAATGAGGGGGATTATAACTTTGGATTGTTTGTTGGAGCTTTTGTTTCGCAAAAAGGTGTTGACATATTAATAGAGGCGATAAAGGATATAAATTTTAATTTCAAACTCATAGGAGATGGGATTTTATATAAAAAGATAGAAGATTTTGTTAGAAAAAATAATTTAAATAACATTGAACTTTTAGGTAAAAAGAGTTTTGTTGAAACTGCTTCATTTATGAGGAAGTGTAGTTTTTTAGTTGTTCCTTCAAGGAGTGAAGGTTTTGGAATGGTTGCCGTTGAGGCAATGGCATGCTCTAAGCCAGTAATTGCTACAAACGTTGGAGGTTTAAAGGAGATTGTTACTGATAAATATAATGGACTATTGGTTGAGAAAAATAATCCGAAAAACTTGAAGGAAAAAATTTTAGAACTTATAAATGATGAAAACTTAAGAAAAACTTTGGGAAAAAATGGGAAAGAGTTCTCAAAAAACTTTTCCTGGAAAAAATGTGCAAATAATGTTAGGGAAGTATATGAGGAACTTATAAAAAATTAATAATGATAAAATTTAAATATTAGAATTTTTATTATTAATTCCATATGGTATATAAATGATAACCAATAATAACTATTATCTAATTGCAATAACTCACTTATCTTAAATTTACTCGGTGATAATTATGGTTTTTGAGGAATTCATTTCATCAGAATTAAAAAAAGAAAAGAAATCATTTACTGAAGAATTTAAAGAAGAAAAGGAAGTTAATGAAGATAAATTAAATAATAATGATTTAATTAAAGAAGAACTTCAAGAAAAGGCAAAAATTGCAGAATTAGAGAGCAAAATTTTAAAATTAGAGTTAGAAAAGAAGGAACTTGAAAGAGAGAATTTACAGTTAATGAAAGAAAATGAAATTTTAAGAAGAGAATTGGACAGAATGAGAATTCCTCCATTGATAGTTGGGACTGTAGTTGATAGAGTTGGGGAAAGAAAAGTGGTTGTTAAAAGCTCAACAGGACCAAGCTTTTTAGTTAATATATCTCACTTTGTAAATCCTGAGGATTTAACTCCTGGAAAGAGGGTTTGCTTAAATCAGCAAACATTGACAGTTGTTGATGTATTGCCAGAAAACAAAGATTACAGAGCTAAGGCTATGGAAGTTGACGAAAGACCAAATGTTAGATACGAAGATATTGGAGGTTTAGATAAACAGATACAAGAAATTAGAGAAGTTGTTGAACTTCCATTAAAGCACCCAGAGTTATTTGAAAAGATTGGAATTGAACCACCAAAAGGTATATTGCTTTACGGACCTCCAGGAACTGGTAAGACGTTGTTGGCTAAAGCGGTAGCAAGAGAGACAAACGCTACATTTATAAGGGTTGTTGGTTCTGAATTGGTTAAGAAGTTTATTGGAGAAGGGGCTACATTAGTTAAAGATATCTTCAAATTAGCTAAAGAAAAAGCTCCATCAATCATATTTATAGATGAGATTGATGCTATTGCAGCAAAAAGAACAGATGCTTTAACTGGTGGAGATAGAGAAGTTCAAAGAACATTAATGCAGTTATTGGCTGAGATGGATGGATTTGATGCGAGAGGGGATGTTAAAGTTATTGGGGCTACAAACAGACCAGATATTTTAGACCCTGCAATATTAAGACCTGGAAGATTTGATAGAATTATTGAAGTCCCTGCTCCAGATGAAAAAGGTAGGTTGGAGATATTGAAGATACATACAAGAAAGATGAACTTAGCTGATGACGTTAATTTAGAGGAAATAGCTAAGATGACTGAAGGTTGTGTGGGAGCTGAGTTAAAGGCAATCTGCACGGAGGCAGGGATGAATGCAATTAGAGAGTTGAGAGATTATGTAACAATGGAAGACTTCAGAAAGGCCGTTGAAAAAGTTATGAGTAAAAAGAAGGCTAAAGCTGAAGAACCTAAACATTTGGAAGTCCTCTACAGATAAATCTTTTTTATTTTTAATTTTATTTTTTATTTAAGCAGATTTTTTTTGGTGACATTAATGAACACCTATGGGGATATGTTTAGAGTTACAGTTTTTGGAGAGAGTCATGGAAAAGCAGTAGGAGCAGTTGTTGATGGTTGCCCAGCGAATCTGCCTTTATCTGAGGAGGATATTCAGAAAGAGCTTGATAGGAGAAAGCCGGGGCAAAGTATATTCTCAACTCCAAGGAAGGAAGAAGATAAGGTTGAAATTCTTTCTGGAATTTTCGAAGGAAAAACTACCGGAGCTCCAATTTGTTCAGTAGTTTATAACAAAAACATGCGACCTAAGGATTACTCAGCAATAAAAGATACTCCAAGGCCAGGGCATGCAGATCTAACCTACAAATTGAAGTATAAAAATTACGATTATAGAGGAGGAGGAAGGGCAAGTGGAAGAGTTACTATAGGGCATGTTATTGGAGGAGCTATAGCTAAAAAGCTCTTATCTTACACTCACAACATAAAAATTATAGGCTATACCATAAAAATTGGAAAGATTGAAGGAGATTTTAACTATTACAACAATCCTGAAATCTTTGAAAATGAAAAATCCTTAGAAAGCTTGGTAGAGAGTATTGAAAGTAACCCATTGAGATGCCCATCAATGAATGAGAAAGAGATGGAGGAGTACGTTTTAAAAGCCATGGAAAATAAGGACAGTGTTGGAGGAGTTGTTGAGATTGTAGCTTTAAATGTTCCAGTTGGTGTAGGAAATCCAATATTTAACAAGTTAAATGCTGAGCTGGCTAGAGGTTTGATGAGTATAAATGCAGTTAAAGGTGTTGAAGTAGGTGTTGGCTTTAAAGCTGCTGAAATGTATGGAAGTGAAATGAACGATGCTCTCTACTTTGACGACGATAAAAATATAAAATTTGAAACAAATAACTGTGGTGGCATTTTAGGGGGGATTAGTTGTGTAACCCCAATAGTTTTAAGGATTGCAGTAAAGCCTACACCTTCAATAGGTAAAAAACAAAAAACTATAAATTTAAAAACCTTTGAAAATACTGAAATTGAAATTAAAGGAAGGCACGACCCTGTTATAGTTCCGAGAATTATTCCCGTAGCTGAGGCAATGGTTGCCATAACATTAGCTGATTTAATGATTAAAGGTGGTTTTATCCACCCATGTAGCTTATAATCAAGATTTTTTATTTTTATTTTGTTAATTTTATTTTTTATTAAAATTTAAAGTTAGGTGGGAGAATGAAGTTTATATTTATTACAGGAGGAGTTATATCATCTTTAGGGAAGGGAATCACAGCGGCTTCATTAGGAAGGTTGCTAAAAGCAAGAGGATTTAAGGTAAATATGATAAAGATAGATCCTTATCTGCAGATAGATGCTGGGACAATGTCTCCTTATGAACATGGAGAGGTGTTTGTTACAGAAGATGGAGGAGAGACGGATTTAGATTTAGGACATTATGAGAGATTTATCGACGAAAATCTAACAAAAAATAACAACATAACCACAGGAAAAATTTACTGGAGTGTTTTAACAAAAGAGAGAAAGGGGGAATATTTAGGAAAAACAGTTCAAGTAATCCCGCATATAACAAATGAAATAAAAGATTGGATTAAAAAACTTGGGGATGGATATGATATAACTATTGTTGAAATTGGGGGAACTGTTGGAGATATTGAAAGCTTACCATTCTTAGAGGCTATAAGGCAGTTTAAAAAAGATGTTGGTAAAGAAAACGTGCTATATATCCACGTATCCCTCCTGCCATACATAAAAACCGCTGGAGAGTTGAAAACAAAACCTACACAGCACAGCGTTAAGGAATTGAGGGGTATAGGGATACAGCCAGATATATTGATTTGCAGAACAGAAATGCCTATGGGGGATAAAATAAGGGAAAAGTTAGCTCTATTCTGTGATGTCGATAAGGAGGCTGTTATTGAGGCAAGAGATGCGAGAACAATATATGAAGTTCCTCTTAATTTAGAAAAAGAGGGTTTAGGAAAATTGGTTACTAAAAAGCTAAATCTTCCAGATAGGGAACCAGATTTGGATGAATGGAGGACGTTTGTTGATAGAGTTATAAACCCATTGAATGAGGTAACTATTGGTATAATTGGAAAGTACGTTGAGTTAAAAGATGCTTATTTAAGTATCATTGAAGCTTTAATCCACGCTGGTGCTAAAAACGACACCAAAGTTAATATAAATTGGATACATTCTGAGAGATTAGAAAATGATGGATTTGAGGAGATATTAGATAAATATAGAGAAGATGATAAGTTGGATGGTATTTTAGTACCAGGTGGATTTGGAGATAGGGGTGTTGAAGGTAAAATAAACGCCATAAAATATGCAAGGGAAAATGATGTTCCTTTCTTAGGTATCTGCATGGGAATGCAGTGTGCAGTTATAGAGTTTGCAAGAAACGTTTGTGGTTTGGAGGGAGCTAATTCAACAGAATTTGATGAAAATACAAAATATCCAGTTGTTGATTTGCTTCCAGAACAGAAGGAGATTGATGCAAAAGGAGGAACTATGAGATTAGGGGCTTATCCAGCAATATTAAAAGAGGGAACTTTAGCTTATAAATTGTATGGAAGAAAAGAGGTTTATGAGAGGCATAGGCATAGATATGAGGTTAATCCAGAATACCATGAATTGTTAGAAAACTATGGCTTAACAATTTCTGGAAAATCTCCTGATGGAAGATTGGCAGAATTTATTGAAATCAGCAAAAATAGATACTTTATAGCAACACAAGCACATCCAGAATTTAAATCAAGACCTAATAAACCACATCCATTATTTGATGGATTGGTTAGAGCTTCTTTGGGAGAAAAAATCTAAAAAATTTTTAAAAATTTTTTAAAATTAGATTAAATCTGGGTTGCTATCAACTGAAATATACAACTGTCCTTTTGGTTTTCTATTTACATAATCTCCGCTGAACTTATAGAATGTTCCTGTTATTGGTGTTCCTTCATCTTTTTTACTCAATTTTATAACTGGGTTTTCAACTATTCCCTCAAACTTGAAGGATGGTAAAACCTCTTCAACCTTTCCATAGACAACTATGGCTCCTGCTTTCATTTCTCCTCCAACTCTTACATCAACGTTTCCATCAATAATAATTATTCCACCGTTTTGGTGGATTCCTGCCATTATTCCAACATCTCCCTTTATGTGTATGAGACCTTTGCTCATGAACTCTCCAATTTCATTTCCAGCGTTTCCTTCAACAATAATTGTTCCTCCACTCATACCTCTCCAATCCCCTCTATAAGCAGAACCAACGTAATCTCTTGCATCTCCTTTAATTACTAACTCTCCTCCTTTCATATTTTGCCCAGCCCAGCTGTCAGCATTTCCATTAACTATGATTTTTCCTCCTTTCATTTCAGCTCCAACGTACATTCCCACATCTCCTTCAACTACAATCTCCCCTTTTGTCATCTTTGAACCAACGTACTTTAATTTTTGATTTGAGTTTTTAATAACAACTCTTGGGTCCCCTTCAATATTATTCAACTCAATATCAAAAATATCAGCTAACTTAACTCTCTTTCTTCCTTGAACTAACTCAATGTTTTTTATTTCATCTAAGCTCATCTTTTCAATGACTTCTGGCAATACTTTATCCATCTCTACTGGAACCATTATCTCTTTTTGTAATGTTAATATCAACTCTTTCATATCATCACCATTACTTTTTCTCTACTTTTTCAACAACTACAGCTGTTCCATACGCATAATATGTTAATTCTGGAACTGCGTAGTTTTCATCGGAGATGATTTCAGTGGTTAATTCGTTAGCTATTCTAATACCAATAATTGCATTAGCCCCCAGATTTTTGGCAATATCTATCAAATCTTCTAACGCATCGTCAGGATCATCTCCATATCCAATTACAACGCCCAAATATTTTACAATTTTAAAACCTTCTAAGTTATCAGTTGTTGTAGTTATCATCAAAATCACAAAATCAAAAATTTTTAAAGAAAGGATTTAGTTAATGTCAGTTGCATCTATCTTTATAACTCTCCAGCTGTTTGCATATTCTTCTGAAACTGGGTAGTTTTCTAAGTTAACTGAGTAGTATGACCTAAATTTCTCCTCAACATCTTTAAGAACTTCGTTCATTAAATCTTCTCCAACTTGTACGTCTAAGTACATTGTGTCTCCAAAGATTTCTTTAACAATATTTCCATCTTTAACAACTACTTCTCCACCTTTCAATACATATTTAGCATATCTGAATGCCTTTTCAATCTTCTTACCATCTTTTTCTTCTGGGTCTATTGCATATATGGCTATATCTGCCTCAGCTCCGACTCCTAAGTGTCCTTTTGTCTCACTCAATCCTAAAACCTTAGCCTGGTTTGCTCTTGTTACCTTTGCTATCTCATATAAGTCATATTCTTTATCAGCATCTGCTACGTGGCTTCTTTGCTGAGCCCACTTATGAACTTTGTTGTATAGCCATTCGTCTCTGTATTTTTTACTCATCAACCATGCAATAACTCTTGGATATCTTGTGAATGGTCCTGCATTTGGATGGTCTGTTGTTAGCATTACTTTATCGGTATCTATATTTAGGAAGAGCTCTAAACCAATTGCCCACTGAACTGAGTAAACTGGACCTTTTGGACTGTAGATGAATGGAACAACTCCAGAACCAGTTTCAAGCTCAACGTCACAGTTTGCCCACTTCAATCCATTAGTCATGTGTAAATCATACTCCATTGGTCCATCTGCAGTCATTGTTGTTGTTTCATCCAATGTAACTTGTCCAACGTCAACAACTACATGTTTTGATTTGTTTACATATTCGGCAATCTCTAACGCTTTACTTTCAAAGTCTTTCCATGAAGTTCCTCCATAGGAGTGAAATTGGAGGTGTGTGTTGTAGAAGGTAGTCTCTCTTTCTCCAACTCTTGGCTTTGCCTCGATTCCTTCAACACATTTCATTGTTTCCAATGTTGTTTCCCAGTTTCCAGGGTGTCCTAAATTATTTGGGTGAACGTGTATTGAGTGAGGTAATCCAAGCAACTCATTAACTTGTGCTAAACCTCTAATAATTTCTCTTGGAGTTATGTCAAAGTATGGAACTGGGTCATCTATGCTGTGAACGTTTTTACCCCATCCCCATGCTTCTGTTCCTCCAGGGTTAACTATCTTTATTGCAAAACCTTTAACAGTTTTCAACATCCAAGCAACGAATGCAGCACATGCTTTAATATCTCCTTCTTTTAAATATTCCATGACCATCCAGTTGTTTCCAAATAATGGCATTGCAGCTTTATCTATTTGTGGTGTTTCCATAAATTCTTCGTGAGTGTGTCTTGCAATTAATGGAGGCATTGCAGCTTCAATAACTGTTGTATAACCCATTTCTGAATATTGGTAACCTGTTTTGTATGTTGATGGGACTGAAAATCCAGTTCCACTTCTTAATCCTTTTTTAGCGTAGACCTCCATTTTACTATCTTCTGGTCTAAATATTCTCCCAACGTTAACTTTTGCCCCTGCAATGTGACTGTGTGAATCTATACCTCCTGGCATTACTACGCATCCAGAGGCATCGATAACTTTAGCTTTATCGGATACACTTTCAACTATTTTTCCATCTTTAACACATATATCCATTTTTTCTCCGTTAACCCCATTTAATGGGTCGTATACGATTCCATTTTTTATTATGTATTCCATCATTATCACCATCTATTATGTGTTTATTCAACTGATTCTATGTATTTTTTCCTCATTAAAGCCCTCATATCTAAAAATTCTTCATCAGTTTTTTCTACTTCAACGTAAAATCCTGGGTATCCTTTAAATGTAGGCATTCCTGTACTGTGTGTGTCTGGTTTAACAACTGAGTTAGCCCATGGGCCCATTGGTATGTAGATCATTCCTTCTGGCATTCTTTCAGTTGCCTTTTTTACATAAACAACAACTTCTCCATATTCTGACTTAACTTTAACTTTATCTCCTTCCTTAACTCCTAATTTCTCCATATCTTCTTCGTTGATATAAGCAACTCCAGCCGCTTTAACATATAAATCAAGGTTTTTTCCAGCTTCTATTGCCTCTCCCTGCCATATTGTTCTTCCAGTATTTAAGATAAATTTCATCATCTCACCAATTGTGGTTTATTTTCTTTTGAAAACCAATTCTATTGCGTTAACTGGACATGCTTCTATACAGGCCCCACAACCTCCACATAAATCTTGATTAACTACTGTAACGACTCCATTCTCAACTCTAATAACTACTTCATCGCTGTAAGGCCCTTTACCTCCCCATGTTTCTGGATTTTTAGCGTTAACTGGACAAGAAACTACACAGTTTCCACATCCATGACATCTTTCTGGATAAACTACCAACTCATAAGCTTTCATTTCCTCACCTTTCAATGATTTTTAAGTTTTATGTTTATTCCATTAACTTTTTAAATGCGTTTTTCCATGCAATTGCTTTAGGCTCTCTTTCAAAGTTAATCTCTGTTCTCTTAACTTTTATAGCATTAACTGGACATGCTTTGGTGCAAGCTCCACATAAGACACATAAGTTCTGGTTAACAACGATTCTTGGAACTTTTTCAGCCTTATCTTTTGGTGCTGGGAATTCTAATGCACCACATGGACAGATGGCAATACAAGCTCCACAAGCGTTACATGCGTTTTCATCAATTATTAACTCTCCTTTGAATGGCTTCTCTACTTCAATAGCATCTGCAGGACAGATGAAGGCACACCAACCACATGTTACACATAAATCTTTATCAACAACAGTTTTTCCATTAATGTCGTTGTATAACTCTGCCTGCGGAATTCTCTTCATCATTGGACACTTGTAACAGATGACTTCAATGGCATTGTGAGGGCAAACAAACTCACAAACCTTACAGTAGACACACTTGTCCTTGTTAACTTCAATATCGGTTATTGGCTTTGGATTTGTTGGCGTTGGGTAGTTGTATTTTAAGTCTATAGCATCTGCTGGACAGTATTCAGCACAAATTCCACATAAAACACACTTATCTTTATTTATATTTA
Source organism: Methanocaldococcus fervens AG86 (assembly GCF_000023985.1). GTDB lineage: Archaea > AGJL01 > Methanococci > Methanococcales > Methanocaldococcaceae > Methanocaldococcus > Methanocaldococcus fervens. The sequence continues at coordinate 154,856 of NC_013156.1, forward strand.
CTTCTCCAATAACAAACTTCTTTCTTTCAGCCAACTCTCTTTCAACGCTTATTGCCAATTGAGGACAGACCATTTCACACTGTTCACACAAAACACACTTTTCTTGGCTAATTTTGATATCTCTCTTAATTTTTGGATATTTCTCATCTTCTTTTATTGATTTTCCATTGATTTTCAAGTCCATAGCATCAAATGGACATGCAGAAGCACATAAACCACATAATGCACATACATCCTTGTCAATATCTAATTTTGGAGCTATAACATCTCCTTTAGCAATAGCCCCCAAAGGTCCTAAAGCTATAGCACCAACTGGACATATGTCAGCACAGATACCACAACCAACACAGGCATCATCACTCCAAAACAGCTCTCTTTTTTCTACTTCTCCATCTCTGCATATGATAAGGCCGTTTTCATAAACTTCTTTTACTTGCTCAATCATAATTCTCCCTCACAAAGTTTAATGAATTTGTAGGACATCTGAATATACAAGATGCACATAAAAAGCAGGCATCGTAATCTATATTGACAGTGAAGTTGTCGAGTGTGAGTGCTACACACCCCAAACAGGATCCGCAAGCTATGCAGGATTTTTCATCCCACAAAAATTTTATGTTGTATAATTCCTCTATCAAGTTCTTTGCAAGCTCCTTATCGTCAGTTAAAGAATGGATGAGCTTAGCTCCATATTTTGGTGGAAGTTCTTCAAAAATTTCCGCAACTTTTAAGATTTTTTCCTTTGGATACCTTCCAGAAAGATAATGAGAAACTATTGACCTGTCACTTTTAATAATTTCTGCTATTTCTTTTTGAAGGAGTCCTTTTCTTCTTAATTTCATTGCTACTATTGCCTTTATTCCTGAAAGAATATGCTCTGGCATTCTACCACATGGACATATTTTTAGTAGGCTAATCTTATTATATAAAGAGTATGTATAAAAATTAAGTAGAAACTCATTTATATTATTGTGTGCGTCACTCACATTCTCATCTGTAGTTCATTATATATGAATATAAGTTCTATTTTTGGTAGGTAAACTTTATATTTGTAAAGTTAAATAATATATAGCTTAGACCACAAAAAATAAATATTACCATGATTTAGATTAGAAGGATTTACGGTGATGTGTATGAGAGAGATTTTAATATCTGAATGTATAGAATTATTAAGAGCTCATAAATTTACAGTTTCAAAACCACTGGGCAGAAGTTGCTTTGACATGGTTGCAAGTAGAGATGATATTAGGTTAATTTTAAAGGTTCTAAAAAATATTGATAGCTTAAGTAGGGAGCAGTCAAAAGAATTGAAGAAAATTAGTAAGATATTGCACGGTACTCCTTTAATAATAGGAATTAGGACAAGAAACGCTCCTATGGAGCATGGAATTGTTTACGACAGATACGATATAAAGGCAGTAACATTTGAAACCTTCAGAGATTATTTAGAGGGTAGCCCACCAGTAGTTTATTCAAATAGAGGAGGATTCTTTGTAAAAATCGATGGTAAGGTTTTAAAAGAAGTAAGAGAGGCTATGGGGATATCAGTTGGAAAATTGGCTGAGGTTGTTGGGGTTTCAAGAAAGGCAATCTACAAGTATGAAACACAGGCTGCAAATCCTTCAGTAGATGTTGCTATAAAAATAGAGGAGTATTTGGATGTTCCATTGGTTAAAGGTATTGATTTATTTGAGCCTATTAAGGATGAGAATGTTGAAAATAAATTAGAGAATTTAGAAGATTTTAAGAAAGAGGCAATAAATTTTTTAAACGAACTAGGATTTAAATCATTCGTTGTTGAAAAAGCTCCATTTGATGCTGTAGCTGAGAAAGATATGGACAACAATCCAAATATATTATTAACAAATATTGAAGAAAAGGATACTGAAGAGGTGAAAAGAAAGGCGTTGTTTGTTAGGGAATTGTCAAGGTTGTTAGATAGCTACTCTTTATTGATACTGGAAGAGAAGGAAAAAGAATATAAAAACCTCCCAGTTATCAGCATTGAAGAATTGAAAAAAATGGACGATGCCATCGAATTAATTGAACACATAAAATCAATGCTAAAAAATCAACAATCACTATAAAAAATAACAAAATAAAATTTATAAATCTAATGGCTCTCCAATCTTTGGAACTATAACCTCAACCCCCAATGCTTCAGCTTTTTTCACGAATTCATTTACATCAACTTCAATCAATGGGAATGTGTTGTAATGCATTGGAATGACTATTTCTGGATATATTAGTTCAATAGCTACTAAAGCTTCATCAATTCCCATTGTGTATCTTCCGCCTATTGGCAATAGAGCAATTTGTGGAGCGTAGATTTCTCCAATTAACTCCATATCTCCAAATACTCCAGTATCTCCAGCATGATAAACCCTATCATTTATGATAAATCCAGCAGCCACTCCCCCACTTATTGTTGGAGCAATATCTGATGAATGCTCAGCCTTAACCATTGTTAATTTTGCTCCATTTATCTCTATAGTTCCTCCAATATTCATCCCTTCAGCATTGACTCCTTTTTCTGATAAATAGACACTAATCTCATGATTTGATACAACTGGAACATTGTACGCTTTAGCCAATTCTTCGGCATTTCCTAGGTGGTCTGCATGTCCATGAGTTACTGCTATTACATCTACTCCATCCATTATTTCATCGTAAGGTAAATTACATAGAGGATTTGGAACAAATGGGTCTATTAAAACGTTATCTACTTTAAAGCATGCATGGCCATACCATGTTATCATCCTCTCACCTCACATAATAATTTTAATCTCAAGCTATTTAAATTTTTATTTTAGGATGTATCTCAAATTATAAAACTTAAGCTTATAGTTATAGGAAGGATGAGAATTTTAAGGGAAAATAATCGCGCATTTTTTATTTTACTTTAGCTATTAAATTTTCTAATATGAAGTTTTATATATTTAATTACCTTACATTATTTTGTGGTAGCATGATAGGCATCTGCATGCGTTCTAAAAAAGGATTCCTTTTTAATAACAAATTATTGGATTGGGGTTTGCATTACCATCCAAAAATAGTGAAAGAAAATAACATTATTGGATATCATGCTCCAATTTTAAATTTAGATGAAAAAACAGCATTCCTATTTTAAAAAATACCATCGAAAATATTAAAGGGAGGGATTATTTAACAATCCACCCACACAATGGAAAAAATAAAGATATTGATAAAAAAACTTTTAATTGAAAATCTAACAATAATTAATGAATTTGCAAAAAGAAATAATGTAAAATTATGCATTGAAAATTTAAGACATGGATTTTCTTCAAATCCGAACAATATAATTGAAATAGCCGACGAAGTGGATTGTCTTATAACGTTTGATATTGGGCACAGCCTTATAAAAAAAGGTTAGAATTTTTGGAGATTTGCTCTGAAAGGGTTTATAATTGCCATGTTTATGAGATTGAAAGGATGGAAAACATTTACCACCAAAAAATCTCGACAATATAAAGCCAATATTAGATGCTCTTTTAGATATTAAATGTGAGATGTTTTTGATTGAATTGATGAACATTGAGGATATTTTAAAAACTGAAAAGATGTTAAGAGATTATTTTGAGATTTATAGGTGATAATACATGATTGTTAATGAAAACAGCAATTTTATTGACTTTAAAAAATCATTTAAAGAGCTAACTTTACCTAATGAAACACTTAAAGTAATTGAGGAAAATGGAATAAAGCTTAGTGAAATAGCAATTGGGGAGTTCTCAGGAAGGGATAGTGCAGCTGCAATAATTAAAGCAATGGAGGAAGGGGTTGATGTTGTTTTACCCGTTGTTGTATTTACGGGACTGATTATGGAAATACAGGCACATTTTACAAAAATTGGGAAATTGTAAATAGAAGGATTAAGGAGATTGGTAAAGATAAAATCTTACTACCTCTAAATTTTACGTTTGAGCCAAAGCTTTGGAATGCGTTAAATGGTAGATGGGCAGTTTTGTTTATAAAAAGATACGGCTACTACAGCCCATGTATTGGATGCCATGCTTATCTAAGGATAATGAGAATTCCTTTGGCAAAACATTTAAAAGGAGAGATAATTAGCGGTGAAAGGTTTCACCACAACGGAGATTTTAAAATAGACCAGATAGAAGAGATTTTAAATGTTTATAGCAAAATTTGTAAAGATTTTGATGTTAAGTTAATTTTACCTGTAAAACACATAAAGGAAGGGAAGAAGATTAAGGAGATTATAGGAGAAGAATGGGAACAGGGGAAAAAGCAGTTTCATGTGTTTTTAGTGGAAATTACAGGGATAAAGATGGAAAGGTAATTTTTGAGAAAGAGAGTATTTTAAAGCTATTGAATGAATTTATATGTTTAGAGGATTGGCAAGATTTTTAGGTATGGATTTTATAAAAATTGATAGTTTTGAAGAAGGTATAGATCTAATTCCAGAATTAGATTATGATTTTATCCATCTACACACAAAGGAACCTGATGAAGCTGCTCATACTAAAAATCCATTGAATAAGGTTAAAGTTATTGAGAAGATTGATAAAGCCATAGGTAATTTAAAATTAAATGATGATTTATTGATAATAACTGCAGATCACTCATCACCTTCTGTTGGAAATTTAATCCACTCAGGAGAGAGCGTTCCAATACTATTTTATGGAAAAAATGTTAGAGTAGATGATGTTAAGGAATTTAATGAGATAAGTTGCTCAAAGGGACATTTGAGGATAATGGGAGAAGATTTAATGCCTTTAATTTTAAACTATACAGATAGGGCTTTGTTGTATGGTTTAAGGGCTGGAAATAAGTTAAGGCGTTATATACCAAAAGATGATGAAATAGAGTTTTTGCAAGAATAGATGGAGGGATAACTTGATAGAGAAATTAAAAAAGATATTTAAATTGGGTAAAAGAGAAAAAGAAAGCCAGACGGGAAAGGATTAATTATATTTGAGAGCACAAAGGATGCAATGAAAGCGGAGAGTATTTTAAAAGATAAGTATAAAATTAAGGTTGTTGCTCCACCGGTGGAGATAAGAGAGGGCTGTGATTTGGCTATAGAGTATGATTTAGTTGATGAATTTGGAATTAAAAGATTGTTAGAGAATAATAATATAAAACCCCTAAAATTTATTCCTTTAAACGATTATTCTTTAAAACCTTTAGAGTTAGTAAAAATTAAAGAAGTTGATGGATTTATTTTAGTTAGATGCGGAAATATGAAAATAACTATCGATAAGGAAGGGAATATAGTTAATATCTCTGGTGGAGGTTGCCCAGATGTTCCTTATTTAGCGTTAAAATTGAAGGGAAGAAATATTAAAGATATTAAAGAGGAGGAGACACCAAAAAATTTAGGCTTTACTTTATGTGCATACACATTAAATAAAGCGTTTGAAAAGGCAAGGGAATTGGTTATGGAAAATAAAATTTGAAATAGGGTTGCAAATGAATGGAAAGAAAATAGCAATAGTTTCCCATTGTATATTAAACCAAAATAGTGTTGTTAAAGGTTTGGAGAGGGCAAAAGAGGCATTTAATGAAGTTGTTGAAATAATTTTAAATGAAAATTATGGGATAATACAACTTCCATGCCCAGAGATGCTTTATTTAGGAATAAATAGGCGTGGTATGGTTAAGGAAGAATACAATACTAAAGAATACAGAGAGCTTTGCAGAGAGATTTTAAAGCCAATAATTAAATATTTGAAGGAATATAATAAAGAAGGGTTAAATTTGTTTTAATTGGGATTGAAGGTTCTCCAACATGTGGAATCTTTAAAACTGTAAGAAAAGAAGGTTTAACGGATGAAAGCGGCATTTTGATAGAAGAGTTTTTAAAATTTTTATTAAATAAAATATAAAAGTTGAGATGATAGATTATCCAAATGAAGAAAAATACAAATGTTTTATAGAAAATTTAAGAAAAATGTTGGGGGGATAATGATGAAGATAAAAATTAAAGTTAAGGATTTTGAAGTTGAAGGAGAGCTTTATGAAGATGTTGCACCAAAAACTGTAAGTGCAATAGCTAAGGCTTTACCAATAAAAGGAATTGTTAATAGGTGGGGGGATGAGATATACTTTGAAACAGATGTCGTTGTTGATGAGGAGGAAAATTCAAAAAAATTTGTTGAATTGGGAGATATCACTTATTGGATTCCTGGAAGGGCTATTTGCATTTTCTTTGGAAAAACTCCAATAAGTGATGATAAGATAAGGCCTGCAAGTGCTGTAAATGTTATTGGTAAAGTTAAAGATTGGGAAAAGTTTAAAGATGTTTGGGATGGGAAACAATTGAAATATTTAAAGAATGACATATTTTCTAATTTTTATTTAAATGATTAAGGTTGAGATTATGATTATTGCTGGAACTATGCCAATAAAAGGTTTGGATTTGATAGAAGGGAAACCGGAGCTAAAGGGAGAAAATAATTATAAACAATAAAGAATTTCCAGTATCTATGGGTACAGGAGCTTTAATAGGGGCTGTTTTGAGGGTTTTGGAGTATTTTGATAACAACAATATTAAAGTAATAACTGCTGGAGATATTGGAGAAGGATATGGGAGTTTAAAGATTTATGATAGGTTGAAAGAGGTTGATGATGATTTGTTAGTTATCCATTATATAAAGCCAAAGATTTCAAAAATTAAAGAGATAGATTTCTCTCCAAAGATTATTGCAGATGCTGGAGGGATGTATGCAGGGAAAGCGGCAAATATTGGAGATAAGTTTTATCTCTTTTTGCCGGATGTTGGAGAATTGGCTTTTTTAGCAGATGAAAAAGCCATACATCCTGCCTATGTTAGAGGTTTTATATCAGAGATTGACGATAAAGAAGTTCCAAAACTTATTGAAAGAGCTTATAAATTAAAGATGCCCAAATATATGATTGTTAAAGGGGAGAACGACTATGTCGTTAAAGAAGGAAAAATTATTGACATTATAAAAGAGCCAAAGATAGAGGCAATGGAGTGCATTGGAGGAACGGGAGATACATTAACTGGAATTGTATCAGCTCTAATAAGTGCTGGGTTTAAAGCAGAGGAAGCTATGAGTTTAGGATGTAGAATAAATAGAAAACTTGGGGAAGTTGTTAATGCTAAGCCAAATACTCAAATTTTGGGAATAATTAATGCCATTCCAAAAGTTTTGAATGAATGCATAAAATAATTGGTGATATTCTTAATAATTGCTAAGAATAAATAATAAAATATTTATAGAGCAATTTTCAAAAACTTTAATTGTTATTTAAAAAATCTTAAGGTGTAGAATATGAAAGTATCTGTCTATGGTGCTGGAAATCAAGATTTGTATGTAAATCAACTAAAGCTACCAGAGAAGTTTGGAGGAGAACCACCTTACGGCGGTTCAAGGATGGCTATTGAGTTTGCTAAAGCAGGGCATGATGTTGTTTTAGCTGAACCAAATAAAAATATAATGAGCGATGATTTATGGAAGAAGGTTGAAGATGCTGGAGTTAAGGTAGTTAGCGATGATATAGAAGCAGCGAAGCATGGAGAAGTTCATATATTATTTACTCCATTCGGTAAGGCAACATTTAACATTGCAAAGAATATTGTAGAACACGTTCCTGAAAATGCAGTTATCTGTAATACCTGTACTGTCTCGCCTGTTGTTTTATACTATTCATTAGAGCCAATTTTAAGGACAAAAAGGAAAGACGTAGGGATTAGCTCAATGCACCCAGCAGCCGTTCCAGGAACTCCACAACATGGGCATTATGTTATTGGTGGAAAAACTACGGATGGCAAAGAATTGGCGACTGAAGAACAGATAAATAAATTGGTAGAACTTGCTAAAAGTGCAGGAAAAGAGGCTTATGTTGTTCCAGCAGATGTTTCTTCAGTAGTAGCTGACATGGGAAGTTTAGTAACTGCAGTAGCACTTGCCGGTGTTTTAGATTACTACAGTGTAGGAAGGAAAGTTATAAAAGCCCCTAAAAAGATGATAGAGCATCAGATTATTATGGTTTTACAAACAATGGCATCTCTCGTTGAAACATCTGGCATTGAAGGGCTGTTAAAAGCGTTAAATCCTGAGCTTTTAATAAAAACTGCCTCATCAATGCATCTATTGGAAGAACAGAAAGATTTAGATGCTGCTTTAGAAATTCTTAAAAACTTGGATGAAGAATTGAAAAAAGAAGCTAAAAATGCAGAAATAAAACCAACAACACTTGTAGCAGCTCAATCGTTAGTTAAGGAGATAAAAACCTTAATAGGTGGGGCTGCTGCTGAAGGAGCTATAAAAAGAAGTGCTAGAAAGTTATTCGAGCATTAAATTATTATTTTTGGGGAAGAGTTATGAAAAAAGAGATAAAGGTTGTAGTTATTGGCTCAAGTGATGTAGGAAAAACAACTTTAATGGAGAATTTAATTGGCAAAATAGGGAAAGTTGAACATAATGGGATTACAACAGCAATTGATTATGGTTCATTAAAAATAGATGATAAAAAAATACACTTCTTTGGAACACCCGGACAAAAAAGGTTTGAATTTATGAGAGAATTGGCATTGCGAGGGACGGATTTTGCTTTATTGGTTTTAGATGCTTCAAAAGGAGTGACTGAAGAAGATAAAGAAATTATAAAAATGTTGGAATCTAAAAAAATTCCATATGGGGTTTTCATAAATAAGGTAGATGTTGGAGAGATTGATGCAGAAAAGATTTATAATTTATGTAGCCCAGAATTTATTGCTAAAGGATGTGCAATAAAAAAAGAAGGTTTTGATGAGCTCATAAATAAAATCATATCACACGTATAATAATTTATATAAATAGTTTGTGTAATATTTAATAATTGAGGTGGAATGCATGATTGATAGGGCCTTAATAGAGCTAAATAAAACTGAAGGTATTAAAGGTTCAATGGTTGTTGGTAAGGATGGGTTGGTCATAGCCTCCCAGCTGCCAGGAAATATTGATGCTGAGTTAGTTGGTGCTATGGCTTCAGCATCGTTTGGGGCTGCTGAAAGAACTGCAGCAGAGTTAGGTATGGGTAATTTAGAGCAGACAATGATTGAAGGAGAGCATGGAAAAGTTTTGATGGTTGATGCAGGGGAGGGTATTTTAGTAGTTTTAGCTGATGCAAAAGTTAACTTAGGTTTAATAAGGATAACAATGAAGAGAACTGCAGAAAAGATAAAGGCAATGTTCTAAATTATAAAATAGATGATAATATTGCAATGATTTCATCTATAACCTCTTTGTTTAACTCAGAAACATCAATTTTCTTTGTTTCAAATACAACTCCATTTTTTAAAATCCTATCATAGTTTGGACAGATTGTTGTTATTGATTTTTTGTTATCCAATTTAATTAAATTGTTGATTTTTTTAGACACTTCTTTAGGATTATCACACTCTATAAATATTGATATTCCCTCATCTTCTTTGAAATATGCTTTTTCAATCTCTTTTTTAATCATTTTATTTGCCGTAACATATTTTTTGTAAGTTTTTTTAGCATTTAACAATTCTTCTTTTAAAAGTCCAAAGTAATTTATCGTTTTATATGTCTTAGCCACTATTTTAAAATCATTTAAAATATTTCTTAATTTATCTTCAACCTCTCTACTTATTCCCAAAAAACCCCCGTATTCGCAGTTCAATATCTTTGGACTTCCGGTAGAGCAGATAACTATATCCCCATATCCACAATCTCCTCCAATTTTTCCTGAAATGTCTTCAATAAATAAAACTTCCTTTTCCTCGCACAATTTTTTTATTTCTTTTAATGGTTGTGGAGATAAATACCCAGCTAATGATGTTAAAATAATTGATGAATTTTCTTTTATGTTATCTAATTTTTCTATATCAATAATCCCCAAATTTGTTTCTATCATTTTAGTTTTTAAATTCAATACCTTCGGGAACTTTAAAAATCCCTGCCAACCTCCCATATTTGGAATAAAGATATTATCGCTATAGGATTTTGCTATCCACATTGCCAAAAAAACTGCAGAGCTTCCTGAAGGTAAAAAGGTTATTGTATACTCTCTATTTAGCAAATCATTTATTATAGCTTCAACTTCTCCTTTATCTCCTTCTTTGTTTATTAATCCATATATATTTGGCCTTCTATGTTTTAGAATCATTATTTCACCAAAAATAGAAATTATTAGGGAATAAAATTTATTAATATCAAATATGGGATATATATTATTACTAATTACAAAATAATTATAAATACTATAAAACGATATAGAACAATAAGGTGAAAGTTATGAAGGATGATATTAACAAATTATGGAAAAAATATGTAAATGCATTGGAAAATCATGATTACGAAAGATCTCTTAATTTAATGGATGAGATGTTAAATGTTGAAGGATTAAGTAGTAAAGAAATTTCAGAACTTTATGCAGAAAAAGGAAAGCTATTAAGAAAAATGGGTAAGAATGAAGAAGCATTAAAAGCTTATGATAAAGCATTAGAATTAAATCCAAACTACATTTTAGCATATCTGTATAAAGGAATTTTATTAATACATTTAGGTAGATTGGAGGAAGCGGAAAGAGTATTTTTAAAGTTGCATGAATTAAATCCATCTGACTTGGTTTGTAAATATATTATAGCATATGTATTAAAAAGACTTGGAAAGTACAGCGAGGCGCAAAAAATTTTTGACGATGTAGTAGAAAGACATCCACAAGCATTTATTGCATGGCTTATGAAAGGGAAACTATTACATAGGGAAGGAAAGCTTAAAAAGGCATTAGAATGTTTTGAAAAAGCTTTAGAAATAAACCCTAAAGATTATGAGCTATTATATCATAAAGGGGAGATATTACTCAAACTTGGGAAATATTGTGAAGCTTTAGAATGCTTTAAAGTTTTGCATGAAAAAAATGATAGAGATATATCCTCATTAATGCATATAATAGAAATTTTGGTATTATTGGGAAGAATATCTGAAGCAAGAGAATACGTTGAAAAGGCATTAAAGCTAAACCCTGATGACCCAATGATTTACTTTTTCTATGGAATTATATTAAATAAGCTTGGAAGATATGAAGAAGCAATTAAATACTTTGATAAGGCATTGGAATTAAACCCAAACTTCCCAGACGCTTGGCAGGGTAAAGCTGTAGCTTTGGAAAAGCTTGGAAAGATTGAGGATGCATTAGAATGTTACAATAGAGCTCTCGATATTTATGAATAAATTTTTATTATTTATTTTTAATATTTTTATATTTAAATTTTTAGATAAAAGCAAATTATATATATATGGAAGTAGGAATCTTACTTCCAGATATCAAATATCCTTGGTGAATAGGTATGGATGTTGAGCAGGCAATAGAGTATATAAAAAAATATGATGTTAAATTTATAAGATTCCAGTTCGTTGACATTTTGGGATATCCAAAAAACGTTGCATATCCTGTTAAAGCTGGAGAAAAAGGAATTAAAGAATTAATAGATATTTTTGAACATGGATTGTGGTTTGATGGTTCATCAATTACTGGTTTCGTTGGTATTGAAGAATCAGATATGTTGTTGAAACCAGATTTATCAACACTCTCTGTCTTACCATGGAGACCAGAGCAGAAGAGCGTTGCAAGGGTCATCTGCGACGTTTATAAAAGTGATACCAAGCCATTTGAAGGAGACCCAAGAAGTAGATTAAAAGCAATATTAAATGAATTGAAAGAAGAAATGAATGGGGAGTTTTTTGTTGGGCCGGAGCCAGAATTCTTCTTATTAAAGAGAGATCCTCACAACCCCCACAAATGGGTTCCTGCAGATAGCGGTAACTATTTTGACGTTGAACCATTAGATGAAGCTCCAGATATTAGGAGAGATATTGTCTTAGCTTTAGAAAACCTCGGTTTCCACGTTGAGGCGTCACACCACGAAGTTGCTCCAGGACAGCATGAGGTAGATTTCAAATTCGACAACGCCCTAAAAACAGCTGATAGTGTTGTAACGTTTAAAATGACTATTAAAAACATCGCTAAAAAACATGGCTTAAAAGCTACTTTCATGCCAAAACCATTCTTTGGTATAAACGGTAGCGGCATGCACTGCCACCAAAGTGTTTGGTTAAATGGAGAACCATCATTCTACGACCCAGAAGGACCATACAATGGATTAAGCGAGATGTGTTTAAGCTACATTGCTGGACTTTTACATCATGCTAAGGCGTTAGTTGCAATAACAAACCCAACAGTTAATTCATACAAGAGATTAGTTCCAGGTTACGAAGCTCCAGTAAACATTGCATGGGCTAACCAAAATAGAAGTGCCATCATTAGAGTTCCAGCTGCAAGAGGAAAAGCTACAAGAGTTGAGTTCAGGGCTCCAGACCCAGCATGCAACCCATACTTAGCATTTGCATGTATGTTGGCAGCTGGATTGGATGGAGTTAAGAAGAAGATGACAGCTCCAGAACCTATTGAGAAAAACATCTACAAAATGTCAGAAGAAGAGAAAAAGCAGTTAGGAATTGAGTCAGTTCCTGGAAGTTTATCAGCAGCGTTGGATGAGTTGGAAAATGATGAAGTTTTACAAAAAGCATTAGGTAAGCACATTTATGAAAACTACATGGAAATTAAAAGGGCAGAATGTGATGCTTTCAGAGTGGCAGTTACAGATTGGGAACTAAACCAATACTTGGACTATTAAAAATTTTTTATTTTTAAATTTTTATTTTTTATTCTAATAAAATTTAAGAATTTTAATTATCCAATATAAATAGAGTGAGATTATGAAGGCAGTTACTGTTTTAAGTGGTGGATTAGATTCTACAGTATCTACACTTATAGCTAAGAATTTAGGCTATGAGATTACAGCAATAACTTTTAATTATGGACAAAAGGCAGTTAAAAGAGAAATAAATGCATCAAAGAAGATTTGTGAGATTTTAGATATTAACCACATTGTTGTTGATTTACCATTTATCAAACAATTTAAAAAAAGCTCGTTAATAACTGAAAATGAAATTCCTTCACTAAAAATTGAAGATTTGGATAGTGAAAAAGCTCATGAAACTATGAAAACAGTGTGGGTTCCTGCAAGAAATTTAATAATGTTAAGTATAGCGAGTGGTTTTGCTGAGGCATTAGATGCAGAAAAAGTATTTATTGGAATAAATAAGGAAGAGGGATTAACATTTCCAGATAACACGATAGAGTTTGTTGATGCATTAAACAAAGCTTTAGAATATGGAACACTAAATAAAGTTAAGATAGAAGCTCCCTTGTATGATAAAACAAAGGAGGAAATTGTTAAAATTGGTAGGGAGATTGAGAAAAAGCTTGGTTTAGAAGTTTTAAAATATAGCTACTCATGTTATAAAGATAATGGAGAGGATTTTTTACATTGCGGAGAATGTGAGAGTTGTATGAGGAGGAAAAGAGCTTTTTTAATGGCTGGAGTTGAAGATAAAACAAGATATATCAAATAATATAAGTTTATAATTTATTGTTTATTTACTCTCTTTTTCTTTAATTCTGCAAGCTTTTTAACTGCTTCCAAATCAACATCTTCATCATATGATATATAACCGTTATGAACTGCTCTTTTAAAGAATCCTTCTCCCCATTTGTTTCTTATTAAAACTGTTGAATATCCTTCCCCGCTTCCTACATTACCAACTGAAATATCTGATGTTAAGCCGGTGAAGTCTCCACAAACTTTACAACCTTCTCTCATCGCAAATTCTACATCTTTTAGCTTATATTCAACAACATTCCCATCAACCAATGTAATCTTTAATTTTCCAGATTCAATATCCATCTTTTTAATTTCCCAAGCCTCTATTCCATCATCTTTTAGCTTTTTAATCATCTTACTGTAATCATAGGTTTCAAAGCAGAATAAAGATATTTTTAACCTTATAGCACTTCTAAATGGTTTTAACAAATCGTTATCTGATGATAGTATTTGATAAATTGCATTTATTACACAAGGAGTTCCAACGACAGCTAATTTTTTAAGTTTTTTCTCCATAACAGCTGTTTTTAATGCTTTTAATATAGGGCATTTCCATAAATATTTACTTCCAGCTGATTTTATAACATCTTCTTTTGACAATGCCAAATATGATTCCGGTTCCAACGTCCATTTATCGTCAATCATTACAATTGCTCCATCAATCAACCCTTCATCGAACGCATTGGCTAATATGGCAGTAACAACCCCTCCATTTTGAGCGTTCTTTGCCTCAATTCCTGCCTTTGCCTTTACAGCTTTTAATACATTCCCTAATCCTTCCAACTTAGGAATTACTGATTTTTTTATTCTTGGGCATGCATCATAGCAAGCTCCGCAAGGCACGTCATAAACAGCTGTTTTACAAAACTCAGCTGAAATTGGATGCTCAATAATATCTGATGGAGCTATTGTACAGGAACATTCATCACATTCAAACTTTACAGGACTTTCTTCTCTAAAATATAGGTTATTTACTGGACAAACAGCTACACAAGCTCCACAACCACTACATATATTTGCATCCCAAACCTCTTCTTTTAGGTTTTTATATGACTTCATTAATCTCACCTAAATTATTTTAAATTTTGAGTGTTTCAATAATTCAAAGTGTTTTACATTAAATCTGGCGTATAGAGTTTTCCAAACGGTCTTTTTGAAATTGGTGCTATTTTTGTCCATTTTGAATTTAACAATCTATTTTTAACATCTTCTGATAGATTAAACCATTTGCAGAATTCTTCAATGTATGGCTTTATTTTTTCCAAATCTTCCTTAGTAAATTCTTTTATATCTGCGGCAACACCTAATTGGTCCCTATCTACATCTCCTCTAATGTAAATAGCTCCTCCATGAATTCCAGTTCCTATCATTCTTCCTTTAACTTTTCCTAAGTCATTTCCCTTCTCATCAATATTTAAAACAATTATAATTCCTCCAGCCATATATTCTCCTAAGAAATCCTTTGCCCTTCCACCTATAACAAGGACAGGGATTTTATCTTTATAAGCTTTCATGTGGATTCCACTTCTATAACCAACATCTCCCCTAACAAAAACCTTTCCTCCTCTCATTGAATGGGCAGTTACATCTCCACTACTTCCATAGATAACTATTGTTCCATCATCCATCGTGTTTCCTGGAGCAAATTCAGCATTGCCATGAACTATAATTGTAGGGCCATTCATGAACATTCCTAAATCTCCACCAGGAATACCGTAAATCTCTATAGTTAAATCTTTCTTCTGTAATCCAGTCCCAATAAATCTCTGCCCCAAAACATTTTTCAATATAATTTTTTTAACATCCGGATTTTTTCTCAAAACTTCATGTATTTTTTCATTTAGCTCTTTATAGTGCATATCCTTTGCATCTATAACGACCTCTTCCATGCCTTTCACCTTAAAAAATTGAAAATTTAAAAGTTATTCTCCAGCAGCTTTTATTCCTAAAACCTCTAACTCTTTCTCATTCAGTCCTACTCCTCTCAATCTATCTCTGTTTCCTCTTAAACTTTCAATTGAGTTAATTCCAGCGGCTCCTAAGAGTTCTTTAATCTCATGTGTCCATGCTTTAATCAAGTTAGCTACTCTTTTAGCTCCAACTTCTGGATCCAGTCTCTTAACTAACTCAGGTTTTTGTGTAGCTATTCCCCAAGCACACAATCCAGTATAGCATCTTCCACAGACTCTACATCCAAGGGCAACCATTGCGGCAGTTCCGATATATACTGCATCAGCCCCCAAAGCTATTGCTTTAAATACATCTGCAGAGCATCTAATTCCTCCACTTGCTATAATGCTAATTTCATTTCTAAGCCCTTCCTCTCTCAATCTCTGATCTACAGCTGCAATAGCCATTTCTATTGGAATTCCTACGTGATCTCTAAATACCTTTGGAGCTGCCCCGGTTCCTCCTCTGTATCCATCAATAACAACTGCATCAGCATCACTTGTAGCAATTCCAACAGCTATAGCTGGGGCGTTATGGACAGCGGCAATTTTAACAAACACTGGTTTTTTCCATCTTGTTGCTTCTTTCAAACTCCTAACCAACTGAGCTAAATCCTCAATTGAGTAAATGTCATGGTGAGGAGCTGGTGAGATAGCATCACTTCCCTCGGGAATCATTCTTGTCGCTGAAATCTCTGCTGTAACCTTCTCTCCAGGTAAATGTCCTCCAATTCCCGGCTTAGCTCCTTGCCCTATCTTAATCTCTATTGCCGCACCTTTCATCAAATACTCTTCATTAACTCCAAACCTTCCACTTGCAACTTGGGTAATTATGTGATCTGCGTAAGGGTAGAGAGGCTTTGGTAATCCCCCTTCACCAGTTCCCATGAATGTTCCACATTCCTTAACTGCCTTGGCAAATGATAGGTGGGCGTTTAAAGATAAAGCTCCATAAGACATGTGGGCAATCATTATTGGAGTGTCTAACTTTAAATTTGGAGCTATTTTTGTTTTTAGCTTGGCTTTTTTAATCTTTTTACCATCAATTTCTTCCTCAACAAAGTCAAACTCCAATTGTTTTGGCTTTTTACCAATGTATGTTCTCAATTCCATTGGCTCTCTCAATGGGTCAATGGATGGATTTGTAACTTGACATGCATCTAAAACAATTTTATCAAAATAGATTGGATGTTCTTTGGCGTTACCCATCCCACTTAATAAAATACAACCGGTCTTTGCTTGGTTGTAGATATCTGCCCTTGCATCTATATCCCATAGTGGATGGGACCTCCAAGAAATTGCGTTTTCTTTAATTGTTATGGCATCCCTTGGACACATTGCAACACATCTATGGCATGCCCCACATCTGTTTGAATAGCTTATTATTCTATCTCCTTCTCTCCTATGAACTCCCCATGAACACTCTATTGTACATCTCTCACATAACATACATTTGTTTGGGTCTACTTCAACCTTATACTTTGGAGGAACGTATGAAGGAATCATATTTTCACTTCCCTATTATTTTTTACTTTTTTATTTTGTTATTTCCATGGTCTTGCAATAACTGGCATTCCAGCGTCAGGCATCCAAACTCTATCTAAATCAGGGCAGATTTTCCTTATAGCAGATTCTTCACTTGAAACAAATACCATATCATCCTTCTCAGCTGCAATTAATGGTCTTAACTTAATTCTATCTGTTAAACCAAACATTGTTGTATCTTCTTCAATGTCTCCATTCATAAATATTAATCCGTGTGGAGTTCCAACTGCTATAGCGAAAGGACCATTTAACATAGCCCCTCCATAGGTCAATCTTATTGCAGTGTGCAACTCCTTTTCTTCCTCCGGCATCTTGTCTATCTCACCCCAGAATCTTGGAGCTAAAGCAGATAACGCATATTCAACAGGAACTCTATGTTTTCTCATTAATAAATCCAATATATAGGCAACCACTTCAGTATCTGTTAATAATCTACACTTGTAACCAAACATCTCAACGAACCTTCTGTTTGTCCCATAGCTTGTTATCTCTCCATTGTGAACAACGCTCCAATTTAATAAGTTGAATGGGTGAGCTCCTCCCCACCACGCCTTTGTGTTTGTTGGATATCTTGCATGACCTAACCACATATAGCCTTCATACTTATCTATTCTGAAAAATTCAGCGACCTCATTAGGCCATCCAACTGCTTTAAAGACACCTAAATCTTTTCCACTTGATATAACAAACGCACCATCCACTCTATCGTTTATCTCCATAACGATATCTACAACAACATCCTCCTCTTTATCTGCATATTTTTCATCAACCTCATAGAAATATCTCCATGGTATATGGACTTTTTCTATAATTCCATCTTCTGTTGGAATCTCCTCATCTTTAATAATAGTCCCATATTGTTCTAAAACTTTCTCAACTTCTGCCTTTATTTTTTCAAATTTTGGGCTATTGTCAATTAATACATGGAAAGCATAACAATCTTTATACTTTTTTGGATATATTCCATAACCTACATAACCAGAACCTTTTCCGTTTCCTCTCTCTTTTAAACTATCGAGTGCTATCGCTACTTTATCCCCTTTTATCATTCTTTTTTTTCTACTCATAAAACCGATAATTCCACACATAAACAACCCTCCCAAATTAGGTATAAAAGAGATGGTTTTTAGGTTTTGTAAATATTGGTTGAAGTTATATTTAAATAATTATGGTTGAAGATAATCGTTACTCTTAACTTTACAATGATTTAAAAAAGTATATATATGTGATTGGAAATTATAAAGGTAGAACAATTTGCATAATATACACTACAAGGTGAAGTAAATGAATAAACCAATGAAAAAGCAGCAACCAAAAAAACTTATTCCAAATTTTGAATATGCAAGAAGATTGAACGGAAAAAAGGTTAAAATATTCTTAAGAAATGGGGAAGTATTGGATGCTGAAGTTACTGGAGTCTCAAATTATGAAATAACAGTAAAAGTCGGAGACAGAAACTTGTTGGTATTTAAACATGCTATAGATTACATAGAATACTAAATTCTTTTCTTTCCTTTTTTATTTTTTATAACATTTATTATTTATGAAACTATTTTCAGTAAACTTTAAATCTAAGGGTTGGGATACTAATTTTTACAATCAAAATAAGGGGGTACATATATGCCAAAGATGGTCTTATTACCGAGAATGACAATGGCTTTAGGGGGGTATATTAGAGAAACAACATTTCCTTATGAAGAAGATGATGAGGTAAAGCCATTCCCATACCGGAACGTTATAGTAGGAAATCCAACAGATGAGCCGATAAAAATAGAGGTCCCTGCCTATGATGAGGGTTGGATAGATAGGCATAAAAAATTGGGGTTAATTGTTGTTCCTGTTAATGAGGATGATGATTTTGTTGGATTATTCCAAATGGTTAAGGAGAAAGTTAAAAGGGAATAAACCATGATAAAAGGAATTTTATTTGATTTGGATGATACCCTATATAACTCATCAGAATTCGTTGAGATTGCAAGAAGAGAGGCGGTTAAATCAATGATAGATGCGGGTTTGAATATAGATTTTGAGGAGGCAATGAATATATTAAATAAAATTATTAAAGACAAGGGTTCAAACTATGGAAAGCATTTTGATGATTTGGTTAAGGCAGTTTTAGGCAGATATGACCCAAAGATAATAACCACCGGAATAATAACATATCACAACGTTAAATTTGCTTTATTAAGACCTTATCCACATACAATAAAAACATTAATAGAGCTTAAGGCAATGGGGTTGAAGTTGGGGGTTATAACCGATGGATTAACTATAAAACAGTGGGAAAAGCTTATTAGATTGGGGATATATCCGTTTTTTGATGATGTAATTACATCAGAAGAATTTGGTTTAGGAAAACCCCATTTAGAGTTTTTTAAATATGGGTTGAATAGGATGGGATTAAAAGCTGAGGAAACAATATACGTTGGAGATAGAATTGATAAAGATATAAAGCCGGCAAAAGATCTAGGAATGATTACAGTTAGGATATTAAAAGGTAGATATAAGGATATGGAAGATGATGGTTATAGCGATTATACAATAAAATCGCTTCAAGAGCTCGTGGATATTGTTAAAGAACTAAAAAATAAATAATTTTATTTTGGGATAACCATGTTTAGGGAATTTAAAGCTCTGCTGTCATTTTTTACGAGAATTCCAACTTATGTTGAGGAGTTTGATTTTGAAAGGATTGCAAATTATTTTTATTTAATTGTTTTAATTGGCTACATATTCGGGATTTTTAGCTTAATAATGGGCTATGTTTTTAACTTTTTGTTGCCAAATCTCTTAGCTGCTGTTTTAATTTTGTTTTTCATTGAGTATTTAAATGGATTTCACCATATTGATGGGTTAATTGATTTTGGAGACGGATGGATGGCTGTTGGAGATAAGAGAAAGAAATTAATGGCTATGAAAGATAGATACATTGGCTGTGGTGGTTTAGTTTTTGCAGTATTTATTAATTTATTGGCAGTTGCATCAATTTCTTACATTTTGGATATTAATATTTTTTATTTGCTGGCTGTAGAGGTGTGTACAAAGCTCGGGATGTTGAGCTGTTCAACGTTTGGAAATCCTCTGATTGAAGGAACTGGAAGATACTTTGTTAAAAAAAGTGATGAAAAGTTTTTAACAATTGGTATTATTTTAGCTTTGCCTTTAATTTTGATATTTGATGGAATTGAGAGAAAAATTATAATAATAGCCATAATAACAGCAATAATTAGTGGCTTATGTATGGCCAAGATAGCTAAAAAGCATTTTGGGGGAGTTAATGGGGATGTGTTGGGGGCTTCAAACGAGATAACGAGGGTTGTTGTTTTAATAGCTGTTATAATATCAACTAACTTAGTTTCATTAATTAAGGTCTAATTGTGACATTATGACATTTAAAAAAGAACTCATAACTTTAATAATTGTTTTTACTTTTTTAGGAGGATGTATCAGCCATAATTTTAATAATGGCGATTTTATAAGATCTCATGAGCATTATTACGGAAAAGTTACTAAAGTTGTTGATGGAGACACGGTTTATGTAAATGTTAATGGAGAGATGTGGAAAATTAGGCTGTTGGGGGTTGATACTCCAGAAACTTATGGGAAAAATAGCCCTTATGAGTATTTTTTATTAAATGGAACGCCAATAACAAACACCACCTATTTAAAAATTTGGGGAGAAAAGGCCAAATATTTTGCAAAGAAAGAATTGGAAAATAAAACAGTTATTATTGTCTTTGATAATAGAGCTCCAAAAAAGGATAGATATGGAAGATATTTAGCTTACATTTTTATAAATGATAGCAACAATTTAATAAATTTCAATGAAGAACTTTTAAAATATGGTTATGCAAGGGTCTATATAAGCAATTTTGAGCTGAAAAATGAATTTTTAGAGGCTGAAAAAGAGGCTAAGAAAAATAAAATTGGCTTATGGAATTGGAAAAATAATTAAGAGGATGATCTTATGGAGGGCAAAGCCTATGCTTTAGCTTCTGGAACGATAATAAACGCCATAGCAACTGGGAAAGGTTCAGCTTTTGGTTTGGATTTAAAGGTTTATGCAAGAGTTAAGCTAATAGATGATGGGAAAAATAGAATAGAGGGGAGAGTTTTAGATAATCCAAACATTAAGCCAAATTTAATAATAAGATGTGTTAAAAATACTTTGGACTATTTTGGATTAAACTACTCTGCTTATGTTGAAACAAAGACGGAAATTCCAATAAAATCAGGTTTAAGTAGCAGTTCAGCCACGTCCAATGCCGTTGTTTTAGCTACATTTGATGCTTTAAATGAAAAGATAGACGATGAGCTAATATTAAATTTAGGAATAAAATCAAGCTTTGATGAAAAATTAACTGTAACCGGGGCTTATGATGATGCAACTGCTTCATACTATGGTGGAATAACTATAACTGATAATTTAGGGAGAAAAATTTTAAAAAGAGATAAGATGAGGGAAGATTTAAATGTATTGGTTTTAATTCCAAATTTGGAGAAGAATGTTGATGTAAATAGGATGAGACTAATAAAAGATTACATTGAAATTGCTTTTAATGAGGCTATTGAAGGAAATTACTTTAAAGCCTTGTTTTTGAATGGAATTCTTTATGCATCTGCTTTAAACTTTCCAACGAATATAGCGATAGATGCCTTAGAGGCTGGAGCAATAACAGCTGGGTTGTCTGGAACTGGACCGGGTTATATAGCAATAGCTGAAGATGAAGATGTTGAGAAAGTAAAAAACGCCTTAGAAAAGTATGGAAAGGTTATTTTAACAAAGCCAAACAATGAAGGGGCTTCTATCTATTAATTTAAATTTTTTTATTTTTATGAAATTTATCATGATTTTTGATGATAAATTATAAATAGTAATAAATCTTATAGAAAATTAACACTAAGGTAGCTATTATATACTTTTAATATTATGGTGGTATTATGAAAATCACATTCTATATGTGGGCATCCTACTGCTCAATATTAAAAAAAGCTTTGGATGAGCTTAAAAAAGAAGGAAAAAACATTGAATATAAGATATATTCCAACAGAAATCCAATAGATGATAAATTTTTAGAAGATATTAAAGATTCTGATATAGTATTTATTTATAAAACCTCATCTGATGACATTGATTTGAAAAAAATAGAAAAAATAAATAAAAATGTTGTGGTTGTTGCACAAGATCCAAGCGTTTGGAATTCTGAAAAATCTGCTAAATGCTATTTATTTACAACCTATGGAGGTTTAGACAACTTTAAAAATATGGTTTTGTATTTGATGGGTGAAGATAAAGAGGTTATAAAAAAACCTTTCCAAGGTATTTATTATAAAGGGAAGATTTACGAGGAGTTAGAGGAGTTTTTAAAGGATGTTAAGTTCGATAAAAAATATACGGTTGGAATTTTATTCTCAAGGCATTATTTGGTTAATGACGATATGGATGTGATTAATAAGCTTTTAAATAGGTTAGAGAAAGAGTTTAATGTAATTCCAGTATTTTCTTATGGAGCTAAATGTGAGGAGTTGAATGCATTAGGTGGGGGAGAAAGTATTTTAAAATACTTTTTAAAGGATGATAAGCCAATAATAGACGCTTTAATAAATTTATTATCCTTCCCATTGGGAACTGTAAAAGATAAATCCAATTTAAATAAAATCTCTGAAGTTGAGATACTTAAAAAATTAGATGTTCCAGTATTTCATCCAATAATGAGTTATTATAAAAGTTACAACGACTGGAAAAAAGATGAACAAGGTTTATCTGCAGATATTGGTTGGACGGTTACTTTGCCAGAGTTTGAGGGGGTTATTGAGCCAATTATTATTGGAACTACTGAAAATGAAGAGGGGTTGGAAAAGAAGTTTGGAATTGAGGAGAGGATAGATAAGGTTGTTAGAAGAATAAAAAGATGGGTTGAGTTAAAATACAAGCAAAAAAAAGATAGAAAGGTTATATTTATTTTGCATAACAATGCGTGTGCCTCTGTTGAAGCAACGGTTGGAAGTGCGGCTCATTTAGATAGCTTTCAAAGTGTTGTAAATATTATGAAAAGATTGAAGGAAGAAGGTTATTATGTGGAAGATATTCCAAAGGATGGAGAGGAGTTGGCTCAGCTAATTATGAAAAAGAAGGCAATTTCAGAATTCAGATGGACTACTGTAAATGAAATCATTGCTAAAGGAGGGCATTTGTATTTAATGGATGAGGATGAATATTATGAATATTTCAACAAATTACCTGAAAATGTAAAAAACAAGATTTTAGAGACCTGGGGAGATTTAAACGGCAAAGACATTCCCGCAGGTATGATTTATAAAGTTAATGGAAAAAACGAGATAGTTATAACTGGTTTAAAGTTTGGAAATGTCTATGTTTGCGTTCAACCAAAGAGAGGATGTGCTGGAGCAAGATGTGATGGTAGAGTTTGTAAAATACTACACGACCCTTACTGCCCACCAACTCATCAATACATAGCAAGCTATAAATACTTCAACGATATTGGCGATGTAATAATCCACGTTGGAACTCATGGAACTTTAGAATTTTTACCTGGAAAAAATGTTGGTTTATCCAATGAGTGTTATCCAGACATCTGCATTGGAGATATTCCTCACATCTACATATACAATTCAGACAATCCTCCAGAGGGAACTATAGCAAAGAGAAGGAGTTATGCAACAATTATTGACCATATGCAGACAGTTATGGTAGATGCATTTTATGAGGAGCTAGAAACGTTAAACAGCTATGTAGAGGAATATATGAAAGAGATAGATGCTTCAAGAAGGCATCAATTAGAACATTTAATAGTTGAAGAAGTTAAAAAAACTAATTTATTAAAAATAAAAGAAAAGATTGAGAAGATTGAAAAAGAAGGAAACATTCATGAGAAATTTGATGAGATATTTGAAGAGATAAGAGATACATTGGAGATGATAAAGAATTCAAAGTGTAACGATGGCATGCACATCTTTGGAGAGCTTCCAAGTGGGGAGAAGAGGGTTGAATTTATAAAAAGTATCTTAGAGTTTGAATATAAAGATATTAAATTAAAAGAGAAAATCTCCAATGTATTGGATGGAAAAAGCATAAAAGATAAAGAATTAGAAGAAAAAATTAAAGATATCAATGAAAGAATTGAAAAATCTGATGAAATTGGCTCTCTATTGAGAGGCATTGATGCCAAATACATTGAACCAGGACCTTCTGGATTGATAACGAGAGGGAGCTACGATATTTTACCAACTGGAAGAAACTTCTATTCATTAGACCCTTACAGGATTCCTACAAAATCCGCCTATAGAGTTGGAGTTTTATTAGCTGAAAAATTAATTGAGAAATATTTAGAGGAGGAGGGAAGGTATCCAGAAAACGTTGCTTTATATTGGATGTGTTCCGATATTATGTGGGCTGATGGAGAAGGTATGGGAATGATATTGTATTTGTTAGGAGTTAAACCAGTTTATAGGGGAGGAAGAGTTGTTGGCTTAGAAGTTATTCCCTTAGAAGAATTGGGAAGGCCAAGAATTGATGTAACAATTAGGGTTAGTGGAATAACAAGGGATATGTTTCCAAACTGTATAGAACTTGTTGATGAGGCAATAATGAAAGTGGCAAATTTAGATGAGCCTTTAGAAATGAATTTTGTAAAAAAACATGTTTTTGAAGGATTAGATAAAGGTTTATCATTTAGAGAAGCAACATTTAGGATTTTCTGCTCTGCTCCAGGGACATATGGAAATGGGGTTAAGTATGCTGTCTATGCAAGTGCATGGGAGAATAAGGAGGATTTAAAAGATGCGTTCATCCATTGGAACTCATATGCCTATGGAAAAGGAGTTTATGGAAAAAAGGCAGTGGATTCATTTGAAAATATATTAAAAACAGTTGATTTAACGTTTAATAAAGTTGTTACAGATGAATACGATTTATTTGGCTGTTGTTGTTACTTTGGAACTCATGGAGGCTTAACAAATGCCGCAAGGGTTTTAAAAAATAAAGATGTTAAAGCTTATTATGGAGATACAAGAAATCCAAACAGTGTTGAAGTAAGAACTTTAAAGGAAGAGATCGAGAGGGTTGCATTAACAAAACTCCTAAATCCAAAGTGGATTGAGGGGATGAAGAAGCACGGGTATAAGGGGGCTGGAGATATAGCTAAGAGGATTGGAAGAGTTTATGGTTGGAGTGCTACAACTAAAGAAGTTGATAACTGGGTTTTTGATGAGATATTCAACACATTTGTAAAAAATGAAGAAAACAGAAGGTTTTTTAAAGAACATAACATATATGCATTGGAGGAAATCTCAAGAAGGTTGTTAGAAGCATATCAGAGAGGATTGTGGAAAACCTCTGAAGAAAACATTGATGAGCTTAAAAGAGTTTATTTAGAAATAGAAGGGGATATCGAAGAAAGTTATAACAATATAGAAGAAATTGGTGAATTTCAGGGAGGAAGTGTTGATATAGACATATCCTGGAAGGAGAAACTTTAGAACTTTGAACATATTTAAATGAAACAGTGTTTTTTATAATTTGGTGTTCAACCTCTCAACATTCATCAACCATGTGTGCAAAAATTTTTCAACAACAGCTATGAAAAATGAAAACAACCGAAAAGTTTAAATAAAGGATTCTATAACAATATTTATTGTAAATCAGTTTGAGGTGGTATTATGGCTGAGCTTCCAGTTGCACCATTTGAAAGAATCTTGAAAAAAGCTGGTGCTGAGAGAGTTAGCAGAGCAGCAGCAGAATACTTAGCAGAAGCAGTTGAAGAAATCGCATTAGAAATCGCAAGAGAAGCAGTTGATTTAGCAAAACACGCAAAAAGAAAAACAGTAAAAGTCGAAGACATAAAATTAGCTTTGAAGAAATAAATTCTCAATTTTTCTTTTAATTTTCTATTTTATTCGTTTGGCTGATTTTCTATTATTTCAATTTATATTCATTTATTTATATATTCATTTTCTTAAATGGTGAAAATATGCATAAAAGAATAAAAATAGAAGATATAAAATTTGCAGTAGTTACTGTAAGTGATAGCAGATACAACAGCTTAATTAAAGGAGAAAAAATAGAAGATAAATCTGGAAATTTGTTAAAACATGAGTTGAATGCTAAAATATATACAATAATTCCAGATAATAAAAACATGATTAAAGGAATAGTAGAGCATATAGTTGAGTCTTTTGATGTTGATTGTATTGTCTTTACGGGCGGAACGGGAATAGCTGAGAGAGATGTTACCATTGAGGCGTTAAAGGAGATTTTTGAAAAGGAGTTAGATGGATTTAAAATTATATTTCAAAAGCTGAGCTATGAGGAAGTTGGGTTTTCAGCCATATTGTCAAGAGCTACTGCTGGAATTTATAAAGGGAAAATTATATATGCTCTCCCAGGCTCAGTAAATGCATGTAAAACAGCATTAAAGATAATTAAAGAAGAGACTGGGCATATATTAGGACATTTAAGAGAGGGATAGGATGAAATTTTTATTGATAGCTTCAAACAAAGATTTGGCAAGCAAAAATATAGCCAACCATATTAAAGAATATTTTGATGTATTTGAAACCGATAAGGAGCTTTTGTCATTAACAGACAAAGATTTAGAAAAGGCAGATTATTATATATTTTTATCAAAGCATAGAAGCACAGCCAATAAACCTTCTTTAACAGTCCACACTCCCGGAAATTTAACTGAAGACAATTCTTTTGGAGGAAATCCTAAGGAGGTTTGCCCGTGTGATGCAGTTTTAAATACTCTTTTATTAAAAAATATTTATAAAAATTACAGAAATTATTTTGAAAGTGGCAAAATTAAAGAGTTTGATGTCTCTTTTGAAGTAGTTCACCACTCACCAACTGATTTAAAATCACCAACGGTATTTGTTGAAATTGGAAGCAGTGAGAAAGAATGGGTTTTAAAAGAAGCTGGAGAGATAATAGCCAAATCAGTTTTAGAAACAATCGACGCTATAAAAAACAACGAGTACGATAAAAAAATTAGAGCCATTGGATTTGGTGGGGGGCATTATGCTCCAAAATTTACAAAACTTGCTTTAGAAGGCAAATATTATTTTGGCTATTTAATTCCAAAATATGCTTCAGTTTCTGAAGAGGTTTTAAACCAACTCATCAATAAGATGGAGCTGGATAAAGCCCTTATAGACTGGAAAGGATGTAGAGGGGAAGATAAAAGAAAGTATATTGAATTCCTCGAAAAGAATAGAATTGAATGGGAGAGAGTTTAATTTTTAATTTATTTATATTTATTAATTTTATTTTGGAGGGAATCAAATGACAAAGAATTTAAGAGATTTACTTTTAGCATTTAAAAGTGGAGAAATTAGTTTAGAAGAAGTTGAGAAACAAATAAAATTTAATTATTTTGAAGAAATTGAAAATAAATTAAAATTAGATGTTAATAGGCATTTTAGGACAGGGGTTCCAGAGGTTGTTTATGGTAGGGGGAAGGAGTTGGATGAAATAATTAAAGCGACAATAAAACTTGCAGAAAAAAATGGTATTGCGTTGGCAACTAAAATAGAGGATGTGGAAAAGCTTAACGAAGAGATAAAAAAGTATGATTTAAAAAACTATATTATAAAGATTAACAAAAAAGCTAAGACATTAATAATAAAAAATAAAAACTACAGCGTTAAAAAAATAGGTAAGGTAGGGATATTAACAGCTGGAACTTCAGATATTCCAATAGCAGAGGAGGCTAAAGATACGTTAGAAGTGATGGGGGTTGAAGTTATAACATATTACGATGTAGGGATTGCTGGCATTCATAGGTTGTTCCCAGCCCTAAAAAAGATGGTTGAGGAGAATGTTTGCTGTATTATTGTTGTTGCCGGTATGGAGGGGGCTCTTCCATCTGTAGTTTCATCAATGGTTGATATCCCAGTTATTGGAGTGCCAACATCAACATCTTATGGAATAAAGATAACTCCACTCCTAACAATGCTACACACCTGCTCTCCAGGAATAGTAGTTGTTAATATTGATAATGGGTTTGGAGCAGGAGTTTTTGCAGGTTTAATAGCTAAAAAAGTTTATGAGGGAAATCATGATAAAAATCATAGAGGGGGAGTTAATAGAAACACTGAATGATGGAAAAATAGATGATACTATAAAAGAATTGGAAAATGGATACATCCTTATTTTAGTTAAAGATAACAATACTCTGCATGAGGGATATGTGTTTGTTGAAGATGGGAAAATTGTTGGTTATTTTTATACTGATAATAAATCAACTGAAATTTTTGGAAATGCTGAAAAAGTCCTCGAATTGTTAAACCATGAAAATAAAGTTATAGAGGTTTACAAATATGATAAAGATAAGTTAAACCTAATGAAATGGCTATATCCAGAGATGTTTGCAATAGAAAAAGATGAAAAAAAAGATAAAAAAGAAATTAAAAAAGAGGATATAAAATATCTTGATATAAAACTTAACATTCCTTTAGATGTTCCTATTGCAACAGATGTAAAAGATTTTAAGGAATATTTAAAAGATGATAAATATATTATTGTAAATGCATATAGAAAAAATCCTGAAGGATATGAAAACGCATACATTGTATACAAAGGAAAAAACCCTATAGCAGCAGCCTGTGAATGTAACTATGGAGTTTTACTTGGAAAAGATGCATGTAAAAAGATAGAGCAAATGTTAAATGATAAAAATTCAGTTGTTGATGTATATGAATACGATGAAATGAAATTAAATGTTTTATTGGATTTATATCCTGAAATGAAGATTGAAGAGGAAAAAGAGAGTGAAAAAGAAGTTTATAATGAGATGGGAGAAATTGATAAAGAAGAAGAAATTGAAATATCGAGGGAGGAGTTATTAAAAAGATTGGGGCTGAAAGAACCTGATGAAGAATGGGTAGAGGCAGTGTTAGAAGATCTATTTAGACCAGGTGATGAAGAAATAAATGAATTGAAGAGAAAAATAGAAAATGAAATAATTGAAAATGTTAAAAATATTGATGGGGTTGAGGATGTTAAGCCCAATATAGAGATCAAATGGGAGAATGGAAGGTACTTTATACTTGGAGATGTTAATATAAAAAGAAAGAGAATATTTGGAATTATTAAAAAAGATGTGGATCCCTCAATTATTAAATTTGAAATTGATAGAATACTTAAAAATAATATTCTAAACTATACTTCAGACATATCGATTAATATCGAATAAAAAGAGAGGTTTAATTATGAATGAGGGGATGTTATTTTTAATCTTATTTATACTTGGAGTGACCATCGGAGCAGGGATTTATTGCTATAGAGAAAAGGAAAAAAGAAAGACTTATAAATTTATTGAAATGGAAATTATTGAAGGTCTTAAAGAATTAAAGCCCTATATCGCTCCAGACGAAAATAAAGAATATACTGAGGAATTTGATTTAGTGGAGATTGCCCTTTCCCACGATATAGAAGATATTGTTGTTGTTAATGATGAAGGATTAGTTGTAGCCTCTACATTAAAAGGTGGGGATGACTTTGGAGCTATCGGACTTGGAATATTTGAATACATTAAAAAATTCCATGACAATATTAAAAAGGTTGTGATACAGAAGGGAGATAATTACATTCACATATACCCATTAAAGTGTAATAATGAAAACTTATATGCTATTATAGAATCAAAAATTATGCTTGAAACTATAGAGGAAAAAGAAATACTTAGAAAAGTAAATGAAGTCCTTAAAAAATATTTTGGAAATGTTGAAAATATAAAAAAGGAAAATATTAATTTTTAGATTTTAAATTGGTAAAATAGTTCCTTTAACTGGAACATATGTTGGGATCTTTAAAGTTTTCCAAATAGTCATTGCAAATGATAAGGATTGATACCTCTCACCATGCATAACTATTGCCTTTTCTGGCTTAGGAATCTTTTTTATATACCTAACTAATGAGTTGTAGTCACCATGGGCTGAAAATTCTATTTTAACAACCTTCCCTCTTACAGGAATTTTATTTTTAAATGGCTGAATTTCTTTAGCTCCTTCTTCCAATTCTCTACCTAAAGTTCCCTCCGCCTGATAACCAGTTAATATTAGTTTATTTTTTGGATCTTTTAATAATTTTAAATATTTTAATACTGGCCCTCCTTGAACCATTCCAGATGTTGATACAATAATACATGGCTCTTTATTGAAAACTAAACTTTCATCCGCTTTTTTCACAACGCCAAATGGATTAATTCTATTTTCAACCATATTCTTTATTTTAGGATTTAACCAATTTATATAGCTTAGATAAACGGCAGTAGCATGAATTAAAGCGCCATCAGTGTATATAGGAACTTCTTTTAATTTCCCACTTCTCATATAGTTATTTATGATCAATAGTATTTCCTGAGCCCTACCAATCGCAAATACTGGAATTATTACTTTTCCTCCATTTTCTATTGTTTCAGCTATTTCTTCAATTAACTGCTTCTCTAACGTTTTTCTCGCAGGTTTTATATCCAATGAAGAGCCGTAGGTGGATTCTATAATTAAAACATCAATTTCATCGATATCAGTATCTGCTGGAAGTAGGGTTCTTGAAATCCCCTCATTTATGTCTCCAGTGTAGAGGATTTTCTTCCCATCTGCTTCCAAATAAATGGAAGCACTTCCCAATATATGCCCTGCATTGTAAAACTTAAATTTTATATCATCAGTAATCTGCCTCTCTTCATAGTAGTTTAAGCATTCAATACTTTCCATCGCCTGCTGAATATCCTCTTCTTTATAAGCTTTTGTCAGATTTAAAGTATCTCTCCATGTTATAAACATTAAATCAGCTGTTGGATGTGTGCAATAGATTTTTTTGAATTTATAGAAAGGAACTGCCCCACAGTGGTCGAGATGAGCGTGAGATATGATAACGGCATCTATTAATTTATCATCAACTTTTGGAATCTCTCCAGTATCTGGAGACATACCACAATCTAACAACACTCTACTTTTTTGCGTTTCTACTTCAACACAACTCATTCCAATCTGCTGACAACCTCCATGAAACTTTAATAAAACCATAGCGATCATCCCAAAAATTATATATATTTTTTTAAATAAATCCTAATTACCCTGAGGCGTAGAAAAGCTATTTGAATATCCACCATAATAAATTAAATCAAATTGACCTTAATTAATCGATATTAAATCAATCATAAAAATAAAAACTAAAAGTAAGCTGTAACCTTATGGGCGTCTATTTTATTATTTTTAATCTTACTATAAAAAGGCATTGGTGAAGGTAATGGAACATAGACATGTCATATCTGCATTAGTTTTAAATAAACCAGGGGTCTTACAGAGGATTTCGGGATTATTTACAAGAAGGGGTTTTAATATTTCAAGCATAACAGTTGGAGTAACAGAGAATCCACAGATTTCAAGGGTTACGATTGTTGTTAATGGCGATGATAAGATATTAGAGCAGGTTGTTAAACAACTCAACAAATTAATTGACGTTATAAAGGTTAGTGAGCTAGAGGAAAAGAAATCCGTTCAGAGAGAACTCTGCTTAATAAAAGTATATGCACCAACGGAAAGTGCTAAATCTCAAGTTATTCAATATACGAGCATATTTAGAGGAAATGTTGTCGATTTAAGTCCTGAATCTTTAATTGTGGAGATAACTGGTAGTGAAGATAAAATAAACGCATTCATTGAATTAGTTAAACCTTTAGGAATTAAAGAAATGGCAAGAACTGGAATAACAGCGTTGGCAAGGGGACCTAAAGTTTTAAAGCCAAAAAGTTAATGTTAAGGTGAAAAACATGGATGAAGCTAAAATGAAATGTGGTTTGGAGATACACGTTCAAATTGATACAAAGTCAAAATTATTTTGTAATTGTTCAACAAATTATTTAGATGCTGAACCAAATACAAACGTTTGCCCTGTCTGTTTAGGTTTGCCTGGAGCTAAGCCACTCTCTCCAAATAAAAAAGCAGTAGAAGTTGCTATAATGGTAGCAAAGATGCTTGGATGTAAAATTGTTGTTGATAAAGATATTTACTTCCAAAGAAAGCATTACGATTATCCTGATTTACCAAGCGGTTATCAAAGAACTTCAACACCTATTGGAGTTGATGGGGAGTTTATGGGTATTGGAATAGCTGAAGTGCATTTAGAAGAAGATCCTGGGCAGTATAACCCAAGTTTTGGAATTGTTGATTACAATAGGAGCGGAACTCCTTTGATTGAGATTGTTACAAAGCCAGATATAAAAAGCCCTGAAGAGGCAAGAGAGTTTTTAAAACAGTTAATGACTTTGTTTAGGTATCTTGGTTGTTTGAGAGGAGAAGGGACGATGAGAGCTGACGTAAACATATCTATCGAATATATGGGCGTTCAAGGAAACAGGGTTGAGGTTAAAAACGTTAACTCAATCAAAGGAGTTTATAAAGTTTTAAAATATGAATTAATTAGGCAGAAAAACATTATTAAGAGAGGGGGAGAAGTTAAGAGAGAAACAAGGGCATTTTTGGAAAGCCAAATGATAACTAAGGCTATGAGAAGTAAGGAAACAGCTGAAGATTATAGATACATCCCAGACCCTGACATTCAGCCAATTGTTATCTCTGAAAAATGGGTTAAGGAAATAGAGGAGAAGATGCCTGAAACTCCTTTAGCTAAGAAGAAGAGATTTATTGAAGAGTATGGGATAGATGAAGATGATGCCAGTGTATTAGTTTCTGATTTAGATATGGCTGAGATGTTTGAAGAAGTTGTTAAATCTTTAGGAATTAATAAAGAAAATGTTGATTTGGCTGTAACTTGGATTAGAAATGAGTTGAGAAGAAGTTTACAGTATCACAAAGTAGATTTATATGAAAGTGGGGTTAAGGCAGAGCATATAGTTGAGTTAATAAAATTAATTAAAGAGGGAGTTATATCACAAAAGATAGCTAAGGAGATTGTTGATTTATTGGTTATAAATAGAGGAAGTAAGATGCCAAAACAAATAGTTGAAGAGCTTGGATTAACAGTAATTAAAGATGAAGACGCCTTAATCAAAGCTGTTGAAGAGGCTATTAAAAACAATCCAAAGGCAGTTGAAGATTATCTAAGCGGTAAGAAAGAAGCGCTAAACTTCTTAATGGGGCAGGTAATGAGATTAACAAGGGGAAGAGCAGAGCCTAAGAGAGTTATTGAGTTATTGAAAGAGAGATTAGATAAATAAATTTATTTTCTTTTTTATTGTTTTTTGGATTTTAGGTGATAAAATGGCAGACCTTGATAGAAAGCTAATTGAGATTTTAGATATTTTATCTAAATCAAAAGAGCCTGTAGGGGCTAAGGTTATAGCCAAAGAACTTAATAAAAGAGGATATAAGATCGGGGAGAGAGCGGTTAGGTATCATTTGAAGCTACTGGACAGTATGAAACTAACAAAAAAGGTAGGTTATGCCGGTAGGGTTATAACTGAGAGAGGTTTAGAAGAGTTAGAGAAAGCCAATATCTCCTATAGATTGGGGAGTATTTACTCAAATATATTGGAGAAAACAATTTCCGCAAATTACAATTTTGGATACGTTGTTATAAATAGATGCCATGTTTATGCTGATTTTAACGATGTTTTAAAAATCATTAAAAGCGTTTATGAATCTGGATTAGCTGTTGGAGATAGAATAGGAATAATGGATAGAGAAAAGTTTGTAGAGGTAAACACGCTCTGCTCATTGAATTTTGATAATATACTATTACAAAATGGCATCTTCCCATTACATTTATGTGCTGGAGTAGTTAAATATGAAGACGGAAAGCCGGTAGAATTTAAAGAAATTATAAAGTATAAATGCACATCCATAGATCCGTTGAGGGCATTTATTGAAAAGAAAGAAACTGATGTTATGGGGATTATAGAGAATGGGGAGGGTTATCTGCCAGCAAACTTTAGATGTTTTGGAGTTGGATTTTTAGAAAAATTTAAAAGTATTTTGGAGAAGGATGAGCTAAAGTGTGTAATTAGCTACGGAACAGAGAACGTTTTAGGTTTGGATGTTGGAGACGATAAAGTTGGAGTAGCTTTGATTGGAGGTTTAACACCAATAGCTCCGTTTGTAGAAAACGATTATTATGTAGAGATGTCCCCAATGTCATCAACTGTTAGATTGGAATCATTATACAAAATTAAGAAGAATCCAAGAGACATTGTAACAAAGAAGGCAAATATAAGAATAAAAACTGCACTATCAAAGATGTTCAATGCCATGGCAAAGGTAACCTACGATATAGATGAAGAAGATGGGGATGTTGTTGTAAACACTGCATTTATTGATAAAAATTACATAGATGAGGCTTTAGATTTATTAAAAGAGGCATACAAAAAAGGTTTAGGAATATCCGATAGATTTGGGATTGTTGAGGAAAAGGATAAGGTAAAGATTCAAACAGTTTGTGCGGTAACATTGGATGGAATATTTTTAAGAAACTCAATTCCTGTAATTCCAAAGTATGGAGGGGTTTTAGAGATAACTGAAGAGAAGGAGAGGTTTATTGATATAATTGGCTATGATGGGTCATCATTAGACCCACATGAGGTTTTCTTTAATTCTGTTGATTGTGAAAAAACATTTTTAGCAGGATTTAGGGAAGTACATAGAGTTGCAAGGGAAAGATTGGAAGAGATTTTAGAGAGGTTGGGTTGGAACGGTATTAAAACCATAGGAGAACCAAACAATGAACTTTACGGCATTAATGTAAATAAAGACATGTGTGGAGTTGTAACCCTTGGGGGAACTAACCCATTAGTATTATTAAAAGAAAATGAAATACCAATTGAATTAAGGGCGATGCATGAAGTTGTTAAATTCTCAGATTTAAAAAGTTATGATGATGTATAAGAAGAAACTTTTCTTTAAGAAAGTTTCATCAAAACTAAAGTGGGGTTGCCAAAGGCTACCTCACTCCAGGTATACCAATAGGGCGTAAGCTATGGTTGACAAAAAACTGATTTTATTGATTCAGTAATGGCTTTGATAATATAGTCATCACTTATCCTCTCGGCATCTTTTGATGTTAAATCAATCCTCAAGCTTTTACTTGCTCCAGGCATACCAGCTACAGTTATGGTTATGATTCCAAAATTTTTTAACAAATTAAACCCAATTTCAACGAGTTTTTTAATATTTACTTCATCATTTTTATAAACCCTTTTTATTGCAAATCCAGTCGGTGTTTTTTCATACACAATCTCTATGTTTGTATCAACTTTTTTAAGTTCTTTATTTAACTGCTCAATCTTAGACAAATCAAAGTTTTTTGCTCTTTCAAATGCTTTTTTTACCCTCTCTAAATTAAAGTTTTCTAAAGCCCTATAAATTCCAGCCAATAATGGAGGCTGAGCCTCTAAACCAAACTTAGTACCTTCAATATATATTTTATCAACAAGCTCTTTTTTTCCTGCCAATAACCCTCCTCTTGGACCTTCCATAAGCTTATCTGTGCTTGTAACCACTAAATCAGCTCCCAATTTTAATGCTGGTGGTTGATTAAATAACAACCTAACTCTCGCTCCAGAAGCATCATCAACAAAAACAATAGCCCCCTTATTTTTCGCTTCATCAATAACCTTTTTAAAATTCTCAAGCTCTACAACTTTTAGGTCCATTGTTGAGCCAGTAATGACAACTAAACTATCTTTATCTATTTTGTTTAAAATTTCTTCTATGTTATCGGATTCAAAATACTCAGCATTGGTTATTTTACAACTTCTCTCTATTGAAGGATGTCCAGGAAGTTCTGGAAGATAGTGAACAACTTTTTTTGGTTTTAAAGCTAAGATTGTTGCTAAGATTGCGGAAGAGGTTCTATTGAAGGCGACACATTTATCATCCTCATCTCCACCTAAATGTTTCAGTCCATATTCGTCAACTTTTTCTGCAAAATAGGATGCTCCAATGTATGTATTTAGTAAATTTTTGTCCTCTTCAGTTATTAAAAACCCTCCTGACAATCCACTTAAATCATATAATCCTTCCCTACCTTTTTCATTTAATATTTCTAAAATAATCTTTCTTGCTTTTTCTAATCTTAAAAATTCCTCATAATCAGAAGGCATTAGACCACCTGTTGGATTATTAAAAATAAATAAAATGTATAAAATAATGATCTATCCAGCTCCACAAGCTTCTCCTAAATCTATGTCTTTTAATTTTCCATCCTCCAACTCCTCTTCTTCTAATTTTTTAACAACTTCATCGATATCTTCTCTTCTCTCTTCTATCTTTGACTTATCAATAACCTTTAATAGATGAGGTCTGTACATTAAGTTGTTATCTAACAAAACCCAAACTTCGCCATTTTCGTCTTTTTTTATATCAACAACTTTTCCTTTTGTTCCTGTATTAATGTAGACTACATAGTCCCCAACTTTGATGTCAATCTCACCCATATGCCTCACGCTCTAAATTTTATAAGAAATATTTAAAGACTTCATGTGTTATATAATTTATTCAATATTGTTCTATTCCTAAAAACGTTGCATGTAACAATTTCTCGCTATAGGGTGCACTCGAAGGATGCGTCCCCAATCTGAAGAGGTTGGGGCTGAGGCAAGCCCACGACTGGTGGTGAAACCCCGCAGCAACCAGCCGCAAGAAAGGTTTATCCTTTCTTGCGACCGTACCTCCCACTTAATTCCGGTTGATCCTGCCGGAGGCCACTGCTATCGGGGTCCGACTAAGCCATGCGAGTCAAGGGGCTCCTTCGGGAGCACCGGCGCACGGCTCAGTAACACGTGGCTAACCTACCCTCGGGTGGGGGATAACCTCGGGAAACTGAGGCTAATCCCCCATAGGGGAGGAGGTCTGGAATGATCCCTCCCCGAAAGGCGCAAGCCGCCCGAGGATGGGGCTGCGGCGGATTAGGTAGTTGGTGGGGTAACGGCCCACCAAGCCTACGATCCGTACGGGCCCTGAGAGGGGGAGCCCGGAGATGGACACTGAGACACGGGTCCAGGCCCTACGGGGCGCAGCAGGCGCGAAACCTCCGCAATGCGCGAAAGCGCGACGGGGGGACCCCGAGTGCCCACGCTCCGCGTGGGCTTTTCCGGAGTGTAAACAGCTCCGGGAATAAGGGCTGGGCAAGTCCGGTGCCAGCAGCCGCGGTAATACCGGCGGCCCGAGTGGTGGCCACTGTTATTGGGCCTAAAGCGTCCGTAGCCGGCCCGGTAAGTCTCTGCTTAAATCCTGCGGCTCAACCGCAGGGCTGGCAGAGATACTGCCGGGCTTGGGACCGGGAGAGGCCGGGGGTACCCCAGGGGTAGCGGTGAAATGCGTTGATCCCTGGGGGACCACCTGTGGCGAAGGCGCCCGGCTGGAACGGGTCCGACGGTGAGGGACGAAGGCCGGGGGAGCAAACCGGATTAGATACCCGGGTAGTCCCGGCTGTAAACTCTGCGGACTAGGTGTCGCGTCGGCTTCGGGCCGACGCGGTGCCGAAGGGAAGCCGTTAAGTCCGCCGCCTGGGGAGTACGGTCGCAAGACTGAAACTTAAAGGAATTGGCGGGGGAGCACTACAACGGGTGGAGCCTGCGGTTTAATTGGATTCAACGCCGGGCATCTTACCAGGGGCGACGGCAGGATGAAGGCCAGGTTGACGACCTTGCCAGACGCGCCGAGAGGTGGTGCATGGCCGTCGTCAGCTCGTACCGTGAGGCGTCCTGTTAAGTCAGGTAACGAGCGAGACCCGCGCCCCATGTTGCTACCTCCTCCTCCGGGAGGAGGGCACTCATGGGGGACCGCCGGCGCTAAGCCGGAGGAAGGTGCGGGCAACGACAGGTCCGCATGCCCCGAATCCCCTGGGCTACACGCGGGCTACAATGGCCGGGACAATGGGACGCGACCCCGAAAGGGGGAGCGAATCCCCTAAACCCGGTCGTAGTCCGGATCGAGGGCTGTAACTCGCCCTCGTGAAGCCGGAATCCGTAGTAATCGCGCCTCACCATGGCGCGGTGAATGCGTCCCTGCTCCTTGCACACACCGCCCGTCACGCCACCCGAGTTGAGCCCAAGTGAGGCCCTGTCCGCGAGGGCAGGGTCGAACTTGGGTTCAGCGAGGGGGGCGAAGTCGTAACAAGGTAGCCGTAGGGGAACCTGCGGCTGGATCACCTCCTGAGAAAAAAGGTGCTGGTTGCTGTGGGGCACTAAACCAGTCGTGGGCTTGCCTCATAGGAGAAGTGGGCCCGTAGCTCAGCTGGGAGAGCGCCGGCCTTGCAAGCCGGAGGCCGTGGGTTCAAATCCCACCGGGTCCACTATATGTGCAGCCTGCAACTCCAAAGAGTTGCAGGTGAAGGGCCTGACAAAACATGAAGGCCATGCATAGGCTTCCACATCCCGGTGAAATCTGGATACTCTGCCGGGCCACCAGCCCACCTGGTGGATGGCTCGGCTCGGGGCGCCGAAGAAGGGCGTGGCAAGCTGCGATAAGCCCGGGGGAGGCGCAGGCAGCCGTAGAACCCGGGATCCCCGAATGGGACTTCCTGCCCCATTTGGGGCGCTCCCGTTAGGGAGCGGGAACGCGGGGAAAAGAAGCATCCGAGTACCCGCAGGAAAAGAAACCAACAGGGATGCCGGGAGTAGGGGCGACCGAAACCGGCACAGGGCAAACCGAACCCTTCGAGGAAACTCGAAGGGGATGTGGAGTTGCAGGGCCCCCAATACAGACCCTCCCAGGCGAAGCCGAAGTCCCCTGGAATGGGGCGCCATAGAGGGTGAAAGCCCCGTAGGCGTAAGCCTGGAGGGTCTTGGGGTGTCCCTGAGTACCGCGCGTTGGATATCGCGCGGGAAGCTGGGAGACATTAGGCTTCCAACCCTAAATACGTCCCGAGACCGATAGCGAACTAGTACCGTGAGGGAAAGCTGAAAAGCACCCCTTGCGGGGGGTGAAAAGAGCCTGAAACCAGGTGGGCACGGAATGGCACGGCCCGAAAGGTAACCACCCCGAAGGAAACTCCCGCGAGGGAGGAGTACGAGGGGTGGCATGCCGGGGTCGTGCCGTCCGTTTCGAAAAACGGGCCGGGGAGTGTACGGGTGTGGCGAGCCTAAGGGGTTCAACCCCGGAGGCGTAGGGAAACCGACATGCCCGCAGCCCTTATGGGCGAGGGGCGGGGTCTTAATGGGCCCGGAGTCACACCCGTACGACCCGAAACCGGGCGATCTAGGCCGGGGTAGGGTGAAGCCCCTCACCAGAGGGGTGGAGGCCCGCAGGGGTGTTACCGCGCAAAGTGCTCCTCTGACCCCGGTCTAGGGGTGAAAAGCCAATCGAGCCCGGAGATAGCTGGTTCCCCCCGAAATAACCCGCAGGTTAGCCGGGGGTTAGGTAGATGGCGGGGTAGAGCCACGGATAGGGTGTTTAGGGGGCGAAAGCCCTCGGCACCCTGTCAAACTCCGAACCCGTCATCACCGTAGCCCCCGAGTGAGGGCATACGGGTAAGCCGTATGTCCGAGAGGGGAACAACCCGGACCCGGGTTAAGGCCCCTAAGTGCCGGCTAAGTGTAAATGAGAAGGGAGTCCCTGGCCTAAGACAGCGGGGAGGTTGGCTTAGAAGCAGCCATCCTTTAAAGAGTGCGTAACAGCTCACCCGTCGAGGTCAGGGGCCCCGAAGATAACGGGGGCTAAGCCGGCCGCCGAGACCCGGGGGGGCCGAAAGGCCATCCGGTAGGGGGGCGTCCCGCGGGGGCAGAAGCTCGGCCGTGAGGTCGAGTGGACCCCGTGGGAACGAGAATCCCGGCAGTAGTAACAGCAAAGTGGGGTGAGAATCCCCACCGCCGAAGGGGCCAGGTTTCCACAGCAACGGTCGTCAGCTGTGGGTTAGCCGGTCCTAACCCTCGGGGTAATTCCCTCGAGGGGAAAGGGAAGCGGGTTAATATTCCCGCGCCACCGGGGTACGTGCGGCAACGCAAGGCCAGCTCCTGACGCTTCGGGGTAGGCCGACCACCCCCGTCGGGGTGGCCAAGCGCATAAGCCCGGGGAGTGCCGTAATGGCGAGAACCGGGCAAAAGCGTGATGGGCCCTCCGTTAGGAGGGTTCGGCTGAGCCCTGGAGCCCGTGAAAAGGGAGCTGGCAAGGATCCCCGGTGACCGTACCCAGAACCGACACAGGTGCCCCTAGGCGAGTATCCTAAGGCGTGTCGGGAGAATCCGGCCCAGGGAAGTCGGCAAATTGGCCCCGTAACTTCGGGAGAAGGGGTGCCTGCGGTCTTCTCTAAATGAGGGGACCGCAGGTCGCAGTGGCCAGGGGGGTCCGACTGTTTAATAAAAACACAGGTCTTGGCTAGCCCGTAAGGGTGTGTACCAAGGCCGACGCCTGCCCAGTGCCGGTACGTGAAACCCGGGTACAACCGGGCGAAGCGCCGGTAAACGGCGGGGGTAACTATAACCCTCTTAAGGTAGCGAAATTCCTTGTCGGGTAAGTTCCGACCTGCATGAATGGCGTAACGAGACCCCCACTGTCCCGGGCCGGAACCCGGTGAACCTACCATTCCGGTGCAAAGGCCGGAGACCCCCAGTGGGAAGCGAAGACCCCGTGGAGCTTTACTGCAGCCTGTCGTTGGGGCATGGCCGTGGGTGCACAGCGTAGGTGGGAG
Source organism: Methanocaldococcus fervens AG86 (assembly GCF_000023985.1). Taxonomy (GTDB): domain Archaea; phylum AGJL01; class Methanococci; order Methanococcales; family Methanocaldococcaceae; genus Methanocaldococcus; species Methanocaldococcus fervens. The sequence goes on from NC_013156.1 coordinate 195,426, forward strand.
CCGTCGAAGCCACCCCTCCGGGGGTGGTGGAGGCGCCCATGGGACACCACCCACCCATGGCCATGTCCCTAACCCCGAATAGGGGGACACCGGCAGGTGGGCAGTTTGGCTGGGGCGGCACCCCCCTGAAAATGCATCAGGGGGGCCCAAAGGTCGGCTCAGGCGGGTCAGAACTCCGCCGTGGAGTGCAAGGGCAAAAGCCGGCCTGACTTGGTCGGTAACAGAGGCCGACCAAGAGGCGAAAGCCGGGCCTAGCGAACCCCTGTGCCTCACCGATGGGGGCCAGGGATAACAGAAAAGCTACCCCGGGGATAACAGAGTTGTCGCGGGCAAGAGCCCATATCGACCCCGCGGCTTGCTACATCGATGTCGGTTCTTCCCATCCTGGGCCTGCAGCAGGGCCCAAGGGTGGGGCTGTTCGCCCATTAAAGGGGATCGTGAGCTGGGTTTAGACCGTCGTGAGACAGGTTGGTTGCTATCTGCTGGGGGTGTCGGCCGCCTGAGGGGAAGGTGGCTCTAGTACGAGAGGAACGAGCCGCCGGCGCCTCTGGTCTACCGGTTGTCCGACAGGGCATTGCCGGGCAGCTACGCGCTAAGGGATAAGGGCTGAAGGCATCTAAGCCCGAAACCCTCCCCGAAAATAGGCGGCCAGTCCCTTCGGGGACGAGGGCTCCCGTAGAAGACGGGGTTGATAGGCCGGGGGTGTAAGCGCCGAGGGCACTGCCCGAGGCGTTCAGCCCGCCGGTACTAATCGCCCGAGGGCTCGGCAGAGTATCCAGACACTAAGCGGATGTGGAAGCCTATGCATGGCCTGAAAAAGTTTGGGATAATGTTGGTTTGAGTTTATTTTTATTTTACACCATTATATTCATTAATTTAAATGTTTAGATTAAGAGTGAAAATAAAAAAATAAATAAAAAAAGAAAGATATTACCTTTTCTTTTTCTTTTTATCATCTTCTTTTGTAATGATTATTCTTTCTGCCTTAATTACTGCATTTTGTAAAACTATTTTTATTCCTGAAGGTAGGCCTGCAAATGTTCCTGGCAAAGTCATTGTTGGGATTTCAATTCCTCCAACTTCTTCTTCCATCTCTTCCTCAACTTCTACCTCTTCTGTTATTTCCTCAACTTCAGCAGCCCCTATTCTTTCAGCACATGGATGCCCTTTTTCTTTCAAAAATTTAGCTAATTCATCAGTGGTCTTAACATCCTCTTCAGTGGCTATCTTATCATATAACTCTTCAGGTATTGCCTCTTTAACTCTCTCTTTTAACTCTTTTGGTAACCAAACTACTCTCTCCCAACCACCATCTCCTTGCAAAAACTTGGATGATTTCATATAAGCTATGGAAACTCCAAGAAATCCTGGAACTTGCTTTCCACCACTACACTGTCCAGCTAATGTTGAAAATGGAATTCCCATTGGAGTTTCTCCTTTGAACCCCCTATGTGCTATTCCAAAACCATCAATTTCAGGGATGTAGAAAACAACCGCTTCAAAACAACCACATGACGTGCAAGGCTTTTCTAATGCACTATGTAAAGCGACTTCTTCAACAGTTCCTTGAGATCTTTCTTTAACTACTTCATTAACTCCGCTATACACTCCCAATTTTTCATCTAAGCATTCTCCTTTTGGAATCTCGAATATTGGACCATTAGGATCTATCTTTGCAGCTGCTCTTGCATCTAAATAGTTGATACCACCACACAAAGCTGGTCTATCTGGTGTTATAACGCATACGTGTGTTGGGGCAAAACTCTGACACATTATACAGCCATAGAATACATCAACATCCTCTTCATGCAATGCTTTTGTTCTCTCATCTCTCTTGTTGTAAATTTCCCTTGCCTTCTCTAACTCTTCTTTAACTTTATCTGGATCAGTAATTAAGATAACGTCACACTTTTCAATGAATGGAAACTCAGCCTTAAATAACCTTTGAATTACCTTTCCAATATGCTCCAATCTTAGCCCTTTATTGAAAGAATCTTTGTTTATTCTAATCCAAACTTGGTCTCTTTGGTTTAAGTGCATAACTCCCTCCATATAGTTAAAGAATTCGTGTACTCTTCTCTCTAAAACTCCCTCTAAATCTTCCTCTAACTTTTCACCACTAACTTTAACAATTATGGCAAATGGGGTCCTACTCCCCTCTTCCATCTCATCTATGTCCTTTCCGACAATTTCAACTTTATCATCTGCCTTATCAACTACTTTAACCAATTCAAAACCATAACTCTTAGGCCCTGCTAATTCAACATACATATCAGGACCTCTAACTCTTTCCCCTTCATTCATCGGTCCTACAGAAACTGGAATGTCGCTAAACATGTTTTCTCACCTTAATTAGATTTTTTCACTAATTTCCTCTCTTAAAATTTCTAGTATCTTTTTCCTTTTCTCTTCCTTCATCATGTCAAGTGTTTCGTCTGATACTAAAAACAGGGCTTTATCTTTACATGCCTCAATACAGGCAGGAGTTATTCTATCGGTGTCTAGGCATAGAGTGCATTTATGTGCAACTTTATCTTTTATAAATATAGCCCCTATAGGGCAGGCAATTGCACACATCCCGCAAGCTATGCATCTCTCTTTCTCCACAATTGGAATACCTTCTTTTAGGTAAATTGCATCAACAGGGCAGATTTCTTTACAAGGGGCATTTTCACACTGCATACAAAATATAGGAATGCCATTAACCTTCCTTACTCTACTTTCTCCATGAATCTCTTTACATTTATTTATACAGTCATAACACTTAGTACATTTTTCAGGATTTAAAATAATGATTTTTGGGTTCATATTACCCCTCCAACAACTTATTAAGGTAGTCTAAATACTCCTCCATGCTGAGGTTTGGAAAAGAGTAGAGGGTGTTTGGCTGATAGTACTTATCTATCGAAACTGTAATTACATTTGAGAATTGTTTTAGATGTGTTGCTGCCTGAGCTAAATAATAATAAGTTATTCCAACAAATAATGCCAAATCATAGCTACTGTTTGCCAAAAATTTAATTAATGCCATTAAATTCATCTCTTCAGGTGTTTTTATCACTTCTAAATTATATTTCTCAATGAATTTTTCAATCAACTCTTTTTCTTTGTCTTCTAAGTTTTCTCCCAGTATTAAAATTGGTTTCTTAGCCCTTTTAATCATCATTTTTACGAGTTTTGGAGAAGTTATTTCAGCATGAGCCACATTACTCCCAGCTGTTGGAATATAGGCGATAAATCTCTCGTCCATTACTATCACCAAGTTTAAAAAATTAAATTTAATGTTAAAGTTTTAATTTAGTACAATATCGTTTGGTCTTGAGATACTTCTCTAAGCATAGAGGGAAACCCTCTATTGCTATACACCATAACAACTCCTCGCTTACGCTCGGAGGTGCAAATTATTATTTAATATAATATCGTTGGATCTTGTGGGTATTTCTCTAAAGGTTTCCAGCCTTTTTCTTCTAAGTAAGCCATTATTTTATCTTTCATCATGAAAGGAATATCTTTTTCAGTTCTAACGAATTTCTCTAAATCTGGAGGCATTCTTCCAAAGTATTTTTCATAGACATCAACGTAGTGGTAGATTTTGTTTGCCCTACCTTTTGGAGTATCGTTAGGCCTCATACAAAGCTTTGGAATCATACAAATGCATTCTTTAACGTTTTCAGCAGTTACAATTAAATGCTCTGGAACTGGGTCTATCTCTAAAATTTCCCCTGTTTTTTTATCTTTTGCTTTAAACTTCTCCCCATTGCTTAAATACAACCTTCTATATTTTGCCCCATGTGGCCCTACAATAACTGGGATTCCCCACCTGTTAACTCCAGTAGCAATTGCAGCTGCCTTTTGGCTCATAGCTCCCCATGCAACTCCAACAGCTCCAACTTTGTTTAGTATGTAATCAGCAACCTCTGCATAATTTCCTCTCAATGGAACTTTAGCAAAGATATTTGCTATTTTTATAGCTGCTCCACTTATGTGGCAGTTTGATAAGCAAGAACCGCAATTTACAAGCCCTCCTGCTCTAAACTCTCCAGGATATTTTTCATATAGTGTTTTTCCATCTTTATCTTTCCACATTCCAATAGCCATAGCAGCACAACCAGTAGCTACAATTATATACTTCCTCTCCAAAAACTCTTTAGCTATTAAAGCTACTTCCTCTTCACCATTTGGATGGTTTGAGCAACCAACTAAAGCAACAACTCCTGGAATATCCCCAAATACAATTGGAGCTCCAACACTTCTAATTTCAACATCTTTGATTGGCCCCCTACCAGCCCTTATCTTGAATTTTAAATCTTTATAATATGCCTCTCCAACCTTTGTAGTCATGCTAACTATTGGTAGATTCCTTGGACATATTGCTTCACATCTTCCACAGCCGTAACATCTCTTGTATAAATCAACGAATCCATCAAAATTACCCTGTTTTGCTAAAGCCATTGCTTCTTTAACTTTAAATGCATTTGGACAGTTTCTGTTACACCATCCGCATTCAGTACATTGCCTTGCCAACTCAACGACTTCGTCCAAGTTTGGTAATGTTTTTTTATCCTTCCTTTCTTTAGCCACTATTTTAGCAACTTCAACAGCTACTTTTCCAACCTTTTCCTCATCCAAAATTAAAGCCGCCCTATTTCTTAATAAGTAGCTAATGATCTCATCTTCATTCATGTGAGAAACATCTTCTAAACCTAAACACATTTTTTCATTTGTTGCTATCAAAACAGCCCCTGTTTTTAAAACCTCTTCTAAAATATCAGTCCTTATACATTGCTCATCTACAACTACAACATCCGCTACCCCACTTCTAACAAACATCAACTGCCTTGATAAAGGTCCAACAACCTTAGCCTTATCAGAAACTCTTGTAATATCTATAGCCGTACAGCAGATACCACAAACTTCTACTTCATCTTCCATATTTTTCTCTTCCAAGTATTCCAATATATAGCCCCCAGGAACTACATTATGCCCTATACATAAGATAACCGGCTTGTTTTTATCAATGCAACCAAATCCTAAATCTATCAATGGAGTGTCTTCATCTCCTTTTGGCATATTGTAAGCAACTATTTGGGCAATATCTCCAACTTCTCTTGCCAAGTCATCAATCATTCCTGCATGTAGAGCTTTGCTTTCAAAATCTAAATAATCCCCTTCTTGCCCAGTATGTGTTGCCGATAATAAGTGAGTTATTTGCTCTTCACAATAATCCAAGATTTTTTCCAAATCTCCCAATGTTTTTGGTTTCATTCCCATAACAGTTCTTGCTATTGGCATTTCAACTTCTATCTCATTACCTAAATCAATTGGGTAATTTCTACCAAATTTTTCAATTAGGTGGTGAACTAAATGCCTACTATGTCCTGCATGGCATGCTGCTCCAATACAGCAGGCAAGTAAAACTACTCTTGCTTGCTGAGCTTTAATGTTTAAACCACAAGCTCCTTTCTTCCCTTTACTTAAATCACACTTTCCAAATGTACACAAACAACACATGTCACAGATTGGCATATAAAATGGAGGATACCTCTCTAAAAGCTTAAAATCCCAATATCTTAATGTAGGAACTTTTGGTTTCGGTGTAGGTCCCATCGGTTCCCAATCTTCCTCTTCTTCCTCTCCAACTTTTATCTTCATTGATATATTGGCGTTTTTCATCTTAACTAACGGATTGAGAAGTTTTTTTGCATCAATTTCTATTTTATTCTCCATAACCATCACTTTTTAATTATCATGATTAATCATTATAATTCTTAAGGTTAGTTTGTAAAACTTTTATATATAAACTTTGTTATGATTAAAAGCAGATTTTGTATGAAAATTTTCTAAAGCTTTTACGATATCTTTTTCACAAATAGTCAATAATTTTATATGAAGCAATCTGCTATTATTAATTAAAACTACTTCAATGATATCATGCTTAGAGATGTTGCATTTGAATTTTTTATGATAATTGCATTAAGTATTTTTATTGGTTATATTATAGCAGAAAATACAAATAATAAGTTATGGATAGTTATCTTCCTATTATTTGGCATTTTTTGTGCATTTGGGAGATTATTTAAAATGATTGAGGATTATGAAAAAGGTGATTCTATTGGAAAAAAAGGTAAAAAATGAGGAGCTTATAGTTAAGGAAGAAGCTGAAACAAACTGGGATTATGGTTGCAACCCTTACGAAAGAAAAATAGAGGATTTAATAAAATACGGTGTTGTCGTTATTGATAAGCCGAGAGGCCCTACATCTCATGAGGTATCATCATGGGTTAAAAAAATCTTAAATTTGGATAAAGCTGGACATGGGGGGACATTAGACCCTAAAGTTACAGGGGTTTTGCCAGTAGCTTTAGAGAGAGCTACAAAAACAATACCTATGTGGCACATCCCTCCTAAAGAATACATCTGCTTAATGCATCTTCATAGAGACGCTTCTGAAGAAGATATATTGAGAATTTTTAAAGAATTCACTGGAAGAATTTATCAAAGACCTCCATTAAAGGCAGCTGTTAAAAGAAGATTAAGAATTAGAAAAATTTATGAGTTAGAATTATTGGATTTGGAAGGTAGAGATGTTTTATTTAGGGTTAAATGCCAATCTGGAACTTATATAAGAAAACTTTGTGAAGACATAGGAGAGGCATTAGGGACATCTGCCCATATGCAGGAGCTAAGAAGGGTTAAAAGTGGATGCTTTGAAGAGAAGGATGCCGTTTATCTTCAGGATTTGTTAGACGCTTATATATTTTGGAAAGAAGATGGGGATGAAGAAGAGCTGAGAAGGATCATAAAACCAATGGAATATGGATTGAGGCATTTAAAGAAGGTTGTTGTTAAAGACTCTGCTGTTGATGCTATTTGCCATGGAGCGGATGTTTATGTTAGAGGGATAGCAAAATTAAGTAAGGGTATTGGTAAGGGAGAGATAGTTTTAATTGAGACATTAAAAGGAGAGGCAGTTGGAGTAGGAAAGGCGTTAATGAATACAAAAGAGATATTAAATTCTGATAAAGGGATTGCCGTTGATGTTGAGAGGGTTTATATGGATAGGGGAACATATCCAAGAATGTGGAAGAAGAAGAAATAATAAGGTATATATAATTGCTAAAATATAGGGTAAATTTGTATAGTTTTTCTGACTGACTTTTAACTTAAGCTTATAACAATTTAAACTTAAGGCTAATCTAAAATTTAAAAGGATGATAATTATGAAACTTGTAAAAGATGCTTTATCAAGAACCGATACGACCAAATACTTAAGAGATGAATTTGGAGAAGCAAGAATATTAGTAGTTGGTTGTGGTGGAGCTGGAAACAATACAATCAACAGATTGATGGAAATAGGCATTCAAGGAGCTGAAACAATAGCTATCAACACCGACAAACAGCATCTGGAAGTAATACAAGCTCATAAGAAAATTTTAATTGGTTCTGCATTGACAAGAGGTTTAGGAGCTGGAGGTTATCCGGAAATTGGTAGAAAAGCTGCTGAAATGGCCAAAAGTACATTAGAAGAGCTTTTAAAAGGAGCTGACTTAGTGTTTGTCACCGCAGGAATGGGTGGTGGAACTGGAACAGGTTCAGCTCCGGTAGTGGCTGAGATAGCTAAAGAACATGGGGCCATAGTCGTTGGAGTTGTAACATATCCATTTAAAATTGAAAGAGCAAGAATGAAGAAGGCAGAGGAAGGAATTGAAAGAATGTCGGAGATTTGTGACACAGTAATTATTATAGATAACAACAAACTTTTAGACTTGGTTCCAAACTTGCCAATAAACGATGCATTTAAAGTGGCTGATGAGATTATAGCTCAAGCGGTTAAGGGAATAACTGAAACAATAGCTGTTCCAAGTTTAATAAACATTGACTTTGCAGATGTTAAGGCTGTTATGAGTGGTGGAGGAGTAGCGATGATTGGTGTTGGAGAAGTTGATAGTAGTGATAGAGGAGATAGGGTTCAAAATATAGTAAGAGAAACATTAAGCTGTCCATTATTGGATGTTGATTACAAAGGAGCTAAAGGAGCTTTAATCCACATAACAGGAGGACCTGATTTAACGTTAAAAGAAGCTAACGACATTGGAGAAGGAATAACCGCTCAACTTGACCCAGAGGCAAATGTTATATGGGGTGCAAGAATAGACCCTGAGATGGAGGGATGCATTAGGGTTATGGCAATAATTACTGGAGTAAAATCACCAAACATTATAGGAAAGGACACAAAACCAAGAAGAATAATTCCAAGAGTTTCAAAAGAACCTGCTCAAAGAAGAGAGCAAAAGAAATGTAACATTGATTTTATAGTATAAATCAACTTTATTTTTATTTTTAATAACTTTTTAGAATTATTTTAATTTTAGGGGTTGTTTATGAAAGCTTGTGAGAGATTATTGTTAAAAATTGAATCTCCAGAAAAATTTGTTGAAGAATTTAAAAGAATATTGCTTGAGTTAGGACTAACTTTAAAGGAATTTTCTGAAATTTCCGGAATTCCTTACAGCACTTTATATAAAGTTGCCCAAGGGAAAGATTTTAGAGTTTCAACCCTTATAAAAATTTTAAAGACTATACGGTCTTTTGAAGAAGATGAAGACATTGATACAATAGCAATTATAGCTGCAAGACCTGCTTTAAATAAGATTACAACGAGAAAATTGGAGATTAATGGAAAAACTTATTTGATAAAAGAATATCCTGCTGGTTCTTTGGAGGAGTGTATTGTTGCCGCTGTTAGAGCTGAGAGGGAGGGAGTTAAGGGCATTGTTTGTGCCCCTATTGTTAGTGCAACTATTGAAAAAATTGTCAATGTTCCTGTAGCTGTCATTATCCCAGAAAAAGATGCGTTTATGAAAGCTTTGGAAATAATTGCAAATAAAATAAATGAATAATATTACAAAGATAAATAATATTAATATTATTGTTTAACATGCTGAATTATTTTTTCTAAAAGTTTGTCAGCTATATTAACTTTAGAAACCTTAGATAATCCAATCCAAGAAGGTGTTGAGTTAACCTCCAAAACTTTTAACCCCTCTTCTGATTCGATTAAATCGACTCCAGCATAAAATAAACCAAGAGCATTTTTTGCTTTTAAAGATAATTCCTCTATTTCGTCAGTTATCTCACACCTCTCCACCCTTCCCCCTTGAGAAACATTATTTTTCCAATTGTCCCCTCCAACCCTATACATTGCTGCAACAACCTCATCATCAATAACAAAAGCCCTTATATCCCTATACTCATTTCTTAAAGGTTTTATAAACTCCTGAATATAGAATGTTTTATATTTCTTCCTAAATTCATCTAAGATATTTAATTTTACTGAAATTGGAGAATCTTTTTTAACTTTTACAATTCCCTCCCCCTCACATCCAAATATCGGTTTTAAAACGGCTTCTTCAAATGCATCTATCCAAACTATAGCCTCGTTTATACTTTCTGTAACAACAGTTTTTGGTTGTGGGATATTGTTTAATTCAAGAAAAACAGAGGTTAAAAATTTGTTTGAAGCCCTATCTATCCCTTCAGGAGGATTTATAACTGGAACATATTGATTTAAATATTTTAAAACATCAAATCTAAAAAAACTATCCCAGCCAAGATTCCTCACAAAACAGCAATCCAACTCATCTAAAAATGATTTGTAATATTTTAGTTTAAAATTTAAATTAAATCCTGCTAAAATGTTCATGGGGTTTATAATTTTGTGATCAACATTAAACCTCTCACAAGATTTTATCAATTCATCGACAACCCTATCCCTATCTATTGTAACTATGCCAAGCTTCACAATATCCCCCATTAAAGTTTTTTATAAAACACTACCAATAAAAAATTTAACTGTGAATAGCAATTATTAAGTATTGGTTATTAGAACTTTTCTATTAACTACATTAAATTATTATGGTGATGAAATGGAGAAAAAGACATTATCACTTTGCCCTATATGTTTAAAAAGAATTCCTGCAACAATCTTAGAAGAAGATGGAAAAATCATTATTAAAAAAACATGTCCAGAACATGGGGAATTTAAAGATATTTACTGGGGGGATGCTGAGCTGTATAAAAAATTTGACACCTACGAGTTTGTTGGAAAAGTTGAAGTAACAAATACTGATACAAAGAAGGGATGCCCATTTGATTGTGGTCTCTGCCCTACTCATAAATCTCCAACTGTATTGGCTAATATAGATGTAACAAATAGGTGTAATTTAAATTGCCCTATTTGCTTTGCAAATGCAAACAAATCAGGTAAGGTTTATGAACCATCTTTTGAGGAAATAAAAAGAATGATGGAAAATTTAAGGAAAGAGATTCCTCCAACACCAGCTATTCAGTTTGCGGGTGGAGAACCTACTGTAAGACCTGATCTTCCTGAATTAATAAAACTTGCAAGAGATATGGGGTTTTTACATGTGCAGTTGGCAACAAACGGTATAAAATTAAAGAATATAAATTATCTTAAAAAATTGAGGGAGGCAGGGTTATCAACGATTTATTTACAGTTTGATGGAATTTCTGAAAAACCTTATTTGATTGCGAGAGGTAAAAATATCCTTCCTATAAAACAGAAAGTTATTGAAAATTGTAGAGAAATCAATTTTGGTAGTGTTGTTTTAGTTCCTACTTTAGTTAGGGGAGTTAATGATAATGAAGTTGGAGGAATTATAAAGTATGCTGCCAAAAATGTAGATGTTGTTAGGTCAGTTAATTTCCAGCCGGTTTCATTTACTGGGAGGGTTGATGAAAAAACATTGTTGGAGGGAAGGATAACAATTCCTGACTTTATAAAATTGGTTGAAGAGCAAACAGATGGGGAAATAGCTAAAGAGGATTTTTATCCAGTTCCATCAGTAGCTCCAGTTTCAGTTTTAGTTGAGAAAATAACCAATGATAGAAAGCCAGTTTTAAGCAGTCATCAACATTGTGGGGCATCAACCTATGTTTTTGTTGATGAAAATGAAAAATTACTCCCGATAACAAGATTTATAGATGTTGAAGGGTTTTTAGAGATTGTTAAGGAAAAAATCGATGAAGTAGGCAAATCAAAAATGCAGGATGTTAAAGTTATAGGAGAAATTGCCTTAAAATTGCCATCTTTAATTGATCTTGATAGAGCTCCAAAATCACTAAATATGAAAAAAATAGTTGATTTAATTTTAGGTGTTTTAAGAAGTGACTACAATGCTTTAGCTGAATTCCACTACCATATGTTGATGATTAGCTGTATGCACTTCATGGATGCATACAACTTTGATGTTAAGAGGGTTGAGAGATGTTGCATCCACTATGCAACTCCAGATGATAGAATAATCCCATTCTGTACATACAACACATTATACAGGCAAGAAGTTGAAGATAAATTTTCAATACCATTGGAAGAATGGAGAAAAATGCATAGAATGGGATACAATGATTGAAAGTATTGTTAAAGAAAGTAAAGATGGTGTTTTAATTGACATAGATGTTCAGGCAGGGGCTAAAAAGGATGAGATTACAGGAATAAATGAGTGGAGGAAAAGGCTGTCTATAAAAATAAAAGCTCCTGCAACTGAAGGAAAGGCAAATAAGGAGATAATTAAATTTTTTAAGGAAATTTTCAAAAAAGATATTGAAATAGTCGCTGGAAAGTTAAATCCACAAAAAACTATATTGGTAAAAGATATTAAAAAGGATGAAGTTATTGAAACATTAAAGAAGTATTTATAATTTATTTAAAAGCTCTTTTATAGTTCTTTTCAAAATATTTTATTAATAGGGTATTAATGAACTCCTTCCATAGGAAGGAGTTCAAATTTCCTTAATTAAATTTTATTGACTTTGAAAAGAACTATATAGTTTTTTATGAACGTTTTTATTTACTTCTTCATATATACTGTTTCCGTGGCTATCCATTGCTACAATTAACGGTCCGAAGTTATCAACTTCCAATTCCCAAACAGCCTCTGGCATCCCCAACTCCTCTAAAAAATAAACGTTATTAACTTTTTTTACTGAATTGGCCAATAAAGCTGCACACCCTCCAGGAGCTGCTAAGTAAACTACCCCATACTCTTCAAAAGTTTTTAACAATTCTTTTTTCATTCCTCCTTTTCCAACAATTGCTGATATGTTGGTTAATTTTATAAACTCCTCTTCAACATCGTTCATTCTTGCAGAGGTTGTAGGCCCTATTGAAACACAAATCCATTCATCATTTACTTTTTTCATTATTGGGCCAGCATGATAAATAACAGCCTCATTCAAATCAAAAGGAAGTTTTTCATTATTTTTTATCATTTCAATGATTTTTAAATGAGCTTCATCTCTCGCAGTATATACTTTACCATTTAAATAAACAATATCTCCAACTTTCAATTTTTTTACGTCTTTTTTTGTAAGCCCATTAAATGTATATTCCAATATTCCACCCCTTAGTATGCATTTTTATCTTAAATTTAAAACCATAACTTATTTATAAGTATTTTTAATTGAAACTTTACTAAAAGTTTCAACGAAATGTAATGTCTCCTCACTCACGCGTGGAGGTTTAAGTTTTGGTGAAATGATGATATGCGTTATAATGGGTAGTGAAAGTGATGTAAAAATAGCTGAAAAGGCAGTTAATGTTTTAAAAGAGTTTGGCGTAGAGTTTGAGGTTAGAGTTGCCTCTGCCCATAGAACTCCAGAATTTGTTGAAGAGATTGTTAAAAATTCAAAGGTAGAAGTTTTTATAGCAATAGCTGGATTGGCTGCCCATCTACCTGGGGTTGTGGCAAGCTTAACAACAAAGCCAGTTATTGCCGTCCCTGTTAATGCAAAACTTAATGGCTTAGATGCATTGTTAAGCGCTGTTCAAATGCCCCCTGGAATTCCTGTTGCATGTGTTGGAGTTGATAGAGGGGAGAACGCCGCTATATTAGCCTTAGAAATTTTGGCATTAAAGGATGAAAATGTCGCAAAGAAATTAGAGGAATATAGAGAAAAGATGAAGAAAAAAGTTTATGCATCAGATGAAAAGGTTAGAGAAATGTTTAAATAGCTATAACCATTAACTTTTTATGTTATAATTTTATTAATGTTAATAATTGGTGATTATAAAAGTAGAGAGGGATTTACATGCAGAGAGTGAATCCAACAAGAATGGAATTGTTGAAGTTAAAAAACAAAATTAAACTGGCAGAAAAAGGGCATAAATTATTAAAGCAGAAAAGAGATGCTTTAATTATGGAGTTCTTCCAAATTATGGATCAGGCATCCGACTTAAGAGACAAAGTTGAGGCAAAATTAGCTGAAGCATACAAAGATTTAATAATGGCTCAAACTGTTATGGGAACTTTGGCTGTTAAAGAGGCTTCTTTAGCTGCAAAAAATGATAAATTAGAAGTTGACATGGATACAAAGAATATTATGGGTGTTACTGTTCCTACTTTTGAAATATACAACGTTAGAAGAAAAGTTGGAGAGAGAGGATATTCACCTTACGGTGTTAGCTCAAAGTTAGATGAAGCTGCTAAGAAATTTGAAGAGGCTTTGGAATTAATAACCGAATTGGCTGAAATAGAGACATCAATTAAACTCTTAGCTGAAGAAATTATTACAACAAAGAGAAGAGTTAACGCTTTAGAATATGTTATAATCCCAAGATTAAAAGAACTTAAAAAATACATATCTATGAGATTAGATGAGATGGAGAGGGAAAACTTCTTCAGATTGAAATTAATTAAGTCCAGAATCGAGAAAAGAGAAGCAGAAGGAGAGGCTTTATAATTGACGAATTACAAGAATTCCATTTTTGGTGGTATTTATGGTATTTAGAATACTTGGAAGGATGACTGAAATAGAAAAGAAAATTAGAGAGGAGGAAGTAAAATACGATATAATCATTAAAAATGAAGCAAAAATTGAGCCAATAGTTGCTGATGAAGATAAAAAATTTAAGCAAGGAGACATAAAACCAATAAAAATTAGAAATATTAAAATTCCTCCAATGTCAGTCCTTTTAATTTGTCCTTATGGTAGACATAGAGTAGGGCATGTCATAGCTGTTGGGGAGGAAGTTCCAATGCCTATAGAAGCTGAGAGAGAAGTAGATATGGCTACTTTTGCCTGTGGGGTTGATGGTGAAGTTAAGAAAGGAGATTTAATTGGAATGTTGCTTATAATTAAAGCTGAAAAGAAATAAATGATAAACTAAATTTTATTTTTTATTTTTAAATTAAAATAAATTGAAATTTTTTTCTCATCGATTATCTCAATTTTATTTTTTCTTTTTTTATTACTTTAATTAAATTTTTAAATATTTGTTAAAATAAATTAATTTTTGAATTACTCATTAATTAATTAAATAAAACAAAAGCATAAGTTATTATATAGATAAACGCAAGGTGGGCTAAATGGAACGTGTGTTTAGAAATTCATCTTACTTAAATGCAATGTCTACAACAGGGACTAGAACTAAAGTTAAAGACGTTAACCCTCAAAGCGGAATGTGTCCAATTTGCATAAAAGATTGTCCATTTTTATGTGAGATTGGTCTTTCAACCTTCAGGGGTAGGGAGGTTTTGTATCCAGATCCTGAATATTTTGGAGATAGCACAGCATCAGGTTTAAAAGATTACGGCCTCGACTGGTCGCATTTTAACATACTGTCAAGACTTATTGGAGCTGAAGGAGTCGAGCCAGATCCAGATAAAATGCTTTTCCCAAATGTAAATGTTGAGAGCAGTATAGGTGGGATTAGAGTTAAATTACCTTTAGCTATTGGAGCTTATGGGTCAACTGATGTGGCAAAAAAATACTGGGATGGAATTGCTGTTGGTGCAGCTCTTGCAGGAGTTATTTTAATAGTTGGAGAAAATGTTTGTGGGGTGGATCCAAAATCCGAGTTTAAAGATGGAAAGGTTATAAAATCTCCTGAAATGGAGAGGAGAGTAAAGCTTTTCAGAGAATTCTGGGATGGAAAATATGGAGATATTGCAGTTCAGACAAACATTGAAGATCAGAGGGTCGGTGTAGATGAATACGTGCTCTCAAAACTTGAGGTGAATATTATTGAGAGAAAATGGGGGCAGGGTGCAAAGGCAATTGGTGGTGAAATTAGAATTAATTCGCTTGAGAGGGCAATAGAGCTTAAGAAGAGAGGTTATCTCATAATTCCTGATCCTGAAGATCCCGATGTTCAACAGGCATTTAAGGATGGAGCCTTTAAAACATTTGAGAGGCATAGTAGAGTAGGCTCTCCTACAAAAAGTGATGTTATTGAAGATGTAGAAATGTTAAGAGAAATGGGAGCAAAGGTTGTTACAATAAAAACAGGGGCTTATCGCCCTGTAGATGTTGCATGGACTATGAAGGTTGCCTCAGAGGCAAGAGTGGATTATATTACCTTTGATGGTGCTGGCGGTGGAACTGGAATGTCTCCCGTCCCAATGATGAACGAGATGGGAGTTCCAACTGTGTATTTAGAGGCCATAGTGCTCAAAGCTGCCAGAATGTTGAAGGAGCAATGCAAGTTTGTTCCAGATATAAGTATGGCTGGTGGCTTTATAGATGAAACTCAAATATTTAAAGCAATTGCCATGAGTAATTTTGGAGAAGGGCCTTTCGTAAAAACGATAACGATGGGAAGGGCTCCACTCACAGCTGTTATGAAAGCATCTAACTTCTGCGAACTTGCAGAAAAAGGAAAATTACCA
Organism: Methanocaldococcus fervens AG86; assembly: GCF_000023985.1. Classification (GTDB taxonomy): domain Archaea; phylum AGJL01; class Methanococci; order Methanococcales; family Methanocaldococcaceae; genus Methanocaldococcus; species Methanocaldococcus fervens. The sequence continues at coordinate 211,115 of NC_013156.1, forward strand.
AAAGAGTTTGTAAGAAGATTTGGAGATTCTCCAGAGAAGTTCTTCATAATGGCTGATGAATTAAAAGCTAAATATGGAGATAAGGTTGGAAGAGAGATTCCATGGGCCGCTGTTGGGCTTTACACATACCTTGATAGAATAAAATGTGGGTTAAAACAGCTTATGGCTGGAGCAAGAAAATTCAGATTGGATCTCATAGATAGGTCTGATCTTGCAGCTCTAAAACCTCTTGCTTCCGAAGTTACGGGAATTCCAATGATTCACGAGGTTGATAAAGATATCTTTGAACTTATTTTGGGATCAGATAGTGATGAGATGGACAAATATTTCTAAAAAAATTTTTATTAATTTTATTTTGTGATATCCATGGAGTTGATAGATATTTTATTAAAAAAAATTAATAAAAATGCTGTTGTTACTGAAATAGCAAGAGATAGAGATCCATTTAAAGTTTTGGTTTCAACGATAATAAGTGCAAGAACAAAGGATGAAGTTACTGAAGAAGTTTCCAAAAAGTTATTTAAAGAAGTTAAAAGTGTTGATGATTTATTAAATATTGAGGAAGAAAAATTGGCTGATTTGATATATCCTGCCGGATTTTATAGGGTTAAAGCTAAAAATTTAAAGAAATTAGCTAAAATTTTAAAAGAAAAATATAATGGAAAGGTTCCAGATTCTTTGGAAGAATTGTTAAAGCTTCCAGGAGTTGGGAGGAAAACAGCAAATTTAGTTATAACCTTAGCTTTTGATAAAGATGGAATATGTGTAGATACTCACGTTCATAGGATCTGTAATAGGTGGGAGATAGTAGATACTGAAACACCTGAAGAGACGGAGTTTGAACTGAGAAAAAAGCTCCCTAAAAAATACTGGAAGGTAATAAATAATCTATTGGTAGTTTTTGGGAAAGAGATTTGTTCTCCAAAGCCAAAATGTAACAAATGCTTTGAAGAAATAAGAAAGAAATGCCCCTATTATGAAAAAATTATGCATTTTAAAAGAATTTTAAAAAAATTTAACTTTAGAAAGGTATCAAAAAATAACATACCAAATGAGAAAGGAACTTACATCTTAAAAATTAGATTAAAAGAAGGTAAAAAAATAAAATTTGGTAAAACAGAGAGATTTTTTAAAAAAGGATATTATTTTTATGTTGGATCTGCCCTAGGGAATTCAATTAATTTAAAAAATAGAATTGAGAGGCATCTAAGAGAAAATAAAAAAATGCATTGGCATATCGATTATCTATTAAAATTTGGAAAGGTTGAAGAGATTTATATCACAAATGAGAGAGTTGAATGCGATGTTGCCAACGAATTTATAAAAAAATTTGATTTTGTTGAAAACTTCGGATGCTCTGATTGCAAATGTAAGAGCCATCTGTTTTACTTGAAGCCCTAGTAAAATTTCAAAATTTCATTTAAACCTCTCTTTTCCACCAATATTTTTAATTATATTTAAAAATTCTTTCTCTATATTCTTTAATTCCTCTTTGTTGTATCCGTAAATTCTAAATGTTATGCTTTTATACCCCTCTTCTATGTTATCTCCTTCATAAACATCAATTATCTCAATATCGAATATCTTTTTCAATAAGTTTAAAATAACATTTTCATCAACGTCTTTTTTAAATAAAATTGATATGTCTATGTACTTTCTCTCTAAATATTTCTTTTTTAACTCATTTAATTCATCCCCAAAAAACACCTCAACCTTTAAAATATTAAATCTCTGCTCTTTTCCATTTTTATCCAATATTAAATAATCATTCTCAATATCCTTTAAAATTCCAAAATGAATCACATTTGAGTTTATGTTTTTTACTGCAATTTCTCTGCCTATGAGTTTATTTAGCTTCTCTATTTCTGAAGCTAAAGCAAATATTGCCTTATCTGAATAATAGGCCCCTCTCTTTGCCTCACTACCAAAATGTTTAGCTGCTTCTTTCATTATCTTAACAAATCCCTCTCTATCCTTATTTTTAACAATTTTACTAATCTCTTTGCATTGGTTTATAAAAGTCTCATGAATCTCCTTTATTCTTGGATTGAACATTTGGATATCCGCATATAAATAAGGATTCTGCCCTATAATCCTGCCAATAATAGAAATCATCAACTCGTATATTGGTGAGGCAAATTTTCTCGATTCTTTTATATCAACATTAAGCTCTTTCAACGTAGCCCCTAAAGAAATAAATGCAAAGTGTGTTAATCCCTGAACAATTCCCATAATTTTATCGTGTTTCTCAGCTGGAATAACGATAACTTTGGCTCCCTCTTTCTTTAAAAAGTTATAAACTTTTCCAAACCACTCACTCTGTTTATGCTTTTCAGATGGAGTTAGGATAACAACCTGTCTTAATAAAGATGGAGTTGACGGCCCAAACATTGGATGAGTTGGAATAACAGTAACTCCTTCTTTAACATTTTCTTCCATAGCTCTTTTAGGAATCTCCTTTATTGAAGTTATGTCCATTAATAAACATTCTTCTCTAACATGAGGAGCTATTTCTTTAATAACTCTCTCGGTAACGTTTATTGGTACCGCTACAATGACAACATCCCCTCTTTTAGCAGCTTCAATGTTGTTATTTGTAAATTCAACTCCAAGTTCTTTTTCAACACTTTTTCCCTTCTCTACGTCTCTTCCTGTAATTATTACATTAAATCCTTTATTTTTTAGATATTTAGCGAACCATTTTCCTAAACCGTCTGTTCCACCAATAATTGAGATTGTTAGTTTATTTTTCATAGTACCCACCTTAGATTATCTAAATGAAATTTAACAAACAGCAATTAACTAAAAATCCCAATACAGTTCCAGCAATTACCTGCAGAGGTGTATGCTTATTTAAATAAATCCTCGCATATCCTGTAATAATTGTTAATATTAAATATAGAATGGAGAGAAAAACATCTCCCGTAAATGCATATACAAGATAAGCCATGCCAGATAGTCCATAGCAGTGCATGCTTATCTTCCAAAATTTTGTGATTATTAAAACTACAAGAACATTAGCCAAAAAGATTATTATAAAGATATTTTTCCAAAATAATGTCAATATCGATAAATAAATTAGGGTAAAAGTTAGAGGAGCTATCCTATTTTCTTTATTTTCTATATCCCATTTTTCATTTTTTATTTTTACCCAAAACATCCAAAAAACAAATGGAATGAAAAATGCCAATAATAATAAAGATACGTTAGATTTCGAGATAATCATAAATCCTAAGAATAAAAACAACAAATACAGTAAGGAAAATATTTGAAAAACCTCCTTTCTATTCACAATTTCACCAAAACATCATGTATATCATGTATCCAATTAAAGGCAATCCAAATACTGCCCAAATTATTGGATTCCATCTTAAAACCTTTTCTCCATCAAATGGCGGGATTGGAAGCATGTTAAACCCTGCCAAGAAGAGATTTATATAAAATCCATATTTTCCCATCCACCACAATAAAGAATTTGGTTTAAATCCTAATGTTAATATTAAAAATATAAATGCCAAAGCAACATTTGTTATTGGCCCCGCTAAGGCTATTTTTCCATTTTCTTCAGTGGTTAAATAATCCTTGTAGATATAAACAGCCCCAGGAGCTATAAATGTAGCTCCTAAAAAAATCTTTAAGATTAAAGCCAACAACAAGCCCTCATACCATGCCCTAAACTCACTCCAAGCTCCGTATCTCCTCGCTACAGTTCTATGCATCAATTCATGAAATATAAATCCACTACCTACGGCTATTAAACTAATGATAAAAACAATCATTGAAAAATTTGGATAAGTAAAGATAAATGCTATTGCTAAAACCGATATGGTTAAATCAATTATTTCCCTCTCTGAAAATTTAAATATATTCATTTTTTCACCTTTTTAATAATATATTGAGTAAATTTTATCACGCAACATTTTTCCAAGGATTAAACCAGTTATAAGCCCAGCTAAATGCGTTATATGTGCAATTCCTGTTTTTGAAGTGTAGGGGAGCAATATCAAATCAATAAGTGCAAATATAATCACTGCCAATTTTATACTTATTGGAACTGGTAGTGGAAACACAACAACCCTTAAATGTGGAGCTAAAATAGCCAAAGCACCCATTACCCCAAATATAGCCCCAGAAGCTCCAACTGATGGGGCATAATCGCCAGTTAAATAAGCATACAATATATAAGCCAAATTCCCAACAATTCCAGAAGTTAAAAATATCAACAAATAGTTTTTTGAGCCGACAATTCTTTCCAAATATGTCCCAAATATAAATAATACAAACATATTAACCAATAAGTGTGTTATGCTCCCATGCATAAAAATGCTCATGACTATCTGCCATGGCATATTGATAAAGAGAGTTGGCCATAATGCAAAATAATAATATAGTTGTGGTATAAGAACACTAGCAATAAACATAGCTACACAAATTTCAACTATTAAAATGTTAATCATTCTAACCCTCCATTTGCTAACTAAATTAAATATTTTCTACTTAGCTATAAAAAGGTGATTGAATGGAACTTAATATAACTGGTTTAATTCCAAAACACATGGAAAATAGGGGAAGATTAACTTTAAAAGAAAATTTGAAAATTATTGAAAATATTTTAGAGCAGAGAAAAGCTCCTGAAAACGGGATTGATGAGGAGCATATAAAATTTTTATTGAGGGTTTTATCTTTTATGGACACAGATAAAGATCCAAATGTCGTGCAAATTGGTGAAAGGGAAGCAAGAGTTTATACCAAACTGCAAAGGGAAGGAGTTTTTGATTTCTGCCATGGAGTTGGAAGGAGCGGAAATTTAATAGACCCCCAACCAAAAGCTCCCGGAGCAAGTGTGATGTATAAACTAACCAATAAATTGTTGGAGAGTTTTTTAAAAGCTTTGGGCTTAAAGGTTAAGGCAATAGCGACACCTGTAGCTACTGGGATGAGCTTAGCCCTTTGCTTATCGGCTTCAAGGAAAAAATATGGTTCAAATGTTGTCATATACCCATATGCAGCTCACAAAAGTCCTATAAAGGCTACATCATTTGTTAGTATGAGGATGAGATTGGTTGAGACGGTTTTAGATGGAGATGTGGTTAAAGTTGATGTTTCGGATATTGAAGATGCCATAAGAAGAGAGATTAAAGATAACAACAATCCAGTGGTTTTAAGCACCTTAACCTTTTTCCCGCCAAGAAAGAGTGATGATGTTGAAGAGATAGCAAAGATTTGCGAAGACTATGACGTTCCCCATATAATAAATGGGGCTTATGCAATTCAAAACTTCTACTATATCGAAAAATTAAAAAGAGCTTTAAAATATAGGGTTGATGCTGTAGTGAGCTCATCAGATAAAAACCTATTTACACCAATTGGTGGGGGAATAGTATATACAAAAGATGAGAGTTTTTTAAGGGAGATATCTTTAACTTATCCAGGGAGAGCTTCAGCAAATCCAATAGTAAATATCTTAATATCTCTTTTAGCAATTGGAACTAAAAACTACCTAAATTTAATGAAAGAGCAGAAAGAATGTAAAAAGTTGTTAGATGAGTTGTTGGAAGATTTAGCAAAGAAAAAAGGTGAAAGAGTTTTAAATGTAGAAAATCCAATATCTTCATGTATAACAACAAAAAAAGACCCGTTGGATGTTGCGGGTAAGCTTTACAATTTAAGGGTTACTGGACCAAGAGGGGTTAGGAAAAATGACAAATTTGGAACCTCATATTTAAAAAAGTACCCTTATGATTACATAGTTGTAAATTCAGCTATTGGAGTTAAAAAAGAGGATATTTACAAAGTTGTTGAAAAATTGGATGAAGTTTTATAAAAATACAAACAATAAAATAAACAGAATAAACATTAAGATTTGTAGGAGGTCATGCTGTATCGTGGTCATCTTCATTGAGCAAAAGCTCTCTTCCCACAACTCGCCCAGACCTCCTTTTTTGTCCCCCCAACTTCGAACCCTCTATCATCGCAACCTTTTATGGATGTGCTCCATTTGGGTCGGTTCGTTGGGGGCAGTTATATATTTATATTATTAATATATAAAAGTTCTCATCTTATTTTTCAATTATTTCAATCAACTCTCCATCTCTCAATTTAATAATCTTTGACGCATACTTCAACAACTCCTGCTCATGTGTAACCATAACTATAGTTATTCCTTTTTCATTTAGCTCCTTTAGGATGTTCATCACTATAGCCCCGCTTTTACTGTCTAAATTACCTGTTGGCTCATCTGCAAATATTATTCTTGGATTGTTTGCCAAAGCCCTTGCTATTGCCACCCTTTGCTGCTGCCCTCCACTCAGTTGGTGAGGGTAGTAATTTAACCTATCTCCCAAACCAATTTTCTCTAAAAGCTCCTTCGCCCTCTTTTTTCTATAATGCTTATCTTTTTCATCTAAAATCATTGGTAATTCAACATTTTCCAAAGCAGTTAGTGTTTTTATCAGGTGGAATTGTTGAAATATAAAACCTCCAACTTTTCTTCTAAAAATTGCCCTCTCATTTTCGCTCATCGTGCTTGTTCTTCTCCCCTTATAGTAAACTTCCCCCTTTGTTGGAACATCCAGTAAAGCCAAAATATTTAGTAAGGTAGATTTTCCACAACCAGAAGGACCAATAATCATAACAAACTCTCCTTCTTCGATTTTCAAATTAATATTTTTTAAAGCGATAGTTTTTGCCTCTCCACTACCATAAATTTTCCATATGTTTTTAGCTTCTATCATCTATTCCCCTCTTAATGTGTCTATTGGATTTAACTTAGCTCCACTTCTTGCCGGGAAGTAGCCACTCACAACACCAACTAGGAATGAAAATGCCAAAACTCCAACAATTAACTCCCATGAAATCCATGCATTAACCATTAAATAACCCATTTTATGGGCTAAAATTTCTACACCTTTCGCTACTAAAATTCCAAGTATTAGACCAATAATCCCACCAAATAATCCTAAAAATCCAGATTCAACGACAAATATTGCCAATATATCTGTTGTTTCAGCCCCTATTGCCTTTAATATTCCAATATCTTTTCTCCTCTCTAAAATGCTCATGTGCATAGTATTTGAAATACCAATAGCTCCAACTAATAAGGAGATGGCAGCAACTCCGACAACAAATATTGTTATAACCCCAAGAATTGAGCTTACAGTCTCTGATAACTGCTTAGCAGTTAAAACAGAAAAATCTTCATCTCCAAATGACCTTTCTAAAGCTTTTTTAATATCCTCCGAAACTTTTTCAATATCCTCCCTTTCTTTTATAGTTACCAGAATAATGTTGAATTTGTCTTCATTTCCAAATAAATCTTCCCCAACATCCAGATTTAAAATTACTGAGTTATCATCCTGTTGATTCCCAATTTGCTTTAAAATCCCAACAACCTTAAATTTTTTATCTTTAATTTTTATTACATCTCCAACATCTATTTCTCTATCAAACAAATTATGTGCAGTTCCATAACCAATAACACAAGCATATTTATCATTATTTTCTAACCATCTCCCTTTTTCAAGGTCATATCCGGTCTCTTCATAAACAGCTCTCAATTCTGAAGGATTTGCATAAAAATACGACACAAATTTTTTTTCCCCATTGTACTCTATTTCACACCCTCCATACCATCCATACATAATTTTATCAATGCCCTTTACATTTTCAATGGCTCTAACTTCTTTTCTTGTAAATAAGTGTGAAGGGGGAACTCCTAACTGTTTTACTGGCAATATGGTTATTTTATTTGAACCCATCTTCATCATTTCTTCATGTATATAATTTTGGACACCATACCCTAAAGAAATTAAGCTGACAATTGCCAAAACCCCTATTACAATACCAATAATTGTTAATAAACTCTGAGTTCTTTTTTGCTTTATATTTTTAAATGCAAAAGCTACAATATCTTCGATTTTCATGTTATCCCAATTATACATTTTATTATACTTAAGCTATATATAGGTCGCAGTATTATATAACCTTATTAAGTTGTTCAAATTAGTTTAATGAGGGGAACTATGTTTAAGAAAATATTTAAAAAGATAGCTTTGTCGATGATTTTGCTTGTGGCTATATCTTCAGTTTCTGCCTTACAGGTTGATGAGCTTCAGTATCAGCCTAACGTCATTCATCCAGGGGATGACGTTGATGTTTGGATTAAGGTAACTAACGACAATTATGATGATGAGGTTAAGGACATAGTTGTTGAAATATCCCCACACTATCCATTTGAATTAAGGCAGGTAAATCCAATTAAGGGAAAGGCAACGATAAGCCATCTAAACCCTGGAGAAGCTGATACCGTCCACTTCAAACTACATGTTGATGAAAACGCTCCATCAAGAGATTATAGGATTGATGTGAAGGTAAGTTATGATGAAGTTGATGATGAAGACACTCACCACTACGAATTCACAAAAATATACTACATACACGTATATGGAATAGCAAGCTTTGAATTAAAGATAAATGACACTTCAATAAACCCTGGAACAACAAAAAATATAATGCTAATGATAAAAAATGTTGGGACTGGAAATGCAAAATATTTAAACATCTATTTAACTGGAAATGAGAAGATAAATATTTTAGGAGGTTCTTCAGCATTTATTAGATGTTTAAGTCCTGATGATGAATATATGATCCCTCTAAATGTGTATGCAGTTCCAGAAGTTGAAAATGGGATATATTCAATTAACGCAAAACTTACATGGATTGGAGAAGATGGAAATAACTATGATTTAACAATTCCTTTAAATTTAAAAGTTGTAAAAAAGATTTATGAAAATCAGCCCTACATATATTTGGATGATGTAAAAAATAAAAGGGATTATGTTGAAATAACAATTGGAATCGCTAATAGGGGTAGTTCTAAGATTAAACATTGTGTAATGACTTTAAATGTAAATGAAAACAATTATACAAGATATATTGGAGATTTAGATGAAGATGATTACGATACCTTAATTTTTGAAATAGATGATTTTGGGAATATATCAATTAAAGCAGCTGTTACATACTTTGATGACTACCACAACCAATATAATATAACAAAAACATTTAATGTCTATGTAGAAAAGACAGAAACTCAAAAAACTGTGAATCCGATATACTTAATTGTTGGAGCATTTTTTATTATAATAATTGTTCTATACATAAGAAAAAGAAAAAGATATAAAGAACTTGAGGAAATTTAATAACAACATAAACTTTTCTTTTAAAAATATCTAAGGTGAGAATGTGAGGTACGTAGTAGGGCATAAAAACCCAGATACTGACAGTATAGCATCAGCTATCGTCTTAGCTTATTTTTTAGATTGTTATCCAGCAAGATTGGGGGATATAAATCCAGAAACAGAATTCGTTTTAAGAAGATTTGGAGTTATGGAGCCAGAGTTGATAACTTCAGCTAAAGGTAAAGAAATAGTTTTAGTTGACCACTCAGAGAAGAGTCAAAGCCTTGATGATTTAGAAGAAGGAAAGTTAATAGCTATTATAGACCACCACAAAGTTGGTTTAACAACAACTGAGCCAATTTTATACTATGCAAAACCAGTTGGCTCTACAGCAACAGTTATTGCTGAATTATACTTTAAAGATGCAATTGACTTAATTGGTGGAAAGAAAAAAGAACTAAAACCAGACTTAGCTGGACTTTTATTAAGTGCAATAATATCAGATACGGTTTTATTCAAATCACCAACAACTACTGAGTTAGATAAAGAAATGGCTAAGAAATTAGCTGAGATTGCTGGAATAAACAATATAGAAGAGTTTGGTATGGAAATTTTAAAGGCAAAGTCAGTTGTTGGTAAATTAAAACCAGAAGAAATTATAAACATGGACTTTAAGAACTTTGACTTTAATGGAAAAAAGGTTGGAATTGGGCAGGTTGAGGTCATAGATGTTAGTGAAGTTGAGAGTAAGAAAGAAGATATTTACAAATTGTTAGAAGAGAAGTTGAAAAATGAAGGTTATGATTTGATTGTATTTTTAATAACTGATATTATGAAAGAAGGTAGTGAAGCGTTAGTTGTAGGAAATAAAGAGATGTTTGAAAAGGCATTTAATGTTAAAGTTGAAGGAAATAGTGTATTCTTAGAAGGAGTTATGTCAAGGAAGAAGCAGGTTGTTCCGCCGTTAGAGAGGGTTTATAATGGCTAAATATTTTTATTTTTTATAAGAAAGGGTTGTTAAAGATTTAGCTTCATAATTGAGGGATAACTTATGCACTATTCTATAATAAAACCAAAGTGCAAAAAGGATGTTGTTGAAATAGATAAGGGTTCATTAAAAACAAAGAGGAAATTTGCATTTTTGTTGGAAATAGGGGATAAAATATTAGAAAATAAAGAATTTTGGGCGAATGATGAAGTTGAGGTTGTAGTTGATTACTCTTTTACAGATTCAAAAAGGCCTAAGGAGAAGATAGAGATTTATACAATAGAAGATATAAAGAGGGATTAATATGGATTTAGAAGGAAAATGTTGCTTAATCCATACAATTGGAGGAATTATTTTTGGATATTTTGCGAATTATGTATATACTGCTGGATTAGGAATATTTAGTGGAATCTCTACCTTGATATTTTTATTTATTGGAGCTGTTATTTTTGGGCATATCTCAGCTAAATTATTCGGGGAAGAAAGTTTAAATCAGAAACAATGGCTCGGATGTGGAGTTTTGCCTTTCTTTTTGGTGGCTGTGGTTGTTTGGGTATTAAAGTTTAATGGATTAGTCTAATAATCAAATTTTAACTTAAATACATTCTCCAAACTTTACTTTTATTATTTTAAATAGATTTATTATGACATTATAAAGGTACATACTCTCAAATACTACTTTGCTTATTTTCACTAGTAGAATAATACGTACAATATATTAAATTAATGTAACTTTAGGCTTATAAATATAGTTGTAGAAATTTATTTATATTTTTACATTAAATAATTATTAAATAATTGTTTATTATGGTGAAATATATGAAATTATGATTTTATGGATTTAATGGGTGTCATTATGCAAGTAAGTATTATTGGAGCCGGATTAGCAGGATCTATAGTGTATAGATTACTATCAAAACAGGATTATCATATAGATATTTACGACCATCTATTAGTTAGGGGATGTAAAAGTATGAACTTCATATTTTCCAACAAAAATGAACTTTTGATTACAAAAAAGATATTAAAAACTGTAAATTTGGATATTAATGATTATATTATTAATGAAGTAAAGGACATAAATGTGGGAGGGGATGATTATTACCCCAATAAAAAATTTTATGTTATAAACAAATCTAAATTAATTGAAGATTTGGTGCCAAGAACAATGATTACCAATAGAGAATTCAATCCAATCATCAAAAGATATATGACAAAAGTTAGCAGTAATGGAACTTTAGCAAGAGAGTTTGTAGAAGAAACTGAGACTAAATTTTATGATTTAATCATTGACGCATCTGGTAATGCAAAAGTACTTCAGTTGGAAGATGTGAATGCCAAATATAAAAATGACATTAGAACGTGTCAATTTTTGATATACTACAATAACTCCTCAGAAGATTTTAATAAACTCTTTATTGATGAAATAAAAATACATAAAGGAAAACCTATGATTGGTCATACCTGGATTGTTCCTGTAGGAGATGGGTTGTATCACGTTGGATGTGCATACTATAAAAATGACCATGAACTTTGGGAATTTTTAAATAAATATGTTAAAAAAATGTTTGGAAATGATTATACAAAAGTTTGTGAATGTTATTCAAGAATAAATGGAAATTTAATTTCTGAAAGTTTTATAGGGAGAATGCATGGAAAAAGAGGTATTGCAGGTGTGGGGGAGAGTATAGGCTTAACGACACCATTAGGTCATGGAAATATCTATGCAATACATTCCGCTTATGTATTGTCAAAGCTTATAATCCACTATGAATTAAATAAAGCAATCTTAAAATATAAAAAATATGTAGTAAAAAAATTTAGAAAATTGGATGAAGATAAAAAATCTGTAAAAAGCTTTAATTTATTAAGAATTAAAAAATTGCTTAAAGAATATTACAATATACCTACCTACGAATCCATAAAAATCATGGTTAAATCCTTATGTTAATGGTGATACAATGGCATTAAAATTATTAAAAGAAGAAAGTGGGCTTTCCCCAATGTTAAGGGAATTTAGAAATATTATAGGAAATCATGATATAAAGAGTGTTGCATTTGTAGGTTCAGTTGGAGTTTGCCAACCATTTGCTGAATTGTTTGGATATGCAGTAAGGGATAAAGAAAATTATTTCATACCAGATGGTAACTTAAACAATGTCAAAAAACTTGTTATTAAAGATGTTGGCATGCAAATGGAAGATTTTGGAAATTTAGATAAAGTAGACGCAGTTGTTTTATTTGGAGGCTTGGCAATGCCAAAATATGGTGTAGAGGTAGAAAAAATTAAAGATTTAATAAATAAACTCTCTCCTAAAAAAGTTATTGGAATATGTTTCATGAGTATATTCCAAAAGGCTGGATGGGATAAAGAGATTGATTTCGATTATTTAATGGATGGACTTATTAAAATAAATTTATATGCTAAAGATTAAGGTTAAAAGGTGAAAATTTGACGAAAAAAGTTGGGATAGTGGATACAACATTTGCAAGAGTAGATATGGCTTCTGCAGCCATAAAAAAGTTAAAAGAACTTTCTCCAAACATTAAAATTATCAGAAAAACTGTTCCTGGGATAAAAGATTTGCCTGTAGCTTGTAAAAAGTTGTTGGAAGAGGAAGGCTGTGATATAGTTATGGCATTGGGAATGCCTGGAAAAGTAGATAAAGACAAAGTTTGTGCTCATGAAGCCTCTTTAGGTTTAATGTTGGCCCAATTAATGACAAATAAGCATATAATTGAAGTTTTTGTTCATGAAGACGAGGCAAAAGATGATAAGGAGTTGGATTGGTTAGCTAAAAGAAGAGCTGAAGAGCATGCTGAAAACGTCTATTACCTATTATTTAAACCAGAATACTTAACAAAAATGGCAGGTAAGGGTTTAAGGCAAGGATTTGAAGATGCAGGACCTGCAAGAGAATAATTATTCAATTCTCCAATCAATCCCTAAAAGTTGGGAATATTTATCTAAAACTCTTTTTACATACTCATCCACATTTTCCCTATTTTCAAATTTCTTAACCCACTCTTCATTGTTGAATTCTTTTGCCAATGCTATAATTAAATCTCTAACCCTTTCACTCTCAACTTTTTTAGCATAACCGATTTTTTTGTTATAGTTACAAATCTCCCTATACAGGTTTATTGAATCTTCAACAATATCTTCTATTCCCAACAACTCTTTAGCCAAGTCATTTAGTATTGGTTTTACCCAGTTTCTATGAAACCTACAAATACCGAGGTTTTCTATTGGCATCTCCAACTTTATACTTTCAAAAACTAATTCAGCAAATTTTTCTGGTTCATGAAACTCTGGTTTGTAATACGTTAAATATCTCCCCTGAACAACAAACGGCATAAAAAACCCTGGAGTCCAATATAGATTTGGAGCTATCTCTCCCCAATCACCAAATGGAATATAAGCAGCGTAGTCATTGAATTTTTTATTAGATTTTTCAACTCTGCTTTTAAATCTCTCATTTAATATCTTAGCAGCTTTTCTCTTTCCTAAAGATAAGATTTTATAAATTTCATTCGAGTTTTCAGCCAAATTATGCAATAATTTTATCGCCTGATCTGCATTGTGCTTTGAAATTTCTTTAATCTCTTCTTCATCCCCATTAACAATTTTTTTATGGTCAAATATTGGCTTCTTTATATTTAACTCTTCCTCTTTTAACAATCCTACATCTAAAAGTTCAAAAACCCATGCAGTTAAGTTTCCAACTTCAATTGCATCAAAGCCAAGTGCATCTACAGTTTTAACTACCCTATCCACTTCATACAAGTCAAAAATTCCCAATAACGTTCCATTTGCTGCATAAGGCTCATAATCAACTTTATTTTTATTTCTATGCTTTTTACATAAAACTGGGCAAGGTTCTCCACAGTTTGTCCATTTTTTTGTCTCTATGCATTCTTTATTAAATGTTTCAAGGTAAAATTTCAATATCTTCTCCAAAATCTTTTTTCTGTCTTCTCTATCTATATACGGCATTCTCCAATTAAATATAGGAACTTTCTCTTTATACAAAAGCCAGTTATTTCCAAAAGTTCCACCAGTAGCTGTGCTCTCATCATACCTATATTTTTTTGTGTGCTCTAAAACAACTTTAGTCATAGGTTTTTTGTAATAATCTTCAATGATTTTTTTGGCCTTCTCCTTATCATCTTTATTTTCTTTTTCATTTCCAAAGAATACAATCCCTATTATATTGTGAGCTCTATAGAGGACAGAGCCTCCTCCCCCTCTTGCTGCCCAGTCTTCTGAACCTTCAACAAATTTTCCATTTCTAACTGTTTGAGAAAACAAACCTCCCATATTTGTTCTTTTTGAAGCCTCTCCAACTACAACGCTCCTTAAATTTTTATCTTTGTATAAATCAAGGATGTAGTTGCTAACATCATAAACAGTTTTTAATTCCTCATTAACTTCAATAAAATCAATTTTTAACTGCCCCTCATTCTCTATGACCAATATAGATGGCTTTTCACATTTTCCAATGATTGCCACATTATTCAACCCAGTACTTTTAAATTGATAACCTGCCCCTCCCATTGATGAGAAGTAAAAACCATCCCAAAGTGGAGATCTAAAGGAAAATATTAGCCTATGTCCTCCAATAATTGGCAAAACTCCGCTACCAAAGCAAAATACATTTTTTTCATCATAGACGTCATATTTCCATGTCTCAAATTTATTATGCCAATACAACCCCCAAGTTATTGGCAATATGTTCTTCTCAATAATCTCAAACTTTTTTGTTGTTGCATTTATCAGGATATTTTTCATAGTATCGCCTTTTTTATTGTTTAATTCTTATTTTTGAATTTTAAATGTTTTATAAGTTTTGTTAATTAAAAGTGATGAACATAATATTTAAATATGAAATTTTGATACATTACATTTTGGCACATTAAAAAGGTGAAAAATATGGAAAAAAAGATAATAGCTGTTGGTTTGTTATTGATTGGAATTGCTTTATGCGGTTGCATGGAACAGGAAAAAGCAGGAAGTGAAGAAAAAATAGTCTTAAAAATATTCCATGCTGGAAGTTTGTCAGTTCCATTTGAAGAGTATGAAAAAATGTATGAAAAAGAGCATCCAAATATTGATATACAGAGAGAGCCAGCCGGAAGCGTAGCATGTGTTAGAAAAATAACAGACTTAGGAAAAAAAGCTGACATTTTAGCTTCAGCTGATTATTCATTAATCCCCCAAATGATGATGCCAGATTATGCAGATTGGTATGTCATGTTCGCAAGAAACGAGATTGTTTTAGTATATACCGATAAAAGCAAATACAAGGATGAGATAAATTCAGAAAATTGGTATAAGATTTTAGAAAGACCTGATGTTAAATTTGGTTTTTCAAATCCAAACGATGACCCTTGCGGTTATAGAAGCCAAATGGTTATGCAGTTGGCAGAAATCTATTACAACAACTCAACAATCTACGATAACTTGGTTTTAAAATACATACCAAACATAAAGGTTGAAGAAAACGATGGAAGCTATTTAATAATAGTCCCTAAGGATTTAGAAGTTAATTCGGATAAATTGGTCGTTAGAAGTAAGGAAACGGATTTATTAGCCCCATTGGAGGCTGGAGCATTTGATTATTTATTTATATATAAAAGTGTTGCAGAGCAACACAAATTAAAATATGTTGAGCTTCCAAAGGAGATTAATCTTGGATATTACGATTATGCAGATTATTACAAAAGAGTGGCTTTAGAAATAACTGCAAAAAATAAAACAATTGTTGCAAAGCCAATAGTTTATGGTTTAACTGTCCCAAAAAACGCCACATATAAAAAAGAAGCAATAGATTTTGTTAAGATCATTTTAGAGCATCCTGAAGTTTTAGAGAAAAATGGACAGCCTGCAATGGCGATTGGTAAAGGGAATATTCCAGAGGAGTTAAAGGGTTTAGTTAAAATTGAAAGCTAAACAGCACTTTCTAAAAATTCAATATCTTTTATCACTACATCTATTTTTTCCTCTTTTGTAGCCGGATTTTTCCTTAATCTCCTATCATCAAGCTCTAAGTTGAACATTCCTTTGTATCCATAATCTATAAGTGCCTTTACATAAGGGATGAAGTCAATTTCTGATTCTCTTAATGGAAAATGGTCTTTTCTATTAATCACTCCAGAAATGTGGGTGTGTTTTATATAGTCAATACATCTCTCCAAAAATTCATCCATATATTCCTTAGCATGTGCAAAGTCCAGAGTCATGTATAAAATTCCATCATATCTTTTTAAAATCCACTCCACCTCTTCAGGCTTCCAACCAATTCTATTAATTCTTTCAGGCATGTTTTCTAAGCATAGTGTTATATTTTTGTTAATAGCAGCTTCTAATGATTTGTCCAAATATTTAAAAAATGCCTCATATTCCTCATCTGTTGGTGGTCTATTTGTAGGTCTCCTTCCGGGATGCACAGTTACTGCCTCACACCTATAAAATTTAGCTAACTCAATACTCCAAATTGTCTCTTTTATGACAGCCTCTCTAACATAAGGATTTAATGAAGATGGATTTAACTCTATATGTGGGTTATGTAAAGCAACGTCAAATTTTAAAAACTCCTTTCTAAGCTCTGTAATATAATCTAAATCAAATCTATTATCCCAAAAATCAGGGTTTTCAGGAAAAAATTCCATGCATTTAATCCCTATATCTTTAAATATATCAAATATCTCAACCATGGGATATTCCCAAAAAAATAACGTTGAAAGACCAATCCTCATTATGCCACCGCTAAATATTTTTTTATTAATCTTAAACTTACTATATAATTTATAAAAGGTATTTATTATTTTGGTGGAATTATGGAAAAAATGAAAGATAAAGTATTTGGTTCTGTTTTTGGGGCAGTTATTGGAGATGCTTTAGGAATGCCTACTGAAAATTTAACAAGAGATGAAATAAGAAAAATATATGGATTTGTAGATGATTACGTTGAGCCGAAAAATTATTTAGCTGGAAAGCTAAGTAAAGGAGAGTGGACTGACGATACAGAGCAGGCAATATGTATAATAAAAAGCTTAACAAAAGAAGGAGTGGATATAAAAAAATTTGCTAACTGCTTGATAGCATGGAAAAATAAAAATCCCCCAGATATTGGCATAACATCTTTAACTGCTATTGAAAAATTAGAAAACAATGATTATTCTGGAGTTAATAGCAGTAGTTGCGGGGCTGCAATGAGGATATATCCATTAGGAATTGTATTTTACAACAACTTAAAAAAACTAAAAGAGGAAGTTATAAAGGTATCGAAGATAACCCATAACAACAAAACAGCAATTGCTGGAGCTTTGGCTGTGGCATTTTTTGTTAGCTCTGCATTAAGAGATGAGAAGGATTTTAGCTTATTAGACAGCTGTTACGAATATATAAAAGATGTGGATGAGGAATTTGCCAAAAAACTATTGGAACTTAAAAATTTTAAAAGCAAGGATTTCTTTGATATTTATGATTATTTTGGAACAGGTGTTTTAACTGAGGAAGTTGTTCCCTCAGCAATAGCAACTTATTTATTAACGAGCAATTTTGAAAATGGAATGTTGAAATGTATAAACGCTGGTGGAGATACTGACAGCTTAGCCTCTATGTATGGGGCAATGGCTGGAGCTTATTATGGTTTTAAAAGTATTCCAAAAAAATGGATTAATGGCTTAAAAAATAGAGACTATATTTATAAGCTTGCCAAAAAATTGTATGAACTAGTTCTCTAACTCTTCTTTTTCTTCTTCTATATTATCTTTATAATACAATGCAATAGCTCTTTTTGAAAACAATGACATGAAAAATCCAATAAATCCAGAAACTATCGCTGAAATTAACTGAATAGCTAATAACGTGGGTGGTATTACTGCATTATGATGTGGAACATTAGGGTTTGTTAGAATCTCCATAAGCATAAATGGGGCTGATGCTATAAGCCCTATTATTAATACTATAATGGTAACAACAATAACTAATAATACATACTTTACAGACATTAGCTTGAATATTTTTTTGAATTCAAAAAATCCTAAAAATCCCTTAACTGAAAAATTAACTTCCGCGAGTGGGAGGTAAAAAATCAACGCTATCAATAATATTCCAAATATTACAAAGGATATTATCAAAAATGCTAAGCCAATTGAATTACTTTGCGTAGCTAATAATATACTGACAAATAATAATATAATTGGAACTATTAAAAATACAACTGCCAAGATTAAAGACCCAATAACATATAGAATTCCTTTAACAAACAAATCGGCAAAATTATTCCATTCCGGTAAGTTGTTGAAACCTTCAACTGTAGTTTTCATAACCCTTACATAATACCCATCAATTATAAATCCAATTATCAAACTTATTAAAAATCCAACAGCCATTACTGTCAATAAACTTGTTAATATTTCAAAATTAGGAATGTTTGAGCTAACATCTGTAGCAATCATGAATACTGAGAACAAAATACTGAAAACTTCAGAGATAGATAATAACAATCCCCCAACTATGCCTTTTTTAATATCTGAAAACGCATATTTAAAGGATTCAATGATATAGTCTTCAAATTTTCTCATTGCCTTCCCCTTAGTTTTTATACTACTTATTTTGTTTGAAGATTTTTAAATATTTTTCTAAAAAAATATAAATTCAAATATTTAAATATACAAATAAAAACACCGAATAAAAAAATCCGTGTGGGGGAGGGGTGTTAAGCTGTAAATTTTGTTAATCCGACTGGAGCCGGCTCCCACGGCGCGGGTTATCAGCGGTGAGGTGGGGGGCTCACCACTGTCCCACCCACGCCAACTTGTTATACTACACTTTATCTATATAAAGTTTTCGATACAACTAACTTTAATTAAACTAAAATATTTTTAAATTGAATGGCACCATTAGATTAACTAATAACTTCCATTAGGTAGTTTAAGAATATATATTTTTATAGTTATCCTCCTAATTAGTAATTGTGATTTCTATTCTTTGGAGGTGAATCTATGTCCCCAAGAGTTGGGGTATTTGTCTGTTACTGTGGAGCAAACATCAACGGTGTTGTTGATTGTGAAGCAGTGAGAGATTTTGCTGAAAAGCTAGATGGAGTAGTTGTAGCTAAAACCTATCCTTTTATGTGTGCTGACCCAGGACAAAACTTGATTAAAGAGGCAATAAAAGAATACAACCTCGATAGAGTTGTTGTCGCTGCATGTACACCAAAAATTCACGAACCTACTTTTAGAAACTGTATAAAAGAAGCAGGGTTATCTCCATACTACTTGGAGTTCGTTAACATTAGAGAACACTGTTCTTTTGTTCACATGAATGAGCCAGAAAAGGCAACCAAAAAAGCAATGGAATTGGTTGCAGGAGCTGTTGAAAGAGCTAAAAGATTAGAAGATGTTCCACAAAAAATTGTAGATGTTGATAAATCTTGTTTAATTATTGGAGGAGGTATTGCTGGAATTCAGGCAGCTCTTGATTTAGGAGACCAAGGTTATAAAGTATATTTAGTTGAGAAGGAGCCATCAATTGGAGGAAGAATGGCTCAGCTTGCTAAGACATTCCCAACTGACGATTGTGCTATGTGAATTTTGGCTCCAAAGATGGTTAGCGTTGCAAACCACCCCAATGTTGAGCTCATAACCTATGCCGAAGTTAAAAATGTTGAAGGATACATTGGAAACTTTGAAGTTACAATTGAAAAGAAACCAAGATATGTTGATGAAGATGTCTGTACCGGATGTGGGGCTTGTGCCGCTGTATGTCCAATTGAAGTGCCAAACGAGTTTGACTTGGGTTTAGGTACAAGAAAAGCTATTTACGTTCCATTCCCACAGGCAGTTCCTTTAATCTACACAATCGATATGGAGCACTGTATAAGATGTGGACTATGTGAAAAAGCTTGTGGTCCAGGAGCTATAAGATATGATCAAAAACCTGAAGAAATCAAATTAAAAGTAGGAACTAT
The DNA here is from genome assembly GCF_000023985.1 of Methanocaldococcus fervens AG86. Classification (GTDB taxonomy): domain Archaea; phylum AGJL01; class Methanococci; order Methanococcales; family Methanocaldococcaceae; genus Methanocaldococcus; species Methanocaldococcus fervens. The sequence continues at coordinate 231,262 of NC_013156.1, forward strand.
CATCTGTGCAGTTGGTTACGACGAATTTGATGCTACATTGAAAGAAGAGTATGGATATGGAGTTTATGATAACGTCATAACCACATTAGAATTAGAGAGAATGATCAACCCAGCAGGGCCAACAGGAGGACACGAAATAAGACCAAGTGACGGAAAGCATCCTCACAGAGTTGTGTTCATCCAGTGTGTTGGTTCAAGGGATGCAAAAGTCGGAAAGCCATACTGTTCAAGAATCTGCTGTATGTTCGCTTTGAAGAATGCTCAGTTAATTAAGCAGCACGACCCAAGCACCGAAGTATATATCTGCTACATGGATATCAGAGCGTTTGGTAAGGGATATGAGGAGTATTACAGAAGAGCTCAAGAGCAGTTTGGTGTTAAGTTTATCAGAGGAAGACCAGCTTGTGTAATGGAAGATCCAGAAACAAAGAACTTAATTGTTAGAGTAGAAGATACATTACTTGGAGAAATCGTAGAGATTGAAGCAGATTTAGTTGTATTGTCAGCTGGTTTATCAGCAAGACCAGAGAATCCAAAATTGGCTAAGATGCTCGGTTTAGAATTAAGCCCAGATGGATTCTTCAAAGAGTTGCATCCAAAGTTAGCTCCAGTTAATACAAAAGTTGATGGTATAGCAATTGCTGGAGTTGCTCAAGGACCTAAGGATATTCCAGATACTGTAGCTCAAGCTAAAGGGGCTGCAAGTGCTGTAGCAATACCAATGGCACAGGGAGAATTCAGAATTGAAATGATTAGGGCTGTTGTTGATGAAGATGTCTGTGGAGGATGTCAAGTTTGTGCTAAGATGTGTCCATACAACGCTATAAGCTATGTTGAAAAAGATGGGCACTTAGTAGCTCAAGTCAATGACGTTGCTTGTAAAGGATGTGGTGCATGTGCTGGAGCATGTCCAAGTGGAGCAATGCAGTTAAGATACTATAGAGATGAGCAAATCATCTCGTTTATTGATGGAGTATTAGAAGCTCACCAAAAATTAGAAAGCTAAGCTAAAAACTCAAGCACAAGCCCCACATCCAACTTATCAGAAATTATCTTAATCCTAAAATTAAACAAATATCAAATAAAGCTAAGAACTAAAAATATGGCGTAGGTTATGAGCTCAACATTGGGGGCAGAAAAAGCCAGATGAGGCATCACCCGAAGGCACTTGCCAGGGTGGTGCTGATGGGGGGCAGGCGCCCTTAGCCATTTTATTGTAACTTTCATAATCTTCACCAAATATAAATTAAATTGCTACAATAAACTTTGAGGGATTAATATGGAACCAGTAATAATCGCTTTCTGCTGTTATCAATGAGGTTATGGGGCTGCTGACTTAGCAGGGACAAGTAGAATGCAATACCCTGCAACCGTAAGAGTCGTCAGGCTCCCTTGCACTGGTAAATTTGATGTTACCTATGCTTTAAGAGCTTTCCAAAAGGGAGCCGACGCGGTTATGGTTGTAGGGTGAAAGAAAGGAGAATGCGCTTACGAAACAGGTAACTTGAAGGCTGAGGAGAGGGTTAGGTTCGCTAAACAATTATTAGATGAATTGGGAATCGGCGGAGACAGAATTGAAATGTACTTCATGACAGCTGCTGAAGCTGATAAGTTTGTCTCCGCCGTTAATGAAATGACCGAAAAACTCCAAAAACTCGGACCTAACCCTCTCAAAGCTCAGTAAAGCCGGAGATTAAAGGGATGAGTTCTCTCGGGAACCCGTAAGGGACCGAGAGGACAACCGCCCCCATGTGAGGGGTTCTCCGGCAAAACATAAAATAAATTTAAACTTTTTAGGGTGATTACCTTGGCAGTTAAGGTGGGGATGATTCAGTTATGTTCATGTTCTGGGTGTCACGTTTCTTTATTAGATTTGCACGATAAGTTATTGGAGGTTCTACCAAATTTAGAGATTGTATACGCCCCAATAATTGCAGACCCTAAGGAGATTCCTGAAGGAATAGATGTATTTTTAGTTGAAGGAGGAATAAGAAACGAGCACGATGAGCATTTAATCCATGAAATAAGAGAAAAATCAAAGATTGTCATTGCTTGGGGAAGCTGTGCTGCTTTTGGAGGAATACCAGGTTTAGCTAACTTATACACAAAAGAAGAAATATTAAATACAGTATACTCAACCGATTCAACTGAAAACAAGGGGGAGATTCCTTCTGAAGAAGTTCCTCCATTAGAAGAGTACGTTAAACCAATAAGTGATTTTGTTAAAGTAGATTATGTCATTCCAGGATGTCCTCCAACACCAGAAATGATTGCAAGTGCAATTGTTGCATTATTGAATGGAGAAGAGCCAAAATTACCAACAAAGATTGTATGTGATGAATGTCCAAGAAAAAAAGAAAATGTATTCCCAGAGAAGTTTAAGAGAACTTATGAAGGAAAACCAGATCCAGAAAAATGTTTGTTTGAACAAGGATACACTTGCCTAGGGTTTGCTACAAGAGCTGGATGTGGAGCGAAGTGTCCAAGTGCAGGAGTTCCATGCAGGGGATGCTTCGGTAAGACAGACAAATCATTGGACTTAGGAGCTAATGCAGCTAACGTATTAGCTAACGCTGGAGAAGCTGCTTTAGAAATCCCAGATAAAGTAGCATTATTAAACAGATTCACACTACCTGCTGCTTTAATTAATAGAAAGGTAAAATAATTAAAATAAAATAAGGGTGAATTTATGGGGAAAATAGTAATTGAGCCCCTATCAAGATTGGAAGGGCATGGTAAGGTAACCATTACCTTAGATGAAAATGGAAAGCCAAAGGATGTTAAGCTACATATAACAGCATTGAGAGGATTTGAGCAATTTGTTGTTGGTAGACCTGCTGAGGAAGTTCCAAGAATTGTTCCAAGAATTTGTGGTATTTGTCAGACAGCTCACCACTTAGCGAGTGTTAAAGCAGTTGATGCTGCTTGGGGTGTAGAGATTCCAGAACCTGCAAAAAAATTGAGAGAATTAATGCACATAGGAAACATGATTCACAGTCATGCTTTGCACTTCTACTTCTTGGCAGCACCTGACTTCGTCCTAGGAGTAGATGCGGATCCAGCAATAAGAAACGTTATAGGGGTTATAGACAAAGCACCTGAAGCTGCAAAGCAGGCAATTGCATTAAGAAAATATGGGCAGAAGATTGTTGAAGCAATTGGAGGAAAGGCAATTCACCCAGTTACTGGAATTCCTGGAGGGCAGGCAAAACAATTAAAAGAAGAAGAAAGAGATGAGCTGTTAAAAGATGCTGACCAGATGATTGAATATGCTAAAAATGGTATTGAATTAATAAAACAAATAAACGAACAATACATGGAACAAATAAAAACATTAGGAGTTATTGATACATGGTATTTAGGTCTAGTTAAAGGTGGAAAACACAACTTCTATGACGATACATTAAGATTCCTATCACCAGATGGAAAAGAAAAGGTTGATTTCAAACCTGCTGAATATTTAGACTACATAGGAGAGCATGTAGTTTCTCACAACTATGTAAAATATCCATTCTACAAAAAAGCTGGATACCCAGATGGTATTTACAGAGTAGGACCTTTAGCTATGCTAAACGTATGTGATTCAATGGAAACACCTTTAGCTGAAGAGTATAGAAAAGAATTCTTTGACATCTTCGGATTCCCAGCTAATCAATCATTAGCTTACCACCACGCAAGATTGATAGAGTTAGTTGAAGCTTGTGAAAAAGCTAAGATATTATTGGAAGATAATGACATAACATCAGACGATATTAAAGCAGAAGTTGAGCCAAAAGCTGGAAACGGTGTTGGAGTAGTTTACGCTCCAAGAGGGGTTTTAATCCACAACTATGAAACTGACGAAAATGGAATTGTTGTTAAAGCAAACATGATCGTTGCTACAACTCACAATGTCCCAACAATGGAAAAAGCTATTCAACAAGCTGCTCAGGAAATCTTTAAATAAATTTATAATAGAACGAATATCGAACCATAAGCGTAATATATGTATCAAAAATAAGGTAAAAACTAATTGCTTACTTACTTCTTATCATGATTATTTAATCACTATGTGGTGATGAGTATGGCTGAAAAGAGCACAGTCAAAGTTGATGAAGTAAAGTTAAACCTAATTGAAGTTGTATTAAGAGCTTACGACCCTTGATACTCATGTGCTGCCCACATAATAGTTAAAGATGAGAAAGGAAACAAAATTATAGAGGTTGTCAGGGAATAAGCTCACAACCGAACCCAGTTTGGGAGGTTGTGAGCTATATCCCCCCATGCAGGGGGAATTCGCTAAAATCCTTTTATGGATTTTAGCGCACAATTTTTAGGAGGATGGGATTGATGAACATAACAATCCAGAATGATGCTTGTTTGGTCTGCTATGCTTGTCAGGCAGAATGTCCGACTAAAGCGATAGACATAGACAATTTTAAAGTTTGTAATTTATGCATGCAGTGCGTTAACGTTTGTCCGAATGGAGCGTTGGTAGAGGAGGAAGTAGAGATTAACGGAAAGACTGTAAAGAGGGTTAATTACTTAGCTCACAAGTGTGAGAAGTGTGGAAATTGTGCGGAAGCTTGCCCTGTAGGGATTAAGAAGGTTGATGATGAATTCCCTTACTCGAAAGGGCATTGTGTCCTCTGCCAAAAGTGTATTGACGTCTGTCCAATCGAAATTATCTCCTTACCTGGAATCATCGATAAGCCAAGAAGAGAAGTTAAGGCTCCAAAGGATCCGATAGCAGTTACGGACGCTTGTGTTGGTTGTGGAGTTTGCGTTCCAGAATGTCCTGTAAATGCTATTAGCATTGAGGACAATAAAGCAGTTATCGATAAGAGTAAGTGTATCTACTGTAGTATTTGTGCTCAAACATGTCCATGGAATGCTATCTATGTGGCTGGAAGAATACCTAAGAAGAGGAGGAAGGAAGTTAAGAGCTTTAAAGTCGAAGCTGAGAAGTGTATTTATTGCCTAAAATGTGTCGAAGTTTGTCCTGGAGACATGATTAAGGTTGATAACGAAAACATGATTGTCGTTCCTCCAAAATCATGTCCTGCTTGTGGTTTGTGTGTGAATATTTGCCCAGTCAATGCTTTAGAATTGGATGTTAAGTTAAGCTCACCACATCCAATAACAGATGAGGGTTTAGTTATTGTAGAAGAGGATTACGAGGTTTTGAAGAAGTGTGCTTCTGTATGCCCAACTGAGGCTATTGTAGTGGATGATGAGAAGAAGGAAGTTAAGATGTGTATTGTCTGTGGGGCATGTACTGTCGCATGTCCAACAGGGGCTTTAAAGCTTGGTAAGATTGAACATAACGGAAAAGAATACAATAGGATTGAATTCAGCCCATACTTATGCGATAAGTGTGGAAAGTGTGTTGAAGTCTGTCCAATGAAGACTTTGAAGTTAGCTGACGATGAAAAACTGCCATTGAAAGGATACTGTGTAATGTGCCTCCTCTGCCTATCATGCGCAGAAGGAGAGAAAAAGAAAGTTTTAGAATTGAGATAAATTAGAGAAGGGGTGAATCCCTTATGGTAAAAGTTATTAGGAATGTAGTTTGCCCATTCTGTGGGACATTATGTGATGATTTAGAGATTTTAGTTGAAAATAACCACATAGTTGGAACAAGACATGCTTGTAGAATTGGAAACGCAAAGTTCATGCACTTTGAAGGAGCGGTTAGATATACTGAACCTTTAATGAGAGAGAATAAGAAAGATGATTTCAAAAAAGTTGATTATGAAACAGCAATTGAAGAGACAGCAAGATTATTAACCGAAGCTTCATTACCTCTAATCTACGGATGGAGTGCTACTGAATGCCATGCACACATGTATGGGATTGAGTTGGCTGAGCTCGTTGGGGCAGTTATTGACAACACCGCAAGTGTTTGACACGGGCCTTCTGTCTTGGCTTTGCAGGATGTAGGATACCCCGTCTGTACTTTAGGAGAAGTCAAAAACAGAGCTGACGTTATAATATACTGGGGTTCAAACCCAATGCACGCCCACCCAAGGCATATGAGTAGATATACAACATTCGCAAGAGGTTTCTTCAGGGAGAGGGGTAGAGAAGATAGAACTTTAATTGTTGTCGATCCAAGAGAGACCGATACCGCAAAATTGGCTGATATTCACTTGCAAGTTGAACCTCACAAGGATTATGAGTTAATTAGTGCGATGAGGGCTGTATTAAAAGGCTTCGAATTACAAGTAGATAAAGTTGCTGGAGTTCCAGCAGAGTTGATATATGAGGCAGTAGATATTTGTAAAAACGCTCAGTTTGGAGAATTGTTCTTCGCTATGGGAATGACAATGACAAGAGGTAAGCACAGAAACATCGACAACGCTATCCAGTTTGTTATTGATTTAAACGCATACACAAAATTCACACTAACACCAATGAGAGGACACTACAACGTTAATGGATTCAACCAGGTATGTACATGGGTTACAGGTTATCCATTTGCAGTTGACTTCTCAAGAGGTTATCCAAGATACAACCCAGGAGAAACATCAGCTAACGACTTACTGCAGAGAGGAGAAACCGACATGATGTTAAACATAGCTTCAGACCCTGGAGCACACTTCCCACAAAAGGCAGTTCAGCACATGGCAAAGATACCATTAGTTTGTATAGATCCACACGAAACACCAACAACACAGTTGGCAAATATCATTATCCCTCCAGCAATTGCTGGAGTTGAGGTTGAGGGAACTGCTTATAGAATGGATGGAGTCCCAATTAAGTTGAAAAAGGTTATCGACCCACCAGAAGGAGTCTTACCAGACAGAGAGATATTGAAGATACTCATTAAGAAAGTTAAAGAGATGATGTAAAAACTCTAATGAGAAAATTATAAATATTGGCCGATACTTAATAAATTACGGGGTGGGCGTGCAACGCTAACCATCTTTGGGGTATCCTACATCCTGCGTTACACGTCGTATGTTGGAGGGGAACCCGTAAGGGACCCTCCAACATTTTATTATTTTGGATGTTTTAATTAATTTATTTGAATTGATGAATTAATTTAAAAAATAAAATAAATAAAAAAATAAAAAATAAGAAAATTTATTTTTCTCTTTTTGCTAAAATTTTGTTAATCCCATCTATAACTGCTTCAACTGAAGCTCTGACTATATCTTCACTTGCTGCTTTTGTCGTTATTTCCCTACCATAACCTTCCAGTGTTACAATAACTTCTGCTAAAGCATCAGTACCTCCAGTTATGGCATTTATGTGGTATTCTTTAAGTTTAATTTTTTCTCCAATTGCTCTTTGTATTGCTTTTACTGCTGCATCTACAGGTCCAACACCAATAGCTGAGGTTTTCTTAATCTCTTCTTCAATCTTTAAAGCAACCGAAGCTGTTGGTATAACCCTATTACCCGTCATAACTGCTATTTGCTCCAACTCAACAACTCTATCTTCTTTAGCCAATTTTCCTACAACATCTTCAACTATTGCTTCAACATCTCTATCTGTAACTCTCTTACCTTTATCTCCAAGAGCTTTAATTCTCTTAACAATTTCTTCAAACTGCTCATTGTTTATATCTTTACCAACTACAATTCCAAGCTCTTTTAACTTTGCCTCGATTGCATGAGTTCCAGTATGCTTACCCAATATAATCCTTCTCCTCTGTCCAACTAACTCTGGGGGAATTGGTTCATAAGTTAAAGCATGAGCTAAAACACCATGGGCATGAATTCCACTTTCATGTGCAAAGGCGTTTTCTCCAACAATAGCCTTATTTGGCTGAACTTTAATTTCAGTGTATTTTGATACAAGTTGAGATGTTTCATACAACTTTTCAGTTTTAATATTGGTTTCAATTCCATATATTGACATTAAGCTCATAACTACCTCTTCTAATGCTGCATTTCCTCCCCTTTCCCCTAAACCATTTATTGTACAGTGAACTTGTTCAGCTCCTGCTTCAACTGCGGCCAATGAGTTGGCAACAGCTAAACCAAAATCATTGTGGCAGTGCACAGAGATAGGAACTTTTATCTCTTTCTTTAACTCATTTATTAGATAATACATAGCCCTTGGTATCATAACACCTACTGTATCTGGAACGTTGATTATATCAGCTCCAGCCTCAACTGCCTTTTTATAAACCTCTGTTAAATAGTCAAGTTCTGTTCTTGTTGCATCTTCTGCTGAAAACTCCACCTTAATTCCGTGTTCTTTTATGTATTCAATCGCCTCAACCGCTATATCAATAATTTCTTCTTTAGATTTTCTTAATTTATATTCCCTGTGTAGCGGAGATGTTGCTATAAAAGTGTGAATCCTATCTACTCCGCAATCTATTGCCACATCAATATCTTTTTTTACAGCTCTCGCCAATCCACAAATCTCAGCATTTAAATTCAATGAACAAATCTTTTTAATGGCTTCTTGCTCACCTAATGAAGATACTGGAAATCCTGCTTCAATAACATCAACACCTAAATCATCCAATTTTATAGCTATTTCTATCTTTTCTTCTGGTGTTAAAGAAACTCCAGGAGTTTGTTCACCATCCCTAAGTGTTGTATCAAAAATATAAACCCTCTTTGGGATATTTAGATTCTCTAATGCTTTTTTTATAATTTCATTCTCTTCCCTATAAATTATCATAATCCCACCAAAAGCTCTTAACTTTGATAATTATCTATTCACAAATAATATAAAAATTTTTATAGAAAAATCTTTCCATAAAATTATAAAACTTAAACAATATTAGCACTCCAGTAGTCTAAAAATCTCTGCAATAAAAAGTTTTTTATATGATTACCTACATTATTAATATTGAGTATTCTATCAATTTTTTGTATGCTTAAATCTTTGAATGAGCGTTCTATTTTTAATTATAAAGTATGAGTTTTTGGGATCTGTTTGCATATGAAAATTACGTTATAGATGTGTTAAAAAGATAAACAAAACATTTAATTATTTAAATTAAGTACTATGTGAGGTGGAATTATGGGAGTAAATTTAACCGATAAATACGAAACACTCGACTTTAAAACGTTTTTAGAAGTTTTCAATATAGTTCCAGAAATTGGGGGGATTTTAGAAGAAAGTGAAAGTGTGGGGGAAGCAAGGGAAAAGTTATTTGAATTTTGTAAAGAATTGGAGTGGGAAATTAGGATGGGGAGGATAAAGTTTGATAATGAAGTAGATAGATGGCTCGCTTTAAAAGCTATAAATATATTTTTGAATATAATATCCAAAGACAATGAGAGATTAGCAGGTTTTAGTACTTTAGAATATTTGTGGAGAGCATATAAAGGAGATGAGAAAGTTTTAAAAGAAATTACGGAAGGATTTGTTGAAGAATTCAGGCATTTATTTTTGGCAATGTCTGGAAAAGCCAACTACTCCTTAGGATTTTTAGGAGAAAGATTATTGGAAGAAGGTGTTGAATTTGTTGATTTCAGCAAAATAAAAGGTAGGGAGGCAGGAATAGCAAGGTCTAACTTTTTGGACAAGGTTTATGATATAATGAGGGAGTATATAAGCAGATATCCAAGCGGATTGGATAAGAGAATTATCTTGAAAAGAAAGAAAAATAGAGAGATTTTAGAGGAGTTCTTTGGAATAAGTGATGAAGAGTGGTTTAACTACAAGTGGCAATTTAAGAATGTTATAAAAGGTTTGAAAGGAATTGAAACTTTAAAAGAGCTTAGAGAAGAGACAAACTTTAAAATATCTGATGAAGATTTAGAGATAATTGAAAAAGCTGTAAAGAATGGTATACCATTTGGTATAACTCCTTACTATCTACACTTATTTGACTTTGAAAATCCATATGTTGAGGATTTAGCAGTTAGAAGGCAGGTTATTCCACCAGAGTGGTATGTTGAAAAGATGATGGAACATAAGGAGGATAGAGACAAAGCATTTGACTTTATGGGAGAACATGACACTTCACCAATAGATCTAGTGACAAGGAGATACGTCCCTATAGCAATTATAAAGCCTTATGAATCTTGCCCACAAATTTGTGTCTATTGTCAGAGAAATTGGATGGTTCAAGATTTTGATACTAAAGCATTTAAAGGTTGGGAAAAAGTTGAAAAAGCTTTGGATTGGTTTGCTGAACATGATTCAATGATTGAAATCCTAATTACTGGAGGAGATCCTTTCAGCTTAAGTGATAAAGCAATTGAAAGGATATTAAATAGAGTTTCTGAGATGGATCATGTTATTGGGGTTAGGTTTGGAACAAGAACAATAGTAACAGCTCCAATGAGGATAACTGATGAGTTGGCTGAACTATTGGGAAGCTTTGAAAAGAGTTTAATGGTTTCAACACATGTAGAGAGCTGTTATGAAATAACTCCAGAAGTTAAGGAGACTGTTGAAAAATTGAGAAAAAACAACATATATGTCTATAATCAACACGTATTCCATAGGTATGTAAGTAGAAGATTTGAAAATGTAGCTTTAAGAATAGCTTTAAAGAAGGTTGGAATTATCCCATACTATACATTCTATCCAAAAGGAAAAATGGAACATAAAGATTATTTAGTTCCAATAGCAAGATTGGCTCAGGAAGTTAAAGAGGAAGCAAGGTTGTTGCCAGGTTCATTTAGAACAGATGAGCCTATATTCAACGTCCCAAGGATGGGAAAAAATCATTTAAGAGCTTGGCAGGATAGGGAGTTGATAGCAATAAAACCAAATGGAAGTAGGGTTTACTTAATGCATCCATGGGAGAAAGGTATTTATCCTACAAAACTCTACACTTATGAAGATGTGCCAATTAAAGAGTATCTAGACAGTTTGAAAGAAATTGGGGAGAATGTTGAAGATTACAAAACAATCTGGTATTACTACTAAGGTGAGCTAATGAAAATAGCTGTTGTTGGAGCAGGGCCTGCTGGAAGAACATCAGCTATGTTTTTAGCAAAAAATGGCTTTGATGTAGATTTATTTGAGAAGGAGAGGATTGGAGGAACGTGCTTAAACTACGGATGCACTTATATAACAGGATTAAGAGAGATGGCAGATATTATCAATAATTTGAGTATTTTGAAAGGGGAAAAAATCCATTTAGAAGAAATAATTTCATTTAAAGAGTTGCAGGAAAAGATAAATAAAATTCAAGATAGAATAAGGAATAAATTGGAAAAAGAAACAAAAGAAGCTGGAGTAAATATAAAATACAAAGAATTTAAGGAAAAATATGAAGATAACTACGATTATGTAGTTTATGCCACTGGAAAAAATTATCCAACTTCCTATGATGGTTATGAGGTATTAACTCACAAAGATATTCCGAATTTGAGAGAATTGCCAGAAAATATTTTAGTAATTGGTGGAGGAGCTGTTGCTGCAGAATACGCCTCAATATTTTCTGATTTTGGAAGTAATGTTGTTGTATATACAAGATCTAAAATCTTAAAGGAAATTAAGGATGAGGATATTAGAGATTACCTAATGAAAAAAATTATAAATTTTAAAATAATTAATGACAAAGAAGAATTTGAAAAGCTTTTAAAAAATGAAGATTATACAAAAATTTTAGCAATTGGTGGAAAAGGAGTTTTTGAAACTGATGAATATTTAAGGGTTAAAAATAAAGAGAAAACTTACGCCTGCGGAGATTGTGTAATAAATGGAGGAGGGAACACACCAATATCAAGAATGGAAGGAAGGGTTGTGGCTCAAAACATTTTTAATGAAATAAACAATAAACCTTTAATAAAGCCAAATTATGAGTTAATCCCAAAGAGTATTAGGCTGTCTTTGCCAATATCCTATGTAGGAAAGCAAACAAATGAATACAAAACAATAAGAAGCTGTGTAGGTAAAGGTAATTTCTTTAAAGTTTTGAGTGGCGTTGGGATAAATAAAATCTATTATGAAAATGGAAAGATTGTTGGAGCTATAGCTATGATGCCCTGCTCTGAAATTTTGCCATATTTCACTCAATTAATTAAAGGAATAGATGTTTATTATGATTTTATTGAGATTCATCCTTCAACGGATATATTCTATAAAGAGTTTAGGCAGTAAGCTATTCAAAAACAGGATATCTACCTAAAAGAATGATAAAGGTTGTATATTTCTCTAAAGATTTTAAAATTTCATCCAAATTTTCTTTGTTATTTTCAAAGTCAATGTAAAATATGTAAGTTCCTAATCTCTTTTTTGAAGGTCTCGACTCAATCCTCGTTAAGTTTATGTTTCTTTCAGCGAATTCTTTTAAAATGTGATATAAAGCCCCTGGCTTATCTTCTTTTAATTCAAAAACTATCGAAACCTTATATTTTTCTGGAATATTTTTAAATTTAACATATTTACCAATTAAAATAAATCTCGTCTTATTGTTTTTATAATCCTCAATATTTTCATCCAATATTTTTAGGTTGTAATATTCGGCAGACTCTTTTGAACCAATAGCCCCCAAAGTTTCATCTCCACTCTCAGCAACAATCCTTACAGCCTTAGCTGTGCTTTCTACTGCCTTAACTTCCCAGCCATGTTTTTTTATGTAATTTCTACATTGAGCCAAAGCCTGAGGATGGGAGATAACTGTTTTTATCTTATTTTTATCATACCCAATTAAATTGTGGTGAATATCTAAAGCCAATTCCCCTAATATCTTAATATCTTTAAATTGCAATAACAAATCCTGTGTTAAGGATACCGAGCCCTCAATAGAGTTTTCTATTGGAACTACTCCTAAGCTATTATTAGCTACTTTCTCAAACACATCGTATATTGAATTACAATAATCTATCTTATAATTCCCATCAATATAGTTTAAAAATTTTTTAGCTGCTATTTCGCTGTACGTTCCTTTTGGTAACGTGTAAATAATCATTCTTTCACCATCTCTATAATCAAAAACTGCCCTCTATTTTTAAAGATTTTTGAAAGTTTTTTGTCTACAATTTTCCAGTGCTTTAAGATTTTTGATAAAATTATTGGGGGAAATATCTTAAAAATTGAAGGTAGGTAATATACTGAGCTTATGTAATTGATTTTAAACCCATTTACTTTAAAATCTTCAGCAGATAAAGGTCTATGATAAATCTCAAAGTCGTTAAATATCTCTTCCTTAATTAGGCTGTCTTTATTTACAACAACAACTATTAACTTTCCATTATTTTTTAAAACCCTTTTTATTTCATTTAAGGCATTTAAATGATTTACATGTTCCAAAACGTTTATGCATACCACTAAATCAAAAACCTCATCTTTAAAAGGTAAATGTAGGATGTTGGCACAAATTTTCCTCTCATTTAGTTTAAATTTTTTGAGTAAATTTAGGGAAATATCCAAATATAAGGTATTAAAATCTTTTGTTAAATTATAAAAAGCTCCAAAACCACATCCACAGTCCAAAACTAAAAAATCTTCTTTATTTTTAAAATTTTTAAATTTTTTTAATAATAAATTTAATTCTTCAAAAATTAACTCATCGGCAAAATTTATAAGCAGTTGTATATAATTTGGGAAACTCTCTGGCTCCCATTTATCATAAAAATTTTTAACTTCTTTCATAGTATCTCACATGTTAGTGTATAAATTATTTCATCCTCAAACAGCTTTTTAATTTTTTCTTTAATTTCGTTAATCTCCTCCCTGTTTAACTCTTCCTTTAACGGTTTGTCGAGCATAAATCCACATCTATAATAATAGCCGTTTTCTGAAATTAAAGCCAACTCTGGGTATTCAACAGACAATATTCTAACATCCTCTCCCAAAATCTTTAAAACTTCTTTAAATGCTTTTTCAAAGTCAAATCCCTCTCTTACATAAAAAACAGCATCTACAGCCAATTTCATAGTTTCACCTAAAATATGTTTAAGTATGGTTATAAATTTCCAACTCGTAGATATTACTTTTAATTTCATTTATAAACTGTGGAATATTTTTCACTTTTGCTTTTAATTTATTTAAAGCTCCTTTTCTTTTCATATCTTGTGTTAGTAGAACTTTTGGTGATAAATTATCGATACCTCCTCTTTTATACTTTTCAAGCATTGATAAAACAATATCTCTAATATCTCTACCATATTTGTCTATTTTATAAAGATGTTTATTTATGAAATAATTCACCCTATCATTTCTCGTTAATAAAGGGACATCAAATACAAGATGTGCCATAATATCAAAGCCATCCACTTCATCCATATCTTCGAGGTCTCTTATAAGGTCAATATCTATGCATTTTTCTTTTAACTTATCTAAAAATTCTTTTCTTTTTTTATCATTTATCCAAACATCTTTTAAATCTTCTAAGGTGTGTATTTCTTTTACTATGTTTTCTTTCACATATCTTTTATATTCTGCATAAGATACATTAGTTCCATTAACTTCAACTTCTATTTCTTCTGCAATTTCAACGACAATTCCTCTAACAGTTATTTTCTTAGGTTTTTTCTTTATTGGCTTTAATTCAAAGAAATAATTTTCTTCGTTGGGAGCTACTTTCCTTCTTAATGGAACATAGCCATCTTTTGAGATGATTATATTTAGCAGTGGATTTGATGGCAGTTCTTTTAATTCAAAGTATCCATATTTGTTTGTGTAAGTTTCTTTTTCAAATCTTCCAATTTTTATTTTTACTCTTGCATCAAATATTGGTTCTTTGGTATCTTTATCTATTACATAGCCTTTTATTATTTTGTTGTATGGCTCTTCTGGGATTTCTTCAACCTTCAACTTTGGTGGTTTTGGTATGTCCCATTCATCTATTAGCCGTGTAGCATTTGTAAAATCAATTATTCTAAAAAATCCTTTATTATTTGCTAATCTTGAACCTCTTCCAATAATTTGTTTAAATAAAACTCTTGAGCTTATAGGCCTCATAAAAACGATATTTTTAACATCTGGGATATCAACTCCAGTTGATAACAAATCTACTGTTGTTGCTACTATTGGATAATTGCTTTCAGAATCTCTAAATATTTCTAAGTCATTTTTGTCTTCATGAACAATTTTTACAGCAAAATTCTCATTGTTTGTAAGTTGGTTTATGGTGTTTTTCACTATCTCTGCATGTTCAGTATCTACACAGAATATTATTGTCTTTGCTTTTTTATCAGTTTTATTCATAATATTAAGAAGTTTTTCACACATTTTTCTTGTTCTATCTGGTAGAGATATAGTTCTTTCAAATTCAGAAGGAAGGTAGAAATCTTTTAAGTTTTCTGGATTAATTTCGTCATCATAAATTATCTCTTCTGCTTGGGAAATGTCTAATCCCTCAATATCTATATTTGTTAGGATTTTGTATATTTTATATGGAACGAGGTAACCATCCTCTATTGCTTGTGCCAATGAATATTCAAAAACTGGCTCTCCAAAGTATTCATAAACATCTATGTTGTCTTCTCTTCTTGGTGTTGCAGTCATTCCTAAGTGATAGGCATCTTTAAAATGCTCTACTATCTCTCCCCATCTTCCATATCTCGACCTGTGGCATTCATCTATAATAATTAAATCAAAAAAGTCCTCTGGAATTTGTTTATAAAAGTTGTCTGTATAGAGTGTTTGATATGTTGAAAAATAGATTTGCCTATTTTTGTTAAATTTTCCTGATTCTATTTTAAACCTTGCACCTTTAAATGGTTCATAAGCTTCATAAGCTTGGTCTCTTAAAAATATCCTATCAGTTAAAAACAAAACCCTTGAAATAAACCCGCTTTTTATCAATTTCCAAACAATTTGAAAGGATGTGAATGTTTTTCCGGTTCCAGTAGCCATTGTTAATAAAATTCTTTTCTGTCCTTTTAGCATTGCCTCTATAACTCTTTTTATTGCTGTTTCTTGGTAGCTTCTTAATTTTTTTGTTGGGTCATTGTAGTAAGGATATTCCAATGGAGATAGATTTTTATCTTCAAGTCCTTTCCATTCTTTATATATTTGGTAGAGTTCTTTTGGGGATAGAAAGTTATCAACTCTCTCAGTTTTTGGGATTCTTCTATCGTAGATAATTATTTCTTTCCCATTTGTTGTGTAAGCAATTGGAACATCTAATCTTTTTGCATAGTCAATTGCTTGAGGTAGCCCTTTATCTGCTGGAATGTCTTCTCTCTTTACTTCTACAACCCCGACTATTATGTTATTAACTTTTAAAACAATATCTGCAAATTTGTTTGGTGATTTTATTATTTCGTAATCCTCTCCTTTTACATAAAACCTATCGCTTTTTATTTTATATTCTCTAATTATATTCTCTTCTGTCCATCCATATTCTTTTAGTTTTGGAATAACAAATTTTTCTCTCGTGTCTGCCTCACTTAAAGGCATTTTATCCCCCACATAGCTAAAAATTTATAGCAATTTCTTTATAGCGTTCCAAACTAAATAAGATTGAGGTTTTAAAGTTCCTTCTATTGGATTTAGGAATAGGATGTTTTTCTTAATTAAATAAACATAAATCGGCTTTGCTATATTATCATCACTAACTTCATAATTTTCTTTAAATAATTTTAACGCCTCTATAATATCTTCTTTTTTAATCTCAACAATTTCATTTCCAACTTCAACTTTAGGTTTTATATAATCCAAGTCCTTTAAGAAATATTTCAGTTTTTGAGTAGTATCTTTAAGCATTGAATCTAAAATGTCCTTTAAACGTTCATATCTCAATTTATTAATAACTGTTTCTATTGATATCGGCTTCCCACCTACATAGGAATAAATTAACTCTTTATCCTCATCAGATAATTTTTTATTTAAAATATCATCTGCTAAAAAATCCATAAACTTTAAAGCAGTTTCTTTATCAAAATCATCCACTAAAATATAATCAGCTCTCCCTTCTAACTCCCCAGTGTTATAAACATATTCAATAAATAAGCTATCCGATGATAGACAAAAAACATGACATAAATGCTGTTCTTTTGTTAAAGATACTAAAAACTGAAACAATTCTTTTAACAAATATTTTTGCCCATTTAGAACTACATCTTTAATCATCTGCAATTCATCAAATATTAATATCGGCTTTTTCCCACTCTTTTTAACAGCTAACAATAAGCTGTTTAAATACTGGAAAGCGTCGTTTATCTTTTCTTCAAATAACTTATCAAACTCTACCTCTGGTATAGGGATGCCAGTTAAAATCCTAACACCTTTGGTTATTAAATTCAAAACCTCATCCTTATCTTTAATCTTTTCAAAGAAATCATATTTTTTAGTTGTGAAGATTGCCTCAATAAACTCCCTCTTTTCTGAGATTAAATAGGTTCTGAAATTAATATAGAAAACCTTATAGTCATCAGTTAGTTTGTTTTCTATGATATGTTTTATTAAAGCAGTTTTTCCACTATTTATAGAGCCGTAGATAAAATAAATTAAATTTGGCTCTCCTTCTAAGATTGATAGAATTTCTTTTATTTCTTTTTCTCTGTTGAAAAATTTCATTTTTTCACCAGATTAAATTTTATATCTATATATGAAAATAAACAAAATGATAAGAATAGCCCCTATTCCCCCATCTTTGATAACGGTTCTAATATCCCAATTTCCCAGGGAGTTGCAACATTTTCTATGAATTTTGGTAGGTAGTTAAGTAAAGCATCAGGATTATTGATATTAAACACCAAATATATTGATGCTCCGATTATTACGGGTATTAAAAAAATTAATCCAATAATTTCTCCAATAGTTGTATTTCCCATAGCTTCACCAAATTTATATTATATCAACTCCCCCTCAAATGCTTTATTTAAAATACTCTCTTTTAATTCTTTGAATAAGTTTAACTGCTTTTCTTGTAGTTGCTCTAATTGTTTAATTTTTTCACTTAAATTGTCTAAATAGTTTGCTATTTGTTTTTGTTTCTCTATGTCTGGTTTGTTATCTTTGTATGGTATTGGGATTAAGAGATTCTTTAAAATTTCCTTATTTAATGTATGTCCTTTTATTGCTGGATTTATGTATTTTTTATAATCAATTGATTGCAGAACCCAATATAAATAATCTCTCAAAATTTCTTCTTTTGGATAAATTGATATAATTGCTTCATTATGGACAGCATCAATATTTAAAATTGCAGTTCTTCCAATAGTCAATTTAAAACTCATTAATAATGTTCCTTTTGGAACAATTTTCCCTTTAAAAACTTCTCTAAATGCTTCTTCTGAAATTTTTTCTTTTGTAGTGTTTATATATTTATCTTGCATATCTCCAATAGAAACCCAATGATAAACCCCATTTTCCCAATATCTTTTCTCACTTCTTTTTGGTGTTTTTCCCATTTTAAAATCAACAATATTTTCAAATTTAACCCATTTCCACCTTTCTCCTTCCTCTGCCTCTTTAAAAATCTTATTTAACACTGCATTAAATAGCTCTTTTGTTTCATTTATTGCCTTTTCTCTTAATTTTATTGCCTTGTCTATTTCATTAAAGATTTTTTCAATCTTTTCAACGATTTGTTTTTGTTTTTCTAAATCTGGCTTTCCATCTTTAAATGGGATTGGGATTAATAAGTTATTAAATACTTCTTTTGAGACGTGTGGAATTCCAGCACCAGTTGTATTTTTATTAAGAATTGGGAAATAATGCTTTATAACAAAATAAATAAATTTTGGATGAACCTCTTTATTTTTAATAATTAATTTTACCATTGTTGAAGCCAATATCCCTTCAATATCTGAAATAAAAATATCTCCTGCTTTTGAACCATCCCATATTAAAACCAAATCCCCTGGCTTTACTATTCTTAATTTTTCATTTTCTTCTGAATATTGTTTTAAAATTCCTGTTCTGAAATAATCTGCTGTTAAATATGGTAATGCATTATTATTTTTTTCTTTTATTAGGTTTTTAGGTTTTTTTCCTTTTTCTGTTTTTATTATTTCTTTCAATTTTACCCATTTCCAACCCTCTGGCAACTCATACATAATAATCCCCTACAACATACTTTTAATCTTCTTTATAATTCCCTCAATCCTTAAATCAACCTCTTCAATCTCTTTTAAAATCTCCTCTGGTTCTCTATACTCAATCTCTTCTTTTTTGTTTGGATTTTTAGGTGTTAAGTCATAATCTCTCTTTTTAATCTCTTCAATAGAAACAATCCAACTATTTTCTGAAATCTCCCTCTTCTCAAATTTCTTTAAAGCATCTTCAAAGTCCTTATCTTTAATTTTATTTTTCTTAGTAAATTTCCCCTCTAACTCATAATACCAAATCTCTTTTGTTGGCTCTCCAGATTTTTCAAAAAACACTATATTTGTCTTAACTCCTGCACCCATCTGACTAAAAACACCTTGAGGAAGAGAAACAATAGCAAAAACATTAAACTTCTCTAACAACTCCCTCCTTATCTCCTTAAACTTCCCACCACCAAACATTATTTGCCCCTCTGGTAAAATAACAGCCGCTCTTCCTCCATCCTTCAACTTTCTCATTATATACTGCAATGCTAAAGCTTCTGTTGCCTGAACTGGATAAGGAAAATTATTTTGAACAATTTTATTTTCTTTCCCTCCAAATGGTGGATTTGTCATAATTACATCATATTTTTCATGTTCAGGAACATTATGAACATCTTCCATCAATGAATTTCTTCTATAATAGTTTGGTGTTAAAATTCCATGCAAAATCATATTCATAGTCCCCAACAAATAAGGCAACGGCTTTTTCTCATGTCCATAAAATGTCTCTCTCTGTAAAATTTCCTCCTCCTGCACTGTAATTTTATCCCCTAACTTATCTTTAATATACTTATACGCCTCAACTAAAAACCCTGCAGAGCCACCAAACGGGTCAAAAATCTTCTCCCCAACCTTTGGCTTTATAATCTTAACAATAAACCTTATAACTGGTCTTGGTGTATAAAACTCTCCACTCCAACCAGCCTCACTACCCATATTTAATAAAATCTCCTCATATATTTGAGATAAAACCTGAGTATCTTCATAATTTCTTGGGTCAATTTTATCTATCTTCTCAATCACATCCATTAAATTATAAGGTGATTTCATCTTATTTCCAGAGATTTCCATAAATATTTGAGCTACCTTCTCCCTCTCTGGTGTCCCACTCAAATTTCTCAAGTATGGGAATAAAATATTATTTATAAAGTGGATTATAGCATTTTCTGGTTTATCTATCTTTTTAAATTCTTCATCAACATCATCAACAAATTCTTTTAAACATTCTTTTGGCTTTCCTATCCAATCTCTTTTTGCCCAATTGCTCCATCTGTATTTTTTGTCAATAACTGGAATATACTCCTCTCCATTCAAAATAGCTATCTCCTCTAACTCCTCCTCAACTCCTTCAAAAACCTTCAAAAACAAAAGCCATGACAACTGCTCAATATAATCTGTAGCCCCAGAAGTTCCATCATCAGTTCTTAAAATATCACACGCTGTTTTTATCTCACTTCTTATTAACGCCTCTCTCTTGCTCATAGTTATCACTTTAAATTTTTTTATTTAAAAATTAAAAAAGCTAATTTTTATTAAAAATCAACACCCACAAATAAACTCTTTCTTAAAATCAAAAACAACTTCTTTATTTTCACCATCGGTAATATACAATTTCTTTTCAGCTATAACCTCACCACATATCTCTGCAGTCATCTCAACATCTTCAAAAATATCTTTAATCTCTTTAAAGTTCTCTTCTTTTGCAGTTAAAACATAACCACTACCTGGATAAACTTTAAGCCAGTGGATTAAATCAATCTCTTCTGGTTTTGGGATTTTAGTTATATCAACAACTCCTCCTTTCCTTGAAACCTCTAATAGCATCCCTAAAGTTCCAATAGCTCCTGGATTGCTTATATCTTTACATGAGTTGGCTAATTTATTCTCTGCAATTTGAACTAAAGCATCCATTTGAGCCTTAACCAATTTCTTCGATTTCATTGTTGTTGTGTCCCAATTTAATTGGAATGATTTGTATATCTGCCCAACCAAATCATAGGCGAAGATAATCTTATCCCCAATTTTTGCGTTATCGCTCCTCAATATACAATCTTTTTTAGCAATGCCAGTTATTGAGACATCTAATACATTACACATAGCATCTGGATGCGTATGCCCTCCAACCATTGGAACTCCAAACTTTTTCACACCATCTTTAACCCCTTTTAAAACCTCCCTGCAGACATCTTTATCTTTTATACTTATTATATTGGTCATTCCTACGCACTTCCCTCCCATTGCCGCTATATCCTTACAATTAACTAAAACTGAGCAGTAGCCAGCCCACCAAGGGTCTGCCTCTAAAAGCTTTCCCCAAATTCCATCTGCAGCTAATAAAATGGCGTTATCTCCATCTACACCAATAACTGCAGCATCGTCACCAAAATCTACAATAATATCAAACTCGTAATCTTCATCATCAAAATCAAAAATCTCTACAACATCTTTAATTGCTATCTTCCTCAAAATACCTTCAAAGTTCTTTATTTCATCTACAACCTTTTTTAAATTCATACAATCCCCTTTATTTTTGCTAATACATTATTTCTTTTAAAAGTTTCGATTTCCATATTTTTAAGATTTTCCAAATAATTAATGAAATAAGCCTAATAAAAATAAAAAATTAGCTATTTATTGGCTTTTATACTTTTTATATGACTCTTTAAGCATCTCGATTACTGGAAGTTTCTCTCCAGCTAAGAAATCTAAGGTAGCTCCTCCTCCAGTACTAACATGGTCTATTTTGTCAGCAACACCAAACAACTCTGCTGCAGCAGATAAATGTCCTCCACCAATAACTGAAAATCCTTTTGAGTTGGTTATAGCCTTTAATATTTCTTCAGTTCCTACCGCGAATGCCTCTTTCTCAAACACTCCTGCAGGACCATTAGCAACTATCGTCTTTGCCTCTTTGATAATTTCACTGTAAAGCTCTATAGTCTTTTCTCCAATGTCGTTAATTAAATGCTCAACCTTCTCATCTTTGTTTAATTCAATTTCAACTCTCTCCTCATTGATATTTAGAGCTGCATCAACGGGAACAACAATTTTATCTTCAAATTTATCTAACAACTCCTTAGCTATTTCTATTTGATTTTTCAATCCGAGATTTTCAATAACTTCTTCATTAACTCCTAAATCGTATCCCATAGCTACAAGGAAGATATTTGCAACAATTCCTGATGTTAAAATTTTGTCAGCAGTTCCATTCTCTAAAACGTTTTTCATAACTCTTATTGAATCATCCGCCTTAGCACCACCTAAAACATAAACACAAGGTCTTTCTGGATTTTCTAAAACCTTTGACAAAACCCCAACTTCTTTTTCCATCAATCTTCCTGCAATCATTGGCATGTAGTAGGAGAAACCAACCAAAGAAGGCTGAGCCCTATGTGCAGCAGCAAACGCATCATTAACAAAATAGTCAAATAATGGAGCTAACTTTTTAATTAAATTTGTCTCAGCCTGCTTTTTTGGAGTAATTCCTTCCCATTTTTTCCAATCACTTAAAACCTCTTCAGAATAAAACCTAACGTTTTCTAACAATATAACATCTCCACATTTCATTTTAGTTATTGCCTCTCTCGCTCTAGAACCTATAGCCTCATCAATATACTCAACTTCTTTACCAATAACATCTGATAAAACCTTTGCATGGTTTTTTAATGTTGTAAAATCTTTCTTTCCTGGCCTGCTTTGGTGGGCCAATATAACAATTTTAGCATTTTTGTTTATGAGCTCTGTAACCGTCCTCCTAATCTCTCTAATTCTTTTATCATCTAAAATCTCTCCGGTATTTGGCTCTATTGGACAGTTTATATCTACTCTCAAAACCACTCTTTTCTCATCAAAGTTAAAATCGTCCAATGTTAAAAACATGCCCATCCCTCGGAATTCTTTTGAGTATTTTTATTTTAAGTAGGGAGTTTATAAATTTTACCTAACAACATCTTTTAGCCATTTTATATACTCGTCATTTACATCCTCAACATTCATCTTCATAATCAAAGGTGTGGTATATGGGTGCAGTTCCTTAATAACCTTTTTCAATTCATCCCATTTATCATCATCTGTTTTTAAAATCGCTCCTATTTCATTATCTTCCTCAATCTTACCTTCCCACCAGTACATTGCCTTATGCTCCCTTAAGTTTGCACAGGCTATTAACTTTCTCTCAAGGAGGAGTTTAACTACTTTTTCAGCACTTTCCCAATCTGGAAATGTTGTATATACAATAATCATAATAATCACCAAATTTAATAAAACCTAATTTAAAAATAATTATTAAAACTCTAATATAAAACTAATTTTAATATAATTTTTCAATAGCGAGTAAGGTGAAAATCATGTTAATAAGACCAAGAAGGTTAAGAAAAAATCAAAAAATTAGAGATTTAGTTAGAGAAACAACATTAACAAAAAATGACTTAATTATGCCAATTTTTGTGGATGAAAATCTAAAAGGAAATGAAAAGAAGGAAATTAACTCAATGCCAAATCAATACAGGTTTAGTGTAGAAGGGGCTATAGAAGAGGCTAAAGAAATAGCTGATTTAGGTATTCCAGCTGTGATATTGTTTGGTATTCCAAAGCATAAGGATGAGATGGCAAGCTCAGCATATGATAAAAATGGAGTGGTTCAAAGAACCCTAAGAGGAATTAAAGAGGAGTTAGGGGATGAGCTTTTAGTTATAGCTGATTGTTGTTTGTGTGAATACACAAGCCATGGACATTGTGGAATTGTTAAGGATGGGAAGATTTTAAATGATGCCACTTTACCAATATTGGCAAAGATAGCCTTATCTTATGCTGAGGCAGGGGTTGATATCGTCGCCCCTTCAGATATGATGGATGGAAGAGTTAAAGCTATAAGGGAAGCTTTAGAAGAGAATGGTTATGATGATGTTGCTATAATGAGTTATTCTGCAAAATATGCATCATCGTTTTATGGGCCGTTTAGAGAAGCGGCTGAAAGCTCGCCAAAGTTTGGAGATAGGAAGAGTTATCAAATGGACATTGGAAATGCAAGAGAGGCTTTAAAAGAGATTGCCTTAGATATAGAGGAAGGGGCTGATTTAATTTTGGTTAAGCCAGCTCTACCATATTTAGATATAATAAGAATGGCTAAAGATACTTTTAATATACCTATTGGCGGTTACTGCGTTAGTGGAGAGTATGCGATGGTTGAAGCAGCGGCAAGAAATGGATGGCTGGATAGGGAGAAAGTTATTTATGAAGTGTTGTTAAGTATAAAAAGGGCGGGAGCTGATTTTATTATAACATATTGGGCTAAGGAAGTTGCTAAGAAACTATTATAAAAATATTGTAGGGAAAACTATGAACATCTTAAAAAATTTTTCAGTTCCTAATTTGTGTGATGCTGGTGCTAAACCTTTAAAAGGTATTAAACCGATTTTAGATAACCAAGGAGTTGTTTTTGGTGAAGCAGTAACTGTAAAAACAAGCTATGACGATTGGGGAACGGTAGTTAAGAGTATAAGCTTAGCAAAAAATAAATTTATTGTAGTTGAAGTTGTTGGAGAAAAAAGGTATGAAACAGCAGTTTGGGGTGGTTTAGCCTCATTAAACGCTAAAATAAAAGGAGTTAAAGGGATTGTTATAGATGGGTGTGTGAGGGATGTTGAAGATATAAAAGCCTTAAAATTTCCAGTATTTACAAAAAATTTCTGCCCTAATGCAGGAAAACCTTTAAACGTTGGGGATGTAAATGTTACCATAAACTGTGGTGGAGTTTTAATAAATCCTGGGGATATAGTTGTAGGAGACTGCAATGGTGTAGCAGTGATAAAGAGGGAAGAGCTTCAATATGTTATAGAGAATGTTAAAAATATTAAGGAGAAAGAAAGAAAAATTAGGGAGAGAATTTTAAGAGGCCAAGATTTGAGGGATATTTTAAACTTAAAATAAACTGAGGTGATATGTGTTGGAAATTCCGCGTAGTCTGAAATCTTTTATAAATACCATAAATGGAGAATCTGGAATAAGGTATATGGTTAGAGGTCTCATAGACGGTTCTTTATCAGCTCTTGGAGTTGTTATTGGGGCAAGTGGAGCTGCAGACGCTTCTGTTATTATAGCCGCTGGACTTGGAGGGGGAATAGCTAACGGTTTATCAAACATACTTGGAGCTTTTACAGCTGAAAAGGCATCATTAGAAAGAGAAAGGATACAAAAAGAGAAGAGTTTATTAAAAAAGAATGGATATTTAAAGAAGTCCATAATTTACAAAAAAGCCATTAGAGAGACGATGATTTGCGGGCTTATAGATGGGATATCAACAGCCCTTGGTTCAGCACTTCCAGTAATCCCTTTCTTCTTCTTTAATATATCAACTGCTTTATACGTGGCTATAGCAATAACTATAGTGGAGTTATTTACATTGGGAGTGTTTATAGGTAAGATTTCCAAAGAAAATGTTGTAGTTTCTGGAATAAAAATGGTTGTTGGAGCTTTAATTGTATCCGTTCTATGCTTTATGATAGAGAGAGTATTTTAATTGGGAAAACATGAAGGCAAAAGAATTATTTAAAAATCTAAAAAAAGAGCTTGATAATTTTAGCATATATGATATAATGATGATTAGAAGCTTTATTGAAAAAGATGCTAAATACCTCCCCCCACAATATAAAAATCATTATGTTGAGGCTATGATGAAATATTTAATTGAAACATTTAATGAGATAAAAAAGAAAAAAGTTGATGAGATTGAAGATGAAGAAATTGACGAAAAAAAGTTAAACAAGATGTTAAATAGAATCGAAAACTTTAGAAAATACTATAGTTCAGATGAAGAGGGATTTATAAATCTCTCAAAAATTCTCTGCCCGTATTTAGCTTTTATTGCTAAAAAGCCATTACATCCAGAATATTTAACGTTTCCAGGAAATGTAAAAATTATTAAAAAAGGTAATGATTATTATTGCCCAGTTAAAAATAAGCAGCTTAATGAATATTCCTTATGTGAATTCTGTGTAGCTAAGAGCATGGATGAGTTAAAAAAATTAAGTAGGGAAAAAGATGATAAAGGAGATTTTTAGCTCAATAATGGGTGAAGGAAAATACATTGGAAGAAGATTCATATTTGTGAGATTTGCTGGCTGTCCGTTGAAGTGTATTTATTGTGATGAGGAGAGTAAAAGCTATTTGAATAGAGTTGAAAAAATTCCTGGTAGTGGGGAATTTGAAACTTTAAAAAATATGGATGTTGAAGATGTGGTAAATGCAGTGGATAAATTGAGAACTCCAGATTTGTTCGCAGTATCTTTTACTGGTGGAGAACCATTACTTTATAGCAAAAAAATAAAAGAAATCGCTGAAATTTTAAAAGATAAGGGGTATAGAACTTTTTTAGAAAGTAATGGTCTATTTCCAGAAAAAGTATTTTATTTTGATATTGCATCTATCGATATAAAGCTGAAAGAGCATTTTGAGTTTATAAAAGATAATGAATACAAAAAACTATACAAAAAAGAGCTTGAAACAATTAAAAAGCTATATAATTTAAATTCTGATGTTTATGCAAAGGTTGTTATAATGGAAAACACAGACATAGAGGATGTAAAAAGAATAGCAAAGGACTTGAGCGATATAGGGGATATAACTTTATGCATTCAACCAGTAACGCCTAATGGGGATATAAAATCTCCTTCTCAGAGAAAATTATTTGAAATTATGGAGGCGTGTGGAGAGTATCTAAAAGATAACGTCATGCTAACAATACAAATGCATAAGTATTTGGGAATGCTATAATAATTAATAACAATTATTTTGTAATGAGGGAGATTATGAATAAGGAATTATTAAAAAAAGTCATGGAGTTAAAGAATAACGGGCTTACAATTGGAGAGATTGCTGATGAGTTAAATGTGTCAATGGATACTGCAAGATATTTAGTTTTAAATGCTGAGAAATTATTAAAAGAGGAAGAAGAAGTAACAAAACTTAAAAATGTGGATATATTTATTGATTGGAGAAACATTGGCTGTTCAGCAAATAGATTAAAATACGTAAGCTCAATAATAGTTGATATTCTAAAAAGCAGGAATATTGAATTTGACACCGTTGTTGGAATTTCAACAAGTGGAGTTCCTATAGCTACTTTAGTGGCATCTGAGTTGGGTAAAGAACTAACAATCTACATACCAAAGAAACATATATCTGAAGAAGGTAAAAAGATAACGGGTTCAATATCACAAAACTTTTCTTCAGTAAATTACAAGAGGGCTGTTATTATAGATGACGTTGTTACGAGGGGTAGTACACTAAAAGAATGCATAAACCAACTAAAAGAAATCTGCAGCCCAAAATTGGTCGTTGTTTTGATTGATAAAAGTGGATTAGATGAGATTGAAGGAGTTCCATTGATTCCATTAATTAGGGTTGGAGTAGTGAATTTAGAGGAGAAATAATATATAATTTAACTTAATTATTTTATCTAAAAATTTTTTGGAGGTATATTATGTTACCAAAAGCTACAGTAAAAAGACTAATGAAACAATACACAGATTTTAACATCTCTGCTGAGGCTGTTGATGAACTCTGCAACATGCTTGAAGAAATTATAAAAATAACTACTGAAGTTGCAGAACAAAATGCAAGAAAAGATGGAAGAAAGACGATTAAAGCAAGAGACATTAAGATGTGCGATGATGAAAGATTAAAGAGAAAAATCATGGAGCTTAGTGAAAGAACTGATAAAATGCCAATATTGGTTAAAGAGATGCTAAACGTAATAACATCTGAATTAGAGTAAAGGAAAAGGGATTAATATGAAAATAGCAGTAGCAAAATTTTTGGGGACGAATTGTGATTTAGATGTATGTCATGCAGTTAAATTAGCTGGCGGGGAACCAGAACTTGTTTTCTTTACTCAGGAAAATTTAGATGCATATAAAGGAGCGGTAATTCCAGGAGGATTCTCTTACGGAGATTATTTAAGAGCTGGAGCAATAAGTGCCAGAACTCCAATAATAAAAGGTTTAAAAAAGATGGTTGAAGAAGGAAAGCCAGTTTTAGGAATATGTAATGGAGCTCAGATTGGTTTAGAGGCAGGATTTTCAAAAGGTACATTAACAAACAACTTAAATGCAAGATTTATTTGTAAATGGGTCTATATTAGAGTTGAAAATAACAAAACACCTTTCACCCAATACTATAAAAAAGGAGAAGTTTTGAGAATACCAATTGCCCACGCTGAGGGTAGATTTTACGCAGACGATGAAACATTAGATTACATGTATAAAAATGACATGATTGTTTTCAAATATTGTGATGAAACTGGAGAAACAACAGAGGAAGCAAATCCTAACGGCTCTATAGACAATATAGCAGGAGTTTGCAATGAAAATCAAAACTGCGTTTTATTAATGCCACACCCTGAGAGAGCTAGTGAAAAGATACTCGGCTCAGATGATGGGTTGAAAATGTTTAAAGGAATGATAGATTATGCAAAAAAGATTTAAATTTGTTAATTTTTAAAATTTTAAATTTTTAAAAGAATTGAAAAGAAAGAATTATTTAATGTTCTATTTTTTACAACCTTCCAACTAATCTGTAATCTGAATTTATAATATCAAAGGCAATCTCATCCAATCCACTACTCAATATTCATTCTAATCTTTCACCTAAACAATTTTCAATATCTGATTTTCATTTTTAATATTCTTCAATTAATGATGGATTGGAATGCCATTTATGTTCATCCACATCAATTTTAACATCCAAAGGCTCGAGCTTTTTATCTGGATTAAATCCGAGCTTAATTCCCCACTTTCTTATATGTTCAACAACCAAACGAGCTCCAAGTCTTGCCAATGGATAAAACGGGAGCAAGAATAAATTCCCCCTCATAACCATAGGCAATCCCCTAATCACTTCTTTATAGAGATGCCTCCAGGCATAATATAGATGTAAAAACCTGCCTTCAGTCATCATTTCCTCAACATCAAAAAACTCCTTATCTCTAAGCAAACCCATTGGGACAAATGCTAAAGGTGTTACTGTAAAGTGTGCCCTATTACCAAGTTTCTCTTCAAGCTCTTTCTCCATTGTGAGGATTAGCTGGGTGGTCATTATCTCATCTTCTTCACTCTCTTCAGGGAGGCCTAAGATAGTTGTGTAAGCTGGGAACCAGTAATTCTTGTTAAGGACATAGGTGCCGTTTAACATAACCCATGGCCATTCTTCTGGCGAGAATGGTTTCATTTTGTTGTTCATATACTTCTCCATAAGCTTGGGTGAGGCGGTCTCAAAACCTACTTGGATTCCAATCCAGTGCTTCTTACCTGCTCCGACAGTTCTTGAAATTTTCTCGATCATCCCAGGATTTGCCAAAGCTCCAGCAACACTGCCATGAGTTGGATTAACGTTTTTTGTATATTTAGTGGCTTTCTCAAAGAGTTCTATCACAGCTTCGGCATTTGGATATAAGTTCTTCTTATCTTCAACCTTATATAAAAATACATCTTCACTATGAAGCCATGCACGATTTATGCCCGCATTAATATTAACTTTTATCTCTTCTTCAATCTTTTCAATAGGAATATAACGAGCAACTCTTAAATTGGGATCACAAAAACGACATCCTCTACCACAACCACGCATCACTTCAACGAGACCTTTATATGAGGGTTTTACTATGGTCGGAATTTCTTCAACTTTTGGTAAGGTTTTTATAATTATTGTCTCATCAGCATCACCACTTTCTATACTCCTGAAAATATCAGCAGCAACATGATCTCCTTCTCCAATAATTACATGGTCAATTTTTAGTTTTTCCTTTTCTTCTTTTCTAAAATCAATCTGCCATGCCCCTGGACCACCAACAACAAGTTTAAACTTGTAACCCTTCTTTTCTCTAATAGTATTTATTTTCTCAACAAGTTCTTTAAACTTGACGCTTGTGTAGTTTTTCCACCTTCCACCATTTGTAAACATCATGCTTACTGGACCTAAACCTAAAGGATCCATCTCGTAGAGTGATACAATTGTTGTGTTTTTATCTATAAACTTCTCTATTTTCCTTGGGTGAGCTACTACAACTTCTTCCCTTTTAAATCCCTGAGTAAGTAATGCAGCTTCAATCTTTCTCAATCCATAGGGTGCTATAGTTAGAATTCCATTTCTATCTGGAATTTGAGAATCAAGAATTTTAAAAACCCATCCTGGCAAATTATCCACAGGAGCACAACCAAGAAAATCTAACAATGGAACATTATGATAAGTGCTTGTTAATGTTTCATCAGTGCTTAACACAATCCTTACCATAATTATCACCGTTTGAAACAGTTTAATTTTTCATAAATAAATTTTGAAATATTAATGAGATTTAAGAATGCAGGGAAGATAAACTCATCAACTGGGTAGAAGCCAATGACTTGCTCCCGATGAGCCCCAGAGGAAATTGAGGTTGAGAATTTCCAAGTCCAACATTGATGTTCGTTTATAAATGCCCATGTTGGACAGACCCCTAAAAATTAATATTATTTCCATATTATGAACTTGCACTTTTCAGCTTTGAGATGGTGTTTTTACTGTAAATCAGATATTTTCACTTTTAGAAAATCTAATACTCTTGGAATAGCTCTTCTAAATATAAACCCCCTCCTTAATATTAAATCTTTAATTAAATACGTTGGACGTAAGTAGAATGATAAGTAAGCTTTCTGAAGCATTCTACTTATCTGCTTAGATGTGAAGTTTTTTAACTTCATTACTGGATCTAATGTAGTATATTTCCTCCAATCAAAGGTCGGGATGAGGTTTTTCGACAGATTCATTAGTATGTATCCAGGATGAGGCGAGAGTATTTCACTTATTATATTATATAAAATTATTAATGTAAATAGTAGTATTTAGGAGTTTTATTACCTATATCAACTGATCCTTTCAAGTTTTGGCTCATTAATGTCCTCCATGCCTTATCAACTTCAATAACATTTACCAATTCATTTTTATCGATATCATTCTTCTTCGCTTCAACAATGTTATTATACTTATAAACAATATTTATATATCACTACTTTGATTAATAAATTTAGAGAATGATAATAAAATCAAAGATAATAAAAAAAGAGATTTGCTCGTAGTTAAGTTAATCAATATGTAACATTTTTAGATTTTAACCTTTAACATAAAAGAAAATACATTTTAAATATTCGAGATTTTTATTTCCTATAGATATTGGATGGTCTGGAGCTTGTCCTTTATAATCAATCATAATTAACTCTTTTTTTGCTCTAAAGGCAGAGGATATAACTGTTCTTTTAAACATTTCTTTATCTACATGATGAGAGCAAGAGCAAGTGACAAATATTCTTTTAGCTAATTTTATTCCCAAATAATTTAGAGAGGCATAAGCCCTCAAAGCATTTTTTATATCTTCTTCAGTTTGTGTAAATGCTGGGGGATCTAGAACTACAACGTCAAATTTTTCTCCATCTTCTATAAACTCTTTCATAACTTCAAAGGCATTCCCTTCGATAAACTCATACTTATCTTTTGGAATATTATTCAGCTCCATGTTTTCCTCTGCAGTTTTTAATGCTTTTTTTGATAAGTCAACACCTACAACCTCAGCTCCCCTTATTGCCGCATGAACTGAAAACCCCCCAGTATAACAGCAGATGTCTAAAACCCTATCCCCCTCTTTTACAAACCTCTCAAGCTCCAACCTATTCTCCCTCTGATCTAAGAAAAATCCGGTTTTATGCCCTTTGACATTTACTTTAAATTTTGCATTTCCTTCTTTAATAACGGTCTCAAATTTTTCCTTATTTCCAAAAATTTTATCTCTAATTCTTTCTCCTTTCTTACCTCTCTTCACGTATATTGTTTCTAAATCAGATAAATCAAATAAAATATCAACTATATCCTCTAAGTATTCTTTTTCAATGAGCTTTGACATCAACTGCATAGCTCCAAGCTCGTTGTATTTATCAAATATTATTGTTGGCAGTTCATCCCCTTCAGCGTAAATCCATCTATAAGTGTCTTTATACCCTAAAATATCCTCTCTATAAAATTTTGCATTATATATCCTTTTATAGAAAAAATCATAATCAATTTCCTCATCTTCAGTAGTTAAAATTTTTAAGATTACTGATTTTGGATTATACAAAGCTTTAGCAACAAATTTTCCATTATAAGTTAGATTGACGATTTCTTCTTTTTTTGGCAAATCTTCTTTATTTTTTATGGCTTTTGTATAAACCAATCTTGAAAAATTTTTTATTGAGTTGTATGCCCTTTTATCTATCTCTAATTTAATCAATCTATCACCAAACTTACTTATCTTCTTCAACTTTATTTACCAAATAAGAAACTCCTTCTTTTTTAAATATCTTAACTTTATCCCCTTCTTTAACTTCCACATCTCCAACATTGTCGAATTCATAAACTTCATAGCTCTTATCGTCCATAACCATGATATTTGGTGTTGTTGCTATAACTGTTGCCGTATCCAGCTCATCTTTCTTTTTTTCCATTCTGGTCTCTTTCTCTGCTACATGCCAAGGCAATCCAATTTTTTCTCTATTATGATCTATGGATTTCATGTAAACCTTATTTTCAGTTATTGCGGTAACTAAATAATACTTATCTTTATACTCTACAACATCCCCAACTTTATACTCTGGAATTCTTACAGAGACTGTAACTCTATAAAGTTCCTTCCCACTGTCCCTATCTACACCAACTAACGTGGCTGTTTCTGTAATCTTTCCTCCATATCTTTCTTTAATTTTTTGGGCTACATTCCTTGCCGCCCCAACTGAACCAAGTTGATAATCCAACCCCTCTTTTTGAGGAATAAATTTTGATACAAACGCCATTCTATCTTTCTTCAATCTTTTAGCCAACTCTTCTCTAACAAAGTTATCTATTTCTTCCCTCTCCTCTTCAGTTAAATATCTATTCATAGCTCTAACTTGTAAAGTAGCTTCATAATAGTTAGACATGAATCTTGAACATCTTGGACATTGAACCATCTTTAAATGCACTTCTATATCTTTCTCATAAACTCTATCCTCCTTCTCTCCAGGCAATCTACCTTTAGCTATAATATGTACTGGAATTATTAACTTACTTCTCTTCCCTCCAGGAAGTTGTGTAATTTTGGGATAAATTTCAACATCAACCATAACACTTTTCTTTTTAATGGCATCTTTTGTAGCGTAGTAGGCAATTTCATTCAATATCTCAAAAGCTTCCTCGCTTTTAGGTGTTTGCCATATCTTTCTTTTGTAAGAACCACACATATGGCAGACCTCAACCTCAACTCTATCTGGAACTTCAATTAATGGATGCTCTTGGGCATAGCAAACTGGACAGAGTCCATCTATAAGCTCATCTTCAGCCCCGCATCTATAACAGATACCTCTAATTTTCATAAATCTCACCTCAAAACATAAATTATATAAATATTAAAATTAAGCTATATATTGTAGAGTGTTAAAGGTGAAAAAATGGATATTTCAGAAGGATTAAAATTTCCCACAAATGATGAAAAATGGGCTTCAAAACTTCTTATTGGGGGGATATTTAATATAATCCCAATCGTAAATTTTATAAGCTTTGGTTATGCCTTGGAGACGATGAAGTTAGTTATGTGGAATAAAGAAACCCTTCCAGAATGGGAAAACTTTGGATCAAAATTTGTAAAAGGTTTAGTGGGGGCTATAATAGCTATTATATATTTAATTATTCCATTGATACTTATGGCAGTATTTATAGCTATGAGAAGCAAAGTTGTTAATTTATTAGGAATGTTAATTGTATTTATATTGATAGTGATATTTGGATTTATGATACCAATGGCTCTTGCAAACTACGTAGCTAAGGATAGTTTTGGAGCGGCATTTGAATTTGGTGAAATAATCAACAGAATAAAATCAGTGTTTGGTGAATATCTTATCTGCTACATCGTAATATTGATTATATATTTAATAATTGGAGTCATTGCAACTGTTCCAATAATAGGTTGGATTATTGGAGCGATATTAGGCTTCTATTTACAGCTGGTCTATGCTTACTACTTTGGTAAGTTGTATATAAAAAGTAGTCCATAAGTCTTTATATTATTTTTTATTTTAATATTTCAATTTCATCTAAATAATCAACATCTAACAATTTTGAGGCATTGTCCATAAACTTAGATATCTCCAAAAATCCTTCACTGTTTATTAGGCATATGAATTCATCTTTTTCTTCATAATACGATTTAACAAATTTGCATTTAATAATTTTTTCTCCTTTTTTTGTTTTTATTTTTATTAAAATTTCATCATAGAGATTAAAATCAACTTCTTCAGCTCTAATGTTTGTTATAACATTCCCAAATCTATCTATATGTATAACTCTCTTTTTTTCAGTATCTAATTTAACAATATCATCTAACTCCTCCCCATCATAGCCGTTATTAATTAAAATCTCAGCCCCTACAACTGCATAAACATCCCTTCCATGAAATGTTGAAGATGGAATATATTTACTTTCATCAATTTTAATAACCCTCTTTATCTCCAATTTTTCAACTACATAGGTAAATAACCCATTATCTGGTCCAACTAAATAATGCCCATTCTTTGTTTCAACAACTATTGAATTTCTTTCACTACCAACTGTAGGGTCTATAACTGCAACATGAACTGATGGAGGAAAATAAGGAATGGCGGTTAATAAAACATAAGCTCCATGGTATATATTAAATGCCCTTATTTCATGGCATATATCAACAATCTTTGCAGTTTTATTGTGTTTTTTTAATATATCTAAGATTCTGCCTTTCATCGCCCCAACGTATCCTTCTGTAGTACCAAAATCGGTAGTTAATGTTATAATGTCCATAACATCACCAAAAATAAAAATATTATGGCAAATAAAAATTTAATTTAAAAGTAAATTATGATTTAATATTTTCCTTTCAATATTTTTACAGCAATTTCTTTTGCTTGCTCCCTCTTTTCCTTCAAATCTCTCAAAAACTCTGCAACCATCTCATAAGCCATTTTTTTACATTTACCACAGGTTAGCTCTCCTTTTTTACACTTTTGATATATTTCAGACAACTCCTTATCATCCATAATTAGGTGGTATAAAAACAGTTCATAAACTACACATTCCTCTGGAACTCCTCCATATTTTTTATGCTCCTCTAAAGTTTCTCTTCCTCCTGTCTTAGCTGAAAATATCTTCTTTTTAACTGTTTTTTCATCATCAGTTAAAAATATTGCAGTCTCTGGCTTTGAAGAGCTCATCTTTCCTCCTAATAATCCAGTCATAAATCTGTGGTATGTTGAAGATGGAGGGATGAACTTAAATTCCTTAGCCCTATTTGCGATATCCCTTGTTAGTCTTATATGAGGGTCTTGGTCAATTCCAACAGGAACAACTACTGGTTTTGGCTCTGGATTTAAATTTTCATCGAGTTGAGGATGCAAAATATCTGCAACTTGAACTATTGGGGCTAAGACATGCCCAATGTTTGTTTCTCCTTTAAATCCATATATTGCCCTCATTTCACTCCAATTGGTTCTTTTAGACAATATTAAAGCTAAATCCTTAACTTTTTGATATTTTGATTGCAAATAGACGTTAATTTTTTCTGGGTCTAAACCAAGGGCTATGTAGTTTGTTATATACTCATTCAAAGCCAACTCCTCTGTTTTCTTAAAATCCATGTTTCTTGCCCAATAAGCTTCTAAATCAGCTATTGGAATATTTATATTATCTGTGTATTTCTGATAAAACTTCAATAAATCAACAACCATCTTATGCCCAAAGTGCATTTTACCGGAAGGCATCATTCCGCTAACAACTGCAAACTCCTTATTATTTTTTATTGCATCAACTATTCTCTCAAAATCCCTATGCCCCAATATAATATTCCTCCTAAAGAAATGATGCTCATCTTTTAAATCTCCTAATACATCAGCAATAGGCTTAACTCCAAACTGTTCCATTGTTTTCTTATAATCAATAACTGCAGGAGTTTCCCATGGTGTTAATTCCATCAATTCCACCTTTGTAATAAATTTTTAATTTGATATCGAAATAAAAAGAATAAAAGTAATAAAAAGCTTTATTATGATCTCCTCTATAAATATTTGATAACATCTAAAAATATTTTACTCAATTTATATAACTTAAATGCAAAAATATTAAAAACAAAAACAAAGGGAGAGAATGTTTAGCATTAGGAAAATACTCACAATATCAGATTATGTAACGATGTTGAATATTATTACTGGGCTTTTGGCAATATTGTTAAACAACTTTTCCTTAATTTATCTATCGATAGTCTTTGACTCTTTAGATGGCTATGTTGCAAGGAAAACAGGGACTGTATCTGACTTTGGAGCTGAGTTGGATAGTATTTCAGATGTCGTTAGCTTTGGCGTAGCTCCCGCTTATTTGTTATATAACAACTTTGAATCAACCTTAGCTTTAATATCTGCGATAATATTTTGTCTTTGTGGGGCTTTAAGGTTGGCAAGATTTGGAATTTTAAACGTTAAGGGCTTTATTGGCTTACCAATACCTGCAGGAGCTTTATTATTAGCTGGATTCTGCCAGTTAATTGACAATTATCTAATAAATTCAATATTAGCTGTATTAATAGGACTTTTGATGATTAGTGATATAAGATATCCAAAATATCCTAAGGGTATATTTATCTTCATATTTGCAGTATCATTAATTTTGGCTATAATAGGGATTCCACACTTTGCTCTGTTGTTGTGCTTATTATATGCCATTTATGGGATAGTTAAATATTTTGCGGGGTGATTGGCAATTAAAAAAGAAATATTAAAAAAAATTCCAGAAAATATTTTGAATAAAGAGGTAATAAACAAATTGGAAAATAAAGGAGTTGAAATTATAGATGTTTTGGGAAAAGGACATAGGGGTGTTGTATTAAAAGGAATTTATAACAATAAAGAGGTTGCTATAAAAATTCCAAGAACAGATAGTCCAAAAAATACAATAGAGAATGAAGCTAAGATTTTAAAATATTTAGAAAACTATAATATAGCTCCAAAGGTTTATAAATATGGCAGAGATTATTTAATTATGGAGTTTATAGATGGGGAGGAGTTAAAATCAGCGGTTGAAAAATTGGATAAAAATAGGTTATTAAAAGTAGTTGAAGATATACTAAAAATTACTCTAAAGCTCGATATGCTTGGGATTGAGCATAAGGAAATACAGGGTGGACGGCATTTTTTAGTAACTGATAAAAAAACCTATATTATTGATTTTGATAAGGCAAAAGAAAAGAAAACTACGAGAAACTTTACTGGAGCTGTTGCTTTATTGTTTGGAGAAGGTAAGTTGGCAAGAACAATTAGAGAAAAATTAAATATTGGAATGGATGAAATAAAGTTTATAAGAGAGTTTGCAAAAACATATAAAAAACTCTAAAGATAATAAATTATTAAGGTGATAACTTATGGTTAAAATCATTACAAGAAAAATAAAGGACATAGAGCCATTAGAAAATGCTTTGTTAATTGAAGGGCTTCCAGGAATTGGACACGTTGGGAGGTTAGCTGCTGAACACATAGTCCATGAATTTAATGGGGAAAAGTTTTTAGAGCTCTTTTGCTATGATTTTCCACCTCAAGTTTTAGTTAAGGATGACGGAACTATAGAATACATGTGTGCTGAATTTTATAAAATAGAGGAGCCAAAGCCAATGATTGTTGTTTTAGGAAACACTCAGGCGTTATCTCCAGTCGGTCAGTATCATTTAGCTGAGGAGATTGTTAAAATAGGTATTGAGTATGGGGCAAGGTTTGTCTACACCTTAGGTGGATTTGGTATTGGGAAATTGAGTGAAGAGATTAAAGTTTATGGTGCTACAACATCTCCAGAGCTTGCTGAAAAACTTAAAGAGCATAATATTTTATTCAGAACAGATGGGGGAGGGATTGTTGGAGCCGCTGGATTAATGCTAATGTTTGCTGATTTAAATGGAATTCCTGGAATCTGCTTAATGGGAGAAACTCCTGGATACCTAATAGACCCAAATGCTGCTAAAGCAGTTTTAGAAAAGTTCTGCAAACTTGAAAATATAGAGATTAATATGGAAGAGTTGGAGAAGAGAGCTAAGGGCATGGAGCAGTTTATTGAAAAGATTAAGAAGTTTGAAGAAGAAATGTTGAAAGCTGCCCAAGCAAAACCACCAAGTGAGGAAGATTTAAGATACATTGGATAGATGGCTTATTTTATTTATTTTTTTAATTTTTTTAAAAAGCTATATTCTAAAACTTCAAAATAGAAGTAACTGAGTATATTGGTGAATAATATGGATAAAGTAGAACTAAAAGTTAAGTTTGAAACATTAACTCCACTATGGAATGGTAATGCGTGGGGGCAATGCATGGAGATAAGACCTTCATCTATCTTGGGAAGTTTGAGATTTTGGTTCGAAGTTTTGTGTTATTTTAATGGAATTATTGATAATGAGTATTTTGACGAGAATGGAAAACCAAGTGAAACTTTGGATTATAAAAAGTTTAAAGAGCTAAAAGATAAAATTAA
Source organism: Methanocaldococcus fervens AG86 (assembly GCF_000023985.1). Classification (GTDB taxonomy): domain Archaea; phylum AGJL01; class Methanococci; order Methanococcales; family Methanocaldococcaceae; genus Methanocaldococcus; species Methanocaldococcus fervens. The sequence continues at coordinate 269,724 of NC_013156.1, forward strand.
AAGTAAAATGGATTTAGAAAAAGCGATAGATAAAATTTTAAAGGACATGGAAATATCTTTACCTTCAAGAATTTTTGGATGCACTGGTTGGAGAGGAAGAATTAGAATAAAGAAAATTGAATCAATAGAAGATTATTGTTTTGGAAATAAACTAAATATACCATATGCTATTGGAATTAAAAAAGACAATGATGATGACAAAAATATAATAGAATGGCGAACAAAAAATGATTATTATCAGTTTATTAAAGAAAAATACCATGGAGATAACAATAATTTCAAAAAAGATTGGTCAGTCTGGTATTTTCCACATCCATATTTTTATGGAAAGTTTGAAGTAATTTTTGAAACTGATGAAGTAATAAAAGATGATATATTAATCCCTTTGTTGAATTTTATTGATGAATATGGTTGTTTGGGAGGAAAATGGAATATTGGATATGGTAGAGTAAAAGTTAGGGGTATTGAAATAAAGAACGAAAATAATTGGAAAGAAGTAAAAGATTGGGAAAAGAAAAAAGTATTTGATTTTTCTAATTTTGCATTAGGCAAAAAAGATGAAACAAACACAATAAAAACTTTACAATATATCGAATTAATTGAGGAAGTAAATAATTTTGATAAGTTGCTTAATAAAGAGGATAAAATTTTTGTTTTAAAGAATAATATCAATGAAAACAATTTTAAAGACATTATTAAAGAACTAATAAAAATCAAGGCACAAAAAAGAAAAGAACATAAAGAAAATGATGGAAATGAAAATGAAAGACATCAACTTTTTGGACATAACAATCCAACGGAAGGATCAAAGATTTTGCCATATATTTATGAAGACAAAGATAATGGAAAATTAAAAGGAGGTTTTATTTCAATTGCTGGAATTTTAAATATAAAAGGTGGTAAAAATGCCAGAGAATCAAACTGAAATCTATTATGAAAGTTTGACATACTATATTCACAATAAAAAGAACTTTGAAAACAACGTTCAGAACTATGAAAAAAACTATTACACTTTAAAATTTGGTTTATTTAATAAAAATGAAAAATTGAAAAAATTTAAGGGTAAAAAATATAAAATATATAAAATAGGAGATTTTAAAAAAGCACAAAAATATTCTGGAATTATTAACGAAAATAACTTAGAAAATAAATTAAAAAATTTGATAGATCAACACATTCCATATTCATTTGGAATTTGGGTTAAGTTTAAATTAAAACAACCATATTTCTCAAGAGATGATGAGGAATTCTACTTAATCCAAAATCCAATATTGAAAGAGAAAGTTTTTAAAGTTCCAATGATTAGGAGGGGTAGGTGGAAAGGAGTAATAGCAAATGCTGGAAGAGAGATAATTAAAGAAAATATAGGCAAAAAAGAATTTTGGGATTATGTTTTTAGTTATTTAAGAATCTTTGGAACTGGAAATGAAGAGTTTAGAGAGTTAATAAACCTCATGAAAAAAGAAAACAAAGATGAATTGAAGAAATCTTTAGTTAAATACTTAATATTTAACTTGAATGTTGTTATAGAATTTGATAAGATAGAGCAGGACTGGAAGAACATTATTGAAGAACATTTTGACTTAAATTTTAAAAATATATTTAATGATAAAAAGAATGAAAAGAAATATTATGAAGTAAAGAAAGGGAGGGCTATATTCTATCCAACATACTTTGATAGGTTAAGTTTAGAAGTTATAAATCCACATAGTAGAAAAACAAGGGCTGGAATAAATCCAATTCATTATGAAGTAGTTCCAAAAGGATCAGAGGGAATTTTGCAAATTGTTTATGTTCCTTTTGATGGAATTTTGAAGAAAAATGATGAATTAAGGAAAGAGGTTAAAAAAGATTTGGAATTCTTATGCAATTGTATTGAAAAAGTTGCTGATTTAGGTGTTGGGGCAAAGACAAAACTGGGGTGGGGGACTTTTAAAATAAAAGAAAAAATTTATTGTCTTAATGGCAATATAAAAATAGAAAATGGAGAATTAGAAGGGTGGAGGGGATGTCAGTAGATGTAAATAACTTATTAAGATACACGGATGAAATTTTGAAGGCTGAGATTGTTAGTTTATTCACACTTTTAGATAAAACTTTTGTAAGTTGGTGGCAATCTATTAATAGCGAATATTTTAAAGGAATAACACCAAAATATTCTAATGAAAAAGATGAAATAAAAAATTTATTAAGTGCATTTTTTAATGATTTAAAAATAAATATTGATGGATTAAACATAAAAGATAAGGATGGAAATGTAATAGATGAAGTAGATGCTTTAAATGATTTTATTAATGAAAATTGGAGAAATTGGAGAGGAATTAATTTAAAAGAAAATCCTAAAAAAAATTTTACAAGTGTTGTATGGATCTTCAGAAGGTCTAAATTCTGGGATTGAAAAAGGATCTCCTAAAGAGGGAAATCACATAAAGGGAAACCAACCTTACTTAGCAAATTCCTTTGGAAGTTTAAAAAGATTAGTAAATGAAAAGCAATTAGATGATTTGAGAGACTATATTTCAAGACATAATGTTTTCGATTATAAAGATGAGATTAAAAAAATATTGGATTTAGAAAATGATAGTTACTTTGATGAATTAGAAAATGGGGACAACCTACAGCAAATCTTATCTAACTTAAAAACTTGTGATGTATCAAAAATCAGAAGAAAAGTTTATGCCTTAATTAGATTGTTATATGGATTTATACCGTCAGATAGCCGTTTTCCAGTAAATGACACGTCTTTATATGATCAGGCATACATGGCTACAACGATGTTTAAAGCATCATTAGCTGGACTATTTTTAGATAATTCAAAACTTAAGGATTTATCTGAATTTGATTATAGGAATATTAAATGGTCAATCTTGGGAATCCAATATGACAAATTAGGTTTGGCAGAAAAGGGATTAAAAGTTGCACATATTCAGTGGTATAGAGAAGCAACAAGAGAAGTTGATAAACAAATAAAAGATTTAATTGAAGTTAAATGGGCATTAGGTAACGAAATCTATAGAGATGAAACCGGAATCTATTTCTTAGTTCCAGAATGTGTTATTGGAAAAGAGATTGATAAAAACTTATATGAATTGAATAAAAATCTTGGATGGTTGAAATGCCAAATTTTAACGATTTTTAAACATGAATTTGATGATGAAGTTTACCCAACAATCATTTTGACAAAACCCTCAAGAGGTTTAATGAACTTAGGATATTTAATTGAAAAAGCAAAAGAAAACTTCTTAAAAGCAGACTATTCTTTAAAAAGACAGATTAAAGAGAACGATTTTAAAGAAAAAATTGGGATTTGTCAAGTTTGTGGTGAAAGATTTGTTTCAAAAGATAGAGAAAGAGATGAAATTCCAATGTGTGATGTTTGTTATAAGAGAAGAGAAGGGAGAATTACTACCTGGATTGAAAATCTAAGAGATGAAACAATCTGGATTGATGAACTACAAGATGAAAATGGAAAAATTGCTTTAATTACTTTGAAATTTGAGTTGAAAGATTGGTTGAATGGGCATTTGTTGAATAGTTTGCTTGTTAGAGAGGAAGATTTCATTAAGTATAGGAGAATCACTAAGAACTTAATAAATTTAATTAAAAAATCTGTATTAGTAGAAGAAGTCAGGGGATTGAGTCTTAATGATGATGAAATAAGGGAAATAAAAGAATTTTTATCACTATTTGACGTTGAAGCAATACAAAAACCTTTTAATGAATCTTTTAATGCCTTAAAAGATTATAAAAACATAGAAAATGTTAAACCAAAGTATAGAGGTATGGTAAAAAGATTGTTAAAAAATGAAGAGTGGATAGAACATTTTAAATTTTATGATAAGAATACAAAATGCATAATTAAGAATAAAAAGAGAGGAAAATGTGAGAAAATTGATGAATATGACACAAAAGATGGAATTAAAGAACATTTATATAAAATTTTTACTATTAATTATCTTATCTTACAGATTCAAAATACTCTATTAGAACGTTCTATTGGGGACAAATGGGAAAAATTTATTTACAAATCATTAAAAGATTGGGATGAAGAGAAAAATGAACCTAAAAAAGAAAAAATAGATTTTGATAAAAGAATTATCTATTGGGACAAACTAACAGATAAAGATATTGAATTCCTATCAAGATTAATCTTACAATTCCTTTTAAGAAAAAATCCTTCACCGGCAAGATTAAGAAGAATTTGGGAAACTACAAAGGAATTCTTTGAAGATGTAGAAAGAGGATTAATTGATTTATTAGAAATTCCAGAATGGAGAAGAAAAAGAATTGTTATCCAATTAGATGAAAATGAAAAACCAAATGGAGAATATAGGTATAGAAACCTCTGTTTCTGGAAAGCTGGGGATAAGCTGTATTTAATTACATCCATTGAGCAGTTTTTAAAAGTTATTGGAAATAATGAAGTCAAAAAACTACTAAATAACAAAGAAAAAGAAGAAAATCTTAAAGAATTGAGTAAAATATTAAATGACAAAAAGAAACTAATTAAAAAACTTAACTTAAGGAAAATTAAATTAGAAAGTTTAGAAAACGAAGGAGATAATATAGAAATTGAATTGGATGAAAATAAAATTGATTTGTTAGAATACAGACCATATTTCTCAATTATTAAGCCAACACCAATTTCATGGCAGTTCATAATCCCAGCAGAATACGTTCCAAAACTAATTGAAAAGATTCAAGAGAAATGCAATAAAAACTTCAAATGGATTTATGGAAAACTGCCATTGCATATTGGAATAATCATCCAACATTATAAAAGTCCATTATACATTGGAATAAAGGCTTTAAGAAAAATTAGAAGGGATTTATATAGTTTAGAAGATATTAAAACAAAAATTGATGGAAAGTCATTAAAATCAATACAGAAAGAGCTTTATTCTAAATATGTTAGGGGAGAAGAATTAGCAAATAACACTGAAGAATATTACTCTCTCTATGAATGGGGAGGAGATAATGAAACATACCAATTCTATCTAAAACCAGATGAAAACAGCTTAAAATGGATTACTACAACGAATGGAAAAGATAATCCAACATTCTACATCTATCCAAACACCTTCGATTTTGAGATTTTAGATTCAAATGTTAGAAGGAATGATATTGAATACTACAGAGGAAAGAGAGTCCTACCATTAAAATCTAACAGACCATACACTTTAGAAGATTGGAAGAAATTTATTAAATTCAAAGAAATCTTTGAAAATAAACCTTCAAAACTTCAAAAATTGGTTAATATAATTTATAAATGCTTAGAAGATTGGGACAATAAATATGATGACTCAATAAGCCAATTCTTAGATACAAGTTTCATAAATGTCTTAGAATTGAACAAAAAATCCAACAAAGAGGTAATTGAGAAATTATGTGTGATATTTGATATTAGTTTAGAGGATAAAGACTTAGAAAAATTCAGAAATGAGCTAATAAATAAAATAGATAGGAAAAAGATGCTAATGTTCATAGATATGTTTGAATTCTGGCATAAGGGATTAAAAGCTGTATAAGTGGGGGATAGTCATGTATTATTTTGTCTATGGTTCAAATATGAGTGAAGAAAGGATAAAAGAGAACTGAAAAAATCCAAAATTTGTAGATATTGGTTATATCAAAGATTATAAGTTTGTTTATGATGGTTATTCCAGAGGTTGGGAAGGTGCTGTAGCCAACATAATACCAAAAAAATGGAGAAATTGTGTGGGGGTGTTATATATGAAATCTCCGAAGATGACTTAAAAGCTTTAGATAGACAGGAAGGATACCCTATAACTTATGGTAGAAAAGAAATAACGGTTTTCTGTGTAAATAAGAATATAGAGATTAAAGCTTATGTTTATTTCAGAGAGGGAGAGCCTATTGAAAACCTACAAAAGAATACGTTAACTTGTGTAAAAGATGCTAAGGAGCATGGAATACCAGAAGATTATATTAAAAATGTGCTAATGGGTGGTAGTATGACAAATAATAATTTTGTAAATGAAATAAACGTTTATGCAGTAGCGACAGACCCAATATATATTGGAACTGGAGGTTATACAATTGGGAGGGTTGATAACACTATTGTAAGAGACCCAATAACAAAAATCCCAAAAATTCCAGGGTCAAGTTTGGCTGGAACTTGGAGATATTATGTGGCTTTGAAATTGCAGGGATATTTTAAAGATGATTATAGAGTTGATAAGAGCAAAAGAAAGGAGAAAAAGATTGAAGAATTATTTGAATTGGAAAATAATGAAGATAAAGATTGGGTTTTATTCGAAGGAAACAGATATGCTGGAATAAAATGTGCTGGACAAGATGATTTACCAAATATTGATTATGAAAGTGCAAAGGATGAAAAAACCGGACATTGTGGAAGATGTATTGTTTGTAAAGCATTTGGTTTCTCTAAAAAAGATGTATCATGGCAAGGATTGATTTATTTCTCCGATTTAAATATCTTATTCTTCCCAGTTTATACAAGATTTGGGGTTAAGTGGATAACTTCTAAAAGAATTTTAAAAGAAGCTGGTTTATTAAATGGAGATTTTGACGAAGAAAAAAATGTTGTTTTTGCACTTAAAGAAATAGAAAAAGAAATAGAAGATGATAAGAAAAAAGGGCATATAAATTTAGGTTGGCTGTATTTGCCTTATAAAGTTGATGGCATAAAAATCAATTTAGGCAAAATACAAAACTTTGGAATTGATGAAAATGATATAATAATCGTTCCAGACAACCTAATTTCTCAAATAATCAACTCAAACTTAGAGGTTAGAACTTCTGTTTCAATAGATCCAATTACAGGAACAGCAAAAGAAGGAGCGTTATTCACATCAGAGGCAATCCCAAGAGGAACAATATTTTATGGAAAAATAAGAATCTTTGACAAAAAGCCATTTGAGGAAATTAACGATAATAAAACTAACAAACTAAAACCATTACCAACAATAAAACAAATAAAAGATGCATTAGAAGATTCAAAAATATTCTTTGAGACATTGGGAATTGGGGGAATGACAACAAGAGGTTTTGGAAGATTGAAGATTGAATTGTTTGATGAAAATGGAAAAAAGTTTGAATAACCAAACTGGTGGTTCTAATGGATAAACTGGAATACAAAATTAATGAAGTTGCTTTCAATATTGCCCAGATTTTAGATAAAAATGAAATAAATAAATTGTTGGGAGTTTTGGCAAATGATGGAGTTTATGCTATGTGGGTTTATGCATTGGATAAAATTAAAATTGAAGATAAAAAAGATAGAATAGGACTACTTATAAATCAAATACTTAATTTTTCAGATGCATTTCCAATCTTAAAAGAAAATCAGGAAGAAATTGAAAGAAAAAATGAAAAAATAAAAGGACTTTTAGAAAAAGAAAAATTAAACGATGAAGGAAAAATAGAACTAAAAAATAAAATAAAAGAGAGAAATAAGATTATCTTAGAGATTTTCAAAGAACTTTCAAAAGATATTGATAATTTACTATTCTTCAAAGAAATCTTAGAAAGAGTATTAATCTTAGCAAGATATCATGCAAAGGCATTAGGTGACGATTAATGACTTGGTATAAAATAGTTTTAGAACAAGAACAACCAATTCACATTGGATATAAAAGATATGGTGTATTGGCAGAGACAAGAATATTTATTCCTGGGCAAACGATGTGGGGGGCTTTAACAAAAGCATATAATTTAATGAAAGGAAACTCTTTAAACAGCAATCAAGAATTATTTGAACAAATAACATGCTTTTATCCTTCCTTTGATAAAGAAAATATACTAAAACCAAATTTCAAAAATGGAGAGTTTCACTTAGGAGATCTATCAGAAAAAGAATTTAGATTATTATTTGTTGATTCTTTCATATCAACGGCAATACTACCCGAAACAAGAACAGCAAAGGATGAATCATTGCATGAAATTGAATTTATCTTACCAAAACCAAAAAAAGCATTAGAAAATACTGAATTATGGAAAAAAATAACTGAAGTGGGATATAAAAATGAAAACTTAAAATGGATTGGATTAGTTTGTCTTAATGATGATAGTTTAAAAGATGAATTGGAAAACTTAAAAATCTTTATTGGTGGGGATGTAAGATATGGATACGGTTTAATGAAAGTAATGAAAGTAATTAAAATAGTAGAGGATAATATATTAGAAGAATTTAATGTTAAGAACAATAAAATAACTAAAGGAAAGATGATAAATCCCTCTGGAAAAAGGTTATTAAACTATTTAGAATTCAATCCAACAATTAAATTTGAAGGAAAACTCGAATTACTACCAGAATTTGACTTCTATAATAAAAGAAAAATAACTAATGCAAAATACTACATTATTCCAGGAAGTAAAATTATTTAAAATCTAAAAATTTAGAAAGTATTTACTTTCCCCTCAACAATCATTTTTTGGACTTCCATAATGTTATCTAACCATTTATTAGCTATCTCTTTTGCCTTTGGCTCAATGTCCTTTATATCATAACCATTTTCAGTTATAATTTCTATATCCAATGCTTTTGGTTCATTAATTGGCTTACCTATTTGGCTTAATATTCTTACATAACACTCCTTAACTCCCTCTAATTTAGCAATATCTGATGCAATTAAGTTAGCTAAGATGTTATAAATCTTACCAACGTGGTTTACTGGGTTTTTACCACTTGCTGCCTCCATACTCATAGGTCTGAATGGAGTTATTAATCCATTAACTCTATTTCCTCTCCCAACTGAACCATCATCCCCCATCTCTGCTGAAGTTCCAGTAACTGTTAAATAAACACTTTCTCTTTCATAATCATCTGCGGTGTTTATATTTATCTCAACCTCATATCCATCAGCTATCTTTTTAGCTAAATCTTCAACTTTTTCTTTTACTTTCTTAATAACCTCTTTATATTCTTCAACATTCTTAACATACTTATCAACAACAGCCATAGCAATGGTTAAGGTTATTTTCTTCCCTTCTCTTAAACCCATAACTTTTATATCCTCTCCTACAGCAGGAATTTCTTTCTTTAACTCATCACTATTTAAAAATCTCTCTGTTTCTAAAACCAATCTCTCTGTTGTTGATAATGGAGCATAACCTACTCCAAATGATGTATCGTTAGCTAAAGGAACTTCATTCTTTTGCCTTTCAAAGACATCAACTAAATCCATACTTCCTTGTCCAATTCTACAGTCGATAATTACATCCTTATCAACGTCAACATTTCTTAAAACTTTCTTTAAATATTCTTTAGCTGCTTTAACTGCAGTAGTACCAACTGGAAGTTTTATAATTTCGTTTTTCTCTTTATCTAAAATTTCCATTGTTGCCCTACCTGACAACAAAATATAAATAGGGCTTACCATTACTCCTCCTCCAAATTTAGGATATGCGTGCCCACCTACAAGCTCAACTTGGTCTGTGTTGTGGTGTAAAATAGTTCCAAATCTTTCCATATACATCTTACACAAAGCTCTACTAACGCTCTCAGCAATACCGTCACAAATTGAATCTGGATGCCCCAAACCCTTTCTTTCGACGATTTCAGTTGGTCTTTCCTCAATTGGTTCAACGTTTAATTTTTTTACAATTATGTTTCTCATCCCTATCACCGCATCCAATTATCATAAGTAAAATGATAAAATAAATTTTTTATATTTAAAGTTAATCCTTCAATAAAAAAGAAAACTAAAAACTCAAATAAATTAGAAAAATTTCTATTAAATTTTCTTTACCATCCTTAACCAGTCTTTAACAACTTCTCTTTCCTCAAAACCCAACTTTTTATAAAATTCAATGGCATTTTTGTTCTCAACTCCAACCCACAACTCAACTATATTTCTCCCATTCTTTTTGGCATATCCAATAGCTTTGTTTATTAAAGCTGTTCCAATCCCTCTACCTCTAAAATCCGGATCAACGAAGATTTCATGTATTTCGGCAACTTCTCTCTTTTCTATATTGCTAATCCAATTACAATCACAGGCAATAAAGCCAACTGGTTTTCCATCAATTTCACATACAAAAAACCCATCTTCATCTCTCTTCATCAACCATTTAAAATACCATCTTGCCCATTTTTTCTTTTTGTAATAGTATTTATCAAAACCCTTGTATGCTTTATAATATAGCTCAAGAAAGTCCTCCAAATCATCTTTAGTTACATTTCTTATTGTATACGGTTTTGTTAAGTTATAAACATTCATAGCCGCGTTTAAGCATCTAAAGAAATCATCCAATATTGATTTTAATGAACCTATAGAACGGGTTTTAACATACAATATAGGCTTTTTCTCACATTTTAAATTAATTTCAATATCCTCATTATTGTAATTATCAACTTCTAGGCTTCTACAAACTTCTTTTGGAATATCCACGTGAAGTTTTAAATAAACCTTCATAATCTCACAGGAAATCCCATATTTATTAATTTAATTTTATAAATATATGTTGCTAAAAATAAAAATATGGTGCGCCGGCCGGGATTTGAACCCGGGTCGCTGGCTTGGAAGGCCAGAGTGATACCAGGCTACACCACCGGCGCATGTTTAAATTAAGCCCAATTAAATCCAGTGGTGCGGCCTCCGGGATTTGAACCCGGGGTCCGGGCGTGGCAGGCCCGTGTGTTACCAGGCTACACCAAGGCCGCTCATTCGAGCGGTTGTAAGCAAGAATAACATACGCAAAACTACTATATATACTTTTCGATTTCATTTTATTAAATATTCTAATTAATTTGTGAATAATTATGATGCTTTTTAATAGTAACAAATTTATACCATTTTTTACCAATATTTGCTTAGAAAGTGTTTTTTGTGATAATTATGGTTGATGTTAATTTTGATATTGTTCTCTGGGTTAAAATGATTAAAGAAGGGATTGAAAAGAAAAATCTAAACCCCTGGGATGTCAATATTGCCGAAATTGCGGATTATTATATCCAAAAAATCAGAGAGCTTAAAAAATTTGATATTAGGTTATCTGCCGATGTTATTCTTGTTGGTGGAATCTTACTGAGGATGAAATCTGAAGCGTTATATGATGAATGTGAAATTGAAGAGGAAGAGGATTATGAATATTATGAGGATGACTACTTCTATGATGAAGATGTAGAAACCAAACCTAAAAAAAGTCAGAAAAAAGAGAAAAAAGAAAATAAAAAAACTAAAAAGCCAGTTACTGTTGATGAATTAATTAAAACTATAGAAAAAGAGCTTAACAAAGTCAAAAAATCGAGAAAAAAGAAAGAGAAAAAAACTAAAGAGGTTGAGGAAATTATAGAAGAGCTTATAGAAGAAGAAGATATATCAGATATAATAGCAGAGTTGTTAGAGGATTTGATAAGGGAGGGTATTATAATCTATCAGGAAAGATTTAGGACAAGGGAAGAGAGGGTTAGATATTTCATCCCATCCCTATACCTAGCAAATGATGGAAAAGCCGAACTAATCCAAGAAAAGTTATTTGGAGAATTGATAATTAAGCTAAAATCCACCTTTTAGTAAGAGGTTGCTCGAACACCTTTTGGAAGAGGGCTGATCAAAACGAAACTTTTAGTTTAGCCGGTTTAGAAGTAGATAATGAAACTTTAAGGGAAGAATTTAAAAATTCTCTAGTTTTAACTTTTTTCTCGTTATTAATTCCTGGTTTAGGGGGTATTTAATTGGGCAGTTAAACTTGGGATAAAAAATCTTGTTGTATTTTTCAAATTGAAACTTTCCATTCCGTTCCGGTCTGATTTTAACTAGAAGATTTGAAAATGTTTCAACTGTAGAGATTCAACCAAACTTTCCATTCCGTTCCGGTCTGATTTTAACAAGAGTGATGAAAAATGGTAGGAATATTTTTTGATATACACTTTCCATTCCGTTCCGGTCTGATTTTAACGATTTTAACAGTTAAAAAATTAGTAAATGAAAGGTGAAAATACTTTCCATTCCGTTCCGGTCTGATTTTAACGTGTGTTTTCAGTTAATGAGGACTTTGCGCCTGCCACTTTCCATTCCGTTCCGGTCTGATTTTAACAACAAGAAAAGACGATTTGAGAGAAGAGAGAGAAAGCTTTCCATTCCGTTCCGGTCTGATTTTAACAGTCACACTTGATTTTAAAGACCTTATAGCCTTCATCTTTCCATTCCGTTCCGGTCTGATTTTAACACCCCTCCTTCAGTCCTCAGCCATACAGGCTTCATCTTTCCATTCCGTTCCGGTCTGATTTTAACGTTATTGGAGGAACTGGGATTGATTAAAGACCCTAAAACTTTCCATTCCGTTCCGGTCTGATTTTAACGTTATTGGAGGAACTGGGATTGATTAAAGACCCTAAAACTTTCCATTCCGTTCCGGTCTGATTTTAACGTAGTATATGCCAATAGTAAAACTAAATATCAAATGTCTTTCCATTCCGTTCCGGTCTGATTTTAACGTATATATCAGTGAAAAATGGCACTTTGGCAATTAAATCCTTTCCATTCCGTTCCGGTCTGATTTTAACCTTGCTCTTTTACATCCACTGGAAGCTCAGAATACTTTCCATTCCGTTCCGGTCTGATTTTAACTATGTTTAAAGTGGCGGGCTTGCTAATGGGGCTCGGAGCTTTCCATTCCGTTCCGGTCTGATTTTAACTTCAATATTATATAATCTAATAATATTGCTGAGCTGTCTTTCCATTCCGTTCCGGTCTGATTTTAACCAATGCTTGGTAGTGCAAGAGCGGGTGCTTCAACTTTCTTTCCATTCCGTTCCGGTCTGATTTTAACTTATCAATATTCTGGCTCCCAAACTTATCAAACTCTTTCCATTCCGTTCCGGTCTGATTTTAACTAGAACCAATTGCAGGAGTAGGGGCAGCAATAGGTATCTTTCCATTCCGTTCCGGTCTGATTTTAACTTACAGGTTGGAATAATGAAGGAAAGATAAGAATTTACCTTTCCATTCCGTTCCGGTCTGATTTTAACCAATGGTTAAAAATAAGGTGAAATTATGAGGAAAGCCCTTTCCATTCCGTTCCGGTCTGATTTTAACCGATAACCGAAAAGTTTATATAGTAGAAAGTAAATAATCTTTCCATTCCGTTCCGGTCTGATTTTAACGACAACAAACAACATGAATACTCCTTTGATGACAACCGCTTTCCATTCCGTTCCGGTCTGATTTTAACAGGGCAATAATTCGAGATAAGTATATTTTTAGCACCCATAATATTTATGCTTTTCGTTACCTTATAAGTCGAAGGGCACTTAACCCCATTCATTTATATATCTTCTCACCCATATAAATTTTACCTTTTAGAACTAAAAAAAGAGTTTTAAAGACATAAATTTTAAAATCTTACTAATATATCGTGGAAATTTTTAGTTAAAAATAATTAACTAAAATATTTTAAAAATTCCATATAATTTAATTAATCTAAATACTTAAAATAATCAAAATACCCAACCCTTCGAAATTTCTTAAAAATCATTAAAACCGAAAAATAAAATATAAAAAACCTTTATTTCGAAAATAAAACTCTTTCAGCGAGATAAGTATAATCTAAATATTTAAATACAAAATTATTCTTCAGGAATTTTAGCCCTTTCAAAATGTTCTCTACCTTTAATTAAGCTCATTGTTGCATCTATCCCAACTTTTGCTGTTAATTTATTTTTCAAATCACTTGAAGGGTCTAAAGAAGAGCCTTTAGCTCCTGGAATTATGATTATATCTCTATCCCCCTGCACCCTTGTAGCTATTGCATACTCAACATCATTTATATCAAATATATCTATGTCATCATCAACAACCACAACATGCTTTAAACTTGGATGAGATGCAAAAGCTGCCAATATAGCATTTTTTCCATCCCCCTCAGTTCTTTTTTGTATTTGCACCACAGCATGAAGCCAACAACAACCTCCTTCAGTTAAAACAACGTTTTTTACTGTAGGGACCGTATTTCTAACACCTTTTAATATTCTCGGCTCTTGAGGCATACCCATCAATGTTTTATGCTCAATCCCTCCAGGTAGTAAAGCATGGAATATTGGTTTTTCTTTTCTATAAAGCTTTTCTATTTTAATTATTGGCTGTTTTCTAACAATATCATAGGTTCCAGTTATATCTACAAAAGGCCCCTCATCATCCGTCTCTGGCATAATTTTACCTTCAATAATGAACTCCGCTTCTGGAACTAATAAGCCGTTATCTAACTCAAAAACCTCCATTTCTCCCCCCAACAAAACAGAGGCAAATTTAAGCTCATCAAACGTTATATCAGCGGATGTAGAGCCAGCTAACAAAACAGCCGGATGAACCCCTATAACTATGGCAACATCCAAATAGCCCTTTTCATTTAAGGCTTTATTATATAAAAAGTGTAAATGCCTCTGCTCAACCATTCTTATAACCAAATGATTATCTTTAACTAAAATTCTATGAATGGATAAGTTGTAGCCAAAATCTTTATCATTTACAACAACAACTCCACTTGTTATATAAGGTCCGGCATCCTTTTCATAATAAGTTGGAATAGGCCAGTCTTTAATCTTCTCTGGACTTTCAACAATGTATTTTTCTTTCAATTTATTGTTTATCCTTAATTTTCCTTCCTTTTCTTTCTCCATTGCATTGAGCATAAAAAATATAAAATCCTCTTTTTTAACATTAAAAATCTTTGAGAGAGTTTCTCTACTGCAAAGATTACCAACAACTTCAAATCCATCTACATCTTTTATATAAACTGGTTTTCCATCATATTTTTTTAATATCCTTGAAATTCCAAACTTTTTATCGGCTTTCTCTATTATAATGGGGTTGAGCTTATTAATGATTTCTCTCATGATACCACCAAAGTTTTATATATTTCTTAGCCAATTTTAATATTAATCTTATTCTCTGCCTAAATATTTAAAGTGATAACATGCACAAAGAACAGTTAATGAAACTTCATCAATTTTTTGTTTATGTTGTAAAAGAAATTGTAAATGATGATTTTGGAAATAGAAATGATGAATGCAAAAAATTGCTTGAAATTTATGAGATGCTAGATATTCGTCCTCATCACATTCATCGACTTAAAAGCGAGCAAAAAGCGGCAATATTGTTATTATCTGCATGTGTTGCCAGTTATTTAGCCGATAATATGGATAATGTTCCCAAAAACTTAGCTAAAAAACTTGAAGAAAACGCTTTTAAACATCTAAACAGTTGTAAGAAAAACATTATTATATTGGAAGACGAAAATAATGGTAAAAATGTTGAGGAATAATTTAAAGGGTGATATTTTTATGTTTAATCCACAAAAATTTATTGAAGAGGCTGTGGAAGAAATAAAACAGCAAATTGGAGACAGAAAGGCAATAATTGCTTTAAGTGGAGGAGTAGATAGTTCTGTTGCTGCTGTTTTAACTCACAAAGCTATTGGAAACAAATTAACTGCTGTTTTTGTTGATACTGGATTGATGAGAAAGGGAGAGAGGGAAGAAGTTGAAAAAACATTTAGAGATAACTTAGGATTAAATTTAATAGTTGTAGATGCAAAAGATAGGTTTTTAGAGGCGTTAAAAGGAGTTAAAGATCCTGAAGAAAAGAGAAAAATTATAGGTAAATTGTTTATTGATGTTTTTGAAGAGATTGCTGAAGAAATAAAGGCAGAGGTTTTAGTTCAGGGAACCATAGCTCCAGATTGGATTGAAACACAGGGAAAGATAAAAAGCCACCACAATGTAGCTCTACCTCATGGGATGGTTTTAGAGGTTGTTGAGCCATTGAGGGAGCTTTATAAAGATGAAGTTAGATTGTTGGCAAAAGAGCTTGGATTACCAGATAGTATTGTACATAGGCAACCATTCCCAGGTCCAGGTTTAGCTGTTAGGGTTTTAGGAGAAGTTACTGAAGAGAAGCTAAATATTTGTAGAGAGGCCAATGCAATAGTTGAGGAAGAGGTTAAAAAAGCCAACTTAGATAAAGAGTTGTGGCAATACTTTGCTGTTGTTTTGGATTGTAAGGCAACAGGGGTTAAAGGGGATGAGAGAGAATACAACTGGATTGTTGCTTTAAGAATGGTCAAATCATTAGATGCAATGACTGCCCACGTTCCAGAGATTCCATTTGATTTGTTGAAAAGAATTAGTAAGAGGATTACATCAGAGATTCCAAATGTTGCAAGAGTTGTTTTTGATATAACAGACAAACCACCAGCAACAATTGAATTTGAGTAATTTTTAAACTTTTTTAGTTTTTATCTTACCTGGCTATTTTTAATTTTTAAAATAAATTAAAAAATAAAATTATTACTTATTAAATTATTTTAATTTGAGTGATACTATGATTTGTTTGGGATTAGAGGGAACTGCAGAAAAGACTGGAGTTGGTGTTGTCACTTCAGATGGGGAAGTTTTATTTAATAAAACCATAATATACAAGCCTCCAAAACAGGGGATTAATCCAAGAGAAGCAGCTGACCATCATGCTGAAACATTTCCAAAATTAATAAAAGAAGCTTTTGAAGTTGTTGATAAAAATGAGATCGATTTAATTGCCTTTTCTCAAGGTCCAGGATTAGGGCCGAGTTTAAGAGTTACAGCAACTGTTGCAAGAACTCTATCCTTAGCTTTAAAAAAGCCAATAATTGGAGTTAACCACTGTATAGCCCATATCGAGATTGGTAAATTAACAACTGAAGCTGAAGATCCTTTAACCCTATACGTTAGTGGGGGAAACACACAGGTTATAGCCTATGTGTCAAAAAAGTATAGAGTTTTTGGAGAAACGTTAGATATAGCTGTTGGGAACTGCTTAGACCAATTTGCGAGATATATATATCTGCCACACCCTGGAGGACCTTATATAGAAGAGTTAGCTAAGAAAGGAGAGAAGATTATTGATTTACCATATACAGTTAAAGGAATGGATATTGCCTTCTCTGGACTATTAACAGCGGCTATGAGAGCTTATGATGCTGGAGAGAGATTGGAAGATATCTGCTATTCTCTACAAGAGTATGCATTTTCAATGCTAACTGAGATTACAGAGAGGGCTTTAGCCCATACAAATAAAGGAGAGGTTATGCTTGTTGGTGGAGTGGCGGCAAATAATAGACTGAGGGAGATGCTAAAAGAAATGTGTGAGGGGCAAAATGTGGATTTCTACGTCCCTCCAAAAGAGTTTTGTGGGGATAACGGAGCTATGATTGCATGGCTCGGTTTATTGATGCACAAAAATGGAAAATGGACGAGTTTAGATGAAACAAAAATAATTCCAAATTACAGAACTGATATGGTTGAGGTTAATTGGATAAAAGAAATTAAAGGCAAGAAGAGAAAGATTCCAGAGCATTTAATTGGTAAGGGGGCGGAGGCAGATATTAAAAAAGATAAGTATTTAGATTTTGATGTAATTATCAAGGAGAGAGTTAAAAAAAGTTATAGGGATGAGAGATTAGATGAGAAGATAAGAAAGAGTAGAACTGCAAGGGAGGCAAGATATCTATCAATGATTAAAGATTTTGGCATCCCGGCTCCATACATTTTTGATGTTGATTTAGATAACAAAAGAATTATGATGAGTTATATAAATGGAGAATTAGCCAAGGATGTTATTGAAAATAACTTAGACATTGCATATAAGATTGGAGAAATCGTCGGAAAACTGCATAAAAATGATGTAATTCATAACGATTTAACTACATCCAATTTCATATTTGATAAAAAGCTATATATCATTGACTTTGGCTTAGGAAAGATTTCAAATCTTGATGAAGATAAGGCAGTTGATTTAATCGTCTTTAAAAAAGCAGTGTTATCTACTCATCATGAAAAATTTGAAGAGATTTGGGAGAGGTTTTTAGAGGGCTATAAAAGCGTTTATGATAGGTGGGAAGTTATATTGGATTTAATGAAAGATGTAGAAAAGAGGGCGAGATATGTTGAATAAGTATTTATATAATAAATAGCTTAAATCTTCTAATAAAAACTTTGAGGTGCAATATATGGTAACAAAGGAAGATGTTTTAAATGCCTTAAAAACCGTTGCAGACCCACACATGGGAATAAGCATTGTTGATATGGGATTAATTAGAGATGTGGAGGTTGATGATGAGGGCAATGTAAAATTTAAGCTCATTCCTACAAACCCTTACTGTATGAGTGTCATGGCAATGGCATTTCAGGCAAAAGAAGCGGTTAAATCATTAGAAGGGGTTAAAAAGGTTGAGGTTATTGTTGAAGGGCATGTAATGGAGAATGACATTAATGAAATGTTGAAGGATAAGGAATAAAAGTGGTTATTATGAAAAGATTTGAGATTATTCTTTTTTTAATTTTATCAGTTTTAATTTTTATTTTTGGTTATTTTGTAGGATTATCTCAACCTTTATATTCTGAAAATTTAGTAGTTCAATATTTCAAAAATCCAAAGCCATTTTCAGTTGAAAATGTAAATATACCGGTTACTTACTACGGGACTATAAATGGGAAATATATAGGTTATCAGATAACTCCTCACAATGTCAATGATGAGGCAAGAAAATGTTTCTATAAATATTTTGAACTAAAAGATAAAAATCCAAAAGAAGCTGAGAAATATTTAAAAAGAGGATTATTTTTAACAGAATATCTAATATCTCAGGCAGATGAAGAAAAAGTTGAGGTAAATGGGAAGAACATCACTTTTATTGTTTGGAGGTATAATTTTGAATTTCCACTTTATAATCTATCTAAGGGATGGAGAGGGGCGTTATGCCAAGCGGGATGTTTAAAAACCTTATATTTGGCTTATGAAGTTACCGGAGATAAGAGGTATTTAAATTATGCAAATTTGGCTTTGAATGCATTTAAAGTTCCAGTTGAGAAAGGAGGATTATTAAAAATTAGATATTATAAAAATAATAGCTACTATTGGTTTCCAGAGTATGCCTCTGAAAATCCTCCGTATGTGTTAAATGGATTTATTACAGCCACTCTATGGATTGGTGAGTTTGGAAACAAAACAGGGAATGTTGATGCTTTATATTTATATAAAGAGGGCTTAAAATCAATAAAAACATTCCTCCCAATGTATGATGCCGGAGATTGGAGTTATTACGATGCTTTGGGGCATAGATGCAATAAACATTATGAACACTTGCATAAACTACAAATGTTATGGCTTTATAACAAAACAAAAGATGAGATATATCTAAAATATTACAAAAAATGGAAAGAATAGCTATAATTTCAACTCTATATCATAAATTTTCTCTATATTTTCCTTATGGGTTCTATAAACTCCCTCTTCATTTAAAACTTCCTTCTCAATCAACTTCCTTGTAACTCTTGGGACTGTTTTTATCCCTAAAACAACTCCAGGTCTTTTTAAATCATCTATATAGTCAGTTTCCATAACAAACCTTAAAGATTTTTTAACAACACCCTCATCAACTCTCGAAGCTAATATTGAAGGGAATATTTTATATTTCTCCCCTTCCAAAACCATATCTCCGCAGTGATGTTTAACAACCTTCTCTGGATTTAATCCAACCTCTTTAGCCATTTCAGAAAATTCTTTAAACTGCTCTTCCGTTGAGCTTTCGGCATGTATTTGGATAGCACATCCTAAATCTTTAGCTAATTCCATACAGTATTTTAATATCTCATTTGATGCATTCCAAACGTCTTCATCAACTGGATAATGAGGTCTTCCAACCTCTCCAATTCCCACAATAAAATCATTACTTTCAACGAGCTTTTTAGCATAATTTAGAGCATTAATAATTTTTTCCTTTGCCTCTTCTAAGCTCATAAATTTCATTAGATGAGTTAGCTCAGCAGGATGAACTCCAACCAAACCAAAAGCTTTTACCGGTGTGTTTTTATTTATTATCTCAACATCCCTAACTAAGATGTCCATAGATTTCGTTAAATCTCCATCAAATGTTGGTTTATTCAAAATTATCATTACCTTTCCTCCAGCATTGTAAAAGATTTTAGCAACTTTCTCAGCTCCATAACCGTTTTTATCATCAACATGAATGTGGTTGTCAGTAACAGGCAGATTTTTTAGAACGTCCATATCTTTTCACCTAATAAAAAATTTAAAAGACGTTAATTGCCTCTAAAAGAGGCAACTTAATGGATTCGGTATCCAATAGGGCTTCCCTATGGATTTTATGCTGTAGCTTTATGTAACTTTAAAATTCTATTAACATCCCTTTCTTTTGCTCTAAATGTTATTATATGTTTGTTTTCATCTAAAACGTCCTCAATAATCTCAGTATTTTCATATAAGTAGGATATGAGCTTTGGATTATCGGTTTCTATTGTACCAATTGAAAGATTTAAATTATCTAAAATCTTTTCAATCAACAAATCTATATTTATATTATATTTTGCAGAAACAAATATTGGATTTACTATATATCTGTTCAATTCCTCTAAAATTCTTTTCTTTTTTTCTTCTGTAATTTTATCCACTTTATTAAATACAGTTATTATTGGTGATTTACAATTAATTTTACTTAAAATTTCATGATTTACCTTTAATTTTCTTTTAATCTCTTCTATATCATCAGATGCATCTACAACAATTAATATTAAATCGCTATTTGCACTTTCCTCAATTGTTGATAAAAATGCCTCAATCATGAATGGTGGTAAATCATCGATAAACCCAACTGTATCAGTAACTAATATCTTTCTTTTAACGCCTTTTATAGCCCTTGTTGTTGTGGTTAATGTTGTAAAAACTTGGTTCTTTGATTCTTTCCTCTCCCCAGTTAAGGCATTTAATAAACTTGTCTTTCCTGCGTTTGTATATCCAATTAACCCAACAGAATCAAATTTTTCCCTACTCTTCCTTGCTGTCCTCCTATGCTCTCTAACTTTCTCCAATTTTCTTTTTATTGTTGCTATCTCTCTTTTTACTTTTTGGTAGTATTTTTCAACCTCATAATCTCCATATCCCCCAAATCCTGGCTGTTCTCCCATCTTTGCTAATCTAACCTTCTCCCTTGCTCTTGGCAGTTCATACTGTAATTCTGCCAATCTAACCTGCAATTGAGCTTCCTTAGTTCTTGCATGCTTATAAAATATCCTCAAAACAAGCTCAATCTTATCAATAACCTCAATTTTAAATTTTTTAGCTAAGTTGTATTTTTGTGAAGGAGTTAAGGGATTTCCAATCACAACAATATCTATATTTTCCTCTTTAATTTTTTCAGCTAATCTTTCAACTAAACCGCTACCAATTTGATATTTTGGGTCTGGTTTTCTAATTTGAACTATCGTCTCTATTGGGTCATAGAGAACTTCAGCTAATTCCTTCAATTCTTCTATACTTTTATTATCAAACCTACTATCTTTTCTTAAAATTAGTAAAGCTCTTTTTTTAATCATATCCCTCCATTTTATAGTTCTTTTTCAAAAGTTAATAAGATTATTAATGAAATCTGAACTCCTTTCTTAAATGGAAGGAGTTCATTTGTACCTATATATTTCAAGATATTTTTGAAAAGAACTATAACTTTTTAGTTTATATTATGAAAATTCAATATATAAATTTTACCATCTTAAACTTAAAGTTTTATATAATCAATAACGATTACATATTGATACAAAAGGTAATTATAATTAATAAAGATTAATAAATATTGGTGAAAAGATGAAAGATGTGAAGGAAGTGTTAAAAAATCTTGCAGAAGAAAATAATTTGTTAGATGAAGTTGTTGAGATTAAAATATCAGATACAAAATTAGATACAACGAGGATTAAGGATTATCCCCTAATGAGTGGGAAAGAAATTTTATTGAGGGCTAATTTTAAAGGTTGTTATGGAGATGCATTTACAGATAAGCCAGTTGAGTTTAAAGGAACTTTAAGAGAGATTTTAGATAAAGGAAATAGGGCTGAGATAGTTGCCACTTTAAATGCAGTTATGAGATTTCTCGGCTTAATTGATAAAACGGTTCATTGTGTTGGAGACGAGCCAGAGAGGTGTGCAAAAAAGTTAGTTGAGTATTTAAAAGAATTAAATCCAAAAAGGATTGGGATTATTGGATTTCAGCCAGCATTTGTTAAAGAAATTGTTGATAATTTTGGAGCTGAAAATGTTTTAGTTAGTGATTTAAATCCAAATAATGTTGGAAAAGTAAAGTATGGTGTTAAAATAATGCATGGGGATTTTAATGAAGAGCTTATAAAAAATTCAGATGTTGTTTTAGCTACTGGTTCAACAATAGTAAATGGAACATTTGAGGGGATTTATAAATTATCTAAAAAATACAACAAAAGAATTATATTTTATGGAACTTCTATTGCTGGAATGGCTAAAATTTTAGGAGTTGAGAGATTTTGCTATTTAGGAAAATAATTAAAAGATAATTAAACTTTAAATTAAAAAATTAATTTTTGCTGTCCAAATTTAATCCCCAAATCTTCTAAAATCTTTTTAGTTATCTTTTCTCCAATAATTGAAGCTACTTTTGAAGGATTGTTTATTATATCTTCAACATTTCTAATTCCAGCATTGTAAAGCTTTCTCGCTCTAACCCTTCCAATGTATTTTACATTTAAAAGCTCAATAATATCCTCTTTAGCTCCATATTCCAATCTTATCTCTAACTTTTCTGGAATTTCTGAGTTTTTACCAATTATTTTGGCCATCTCTTTTAAAGCATGCATTAACCAAACAGCATTTTCAACTTTATACCTTAAAATCCCCGGCTCAATTTTATATTTCTTTAAAATCTCATCCTCTGGAACTTCACTAATCCAATCATACAACATCTTAGCAGTTTTAAATGCCTCCAAATCTTCGATTTCAAAACTCTTTATTCCAAGGTTTTCCATCTCATCAATCAAATTCAACTCTTCGGATTTATAAACTCTCAAATTTGGCATCATCTCTAAAGTTTTTGAGATTAGGTAGAGATAATAAATATCATCCTCATTTTCCATTTCATTTAATCCATCTATCATATATTTTGCTGACAACGGGTCTATGTAAAGCTCAGCAACTCTCTTCCCTAACTCAGTAGGTATAAAATCTATCATAAATTCCTTCTCCTCTAAAAATCTAATGACTTCATTAATATTTTTAGCAACCTCCCTTAAATTTCCATATTGATAAGCGTAAAATGTATTTCTTATAAACCATTCTAAATCATACTCATCTCTAATCTCTATAGTAGCTATAAGCCCCAATAGCTGAGTTCTTAAAACTGCCTGATTTGAAAGCTTTGAATATATTGGCTCTGGTTTTTGCGTTAATACCTGATAAGACCTTAAATAATCTCTATCATTCTTTGCCACTATAATTCCCTCACCATAAGGGTCTAAACCTAGTCTTCCAGCCCTTCCTATACATTGCTGAATTTCCATTATTGGTATATATCTCATCCCTCTATTTGTGTATCTCGTTAAATCTTTAACTATTGCCCTTCTACATGGTAAATTTAGCCCGACGCTAAGGGTCGGAGTGCAACAAATAACCTTTATAAGTTTATTTCTAAAGGCATCTTCAACAATCTTTCTATGTTGGTAGGTTAAGCCGGCATGATGAAAGGCAGAGCCGTTTAAGATACATTCAGCCAACGTTTTACACATCTCTGTTGGAGGTTCTAAAATAGATAAAATTTCCTCAGCAACTTCTTTTAATTTTCTTTTTTCTTCATTTGTTAAAAATTTCTTCAAATTTAATTTTTTTGCCTCATTAACTGCCCCTCTTTTTGTATTGCAAAATACTATGCAACATCCTCCATCTTTTACACAATCAACAACCAAATTGTATATATCATTATTGTTAATTGCCTTAATCTCCCTATTTTCCCCATTTATAAATTCTATAATCCCATTCTTGTAAATGCCTTTTTTTAACTCAACTGGTCTCCAATCATCAACTATAAGCTCAGCATTTAACCAATTAGCTAACTCCTCTGGATTTCCTATAGTGGCTGATAACCCAATAATCTGTATATTAAACTTCTTCAATTTTGTTAATAAAATCTCTAAAGTTCCTCCTCTCGACTCATCATTAATTAAATGTATTTCATCAACAACAACTACAGAAACATCATCAATCCAGTCAATTTTATGCCTCCAAAGGGAATCGAGTTTTTCAGCAGTTGTTATTATTAAATGGTATCTACTCAAATCCTCATCTTCATCATAATCTCCAATGGATAAAGCTACTCTTAATCCATATCTCTCATATTTATTTTTAAATTCTTCGTATTTCTCTGATGCCAATGCCTTTAGAGGCACGATAAAAATACCTTTTTTGTTTGTAGGATTTTTATTTTCATCCAATAAGTGGTTTATTAAAGCCATTTCCCCAATTAACGTTTTTCCCGAAGCTGTTGGTATGGAAATTAAAAAATTTTTGTTTTTATCTAATAAACCCTTCTCTAAAGCCTTTTTCTGTGGAGGTCTCAGCTCTTCAATACCAAAATCCTTTAAAATTTCTAAGATTTTATTCGTTGGCATATTATCAACCTTTCATTGAAAACTTTCCGAAAACTTATGCCATAAAATATAGTGGGGCTGAACGTAGTGAAGCCCCGCTCTGGAGTATAGCAATAGAGGCTGTGCCTCTATGCTTCTAAGATTTTGTTCATTGACATATTCTCAACCTTTTATTGAAAAATGTTATTTTTCAGCAGAAATTGCCACAAATCCTCCTTCTCCATAACCATCCTTAACCTCTACCTTATCAATTTTATTAAACTCTTTAAAAATCGTTTGCGTGGCTTTTATATTTTTAAATCCCAATTCTTTTAGCATTTCTATAACTTCCTTAGCAGATAAAAATTTTGCATCTTTGTAAAATTTGCTTTTATGCTTTTTTTCTTCATAAATTTTTCCTAAAAAGCTATCTCTATCAATAATTCCTATAATTATTTTCCCTCCTTTTTTCAAAACTCTCTTAGCCTCTTTTAACATCTTTTTTGGATTTTCTGCAAACTCTAAAACAGTATTTATTAAAATAAAATCAAACTCCTCATCTTTAAAAGGCAGTTCTTCACCCTTTGCTATTACAACCTTTATTCCTCTCTTTTCAGCTATTTTAGCCATTTCTTTTGATATATCAACGCCAATTTTTATATTAAATGGCATGGCAAACCTTCCAGTTCCTACTCCTATCTCCAATCCCTTACCTTTTGGAATATGCTTTCTCAACGCTTCAACTTCTGATTTATAAATAATTTCATGTTCATCGAACCATTTATCATATTCTTCAGCGTATTTATCAAAAGGATTCATACTTAAAACCCAATTTCTTTATCTTTTTAATTTCTTTTTTATCAATTTTAACATCCTTGCCAAAGCTAATAAAGTTTATTGCATGAACTGTTTTTTCATAAAATTTAGGATAGGTTATGTTAAAATCATCATCAACATACCTCAAGAAACTCTCATTTAAAAATAGGCTGTATCCTTCATCAACCAACTCTATAGCCCTGAATGGATTTTTTACTCTTACTTTAACTTTAAATCTTATCCCCTCTTTCTTTAAAATGTTATAAACTATCCTTTGAGAACTAAATCTTATGCCAACCAAATTTTTGTAATCAAACTCTTTTTTACTAACCATTACAAAGTTATCGTAGGCAATTAAAAATATGTTAAAATCACTGCCCCCAACTTCTGACTTTAAAAATCTCTCATCTCCCAACCTGTAAATCCAATAGCTGTCATCAACTCCTAAAACATCAACAAAACCCATCTTTAACAATTCCAATGCATTATCAAAAGATGTTATTATTGGATTCTCAAATAATACCTTTGCAATCTCCCCACTAACAAATCCAGAAACTATAAAAAAGTGTTTTTTCAATCTTTTTTTATATAAATTATATGTTTCTAAAATCTCTAAGCCAGTATCTGTTAAAATTGTTCCATTTGGTGATGAATAATATAGTTTATCCCCTAATTTATCCTCCAATCTTTTTAATTGAATATTAAAAGAAGAAGGGGAGATATTTAATAACTTAGAAGCCTCATTTTGGGATTTTGTTTTATGTAAGGCAATTAAAAGCTTTATTTGATTTGGAGTTATTAGTTTTCCTTTATATTCAACAACTAAATCGACATCCATAGCTTACCATCCAATGTTTATTAATTTAGCATCATAGACAATTACTGCATCTCCAATCATATAAACTCCATCATCCTTAATTTCAATTTCCAAATCTCCACCATCTAAGTGAGCTAAAACCTTATTGCCTGTTTTACCCAGCTTGTGTGCTATTATAACTGAGGCAGTAGTTCCTGTTCCACATGCAGTTGTGTATCCAGCTCCTCTTTCCCAAGTAATAATTCTAATCTCATTTGGATTTAAAACCTTTACAAAATGCACATTAATCCTTTCTGGAAATGCTTTGTGATGCTCTATTTCTTTTCCAATAACGTCTAAATGCTTTCTAACAAAATCTAAATCAATGCCATTATCTTCAACAAATATAACAGCATGTGGATTTCCCACATTAACAACACTCAACTTAACCTTAGGCAAATAAGGATTTTTTAACTCCAACTCTCCATTTAAAAACTCATCATCTTCGCTATAGCCATCAACAACCATTGGTATATCTTTTAATTTAAACTTTGGAACTCCCATGTAGACTTTAATTTTCTTTACCTCATCCCCTTCAATCTCCATTTCAGAAACCCTTAAACCTCCCTTTGTCTCTACATTTAAAGGATTCTTTTTCATTATCCTCTCATAAACGTATTTTGAGAAGCATCTAATTCCATTACCGCACATCTCCGCCTCAGAACCATCACTATTGAATATTCTAAATCTCACATCATATTCATCAGATGTTGGTTTCTGAACAAATATAACTCCATCAGCACCTACTGAAAACCCTCTCCTGCAAATTTTTTTAGCAAAATAACTTTTTTCTTCTTCCTTAACCTTCTCTCCATCAAACTCATTAATAACGATATAATCGTTCCCCAATGCATGCATCTTTGTAAATTCCATTTTCACACCAAAAAATAGTTTTTGTAAGATTTAAATACTTTGAGAAGGTCTTATATTTACTTTATTTAAAGATTTTTCATCTACTACAACAACATCTTTAATAGCTGTTACGATTCTATATGGAATTAAAACATTTTTTCCTTCTTCTATAGGACTATTTTCAGTAGGTTCAACTTCTAAAGATACTAATCTTCCTATCCTTTCATCAAAAATAACATCCTTAACCTTACCCAATATACTACCCATATTTCCCACTACGTTTCTTTCAAATAACAACCTTGCAGGCATTTTTTCCATTTTATCCCTCAGAATTTTGTTGATTTTTTAAAAGCATTTCAGCAAATTTTAAATCATCTTTTGTATTAATGTTAAATATTAAATCCTCAATAGCCATAATCTCTTCTTTTTGATATTCATGCTTTGGCGATACAACATTTATCCCTACAGGAACTAAGCCATTAAAATCTATTGATGGGTTGGGATATATTTTTTTGGGAAGCATAACAGCTATTGCCTCGACATCTGGATTTTTAGATTTAATATAGTAAAAGTAATCAACTATACTATTAATAATTTTCGATGTTAAGTTAATCAAATCAGAGCTAACAACTAAAAATGGCTCTGAAAAATATTTCATGCATTCATTTAAATCATTTATATAATCTTTACCAGAAGTCTCTACAACTGAGATATTTTTATAATCGCAATAATTTTTAATTACATATTCTTTAGTTTTTGGCGTGTTTGGAGATACAGCAACAAATATATTTTTTACCTTTGAACTTAATAAAGGGTATAGCACATAATCTATAAGGCATTTACCACAAACTTTAACTATTGGCTTTTCAACATTCCCCATTCTCGTCCCTTTACCACCAGCCATAACTAAGGCATCCATTTTAAAACCTCGCAAGATTATAAAATAAACTATAAATAATAATAGATAACGGCTATTTAAAAATGTGAGAGACATGTGCTCGATAAGTGGGATAATAGTTAAAGAAAACCAAATTCCTGCAAAATATGCAATAGAAATGATGAAAATCTTAAAACATAGAGGAAAAGATGGTTCTGGGCTATTATTAGATGATGAAGTAGTTTACTTTGAAGATTTTAAAGATGTTGAGGATTTAGAGGATGAAATGATTGGAAATTTAAGCTTAGCCCACAACAGATTGGCAATAGTGGGAAAACATGGAGCTCAGCCAATACCAAATGAAGATGAAGACATATGGATGGTTTGTAATGGGGAAATCTATAACTATATTGAATTAAGGGAATATCTAAAAGAAAATCACGAATTTAGAACAGATACCGATAATGAGGTTATAATCCACTTATATGAAGAGAGGATGTTGGAAGAGATAGATGGAGATTATGCATTTGCAATATATGATAAATCAGATAATAGTGTTTTGTTATCGAGAGATTTGTTTGGAGTTAAGCCATTGTTTTATGTAGATACAGATAAATATTTTGCATTTGCTTCTGAAAGAAAGGCGTTATGGCATTTGTTGATAAACATTAATGGCTATGAAAAAGATCTAGATAAATTAAATGGTAAAATTAAAACATTAAAACCAAATTCTCAGCTGATTTATTATTTAAGTGATAATAGCTTTGAGATTATTGAAAACTTTAAAAAATTGAAGCTAAATTACATGAAAGAGAGGAGTTATGGAGAAGCTAAGAAATATTTGGATAAAGCATTAAAAAAATCTGTTTTAAAGAGGGTTAGGGGTTTGGATAAAGTAGGAATTATCTGCTCTGGTGGAGTTGATAGTTCCTTAATAGCTAAATTAGCATCTTTGTATTGTGAAGTCATCTTATATGCTGTTGGAACTGAAAATAGTGAAGATTTAATTTATGCTGAAAAATTGACTAAGGATTTGAATTTAAAATTGAGGAAGAAGATTATTTCAGAAGAGGAGTATGAAAGCTATGTGTTTAAGGTAGCTAAGGCAATAGATGAAGTTGATTTAATGAAAATAGGTGTTGGAATTCCTATTTATGCCGCTTCAGAAATGGCTAAAGAAGATGGCTTAAAGGTTGTTTTGTCTGGACAAGGAGCTGATGAGTTGTTTGGTGGATATGCAAGACATGAAAGGATTTATAAAGAAAAAGGGGAGGAGGAGCTGAAAAAAGAGCTATTAAAGGATGTAAATAATTTATATAAGGTGAATTTAGAAAGGGACGACCACTGCACAATGGCTAATGGAGTTGAGTTGAGAGTTCCTTTTTTAGATGAAGAGGTTGTTGAGATTGCTTTATCAATACCTGTTGATTACAAGATATCTGAACTCAGAAAAAAGATTTTGAGAGATGTTGCCTCTCAATATTTGCCTGATTATATAGCTTATAGACCAAAAAAAGCCGCTCAATATGGAAGCGGTGGGGAAAAGATAATTTATAAAGTTGCTAAAAAATATGGATTTTCAAAGAAAAAAATTAATGAGTTTTTAGAGATGTTAAAGAAGAAAATTATTGATGAGATTAATGAGTGATACCTATGTTCAATAAAAAATTATTAATTGGAATGCTTCACTTAAAACCATTGCCTGGGAGTTATCATTACAACAATGACTTTGATAGTATTGTAGATTTTGCAATTAAAGAAGCTAAAAAGATTGAGGAAGCTGGATTTGATGCTGTAATGATTGAAAATTTTGGAGATGCACCATTTAAAAAAGAGGCAGGTAAAATAACGATTGCATCAATGGCTGTAATAGCAAAAGCTATAAAGGAAGAGGTATCATTACCATTGGGAATAAATGTATTAAGGAACGATGCCGTTGGGGCTTATTCAATAGCTTATGTTGTTAAAGCTGATTTTATAAGAGTTAATGTCCTATCTGGCGTTGCATTTACAGACCAGGGGATTATTGAAGGAAACGCCCATGAATTAGCTAAATTAAAAAAGCTAATACCAAGTAAAATAAAGGTCTTTGCTGATGTTCATGTTAAACATGCCTATCATTTTATAGACTTTGAAAGCTCGTTGTTGGATACCGTTGAAAGAGGTTTAGCTGATGCTGTAGTTGTTAGTGGTAAGAGAACTGGAAAAGAAGTTGATATAGAAAAATTAAAATTAGCTAAGGAGTTGGTTGATGTTCCTGTTATTGTTGGCTCTGGAACAACGTATGACAATTTAAAAAAACTTTGGGATTATGCGGATGGGTTTATAATTGGGACGTGGATAAAGAGAGATGGAAATGTTAAAAATGAGATAGATATAGAGAGGGCTAAAAAGATTGTTAATTTAGCCAATAGGTTGAGGGGATAAGATGATTTATTTGGCGATATTTGCTTTTGTATTTTCGGCAGTTTTTTGTTATTTTTTAATAAAAAAGATGGTTAATTATAAATTTAGTTATGATTTACACAAAAAAGAGAAGGTTAAAGTTCCGGAGATGGGAGGTTTAGCAGTTTTGTTTTCCAATGCCTTATTTATCCCCTTTGTAAATCCAACTTTTATACTGCCAATAGTTGCCGCTGGAATTATAGGGGTTGTTGATGACATAGCCAAATTATCACCAAAAGAAAAATTAATACTGCTTTTTACCTCTGGATTGATTGTAGGGGTTTTGTTTTACAATAGCTCATATATAAGTTGGATTGATATTTTAATTGTTGCTTTTGGAATTATGATTTTTTCAAATTTAACGAACATGTTGGCTGGTTTCAACGGATTAGAAATAGGAATGGGAGTTATTGCCTCTACTTCATTGGCAGTAGTTTTATTTTTAGATAATTGCACATCTGGATTTTTATCAGCTTTAATAGTCTCTGCCTCTTACTTTGGATTGCTGATATTTAACAAATATCCGGCAAAGATATTTCCGGGAGATGTAGGCACTCTCCCAATTGGAGCTTTTTTAGCTTCTTTGGCAGTGATATATAAGGAATATGTCTCATTTTTAATTATAATGATGCCTTATATTATAGATGCCTCTTTAAAGTATTTAAGTGCTGGCGTTATGAGTAGGGATGAGCATAAGCCAACAACTTTAGGAGAAGATGGAAGATTATATTACATAGGAGGTTATCTTTCTTTACCAAGGTTAATATTGAAATATAAGGCAATGAAAGAGTACCAATTGGTTTTAATTTTATGGATTATTGGGGCATTATTTGGGATGGCTGGAATTTTAATAGCATCAATAATTTAACGGTGATTATTTTGATAGAAGAGATATTTAAAGAAGTTTTAAAAGAGATAAAACCTTCAAAAACTGAGATGGAAAAGCTAAAAATTAAAGCAAATGAAATTATTGACAAAATTTGGGAGGTAATTAAAGAAAATAACTATCCAGTTTTAGAAGTTTTGTTAGTTGGCTCTTCAGCAAGAAATACAAATTTAAAAGATGATTATGATATAGATATTTTTATCCTATTTGATAAATCAACTTCTGAAGATGAATTGGAAGAAATGGGGTTAAATATTGGTATAGAGACAATAAAAAGATTAAACGGCTCTTACAAAATAAACTACGCCTCCCACCCTTATGTTAATGGTAAGGTTGATGAGTATGAGGTAGATATAGTTCCATGCTACAAAATAGATTTTGGAGAAAAGATAATCTCTGCCGTTGATAGAACTCCTTTACATCACAAATTTTTAAAGGATAGGTTGAATGAAAAATTATGCGATGAGGTTAGATTGTTAAAGGCATTTTTAAAAAGTTTGGGATTATATGGCTCAGATGTTAAAACTAAAGGATTCTCTGGATATCTATGCGAGTTGTTGATTTTGCATTACGGATCATTTATAAATCTATTAAAAGATGCTCAAAATTGGAAGATTGGGAAGAAAATTATTTTAAAAGATATCTTTGAGATTTATAAGGATGTTGATATTAATAAATTAAAAAAATTTGAAGAGCCATTTGTTGTCTATGACCCTGTAGATTTAAATAGAAATGTTGCATCTCCATTAAGTAAAGAGAATTTCTGCGAATTTATATTTTATGCACGAGAGTTTTTAAAAAATCCTTCTATCGAATTCTTTAAAGATTATGCTAAAAAATTGGAAAAGATTTTAGAAGATAGGGAGCATGGTTATAGGTTGATATTAAAAATTCCAAGAGAAGATGTTGTTGATGACATTATCTATCCACAAATGGAAAAGCTTCAAAAAAGTATAAATAAAGCTATTACAAAAAATGAATTTGTAATTTTGGATAGTAAGTGTTTTGCAGATGAGGATTATTGTTATCTATATTGGGAATTTTTAGTTCATAAATTGCCAAGAGTTGCATTAAGGGAAGGTCCTCCAATATTTGAAAAGGAGAGGGCTGAGAGATTTTTAAAAAAGTATGATAAAGTTTTTATTAAGGATTGTAAGTTATTTGCATATACTGAGAGGAAATACTACCATATAATTGATTTATTTAAAGATATTGTTAATGGGAATTTACAGAATATATCTATTCCAAAATACGTTAATCCAAGAAAAGGTGAAATTATAGAGTTATAATAAAAGGATAGGTATAGAGTTGAGAGATTATGGAGAATACAAGTAATTTGATAAAAAATGCAAATGAATTTTTAGATTCTTTAAATGAACTCAGTGAAAAATTAAAAGAGGTAGTTGATAGTATAAAAAATAAAACCATTGATAAAACTGAATTGTTAAATATTATATTGATGCTGGAAAAGAATTTAGAGATTCTGCAGGATTTAAAATCAAAAATGGAATTTTTAGAATTTGATTCTCCATATAAGAACGTTGGAAAGTTAAAAGGTTGTTATGATAACGAAGGTTTACAGGAAATAGCAAATTACAGCACATATTTAAGAAGGATTGCCAGTGAAAAGAAAGGAATATTAGAAAGAGTTAGGCATGCGTTAGTGGCACATAAAATTGCTTTAGCACATTTAACTGAAGATATTGGGAACATAGATTTACCCCCAAACTTACCATTGGATGGTTCTTACAAAAAGGTAATGTTTGAATTCCCTCCTTACTTAGTTACAACCTATAAAGAATTTTTAGACATTTTAGAGCCAAAAGGTAGGGGAATTTTAACCTCCTATACCATATCACTTATAGTTGTTGAGAAAGGGAAGAGAGAGTTTAAAAGGATTAAAATTGAAGATAAAAATTATGAAAAATATATTAAGGAGAAATTTGGAAATGCAATAATTACTTCAATAAAAAGAAATTTCTCAAAGAATAAGATTATTGATGACCAATATGTTAGAAGAGTTTTGGCAATTGGCTATTTAAACACCTACAAAGATGAAATTGAAAAGGCAATAAATGAAAAAATTGATAAATTGCTTAATGAGGAAGAAAAAAAATGCCTTAAAAAATATTTAGAGCTCTGCCTAATGTTTAGAGATGAAGCGGACGTAAGTGGGGGCGTTTTAGATATTAGATGTATGGAAGAGAAGAAATTGAAAGAAATTGAACTTAAAGAAATGTTAGAAAAAGAAGGCTTATATAAAGATGGTGAGCCAATAGGATTATTAAAAAAAGCAATTAGAATCAAAAACGAGCTATCTAAGAAAATAGCAAAAGATATATTGATAAAAAAATTTTCTGAGGATGTTTTTAAATTCTATCTCTACAAAACACCAGATGAAAGGGCGAGAAGTAATTTATTCCCATCTATTATGATAACTCCGCAAAAAGGGTTTTTATCTTGGATGAAAGTTGAGGGAGTTAATTGCGTTGATGTCTTAGATTTAAAGTTTAAATTGGAGGAGGAACTGCCAAAATACCAAATTCCTTTAAAGAATATTGGAGGAGTAGCTCTATATTTAATTCACGATTGGGAAGCTGTGAAAAGATTTAACTTCAATAAAAAAGATATTGAGGACTTATTGAAAAAAATAGCTCTAATAGAGCCAATAAAAGAAATTTTGAAGGATAAAAATGTAGATGTTAGTAAGTTAGAGAAGTTTGGTAAAGTTAAAAAAGAGAAAACTAAGAAGTTTTTGGATTTGTTGGGCGGGCTATAAATTTAAAATGGACGTTAATTAGGGCTGAAAGCCCTAACTTAATGGACGTGAGATATCCCAATAGGAGGTTTCCTCCCATGGCTAAGAAGTTTTTGGATTTATTGGGAGGTTATAACTTTAGTTGTAAAAATAACTTAATTTCATTAAGCGGAGCGTAATTCATCAACTGTAACCAATGGAATTAATTTAACATTCTCCTTCTCCAAATTTTCTTTAGCACCCTCTAACCTATCTACAACAACAAAAACCTTATCAACAATCCCACCATTTTCTCTAATCTCATTAACTGCCTTCAAAACACTACCTCCAGTTGTAGTAACATCCTCTACAATAACTACCCTATCTCCTTCTTTTAATTCCCCTTCTATTTTATTTTTAGTTCCATAATCCTTTGGTTTTTTTCTAACAATCAACAAAGGCTTTTGTGCAATAATTGAAACGGCAGTTGCTATTGGAACAGA
Source organism: Methanocaldococcus fervens AG86 (assembly GCF_000023985.1). Taxonomy (GTDB): domain Archaea; phylum AGJL01; class Methanococci; order Methanococcales; family Methanocaldococcaceae; genus Methanocaldococcus; species Methanocaldococcus fervens. The sequence continues at coordinate 304,093 of NC_013156.1, forward strand.
ACCGAGTTCAACACCAGCAACTTTTACATCTTCATCCCTTATTTGCTCAGCAATCATTTCCCCAACTAACTTTAAAATCTCTGGATTTGTCGTAGCTTTCTTTATATCTATGTAATAGTTGCTCTTTTTACCAGAAGCTAAAATAAACTCTCCAAATTTTATACATCCAATATCTCTAAGTAGTTTTATTAATTTAGATTTTTTATCCATAATTATCACCAAATGTTTAAATTTATTTAAATTTAAAAAACGCTGTTTAAATTAATACAACAACTAAAACAAAAATAGTATAAAAGATTTATGAAATAACTTTATCAATCATATCCAATTGTAGAGCCATCTTTATCTCTCTCGCTATTCTTTGTCCCATGCTCAATGGCTCAGCGTTGTATAGGAATGAGTAAGGGCTACCATTCATAAAGCTGTTTGTTCCTCCATCAACTCTTGCACTCATCTCAAAAACAACCAGTTCGAGGTTTTCATTGCATAATGTTTGTAGACAGAACGGCCCAATCATTCCTGGAGGAACTAGCTCTTTTGCCTTTGCAACCAATTTATCTCCAATATCAAACACTTGTGGTAATAAACTCTCTCTAATAACAACTGGAATGTTTCCTGTGATAACATAGCTTGGATTTATATCCATCTCTAACTGGTCTTTTGCTGGAATCCTAACTAAACCATCTATATTACTCTCGTATCTTTTATCCATCCCCAATAACTCAACTTCATCCTTTAATGGGGAGTAGAAGTAATGGATACAGAAGTTTGTTCCAACTACATATTCTTCAATATGTGCGTTAGCTATATCTTCATCACTCAATATTCCCCTATTTTTCAACTCCTCCGCCTTTTTATAAAACTCTTCTGTTGATGAGGCTATGAAATAACCTCTACCTCCTCTTGCCCCCGGGAATTTAACTATAACTGTTCCATCAATATCCTCTGGGCTTTCATACTTCTTAGGAACTCTTACCCCTGCCTCTCTCAACAATTTCCCTTCTAAACTTCTTTCTGACTCCCATCTTAATATTGCCCTATTTCCAAACATTGGAACTAAAAAATTGTTTTCAACGTTATCTAAACCACAATAAGCGATAAAAGAGCCATGTGGAACCACTATAGCATTTAATTCCCTCAATTTCTCTTGAATCTCTTCATTTTTTATATCAGAAAAGTTATCAACATATATAAATTTGTCAGCAACTTTGAACCTCTTGTATGGGACATCCCTCCCTTTCATAGTTATACAAACAGTAGAAAAGCCTTCTAACTTTGCTCCTTTTAAAATATGTAGGGATGTGTGGCTCCCCAACGTTGCTATTGTTATCTCATCTTTGTTGTATTTGTCAAAAATCTCTAAAATTTCTTCTTTTTTAATCATCTATTTCACCTGGTAGGTTAGATAATATTAAATTTTTAAAAAAGAGTATATAATAATTACCACTAAGCTTTGGTGTCTTTAAATCTACCAAATCATTATATTTTATAAAAAATTACCAATACTAAATCACCGTAATCTTTAAATATTCATTTCAATATCTCTAAGGTAAGAATATTTTTATTGCTTAATTATTTTGGAGGTGTGGATAATGGAAGAAAGAATATATACAATTCCATTGAGGGATGTTATAAACAAATCAGTTAGAAACAAAAGAGCTCCAAGAGCTATAAGGAAAATAAAGCAATTTTTAATGAGACACATGAAGGCAGATGTCGTTAAGATAGACAACGAGTTAAATGAAAAAATTTGGGCAAGAGGAATTCAAAAACCACCTGCAAGAGTCAGAGTTAAAGCAGTTAAAGAAGGAAATGTTGTTATAGCAACACTTGCAGAGTAAATAATTTAAATCTAACATGTGATGGCTATGATTATAAGAAAATACTTTTCAGGAATCCCTACAATTGGTGTATTGGCTACTACAACCGAGGATTTCACTCTATTACCAATTTTTCTTGAAAAAAATGATGTTGATGAAGTTTCTGAAGTTTTAGGTACTAAATGCCTCCAAATCAATATTGGAGGTAGCTCTCTAATAGGCTCTTTATCAGTTGCAAATAAATATGGGCTTTTATTACCAAAAATTGTTGAAGATGAAGAACTAAAGAAGATAAAGAATTTTTTAAAAGAAAATGATTTTGATTTAACTATAGAAATTATAAAATCAAAAAACACGGCTTTAGGTAACTTAATATTAACAAACGATAAAGGAAGTTTAATTTCCGTAGAATTAAAAGACTTCAAAAAAGAGATTGAAGATGCTTTAAATGTTGAGGTTGAAGTTGGCACTATTGCTGAACTTCCAACCGTTGGAAGTAATGCCGTTGTAACAAATAAAGGTTGTTTAACCCATCCATTAGTTGAAGATGAAGAGCTTGAATTTTTAAAAAGCTTGTTTAAAGTGGAATATATTGGCAAAGGGACAGCAAATAAAGGAACCACTTCAGTTGGAGCATGTATTATAGCAAACTCTAAGGGAGCTGTAGTTGGAGGAGACACAACTGGTCCAGAGCTTTTAATGATTGAGGATGCGTTAGGATTAATTTAAGGTTTTTTATACCATTCATCAAACTTATTCTCTATAAACTCCCTTATTTTTATTGGATTTAAATTATTGGCTATGCAATAAACCGCTATCCCTCCAGCTCCCACTCCTTCTTTTACTGAACCTTTACAGTAATTCCTCAATCCTTCAATCTTTGCATCTTCAAAGTAAAACTTAGACGCTAATATTGGAATATCTCCAATCTGCTCAATAATCCCTTTTAAATCTCCTTTTTTATCATTTAAAACAAATTCAGTGGTTCCAATGGCTATTAAATTTTTATTTAAAATATCTTTATCAATCTCTTTTATGACTGCTAAAACAGCACTCATCTGAGTTCCTCCGGCTAAGATAACAGCTTTATTTTCTTCAGCAAAGCTTATTGCCAAACCAGCAGCAACTGGCATCATCTTATCTCCAACAGCATTTAAAACATCAAATACTGAAGAATTTTCGTTTATTTTTGCTTTCTTTAAACCTTCCCTAACAACCTTTATCTTTAATTCATGCGGGTTCTCTATAGAGCCAGAGCTAACCTTTCCCTCAGCATCATAACCTAAGCCAATTAAAACACCTAACGCTGTTGTAGTACCTCCAGGAACGCTTTCCCCAACAATCAACATATCTGCATTAAGATTTTTCCCTAATAAATAAGCTTTCTCAAATAATTCTTTTGAGTTATCCATAGCTTTACCTTCCTCTATCTTCCCAGTAGGCTTTTCATCAACCTCTATAAAGGGAATCTTTGGCTTAACAAAAGCTCCAGCATCAATATGTAAATTTTTTATATTTTTTAATTCAACACACGCCCTTGTTATTGTTGCAGGACTTGGTGAGCCAGTGGCATCTATTGGTGGAGTTTTTAAACTTAAAGATTTTCCACAAAAGACGAGTTCAACATCTGCAGCGGGAGTATATTTGATAACATCCCTATGAACTCCAGATATTGGTATGTAAGTTGTTGTCTCTATTGATGAAATTACACAGGTAAATAATGGATTTTTTCCTTTAATTTTATCCAAAAATCCGTTTTCATTTATTGCTATTATATCCACACTATCCCTCGTTTATAGTTCTTTCAAAATATTTTAGAATACATAATGTATTGATGAACTCCTTCATAATGGAAGGAGTTCAAACTTCCTTAATAAATTTTATTAAGTTTTGAAAAGAACTATAATTAGATTTTTAATTTTTATGAGTAGTTGCCATTATAAATATATAAATATGCATTTCGTTGTTTGACGATATACATTTTTACAAAAACCGAAAAATATTAATATAATGACATCTAAGATATTACATGTAAATTATCATGATCAATCATGATAGATTATTAACAAAGTTTGGTGTTAGTATGAAGTTTGGAGATAAATACATACCTCTTGAAAAATTCAACAAAATGAGAGAAGAATCTTTAAAAAATCCTGAGAAATTTTGGGGTGAGCAAGCAAAATGCTTAGATTGGGATAAAACTTGGGATAAAGTTTTAGAATGGAATCCTCCTTATGCCAGGTGGTTTGTAAATGGAAAATTAAATGCAAGTTACAACTGTGTAGATAGGCATATAAAAGGAAGTAGGAGGAATAAAGCTGCAATAATATGGGAAAACGAAAATGGAGATTGTAGGACATTAACTTACTATGAACTTTATAGAGAAGTGAATAAGTTTGCAAATGTTTTACAGAATTTGGGAGTAGATAAAGGGGACAGGGTAGCTATCTACCTCCCAATGATTCCAGAGGCTGTAATAGCGATGTTGGCATGTGCAAGAATTGGGGCAATTCATACAGTAGTATTCTCTGGTTTTTCATCAGATGCACTTGCAGAGAGAATAAACGATGCTGGAGCAGAGGTTTTAATCACTGCAGACATACTTTATAGGAGAGGAAAGAAGATAAATCTAAAAAATATCGTAGATAAATCCCTCTTAGATTGTCCTTCAATAAACTACGTTGTTTATGTCCATAGGGATAAAGACAACGATATAAAACTTAAGGAAGGAAGAGATTACCTTTGGGATGAATTAATGAAAGGTGCAAAGAAGTATGTAAAACCAGTATCTGTTGAGTCAAATCATCCCCTATTCATATTATACACAAGTGGAACTACTGGAAAACCAAAAGGGGTTGTGCATTCTACTGGAGGATATTTGGTTTATGTTACAAAAACGATGGAATGGACTTGGGGAATTAACGATATGGATGTGTTCTGGTGTACTGCAGATATTGGATGGATTACCGGGCATAGCTACGTTGTTTATGCCCCTCTAAGCTTAGGAACAACAACTGTAATATATGAAGGGGCGATAGATTATCCAAATCCTGGAAGAATCTGGGAGATTATAGAAAATCATGGAGTAACTATATTATACACTGCTCCAACAGCCATAAGGATGCTAATGAAGTATGGTGAAGAATGGGTGAAGTCTCACGACCTATCTACTTTGAGGATGTTAGGAAGTGTTGGAGAACCAATAAATCCAAAAGCTTGGGAGTGGTATTATGAGGTTGTAGGACAGAAGAGATGCCCTATTGCAGATTGTTATTGGCAGACAGAAACTGGAGGACATATAATCTATCCACCATTGGGTATTCAAAACATCCCATTAAAGCCGGGTTCAGCAACATTTCCAGGAATTGGGATAGATGCAGATGTTGTAGATGAAAATGGAAACAGCTTACCTCCAAACAAAAAGGGATTGTTAGTTATTAAAAATCCATGGCCAGGGATGCTATTGGGATTGTGGAAGAATGATGTAAGGTATAGAAAGGCATACTGGGAGAGGATAAAAAATTGTTACTGTCCATCAGATTATGCCATTAAAGATGAGGATGGCTATTTCTGGATACTTGGAAGGGCTGATGAGGTTTTAAATGTAGCAGGGCATAGGATAGGAACAGCAGAGCTTGAGCACGTCCTCGTTTCACATCCATTGGTTGCTGAAGCTGCAGTTATAGGTAAACCTGATGAAATAAAAGGAGAGGTTCCTGTTGCGTTTGTGATTCCAAGAAAGGAAATAGATGATAAGAAAGAGGCGAAAGAACAAATTATAAAATATGTTAGAGATACTTTAGGACCTGTTGCAGCCCCTACTATGATTTTCTTCGTTAATAAGCTTCCAAAAACAAGAAGTGGAAAGATTATGAGGAGAGTGTTAAAAAAACTCATATTAGGAGAGGATTTAGGTGATTTGTCAACAATAGAGGATAACACAAGTATAGAAGAAATAAAAAATGAATTGTCTGATTTCGTTTATGAATAAAAAATAAATTGGTTAAAATAAAGTTGAAATAAATTAAATTTTTAGCCCCCTCCTTCTTAATTCTTCATAAACTTCTTTTGGAACTTTTGGTTTTTTTAATTTTTCTTTTGCTTTTTCTTTTGATAATAATCCCAATCTAACAAGTGTTGCTACTCTATCAATCTCAAAGCTAAAATCATATTTTTCATAAAACTTTTCCAAGGCAACTCCCAAAACTAAGCAGTTTGTCGTATAACCATATAAATTTGGTTTTTTCCAAGGTAAATCTTTTAGCATTTCGTATTTTTCCTCTTCTTTAAATTTGTAAGGAGCTAAAAGCCTTATCATCTTTATACCTTCTTTCATATCCCTCACTGCTGAATGTCCAAATGGCAGCTCATGCCCAGTGATTATATACTTTAAATTCAACAATTTGGCTATTCTCCAAACCTCTCTCAATATTAATTTTGAACATCTCCTGCAAGGACTTTCTCCTCTTTTTATTGCATCTTCAAACAGTTCAGTATAATCTCTATTCAATATCATTAAATCAACGTTGTAATATTTAGTTACATTTAGAGCGTTTTCTATTGCCTCCTTAGCTATGTATTTATTATCAACCATAACACATAATGGGTTTAATTTAAATTTCTCTTTTAATAATTTTAGTGCCAAAACACTATCTTTCCCTCCAGAAAATGCTAAAATGCAGTTATATTTTCCTCCCTCCCTTTTTAAATTTTTTAAAATTTCTTCAACCTCTTCCCTCATTTTTTCAAAATTTGGAGGGTATTTTAACATGGTTAGGCAGTCTACACATATTGGCTTTCCTTCATATTCAATTATCTTTTTTGTTTTTGATGTATGAACACACATTGAACATTCCATGGTATCACAGAGAATATTTTATATACGTGGATGATAATTTACTGATTAAATGTTAAATTAATGTAGGGGAGATAGATGTTTTATAGGTTATTGTTTGCATCGCTTTGGTATATACTACCCGCCTATATTGCAAATGCATCAGCTTGCGTATTTGGTGGAGGTACTCCATTAGATTTAGGAAAAAATTTTGTTGATGGAAGGAGAATTATAGGCGATGGTGTAACCTATAAGGGGAGTGTTTTTGGAATTGTTTGTGGAACATTAGTTGGGCTAATCCAAGGTATTTTAGTGGATTCCAATGTTTTCAATAGTTTAGATTTTTATGGCACTGTTTTGGATCATGTTATATTGGCTTTCTTTTTATCCACTGGGGCAATTGTTGGCGATGCCATGGGTAGTTTTATAAAAAGGAGGCTAAATATTGAAAGGGGTAAGCCAGCTCCTTTATTGGATCAGCTTGATTTTGTTATTGGAGCTTTAGTTTTTGGTTATCTTGTAGCTCCAATACCTCATGAAATGATAATAATAATATGCCTGTTTACCGTTTTTATACACTTACTTGGGAACATAATCGCCTATAAATTAGGTATTAAGGATGTTTGGTGGTAAGGATGATAACTATAGATATCGAGCTAAAAGACAAACCTGGAGAGTTGTTAAGAGTATTAACACCAATATCAAAGCATGGAGCCAATATAATAAGCATTATACATTCAAGAGAGGAAAAAAGAGGAGGTAAAGTTCCTGTAAGAATTGTTATTGATGTTGATGATAAGGAGAGATTAAAAAACCTTTTGGAAGATTTGGAAAAAGAAGGGGCAATAATTAAAAAAATTGATGGAAAGGATAAAAAGGTTTATTTGGATGTTGTTGTCATAGGGCACGTTGTTGATACGGATGTTAGAGACACTATAGATAGAATAAATGAAATAGGTCTCGTTGAGGATTTAGATTTAATTATGCCACATCCGGAGAAAGAATCTTCAGCAATGATGAGGATTGTTATTGATGAAGATAAAATAGATGAGCTTTTTTACCTATTTGAAGAATTAGAAAAAGAAAAGGGGCTGTTATTTGTAAAATCAATAATTTAGATTTTAAATAAAGTTGGTGAGAGGATGGATATAATTATTGTTGGATTTGGAGCAATAGGGAAGGGAGTTGCTAAGGTTCTGCATGAAAAAAAAGAATATTTAGAGAAAAACTATGAAGAGTTCAGGGTTGTTGCTATAACCGACAGTTCTGGAGCGGCAGTAGATGAAAATGGTTTAGATTTATTAAAGGCGATAGAAGTTAAAGAAAAAACAAGGAAGATTAAAAATTATCCTGAGAAAGGGAAAGAAATTAGCAGCATAGATGTTATAAGAAATGTTGAAGCAGATGTTGTTGTTGAAGTAACACCATCAAACTTAGAAACAGGGGAACCAGCTAAAACACATATATTAGAGAGTTTTAAAAATAAAAAACATGTTGTAACAGCTAATAAAGGGCCGTTAGCTTTATGCTATAAAGAGTTGATAGAGGAGGCAAAAAAATACAATGTTATTTTTAGGCATGAGGCATCAGTTGGAGGGGCTATGCCAATAATAAACTTGGCTAAAGAAACATTAGCTGGGAATAAAATTTTATCAATAAAGGGAATTTTAAATGGAACTACAAACTATATATTAACAAAGATGGAGAAAGAAGGATTGGACTTTGAAACTGCATTAAAAGAGGCTAAAGAGTTAGGGATAGCTGAAACAGATCCTACTCAAGATATTGAGGGCTTAGATACTGCGGCAAAGATTGTTATTTTGGCAAATTCAATTATGGGAATGAATAAAACAATTAAAGATGTAAAAGTTAAAGGAATAAAAAGAATAACTCCAGAAGCTCTATTTTTAGCAAATAAAAGAGGATATACAATAAAATTAATTGGACAGATTAAAGACGGATACTTAATTGTTGAGCCAATGCTTGTTCCAATAGACAGCCCGTTAAATGTAAAAAGAACTTTAAACGTTGCAATGTTTGAAACTGATTTAGCGAAAGAGGTTGTTGTCGTTGGAAGAGGTGCTGGTCCTATTGAGACGGCATCAGCTATTTTGAGCGATTTAATACACATTTACAATTCAATTAAAAAATAATGTTTATCTCGCTGAAAGAGTTTTATTCTTTAAATAATGATTTTTATAACTTATTTTTGATTTTAAGGATTTTTAAAGAATTTCAAAGGGTAAGTTATTTTAAGTATTTAGATTAATTAAATTATAGAGATTTTTAAAGATTTAAGCTAATTATTTTTTAAATTATAATTTCCCAAATAAAAAATAATATTTTAAAACATAAAAGTTTTAAAACTCTTTTTTATCTCTAAAAAGCAAAATTTATACCTGGTCGGAGGTATATAAATAAATGGGGTTAAGTGCCCTTCGACTTATAGGGTAACGAAAAGCATAAATATTATGAGTGTTAAAGATACACTTATCTTAAAATCTTTAGTTAAAATCAGACCGGAACGGAATGGAAATCATATAGTCTTTTAATTATAGTAAAACTACTGCTAACTAAGTTTTATAAAAATCAGCATAGAATAAAATTAAAAAAGAAAATTTAAATAAAACAAACCTAAAAATTTATATAAGATATGGCGATGATGAAAAGAGGGTTAGCTGAGATGTGATGAAACTTACCCGAACTGAGCCACTATTTTTTCTCCTTATCTATATCCATAATAACTATTCCTTCTTTTAATTTTTCAACTTCTTCTTCACTTAACAGCTCTTCCTCAACCCCCTCTCCAATAATGGCACTATGTCCCAACGGGTCTATTAATATCAAAGTTGCTTCTTCTTTACCGTCTTTTATCCTTTCTATCCTTTCCCTAAGTTCTTCAGCTCTCTTTTTTTGCTCTTCAGTTTCAGCCCATCTGATTAAGGTTTGCAATACATTATCAACTCTATTTAAAACTCCCTCAACGTTGCTAACAAACCCTTCAGCCAATGGACCGGGCTTAATCTCTACACCCAACTCAGGAATTTGTATATATGCAGAGGAACTTCTAACAACTCTTTTATTTAAATCTCTCTCACTCTTTATTTTTAATGTGTACCTTTTTGGCTCTCTAACTTCTAATGGAAAGACATCACTTTTTCTAAAATTGCATTTTTCGCAAATCATCGTTGTTCCCAATACTGGACCGAAATAAGGAATGTCTATTTGATGGGTAGTTATTACAAAAGTCCCTTTGCCTCCACATACAGGACAGTCCAATCTTTGAACATTTTCCATACTATCACCTATAGGGAACTTTTAATCAACTTAATATATAAAATTTTTGCCTTTACTTTTTGTGGATAACTTTTATATATTTCTTAGGGAATAATGTTATTCCATGGCGATAATGTAATGATTGATTATGAAAAATAGAGGAATATATTTTCCTACATATAACGTGAGACCATGTATAAAAAATTAGAGATTATTGAAAGAGCAATATTATTAAATCCACAATACATCCAAGCATTTCGGGAAAAATTAAAAATTACTCAGTCAAAATTAGCCAAAGAAAGTGGAATCAGCCAATCTCACTTAAGTATGTTGGAAAAAGGTAAAAGGCAAGCGACCAAGCTTATAGCAACCGCAGTAACCCTTGGCTTATTGAAATGCTTCTCATCAAACAACGTTGAAGACCCGATCATTGAGCTTTTAGATACACTCTCTTTATTAAAATTTGAAGATACTTTTGCAGATTTCGTTTATGAGATTATTGAAAAGGGTGATAAGAGATACCTAAGGATGATTGAAGGCTGCCCAGTGTTAATTATAAGTAAAGAAAATCTACTAAATGAGATGAAAAATAGGCTAAAAGTTATAGATGTTGAGAGTATAGAGCTATCAAGAGGGAAAATAAGAGTTTTGGGAAAACATCTTGATAATAAACATGTTGAAATATTTTTAGATTGTTCAGATGTTAGAAGATTGGAGAAAAAATTCATGAAAAAGACGGGTAAAAAAGTTATCATTCAGGTATTTCCAAAAGAGGAAGTTCCACCAATTTATTCAACAAATAAAGATTGCATTATAATTCACTGCTGGTGAAAAAATGACCATTATAATGCTTTATATAACAGCATTAATAACTTCGATGGTTGTTGCTTTACTCTTAAAACTCCCACTGCTTCCAAAAGAAAAACCCATAAGGTTTAGTTTTAAAACATCAGTCTTATTTCCAACACCAGTTTTGGCTTTAGGGATTGAAGCAATATTTAGGAATTTATTTGGGGATTATATTGGATTAGCGTTCTTTGCTGGATTATTTGGAGCTTTGTTATCAAAATATTCTGATAAGTTATTTGGTGAGCTATAATGGAGATTGTTGAGATTATAAAAGTTATTGTAGCTGGAATTATCTGCTGGCTTAACTTTGTTCTCATTGATACCTACTTTGGATTGCCAGAAAAGCCAGGAGTTTTGGGAGCTAAGACTATAGGAGAGAAAGTCAGAGATATTGGTGGAAATATCCATGGAGGATACTTTATGGGAAATATCGTCTGTTCTCCAGATGCTTCAGCAGGGACTTTATTGGCCTCAATAATGAACTACCTAATGGGTGTTGAAGGAGGGCTTATAGCAGCTTTGCTGGTTTGGATAGGAAATAGATTGTGTGCAGACCCAGGATATGCAGGAACTATTGGAGCTTTATCTATAACCTTAATCATCTACCTCCTAAGTCCAGTAATTGAGGCGAAATATTTCATTGCAGGAATGATTTTATCAATATTTACAATCCAAGGATTTGACCATAAATATGCCTCCATACTACTTGGAAAGATAGCTAAAAAGATGAATAGAGGGGAATGATGGGCATAGTTGAGACAATTATTGGAGCCATAGCATTATTAATGGCAATTAGAATATTCTTAACAAGAAGTAGGGCGAGAAAACTGCTCTACCTTTGTTGCTTAAGCTTTTGCATCTCTGCTTTGATTGCCTTATATGTTAATAGCCCTATGGGTGGAATTGTAGCTATAACCTACTTCATATGCTCAACCCTATCATCCAATGCAATAGCATACACAATAGAGCAGGTAAAAGACATTGAATAGATAGAAAAAATCTGGGTGAAAAAATTGGAAATCTTACCATTAATAGCAGGAATATGTTGTGTATTGGGAGGAATTGGGGTTATAGTACATACAAATCCAATAAATAAAATTATCATGTTTGCTTTATTGGAAATTGGGATGATTGGATTGATTATCTCATCTTATTATTTGGACATAGCTATAATCTCATCCCTATGTGAACCAATTTGCACCATAATCCTATTGCTTGGGTATTTGAAATATATCACAACAGTAAAGAAAAAGAAAAGATATGGAAGAAATCTTCCAGTTCTTTCAAAATAAAAATGGTGAATATCTATGGAGTTTGTTGAATATATCCTCTATATTGGATATGCATTGTTAATTATTGGGACTATTGGGGCTGTTATTGGGCCAAGGGTTGATAATCCTTTGATTAGAATGCTGAACGTTGAAGTACCAACAGTAGGAGTTTCTTTAATATTCTTAGCTTATGATGAAGCTTTAGCTTTGATGACATTTATTGCAGTTAATGCAGTTTTGAGCTTAATTTTAATTAGGGCGGTTATATTGGATGTAGAGTATAAAGAAAATGAGTGATAGGGGGAAAGAATGAAAAAAATTGGTAAAATATGGAACTATCTATCAAAACCAGAGATTGTTCCAAGGATATTCTCTTTATTCTTAGCTTTAGTCTTTATATTTGGGTTACTAACTCCCCACAACCTAAATCCAGATCAACTTTATCCTAAACCTCTTCCCCACTCCCAAACTCTAAAAACTCCTTTAGCTCCATATGATAGGGGAGGAGTTCCTTTAAAAGAGCCGGCAGTGTTGAAAGCTCAATATCCACAAAATTCTCCAAATCTTGGGAAAATAACAGCTTATTTAACGCCAATAGCTGAGTGGATTAAAGATAAAACCTACTACTTTGGAACTACCATAGTTTCCACACCTGGAGGAATACTGGACGAAATTCTATACTATACAAGAGGTATGGATACAGTCCTTGAAAGCTCCATCCTGCTTATATCCTTTATAATATTCAGCTGGATGTTCTTTAATAAGGATTAGGTGAGAAACATGGATATAAGTTATTTCTACAATCCAACAATAATCGTTGGATTTGCCATTGGTATTTTGTCATTATTGGCAATTAGCTCCCAAAAAGATGACTTGCATGCTTTAATATTGACTGATGTCATTGAATGTGCTATGCTCATAATTATAGCTGGTGTTGGAACAGATTTAGCTGAAGCTTTGATTCTTCCTGGATTGGTTGTTAGTTTGGCTGAGCTTTTAGCAGTTTCAGAGGTTTTAATAACAAGAAAATATCTAAAATCCAAAACACCTAAACCAAAAAGTTACAAATTGTTTGAAGAATTTAAACTTCCATTACACACTGGAGAATTGAGATATAATATCCAAATGGAGGTTTTAAAAACTTCACCTAAGTTTTTGTCAATAGTTTTAGTTGTTTACGGAGCTATATTAAGTGGATTCACAGGAGGGGCGGTTATAGCCACTGGATTGTTGTTTTATGCATTATCTCAGAGAGTTGCTGGCCTGAAGATTTCAGAGGAGCTAAAGACCTTATGGGAAGGGATGTCAGGATTGTCAGGAATTGCATGGGCTTTATGGGTTCTTGGCTTTTTAGGTTTCTTCTTATTCCCAGAAAAATGGCTTCTCTGCTTATTAATGTCAGGTTTAGGTTTAGTTATAAAAGTTGGCTCAAAATTAGGACTTATTGGATACATAGGTGAGGTAAATGATTGAAACAATATCTGGGTTTCCTATTGGGATTGTTCCTCTTGGAGATATCGTATTTAGCTTTTCAGAATTTTCGGTTATTGGATTTATCACTGCTGTAGTATTCACAACCATAGTTTATTTAACGAATCCAGAAAAACAATTAGAAGCTCAAAAATTTAAAGTTGAAGATAAATTGGAAGTTGTTACTTTAAATGAGCTAAAAATTAGGAGAATGATGGCTATAGTTTGTGGAATAGCTACTGCTGGAGCTATGCTAACTTACGATTTGTTTGACTATGCTTTATTCTTAAGCTTGGTTGGGATTGCAAATATTGGTATTGTTTCTGCTGTAAAGAGAGAATGGGTTTTGAATGCCGCTTATCAATATGGGCTTATAGCAATAATCTCAACCCTCCCATTGTTTGGCTCTGCGGGGATGGTGTTGGCTAAAACAGGAACGTTATCATTATTTGAGCTGTCAAAAATACAAACATCTTTATTGTTTGAAAAAATTATATTTGCTGCTGGAATGGCTGGGGAAACTGGAATAGCTCCTTTCTATGCAGCTAAAGCAGAGATGTTTAGAGCTCCTGGCTCGCCATACATATTGATGATACACCTCTCCTCTTTACTGTTAATAGTTAGGACTGTTGAGATCCTATTAACTATTTAATGGTGAAAACATGGATGAAGAGAGAAAATTTGGACTTTATTCCTTAATTCTTGGTTTGCTGTGTGTTGCGGGAATTGTTATGCTTAAGGGGCTTATATGCTATATATTGTATGTTATTGCAGTTCCATCTTTATTGTATGGGATTGGAGCATTTGTAATTCCAAAAACAAGAAGAAAAGATGCAGGAAAATTACCATTTAGAGGTTATTAAGGGAAAGTTTTACTAAAACTTTTATCAAAACATAACACCTCCTCGCTACGCTCGGAGGTGTAAATTCATTAAATAAAAATCTGGGTGAGGATTATGGAAACTTCACTTATTGGGACTATAAACCTAACAATTCATGCATTTCTTGTTGGCTCTTTACTGCTTGGGTTGCATAGGAAGATAATGGCAAGAATTCAAGGAAGACCAGGACCACCAATCATTCAATATCTTATCCACACCTTAAAATTCTATGTAAAGGAAATAACATTTCCAGTAACTGCCGGAAATCCCCTCTATATATTTGTAGCTTTATTAGACGTGGTTATATGGCTATCTGCATTAATTATAGCTATTGATTTCCAATCATCTTTACTAATCATCATAGGAATCTACGTATTGCAGAAGATTGTTGAACACGGTTGTGGGCTATCTTCTGGATCACCTTATGGAAAGCTTGGTGGGGTTAGAAGTGTCTTCTCAGCAGCTGCAGAAGTTCCATTATTTGCCGTTGTTGCAGCAATATATCTAACAACGCACTCTGTTCTAATTTCAGATATATTGAGCTATCAAGAGATGAATGGTAGCTTGTTATTTAAAATGCCAATTTGTGCATTCGCTTTCTTTATATTGCTTGTTTCAAAAACTCCATACAGTCCATTTGGGATAGTTAAGGGTAAAGATATCGTTAGTGGATATATGACAGAGCATTATGGTTTGTTAGGCTCTATTATCTACATTGCAGAGGCATTGGCATACTTTGTATTACTCTGGCTGTTTATAGCAGTATTTATCGGCCCTTCAGTAATAAACGACCCAATATTGACATTGGTTGTTATGGTTATAATGACAATAATTTTAGCATTTGTTAGTGGATTAACTCCTCTACTAGCTCCTCACCATTCAGTTATGCTCCAAATGACAATTGCAGGGCTTGTATTGTGTGATGTACTATACAGACTACTAACAGGGGGATAGAATGAAAAACTACATCTATTTATTCACAATCGCTTGCATTGTAGCTGTAATTTATTGTATACTAATAACTTTAACGCAACTTAACGTTGTTTCAGCAGTTTTAATATTTGGATTGATTTTAATATTGTCAATCTCAACGATAAGTGAAAAGATAGCTCATAAAATGGAAACTCTTGAAGTTTTATTTATGCTATTAGTTTTGGTTTTCTTTGCCTATGCGTTATATAAGCTATACATTCCTGTGTAGATGGTGAAATTATGGGATTATTTGAGTTAAATTTGGCGATAATCTTGTTTATCATTGGGAATTTTATTGGCTTGGAATACAGCTATAGAAAATACTCCTCTCCCTATGTAGAAAAGAAGATTGATAAAATTGCCTTAGCTTTGGCAATACTTGGCGGGATTTTGATTAATTCTCCTTTATACATGCTTGGATGCTTATTGATTGGATTTCCTTTAGGAATGAGACCAGGATATGGGAGAGTTGAGTTTGCAGTTGGTTTAATTGTGGCTTTATTACTTTATCTTGTATTAAGGTGGTGATTATGACAGAAATCGTTGATATTGACAAAAAATATATCGAAAATTCCCTAAAACAAAAAATGAACGTTCTTAAAGACAATAGATTTCTAATGGATGAAGTATTTATCCCAATATCTAAGGCATTAAAATTGGATGTTGATGAAGTGATTGAAATATTCGCCAAAAAATTAGATTTTGCCTCTTGCTATGAGCTACATGCCTATGCAGAACAGGCGAGAATGGGTTGTTTAGGGAGAAAGGTGGATATTGACTTGGGCTTATGTTGGCTTAGTGATTTCTTTGGATTGATTAAAAAGGAAGAGGCTGATTTAATTAGAAAGAAAGTTGTTGAGAGTCATTTATTGTATAAAAAGCCATATAAGGAAGCTTTAGAGGAAGGTAGGCAGATGATTCTTAAGTTATTAAAGGAGGAATAGCCATGATGAAGGAACTAATTAGAAAAAGGTCAATACATGTGTGTGTTGTCAATACTGGGGGATGCAATGGATGCGATATTGAAATTGTCTCCTGCTTAGCTCCAAGGTACGATATTGAGCAGTACGGGATTTATGTCCATAACAATCCAAGAGAGGCAGATGTTCTATTGGTTACAGGCCCTGTAACTTTACAATGGGCGGAGAGATTAAAGGAGATTTATGAAAAAACACCTGAACCAAAAGTGGTTGTTGCTGTTGGAGCCTGTGCTTTGAGTGGAGGAATTTTTAAAGAAGGGCATGTTGTTGGAGGGGTTGATAAAGTTATCCCAGTAGATGCAAAAATCCCTGGTTGCCCTCCAAGACCTTCTGAGATTATTGAAGCAGTATTAAAAGTTGCACCAAAAGCAATAGCAATGAGAGAAAAGAAATTAAAAAATAAGGATGAGTGAAAGTATGGCAACAGTTCCAATAGGTCCTATACATCCAGTATTAAAAGAACCGTTAAGAATTAAACTTGTTTTAGATGGAGAGAAGCCAGTTGATGCTGAAATTGAAATGGGTTATGTGCATAGAGGTATAGAGAGAATTATGGAAGGAAAACACTGCCATAAAGGAATTTATTTATCTGAAAGAGTTTGTGGAATCTGCTCTTACGTTCATACGATGACATTTGCCGAATGTATTGAGAATATATCAAAGATAGAGATTCCAGATAAGGCAAAATATTTAAGAGTTGTTACTTGTGAGTTGGAGAGAATACATAGTCATTTAATTGCTTCTGCAGTTTATAACTTGGCTATTGAACATGAAACACTTGCCATGTGGCTTTTAAATGCAAGGGAAATAATTATGGATTTAATGGAAATGATTACTGGAAATAGAGTTAATATGGGCTACAACGTGATCGGTGGGGTTAGGAGAGATATAAATAGAGAGATGATGGATGAAATCTACAAAAAACTTGATATCTTTGAAGAGGAAATAAAAAATATTATTGAAGTTTTTGAAACAGGTCCATTAATAGCCTTAAGAAGTAAAGGAATCGCTGTATTGCCATATCATAAAATTATGAGGACAAGGGCTGTTGGACCAGTTTGTAGAGGTTCTGGATTGCCAGAGAGCGATTGGAGGCTAAGGCATCCAACGTATCAAGAATTGAAGTTTAAACCAGTATGGAGGGAAGAAGGGGATAACTTTGCAAGAATGATGGTTAGGCATGAAGAGATTTTTGAGAGCATTAGGTTGATTAGAGAAGCGTTAGAGCATTATGAGGAATGCTCAGGAGATGTTAGAGTTAGAGCGGAGATTAAAGGAGGAAAAGGGGAGTGGAGGAATGAAGCTCCAAGGGGAGAGGTAACATACAAAATGGAAATTACCGATGGGGGAATAATAAAGAGAATAATGATTAGAACACCTACAGTTATGAACTTGGAAGCTTACAAATACATGCTAAAGACCTGTCCGACAGTAGCTGATGCCCTCTCCGCCTATACAAGTATCGACCCATGTGTTTCATGCACAGAAAGAAGTATCGTTGCCATAAAAGATGGAAAAGAAATTCCATTGAACTTTGGAGTGATGCTCTGATGTATTAAGGGGCTCTTAGTATGTTATAACGTCTTTGATAATTATCAGGTGGTTATTATGGCATCTTCGTTATGGTATCTTTATGAATTTGCAAGGAAAAAGTGGATTAAAAAATTTGTTGATGCAAAATCTGAGGAAAGTTCCTATATACCACCGGAGAGGTATAGAAAAGTTCCTCCAGTTGTCGAATTTCCTGAGAGGTGTATATCTTGTGAAGCTTGTAAAGAGAGTTGCCCAGCTTTTGCAATTGAACTAATTTATAATGAAAGTTATAACAAAAAACTTCCTAAAATTGACGAAGGTTCATGTATTGCATGTGCTAACTGTGTTGAAGCTTGCCCTACTGGTGTTTTGGAGATAGATAAGCATAGGGCTGAGACAGAGGGGTTGTTTTTTGATATACCTAAATACACCAATTTAATAATAGATGAGGAAGTGTGTGTTAGATGCGGCAATTGTGAAAGAGCCTGTCCAGTTAATGTAATTAAGCGTAAAGAAGGGAGGTATGTAATAGATAGAGCTTCATGTATTTCATGTAAGGAATGTATAAAAGCATGTCCAATTGAAAACGCTATAGTTGTTTTTGATGAGAGAACTTTAAAAGAAAAAATAGAAAAAGCCTTTGAAATTAAAAATAAAATAATTATTGGTAAATTAGAGGTTAAAGAAAATGTTATTGAAGAGATTCCACATATAGTCGATAGTCTATGCATAACTTGTGGGACTTGTAAGGATGTATGTATAGGAGAGATTGATTTGAAAGAGAAAAAGGTTGTTGAATGCGTGAAATGTGGTTTATGCATTGAAGTTTGTCCAACTACTGCCATAAGAACACATGTTCCAATTATCCCAAAAAGAAAAGACATTTGCTATGTTATTGATGAAGACCTATGTATTGGTTGTAGAATCTGCCAGAAAGTCTGCCATGTCAATGCAGTTAAGATAAGCAAAGAAATAAAATTGCCATACATTGTTCCTGAATTATGTGTTGCCTGTGGAGCGTGCGAAAGAGAATGTCCTGTTGGTGCTATAAGGGCAGTTAAACCAGAAGAGGCTAAAGAAGCTGTTAAGAGAAGAATAATAGAAGATAAGATAATTGAGAATATTGAAGAAGATTTAATATCCTTTACTGAAAAATATGGAAAGGTTATGGAAGAGATTGAAAAATTATCCCTCAAAAAGATGAAAGAAGAGTTAAAGAGGAAAGTTCATGAAGAAAGGAGAAGAATAAAGGAAATGAAGAGGGAGCTTTATGATAAAAAAGATAATCGCTAAACATTTTAATTTAGAAGATAGAGGCATTGAAATACTCCCTAAATTCAACATCATTTTAAATAAAAGAGAAATCATTGTTAAGGAGGATAAATGCATCAATTGTGGAAGATGTATTGAAGTCTGCCCAGTTAATGCAATAAACTATGATAAGAGTGGATTATTCATAAATATAGAGAAGGAAAAATGTGTTTTTTGTGGAAAGTGTAAAATGGTTTGCCCAACGGATGCCGTTGTAATAATAAGGTTGAGATGCGAAATTAACGAAGATACAAAGATTGTTGAAGTGAATAAATATGAATTTATTGAGTACATGAGTGAAAAATGTGCCTCTTGTTTAGTTTGCTTAAGGAACTGCCCATTTAATGCTATCGAGGAATATGGGGAGAAGATTAGAATTGACATAAATAAATGTGAACTCTGTGGAAGATGTGAGGAAATATGCCCTTTAAATGCTATAATCTTGCGATGAAGCCTTTAGCAACAACCTTTTAGTAAAAGGTTGCTCGAACAACCTTTTAAGAAAAGGTTGATCAAAACTTATGGGTATACCAATAGGGCGTGAGTCCTATGGTGCATTGATCAAAACGGATGCATTAAGGAAGGGCTTTTCAGCCCTTCATAATGTCTCTTAGTTAAAGTGGAGTTGCCAAAGGCAACTCCGCTCTGGGTATAGCAATAGGGCGAAGCCCTATGCATGTATTGCCTCGCTACGCTCGGCAAGGTCTCTTAATTAAAAAAGTTTTATCAGTTTCTTTAAGGTGATTGTGTTGATTGAGATAAAAAAGCCATTAAATGAAATATTGGCAAAGATAGATGGTGATAAAGAGTGTATTAGCAGAGTAGCTCAAAAGATAACTCCTATAACCTATAAATTAATATATGTTAATGAAACCAAATGTGTTAGATGCAATCTCTGTTATAAAGAATGTCCAGTAGATGCTATTGAAAAGGCAAAAATCAAAAAACCAGCAAAAATAATTCATGATAAATGTGTTAAATGTGAAATTTGTGCCCAAACATGCCCAGTTGGAGCTATATACGTTATAGAAGGGAAGGCAGAGATTAATAACGATGAAGTTAATTATGAAATAAAAAATAAAGTAATCCCTCATAGAAAAATTAGGTTAAAAAATTATGAGCTTGATGAGAGTAAATGTATTAAGTGTGGAATTTGTGCAAGATACTGCCCAACAGATGCTATAAAAGTAGTTATAAGAAAGAGCATTGATGTTAATTTAGATTCATGCATGGGTTGTGGAGCTTGTGCTGAAGTCTGCCCAAAAAAATGTATAAGGGTTGAAAGCGACATAGGAGAAGTTATAAAAACAAGAGATATTGAAGTTAATAAAGATTTGTGTGTTGGATGCTTTGTTTGTATTGAAGAATGTCCTATTAACGCTATTGAGCAAGAGGGGGACAAAGTTAAGATTAATAAAGATAAATGCATATTGTGCGGAAGATGTGCAGATGTCTGTCCTGCCAATGCCATAGATATGTGGGAGAAGTAAATTACTATTCCGGAATCTTATATAATCTTTTTTCCATGAATGAGAAGCTTAAATCAATTAATACAGCCAATATAATTGCAGGTATTGAGCCAGCTAACACCTTTTCTATGTTAAAACTCGCAAGACCTTCAAATACAAGTGTTCCCAATCCGCCGGAACCAATTATTGCTGTGAGAATTGCTATTGAATTAGCCAATACTGCTGCAAATTTAATGCCTGCAAACATTGCAGGATAGGCGTGTGGAAACCTTACATACCCTATTATCTCCCACTCTGTAAGTCCTATACCTTTTGCAGCATCAATTATGGAATTATCAACCTCGCTAAGCCCAACATATGTGTTTTTAACTATTGGCAACAACGCCCTAAGTAATATTGCAAATATAGCAGGTGTAAATCCAATTCCTAAAAGTGGGACAACAAGGGCGACAACAGCAAAACTTGGAATTGCCTGAACAAGGTTTGCAAACCCTATTATTGTTAACGCTAACTTTTCACTCTTCAATGATATTACTGCCAAAAGCTATTCCAACCACTATGCTAATAAACAAAGATGCATAGGTTAAGATAACATGCTCCCAAATGCAGATAATATGGCTTATTACTCTAAAAAAGGATTAATGTAGCTATTAAATATTGCACGAGTGTTATCCTGAGCATGTAGATATTGTCCCAATAAAATAAAATCTTAAAATAAAAATTTTTGATATAGTGTATCAATGAAATTGATTTCATAACCGGTTGGAGTAGTTGAAGAAAACATGGAAATTATTAATAACACTGCCCCCAATGTCACCAATGCGTAGATATTTGAAACAATATCTGCAACGATAACTACGCATTCGTTAGTTCTTAACAGCCAGCCAAGCATGTAAAAATAAATATACATGCCTAAACCACTACCTAAAAATATTGCTGCAATAAGTATTGAACTCTTTCCTATAAAAAGTCCTAACAATCCTAAAACCATAACAAGCCCGTAGGAGACTGCCAATGATATGATACCTGAGACAA
This sequence comes from Methanocaldococcus fervens AG86, assembly GCF_000023985.1. Classification (GTDB taxonomy): domain Archaea; phylum AGJL01; class Methanococci; order Methanococcales; family Methanocaldococcaceae; genus Methanocaldococcus; species Methanocaldococcus fervens. Next base: position 325,794 of record NC_013156.1, read on the forward strand.
TAATTGCCACAAATATCCACAAATAAGATGCTTCAACTTCAAGATCTTCAAGTGTAGTTTTAAAAAGAAATACCTTAACAGATATTGGAATTATCATTAAAAATATGGTAAAAAAATATTCGCCGAGATTCAGCATTGTTTCACCGATATTCTGACATAATTAAATTAATACATAAATAGAAAGATAAAGATTATATAGTATATAATGTAAAAACAATGATATAAAATAGTATTGTTGATAAAAATTAATAGCACATAAATAAAAACAAAAATCTTATAATTCAACATTTTCTTCAATTAGTCCTTCTAATTCTAAATACTTCTTCTTCAATTCTTCCAAAATATTCTCATCCACTTTCCAATATCCTCTTTTATTGGCCTCAATTAACTTCTCAACAATCTCTTTTGTTGCATAAACATTTAGGTTTTTCATTCTTTCAAACAGCTTTTCATCAAGAACAAACCTCTCAGCAACCTTATCCTACACCCAATTATCAACAGCCCCTGTTGTAGCTGATAATCCTAAGAGATACTCAACCCTATCAGCAACTTTCTGAACACCTAAGAACCCATGTTTAAGCATTTCTTCAATCCATTTTGGATTTAATGTTCTTGTTACTGTTCCCCTTTCAATGCTATCTTTAACTGACTCTACCTTAACAACCTCTTTTGTAGAATCTACTATGAGCATTTCTGGCTTCTCTCCTTTTAAAATCTCAACAGATTTAGCTAAACCACCAAAAAATTCATAATAGTGGTCTAAATCTGTTATCTCATAGTCGTGTGAGCATCTAACTTGAGATATAACTTCAACTTTTCCAAGCAATTTTTCAAACAGTTCCTTAGTCTCTTTAGTTGAAGTTGCAAAGTATCCAACATTCCTCCTTAAAATCTCTTTCATTTCTTCATCAATCATTTTTAAACCTCCTTAAAATTGATTTCAATTCATCTAAGCTTTTATATTCTGGATTAACTGAGATGAGGATAGCTTCTGCTTCATCTTCACATTCCAATCCAACTTCAAAGTTTGCTGGAATATAGGCAAAATCATTGGCGTTTAATTCAAGGTTGTTCAACTTAACTCTACCTTTTATTAAATACATCATCCCATCCCTTGGATGGGAGTGAGGTTCAACCTTTAAACCAGAAGGAATTTTTAAATGAATGATTGCAATTTTTTCTGAAACAAATAACGGTTTCATTATACCTTCTGGAGTATTAAATTCCTCCATTTCATCAAATCTTACTACTTTCATAAAATCACCTTACTTTAGCAACTATGATTTTTGAAGGGCTGTGAGTATCTGAAATATCAACAATATCGACAACTTCAAATCCACAAGATTCGAGAATATCGCAGAATTCAGGTGTAGAATAAACTCTATCAACTTTGTCAAGTATTGAAAACATTAAATCAAAGAACACTGCTGTGGAATCTTCTTTTAAGTCATCGATATACCAATGCTTTGTTATTAAGATGCCATCATCGCTAAGGGATGCATGGACTTTTTTCAGTATTTTTGTTAATTCCTCATGAGGTCTGTAAAGAACATCCGATGCAAAAATTATATCATATCCAGAACCAATTTCGTCTTTTGTAAAGTCTCCAGGTATTAAATTAACCTTATCTCCAACGAATTTCTTAGTAGTTTCAAGCACATGGGGTAAATCAAACACATAAGCGTCAAGTTCTGGATTTATTTCTTTAAAAGCCAAGGCATACAATCCATGCCCTCCACCTAAATCAAGAAGCTTCTTTGCTCTTTTAAATTCAGGCAACTCTTTAACAACTTCAACGGTCTTTGGTAGATCTCCTCTTACAGCCCCCTCAGCCATTGCAAGTATAAAGCTTTCGTTAAATACGGAATTATTACCTTGGAAACCTAAAGGTCCGTTCTTTAAAGCTTCTAAAAGTTTACTCCATCTCTCTTCTCTTGTCTTTTTGTAAAGTTTTATTAAATTTCCCTGATAAAATGGAGAATCGCTTAGAAGAAATACCTTTGATGCTTTAGTTAGGGAATATTTTCCATTAATTTCTTTTAGAAATCCTGAAGCTACTAAAGCGTTACAAACCTTTTTAGTTAACCTTTCATCAAGATTTAGTTCTTTAGCTACTTCTTCAGCTGATTTAGGTTTTTTAAAATGATCAAAGAGATTTAGTTCGACGGCAGTTGCAAGAACAGAGAATTTTTCAACTGATTGGGCTAACTCAGAGATTATATTTGGATCAGCCGGAGGCAATTCAATAACTTTTTTTGGCATATTTATCCCTCCCAAACAGAATTTAGTTTTAAAGATTAAAATATAAAAATACGTATTTTTCACAATATTATAATACTTATTATCCACATTATCTTCAATTACCTCATTAATTACTACATTTTCATTTCATTTTATTACCAAATATATAAACTTATCTCTAATAAAAATAATTTGAATTTATAAAAACATTTCTTGATATATTGTTAAAATTAAAAATAAGAAAAGAAAAAAAGAAAAATAAAAAAAGTTTTAGAATTTTTTAAACATATCCTCAACGATTCTTGCAAACGCAGGTCTTGTTATAAATATACCTATTAAAACTCCTGCTATCGTTGTTATTGCAAATCCTTTCAACATTCCAACACCGAGTACAAATAAAGGCAACATGGCAGCTATAGAAGTGGCAGCTGAGGCAAATATTATAAAGAAAGCCCTCTTGATACTTGCCCTTATTTTTCCAGCCCCTCTCTTTAAAGCTTCATCAGTTATCACAATTTGGTTATCCACCCCTGTCCCTACAGCTGCAATAATACCAGCTATTGAAGGTAAATCTAACTTCCAATCTATTAAAGATGCAAAGCCCAGTATAATAACAATTTCTGAAAGGCAGGTTATTAAAATTGGAATTGCTATTTTTGGTTGCTTATACCTTATACTAACAATTACTCCAACAGCTATAAACGCCAGCAATAAGGCAGTGGCAGTTCCTTTTAAAAATTCTTTACCAAACTCTGAGGAAACTGCGTAGGTGTATTCAATTTCCAATTTCACAGGCAAAGCTCCTGATTTTAGGGCTGAGTATATAGCCATGGCTTCATCAATTTCCTCTTTTGTTGGAGGATAATTACCAACGGTGATAACTTGCTTTGGATGAGGTTTTCCGTCTGCCAACTCTGGAGATAGTACGGGAGCTGATATCAATTCTCCATCCATGTAGAGCTCAACTTTATGGTATGCCTTACCTTCAGCGACTTCTGCAAATTTTTTAGCTCCTTCCAATGTTAATTCAAAAGGAACTCCATAGGCCCAACTATCCCCCTGTGGAATCTTTGTTGGTGGCTCAACAATTTTTACATCTTTTCCAGTATATGCCGTTATGTTATCAATCTTTGCCTCAAAAACTCCTTGATGCTCTAAAACTTTAATTATTCTCTCAGTGTCTGAACTATTAGGAACCATTACAATTATTTCATCGTTACCTCTTGGATAAACCGTTACGTCACTTAAACCATTTACATTTAACCTTTTTTCGATAATCTCCACTGTTAATTGCATTTCTTCATTATTCATTGGTCTCTCTGCTTTTAAAACAATAACCGTTCCTCCACTCAAATCAATTCCATAGTCAATACCTTTAAATGCTATTAGAAATAGTGATACCACAAGAAATATAATTAAGGTCAGTATCTTTTTATCTTTTAACAACTTTGAGATATTCATCTATCCCACCTACGGCTATAATAAGAGTTATAGATTCTTAACTTCTTTTAAATTAAATTTAAATTTAATGGTGGTTGGCATGGGTATAACGATTATTGGCTACATTGCGGGAACTTTAACAACTTTTGCCTCTCTTCCTCAACTGTTAAAGTCTTTGAAAGAGAGAAACATGGAAAATATATCATTAGCCTTTGTTGTAACTTTTACAACTGGATTAACACTCTGGCTAATATATGGAATATTAAGGAATGATTACCCAATAATAGTATTTAACATTTTGTCTTTAATGTTTTGGATTCCAATAACATATTTAAAGATAAAAGATGTATTGGAAAATAAAGGTAGCAAATCAGAATTAATAACTTAGTTAAAAATTTAATTATGATGATAATATGATGTGGGATGAAATTGGAAAAAAGATAGCAAAAGAGATTGAAAAAGAAATTATGTCATATTATGGAAGAAAAGATAAATCATATATTGTTGGAAAGTCTCCAAGTGGGGATAAAACAGAAATTTTTGATAAGATAAGTGAAGATATAGCTTTAAAATATTTAAAACCGTTGAATGTTAATGTTGTAAGTGAGGAGTTGGGAATTATAAATAATGAAAGCGAATGGACTGTAGTTATAGACCCTATTGATGGTTCTTTCAATTTTATAAATGGAATTCCATTTTTTGCCTTTTGTTTTGGAGTATTTAAAAATAACAAACCATATTACGGCTTAACCTATGAATTTTTAACTAAGAGTTTTTATGAGGCATATAAAGGAAAAGGAGCTTATTTAAACGGAAAAAAGATTAAGGTTAAGGATTTCAATCCAGAAGATATAACCATAAGTTATTATCCAAACAAAAAAATGGACTTGGAAAAATTGAGGAATAAAATTAAAAGAGTTAGAATATTTGGAGCTTTTGGTTTGGAGATGTGTTATGTAGCTAAGGGAAGTTTAGATGCTATTTTCGATGTAAGACCTAAGGTTAGGGCTGTTGATATTGCCTCTTCCTATATAATTTGTAAAGAGGCGGGAGCTTTAATAACAGATAAGGATGGAAATGAGCTGAAATTTGAATTAAATGCAACAGATAGAATAAATGTTATTGTAGCAAACAGTAAAGAGATGTTAGACATAATTTTAGAGCTTTTATAATTTAAATGCTTTCAACTTTTATGGTGTTTGTTTTCTTTTGACCTATTGGATGACCCAATGTTATTAAATAAACTCCACTTTCTATCTCTTTTTTAGCTATCTCCCTACATCTGATAATTATTTCCTCCACATCATCAAACTCTTCCATTAAATACCCTTCAACCCCCCAAACTAATCTTAATTTTCTTAAAGTTTTTATATTCGGCGTTGGAGCTATTATTTTATTTTTCATTCTTAATTTAGATATTAACTTGGCAGTTCTTCCAGAATATGTGGGAGTTATAATTAATTTAGTATCTAATTTCTTATACAGCTCATAAACAGCATAAACTAAGCCCTCATCAATATCCTTAACCTCCAAACAAACCCTGTCTCCAAACTCCTCATAATGCTTATCGGCAATCTCTGCAACTTTATTTAAAACTTTTATTGCCTCTATTGGATACTTCCCAATAGTTGTTTCGTTAGAAAGCATTAAGCAATCTGTTCCATCGTATATGGCGTTAGCTATGTCTGTGACCTCTGCTCTTGTAGGAAATGGATTATTTATCATAGATTCCAACATTTGCGTGGCTGTTATTGACAAAATTCCATATTTGTTTGCTATTCTCAATATATTTTTCTGCTCAATTGGTATATTCTCTATAGGAAGCTCTACACCCAAATCTCCCCTCGCCACCATTATTCCATTACTTTCTTTAGCAATTCCTTTTATGTTTTTTAAAGCTTCCTTTGTCTCTATCTTTGATATTACTTCACAATCTCCCTTGTAATCTGATATTATATCCTTTAATTCCTTAACATCCTCTTTATCCCTAACAAATGATAAAGCTATAAATTCAAAATCCTTTTCTGCGGCAAATTTTATATTTTTTAAATCAACTTCGTCAATTATTGGCAGTTCTATCCTTGTATCTGGTAGATTGACCCCCATTCCTTCTTTAATCTCTCCCCCAACCTCTACAACGGCAACAATCTTATCACTTTTTTCTACAACTCTCAGCTTAATCTTTCCATCGTTAATTAAAATAAAATGCCCCTCCTCAATTGTATCTATATCATGGTTAAGCTTTATATCCTCCTCAATAACAACCTTTTCTCCAGCTTTCAATATTTTATTTTTTAATTTAACCTCTTTAACTCTAATTTTTATCCCTTTCAAATCCATAACTTTGGCGATGTTATTTTTTTCTAATATGGGTAGAAATCTTTCACAGTAATCCGTTGTTGCGTGAGACATGTTAAATCTAATCCCATCGATTAAATTAATCGCTTTATCCAATTTATTTTCTAAAGAAGGACCTAAGGTAACTAAAATTTTAGTTTTTCTCATTGTTCCACCAAAATAGATAATTTATGGTTTTTTATATTCTATTTTGATTATATTTCTTTTCATAATTTTTGTAATTTTATTATATTCATCTAAAACTAAGATATCTTCTGGGTTATCTTCTATAATATATACATCTTTGATTTTTTCATCATTCGTTAGGCATATGTCAGCTTTATTGTTTGGAATCTCTTTAACTACACTAAAAATTGCATACCAAATAGTTAGCGTAAATATTGCATATGCAATAGTTAATCCATTAAACTCCAAAAACTGAAACGTTATAAAAACTACAAAAATTAATATGACAATAGATGTTTGCAGTAGATCCATATGATTAAGAATTACTGTTATTATTGTTATTGCAAATGTTATTACAAATTTGGATAGTTTATTATTATTTGATATGAAAAATAAAGTTAGGTTTTCATCCTTATTTTTGTTGTATATATCTAAAGACTCGTATGAAAACGTTATGTTTATGTAGTGACTAACCATTGGTAAAATAGTTTTGTAAGTTAGGTAATACAAAGCAACTATACAAACCATTTCTATTATACGGAAATTATGAGCCAAAAAAGGAAGTAGTAAAAACGGGATTATAAAAAAGTTAAAATATCCGTAAAAATTTTGAAGTAATAAATATTGAATACTAATTTTCTCAAAATTCTTTTTATTGAAAATAGTTTTTCCATGCCTAGAAATTTGTATTAGTATATATAAATAAGTAAGAACTGAAGATACAGCAATAGAAATAACTATTGTTGAATTTTTAGAATATAATTCATTAAATATTTGGGATATGCTCTTAATTTCAAATATTTTTACAATATTGTATATTATTTCTAGATTTTTAGGACATAAGACAATTATTAAAGAAAAAATTATACCTAGTACGGTTGTTGCTTTTGATACCTGGTAAGTAAACTCTATTATTTTTGAAATATTATCTTTTCTTTTATTTTTATCATTTGATTCTACAAAAATAGAAAATCCTAAAGTGAATAGAAATAACAGAATAAAAAATAACAGCAATCCCGTTGATATAATATCGTTTAACCAATATAAATCAAAGTGTTCGATAAATAATACATAAAATGAAAATATCCACAATAAATACGTAGTTCCAACAATATCCCGCAAAATTTTAAATATCAACGTTAGTATTTTTACTATTTTATCTTTCATTACTATTCCCCAACCAAAATTCATTGTAAAACAAATCAAAGTCCTGATTGTATTTTTTCCCTATTTTTAGGGCAATCTCTGCCTTAGCCAGCTCTCTACCAAAATATGCTGCATGATCTAACTTTTTTATTAAATTTAATCTTATAGCAGTTTCATAAATTTCTTTTGGTCTCTTTCCTTTAATAATTAAAGTAGCCTCCCTTCTTTTATTGAAGTATATTGCTACAATTTCTTTATTTTTCCTATCAATCTCTATTTTAAAACTTCCTTCATCTAATATCTGTTTCTCATTTTCTTCAGCTTTGATTATTGGAATATTATAATTTTTAAATGTAGTTTCTTCTTCAAATCTTTTATCTTTATAATTTATCAAGTTATATCCAATATCTTTTGGTAGAGAATTTCTTTTTTTAGCTAAAAACATCATCTTTGAGGCTATTTTTAATTCTTTTATTGAAAATTTACATTTTGCACTCGCTTCTGGAGTAAATAATATATTAGCTCCTATCTCTGCACCAATAGCAGTTAATAAAGCATTTACTCCATTACTATCGGCATCAAAAAGCTCCGTAACATTCCCTACACCAAAAAAGAGAGGAAGCTTATTCCTTTTTTTAAATTCTTTACATGCAATAACGCTATCAATAAAACTACAACCAATGTTATTTATTGGCTCCAATATTGGATCGGCAACTATTTTTTCAATTCCTGCATCTAATAATCTCCTTATATTCTCTTCTAAAGATTTAATTTTTCCCTCTATTGTTTCAGGGATGTAGTTTGTTTTGTAGTTGGTTGGTAATACAACAACTGCAGTTTCAGAATCTTTTAAATATGGGATCAGTTCATCAATATTTCCAGCATCAACGCTTAAAATCATATCCGCTCCTAAATTTATCGCCTTAATTAACTCTTTTGTGTTTAATGTATCTACACTTATTGGATTATCAGTCAAATCTCTTGCTATTTTTAACATATCTTTAATTTTATCCGCGTTATTTTCATTGCTAACCATTCCCAAATCAATCATATCAGCCCCGCTTTCTAAGTAGTATATTATCTTTTCCTCCAGCTCTTTCTCTTTCAGCCATGGAGCATGGACAATCTCTCCCAAAACTCTCATTGGAAAGTTATCCCCCACCTTTAAATTGCCTATCTTTATATCCCCTTTTCCTAAATCTTGATCTTCTGCCTTTTTGATCTCCTCCTCGCAGTTCTTTTTAATAATCTCTAACAATTGTAGATCAGCGTAGTCTTTAGTTGATAGCTTTACTTTATCTAAATTTTCAATTAATATTGGGATATCCGAAGCCTCCCTTGTAGATTTGAAGCATTTTATTCCTGTTTCTTCCTCAACCTTCTTTAAATCATGCCTTATCAATCCAGTTACTAAAACAAAATCATAAATATCTTTTAATTTTTTCCCTAATTTGTCCTCCAATTTCTTAATCTCTTTAATTATTAAGTTTGGCGTTAAAAATGCCGCTACTGATATATCTGCTACATGCACATCCACAAAATCGTATTTTTCTATAGCTTTTTTAACTTTCCTCTCAGCCAATTTTCCAGTTATTATTAAAATTTTCATAATCTCCACCATAAGCTTTCACAATAACAATAAGATTATATAAATGGTTATTAAAATTATTTTATTAATTAGCTAAATCTGGTGAATAGTATGAAGTTCATTGAAAAAGAAAAAATAGAGTTTAAAAATCCCATAATTATTGAAGCGTTTCCTGGAACTGGATTAGTTGGTAGTATAGCAGGCTTCCAAATAATAAAGGAATTAAAGTTAAAATATTTAGGATATTTTGAGATAGATAGAATTCCACCCTTAACAACCGTTGAGGAAGGAATCCCTTACCCTCCAGTTAGGGCTTATGCAAACGAAAATTTAATTGTTTTGTTCTCAGATGTAATAATCCCTCCATTTAAGATTAATGAATTAGCTGAGTTTATAGTTGAGACCTTTTCAAACAAAAATCCTAAGTTGTTCGTTTCCCTTGGTGGAATTATAGCAGGAAAATCTGAAAAAGTTTATGGAATAGCAAACAAAGAGAACTTAATAGAAGATTTAAAAAATTATGTTGAAATATTTGATTTTGGGGTTGTAGGGGGGATGAGTGGAAATTTATTGGTAAAATGTGGAGATAAAGGATTCGATGCCATTGGTTTGTTGGCTGAAACCGTTGGAGTTAGACCAGACCCGAGGGGAGGAGCTAATTTATTAGATGTTTTAAATAAAATGTTCAATCTAAATGTAAATGTTGAAAAACTTATTAAAGAAGCTGAAGCCATTGAAAATAAACTTAAAGAATTGGCAGAACAGCATTTAAAGATGATGTCAAAGAGTAGAAAAGAATATCCGATGTATATCTAACAACCTTTTAGAAAAAGGTTGATCAAAACCCATAGGGGCGTAGCCCCTATGGTATACTCCAGGATGCATTGCTTCCTTGAGGAAGCAATGCCTCTTAATAATTATGTAAAAATTATTAAATTAAATATTTTGGTGATGTTATGAAAGTATATGGATTATTTGGGATTAGCGAAAATGCAATCAATGAGTTTGTTGAAAATCATGTTAAAACTTTCACTTTAATTAATGCATTAAACTTAGAGACAGTTAAAAATCTAAAAGAGGGTGATTTGGTTTTTATAACCTCAACGCTTAGAGAAGATTTAAGAGTTGGAAGCGAGGGCATTTTAGGAAAGGTTTTAAATGTTTCATTAGTTCCACAAAGAGTGAATGGATTTGAAGAAAAAGAAATAATCGCTGGAAGAGTTCAATTGGAAATGTTGGGATTTGCCAAGTGTGTTGGAATTGAATCACTACATATCAAAGTAGCTTTTAGGATGTATTAGCTTGTTTTTTCTTTTTATATTCACTCTCAAATGATTTAGCCCATTTTATCATTTCATTGTATACCTTATCTTGCTTCAACAGATTTTCATTGCCTATTAATATAAGTTTCCTCTTAGCTCTTGTTATTGCAACATTCAACCTTCTTAAATCCTTTAAAAATCCAAAGTTTTTTGTCCTAACAAATGAGATAACTATAGCTTCGTTTTCCCTACCTTGGAATCCATCTACAGTGTTAACTTCAACATCTATATTTTGCTCTTCAAACAATCTCCTTAAGTATCTGACTTGGGCATCGTAAGGAGTTATAACATTTGTTGGTATTTTGTATTTTATAAGCTTTTTAACTACTTCCAAAACCTTCTCTGCCTCTTCTATATTGTAATAAGATGGAGATTCTTTATCTTTTCTCTCAACCCCTTCAACATGGAAAAATTGGACAGGGATTTCATTTACTATATCTCTATCAGATTCATCAATCTCTTCTTCTTTAACCAAATCCAATAATGTTATATTTTTAACGCTTTCATCTGCCTTTAACTTGTTATCATAAAACATCCTATTTGGGAATTCCATAATTTTTTCGTTCATTCTATACTGAATCTCCAATATTGATGAAAACTCAGGATATTTTTTAATTAACCTTTCAAATAATGTTTTCTTTAACTCCTCATTTTCACTCAAAACTGTTGGAGGCAATTGCTTATGATCTCCAGCCATGATTAGCTTTTTTCCTTTGACAATTGGTATTAGGCAGGACGGCTCCATAGCTTGGCTACCCTCGTCTATAACCACAACATCAAACTCCCAGCCTTTTAAGATTTCAGAACCTGCCATGGAGTTTGTTGCTACAATAACATCCGCCTCACTCAAAATCTCGTTCATGATTTTTTCCGTTATTTCATCTAAGCTATTGATGATTTTTTTGATTTTTTTATTTCTTACAATCCATTCCGCCATGCTGATGATTTTTTCTTTTGGAACTCCCCTATAATCTTTCCTCCTCTTAGCTACTTTTAAAATTTGCTCATCACTCATTCCCCTTCTCCATCTTGGAGATGGCTTTAAAAATTTATCCCTCTGCTCCTTAATCTCTTTAATTTTTTCTTTTAGGGATAAAATTTCTTGATACTTCTCATGATTCTCAATTAGATATGGTAGAGAATGCTGTATCAAATCCTTTGAAATCCTTGTTGGATGCCCTACCCTAACAACTTTTAAATCAGGATATTTTTTAATTAAATACTCTAAAATGTTATCTGCCGCTATATTTGAGTCAGCAGTAGCTAAAACCTTATGCTTGTTAAATCTAACCTCCTGAACAATAACCTCAGTCAAAGTCCTCGTTTTTCCAGTTCCTGGAGGTCCATGGATGAGATATAAATCTTTACTTAAAACTGCCTTTTTAACAGCCAACTTTTGAGATTCATTTAAATGTTTATCATAAAACTCTAACTCAATATCTTCCCTCAATGGCTTTTCTGGATGTTCAATACCCAATATAATGTAAGCCAACTTATCTCTCTTTCTTGCAAATTCTCTTAATGCCTCTTTCATCCTCTTAAATGTTATATCGTTGACGTATAAGTCAATCCTAACTCTCTCCTTATAAACCCATCTTAGAACATCAACATCAAAAGCCACATCTATAAAGTTCTTTCCTACATAAATGACATTTGCATATAAATCACTCTGTAATGGGTTTTCTTTGCTGATTAAAACAACATCTCCCGGTGAAATTTCCGTTTTAAATGGCTTCTTTCTCCCAAATCTTACAATCGTGCATCCTAAGCTCTCTCCCAAGAACTTTCCCTTTAAATTTAAAATTGCCCTTCCAACATTTTCCCTTTTCTTTCCCAACCTAATTATTTCATTTTTGTGAAAATCCATCTCACACCTTCTTTCGAGTTCAATCAATTCCATAAATTTTTTTACATACAAATCAACTAAATTCAAACTATCACCATTTAAACCAATTATTCATACTTTTTAAAAAGATTTTTAAAATTTTTTGAAATTAAATAATTTCTAATATCCATTTCTAAAAAAAGTTTTCAAACATGAATTAAATTAAAAAAGATTAAAAATATCTCTTAAAAACTGTTTCCAATCTTCTCTAATTCTTTCATCAATTTGATTGTCTCTTTTATTATATAAACAACTTTGCAGATGTGTTCTAATTCATCAATTGTTAGCTTCTTCCCTTTTCTTCCTTTTAGGTATTTTTCTATTACCTTATATCCACCGATTTTAAACTCCCAAACATCTTCATCAATGCCTAATAAAATTGTTTCTTTATTTATTTTAACTCCTTTTTTCTTTTTATCATATTTTACACTTTCAACTTTTAGATTGTCTCCATCAATATCTGGGTCTATTGTAGGAATGTTTTTCATTAAATGAAGTTCAACCAACTTTTTCCCAATCTCTTTGTATTTTTCAAAGGTTTCTTTGTCATATAAAGGAATTCTTGGGAAATCTATCTTTAAAAATTCTTTGTATTTCTCTCTATATTTTGGGTCGTGTAAGATTGCATAAATGTAATAAAGGAAATCTTCTGGTGTTGCGTTATATTTCTGTTTGATTAATTTTAGAATGTCTTTTTTAATATTTGGAACTTTTTGAACTTCTTTGGTTATTTTGTTTTCAATGTATTGGTAGAGTGGAATTACTACTGTAATGCTTCGATTAACTACTGCTTTACTGGCAAGAAGAGCATGCTTATCTGCAGGTTTATCTGTAATTAATACATATGTAGAAAGAACCCCATCATAGATACTTAATTTTGGAAGAACAAAACCAATATTTTCTCCTAAAATAAAATGTTTCATGACATTATATCTTGGTCTTCCAATAAATTTGCTTGATTTTGGATGATAGTAAGTCCATCTTATATCAAAAGGTCTGTAAAGGTTTGGTTTCAATCTTTTTTCAAACATTTTATTGAAATCATTATCAAAAATCCTATAATCCTCTAAAATTGCCTCTTTTGCAGTTTTTAATTTCCAAGTACTTTTATCTTTTATGTTATACTTTTTTCTTAATTCATCCTCGTTTAAATTTACGAAATCCATTATTCTTTTTTTCATTTCTTCAGGAGTATATGCAATAGCAACACTATCATTTTGTGTTTCAACTCCTGATGAATTGATTTCAAAAATTTCATCTAACTTCAGAAACTTATTATATTCCTCTTCCAAACTCAAATCCTTAGGCACAAAGAAATAATATGGTTCTTTTGGATTTATTTCTTTCCATTCAACTGTTTTGACTGTATTATTTTCTAAAAACTCATATTTTTCTTCTCTTTTAGTTAAACCAGCATCATGGACAATTGAGTAATAATAAACCTTACAATCCTCTGCTTTATGTCTTCCTTCTCTTAATTTAATAAATATGCCAATACAAACTCCTTGTTGAATATCAAAGACATTTTCATCCTTTTCTCCTCTTCTAACATTTCCATGTAGATTTAAAATATAAATCTCATCAAAAACCTCCATTAAACACTGTCTCATTCTTCTATGAACTAAACCATCTAAGTAAGAGTTATTTGTTATAAATCCAACAATCCCTTTTCCATTCTGTTCAATCTTCCACTGTGCAAATCTTATAAATTTAACATAATCATCCTGCAAGGCATTTCTTGACCTTTCTTTCTCAACTCCTAAACCATTTATGTAATCTTTTAATAAATTTTGAATATATGTCTCATCTTTTCTTGTTTCATACGGCGGATTTCCAATAACTGCAAAGATATTAACCTCTTTCTTAACCTTATCTGCCTCTTCCCTCTCTTTATCTAAAACTCTCTCAAAAAGTCCAGATTGTTTTGGACTTCTCATTAAATCCAAAGCATTAGTTAAATAGATGTTAAACCTCTCCTCCCCTCTCAAAGTTATATGCCAGTTATGTAAAAGCATGGACAACTTTAAATGAGCTACCAAATAAGGCGATATTAAAATTTCAAATCCATAAATATTTTTTAACAACCTCTCTTTTAAATAAGCTTGAAATAAAGTATGTTTAACATTCTTATGCACTCTTTTCAAAACAACTGCCAAAAATGTCCCTGTCCCTGTTGCAGGGTCTAAAATCCTAACATTCTCATCATGCAATCTCTTTCCAAATCTATCTCTCAAAATCTCATCAACTGAATTAACTATAAACTCAACAACTGGCAAAGGGGTATAATAAACTCCCTTGCTCTTCCTAAGCTCTGGATTATAACTTGCTAAAAAATCCTCATAGAAGTGCAAAAATGCATCTTCCTTTCCAGAAATTTTAAAACTCTCTTCTATCTTCTTAATATCAATGTTATTCAATATGGTTATTATCTCATCAACAATCCAATCTAAATAATCTGGTAAATCAGAGGCTATATGCTTAAAAATTTTATGAATAACTCCCAATGACTTAGGAATTCCTTTAAAAGCTACTTTCTCTTTTGTTAAGTCCCCCTCAATATTAAACCTTGCCATGAACAAACCATAAACTATTGTTTGAGCATAGGCATCTGCAAACTCCTCTTTTTTCATATCACTTATTAAATGCTCTTTAAACGCCTCATATAAAGCTTTAATCTCTTCATTTTCATCTAAATTCTCTAATATTGCATCTCTCAACAATCTTGCCCTCTTTGCTAAAAACTCTGCCAATTTTGTTGGATCTTTAATCTCTGGTGTTGATAGGGATAAAAATCTCTCAATTAATCTCTCAAACTTTTCAATATTGGCCTCAATTAAATTTAAATCATCATCCAATATAACAACATCCTCAACTTTCTCCCTATTTTGGTATAAAATGAATTCCTTATAGTTTGTTAGGATTAGATTTTCTATATTCTCTTTATATCTCTCTAACTGCTCTTTATCCCTCTTTTGCAATCTATGTAAATCAACATCTATCTTTTTTGTCTCAATGTATCCAACAATCTTCCCTTTTCCTTTTATTTTAAAATCTGGTGTTCCAAAATCTTCTCTTCCTGATTCATGGATTATTTTAACATCATAGCCATTTAAAATATTTTTTAAAAGATTTTCTAATGCATATCTAAAGGAATACTCACTAAACTCCCCCTCGTTATAAATCTCTTTAACTGACTTAGCATAATTTTTTAATGCCCTCTTCATAATATCCCAACTATTAATCTACTATACCTCAGAGTAATATTTATAATATCAAATATATAAAATTCTCTAAATCGACTCTCCAACTATTATATTATCCTTATTCCTTAAAATCCTCACTTTTACTGTTTTACCTATCAAATTCTGCTCATTATTGCAGTTAATTATTTGGATAACCCTATCTTTGGCAACTCCCAAAACTTCTCCTTTAACCCTCCCATCTAAAACAACTTTTGCCTTTATTACTTCACCAACTTTGAAAGGATACGGTAACCTCTTCCTTCTATGTGTTCCAAAATCTTTTGGAGATGTTATTAATTTAACATCTATACCTTTCTTTTTATACTCTAACTCGTATCTTCTCAATAAATCATAAAACTTCTCAAAATCCCAAACTTTCATTTTCTTTGGCTTTCTTCCCAATTGATAAACTCTACATAGTTGACAACCTAAAATAGGGTCTCTCTTCCCAGTTAAAGGATTTATAATATTTTGTTTAACCCTTAAATCTAAATCAACTGCATAATCAATAACTTTTTTAAATTCTTCATCGTTTATATTCGGCAATAGAAGAGGGGCTATGAGGAGATGAATTTTAGAATTTTTTATATACTCTGCTATATCCAAAATCTTCTCAATATTATAATCTCTTCTACCAGAAAGCATTTTAGCAACTTTTTCATCTAAAGCGTTGATTGATAAGTTTATCCTATGTAATCCAGCCTCTTCCAACTCATCTATCAATTTGTAATCTAAAACTGTTCCATTTGTTTGCATGGAAACAATACCGTTACCTTTTTTGTTTATTTCAACCAATTCTTGAACTAAATCCACTAATGGGTAATAAAGAGCCGGTTCTCCTTGCCCATCCAAATGAGCTTCAATAAATTTATTTCCTTTAAAATCAGCCATCTTTTTGTAATTTTCAACTAAATATTCCAAATCAACGTAATAATCATTCTTTCTTGTTTTGGAATACTCTCCTTCATCAACTGAGCAAAAGATACAGTTTAAATTGCATCCACAATGCCCTCTAACTTGTATTATATTTCTACCTCTCTCAATCAAACCAAAGGCAGTATGCCCAATTAATGGAATTGGTTCATTTATATATACAGTTTTTCTCTTTGTTATCTTACTTTTCAAATTATTTGCTATGCTGTAAGAGATTAGATTTAAAATTCCAATCTTTATATTTTCAGCCCTCTTCGGATGGGCGTTGATTTTTATTATACTATCGTTAATTTCAACTTCTTCATAAGGAATTTCTACCTCAACCCCATAGATTTTATTTATTTCTAAAATTAAGGTATTATCTTTATTTTTAACGTCAGTTATCATCCTATATTGTGATAAATCCAAGTATGTCATAGTTTCACACTAAAATTGAATATTTGCATCAATTGAAATAACCTATAAAATTAAAATAAAAATAAAATTAAGCTTTTAAAAATAGCTAAGAAACGCAGTATTAAATAAATGGTGCGGGGGACGGGATTTGAACCCGCGAACCCCTACGGGACCAGACCCTCAATCTGGCGCCTTTGACCAGGCTTGGCGACCCCCGCCCTTAACAGGCATTGTTATTTATAAAACCTTTATATATAAATCTTACGCCGAAAAGTATATATATTGGTTCTTAATTATAATGATGTTGCGTGCCGAGGTGGCTTAGCTGGTTATAGCGCCCGGCTCATACGGATATCCCAGCCCTACGGCTGGGTTCCTGGGAAACCGGGAGGTCGAGGGTTCGAATCCCTCCCTCGGCACCATTTTTATTTTAGATACTTACATTTATTTATTTAAATCTAAAAATTAACTATTTTTAAATAATTTTAATTCTAATGTTTTAGTCAGCTATTATTGGTTAATGGTGAATTTATGAAGATTGTTGTTTGTATAACTGGGGCGAGTGGAGTGATTTATGCAAAAAAATTATTGGAGGTTTTAAAAGATAAAGCTGAAATAAGCTTAATTATATCCAACTCAGCTAAGAAGATAATTAAAGAAGAACTTAATATTGACTGGGAAGAGTTAAAAAAATTGGCAACAAATTATTATGAAAATGATGATTTTTTCAGCCCAATAGCATCCGGCTCAAATAAGTTCGATGCAGTTATAGTTGTGCCCTGCTCAATGAAAACCTTATCAGCTATAGCTAACGGTTATTCAGCAAATTTAATAGTTAGGGTTTGCGATATTGCTTTAAAGGAGAGAAGAAAGTTAATAATTATGCCAAGAGAGATGCCATTAAACAGCATACATTTGGAAAACATGCTAAAGTTGTCTAACTTAGGAGCTGTGATAATGCCTCCAATTCCAGCCTTTTATCATAAACCAAAGAGTGTTGAGGACATAATTAACTTTGTTGTAGGAAGGGTTTTAGACATTTTAGGGATAGAAAATAATTTATTCAAAAGATGGGGAATTTAAGACATACACAATTTGGTGATATCAATGCTCGACAAGTTAGGAGAAAACCTAAATAAAGCTTTAAATAAACTAAAAGCTGCTGCATTTGTCGATAAAAAATTAATAAAGGAAGTTATTAAAGATATTCAAAGAGCTTTAATTCAAGCTGATGTTAATGTAAAATTGGTTCTGAAGATGAGTAAGGAAATAGAAAGAAGAGCTTTAAAAGAGGAGACTCCAAAAGGGTTGTCAAAGAAAGAACATATTATAAAAATTGTTTATGAAGAATTGGTTAAATTGTTAGGAGAGGAAGCAAAAAAATTAGAGCTAAGTCCAAAAAAACAGAATGTTATTTTACTGGTTGGGATTCAAGGTTCTGGAAAAACCACAACAGCAGCAAAATTAGCAAGATATATACAAAAGAGGGGGTTAAAACCTGCTTTAATTGCTGCTGATACGTATAGACCTGCTGCTTATGAGCAGTTGAAGCAATTGGCTGAAAAAATCCACGTGCCATTATATGGTGATGAAACAAAAACAAAATCACCTGTAGAGATTGTTAAAGAAGGAATGGAGAAATTTAAGAAGGCAGACGTTCTAATTATAGACACTGCTGGAAGGCATAAGGAGGAAAGAGGTTTATTGGAAGAGATGAAGCAAATTAAAGAGGTAACAAACCCTGATGAAATTATTTTGGTTATTGATGGAACTATTGGGCAACAGGCTGGTATACAAGCCAAGGCATTTAAAGAGGCGGTTGGAGAGATTGGAAGTATTATAGTCACAAAGTTAGATGGTTCCGCTAAAGGAGGAGGGGCTTTAAGTGCAGTAGCCGAGACAGGAGCACCTATAAAGTTTATTGGTATTGGTGAAGGGATAGATGATTTAGAGCCATTCGACCCTAAAAAGTTTATATCTCGATTATTGGGAATGGGAGATTTAGATAGTTTGTTAGAAAAAGCTGAGGATATGGTTGATGAAAAGACTGAAGAGAGTATAGATGCGATAATGAAAGGTAAGTTCACATTGAATGAGCTATTAACTCAATTAGAGGCAATTGAAAACATGGGTTCAATGAAAAAAATCTTAAGCATGATTCCTGGATTTGGGGGAGCTATGCCTAAAGAACTCTCTAATTTAACTGAAGCAAAAATAAAGAAATATAAAGTAATTATAAGCTCAATGACTAAAGAAGAGAGGGAAAATCCAAAGATTATTAAAGCATCAAGAATAAGAAGGATAGCAAGAGGTTCTGGAACTACAGAAAATGAAGTTAGAGAGGTTTTAAAATATTATGAAACTACGAAAAATGCTATAGATAAGCTTAGGAAGGGTAAAATGCTAAGAATTGGTGGGCCGTTGGGGCAGATATTAAGGCAGTTAATGTATAAGGAAATGTAAATTTAATAATTTTTTATTTAACCACTCAAATTTACTAATTTTCAAGAAATATTTTTTGAAACTTAAAATTTTTATATCTATTTTTATATACTTTAAGGATTACTCAAAAATAAGTAGAGGTTATGATTATGAAAACAATTCAAGAAATTAATGAAAAAATTAAAAAAGGAGAGGCTGTTGTTGTAACTGCTGAAGAGATGATAAAAATTGTTGAAGAGGAAGGGGTTAAGAAAGCTGCAGATTATGTTGATGTCGTTACAACAGGAACATTTGGGGCTATGTGTTCTTCCGGTGTATTTATAAACTTTGGACATTCAGACCCACCAATAAAGATGCTAAAAATATACTTAAATAACGTTGAAGCTTATGGTGGCTTAGCGGCAGTTGATGCATATATTGGAGCTACACAGCCAAACGAAGACCCTGACGTAGATATAGATTATGGAGGAGCTCATGTTATAGAGGATTTAGTTAGAGGTAAAGAGATTGAGCTTTACGCTGAAGGATATACAACTGATTGTTATCCAAGAAAGGATGTTAATGTTAAGATAACATTGGATGACGTTAATCAGGCGATTATGGTAAATCCAAGAAACGGTTATCAAACCTACGCAGCTGCGACAAATAGTAGGGATGAGAAAATCTATACATATATGGGTGTTTTACTTCCAGAGTATAGCAACGTCCACTACTCAGGAGCTGGACAGTTAAACCCACTACAAAATGATTATGATCCAGAAACAAAATCATTTAACACAATAGGTATTGGAACAAGAATCTTCTTAGGAGGAGGAATTGGGTACGTTATAGGGGAGGGGACTCAACACAACCCACCATTTGGAACATTGATGGTTAAAGGAGATTTAAAACAAATGGATCCTAAGTTTATAAGAGCTGCTACAATGCCAAAGTATGGAAGTACATTGTATATTGGATTGGGTATTCCAATTCCAGTTTTAAATGAAAAGATAGCTGAAAGATGTGCTATTAGGGATGAAGATATAGAGGTTCCAATCTACGACTATGGGACTCCAAGAAGAGATAGGCCATTAATTGCAAAAACAAACTACAAAGTATTGAGAAGTGGAAAAATAACATTAAGAGTTAATATAGAGGGAAGAGAAGTTGAAAAAACTGTAAAAACTGGTTCTGTATCAAGCTATAAAATGGCGAGGGAGGTTGCTGAAACACTCAAAAAATGGATTTTAGATGGGAAGTTTTTGTTATCTGAGAGGGTTGACACATTAGGAAGAGCTGAAAATAAGCCAATGAAGTCACCAATAACATTGGTTAGGGATATTTTGAGTAAGCCACCAATAACAGCCCAAAGAAATATATCAATCATGGAAGCTGCCAAAATATTGATAAAGCATAATATAAACCACTTACCAATTGTTGATGAGCAAGGAAGATTGGTGGGGATTATCACATCGTGGGATATAGCTAAAGCCCTCGCCCAAAACAAGAAAACAATTGAAGAGATTATGACAAGAAATGTAGTAACTGCATACGAAGATGAGCCAGTTGATCATGTAGCTGTGAAAATGAGCAAATACAACATTTCAGGCGTTCCTGTGGTTGATAATTACAGAAGAGTTGTAGGAGTTGTAACATCTGAGGATATTTCAAGATTATTCGGAGGGAAAAAATGAGGAAGAGAATATACTACTGGACAGCCTCAGAACATATAAATAAGCCAGTTATTGCCGACACAGTATTAAATACTGGAGTTAAGATAAACATTTTAAAGGCAAAAGTCGAACCACAGGAGGCATTTTTAATATTGGAGTTGATTGGTAGTAAAGAAACAATAGAAAAGGCTTTAGATTATTTATCAAAGTTTGGAGAAGTTGAAGAAATTTCTAAAGTGATAAAAAGAGATTTAGAAAAATGTGTTCACTGCGGTTGCTGTCTAACACAATGTCCAATAGATGCGATATACATGGATGAAGAATATAATGTAGTTTTTAAAGAAGATGAGTGCGTTGGTTGCAAAAACTGTATGAAAGCCTGCCCATTCAAAGCAATTGAAATTATCGAATAAATGGTTATTATCTCGCTGAATAAGTTTTATTTTTGAAATAATTAGTTTTTATATTTTATTTTTCGATTTTAAGGATTTTTAAGAAATTTCAAAGGGTAAGTTATTTTAATTATTTTGAATATTTAGATTAATTAAATTATATGGAATTTTTAAAATATTTTAGTTAATTATTTTAACTAAAAATTTCCACAATAAAAAATTATTATTTTAAAAAATAATTGCTTTAAAACTATTTTTAAGCCTAAAAATTAAAATTTATATGGATGAGAAGGTATATAAATGAATGGGATTAAGTACCCTTCGACTTATAAGGTAGAGTAAAGTATATATATTAATAATGCTAAAAATATGCTTATCTCGAATAATTGGTCTGTTAAAATCAGACCGGAACGGTATGGAAAGATGTGTTCTTCACCGATTGCAATCAACAAGTCTGGTTAAAATCAGACCGGAACGGTATGGAAAGATCAACTCCACAATTTTTTCAATGGTTATGGTGCTAGTTAAAATCAGACCGGAACGGTATGGAAAGTTGTCATTTGCTATTTTATTAAGTGCAAGATAGTATGGTTAAAATCAGACCGGAACGGTATGGAAAGATATAGAGTTTTGAGAAGTTTCATGTTGCTCACATTTTAATGGGTTAAAATCAGACCGGAACGGTATGGAAAGCTCGCTCGCAAATCCTTAGATATTGCAAAAATCCCAGTTAAAATCAGACCGGAACGGTATGGAAAGTATTGAACATTCAAAAATAAAAGACACTTCTAAAGAGTTAAAATCAGACCGGAACGGTATGGAAATAATTGACTCTCTGTTACTTCTATTTTCAATATTTTGCCGTGTTAAAATAAGACAGTCTCGGTATGGAAACGCTATGCCAAAAAGAGACGAGAGTCCTGCCCAAATACACAATAGTCAAAAATAGGATTGATACTTAAAAATCTCGGGATTGGACGTTAGATTGGATTTGAGTAAATTAAAATAGAAAAACTAAAATTAATTCATTATTAATGAGAAAATAGAAAATTTATAAAAATTATTCTTTTTTTCCATTGTTTTGTGAAGTTGGATATGGCATAAATTCAACAGTTCCCCTCTGTTTAATTGGCTGTTTATAAAGCTCCATTAATTCATAAACCTCTTCTGGAACATTTGTATCAACATCTAAACCAAGATTTTTAGCCTCTTCAACAGTTATTGGATAATCGTGAGTCCATTTACCTTCTGTTAATATCTTAGCTAATTCTTTAGCTTTTTCTTTTCCGTATTTATCTTTCAATAGAGTATATACAAAATTTTGAACCTGGTTTATTGCTTTTTTGGCAATATCCGCCAATATTAATGTTTGATCATCAACCTTATCAGCTCCTTTCTGCTCTACTGCTTTAACTATACTTGGAGCAGGATATTGTCCAAGTTGTGGGTCCACAGGACCTAAAACTGCATTTTCATCCATAATTATTTTGTCTGCAGATAGAGCTATTAAAGTTCCTCCACTCATTGCATAGTGTGGAACTATAACCCTCGTCTCCGCTGGATGGGCTTTTAATGCCTTAGCTATTTGAGTTGCGGCCAATACCAAACCTCCCGGTGTGTGTATGATTAAATCTATTGGTTTGTCTTTTGGAGCTGTCCTTATCGCCCTTAAAATCTCTTCACTATCCTCAATAGTGATGAATTTGTAAATTGGTATACCAAACAAGCCAATATTTTCCTGTCTATGTATTAAAGTTATTACTGTTGAATTTCTTTTATTTGAAAGCTCTCTGAGTATTTTTAATCTCGCAAGCTGTAGCTGTTTATATTGTATTTGTGGAGCCATAATCAAATAAAAGAATAATAGCCACCAAATTAACGAGCCAATAAAACCACTTAATGGATCCATTCTCTCCCCACGCTAAATTGTATTTTATATTTTTACTTTTATTTTGATTTTTTAGATTTTTTATTTATTTTTTAGCATTATATTCCTAATCCAACTATCTAACCTCTCAATAAAGTTATAATCTTCATCATTTATATTATTATTTATTTCAATTTCAGGAATATCTATGTTTAAATCAACATTAAAGGCATTCCTGCAGAAACTTTCATAATCAATCTCCACCTCTGGGATTAATCCCCTACCCTCATCAGCTACTTTTCCAACACCGTAGAGCTTTATGTTATGTTTTTTAGCTAAACTTTTTAATTTATCAAAAATTTTCCAATCATAGACCTTATTTAAAATGATACCCTCAACTTTAATCCCAATATCTTTAAGTAAGCTGTAATAAGCTACTGCTTCAACAAAAGCCCCTTCTATTCCAGATATATTACAAGGGCTTACTACATAAACTGGAAATCCAAGCTTTTTGGCAATTTGGTAAGAGGAGAGGTTTTTTAATGCAGCTGTAAAAGCCCCCATAACTCCTTCAACAATTATATAATCGTAGTTGGAGTTTTTTACATAATCTAAAAACTCAGAAACATCAACCCATCCTCTCTCTCCAATTTTTATACTGTTGTATTTTGTCATCTTCTCCCTTAACAAATAAAGGGCTGGAACTATATCCCTAACATCCCCTCCAATCTTAGCTACAAAAACCCTTCCATTTAATTTTGCAGATAAAGCAGTGGTTAAAAATGTCTTCCCGCTATTTGAAGAAGTAGCTAATAAAACAATCCCTCTTTTTTTATTATCCTTTTTTATTTCATTTTTTGTTAATTCTGGATTTAGCCTATATTTTAAAGCCCTTCTTTTTAACTCCTCTTTTATAATTTTGTTTTTTTCAAATATCTCTTCCTTTTCATCTTTTTTAACTCCCAAATGATTTAAAAAATTTTCCCTAACAAATTCATTGTCTAAGAAGTTATGGACCATTGTTCCAAATACCTTTCCCTTGAAAGCCCCTGAAATAATTTCTTTTTCTCCTCCCAATTTATAATTTAGCTTTTTAACTTTTGAAACTGTTAAAATTTTTGTTTCTTTATCAACTATTCTAACATCTCCATAAGTGTGGCAGTGGAATCCTCTACCAATCCCTTCCCCAAATATCGATTTTTTTAATTTAAATTCAACCCTATCAGTACATACTAACGGATAAAATTCAACATCCAATAAGTTTAAACCCTCTCTAAATATTGGAACACTACTTTTCCTTCCAATATCTATTTTTTTTGATAAGATTTGGAATCCACTACAAATACCAATTATATACCCATCAAAGTTAATTATCTCTTTTTTTATATCATCATTTAATGATTTACTTTCAACCAAACTACCTCCTGGAATTATTAAAGCATCCAAATTCTTAATTTCTTTGTAGTTTTTTTCATCTATAATCTTTGTTGGCAGATTGCCAAAATCTTCAAATAGTGGTAAGGAGCCAATTATATCTAAAATGCCAATTTCCATAGTATCCCCCTAAAATTGTGATATAAATGAGGTTAAAAGACAAAAAATTTAAAAAAATAATTGAGGTATTGAGCTTAATTTTTACGTTTGAAATTATAGCCTCATTTATTCTCTCAACGTATAACCCTCCTTATCAAGATTTACTCATAAAGTTGGATTATATATCCATAATATTTTTCACTTTTGAGATTATATACAACTTTTATTATTCTGAAAGCAGGGTAGAATTTTTTAAAGATGTTTATAATATTGTTGATGCCATAGTTATTATTGCTTTCCTTCTATACTCTTTGGAGATATTTTATTCAAAGGCATTGTTTGGACTTAGGGTTATAAACTTAATAAGAATTTTAGTTATGCTTAGGATAATTAAATTAAAACGAGTAGGGGAGAATCCTGCACTGATGAACTTTTTAACAATATTTATATTTTGCTTTATTTCCTCATGCTTAGTATGGGTTGCTGAATCAGAAGCAAATCCATCTATAAATAATTTCTTCGATGCCTTTTATTTCACAGTGATATCTGTAGCGACAGTAGGTTATGGAGATATAACGCCAAAAACAGATGCTGGAAAGTTTATAATAGTATTTTCCGTCTTATTCTTTATTTCTGGTTTGATAACTTCATTACAAAAGGCTTTAAGAGGAGAGATTAAATAAATAGGATTGTATAAAATTATCAATAAAAATAAGAACTAAATTTAGGGGATGGTCATATGTCAGTAAAGGTCTCTGAATACATGACAAAAAAGGTAGTCACAGTATCAAAAGATAATACAGTTAAAGATGTTATTAAACTATTGAAAGAAACAGGACATAATTCATTTCCTGTTGTAGAAGATGGAAAATTAGTAGGCATTGTCTCAGTTCATGACATTGTAGGTAAAGATGATAATGAGAAAGTAGAGAATGTAATGACTAAAAGAGAAGATATGGTCGTTACACATCCAGAGGCAAATATAATGGACGTTGGTAGAATAATGTTCAGAACAGGTTTCTCAAAACTGCCAGTTGTTGATAAAGAAAATAATTTAGTTGGAATTATATCAAATATGGACGTTATTAGGTCTCAAATAGAAAAAACCACACCTACAAAGTTGGAAAACATAGTTAAGACTTACAAAAACTTAGGATATAATCTAAAAGTTAAGAAGGAAGAAATTGATGTTAATAAATTAAGACCTACACAGAATAAAATCCACGCCGATGAGTTGGTTGGTAGAATGTATGAGCTAAAAAAAGGTTTAGCAGAACCTATAATTGCAATAAAAACAAAGAGGGGAGATTATTATATATTAGTTGATGGGCATCATAGGGCAGTTGCTGCATACAAACTGGGGCTGCCAAAGTTAGATGCCTACGTAATTTATTTAGATACTGACAAAAAACCTGGCATAGAAAAGACAGCAGAGGCTATGAATTTAAAATCTCTGAAAGATGTTAAGGTTATCGACAGCGATGATGAAAACTGTGTTAAAGTAATAAAATACAATAAAAAAGGATATTGGGGTAATCATGATAGTCAAAGGAATTAGAGGAGCTAAAATAAGCAACGATATTTTTAATTTAGATCTAGAATTTCAAATTTTGAATGCCGATTTGATAGCCACAAAAAAACATGTCTTACATGCTATAAATCAGGCAAAAACAAAAAAACCGATAGCAAGGAATTTTTGGATGGAGATATTGGTTAGAGCTTCTGGGCAGAGGCAAATACACGAAGCAATAAAAATTATTGGTGCTAAAGATGGAAATGTTTGTTTAATATGCGAAGATGAGGAGATATTCAAAAAGATTCATGAGCTTATCGGTGGAGAAATAGATGACTCTATCTTAGAAATTAATGAGGATAAGGAAAGATTAATTAGAGAAGTTTTTGGTATTAAAGGATTTGGAAATGTTGTTGAAAGAGTTTTGGAAAAGATAGCTTTAATTGAGCTGAAGAAGGAGTAAGGTGAAAACATGAAGATTATTGATGGTGGAATTGTAGCTCCAAAAGGATTTAAGGCAAATGGATACAAAGAGGGC
Source organism: Methanocaldococcus fervens AG86 (assembly GCF_000023985.1). Lineage (GTDB taxonomy): Archaea > AGJL01 > Methanococci > Methanococcales > Methanocaldococcaceae > Methanocaldococcus > Methanocaldococcus fervens. The sequence goes on from NC_013156.1 coordinate 352,447, forward strand.
AAGTATGGGGTTGCTATAATTGTGTCTGAAAAAGAGGCAGTAGGTGCTGGAACATTTACAACAAACAAAGTTGTAGCTCACCCAGTAGTCTTATCAAGAGAGCTAATAAAAAATAAAGATAAATTTAGGGCTATAGTTGCAAATAGTGGAAATGCCAACTGTTTTACAAAAGATGGATTGGAAGACGCTAAGGAGATGCAGAGATTAGTTGCCGAGCTTTTTAATATTAACGAAGATGATGTTTTAGTAGCCTCAACTGGTGTTATTGGAAGAAAGATGAACATGGAAATAATAAGAGATAGAATAAATAAAGTTTATAATTTAATTAAGGAGGAAAATAGCTCAATAAATGCAGCTAAGGCAATAATGACAACGGATACAAAGCCAAAAGAGATAGCTGTAGAGTTTGAAGTTAATGGAAAGGTTGTTAGAGTTGGAGGGATAGCGAAAGGAGCTGGAATGATAGCTCCAAACATGTTACATGCAACAATGCTCTGCTTCATAACAACAGACATAGAGATTGATAAAGAAAGCTTAACAACTGTTTTACAAAAAGTAGTTGATAAGACATTCAACAACATATCCGTTGATGGAGATACTTCAACAAACGATACTGTATTTATTTTAGCTAATGGATTGAGTGGAGTTAATTACAAAGAGTGTAAGGAGGAGTTTGAAAATGCTTTATTGTTTGTTTGTAGAGAGCTTGCTAAGATGATTGTTAAAGATGGGGAGGGAGCTACTAAGTTTATGGAAGTTGTGGTTAGAGGAGCTAAAAGTGAAGAAGATGCTGTAAAAGCCTCAAAAGCTATTGTTAATTCCCTATTGGTCAAAACTGCTGTTTTTGGAGGAGATCCAAACTGGGGCAGGATTGTTGCAGCTGTAGGATACAGTGGAGCAGATTTTAATCCAGAAATTGTTGATGTTTTATTGAGTAATTATGAAGATGAAGTTTATTTGGTTAAAGATGGGGTTCCATTAGCTGATGAAGGAACTGCAGAGTTAAAAAAAGCTGAAGAGATTATGAAAAGTGATGAAATAAAAATAGTCGTTGATTTAAAAATGGGAGAGTTTGAAAATATCTGCTATGGATGTGATTTAAGCTACGAATATGTTAGGATAAATGCTGAATACACAACTTAAATATACATATATATTTTTAGCCCTCGTATAAAACCTGTTCCTCTTCAATTCTCCTTAATTCTGCTTCATTTACTGCTTTTTCGTGTTCTTTATCTCCTTTCTTTCCTTTAAGTCTTCGTGAGAGATTTAACAAAGCGTTTTCCTGACCATAGCAAACCAACACATCTCCCGGTTTAATTAAAGTATCCCCCCTTGGAGAACCAATGTATTTCTCCTCATTCTTAACTTTCCTATAGATGCCGAGAACTAAAATTCCTTCTTTACTTAATTCGAGGTCTTTTAAAGTTCTGTTGGCTAACCAACTATTTTTCTTAACCCTAATTTGAGATATTGAGTAGCCGTGAATTATGCCAAGTAGTTGGTTATAGTCGTAAATCCTAAGTTGAGGAAAGGTTCTTTGAAGAAAATATCTAATCCACTTTTTCATCCATCTCTCGACTCTTTTGGATGTAAAAACTATATAGAGCGTTCCAAGGCTGATGGCTAAGATTATTAAATAGCTGGTAGCCTCTGCCTTACTACTTCCTACAAAAGTCAGTACAAGTGTTGCTATTGCTGATGATATACCTGCATTACCCAATAAAATTAAAATTCTGATTATCTTCCTTCTTACTGGATGTGAAACGACATATTCACTTTCGGCAGTTGTAAATCCTGCTCCAGTAAATGCTGATTGAGCTTGAAACGCTGCCACATCCTTTGAAAGACCCGTCATTTCAAGGGCTGTGGCACCTATTCTAATTATTATCAAGGAAAGTGTTATCACCAAGATAAGGGAGATAAGAGCCATCATAAAACTTCCCCTCGCCAAATAGCAATAAATTATTGGAAATCTTCTTAAAAAAGATATCTAAGAAATAAGAATATAATCTAAAACTAAGACTAAATGTAAGTCAAAAAAGTTTTGTTTAAAAGTTTTACTCAATTTTAACTGCATGAGCACACTTTTCAGCCAATTCCCTCGCTTTTTCTACAGAATCTGCATAAGCTAAAGCAACACCCATTCTTCTGCCAATTTTTGCATTTGGCTTACCAAACAATCTCAACTTCGTATTTGGAACCTTTAAAGCTTCCTCTATGTAGTATTTTGGAGCGTATTTATTTATCTCAGCTTTTATTACATGACTTGCTCCTGGATGAATGAGTTTTGTAGAGACCGGAAGACCCAAAATAGCCCTAACGTGAATTTCAAACTCACTCATCTCCTGAGTTATCATTGTAACCATTCCAGTATCGTGAGGCCTTGGAGAAACCTCGCTAAATATAACCTCATCTTCTTTAACAAACAACTCAACTCCAAAAATTCCATACCCTCCTAAAGCATCAGTTACTTTCTTAGCTATTTTCTGGGCTTGCTCTTTCAACTCATCAGACATGTTGTGGGGCTGCCAACTTTCATGATAATCTCCATCTATTTGAATATGTCCAATTGGCTCACAAAACTTTGTTCCTTCAGCAGTTCTTGCAGTTAATAAGGTTATCTCATAATCAAAGTTTATAAACTCCTCAACAATAACTCTATTCCCTAAACCTCTTGCCCCTTCTTTAGCAGTTATCCAAGCTTTCTCAATATCTTCTTCTCTTCTAATAATACTCTGCCCTTTTCCAGATGAAGACATGATAGGCTTGACAACACATGGTAAGCCAATGTTTTCAACAGCATCTCTCAACTCATCCAAAGAATCTGCAAAGGCATATTTAGCGGTTCTCAACCCCAATTTTTCAGCAGCTAATCTCCTAATTAACTCCCTATTCATGGTTATTTTTGTAGCTTCAGCTGTTGGAACTACATTGTAACCCATTTTTTCAGCATCTATTAATGCATCTGTATTTATTGCCTCAATTTCTGGAACAATGTAATCTGGCTTCTCCCTCTCAATAACTGCCATCAACGCATCATAATCCTTCATATCAATAACATAACTTCTATGTGCCACTTGCATAGCTGGGGCGTTTTGATACCTATCAACTGCTATACACTCCACACCTAATCTTTGAGCTTCAATAACAACCTCTTTTCCTAATTCGCCACTCCCTAACAACAAAAATTTTACACTACCTTTTAAAAGAGGAGTTCCAATTGCCATATATTCCACCACAAAATTTACATCAAAATTATAATAGTTAATCTTCAAAATTATCATTTATTATATTTTTGCATTGAAATAAAAAAAGATAATCTAAAAATTATCTTCCCCAGAATATGTTGTTTGTTAGTTTTTGCATCAATTCCATGTATTTTAATAACGCCTCTTTTTCATCACTTCTCAACCTATCCATATACTTATGGTAGAGCTCTCTAACGTGGTTTTCTGGAACCGCAACATACATATAATCTCCTTCATCAACATGCCTCTTTAATACAACTCTTCCATCTATAGCTATTGAAACAGCTTTTCCTGCCTTTGCTTCTCTAACATTCTCCCCTCTATCTTTTATCTCCCTAACATATCCTAATTGCATTCCATCCTCTCTCATTAATGGAGCTCCAACTCTCAAAGTTCCATATAGAACTTCAACCCCACAAATTGCAGGGTCTTTCTGCCTAAATATACAGTCAGGTAAAATCCTAACAATAGCTGGCTTAATAAGTTTTTCAAACTCTTCATATTTGATTCTCTCCTCTTCTTTTTTAACCCATTCTGTAAAGTCCTCAACCAACTTGTAAATAATATTATCTACAAATACTTTTATTCCATACTTCTCAATCTCTTTCTGAGCTTCAGGCAAAATCTTTACATTAAATGCAACTATCGCCCCATACAATGGATTACTCTGCTTGTATGAGGCAACTTCAATAACATCCTTCTTAGTTACATCTCCAACCTCTGCCTTTTTAATCTTAACTCCTGCCTTTCTTAGCTCATTAGCCAATGCCTCCAATGAACCAAGAGTATCTGCTTTTATTAAGATACCTTCATCATCAACCTCTATCTTTGCCTCCTCAACTTCTCTCATTACCTCCTCTTTTGCTTCCTCTATCTTATCTTTTGGAACAATCCTTATAGGGCAGCCAGCTATAACTTTATCTAAATCAGGAGCCGCTATCTTAACTCCTGCTGCCGCTGTAACTTCATTAACTGGCTTAAATTTGTCTCTTGGGTCTCTCATCTCATCCAATGGTTTTGGTTTTAGTAATGCCTTAACTCTTGTTACTAAAACACCATCAGGCAATCCAACAACTAAATAATCTCCTCTCTTAGCAATCCCATCATAAATTATTGCATCGATTGTTGTTCCCAATCCCCTCTCTTCTTTAACTTCCAATATTGTCCCTTTTGCATAACCCTCAACATTGAGTTTTAATCTATCCTCCAAAAACTTCTGGGCTAAACCTGCAACCATCATTAATAAATCAGGAATCCCTTCCCCAGTAACTGCTGAAACGGGAACAATACAGACGGTTTTTGTTACATCTTGAACTCTTGAATATAAATCTGCCTCAAAACCAAGCTCATTTAATGGTTTTATTACATTTTCATACAATCTTATTTCAAATTCGGTTAATGCATTTGGGTGTTGGTTTTTTTCATTGAAGTTTAATATGAAAGGCATTTCCTTAGAGTTCCACCCTGGAATTAGGTCAATTTTATTTGCTGCAACAACAAATGGGGTTTTACACTGCCTCAATATATTAACTGCCTCAATAGTTTGTGGTTTAAATCCTTCATTTATATCAACAACTAAAATGGCTATATCAGCCAAAGCTCCTCCTCTCTTTCTTAAAGATGTGAATGCTTCATGTCCAGGAGTATCTATAACTAACAATCCAGGGATTTTTAAGTCTGCTTTTAGCATATTTAATAGATCTCCACAAACTCTTTTTATAACATCTATTGGGATTTCACTCGCCCCTATGTGTTGGGTAATCCCTCCAGCTTCTCTTTTAGCCACTCTTGTTTTTCTTATTTTATCTAAAAGCGTCGTTTTTCCATGGTCTACATGTCCTAAAACACATACAATTGGACATCTGAGATTTCCTCCGTTTTTAGTTTTTTTATCTTTTTTAGCCATAAAAATCCCCTCTTTATTTGTGTTTTCGTAAAAATGATGTAAAAAATAATAAGCATACAAAAGTTATAAAAATTTATATTGGATGCTATCTTTTTAGTAATGTTATATATAGATTACTAACCATATCAGCCTTTTAAGAAAAGCCTGGGGAAAATTATTTTGATGAAACTTTTACTAAAAGTTTCATAGATTACTGAACTTATTATTTGGAGGAATCATCATGGACTTTGAAAATAAGAAATGTGAAATTTGTGGTAAAAAAGCAGAGATTTTTCTATTTGGGAAGTTTTTATGCAAAAATGAAAAATGCATTGAAGAGGCAAAAAAATTGAGTATGGCAAGACATAAGTTTAGAGTTGTTGCTGTTGGTTCTACAAACCCAGTAAAGATAGAGGCGGTTAAGGAAGGTTTTGAGAAGGTTTTAGGGGCTGTAGAAGTTATTGGGGTTGATGTGGATAGTAATGTCTCATCACACCCAATTGGCTTAGAGGAAACGTATTTGGGGGCTTTGAATAGGGCTAAAAATGCATTTGAAAAGGTTCAATGTTCTTATGGTGTTGGGATAGAGGCAGGTTTAATAGAGGTTGGGGGGCATTATATAGATATCCACGTATGTGTTGTGTTTGATGGAGTTAAAGAGACAGTAGGCTTATCTCAAGGCTTTGAATATCCAAAGATTGTTGCTGAAAATGTTTTGAAAGGTATTGAAGGGGGAAAGACAGCTGAAGAAATATCAGGTATTAAAGATATTGGAAAAAATATTGGTTTGATTGGTTATTTAACTGACAACAACATAACAAGGAAAGATTTGTGTAGAGATAGTGTTATAATGGCATTAATTCCAAGAATGATGAAAAACATATATTTATATTAAAGAGGTGGAATTATTAATCTAAAAATAAGTAAAAAGGATGTAGTTGAATGGATAATATTTTTAATTGTTTTAATTTTAATTTGGAGCCATGTAAATGTTGTTGTATCTAACAGTATGTATCCTATTATGAAGAGAGGAGATTTGGTTGTAGTTGAAAATGCAGGATTTGAATTCAACCCACAAAATGTTGATGTTGGAGATATTGTAGTTTATAAAGCTCACTGGCCTCATTATCACATAATATCCAATAATAAAACCTTGTACATATTTAAGGAAGGGGATGCTAAAGATATACAAATAAGAGTTTTGGGAGAGCTAAAAACAGATAAAGGAGTTTATAAAATATTAGAGGCAGAGATTACAGAAAGCCCTACAAGGCCTGTGATACATAGAGTTATTGATAAGGTTGAGTATAATAATAAAACCTACTTTATTATAAAAGGAGATAATAACAAAATTCATGATCCAGAGCTTGTTTCAGTTAATCAAATAAAGAAAAGAGTTATAACTATAAATGGGTATCCTTTAGTAATCCCATATATTGGATATTTATCAATATTCGTTAAAGAATACTGGTATTTGGTAATTTTGTTTATAATAATTTATTATGCATACGATTATATTAGAGAAGGGAAAAATGAAAAAAGTAATACCTAGGGACAAAGTCCTGTTGATGTATCTTAGAGCAGAGATTCACTATGTTAATTCCAACTGTATCTAAGAGGCATTACTCCCTTACGGAAGTAATGCATCCGTTTTAATGAAACTTTTACAAAAGTTTCGGTGAGAAGATGAAAAAGCTCCTGTTAATTTTTGGAATACTCGTATTGATAACCTCAACCTCCATGTGTATCAGCCACAATAATTTAAATGACTTAAAAAAGAGCGTAGTGGTTGAGGTTAATGGAACTCCTGTAGAGATTCCGTTAAGGGCAACAGTTGGCGAAGCAAAAGACGTGAAGTTGATAAACACAACTGACGATGAGATTTACAACTATTACCGCTCAAAGATGTTGATTTACATATACGGGAATATGAGTTTAAAACCAGCTGAAGGTGGGGTAGCAATAGTTGATTTGGTAACAAAATTAAAATGGTTCAACCAATTTTACCCTCACAACATAGTTGTTGAGCTAGAGAGAAATAATTCAACTGTAACTGTGGAAAGTTTCTTTGCAAATGGAAAACGCTCAACAGATAAACTTAAAATAAACGAGAGTGAATATTTAATGAACAACAATAAAACAATGGTTATAAAGATTATAAAAACCCAAAACAATGCAACAATAACAAAAATAAACAATACATTTATAATTGAAGGAAATTCTTTAGAGGAGTTGGATAAAGCAGAAACAAGGTTCGTAATAGCTTTATTTAAGGGTAGTGTAAGCTAATTTAATAACCTAAGAGACCTTGCCGAGCGTAGCGAGGCAATACATGCATAGGGCTTCGCCCTATTGCTATACCCAGAGCGGAGTTGCCTTTGGCAACTCCACTTTAACTAAGAGACATTATGAGGGGCTTTAGCCCCTCCTTAATGCATCCGTTTTGATCAACGCACCATAGGACTCACGCCCTATTGGTATACCCATAAGTTTTGATCAACCTTTTCTTAAAAGGTTGTTCGAGCAACCTTTTACTAAAAGGTTGAGAAGGAACGAGGTTTGTTATAGCTTTATTTAGAAGCAACATGCTCTAAAATACAAATTTATTTCATTTTTATTTCATTTTTAATGGTGTTTTTTATGCTGATTGTTGATGTAAATCATGGAGCTTTGCAGTTAGCTGAAGAGTATTTAAATTTAGGATATAACGTTGATGTATGGGATATTTATCAAAAAATAAAAAAATCGGAGGATTTTAAAATCAAATATCAAAACTTAAAAGAAAAATTTGGAAATAGGTTAAATTTATTTTTTGAAAATCCAGATTTTGAAAAATACGATAAAATTATAGCTCCAATACACTGCCCAATAGATGTTAATTTTATCCCATTCACAGATGCAGTTTCTGAGATATTAGAAGAAAAATTTGGAAATGTCCATAAAAAAATAATAAACATAACTGGAGTTAAAGGCAAAACAACAACGACAACACTTATAAACCACATTTTAAAAGAAAAATATTCAACTTATTTACATAACTCAAATTTTGGTTCCATTGCTCCACCAACTATTTTAAAGATTTTAAACAACTTAGATGTTGATAAATACGATTTTTTCATATTTGAAACATCTTTGGGGTTAATTAAATGTAAGTATGGAGCCATAACCAATGTCTTAGAAAATTATAAGATAGCGGGTGGAAGGAGAGACGCACTAACCGCAAAATTCAGTTCTTTAAAAAATGCTGAAACCTCTTTTGTAAATAAGAGAGATATTGAGAAATACAACCTAAACATAAAACATAAATGCTTAAATGTTATAGATGTTGATAAGGCGGAGATTTTAAACAAATATCCGTTAAAATTTAAATATTTTGAAAAGGTCTTTGAATTTAATAAAAATGTCTTTGGATTGCATTTTGTAGAAAATTCATTATTTGCAATAGAGATTTGTAAAAATTTGGTTGATATTGATGAAATAAAGGAAAGACTAAAAACCTTCACCATAAAAAACAGAATGGAGATTAAAAAAATCGATAAAAAATTTTTAGTTAAAAATATCAACCCTGGTTTGGATATTAAAGCTATTTATTATGCTATAAAAGATTTCTTAGAAGTTTTTGATGGGGATATCTATATAGGAGGAGATTTTGGAGTTGTGTGTGAGGAAATTGATGTTAAGAAACTCGCCGATATTTTGAAGAAGTTTAATTGCAAATACATATTTGTTGGAGAGATTGGTAGGGAGCTGTTAAATTATTTAGATGGAATATATATAAAAAAATTTGATGAAAATAAAATAAAAAATAACTCTTTAGTTATCCTCAGGGAAAAGTTGAGTTAAATAAAATATTCCTCCTTCAAAATCTCTAAGAACTTTTTTATCCCTATCTCGATGCCATTTTTTTGCCTCTCTTTAACATTTTCAAATGTTATTAAGTTTGCATAGACATCTGAAGTAAATAAATGGCAGTTTTTGTCTGTTATTATGCAAATAGCTCCCCTCCCAACTCCTGCAGTGCTTCCAATGGCTATATTGACATTTAACTTTTTCTTCAACACCTCTGCCATCAATTTAGCAACAATTAAATCCTTCTCTTCGCTGTATGCCTTTGCATACTTATAGCTATAATCTGGCTCTGGAAGTTTTATATCTAAGAGTTTTTCAGCCCCTATAATTGAGGGTATGAACATGGCAGTTATGATCTTAACGTTCTTCACTAATTTTAAATCTTCATCAGAAAATAAATACTTAAATTCAAAATCTTCATAACCAGCGGCTGCTTTATGAATTGTTAAGCCTATATTTGCATGTGTAAAGCATTCAGCAGTTGCAACAGTTATCATCATCTCCCTCCCAACCTTTTAGAAAAAGCTTGACCAAAACAGATGCATTAAGGAAGGGCTTTCAACCCTTCATAAAGCCTCTTAGATTAAAATCATCATAAATCAATCTTTTATCGTGAGAATATGGGAATTAAAGATTATTATGACAAGTTAGCTAAGAGTTATGATAATTTGTATAAAAACAAGTATATGAGAGTTGTGGAAAGGGAAATTATAAAGAGAGAGATTAAAGATGATGATTTTGTTTTAGATATTGGTTGTGGAACTGGGGAACAGTTAAAAATTTTAAAGAATGCCATTGGATTAGACATATCAATAGAAATGGCTAAAATAGCAAATAAAAAAACAAATAAGCCAGTAGTTGTTGCTAACGCTGAATTCCTCCCATTTAAAAATAAGAGCTTTGATAAAGCAATCTCATTTTTTGGAGCTTTAAATCATTGCAATATAAATAGGGCTTTGAGAGAGGTTAATAGAGTTTTAAAGGATGATGGAGTTTTTATATTTACTGTGGCAAACATCTATGACATGAAATGGATTATCAAAAATATTTTAAAAGGAAATTTTAAAAAAGTAAAAAATGCCATGAAAAAAAGGAAAGGAACTATAACAAAAGTAGTTGAAGGAGAAAAAATAAAAGTAAAAACAAGATTCTATGATTTTAAGGAAGTTGAAGAAGCTTTAAAAAAAGAAGGTTTTGAAATAATTTATACATTTGGAGCAAATATTACAAACTCTCCATTGGATAAATTTCTTTACAAAAGCTTTTTTAAAAACTTTGCCTCATACATAGGATTTGTAGCTAAAAAATCAAAATAAATAATCAGTAATAAGAATAAATATTGTTATCTATTTTTCAGCTTTTCTTTTCCAGCTTTTTTAATCGCTTCATACATCATCTCAACAGCATTTGGATTTTCTTCCAACAAATTGCCCGTAACTATCGCATCAGCTCCAGCTAAAACCTTTTCATATGCAATTTCTGGCTTTCTAATTCCTCCACCAACAATTATATTAATTCCAGAAAGCTTTTTTGACAAACTTATGGTTTCATTATTTACTGGATAAGGAGCTCCACTTCCAGCCTCTAGATAAGCCCATCTCATCCCAAAGAACTTTGCTGATAAACAGTACATCGCTGCTATCTTTGGTTTGTTTTGTGGAATCTCTCTTATCTCACCAACATAACCAACGGCAGTTTTTTTTGCCGGCTCTATGCAGAGATATGCCATTGGTATTGGTTCCAAATTGTATTTTAAAATTGTTATAGCTCCCAAAGTTGGAGCTGTTATTGCCCAATAGGTGTTTGAGGAGTTCATTAAGCTCATGTAAAATACTGCATCAGCATATTTTGAAAGTCCATCAACGTTTCCAGGGAATAAGATTATTGGAAGCTTAGTTATCTTTTTTATCTGTTTAACTGCCTCATCCAAATTAACTACGCCAATACTACCTCCAACCATTATTGCATCAGCGTAATCTTTAACTTTTTCAGCTATCTCTTCAATATTCTCCTCTTCTGGATCTAATAGGGTTAAATAAACAGCTCCCTCTTCTTCAATTATTTCATTTAATCTTTTTTCAACTTTTCCTATTTTTATCTCCATGATTTCACCAAAATAGGAAAAATAGAAAATTATCTTCTAAAAAGGTAAAATAGTCATTTTTCAATGATTGTCTCTTTTATTGCCATCCCAAAATGTCTTGCATGTTCTTCTGGCTTTATTAAAACCTTATCTCCTGGCTTTAAATCAACAACAGATACTGGTTCCCCATTTTCATTAACCAACCTTATTGTTTCAGCATTCTGTAATATAGTTCTAACAATATCTCCTTTATATTCTGCCTCAATTAAAATTAATGGCCTTCTCTCAATCTTTACTCTGCCAACTATAGCCTCTCTTGCATTTCCGTCCTTATCGACAATTAAAACCTTATCCCCTGCCTTCAATTCACTTAAATATTTTGTTTTATTTCCTGGGCATAATATGTATGCATGAACAGGGCCGGCATTGACTCTAAATGGTCTTGTAGCTACGTAAGGGTTTTCTACAGTTTCGGAGTGAACTAAGAATAAAGCCCTTGAGTAAGAGCCGATTAACATTCCTTCTCCTATATTCATTAATGAGCATGTATCTATACAAACTCTATCTCCACTTCCTATAGGTTCAACTCTTGTTATTGTTGCCACATCTAAAGCTACTTTTTCTTTATTCATCTCTTCAATTAATTTTGATAATTCTTTTATATCTTCCAAGTTTTTTGGAGTTAAAAGAACTCCATCAGTTCCTTTCTCCAATATTTCATAAGCTACTTTTACCTCATCAACTGAATCTACACTTGCAATAATCTTTACATCTCTGTGGAATAAATCAGCAATTAAGTTTTCTAATGGAATGATTGTCCAATCCCTCCCCTCTAAAATAATATTGTCAACAAAACCAAACCTTGCGACCTCTGAAGCAAATTCTTCATCATCTTTTGATTCTATTGGTATGTATATAGCTGTCTCTTTCCCCATATTCTTAGCTTCTTTTAGAAACTCTATGTCATCGTCCTTATTTATTAATACGATATCTGCATCTAATGAATGAGAGGCTACTTTAATATTCCCAAGTTCTTTGATTTTTTCAATATCATCTGGCTGAGCAACAACAACAGGAATTGATGATTCCAAAGCCATTGTTACAATCTCTTTTTTATCTTCCCAATCATCTCCAACGACATTAACCCATCCAAATTTCATAATTCCACCTACTCACTTTTAATTAAATTAAGTTTCTCAAATTCTTATATAAATATTGTTATTTTACAGCAAATTACAGTGGCGTTTTATTACCACACTTTCATCCAAATTCAATCTCTTCATAACCTCAGCAATAACCAAATCCAAGAATATTAATGCTGTTTCTTCAAAAGTAGTTCCCATTGGCAAATATTTTGATTTTTTAACATCTAACTGTATTGTTATATCAGCAAACTCCACAACATTCCCGCATTCACATACAATAGCAACAATATTGTTGTTTATTTTAGCTGCTTTTTTAGCAACTGTTAAAACACTTTCTGTTCTACCACTGCCTGAAATTAAGATTAGCAAATCATCCTTTTCATATGAAGGTGTTGTTGCCTCTCCAACAAAATAAGAGTCAAAGCCAAGATGCATTAATCTCATTGCAAAACATCTTCCAATATATCCGCTCCTTCCAACGCCAAAAACAAAGATTTTTTTAGCTTTTATAATCCTGTCCACTAAAGAATTCAGCCTATTTTTCCATTCATCGTTGGTGTAGAATTTTTTTAACATTAATATATTTTGAGATATAACCTCAAGTTCGTCCAATTTCGACACCTATCGAAGTTATTTTCACAAGTGTATCCAAATTTATAGATTAATTTTTGAAAAAATAAAACAATAAAAAAATAACAATTTTGGTAAAAAATGGTGGGGGTGCTGGGATTTGAACCCAGGTCCAGGGATTTCTCCTGCCGTGGTCCAGCGCCCTATAGGCAACTGGAGTCCCCGATGATAGACCTGGCTACACCACACCCCCGCATCAATATATAAACTGTGAAGGTTCTTCAACGACACATATAAAAAGTAAAAGGGGTTATATAAATTTTACGGTTATCTAAGATACTTTTATATTGGTTTAGCTCAATACGTTTGACAATAAACACTTAAACTCAATGAGGGGTAAGGATGATTTTATTGGATGAAAATACAAGAGCAATAGTTCAAGGGATTACTGGGAGGCAGGGAAGCTTTCATACAAAAAAGATGTTAGAATGCGGAACAAAAATCGTTGGAGGAGTTACACCAGGAAAAGGTGGACAAGAAGTTCATGGAGTTCCTGTGTTTGATACAGTTAAAGAGGCTGTTAAAGAGACAGATGCAAATGCATCAGTAATTTTTGTTCCAGCTCCATTTGCTAAGGATGCTGTTTTTGAAGCAATAGACGCTGGAATTGATTTGATAGTTGTTATTACTGAACATATTCCAGTTCACGATACAATGGAGTTTGTAAATTATGCTGAGGAAGTAGGAGTAAAGATTATAGGCCCTAACACTCCAGGAATTGCTTCTCCAAAAGTTGGAAAGCTTGGGATTATACCAATGGAAGTTTTGCAAGAAGGTAGTGTTGGAATTGTCTCAAGAAGTGGAACTCTAACATATGAAATAGCTCACCAAATAAAAAAAGCTGGATTTGGTGTTTCAACCTGCGTAGGGATTGGAGGAGACCCAATAGTTGGATTAAGGTATAGGGAGGTTTTGGATTTATTTGAAAAGGATGGCGAAACAGAAGCAATTGTTATGATTGGGGAGATTGGTGGAGGAGCTGAGGAAGAGGCAGCTAAATTTATAAAAAATATGGAAAAACCAGTTATTGGATATATTGCTGGGCAGTCAGCCCCAGAAGGAAAAAGAATGGGTCATGCTGGAGCAATTGTTGAAAAAGGAAAAGGAACTGCTGAAAGTAAAATGAGAGCTTTAGAAGATGCAGGAGCTTATGTAGCAAGAAATATATCTGATATTCCAAAATTATTGGCAGAAATTTTGAGAGAATAGCTCTTATATCGATTTTACTCTATTTTCTATTTTTTATAAAAAGTTTGGCCTATTTACCTAAAAATAATTATATTATCAATATTAACAGCATTAGAAAAACTAAATGAAAAACTTTATATTTTACAATTTTAACATTAGATTATAACTTTTCCACATAAGGGGGATATTATGACCGAAAGAGTTTTGTTTAAATTGTTCGTTGAAGAAAAAAATGTTGGAAAAGCAATAAACATTATGACGTTAGCAGGAATTACAGGATTTTTCTTACATAAATTTAGAGGATTATCTCCAGACAAATTTTTAAATTTGAGTAAGGAAGAATTTGACGATGTTGATAAGGTTTATGAGATTATAGATAAAGAATCAGATAGGGCAGTGGTTATTGGAACGGTGGTTAAAAAGGAAAAAGCTAAAAAAATAGAAGAGCTATTAAAAGAAAGAATGAATAATGAGAGATGGACAGTAATGAAAATTCCAATATTAAAGATTAAAGTCCATAGGGTTTAAAGGTGAAATGAATGAAAGTCCTCTTATATTTGTTTGTTGAAAGTGAAAATGTTGGAAAGGCGATAAATGCATTATCAGAAGGGGGGATAACTGGATTTTTCTTATATGATTACAAAGGGATGTCTCCTCAAGATTGGCAAGGATTTTTGTTGGATGAAGATCCAGAGATGGCTATTAGGGCTGTTAATGATTTAGCACAAAATGCTGTTTTAATTGGAACTGTTGTTAATGAAAGCAACCTCATAGAAATTGAAAGGATAATTGATGAAAAATTGGCTGATTGTAAATATACAATAATTGAAATCCCTATTGAAGGAATAATTGTAAATATGCCATAAATATGAGGAGATTTTATGGGTAGAAGAGGGAGACCAAAAATACCAAGATTTGTATCTGAAGAACCAAAATTTAGGATATTTAAGCCACAAGGAATTTCCCTTAATGAATTGGATAAGGTTGTGTTAAAGGTGGATGAGTTAGAGGCTATTAGGTTGGTTGATTACCTCGACTACACGCAGGAAGAAGCTGCTAAGTTAATGGGTATATCAAGAAGAGTTCTGTGGAGTTTATTAACCGAAGGGAGGAAGAAAATAGCCGATGCTTTAATAAATGGAAAGGCGATAGTTATCGAAGGTGGAGAATACAAAATTAGGGAATGTGGTTTTTGTATGGGTCATAGATTTGGTGTAAAAAAACACTGTAGATGGTGAGAGGTTATGATACTATTGGAAGTTAAAAATGTCTCAAAGAAATTTGGAGATAAGGAGGTTTTAAAAAACATATCCTTTACATTGAATGAAGGAGAGTCATTAGGGATTTTGGGAAAAAGTGGGGCAGGAAAATCAGTTCTATTGCATATGTTGAGGGGAATGGATGGTTATGAACCTACTGAAGGGCAAATAATTTATCACGTCGCTTATTGTGAAAAATGTGGTTATGTTGATGTCCCTTCAAAGGCTGGAAACCCATGTAAAAGATGTGGAGAAGAGCTTAAAAAAATAGAGGTAGATTTTTGGAACGATAAAAAATACACCTATAATTTAAAAAGAAAAATTGCTATAATGCTTCAAAGAACCTTCGCTTTGTATGGGGAGAAGTCAGTTCTAGAAAACATCTTAGAAGCTTTACACCAGGCTGGATATGAAGGAAAAGAGGCTATTGATTTGGCGTTAAAATTAATTAAAATGGTTAAGTTGGAGCATAGAGTAACACACATTGCAAGGGATTTAAGTGGAGGAGAAAAGCAGAGAGTTGTTTTGGCAAGGCAGATTGCTAAAGAGCCATTTATATTTTTAGCTGACGAACCTACTGGAACTTTAGACCCGCAAACTGCTAAACTCGTTCACTCTGCTCTAAAAGACCTTGTCATTAAAAATAATATAAGTTTGATATTAACATCCCACTGGCCAGAGGTTATTGCTGAACTAACTGAAAAAGCTATCTGGTTGGATAAAGGAGAAATTATAATGGAAGGAACTTCTGAAGAGATTGTTAACAAATTCATGGAAACAGTTAAAGAATTTAAAAAACCTGAGGTAGAGGTTGAGATTAAAGAAGATATTATAAGGTTGGAAAACATCTCAAAACACTACTGTTCTGTCGAAAGAGGGATCGTTAAAGCAGTTGATGGAGTTAGCTTAAATATTAGAGAGATGGAAATCTTTGGTTTAGTTGGGGTAAGTGGAGCTGGAAAAACTACATTATCAAAAATTATAGCCGGGGTTTTACCTCCTTCAAAAGGAAAATATTGGTTTAGGGTAGGAGATGAATGGGTCGATATGACCCAGCCAGGACCTGCAGGAAGAGGAAGAGCTAAGAGGTATATTGGAATACTGTTCCAAGAGTACGCTTTATATCCACACAGAACTATACTGCAAAACTTAACAGAGGCTATTGGTTTAGAGCTTCCAGATGAATTTGCAAGAATGAAAGCTGTTTATACATTAACTTCTGTTGGTTTTAGTGAAGAAGAGGCAGAGGAAATTTTAGATAAGTATCCTCATGAGCTTAGTGTTGGAGAGAGGCACAGGTGTGCTTTAGCACAGGTTTTAATAAAAGAGCCAAGGGTTGTTATCTTAGATGAACCTACAGGGACAATGGATCCAATAACAAGAAATACAGTCGCTGAATCAATTCATAAATCAAGGGTTGAGTTAGAGCAGACATATATTATTGTTTCACACGATATGGACTTTGTATTAAATGTTTGTGATAGGGCAGGATTGATGAGAAACGGTAAATTAATAAAAATTGGTAAGCCGGAGGAGATTGTTGCCTTATTAACAGAGGAGGAGAAGAAAGAGATGCTTGGGCAGAAGTAATTCATTTAATTTATTTAAAGGCATGTGAAAAGTTTAACAACTCTTTCTTACTCGGATTTACAGGGTAGCCAACAATTATTTCATTATCATCTTTAATTTTCTCTATAATCTCTTTATTATCCAAAGATAAAATAAAATCCTCCCAATTGCCGTTATAATTTTTTCTCCTTTGTAGGTAGCTTTCCATTAATTTTAAAACATTATCATCAATCTTTGTTGCATATGGGATATATACAGCCTTTTTTGAATTTATATTACATGTTTGTCCATAGAGATAATAGGCAATAAAATTGTTTTCTTCCACAATATCTTTAACAATCTTTTGAACTCCTTCAGTACCTACCCAAATGTTATCCCTATATTTCATTGCCTCTTTGATAACATCCAAAATTCTACTATTGCTTAATTCTTTCTCCTTCTTATTTAAATACTGCTTATTTCCCAAAACAATGCAAAAATCAAAATTGTAGGGTGAATAAAGCTCTAATAATCTAAAAGCATCAAGTTTCTTAGCTTGAATTGTCATAACAACTTTAGATATCTTTTCTAATCTTTCTAAAACATCTTCATCTCTTATATTTTCCTGCTCAGCATCAATAATGTAATAATCAAAATATTTTTCAACAAACTTTCCGAATTCTACAACATCATCATTTATTTTACTTGGCTTTATAGCAATGGCTAACATACGCTCACCATAAAAAAGTTTAAATAATTAGCAACAATTAATTAAGGAAATAATCATTTTTATAAAAAGTCTCTTTTAATAAGAATAACGCTTATGGTAAAGGTGATATCTTGGAATTTTCAGAATGGTACTCAGAGATATTAGAAAAGGCTGAGATTTATGATGTTAGGTATCCAATAAAAGGTTGTGGGGTTTATTTACCATACGGATTCAAAATAAGAAGATACACATTCGAAATAATAAGGGATTTATTAGATAAAAGTGGGCATGACGAAGCGTTATTCCCAATGCTAATTCCAGAGGATTTATTAGCTAAAGAG
Source organism: Methanocaldococcus fervens AG86 (assembly GCF_000023985.1). Classification (GTDB taxonomy): domain Archaea; phylum AGJL01; class Methanococci; order Methanococcales; family Methanocaldococcaceae; genus Methanocaldococcus; species Methanocaldococcus fervens. Next base: position 370,335 of record NC_013156.1, read on the forward strand.
GCAGAGCATATAAAAGGATTTGAGGACGAGGTTTATTGGGTAACTCATGGGGGAAAAACTCCTTTGGATGTTAAATTAGCTTTAAGACCTACTTCAGAAACTCCAATATACTATATGATGAAGTTATGGGTTAAGGTTCACACAGACTTACCAATAAAAATCTACCAAATAGTTAATACATTCAGGTATGAAACAAAGCACACAAGACCTTTAATTAGATTAAGAGAGATAATGACATTTAAAGAGGCACATACAGCACATTCAACAAAAGAAGAAGCTGAAGAGCAAGTAAAAGAGGCAATATCTATTTACAAAAAATTCTTTGATACCTTGGGCATTCCATACTTAATCTCAAAAAGACCTGAATGGGATAAGTTCCCTGGAGCAGAGTATACAATGGCATTTGATACAATATTCCCAGATGGTAGGACGATGCAGATAGCAACAGTCCACAACCTGGGGCAGAATTTCTCAAAAACATTTGAAATTATATTTGAAACACCTACCGGAGATAAGGATTATGCCTATCAAACATGTTATGGAATATCTGATAGGGTTATAGCTTCAATTATAGCAATACATGGAGATGAAAAAGGATTAATTTTACCTCCAATAGTTGCACCAATACAGATTGTTATTATTCCACTAATCTTTAAAGGTAAAGAAGATGTTGTCATGGAAAAAGCTAAGGAATTGTATGAGAAATTAAAGGACAAATATAGAGTTCATATAGATGATAGAGATATAAGACCTGGAAGAAAGTTTAACGATTGGGAAATAAAAGGAGTTCCATTGAGAATTGAAATAGGTCCAAAAGACATTGAAAATGGAAAGATAACTTTATTTAGAAGAGATACAATGGAGAAATTCCAAGTTGATGAATCTGAATTAGAGGAAGTTATAGAAAAAACTTTAAATAACATTATGGAAAACATTAAAAATAGGGCTCATGAAAAATTCGAAAACTTTATAACCATCCTCGAAGATATAAATCCTGAGGAAATCAAAAAAATATTGTCAGAAAAGAGAGGGGTAGTTTTAATACCATTTAAGGAAGAGATATACAATGAAGAACTTGAAAATAAAGTAGAGGCAACTATTTTAGGGGAGACAGAATATAAAGGTAAGAAATATATAGCAATAGCTAAAACCTACTAACTAAATAAATTATCTATCTTATTTTCTTATTTTAGAAAGTTTTTATTTACATTATGTTAATATTTTAAGGTGAAAAAATGGATGTTATGAAAGGAACCACCACTGTTGGTCTAATCTGCGATGATGCAGTAATTTTAGCGACTGATAAAAGGGCATCTATGGGAAATTTAGTAGCAGACAAGGAGGCAAAGAAATTATATAAAATTGATGACTACATAGCGTTAACAATAGCTGGAAGTGTTGGAGACGCTCAGGCAATAGTTAGATTGTTGACTGCAGAGGCAAAATTATATAAAATGAGAACTGGAAAAAATATATCCCCATTAGCATGTGCCACCTTGTTAAGTAATATATTACACTCAAACAGGTACTTCCCTTTTTTAACTCAACTCATCATCGGAGGGTATGATTTATTAGAAGGGGCCAAATTGTTTTCTTTAGATCCATTAGGGGGAATGAACGAAGAAAAAACATTCACTGCCACAGGTTCAGGTTCTCCAATTGCCTATGGAGTTTTAGAGGCAGGATATGATAGAGATATGCCTGTTGAAGAAGGAATAAAATTGGCTTTAAAGGCATTAAAATCCGCAATGGAAAGAGACACTTACTCAGGAAATGGTATATCATTGGCTGTTATCACAAAAGAAGGAGTTAAGATATTTGAAGATGAAGAAATTGAAAAAATTTTGAATGAAATAACATCAAAATCTAAGAAAAAAACTACAAAAAGAAGCAGAAGGAAAAGCAAATAAATTAAATTAGAAAATGTCAAAAATGCGTTAAATCTATTAAATCAAAAATAAAATTTTTAAATCAAAATAAAAAATTAAAATTAATTCTATTTTTGCATAATTTTTTAGATTTTAAAGTTTTTTCGTTATAAAAATATTAAAATTTTCGATTTAAAACACTTAAGATTTTAAAAATTAAGGAGGAGGATTATTTTGTCAGCAGAGGAAATTTTAGAAAATCTAAAGAAGGAGATAATAAAAAAATCACCAAAAGAGGTGAAGATAGTAGATGTTCAGTTTGAAGGTCCTGAATTAGTAGTTTATGTAAAAAATCCAGAAGTTTTTACGAATGAGATTATCAAAAACCTTGCCAAAGATTTAAGAAAAAGAATTTCTATAAGACCTGACCCATCTGTTTTAGTTGAGCCTGAAATAGCTAAAAAGAAAATTTTAGAGATTGTTCCTGAAGAAGCTGAGATTACAAATTTTGTTTTTGATGCAAATACTGGGGAGGTTATAATAGAATCAAAAAAACCTGGATTGGTTATAGGTAAGGAAGGGAAGACATTAGAGATGATTAAAAAAGCAATAAAATGGGCGCCTAAACCAGTAAGAACTCCACCAATACAATCAGAAACAATTAAAGCAATTAGAGCTACACTTTATAGGGAGAGAGATGAAGTAAAAGAAATTTTAAGAAGAATTGGAAGGAGAATACATAGAGATATAGTTGTTAGAGGAGATTACTGGATAAGAGTTTCTTTTTTAGGAGGAGCAAGGGAGGTTGGAAGATCTTGCCTGTATGTGCAAACACCTGATACAAGGGTGTTGATAGATTGCGGTATCAACGTAGCATTTGAAGATAAGGCATTTCCTCACTTTGACGCTCCAGAATTTTCAATTGAAGATTTAGACGCTGTTATAGTTACTCACGCTCACTTAGACCACTGTGGTTTTGTTCCAGGATTGTTTAGATACGGTTATGATGGACCAGTATATTGCACAAGACCTACAAGGGATTTAATGACTCTACTGCAAAAGGATTATTTGGAGATTGCTAAAAAAGAGGGTAAAGAAGTTCCTTATACATCAAAAGACATAAAAACATGTGTTAAGCATACAATACCAATTGACTACGGGGTTACAACAGACATAAGCCCTACAATAAAGCTAACCTTACACAATGCAGGGCACGTTTTAGGTTCAGCTATTGCCCATTTGCATATAGGAGATGGGCTTTACAATTTAGCATACACCGGAGACATCAAGTTTGAAACTTCCAGGCTGTTAGAGCCTGCTGTTTGTCAATTCCCAAGGTTGGAGACATTAATAATTGAATCCACTTATGGGGCGTATGATGACGTTCTCCCTGAGAGAGATGAGGCAGAAAGAGAACTTTTAAGGGTTGTTAGTGAAACAACGGAAAAAGGAGGAAAGGTTTTAATTCCTGTCTTTGGAGTGGGTAGGGCTCAAGAATTAATGCTTGTCTTAGAAGAAGGTTATAATCAAGGTATATTCAATGCCCCTGTTTATTTGGATGGAATGATTTGGGAAGCTACTGCCATACATACAGCATATCCTGAATATCTATCAAAAGAGATGAGGCAGAAGATCTTCCATGAAGGAGATAACCCATTCTTATCTGAAGTATTTAAGAGAGTTGGTAGCACAAATGAAAGAAGGAAGGTTATTGATAGCGATGAGCCTTGTATAATATTAGCCACATCAGGGATGCTTACAGGGGGGCCGAGTGTTGAATATCTAAAGCATTTAGCTCCTGATGAGAAGAACGCAATAATATTCGTTGGTTATCAGGCAGAGGGGACTTTAGGTAGAAAAGTTCAGCGGGGATGGAAAGAAATTCCAATAACTACAAGAAATGGAAAAACAAAGTCAATTCCTATTAATATGAAGGTCTACACAATTGAAGGATTTTCTGGGCATAGTGATAGAAAGCAGTTAATTAAATACATCAGGAGGGTTAAACCATCTCCAGAAAAAGTTATAATGGTTCATGGTGAGGAAAGCAAGTGTTTAGATTTCGCAGATACAGTTAGAAGGTTGTTTAAAAAACAAACCTATGTGCCAATGAACTTGGATGCAATAAGAGTCAAATGAAATAGATGATTGTCAAAAGTTATATATAATTGTTTGAGTAAAGGTAAAGTTTAAATAGCATGATCTGCTATTATCTCAATCAATGTTTTTAATAATAAATTATTAAAAAAGAAACAAGTTATTAATGCCTTGTTTAAAAACACAAACATAATTTAAGGTGGAATTATGTCAAAAGGTACTCCATCAATGGGTAGGAGAAACAAAGGTTCATATCATATAAGATGTAGAAGATGTGGAAGAAGAGCTTATCATGTAAGAAAAAAGAGATGTGCTGCTTGCGGATACCCTAACAAAAGAATGAGAAAATACTCATGGCAAAACAAAAAAGTTAATGGTAAAAGAATAAAATAAATCTAATCTAAATTATTCTTTTTTTATTTTTATAGATGGATAGTTTTTTATATAAATTAAAAGTTATATTTTTTAATAATTTTATTTTGGTGATAAAATGAGCGACCTTGAGAGTATCGACTATTATGATTACAAGGCATTATTAAAGAGAGCAAGAAGTCAGATTCCAGAATACGTTTTCCAAAAAGATAGGTTTGAGCTTCCAGAAATTGAAATTTTAATTGAAGGTAATAGAACAATAATAAGGAATTTTAGAGAGTTGGCTAAGGCAGTTAACAGAGATGAGGAGTTTTTTGCCAAATATTTATTAAAAGAGACTGGTAGTGCTGGTAATGTAGAGGGAGGTAGGTTGATATTGCAGAGAAAAATCAGTCCAGAGTTATTAAAATCAAGAATAAACGATTTCTTAAGAGAGTATGTTATCTGTAGAGAGTGCGGTAAGCCAGATACCAAGATTATTAAAGAGGGAAGAGTCCATCTTTTAAAATGTATGGCTTGTGGAGCTATAAGGCCTATAAGAATGATCTAATCTAATAAATAAATTTTATTTTTAAGGGAAATTATGGAAGTAAAAGCCATTGAGGTCTTTAAAAGATATCTATCTTTAAATATTCTAAAAAAGATTATAATAACCTATTTTTTATGTTGGATAGGGTTTTTATTTTCATTTTCAGTAGGAAAGCTTCTTTTGTATCTATCGTCTATTTTGAAATCTAATTTTATAGCAAAACCTGCTGAATTAGCAAAAACTGTTGGAACTGCAAAATTTAATGCCGTTTCTTCTGCTATTTCAAGCACTGGAATAGGGAATATTTATTTATCCTATGCCCTTTCATACGTTGTTTCTAATTTTATGGGATGTTTAATCATAATCCTTGCTCTTGGAGCTATTGGTTACTTATCCAAAAAAGATTTAGAAAAAGCTAAATCAGATGATGAGAAAAAGATAATAATTAAAGATTATCAAAAATATCTATTAATACTGTTTATATTTACAGTCATAAATCCGCTAACAGGGCTTATTGGAAAAGATTTAAGCTATTATGATTTAATTGCTGTTCTTCCCCATGGACTTTTTGAATTTTTCGGGTTTGCGATTGCAGTTGTTGCAGGTGTTGAGATATCCAACAAAATACTCCCAATTGTTAAAAGAGAGACATCTTACAAAAGAATAATTGCCCTTACAATTTTTTCTTTTATATTTATTTTTATAGCTGGATTGTTAGAGCCATTTGATTGGTTTATATATGAGTATGCAAAATATTATGGAATTCCGCTAACATCCACATTTATAAAGGCTTATAAAAACCTATTTTTCTATTTAATCTCAATTTTTGAATTTTGAGGTGATATGATTAAAGTATTGGCAATAGATATCTCTGGAAGGCATCAAGAAAACGATATATTTTTTAGGGTTTATGCGGGGGTTTTGGTTGAGATCCAAGCAGATAGAATTGTGCACGTTGAAAAAATAGATGTTATGGTTAAAGAAGGAAAAACTCAGAAGTTGAGGGATATTGTTAGAGAGGTTAAAGAATTTATTGAAAAATTTGGAAATGATTTTGATTATATCTTATGTGAGAAAGGGGAGTTTTTTAATCTATCTAAAGATGTTGTTTCATCAATTTTAAAGAAAGAGGTTATATTTCCAAAGACAAGGGGAGAGTTTGAGGCAATTAATATAGCACATCATGTCTCTTATTCAGTTAGAAAACTACTTATGGAACGAGGTAAAAAATAAAAAGTTTGGAGTATAAGATAATTTTTGATTAAAAGATTTTGGTGGTTTTAATGTATGAGATTGTTAGATACGAAGGAGGGGTTTATAAAAACAACATCTTTAAAGAATGGATTGAAGACATTGGAGGATTCATTATTCAAGAGCACGTTATGCAGTTGGATGTTTATATGACATTGGCGATTCCTCAAAATGAGCTTGAAAACATTAAAGAGGAGGCAAAAAAATACAAAGGTAAGATTATAGAGACTCCATTAGCAGGGACTGAAATAGCCGTTGTAGCTCCAAGTTTGTCAAGGCATCATCTCCCACACACTGCATGTGATATATCAGAGTATTTGAGAAGGTTTGGAGCTAAACCAAATATGATTGGACTGGCAAGAGGCGTTGGGAAGGATATAGCCCAATTAAGAGAGAAAGAGAGGAGATTGATAGAGGAGCATGATTTGGCAGTTTACGTAATGGGGAATTTTGAAGCGTGTATTAAAGATAAAACCCATTTATTTGATGTAGATATTCCAGTCGTAGTTACTGGAGGTCCTGAAAGTATAGATATTCCTTATCCATACGTAGGAAATCTTGGGAGGAGAAGCCATAGGTTAAGGCATGGTGAGGAAATAAGGGCTTTAAGAAAAATGGTTAATGTAATAACGGAGCTTATAAATGAAAGGAGAAAAGAACTATCTTACGACCCTCCAGTTGTTCCTCCAGTAGTTGTTAAAGATGAGATTGAAAAACAGGTTGAGGAGATTTTTTCAGTTCTATCACCAATGCCTATTGTCACACAATTGGATGGTTTGAGGGTTAAATTAGATTATGATAAATATGCTGATAAGATTAGAGAGGTTAAAGTCAAAAATTATATGTTGGAGGATATGGCTGACATAAAAAGAAGTGAGATGAAAAACTATATATTAATAAAAATAAAACCAAAATCAGAGGTAGAGTTTGAAACAGTTTTAAGAAAAGCAGGAGAAAATTAATAATATTTTCCTTTTGATGAAACTTTTTATTTAAGAGGCATTGCTGAGCGTAGCGAGGCAATACATGCATGGGCACAGCCTCTATCAGATGAAATCCTACGGATTTCATTACTCGCCTATTGGCGATTGCTATACTCCAGAGCGGGGCTTCACTGCGTTCAGCACCACTTTAGTCTAAGAGGTATTATGAAGGGCTGAAAGCCCTTCCTTAATGCATCCGTTTTGGTCAACGCACCATAGGACTCACGCCCTATTGGTATACCCATAAGTTTTGATCAACCTTTTCTTAAAAGGTTGTTCGAGCAAGCTTTTACTAAAAGGTTGATGCACAAAAAATAAAATTTAATGAGGGAGAAACCATGGATAATTTTAGTTTCAAATGTTATGATATAGATGAAAAGGAAATTCCTATTCCTCCTGGCTTACCACAGTCAATAATAGCCAGATTAATAGAGTTATGTAATGTAAAATTTGACCTTAGAGAGGATGAGCTATATAATGTAAAATATCCTGTATTGATAGGAAAAGAGGAAAATTTAAAGGAGGCTAAAAAATATTTAAACTTAATTACAGAAGCTAAATTGGCTTTAAGAGATATCGCAAAATTGGCAAGAAAATTTAAAGTAAAAGCTAAGATATATACAGATGATGAGGATTTAAAATACATATTGGATATTTTAAAGAATGATATAGCCAATAAAGATTATATAGAGATTGTAGAAGAAATGCCTGAAGGAGATAAGGAAGTTATTGAAATTGGAGACAAAAAAGTTTATGTTGGATTATAAAAATTAAATTACCTTAGCTAATAAGGAGACGATATTCATAACTTCAATATCTTTTTTCAGTTTATTTTCTTCTTTAAACTTCTTTAAACTATCTTTTATGTGATATTCACAGAACGGGCAAACCGTAATAACTGCATCTACATTTTCGTTATAAATCATCTTCGCCCTTCTCTTTCCTATTAAATTGGCAATATCTGGTTTTCCACTCCTAACTCCTCCTCCAGCCCCACAGCATCTTGCCTCTATATCAACAAATTCAAGTTCAGGAATGGTCTGCAAAATCTCTCTTGGTTGCTCATATATCTTCTGCCCTCTTCTTAAATGGCAAGGGTCGTGATAGGTAACTCTCATTTTTAACGATTTGTATTTTAAAAGCCCTACTTCAGTTAAAACCTCTGTTATATCCTTAACTTCAAATTCTCTCTCCTTGTAATCATTTTTTAACGTGCTTCCGCATCCAGCACAGATGGTTACAACACAATCAACATCCAACTTATTAAAAATCTCCAAGTTTTTCCTCTTTAATTTCCCAGCAACATCTCTCTGCCCAGTTCTAAAAAATGGAGAGCCACAGCAGACTTGATTTTTTGGGATTACTACGGAAACTCCATGGGCGTTTAAAACCTTTATGGCATCTTTTCCAACATTTTGCAATCTGAAATCAACCAAACAGCCGGTAAAGAAAGCAACTCTTAGTTTCTCATTCTTGGCTGGATAGAAATCATTTACTTGCCTTAATAATGGAGTTTCCTCTTCAACAACACTCCTGTTATATTTTAAAACATTTTCCCTAACTTTTAAATGGTTATCTACATAATAACCTCTGCTAAACGCCAAAGCTCTTAATTTTTCTATTGCCTTATGGACAATATCAATCTCTCTTGGGCATACCTCAACACACTTAGCACACGTCGTGCAGTTATAGAGATTTTCAAAGTATGCAGTTACTTCCCTATTATCCTCATCCCTTTTATCAAATGCAAATCTTGCCAACTGCCTCATGAATGTAGGACCGGGATAATCGCTAACCTCTCGTGCTGGACATGTAGATAAGCAGGATAAACAATCAATACATCCTCTAAGCTCTTTATTCTCCTCTACGTATTTAGGTAGGATTATCTCAAGTTCTTCAGGATATTTTTTCCTTATGATATAATTTTTTATTCCCAATAATTTTTTGTAATACTCTTCTCTATCAACAATCAAATCCCTAATTACCTTAAATCCTCTTAATGGTTCAATAACCATATTATTTTCAACCTTTGTTTCACATGCTAATCTTGGCTCTCCATTTATAGTTACAGCGCAGGAACCACACTGCCCATTTCTACATGAAGCTCTAAATAAAATGTTTGCTCCATAATTTTTGTTTATATACTCTAAAGCCTCCAATACAGTTATATTTTCTGGAACTTCGTAGCTTTCAAAATATTCTTTTTTTCCATCAAATCTTTTAACTGTTATCTTCACCATTATACCATCCCCAAAGAAATCAATGCTATTATATACATTATTAAGAATAAAAGTCCTTGTAATCTTCCAATTTTTGAATATCTTGCAAACAAGTAAAGTAGAAGGCTCATAATCGCCAATATACTTATTTGAAGATGCTCTGGTGGAAGGTACATAAATAAGCTTCCGACGGCCAAAGCCCCTCCAATATCTGCTATGTTACTTCCAACAACGTTTCCTAAAACCATTCCTCCAAGCCTTCTTTTTGCTGCTGCTAAGGAAACCATTAATTCAGGAACTGAAGTTCCAAACGCTACCAGTGTAAATCCAATAATCCTATCAGAGACATTTAAAGCCAAAGCAATCTTTTTTGCTCCATCAATAAATAATTCAGCTCCAACTAAAACTCCCACTAAGCCCACGATTAACAAAACTAAGGAAAATGGCAATGATACTCCATTTTTATCTTCTTCACTAACTTCAACGTTCCCATTTTTTACAGTCCATCTTAAGTATATTAAAAAAATAGCTAATAAAATTATACCATCAATCCATGAAAAGCCGTTAAATCCAACAATTGCAGTAAGTACTACAAACAAAAGATAAACAAATATATTTCTCATCAAATTCTTATCAACTATTATTGGGCTTATGATCGCACTAAGCCCAAGAACTAATCCGATATTACAAATACAAGAACCAATCGCATTCCCTATGGATATACCGGGAGCGTGTATATATGATGCGTAGGCAGAGGTTAATATCTCTGGTAAAGAAGTTCCAATAGCCATGACGGTAGCCCCAATTGCAAAGTTCGATATATTAAAATGCTTAGCTATCCTTTCTCCCCCTAAAACAAACCAGTCACTACCAAAGTATAGTAATATAAGCCCTAAAAGAAAATAAGCTACTCCTAAAATCAGCATCATATCTCCCTATCTACTTTATCTCTTTTAATAGATAAACCTTATCTCCCTCTCTAACCAGATGATTTAATTTAACCCCAACTCTATCTCCTTTTTTAGCAATTTCAACATCTTTATGGTTTATTTGCATTGATTTAACCTTCTCTTCAATACATCCTGTAGTTTTTCCAATTATCAATATGGTGTCTCCAATTTTTAAATCATGCCACAATTCAATCTCTGCCACACTAACTTTTTTGTAAAAGTTAACAACTTTCCCAATCTCAACCTTTCTGTAATTTGATGCATTCCCCTCTATATCATATTGGAAGTCATGACCTTTATTTACATCTCTAAAGTAGAATCCAGTATCATAACCTCTATTATAAATTTTTTGAAGCTCTTTTTTAAAGTATGGGAGCTTTTCATAATAGCTACCATCTAAAACGCTATCTATAGCTTCCCTATAAACTTTCGTTGTTCTCATAACATAATCAGCATTTTTAGCCCTCCCCTCTATTTTAAATGAATCAAAAACTTCCATTAATTCTGGAATATGCTCTATCATACATAAATCTTTTGGAGACAGTAGATATTTTCCTTCACAAATTACTTCATAGGTGCCATCATGATGCTTGTTAATTAATTTCCATCTTCTTCTACACGGCTGTAGGCAGTCTCCACAGTTTGCATTCCTATCAAATAAATAAGCACTTAAAAAGCATCTTCCACTTATAGCCACACACAAAGCTCCATGAACAAATCCTTCCAACTCCAAATTAACATTATTTTTCTTTAAATTCTCTCTAATTTCTTTTATTTGGTTTAAAGTTAATTCTCTTGATAGTATAACTCTTTTAGCAAATTTTGAGTAAAACTTAGCTGTTAAAGAGTTTGTTATATTACATTGAACGCTTGCATGAACCCTCAGCCCTAACTCATTTGCCAACTGCATAGTTCCTAAATCGCTAACGATTACAGCATCAACTTCAGCAGAATTTGCAAAATCTAAGATTTCTTCAACTTTCTTTAAATCATTTTCATAAATTACTGTATTCGTGCAGAGATAGACCTTTTTATTGTTGTTGTGAGCATATCTAATACCTTCAATTAACTCTTCCCTTGTAAAGTTTTTTGCATTTGCTCTCATGTTTAGCTCTTTTAATCCACAATAGACTGCATCAGCTCCGTAATCAATAGCTGTTTTTAAACAAATTAAATCATTAGCTGGAGATAATAGCTCTACCATAAGCATCACTTAAAAAATTTTAAAATCTTTTAAATTGTATTTAAAGCATTAAAATAGATAATAGGCAATATCCAATAATAGCCTCATCATATAAAAAAGTATTTATTCAATAGGAACCACTACTGGAACTCCTCTAACACTTTCAATGTAGGCATCAACTCCATAAACAGCCTTAATATTTTCTGGAGTTATTATACTTTTATCCCCCTCGGCGTAAATAATCCCGTCTTTAAGCATTATAAATTTATCTGAAAATCTTAAAGCTAAGTTTAAATCATGCATAACCACAATTGAAGCAATGTTTTGAGATTTTGATACGTCCCTAATTAATTTCATAACTTCTAATTGATTTTTTAAATCTAAATTGTTTGTTGGCTCATCCAATAGCAAAATTTGCGGTTCTTGAACTAAAGCCCTTGCTATTATAACCTTCTGCAACTCTCCTCCACTTAACTCGTTGGTGTATCTTAAAGCGTAATCTTCCAAATTTAAAAGTTTTAAAACTTTGTGGGTTATTTCCAAATCTTTTTCAGAGACTTCCCATTTTATGTGGGGTTTCCTTCCCAGCAAAACTGTATCAAATACTGTTAAAAAATTCCTTTCAGCCCTTTGTGGAACATAACCAACTTTTTTTGCCAATTCAAGACCATTTAATTTGTTTATATCGAAATTATCTATTAATATAGTTCCTCTTTTTGGTTTCAAAATTCTGTTTATACATTTTAGGAGTGTAGATTTTCCAGCACCATTAACACCCAATATAGAAACAACTTCTCCTCTATTAACTTTAAACTTAATATTGTTCAATACTTTCCTACTTCTGTATGCAAATTCAACTCCATCAACAGAAAGAATCATTAAACCACCGTTTTATTTTTTATGCATCTTTAACAGCAGATATAGAAACATTGGAGCCCCTAAGAATGAAGTCAATATCCCTACTGGCAGTATTATTGGAGCTATAATTGTCCTTGCAAATGTATCGGCCACTAACAATAAAACAGCCCCAAGTAATGCAGATATTGGAATCAAAAACCTATAATCACCACCAATACAAATTCTAACTATATGTGGGCAGATTAAACCAACAAACCCAATTATTCCTAAAAATGCAACATTTACACTTGTTAGCAGTGAGGCAACGAGCATGCCAATTAACCTTGTTCTCTCCGTATCAACTCCCAAAGATTTTGCAGTTTCCTCTCCAGCTTCCAATGCATTGTAATCCCATCTTTTGTAAATAAAGTAGATTAAAGAAGGAATCATAACTGCAGCCATGATATAAATTTCAGTCCATATCGGCCTTCCCAAATCTCCAAAAGTCCAATAAACTATTGCCGCTAACTGTAGCTCATCCGCAAAGTATTGAATAAGTGTAGTTCCCGCTGTAAATAATGAACTCATTGCAACTCCAGCTAAAATCATTGCTTCAGGAGTTAAACCTCTAAGCTTTGCAAGTAGTAAAATCACAATTACCCCAATTAAAGCTCCTAAAAATGCAAATATTGTTATTACATAGGGGTTGTTTACAAATATCCTACCTGTGCTTTCAGCCCCCCCAAAACCAAGTAGTATTATCGCTAATGCAGCCCCAAACATTGCTCCATGGGAAATTCCCATTGTAAATGGACTTGCAAGAGGGTTTCTTAAAATACATTGCATAACTGCCCCAGACACAGCTAATGAAATCCCTGCTATTATTGCTGCAAATATCCTTGGCAATCTTATATTCCAAATAACTAAGCTTATATTTCCTTTTTCATATCCCATTAATGCATTTACAACCTGATTAACAGTTAATTTGTAATCTCCAACGCACAATGCATATATTGCACTTAAAAATAGAATTATCAATAATACAATTCCAAAAGTGATTTTCTTCTTTGTATATGCCTTATATTTCTCTGGAACATCCATATTATCACATTTAAATTTTTATTAATTTTTATTATCTTTTCATAATCATAAGCATCTTTGTATTAGGAGATAGAAATGGATAGTATCCTCTTGTTTCGATAATATTTATTTTTGTTTCATAATCGTTCGGAATTTTCATTGCCAAAATACAGTCAATTCCCAAGTTAAATAAATATTTTGGATAAAAAGAGCATGAAGATCCATAAATAATCTTAAATCTTGCATTTTTGCAGTTTTTTAAGATATTTTTAAGAGTTCCATTGAGAATTGTCATTCCAGTAATAAATACAACATCTGCCTCTTTCAACACCTCTTTTGGGTCGTTATAAACATTAATTTTTGGTTTCTCTCTTTTTAATGAAAATACATCAAAATATTCCTTATCTAAAAGTTCTAAGCACCTTAATTCTTTAATTTTATCTTTTAAGTATGGAAATGTCCAATGTGCAAAGCCTACTATTGCAACAATATCATCTTTATCAACAATCTTTTTTCCTTCTTCCCCAATCAACTCACCAAATAAGTTATGTTTAATCTTTGATATTTCATTAACCACATAGCCATCTTTTTCAAGAAAATCTTTTGATAACAATTTATATGATAATGCTGAAAGAGTGGAGATCGCTATTGAGTTGTATAAAAGTTCTTCTTTTTTGATGAATTCATTTATAATACTATAGGCATCTTTTCCAAAAATATCTAAGTTATTAATTTCTTTAAATAAATTCAATGGGATTTTTTCCTCCCCCATTCCTTTATATACCGCCGCACATACTCCACAGCCAATATCTTCATCATCGTATTTTACATAACTTGTAACCCATGGATGATAGTTAGAAACAATAATATCTTCAATATTACCAGATACAAGTTCGTTAACATCTTTAGCTGTTTTTAATATCAAATCTTTCACAATATCACCTTTCTACTGAAACTTTATCAAATCTTCCATGAACTTCTTTGAATTTTTTAAGTTTTTTGTCATCTGGAATATTCCCTGTTCTTTTATCTAAATCTTCAAGATATGAGCTTATTGCATTGATTAAATCTTCTGCTCTTGTCTCTTTTCCTAAAATGTTGTATCTTATCTGCCTCACTTGCATCCCATGGACCGACAAAGATAACATCTGGTTTTAACTCTATGATTTTCTCAAGGTTTAATGTTTCTCTAGTTCTAACTATAGGTTTTTCTTGGAGTTCTGGATATGCGAGAATGTAAGGCAAATCTGAGTCAGTTGGCCATTTACCATTTCCAGTTCTCATCTTCGTAGATTCTCTAGGTTTGCTTCATCATGTAATAAGTAAACAAGCTCTCTCCCTGTGCATCCTAAGCCAATAACTCTATTTACATTTTTTCCAACTGTTTGTATTCTGCTCCATGCATCCACAAAAACCGACTGCAACTATTAAAACTGTTAATAATCCTATTAGCTTTTTTAGCATATTATCATCATTTTATGTTATAAGATATTACCAAAACTTTTTAATACCAAATATAAATTTTATGGTAAAATTATGAAAAAAATAGAAACTGCAATTATACATCAGATATATTATAGTCTTTTTTAATCTTGCTGTATATTCCATCAACACCATAAACAAACTTGAATATTTCATTTCCTTCTTTTTCCACATCTATATTGGCAAACTTATCTGGATGTAAAGCTTTTGCATATGCGATAACATCAATTACAAACCCTTCTGGATAATAACCTACCCATCCAATTAACAACTTATAAACTCTCTTATTTTTAACAGCATTTATTGATTGCCATTGAGGGTCGTTTAATATATCTTGAGGATTGACATTACCAAATGCGTGAAGTATAAAGGTTTTACCTCTTTGAATACTTCGGGATTTATTGTTTCTAAACTGCTACAAACCTCTATAACTCCAAGTTCTTTCAATTTAACCAAATCATTGCTATTTAAACAGGGTCCTACATTCACCCACACATCCATTGATGATGCTTTTTTAATCGCTTTCACTGCCTCTATTACCTTTTCTCCTCCGCCTTCTAATAATGTCCCTCCACCAATCTCAACCCTTTTTGTTCCTGTTGATTCTATAAGCT
Source organism: Methanocaldococcus fervens AG86 (assembly GCF_000023985.1). Lineage (GTDB taxonomy): Archaea > AGJL01 > Methanococci > Methanococcales > Methanocaldococcaceae > Methanocaldococcus > Methanocaldococcus fervens. The sequence continues at coordinate 385,800 of NC_013156.1, forward strand.
TTGCTGCAAGTTCTACTTCTTCAATCGTCAATGGCTTTTCTGCGAAATCAGGTCTATTCCCGCTGATCTAGCGCAATATTTGCATGGAGGACCTATCTTACATGAGGTTATTGAGCCAATAAATCCATCAAACTTAAAAATTGCTCCAACTTCATCATCCCTAACTTTTGATGCAATTTTTGCAACTTCCAAAAATTCATTTATTGTTTTAACATTTTTTATGATGTATAAAGCTTCTTTAGGATTTATTGGATCTTTTAAAGCCTTTTGTAGGATTTCAGTTAACATTTATATCACCATATTTGCTATCATTTGTCATTTTTACAATGTTTATATTAAATTATATTACACAAAGTAAAAATATTATTATCAAATATAAATTTTATGGTAAAATTATTAAAATTAAACTCTTGAAATTAGAGATTACGTTTTTATGATATATTTTTGAAGGGTTAAAATTACTATTTTCAAATTTAAAAATATGTTAAAACTTTTCTTAGAGTTTAAATAAACATAAAGGTCTTTTTTGATAAAATCCAATAATGACAAATTCTAATATAGTAATAACTAGTAATAATATTTTTAAAAAAAATCGTAAAAGTTATATATTACTTTTTAGTTTTGCATATCTAGCATATTATGAAAAATAAGAAAAAATTAAGATAAATTAATAAAGATATTGACATATTTATTATTAAAAATTAAAAAAAGGTGATGATGTATGGCTATGAGCTTAAAGAAAATCGGTGCTATTGCTGTTGGAGGTGCAATGGTTGCTACTGCATTAGCAAGTGGAGTTGCTGCTGAGGTAACAGTTCAGGGAGAAGTTACAAAAGACTTATTCGTTAAAAATGGACAGCCAAACTGCTACGTTGTCGTTGGTGCTGATGCACCATCAACAATGGATGTTGTCTCAGCAGCTGACATTGCAGCTAAAATAGGAAGCTTGTGCTACAAAGAAGGAACAGTTGAAGACGGAAGCGCTGAAATAACAGTCCACGCAGAAGCTAAATCAGATGACGTCGATGTATATGCGGAGACAATTCCTGAAGGCAATTACACAGTATTCGTTGCAGCATCAGACAGCGACTATGCAGATGCATTTGAAAATGATACTGGAGATCCATACGGATTAGCTGATGCGTTAGGTGTTGATGATGATGAACTCAATGAAATCGTCAGCTTAGGTGATGTATCAACAATGTTAAAGATTGAGGATGTCGACCCAAAAGATTGGTATGACAGCGATGATGATGCTGGAGAGATTGTAGCAGTTGCAGTTCAAAATGACTCAGGAGAATTAATGGTAGATAAAAAAAATGCAGTTTATATGTCATTAGTTTATACTAATGACGAAGAGAAGTTTGAAAACACAACACAACTAAAACTGGGAATGAGAATTCCATTCTTAGGAAAAGAACAGGTTGTAGTTAGAATTAAGACAGATGATGATTCTATAGGCCTTGGAACTTTGGTATATGACGGAGTTTTAAAAGAAGGAGAAACCTATGATGTAGGAAACGGCTATGCAGTTAAAGTAAAATCAATATTAAAATCATCAACACCTGGAGAATACAAAGTAACTGTTGATATATTAAAAGATGGTAAGGTCATTATTGAAAAAACAGATGTAGTAACAAACAGAAATGCTTTAAAGATAGGTTGCATGGGTAAAATATCGGTTGTTGTACACAGTGCTTGGATGGATGTTGGAGAAAACTACGGATACGCAGAATTAATAATTGCGAAAGATGTAAAATGCCTATACCTCGGAGAGGACTATATAAACGACTGGGTACCATACGCTGTATTGAAAAACGGCAATAATATAGAACTAAAGAAGGATATAAGTGATAGTGATAGACCAAAAATTGTTGGTATCGCTTTTAGGTATGAAGGAGATGAGTTTGAGGATTTAGATGATGGTGATGAAGTAGACATCCTCGATTACATAACATTCAAGTTAGATGACAAAGACAAAGAAGACAAGTTATACGTCTACTTCTCAATGGACAAGACTGTTGACGCTACAGTAAACGTTGGAGAGAAAGTTACTGCATTGAATGCAGAAGTTAAGTTGAAGGGTATTGAAGCTAACGCTGTAGAGCCAGTTGCATTAACAGCACCAATTGCTAAGTTAGATACTGAGGTTAGCTTAGATTCAGCAGATAAGAACTTAATCTTAGTTGGTGGACCAGTTGCAAACAAATTAACAAAAGCTTTAGTTGATGCTGGAAAATTAGCTTTAGACAACGACAGCCCAGCAACAATCGCTGTCTTACCAGGAGAGGCAAACGGACACGATGTCGTTGTAGTTGCTGGTGGAGACAGAGAGAAGACAAGAGAAGCTGCTTTAGAATTAATCAAGATGCTCTAAATTCTTTTTTACAATTTTTTAGCGATAATCATCTTTGCATTTCCAGAGCATTCAAATCCCAAAAGTTCTGGAATATCAACAACTTCCAAAATTTTAAAGCCTAAGTTCTCCAAATATTTTAAATAATCATTAAAATTCAAATCTCCTTTAAATGTAAATCTTAATCTATCTTTTTCAAGCCCTTTCGGTTTTGAGAAGTTCCATTCCATATTGTTTATGTAATCTTTAATTCCCTCCTCCCTCTCTGGAAAGAACTGCTTATTTATAAACAATCCTCCTTTATTTAGAGCGTTATAAACTTTTTCTGCAATTTTTGGGTTTTTTCCACCAGGATTGTAGGAGGTAAATATGATATCATAACCCTCTCCAATATCATCCTTATAAAAATCTCCTGCAATTGTGAAGACGTTTTTTGCATCATATTTTTCAATGAACTTTTTAGTTTCCTCAACAACCTTTGGTAAATCAAACACATAGCATTTTAAATTTTTATTCAGCATACTAAAGCCAATGGCATACAATCCATGCCCTCCTGCTAAATCAAGAAGTTTTTTAGCATTTTTAAACTCTTCATATTTTGCTATATAATTCAAAACCTTCTGTAACTCCCAACATTTACATTCGTCTGCCATTCTCTTTATAACATTTGGAAAAAAGTTATTAACGTCTATATTTTGACAGTTTTCCTTATTTTTTAATATATTTACTAAATTCTCCCAATTTTTTATATTATCAAAATAACTGTATACTGGGTTAATTATGTTATAATACGAATCTTTTTTTAAGTATATGTTTGTTATATCGGCGTTTTTATAATAAACCTTCCCATCTACAATTTTGCTTTCAACTAAACCAAGCTCATCTAAGATTTTTAGCATATACTCTGTTAAAATCAAATTAGCTCCCAAAATCTCTGCCAAATCTTCTGCGCTTCTATAGTCGGATAAGTATTCAAATAAATTTAAATCTAATGCAGCTTTTAACAAGTAAAAAATTCTTGCTTGCGAATAAATTTCGTCAAATAAGTTTAATATTCCCTCTGGGCTTTTTTCTGGAGATTTTAAAATCATAAGTATCACCTAAAAATAATTATAAAATATAAAAATTGGAAATATGAAAATTAATTGCTAAACTCCAATTTCTTAAATCCGCCTAATTTCTCCTTCATCTCTTTATAAACTGGCTTTCCTACTAAGAAAGTATATATTTCATCAGCTTTTTCTTCAGGGTTTATATCTTTAAACTGTTCTGGATAGAGAACTTTACCTATATAATAGGCGTCTGCTAAAGCTGTTCCAATGTTCGTGGTGTAGAAGTTGTAAGGTAAGAGAGCATAAACATTTCCATTTTTAAACGCCTTTAATGAGTTGTAGAACTCAGGATTCTTCTTATAATCCTCAATAACTAAATTTAATCCTCCTTCATCAATAAATATTACATCTGGATTCCATTTTAAAAGCTGCTCTTTTGTTATAAATACATGTGAAGATTTATTTAACTCATCTACAACATTTTTTGCATTAACTGCAACAAATGGCGGATAATTGCATTGAGTACTTTCAATTCCATGTGTTCCTTTAAACCCAATTCCTCCAACATAAACTTTTGGCTTTTTATCATCAGGAATGTCCTTTGTTCTTTCATTTAAATCATTTTGGCAATCTTTTATAAACTTAATGACTTCTTTAGCCCTTTCCTCTTTTCCTAATATCTTTCCAGCAAGTTCCAATGATTTAAATAAATCTTCATTGTTAAATGTCGCTAATTGCCCATAACTTAAAACAACTACCGGAATTCCAATTTTTTGCTGTAATGCCTCGACATTTTCTTTTGACATGTATGTAACAAATATTACATCTGGATTTACTTGAATTATAGCCTCTGCATTAGGTTTTGGACTTGGACCTCCTTGTCCAATAGATGGAAGCTCTGCCAACTCTGGATGAGCTATTCTATAAGGCCTTGTCCATGGAGTCCATTTCTTCTCTGCATCTTCAACTCCAACAACTTTATCTGTTGCATTTAAGTAGGTAATTAGCCTTAAACATCCTGGACCACAACATACTATCCTATTAACTTCCTTTGGAACTTCAACTTCTCTTCCGTATAAATCAACCACCTTTATCTTTTCAATATTTTCGCTTGCAGTTATCTTTGTATTCTGCTCCATGCATCCACAAAAACCAACTGCAACTATTAAAACTGTTAATAATCCTATTAGCTTTTTTAGCATATTATCACCATTTTATGTTATAAGATATTACCAAGAATTTTTAATACCAAATATAAATTTTTCGGTAAAATTATGAAAAAATATATAAAAAATTTACAATAATCAAAAATTATAAAAGAAGCAATAAAAAGTTATTCAGTTAAAAACTCAACAACTTTTTTAATTTCAGGAATTTCAACATCTAATTCTTCCCCTTTCAATCCATGTTTCATAATTTCCTTATTATTAAAAATAACTGCAATGACTTTATCTTTATTAATATTCTCAAGGACTAAATCCTTTGTTTCATAATCCACCTTATTAACTATGAAATAAACCTTCTTTCCTAATTTTTCTCCAATCTCCTCAATCTTTTTAGATAACCTTATAGATTCATAAGTAGGATCTACAACCGCTATAATAACATCACATCCTCCTTCAACTCCTCTACCAAAATGTTCTATCCCCGCCTCAGTATCAACAATCACAATTTCCTTATCATTTAATTTTAAAGATTTTAAAAACTCTCTCAACAAAACTCCCATTGGGCATGCACAACCTTCTCCAAAATCGTGGATTTTTCCAATTGAAAGGAGCTTGATATTATCTTTTTTTGACAAGTAATCATCTGGAAGAGAGCTAATGTATAAATCATCAAATAGCTTAACGTTTTCTTTAGATTGAGATTTTAGCTTCTGCATAAACTCCTTTCTACCACCAAGATACTGTATAAAATCCTTTGGTAAATCCATGCCCAACAACTTATTAAGACTCATGTTTGATTCATCTCCATCAATAACCAAAACATTATATCCTTTTTTAGCAAATTCTTTAGCCATTAAAGCAGTTATCGAGCTTTTTCCACACCCTCCTTTTCCACAGATTGAGATTTTCATAATTTCCCTCAAAAAATTTTTATTTAAATTTTAATTTTAATTTATTTTAAAAATTTTCATATAAATCTTTTTCCAATATGTGTAAAAATGCACATGGGTCTGAAACTATACCTAAAGCTTGATGAGTTCCCCTATCCTGCAATCTTGTAACAACATAAGGATTCATATCTACACAGACAGTTTTAACCCTTGCTGGCAGTATATTTCCAGTTGCTATACCATGTAGCATTGTAGCTAATATTATACACATATCAGCATTTTTGGCATATTTCCTCATCTCATCCTGGGCAACCATAACATCCGTTATCGTATCTGGCAATGGTCCATCATCCCTTAAAGAGCCTCCAATAACATAGGGGATATTATTCTTCACACATTCATATAAAACTCCTTTATTTAATATCCCTCTTTTAACGGCTTCTTTTATCCCTCCTGCCTTCCACATTTCATTTATAGCTACAAGATGACTTTTATATCCTCCCTTAACAACATTACACGTATCATCCATTCCCAACGTTGTTCCAAATAACGCATATTCAATATCCATTGTAGCAAATCCATTTCCACAAAATAATGCATCAACATATTCCATCTCTAACTAATCTCTCCAATATCTTATGAGCTCTTGTGTGAGCTATTGCCGTCCCAACAACCCAAACAATTTTGCCATTATTTTCTTTTATTTTTTAATTTCTTCTGCTATTATTTTTGAATAGTAATCTAATGGCTTCTCTGGTGATACCTCACTCTGCATAAATCCAAATATATCCTTTTCCCTCCCCTTTTCCAATGGAACTACTCTAATCCCTCTATAACCAACTACAACCTCATTCCCTTCCTTAATTAAACCCATTCGCTTACATACTGGAATCCTTTCCCCATTTCTATTTTCAATAACTATGACACAATCCATCTCAATATCCTCAACCTCTTTCCAAACACCATCTATTTTAACATAGGTAGGGAGGTTTGTTGTTCCATAAAAGTTATCTGGCAAAACCCTATCTCTTGGAGCTTTTTTTGTTTCAACATCTTCAGTAGATATAACAGCCCCTAACTGTTGAATTTCTCTTAAAATACTATCCAAATGTCCCCCTTCTTTCCTTTAACTAAAATTCTTGCATAACTTTTATCTTTGTTTGTTTTTCCAACATCAAGTTTCTCTATCTTAAAATCCCCTCCCATTGATATTATTTTATCTAAAACTTTTGATAAAATGTTTGAATCTATTATATGTCCTTCTAATTCAACAACTTCAAAATTCATATTACCCCTCCAATTAATTCTAAAAATCAAAAATAAGCAAAATAATAAACTTAAAAATAAAAGAATAAATAAAAAATAAATTTATGCTGCTGGTATAATTAAATCTCTCTCCCGCTGGCTCAAACTCTCTTAAAGCACCTTTTGCTATGCACTTCCTTGGCCACTTGAAGTCAAATACTAAATTGTTATCAGCAAAAGCCACTTTAATTAATGGATTTAGGCAGAAGGCATCCCCTCTTGCCGCATGGGGAGCTTGTGCAATTCCTGCATACTCTGGTTGATGCCCAACGTTCATTGCGTAGTTTGGATAATTCGGCCCTCTGCATTCATGCAACAATCCTTCATCACTTCTAATTGATAAAGAGTTTGCAGCTCCACATTGGTCTTGCAAGTCATAACCGTAGAATCCTAATCTGCTGTGGTATTCTTTATGTAAGATTTGGCTTAGATACCATCCATTAATTCCAGCGTTTGAGTTTCCTGTTGCAAATGCCACAGAACATCCTGCTGCAGCTGCAGTAACTCCAGCCCTTTGCGAACCTCCGAAGTGATCCTCTAATAAAGCTGGATAAGTGTCATACTGTTCTAATCCATATAACGTAACTTCTATAGCAATGTCTTTAACCACATCCATACTTGGCTTAACTCCACATAATCCATATTTATTCTCAACGTAATCTAATCGATAGTAGACAAAATCATCTAAGATGTCATCTGTGTACGTTGCTGATGCATACTGTGTGAATCCAACCCCTCCAGACATGTAGCTTCCTAACCAAACTTGATCGTAGAATGTAGCTGCCGCTCCAATAACCTCCAATGTTACTTGGGCCGGGTCATCACTAACTCTTGATGTTTGTATGATGTCTGCAAATATTCCAAATGGTACTCCTCCAGGTTCGTTTGGCCCCCTAGCCCTAAGTGTAAATCATCCCCCTCAACAAAAGCATCGGTTCCCGATATTTTATAAGTCATCAGCTTTCTTTGCCCTAATGGAACCCCAATGTCTGGGTTGTAGAATGGAATTCCTCCTCTCTTCTCAATCAATTTTTGAGCAGCTTCAACGAATTCTCTTTTTCTTGCTGACTGTCTCCATCCACCGAAGATGTAGAACTTAGTGTATTTTTCCTTTGGATCTTCTTCAAACTTCTCCTTCAATGCCTTTAGAAAAAGCTTTTTCTCAGCATCCATTATTCTTCACCTAATCTCTTTTTCAAATCTTTTTTAAATACTTCTAAACCAAACCCTCCTTTAGTTCTTGCCTCGTGAATTATTTGAACGACTTCTAACGCCTCTTTATCCTTCCTCATTCCAATGTTGTCTTTTCTGTAAATGGTTGTTATCTTAGCTAGATAATCTTGTGGTAATGGTTCTCCAACGTCTACTGGCTCGTCTAATGGTCTTCCAACTTGGTCTTTAACGTAAACGACGTGTCCTGTTTTTTCGTCATAGACATATCTCTGTAATGCATCGAACATTAAACCGTTTTCATCCAATCTTAATGAGTGCCCGTGAACGGTAGCTCCCCTAATTCCACAAGTTGCAGGATCAAAGAATTCAGTATCAATTAAGAAGTTTTTAGAAATTTTTTCTAAATCAAGCTCCCTCATCTCAATAACTTGTCTTCCCGATAATGTACCAGTATCTATTCCTCTAAATCTCCACATGTATGTTCTTGCTCTATCGTATGGCTGAGCTGGGGCGTTATACATTGAATCAGCAAACTGGATATACCTAACTCTAACTCCTTCTTTAGCCCCTTGAATTGGCTCAACAATCTCCTTAATAGGATCTTCTTCAAAATCCATCTCTTCTAATGGAGGATGGACTGTCTTATAACTTTCTCAGGGTTTCTATGCCCTAATATCTTAACTACCCCATCATCAGGAATATCTCTTAACCTTTTTAACTCAACTTCTGGATTCATGTGCTTTCTTCTATTTTCAGCAATTAGCGTATTCCCAGGTAAAATTGCGGCTTGTATGCCATACAATCACCATTTTAAGATTTTAAATAACTTTTTCTTTTATTCCTACAGTTCCTTCAGCTACGTGTTTTAAAGGCTCTCTTAAATGGTCGATAGCACTATACACAGTTCCGACTAATGCTGATGTCTTCTCAACTGAGAACATCTGGGTTCCAGCATCTAAACACATTGCAGCTGCAGCACATGGGATGGCAAATCCTTTACTATGCCTTGTAACAACGTGATTTCCGTGGAATGTTCCAGGCCCTCCTCCTCCGTAGATTGAATGGCTGAAGAATGAGAAACCAACTGCTGTCCCTTCCGCTCTACCGAAGTCAACACTTGACAATCCAGTTTCAAATTCCAATATGTCGTTGTAGTAGAGGACGGTTGATGCAACACCTTGTGCAGCTCTTGCAGCTCCTACGTTAACGATAACTGCAGCAACTAAACCGGATGCTGCATAGGCATTCCATAATGCCCAATCTACTGGCTCATAAACTGTATATCCAGAAGGTAGTGTTTTTGAAGGTCTTATAACTCCATCCTCCAAAGCCCTTTCAACAACTGAAGCTACTACAGTTCCAACAGTTCCATCTTTTCCGTTCTCTTTTACAAGTTCATAAGTTAGATTGTGGCATTCAATCCCTGAAATGCTAAACCTAACAAGTGTAATCTTTCAAATGCTCCTAAAGCATCTCCTGTTTCAAACATTGCTGTTTGTTCTAAGATTGAAGCTAAAGCAACAGCATTTAATGTTTTTTCCTGGTAACTGCTACAATGTGGTTTGCCATAATATTTCTTAAACCATAACCAAGCCCTTCTAATAAAACTGGAGGACCTAATAAAGTTGCAATATTTGCCCCATGAAAATCAACTGTTTGCGGGTATCTTCCCATAACTGCCGTTTTAACTACTGGAGCATCGAACATATCAACATCAAAGGTATCAATGATTGCCTGAACAGTTGATCCACCCCCAATTAATGCAGAAACTGTATAGTCAGCAGCTACTCTCAATCTCTTTGATGGAAGTTGTAATAATAACTGCCTTCCTCCGTTGATTAACTTAACAACTGTATCATCCTCTTCATCAACTTGAACCATTCTTTTTATTTTTTCAGCAATAATTTCAGCGTTTTCAACAATTGGCAGATCTAATTCCCTTCCTGGACAAAAACAAGCCTTTCCTCCAACAGCCCCTGTTCTTAAAGCGTTTTCAATACCTGCCAAATTTATAGCAACGCTCCTCTTAATGTCATTAACTATTCTCTCAATTATTGGGTTTTTAATGGACTTATCGCCTCTAATGGAACGTTTTCCTCTAACACCTTTCCTCTCTCGTCATACAAATCTATTTTATCTTCATAATGTGGCATTACCAACACCAACTGTTTTTGTTATCTGATACTACAACTACAAAAAATGATAACAATAAGTATGTAAAATTTTCTATTTATTCCTAAAAATTAATAGAAAATATAAAAATAATAATATTTAAAAAATAAAATACAAAACAAATCCTCACAGAGGTGAGCCCAAATATGTGGGGGTGATCCTATGGCGCACTGTATTGAATAAAATTCATCATATATAATATTTTCTGTTTAATGTTTAATAATAAATTTTATCTTTCATAAAAATTATATTATTCAAATATATATGTTCTTAATTACTACATTAATAGTAATATTTTTATACCAATAATTTTAATACCATTCTAAAAATAAGTATTACAAAAGTGATACTATGGAGCGTATTTCATTAACCATTGAGAAAAAACTGCTAAAGGAAGTTGATAAAATTATTGAAGAGGAAAAAATCTCGAGGTCAGAATTTATAAGAAGAGCTTTAGATTATTACGTAAAGAAATACGATTGGATTAGCAGAATTGAGTCAAAAATTGGTGAAATAACTGTCATTTATAATACAAAGGCTATTGAAGATATTGTTGAGTTGGAGAGTCAATACAGAGATATCGTAGTAATATCACTCGAAATTCCGTTTGAAGGAAAACTTCTTAGAAAGATTGCAATTAAAGGGCAAAGAGATAAAATAATCGAATTTGTAAATAAATTAAAAGGAATTAGTAATGTTGAGTTCGCTCAACTAACTACAATAAGCATTTAAGTGAAAATATGCACAAACTCGAAAAAATAAAAAAAGAATTAAATTCTTATTTTTTGGAGAGGAGGGAGGAGATTGATATCGCTTTAACTTCAATATTAGCTAACGAGCATACGGTATTTTTGGGAAATCCTGGAGTTGCTAAATCCCAATTAATTAGGGCTATAGCATCACACATAAATGCTGAATACTTTGAAAAACTTATAACAAGATTCACTACGGAAGATGAATTGTTTGGGCCTTTAAGCATTAAAGAGCTAAAAGATAATGACAAATTCGTTAGAAAAACCTCTGGTTACTTACCAACCGCTGAAATAGCATTTTTAGATGAGGTCTTTAAAGCAAACAGTTCTATACTAAACGCTTTACTCTCAATAATTAATGAGAGGATTTATCACAACGGCGATAAGGTTGAAAAAGTTCCTTTGATAAGCTTATTCGGAGCTTCAAACGAGTTACCAGAAGAGAATGAATTATTGGCATTTTATGATAGATTTTTATTTAGAAAAGTCGTCAGAGGAATAAGAAGCTACGAAAACTTGATAAATCTTGTTTATTTGGAGGAAGACTATAAAGCAAAAACCAAAATAACCATAAAAGAGCTTAAAAAGATGCAAGAAAAAGCTCGTAAAGTTGATATAGATGGTGTTGTTGGATATTTGGTTGATATAAGAAAGAAGTTGTATCAAAACCATATCTATATTTCAGATAGGAGGTTTAAAAAATCGGTTAAGGTTGTTAAATGCTTCGCCTATTTAAACGGAAAAAAAGAGGCTGAAATTGAAGATTTAGAGATATTGAGGCACATATTTTGGGAGTATATAGATGATATATTAATTGTTTCAAAAATAATATTCAACATAACCAACAAATATGCTGAACAGGTTTTAGATAAGGCTGAGATAATTAAAAATCTTAAAAATGAGCTTAAATACATTGATATTAAAAAAGTTGGTGAATGTAAAAAAGATTATAATAAATTGATTGAGATTCTTTGTAAGATGGCACATATAAGGCTGGAATTGAAAAAAATAAGAAATGAGGCAGTAATAAACAAGAGAAAAACTGATTTTATTGATGAAGTTATTAAAGAAACTGATGATTTCAACATGTATATTGAAGGGATTTTAAATGAAATCTAAGGAATATAAGAAAAAATTAAGGCTTAATTATGGGAATAATGAGAAATTAAAAATTTTAAAAGAGTTATACAAAATGGATGTTTATGAATTAATTAAATTAAATATCTTAGATGATGTATTTGAGCTATTGACATCAACAAAAGAGAGAGGATTTGAGGACATAATATCAACTCATTACTCTTCAGATTCAAGAAATAAAGTTATCATATATTATTGTATAAAGATTATTCAAAAAGTTGGAGTTAAGCATCCAAATTTGGTTTATACCTATATACCATACCTAATAAAGCTTTTAGATAGTGAATTTGAATGTATAAGGTTTGCATGTGCTGAAGCTTTGGGAAATATTCCATCAAAATTAACAATTTACGCATATCCAAAACTTATAAAGAGATTGGATAATGAAGTTTATGCCAATGTGTTGGTTAAATTAATTATGAAATCTGACAATAAAGAGGCAATATTATTAAAATTATTTGAGAATTTTAATGAATATGGTATTTATGTGATAAAAGAACTTTATAAATACGATAAAAAGTTAGTTTATGAGTTCATCCCATTAATTTTAAGAGATTTTGGAGATAAATATTTAATTAGGATGCGAGAGATACATTAGGCTTGATAAATACATTTTCCTCAATTCTAAACTGTTGAGCGTGGCTAATTAACTTTGGAATAGAGTTCATTAGATTTTTTACTATGCTTATTGACACAAAGTTTGGAATCTTGTTGTAATCTTTCTCGGTATTTATCTCTCCCTCAACACATGCTTCAAATGATAACTCACCATAAGCCTTAATATTGCATAAAAAATTGAATTTTTTGCTCTCCATTTTTCTATATTCAATGTTCCAATCAACATCCAACTCTAAAACTTTACATTTAGGGACTTTCGAAGGTGACTTTATTGAGATACTCAAAATATTCACTTCCATACTCTCACCGTGTAATACTTTTACACAAAATAGCATATATATTTTATGATTTATTTTTAGTTTGGTATTATGGTGATATAATGATTAGGTATGATAAGTATGATAAAATGGTTTGGGAAAGGTGTAGAGATAAAATAACCTTTTATTTAAGTGAAAAAGAAACAGAGATGATATTTTATCTATTTTTTAAATATGAGATTGAAATTTTAGAAGAAAATGATTTAATTAAGAAAATCATTAAGGATAGAAGATTTAAAAATGTAAAATCAATAACTACGTTAGATGAAAATTATTCATTAATCGCCACAGAATTCTTTTCTGAAAAATTTAAGGAGTTTAAGAAAAAAAGTAAAGAAAAAGATATAAATGAACTTTTAGATGAGCTTGAAAGTTATATGGAAAATATAACCTCATCTTTTAGCTGTTTTGGTTCTGGAAAGGGATATAAAAGCTACACAGACCCAAGAAAAAATTGTAATTAACAGAAAAACTATTAAAAAACAGTAAAATTAAAGAATTCGTAAAAATATTTGGAAGATTCAAAAGAATAGCTATAAAAAAATATAAAAGGAAGATTAAACATTTTTCTGAGGAGAAATATTCAATAAAATTTGGAAACAATTTGGATAATTTAATTTCATCAGAGTACAGAAATTTTGCTGATGAAACACTTTTTGTGGATTTTTAAGGAGATACAATGAAAATAAACTTTTAAATTATAAGATATTGGAGAATAATGAAAATTGTGGGGATTTTGTGGTTTGCTTAGATTTAAGTGGCTCCATGAGGGGAAATAAAGAAATTTGGGCAAAGGCAATAGCCCTCTGCTTGATGGAAATATCCCTAAAAAGAAATAAAAGATATATAGCGGTTTTGTTTGACGATGGAGTTAGGGATATAAAGATTTATGAAAAAAAGATGTCTTTTGAAGAGGTTTTGGATTTTGCATCTGTGTTTTATGGAGGAGGAACGAATTTTGAAAAACCTTTAAGAGAGGCGTTAAAGTTTAATGGGGATATTGTTTTTATAACAGATGGAGAGTGTGAAATATCTTTAGAATTTTTAGAGAAAATTAATGAAGAGAAGATAAAAAAGAAGATAAAAATTTACTCTATCTGCATAAATACAAAACCAACGGTTAGTTTAAAGAAGATATCAGATAAAGTTATGACTATATATGAACTAACTTCTAAAACTGCTGAAAGTGTATTTGACATATTAATCTAATCTCTAATTGTTGCTTTTAACCTATTATTCTTTATCAACAAATCTAAAGCATCATTTATATTTTTAACAACGATATCAGAGCTTAATAACGTTTTTGTCCATGCTCCTTCATCTCCAATAACACAGATGCCCAAATCAGCGTTTTTTAACAATAACTCATCATTATTTCCGTTGCCTATAGCTATAATCTTTTTATCAGGATTTTCTTTTTTTAACTTCTCCAAAATTTTTAATTTAGCTATTTTTTCACTTCCATATTTTTCCCTATCTACTTTCATGCCTTTAACATCTAAGCTATCCGCTATTTTATTCAAAGTGCCAAAAGTATCTGCAGATAAAATATATATTTCAGCCTTTTCTTTTAAAATAGAAAGCCTCTCCTTAACTCCTTCTTTTATCTTCCCATCGGTAGCTATTGTTCCATTTAAATCTAAGAGTATAATCATGGTATCAACCAAAAATTTAAATTTTAATTTAAAAATTAAAAAAGAGATATAAAAAATTAGCCAATAGAAATCTTAATAGGAAAAACGAAGTTTAATCCTTTGTTATCATAGTTCCAATACCTTCCTCTGTAAATACTTCCAACAATAAAGCGTGGGGTATTTTTCCATTAATGATATGAACACTCTTAACTCCATGCTCTAAGGCGTATAAAGCACTTTCAGCCTTTGGAATCATCCCTCCTTTTATTCTTCCATCCTCTATCATCTCTCTCAGCTCTGAGGCAGTTAGTTTTCTATGCAGAGTTTCTGGGTTGTTTATATCATCCATAATTCCATCTACATCTGTTATTAAAATCAACTTCTCCGCCTCTAAAGCTCCTGCTATATCTCCAGCAACCGTATCTGCGTTTAGGTTATAAGCCTCTCCTTTCTCATCTAAACCAATTGGCGATATAACTGGAATGTAACCATTATTTATTAAAATCTCTAAGAGTTCAGTATTAACCTCAGCTGTTTCTCCAACTCTTCCTAAATCTACAGCTATCTCCTCCCCTTTTTCATTCTTAATGTATTTTATTTTTTTCTTTGCAATTATTATTCTTCCAGATTTTCCAGATAAACCAACAGCTTTGCCACCAAACTTTGATAGCTTTGAAACAATATCCCCATTAATCTTTCCAGCTAAGACCATTTCAACAATATCTAAAGTTTCTTCATCAGTAACTCTCAAACCATGAATGAACTCTGGCTTTTTACCCATTTTTTCCATAGCTTTGTTTATCTCAGGCCCTCCTCCATGAACAACTACAGGATTTATTCCAACGTATTTTAATAAAACCACATCTTGAGCTGTCCAGTTCTTTGCCTTTTCATCAATCATCGCATGACCGCCATACTTTATAACGAAAATCTTATTGTAAAATTTCTGTATAAATGGTAGAGCCTCCATCAAAACCTCTGCTTTTTCTATCATATCCATCCCTGTGATTTTTTAAATTAAACTGGAGGAAGTGCTATTTAAAACTTATTAGGTAATTATTTATAAGTATATTACCAAAATTAATAAAAATATGAAATAGCTTATAAGGTGTGAGCTTGGATTTTTTAAACATCTACGTAATATCAATGGCATCAATTACTTTTGGGTATATTTTGGCTGAAATTTTAAGTGAAACCAATTTAATAAAGTTTATTGGAAATAAAACTTCTAAGATAGCGGAATTTGGCATTCATCCAGCTTTAACACCAATTCCAGCACTATATTTAGTTAGTCCGAGGGTTGCCCATGCAAATGCATCGGCCATGCTAAAGGATAAATTAATTAAACCAATCGACCTTTATATAGCAATATTGGCTTCAAATCTACCGTTAAGGGTTATGTATATCTACCGCTATTATTTACCAGTACTCCTACCACTTTTGGGAGTTATAACCTTATATTATATAGGTTTAAGAATTATTTTTGATTTTCTTCTCGTTTTTATTGTGTTGATGATTGGACGTAAGAGATATAAAGGCGTAAAATTCAACATGGAAAATAGCAAAATTAATCTTAACTTTTCAAAAGATGCTTTTAAAAATGGACTAATTAAGGGATTGAGAGCCTCATTAAAATTTGGATTAAGATTTACGCCTATTTTTGCATTAGTGGTGTTTATGATTAAATTAGGCATTTTGGATAAAATAACAGCTATATTATCTCCAATTCTCGGAAAACTCAGCTTAGATTCTTTGGGTATTGCATATATCACAACCGCTATGTTTAGTCCAGCAGCTGCTTATGGAATAGCTAAGGTGATGTTAAGCTATAACTACCCAATAAATAAAGTATTGGGTTGTATGTTTCTTGGAACTGGATTATTTACTCTTCTTTATGAAAGTTGGTCACGAATTTTTCCATTTTATTCTGGATTATACCCAAAGAATGTAACTTTAAATCTCCTATTACTCCAAGTTGTATTACCTTCATTCTACAACATTTTTTTAGGAATTTTTTTAGTTAAGCTTTAGCCCTCCCCTCTTTAAAAATTAAACAATAAGTTTAAATAATAGTAAGGTTGTAAGTAAGGTAATTAATAGTTTAAATGAAATTTAAATAAAATGAGATTTTGTAGTTGGTGAGAGAAGATGCCGAATTACCATGTGACTTTGCAAGCTGCATACATTGTGAGAAATGTAGACGATGTAGAAGACGCGATAAGCGTCACTATCTCACAAATAGGTAAAATGCTTAACAAAGAAGGATTAAACTATGTAGATATAGATATTGGGCTAACAATCTGTCCAAAATGTGGAGAGTTAGTTGATTGTGTATTAGTTGTAGCAAGAACAGCTCTAGTTGGAGTTCTATTATCTATGAAGGTGTTTAACGCTGAAAGTCCAGAACATGCTATAAGAATAGCCAAGGCAACAATTGGAAAAGTTCTAAAAAATATTCCATTAGAACCTGTTGATGTTGTAGAGTTGGAAAAATAAAAAATAAAATAATAATATTTATAATTTAACTTTATCCTTTTTTAAATCCTAATCCAAATCCCGCAAGGAATGAAGCTCCAAAGGAGAATGAGTGGATAATACCAACAAGCTTATCTCCAAAAACCAATATTGAATTTTCTAAATTTCCGAGAAGTGCTGAAAATGCTTCTTTATTTATGCTAATAACCCCTATTTTTGCCAGGTAAAGTAAGCTTAATATATAAATCCCTATTAAAAATGCCACTACTTTTATAGCCTTTTTTACAGCCCATCCAACTACAAACCCAATAACAAATCCACTACCAATATCTGGAATGAATTGAGTAATATCCATAACAATCACCTAAACAACAAATTAACTAAAAAATTTTCTAACTTATATGATATAAAAAACTTTCTTTCGAGTGTGATTGCTATGAAAACTTACATTGGGAAAATTCACTTAAAATGGTGCAAAAATTGTAACATTCCTCTATTGGGGAGAGTTTGTGAAGTCTGTAATTCAAAAGCTGAAGAAGTAAAATTAACACCACCTGGAGACCCAAGGCTGGGATTTCAATATGATATTGATTTTGTAAACAAAATTATAGAGGAAGAGTTTGGAGCAAAAAATGTATTAAATGGAAAGATTATTTTGCTAAACAAACTTCCTGGAAACGAAGAGGCTTACGAGGTCATAACAGACGGTGAAGTAAAATACATAATCTACTTTGATGAAGAGCAGGAGAAATGGAAAATTAAATTAAAATTGAATGGTGCAAGAGATTTAATGGAAAAAGGGGCTTATAAAAGGATAGTTAAGATAAAAAATGATGTTGTTGAAGTATTAAAAAACAAAAAAGGCTCAATTTTAAGGCCAGGAATAGTTGAATTTACGGATGATATCAAAAAAGGAGATGATGTGATAATAGTTGATGAAAATAATAATGTCGTTGGAACTGGATTGGCTGTTGTTTCCTCTGAAGAGATAAAAAAGACGGAAAAGGGAAAAGTAGTCAAGGTTAGGGCGTTTATTAAAGATGAGGATAAATATAAACCTAAAAAAACATATAATAGCTTAGAAAAGGCATTTAAATTAATGATTAAGGCGAATGAAGGAGTTATAAACAACTATGAAAGAAATGCCATAGGATTTATAAAAAACACCTATGAAAGAATAAAAAAGCCAGTAATGGTAGCTTTTTCTGGTGGGAAGGATAGCTTAACAACACTAATTTTAACACTAAAGGCTTTAGGAAAAGATATTGATGTGGTGTTTGTAGATACTGGATTGGAGTTTGAGGAAACGCTAAAAAATGTTGAAGATGTTGAAAAACATTATGGCATTAAAATAATAAAATTAAAAGGTGCTGATTTCTGGGAAAAAGTTAAAGAGTATGGAATTCCAGCGAGAGATTATAGGTGGTGTTCTGAGATTTGTAAATTAGAGCCATTAAAAAGATTTATCGATGAAAATTATGAGGAAGTTTTATCGTTTGTTGGAGTTAGAAAGTATGAGAGTTTTAATAGGGCAACTAAAAAAAGAATTCATAGAAATACATACATTAAAAAGCAGATAAACGCTCTTCCAATATTCCACTGGACTTCATTACATGTTTGGATATACTTACTGAGAGAGAAAGCCCCTTATAACAAATTGTATGAAAAAGGGTTTGACAGGATTGGTTGCTTTATCTGCCCAGCCATGGAGATGGGAGAAATTGATAAGATAAAGAGGGAATTTCCACATTTATGGGAAAAATGGGAAAGAGTTTTGAGAGTATATGCTGAAAAACATAATTTAGGAGAAGAATGGATAAAAAAAGGATTGTGGAGATGGAATCATAAAAAAAGAGAGTGAGAGTTATGGGATTAAAGATTGGAGTTGTTGTACATGGGCCTGAGATTGTGGATAGTGGCTACGCATTGAAAATTATAAATTTATTAAAAAAATTTGGGGAAGTTAAGGCAAAGTTAGGAGGAACTATGGGGAGAGTGGCTGTTATAGACAACAATTTGCAGGATAGTATAGATATTTCAGAAAAATTGATGCCTTCCCAATCATTAAAAAAATTGGCTGATAATGATATTTTAGTTTTAATGAACTATGGGAAATCAAAGATTACTGGGCATACGTTTGGAAAAATTGTTGTTAAGAGGGCAAATTTAAATAAACCAATTATTCAAATTGAGAGGCCTGGGGAAAAGGATGGGACAATTATTATTTGGAATGATGATGGTTCAGAAGTTGTTAAAGAGATTGCCAACTATTTATCAAAAGAATTAAACTTAAAAATTGAAAGGTGCATAAGCAACGGCTTAGAGGTTTGGGAAGAAAATGGAAGGGTATTTAGAAAAGTTCATGGTGTTGATGTTGGTGAGGCAATATTGGTAAATGGTATTGTTGTTGGAAGAGCTAAAAGTAATGAGGTTATATTAGTTGCTGAGAATGGAAAGATAGTTGATATCATTGGAGGGGAGTTAAAGGAAGGTGGAATTGAGAAATTAAAAGATGTTGATTTGAAAACAGCTGTGATAAAAACTGGAGTTTTGAGAAGGCATCCAACAAATCCAAAAATTGAGAATAAAAATATAGATAAGGGTTATGTTGTAGTTGTTAATCACGCTGGAGAGGACGTTATTGAAAAAATTAAAAATAAAGAAGTTTTGGCAGTTATAACAGTTGGGGATGACACAACAACAATTTGTGGAGATATTTTAGCGAGATTTGGAATAAAGATTATTGGCATCACAGATGGAGACAGGGATGATATTTTAAAAAATCCGGTGATATTAAAAGGTTCTGTAATATTTTTAATAAAAAATATGAGAGATGACGATGTTGGCAAAATTTTAGAGGAAAGCTTAGATTTTGGAAAAGAATACAGCTATGATGAGCTATTAAACGATATTAAAAAAATATTTAATGAGAAAAACATTTGTTATGAGGAATTTGTTTATTAACCAATAATTCCAGAGACCTTTAGTGAAATAAGAGTATTTACAATAGTTAATGCAATTGTTATATAAAGTAGGGTCTTAACGTAAGTTAATGAGCCAATAATAGATTGTTGGGTTTTTGATAAGGATTTAATATTGTTTTTTAAAATTTCAATTTTTTTATCATGGGTTTTTAGAGAATTTTCCACATCTACCTTAAGTGAGGATTTTTCCAATGAACGCTTTATCCCTTCCATTTCACTTTTAATAGCCATTATTTCGTTGTGGGTATTTTCGATATATTCTTTCATATTTTCTGCAATAGTCAAATATTCATTCAACTTTTTTTCCAGTTCGCTTAATTCTGAAACAGATAAATTTATTCTTTCATTTGTTATCTTTAATCCATAATGTATTTCATTAACATAGTTGTTAATTTCAGAAATTAGTTCGTTAAGTTTTGTTATGATTTCATCAGATAAAATTTCTGTTTTTGCAATGTTTGAAGAACCCTTATCAAGCTCTTCTATCAGTTTATTTAACCAATCTACTTTATCGTCCATTTTACCACCCAAATATCCACACACAACACCCAGACACACAAATTTAAAAAACATCTTTACATTTTATTTTTAGTGTTATTTTGGTTTAAATTTTAACTATAATATAACGCTTATAATATTTAAGTTATATTACAGAGAGATGGATAACTTTATATGCTCCTCTATCATTATTATTTAGTGGTTAATTATTTTTACTCATATGAGAAAAAATGGTGAGACCATGGCTGAATGTGATGGAAATTGTAACAGCTGTGCATCAAAAAACACATGTTCTGATACAAAAAAACTTTTAGCTCAGCAAGATAAAAAAATTAGAGAAAATATGTCAAAAATTAAACATAAAATAGTTATTCTGAGTGGTAAGGGAGGGGTTGGTAAATCAACAGTAACAGTTAATTTAGCGGCTGCTCTAAACTTGATGGGTAAAAAAGTTGGTGTTTTAGATGCTGATATTCATGGCCCAAATATACCAAAGATGCTTGGGGTTGAAAATGCCCAACCAATGGTTGGACCAGCAGGAATATTTCCAATAGTTACAAAAGAAGGGATAAGAACCATGTCAATTAGTTATCTCCTACCTGATGATAAAACACCAGTTATTTGGAGAGGTCCAAAGGTTAGTGGAGCTATTAGGCAGTTTTTAGCTGATGTAGCTTGGGGAGAACTTGATTATTTATTAATAGATACTCCACCAGGAACTGGGGATGAGCAATTAACAATCATGCAATCAATTCCGGATATTGATGGAGCTATAGTAGTTACAACACCTGAAGAAGTTTCTATATTGGACGTTAAAAAATCAATAACAATGGCTAGAATGCTAAATATCCTAATACTTGGAATTATCGAAAATATGAGTGGATTCGTTTGCCCACACTGTAATAAAGTTGTAGATGTATTTGGTAGAGGAGGGGGAGAGAAGGCTGCTAAAGAGTTTGGAGTTGAATTTTTAGGAAGAATTCCTTTAGATGTTAAAGCAAGGGAGGCAAGTGATAAAGGAATACCAATGGTCTTACTTGACTGTAAAGCTAGTGAAGAGTTTAAAAAGATTGTTGAAAGAATTGTTGAAAAGGTTGAGGGCAAAAAAGAATAATTTTTATTTTTTAACGAACAGCCTTTTAAGAAAATCCTGGGGAGAATTAGTTTTGATAAAATGGAAAGCTCTGCTTTCCAGCTATGAAAATCTATGATTTTCATTCAACTTTTACTAAAAGTTTCATGCCAATAGGATGTAAGCCCCATGCTTGGGGAAATATTTTAAATCCAAATAAAGAAATTTTTTATTTTTAAAGTTTATATACACAATATAACTTTTTTTATTTTTATGGTCTAAAATACTGGAGAGGTAAAAATATGCTATGCATAAAGAAACCTTCTGTAGCGTCATCTTTTGAAGAATTGATACCAAAAATACTAACTGAAGGGGATTTGGTGGAAACAGAATTTGGAGAGCGAACAAAAGAGATTAGAAACACAATTATAGAAATCACAAACCCAAAATTGAAAAAAGTTCCAGAAAAATATCCATTAGGAGAAAAAGCAGTTGAAGAGTATAGGAAAAACCTCTTATACGGTTCAAAAAACATTTTCAGCTATGATTATCATGAGAGACTATTTGAATACCCATACAATGAGGAAAGAATTAACCAAATAGATTACATAATTGAAAAATTAAACCAGCAGAAAAATAGTAGGAGGGCTATAGCAATAACATGGAATCCAAAGATTGATATTGAGGTTAGTAAGGATGAGAGGGGCTCTGTACCATGCTTACAGTTCATAGAGTTTTTGGTTAGGGATAATAACCTTCACATGACTGTAGTTTTTAGAAGTAATGATGCCTTATTGGCTTATGTTGCAAATGCCTTGGGATTAATAAGTTTGGGAGAATATATTGCAGAAAAAACTAACACTCAATTAAAAAGCTATGTTCATCATTCTGTTAGCATGCATGTTTATATTGATAGGGATAGAGATTATATCAAAAAATATTTTCCAGAATACTTAAAATATATCGAATGAAACTTTTAGAAAAAGTTTCATAGCAATAGAGGTTGTGCCTCTATGCATGGTTAGATATCCTCCATTTCAGTTATTATATAATTTCCTTCTTTTCCTTCAAATCCTCTAACTAAAAATGTTTTTCCATTTAATTTTAGGCAGATTTCTCTAACTGTGTCATCAATTCCATACTCGTCAAGCATATCCAAAATTCCAGGCATGAACTGTTCTAAGGTTGCTGGAGGGATGTAACATCTTTTTGAAGAAGTTCCAAAGTGTATCTTTCCAAAAACCTTAATCTTTACATCAACATCTTCTGGGTCTATCTCTCCACAATTTTTGCAGATGTAGACCAAACCTCTTGGTTTAATCTTCGTTTCAACAATCCCTCTACATATCTTGCAGTAATAGTTTACAAATATCGTTGATTGAGGCACTTCCAATATAGCTGGAACTTTTACATCAAAAACTTCTCCTTTATTATATAATTCCTCTTTTGGAATTTCTGGTATTTCTTTTGGGTACTTAACTCCTTTAATAACCTTTTCAATTATTCTAACGCTCTTTTCTTCTGTTACTATACCAAATATTTCATAGCATTTTCCTTTTTCTAAAGGAATGGATGTTATAAAGTTCGCTACTCCATCTCTATCAACCATGGTTCCAATATAAAACACAGATCCTTCTTCACTTTCCTTCTTTTTAATGTCTGCAATCTTAACTTTTGTTAAAATCTGTGAATTTGGTAATAGTGAGGATATCTTTCCTAATACCATGAATATCACCTAAAAAATTTAACTTATTGTTTCTTCCTCTTCTTCGTCCTCTTTTTCCTCTTCAATTAACTCTGGAGCAACCCTTGGCAAAACAACTTCATCTATAAACTTTTTATGGATTATGTATTCCTTAGGTTGGACAATTACAGGCATGTCATTTAATGTTAATGATATAGCCTTTCTAAGCTCACCTTCTTCAGTTCTAAATTCAACAGCCCCAAATCTTACAAATCCTCTTATAAACATTCCAGTAAATACTTCAGGATTTGCTTTAATTCCAAATAATCTTAATTTTCCCCATCCATATCCATCAAATACTCTAAATATTGTGTAATCCTTACCTGTTGAAGTTCTTCTATGCTGAACTCCTACAACAATCCCTACTATAATCCCTCTTTGTATAGGAACGCCATTTATATCCAAATAGGTAATTCTCTCATCGTCTTCATCAATTCTCTTTAAATATTTAGCCCTACACAAAGATAAAGGAATTGGAACAGCGGTTCTCATTTCCTGACCTTTTACAACCTTTAAATCATCCAAATTTCCTACAAATCTCACATCTTTTTTTGGATACGGTTCATATCTTCCCAATATACTTTCGTAATCGTCAGCCCTAATTTGTAAATAAGTTTCTTCCAATTCTTCAACACCTTCGTCAGTATAGACGGTTGAATATCTCACAATCTCTACTTTATCATCTTCAATCTTTATTCCATATTTTACCATAAGCATCACCTGTAAAATTGATAACAATAATTTATGTAATTATATTATTATGTAAATCTTTTTATATTTAATATATACTTTTCGGTTAAAATTTTTAATGCATGACACTAAGGAGATAGAGTAAAAAGTTTATGGTGGTATATGTGATAGCAAATGTGGATTTGCATATTCATTCAAGATTTTCTGGAGGAACGTCAAAAGACATGAATATTGAAAACATCTTAAAATATGGGAAATTGAAAGGGTTGCATATTATTGGAACTGGAGATTGCACACATCCGGATTATTTAGAAGAGATAAAGCAATATAAGGATAGAGAGTTGATTTTAACTACAGAGATTGAGGATAAAGATAGAGTCCATCACCTCATTTTACTCCCATCT
Source organism: Methanocaldococcus fervens AG86 (assembly GCF_000023985.1). Classification (GTDB taxonomy): domain Archaea; phylum AGJL01; class Methanococci; order Methanococcales; family Methanocaldococcaceae; genus Methanocaldococcus; species Methanocaldococcus fervens. The sequence continues at coordinate 410,239 of NC_013156.1, forward strand.
ATAAGTAAGGTTGAAGAGTTGAGAGAAGTTTTAAAAAAATATTCTAAAAATATTGATATAGAAGGAAGACCAAAGATTTCTATTGGCGGAGCTGAGCTTTTAGAAATAGTTAAAGATGTTGATGGCTTAATAGGACCTGCACATGCCTTTACACCGTGGACATCGCTTTACAAATCTTTTGATTCAATATATCAATGCTATCAGAAAAAACCTGATTTTATAGAGCTCGGTTTATCGGCAGATACTGACATGGCAGACATGATTCCAGAGCTGAGAGAGTTTCCATTTTTATCAAACTCCGATGCACATTCATATCATCCTCATAGGTTGGGAAGAGAATTCAACCAAATGGAAGTTGATTATATTGGGGGAGTGGAGGATAACTTTGAACAGATAAAAAAAGCAATAAAGCATAATAAAATTATAGCCAACTATGGATTAGACCCAAAATTAGGGAAATATCATTTAACTGCCTGTTCAAGATGTCATACGAGATTTAAGTTGGAAGATGCTAAAAAATTCAAATGGAAATGTCCAAAGTGTGGAGGAAGTATAAAGAAGGGAGTTTTAAGTAGAGTTGAAGAGCTAAGTGATGGAAAAATAGAACATCCACCATTTAGGCCTCCATATTATAAGTTAATTCCATTGGCTGAGATGATTTCCTTAACAATAGGAAAGGGGATATTTACAAAGGCTGTTCAAAGCTTATGGGAAGAGTTTATTAAAAAATATGGGAATGAGATTGAGGTCTTAATAAATGCTGATATTCAAGATTTAGCTAAAATTCATCCAAAAGTTGCAGAAACTATTAATTTGTTTAGAAAAGGTAAAATTTACATCTATCCTGGCGGTGGGGGAGAGTATGGAAAAATCTCTTTTAAACCGCAAAAGATTGAGTGGTATAGGGAAGAAGTAACATTAGATAGGTGGCTAAAGTAGTTATTTTGAAAAATCAATTTCTGTTCCTTCAACCTCTCCTAATAATGCCTTATAAATATTATTAACTTTATTTCCATTAAATACAAATCCTCTACATTTATTTCTCCTAATCATCTCTATTTTATACCTCATTCCTCCTGTAACGTCTATGGTGTTTGAGCCGCTTAAATAACTTAATACTTCATCAATATTTTTTTCATCAATTCGTTTTATCACATTGTTGTTGATTAAAACGCCATCGACATCTGTAGCATAAAGAATTAAATCAGCTTTTAAATTATTAGCTAAATAAGGAACGATATCATCACCAGAGATTATTTTAAAGTTGTTTTTATCATCAACAACTATATCTCCATGAACTACTGGAACTAAATTTCTTTTAAGCATCTCTTTTATAGCAGAGGTGTCAAAAATTAGCTTATCTCCAAAAACTACAAATGAAGATGGCTGTATGGAAACAGCTGGGATTCCATAGCTCTGTAAGGTGTCTATAACTATGTTGTTAAATCTCCTCATAGCCTTTTGTATGTCCCAAAATCCTTTCTCCATATTTACAAATGTTTTATTTCCATTTTCAATTTTTAGATATTTTTTAGCTACAGGATGTCCAAAAGAACCTCCACCATGCACCAATATTAGTTTTATCTCCTTATTTTTATTTTTATAATAATCTAAGGCATTTCTTATTTCCATTGCTATTCTCTCTAAATTGTCCCACTTCACGGAAAAAGGCATATTTTTGTTAGACAAAATACTTCCTCCCAATTTTAAAATAGTTGGCATTATTTCACCTGTATCCCTTAATTATATATCTCAACCTATTTCCAGTTTTGATTTCATCAACTTCAACACTCAGTCCAACATCATCCATTTTTTTAATTATCAACTCTCTTCTTTTTTCTGGCTTTTTTGGCATCATTAAAGAAATAACTCCTTTTTCATTTAAAAAATTAATTCCCTCCTCAATTATTCTCAATGAAAACTCCTCCCCAAAATTTCCTCCGCCGATTAGTTCAACATTCTTAGCTAAAGCCCCTCCAAACTTCCTTCCACTTGCAACAGAGTTTTTTGAATAAAAAGGAGGATATGATATTATTAAATCAAATTTTTCATCTTTAATTTCATCAATTCCTTCAATAATTTTTCCCTTAGAATTTATAATTTTTACATCCAGTTTGTTTCTCTTTACATTTCTTTTTGCAAATTCAATAAAATCATTATCAACTTCAGTTGCATAAACCTCTGCCTCATAAAATTTTTTTATTAATAAAGATATTATAGCTGAATGTCCTGTCCCTATTTCCAAAACCTTTGGCTTTTCTATGTTTAGTTTCTTTAACGTTTCAAAAGTAGAGTTTATAAAAAGATATCTGTTTATTGGCGTGGGAATTAATCCATTTTCATGAAACTCAACGTCCAATCCAAATAAAACCTTTAAAATTGTTTTATTGTATTCAATTAAGGCATTTTTGTCTTTAAAGTTAATTCTAAGTTTATCTCCTTTTTTATACACATATTTTTTTAGATTTTCGTTATATTTTATCGCATCTTCAATCTTCAATCCCAACATATTCATCCTCTTTAAATTCTTATCTTATCACCCAATTTTGGAGCTATTGCATCAAATCCATGCTCTAAAGCCCAATTTCTTAAAATTGTTGCTTGAACTTCCTCCCCATGCTGTATAATTAACAGCTCAGGATTTACTTTTTTAATTACCTCATGTAACTCATCCATTCCAGCATGGCATGAGAAGTTGTACATACAAATCTCTAAGTTTGGCTTAACTTCATTCTTATCAATAAATAACTTCCCTGTCTCAATTAAATGTCTTCCATTTGATTCTCTAACTTGATATCCAGTTAATAATAAGGCATTTTTTGGGTCATGCATGAACAACTTTAAATAATATAATATAGGCCCTCCATCCAACATTCCCGCAGTTGTTACAACAATTCCTCCATTTTTTGATAAATTTTCAACTGCCCTAATCCTATCTTCTGATTTTTCAATTATTTTAACATTCTTTAAAGCTTTTTCTAAGTGTATTGCTTCATTTAGCATGTGTTTGTAGTTAAGCATTAACTTTGTAACGTCAACAGCCATTCCATCTAAGTAAATTGGAGCATCTATATTGTAATCATTCAATATCAACAATATCTCCTGAGCTCTATCTACAGCAAATACTGGGATTAAAGTAACCCCTCCCCTAAATAAAACTTCTTTTATTTTCTCTATAAAACTCAGCTCAACAGCTTTTCTATCCGGGTGTATGCTATTCCCATAAGTTGATTCTATAATCAAAACATCGATATCATCCTTTGTATAGCTCAAATCAGCCCCTTTTGTTAATCTTGTGTCCCTAAGCTTTATATCTCCAGTGTATAGGATAGTTTTTTTGTCGTGATAATTTAACAATATGGAGGCACTTCCAGGGATGTGTCCAGCACTAAATAACTCATAGGAGAAATCTTTGTAATACTTTTTTTCGTTATAGCTTAATGGAATTGTATGCCTCATAGTCTCTTTTACATCATGGCCGTTGTAGGGTATTTTCTTACTCTCTGTTTCAGCAATTTTCACCATATCTTTTAATAAAATCTTAATCAATTTTTTTGATAATTCAGTTGTGATTATTGGAACATCTATTCTTTTGTGGAATAGTATTGGAAGAGCTCCTGAATGGTCGAGATGAGCATGAGAAACAAAAACTTTATCCACATCTCTTATGGACTCATCCAATATGGGATATTCAATCTCCTTTCCAAGCTTAACCCCACAATCAAGCAATATTTTACTTTTGTCAGTTTTTATTTCTATACAGCTTCTCCCAACCTCTAACGCTGCCCCTCTAAAAATAATTTCCATACTACCACCATTTTTTTGTTAATTTTAATTTCTATTTTTTTCTTATTAAATGTTTTTATAAAAAAGTTATTGATATATTTAATTATATTGATAAATTAGGATAAAAATAAGAGGAGTTTCTTACCTAGACGGTCTGATTTTAACTCTCTGGATATTGCCTATACTTTGCCTTATATCTAGTTTCCATACCGAGACGGTCTGATTTTAACCTACAGTAACAAGACATATCAAAAAAGGAACAATCCCTGTTTCCATACCGAGACGGTCTGATTTTAACAGGGCAATCATTCGAGATAAGTATATTTTCAGCATTCTTAATATTTATGCTTTTCGTTATCTTATAAGTCGAAGGGTACTTAACCCCATTCATTTATATACCTTCTTACCCATATAAATTTTACTTTTTAGACGTAAAAAAGAATTTTAAAGTTATTAAATTTTAAAATTTAACTAATTTATTATGGAAATTTTTAGTTAAAAATAATTAACTAAAATATTCTAAAAATTCCATATAATTTAATTAATCTAAATATTTGAAATAATTAAAATAATCTACCCTTCGAAATTTCTTAAAAAAACTTAAAATTGAAAAATAAGTCATAAAAACTAATTATTTCAAAAATAAAAAATTTTCATCGAGATAAGTATAATATAAATAATTAAAAAAATGTATAGGAATTTATCCTAAAATCTCTAAAATTTTAGCTTTAACTTTTCCTTTTCCTCCTCTTGGCTCAACTAAAACTTTCCCACATGTTAAACACTTAACAACAGTAGCTGGACTTCCAAAGACCACTTGCTCATTGTTGCATTCTGGGCATTGAACTCTCAAGAATTTTGTTCTTGGCTGTGGGATTAACTCCATCATCTCCCCTCTCTACAATTTTTTAAAATGTTTAAAAAAGTTTTAAATTTTTATACAAAATTTATTTCTCAATAAACTCAAATCTTCCTGACCTAAAGCAACCGTTTGCCTTTGTGTGCATTTTTCCGCACTCAGTACACTTAAATCTTAAGTCAATCTTTTTGACTGGTTTTGACCTGTCTGGTAAAGGTCTTGGGAAACCTCCATAACCAGCTGTTACTCTTCTGAACTGCCTTTGACCCCAAGTTAACTCGCTAGGTCTTCCTTTTTTTGCCTTCTCTACTGTATGGATAGTGTGTTTTTTACAGTACGGGCAGTATCTCTTAACTTTTTTCGGCATTTTCATAACTTTCACCTATTTCCGAAATAATTCTGTGTTTTTTTAAAATATCCGATATTTTTTTGTTTAATGAGAGGACATCATTCTTGTTTAGGTTGTATATAAAAGTGCCGTCTGTGAATGGTGGAAAGTTTTTATCAACCTTTACAACATCAATATCATTTATTGTATATATAGGTTTTGGTGCCTCAATCTCATTAGGTTGTGTAGATTCAATATTTTCTTCAATTTTTAATTCAACAACAACATTTTCAATAGCATATATTATATTTAACTCTTCTGGAAGTAAGTTTTCCCTATCATCGTCCAAATATAACGCTTTGTATACCCTCAATTTTCTAAGCTCTTTAAAATAATATTTAGCTCTCTCAAGTTCAACATCATCTTCAATATTTTTTATATATTCCCTAACATCATCATAAAAACTATCAGGAAGTTTCAACAGTTTATCTGATTTTATTTCCTCAAAAAAATAATTTTTTAGGGATTCATACATGGTTATCACAATTATTATCCTTCAATTCTTGGAGCTAAGAGGAATGTTAAATTAACTCCAGCTAAGGTATATTCAATCTTTACAGGCATGTCATTACCTAAATATATTTTAATAATATCCCCAGAACTAACCCCCTTAACCATATCCTTTAAATAATCTAAATTGAAAGCACTTTTAGCCTCTTCTTTGACATCCAAGCTAATAATTGCAGAACTATCTTTTTCAAACTCTGCATTAAAATCATTCAAGTCCCCCTTAGCATGAACAACAAACTTTTCCTCATCAACCTTCAAAATTACATAATCGCTGAATAAATCAGCATCCTTTAAAGCCTCTTTGAAAGCATCCCCTTTAATCATTATAACATTAGGATACTCAATCTCAGGAACTTTAACTGATGAGGCAGATAAATCCAACAATGCTAAGCTAAACTTCCTCTTTCCAGTATTTTCAAATATAACGTTTAACTTATTTTTCTCCTCATCCAATTCTAAAATTAACCTATCTTTTGATTTAGCCCTATTCATAACTTTTTTAAACGCTTCTAAATCAATTCCAATTTCATGATTATCCGCTTCATACTCTTCAAACGCCAATCTTGGAATTTCTAAGCTAACTAATGCCACGTGGCTTGGATCCATTGCGCTTGCTCTAACCCCCTCTTCATCAACTTCAAAACAAATCTCATCCAAAAGTGTTGATACAGTATCAATAACCTTTTTAAACTCTTTTGCACTCTCCATAACTCCTCTAAACATAGTATCACCAATTTAACATTAATAAATATAAAAATAGTCTTGGCATATGTGGGTATAAAAACATTTTTATATCTCTTTTATATTTTTAGGTATTGTTCAATCTTTTTGTTTTAATACTTTTTGTTGCTACCCATATAAATAACAAATAACAAAACTTTATATATATTTCAGTATCTTTATAATAAGCGTTCTGTGATTACAATGAAAAAGAAACTTGCTGAAATTAGGAAAAAAATTGATGACATAGATAACAACATATTAAAGTTGATTGCTGAAAGGAACAGCTTAGCTAAAGATGTAGCTGAGATAAAAAATCAACTAGGCATTCCTATAGATGACCCAGATAGAGAAAAATATATATACGATAGGATAAGAAAACTTTGTAAAGAACATAACGTTGATGAAAATGTTGGCATTAAAATATTTCAAATATTAATAGAGCATAATAAAGCTCTTCAAAAGAAATATCTTGAGGAAACACAAAATAAAAATAAAATTTTTAAACAATAAAAAATAAACTAAGCAGGTGAGATGATGGGAAGGATTAGACAAACATTAATCAAAAGAACAGCTATGGAATTAATTAAAAAGTATAGAGATTTATTTACAACAGATTTTGAAACAAACAAAAGAATTTTAGATCAAGTAGCTCAAATCTCAACAAAAAGATTGAGAAATAGAATTGCTGGTTATATCACCCACAAAATGAGACAGATACAATAAAAAGGTGAAGCTATGTTTAAAGGGGTCTATCCCGCCATTGTTACTCCTTTTAAAAATGAAGAGATAGATTATAGTGGTTTAGAGGAAAATATAAATTTTCTAATTGAAAACGGCGTTAGTGGAATAGTAGCTGTTGGAACTACTGGGGAAAGTCCTACATTATCGCACGAAGAGCATAAAAAGGTTATAGAAAAAGTTGTAGATATTGTTAATGGGAGAGTTCAAGTCATTGCAGGAGCAGGTTCAAACTGTACAAAAGAAGCTGTGGAACTCTCTATTTTTGCCGAGGATGTAGGAGCAGATGCCGTTTTGTCAATAACTCCCTATTACAACAAACCAACACAGGAAGGATTAAAAAGACATTTTGGAAAAATCGCTGAGTCAATAAATATTCCAATTGTCTTATATAACGTCCCTTCAAGAACCTCTGTTAATTTGGAGCCAAAAACAGTAAAAGCTTTGGCTGAAGAATACAGCAACATTTCAGCAGTTAAAGAAGCTAATCCTAACCTATCCCAAGTTTCTGAGCTTATACATGACGCAAAAGTAACTGTTCTCTCAGGAAATGATGAGTTAACTCTACCAATAATCGCCTTAGGAGGAAAAGGAGTTATTAGTGTTGTGGCAAATGTAGTTCCAAAAGAGTTCGTAGAGATGGTCAATTACGCATTAAATGGAGATTTTGAGAAAGCAAGAGAGATCCACTACAGATTATTCCCATTGATGAAGGCATTGTTTATTGAAACTAATCCAATACCTGTTAAAACCGCTTTAAATATGATGGGAAGACCAGCTGGTGAGTTAAGATTACCATTATGTGAGATGAGTGAAGAACATAAAAAGATATTAGAAAAGGTTTTAAAAGACCTGGGCTTAATCTAATCCTACGGTGAGTTTAATGGATGAAAAAACCATTGAAAAGATAAGAAAAGAGGCTGAAGAGATTATCAACAAATTTAGCGAAGTTTTAGAGAAGTATAACTTAGAGATGGAAGAGAGCTACTATATTGTAGATAGCAGGAATGTATTAAGAGATGATGAAGCGATTGAAAGTAATCCAGAATTTAGGGAGAAGTTTCTAAAAATTGCCCCTAAGGTAAATAAAGAAGGTTATGTTGTTGTAGAAAAAGGTAGCTGGTTGAAATAAAGGTTAAAACCAAAAAGTTTAAGTAATGGTTCTCATATTATTAGATGAAAAACATCATAAGAGGGTGATACCATAAAGAGGAGTTCAAGAAGATGGAAAAAGAAAGGAAGAATGAGATGGAAATGGTATAAGAAAAGATTAAGAAGGTTGAAAAGAGAAAGAAAGAGAGCTAGAACATAAATTCTTTGCCTTTTATTTATTTTATTTTTTAGAAAAATTAATCAATAAATTTAAATAAATTACTGTGAGAGTATGAAGGTTGAGGGTATAACTAAAAAAATTATGGAGCATTTAAAAGAGCCGATAACAATTAGAGAGCTCGCCAAAAAATTAAATATGCATCCAAAAAACTTAGATGTTAAAATTAGAGTATTGAGAGATTTGGGGTTGGTAGAGACAAAAAAGGGTAGAAATGGAGGGGTTAGATTAACAAGAGAAGGTTTATATTTATTGGAGAAGGGAGAAATTACCTTAGGAGCGTTAAAATTACAGATTGTTGCCAAGGATAGAATTGGTTTATTAGCTGATATAACTTCAAGAATATCCAAAATAGGAGGAAATATAACATCAACAGTCCTTGAAAGAGATGGGGAGGATGTTGTTATTTATTTGATTGTGGAAAATGTAGATAAGGATGAAATAAAAAATGCTTTAAATGATGTAGTGAAAAAAATTTCTATTATTTGGTGAGTTGTTATGATAGAGGTTGAAGTTAAAGTAAAAATTGATGACAAGGATAAAATTGCAGAGCAGTTAAAAAATCTTGGCTTTAAATTTGTTAAGAAAAAATTTCAAGAAGATATCTATTTTAATGGAATTGATAGGGATTTTAGAGAAACTGATGAAGCTTTAAGGATTAGAGATGAAGACGGAAAGTTCTTTGTTACATATAAAGGTCCAAAAATAGATAAAATATCAAAAACAAGGGAGGAAATTGAAGTTGGAATAGAAGATAAAGAAAAAATGAGGCAAATATTTATAAAACTTGGATTTAAAGAAGTTCCTCCAATTAGGAAAGTTAGGGAAATCTATAAAAAAGACGATATTGGAGCAAGCATAGATGAGGTTGAGGGTCTTGGCTTATTTTTAGAATTAGAAAAATCAATACCGGATATTAATAAAAAAGATAAGGTTTTAGATGAGCTAATGGAGATACTGAAAAGTTTAAATATTAGTAGAGAGAATATTATTAGAAAATCATACTTGGAGCTAAGGGGGTTGCAATGAAAAACACAAAAATGAAAAAAAGGCAGGCATTGGCGATATTTGTAGCTTTAGCTATGATGCTCTCAGTAATTCCAGTGTTTTTAATGGGAATTTAATTATTTAAAATAACTCCTAATTCTTCCTACCAATTCTCTAAAATCGTTTATGTTAGATGCCCTAATGTCCCTTTTTTGCGGGAATTTTAATATAATCTCATCAAATATGTTTGTATTCTGCGGTTTTTTCATCATATAATAATATTTTGCAATACAGTTAATTCTTGCGGTTATAAGCTCACTTAAATAGTTGAGACACATGTCTTCAGTAACAAGACCCATATAACTGTTTCCCTCTTCAGGTTTTAATAAAGCTATGCCCACCAAAATCTCCACTATATCACATTTAATAAGTTCTTTAGAGTTTTGTTGTTTCTTTTTTAGTTCATATAAGTAGATAGCCAAATCTCTAATAGATGTCCAAGGTAAATCCAAATCAACTTTATCTAAATCCTCTTTTTTTAATTTCCATAATGGGGTTTCTTCACCATTTAACAATACCTTGTATTCTAAGCAGGATTGATACAATATCTCATAAACGTCCATGTTTTTCACTTAAAAATATTTTTATTTAATATTCATGCTCAACAAAATTCTTAATAAGCTTTAATCCCAAATCTGGGAATTTCAGTTCATCAGATTCTGTCAATATACTCTCTGGATGGAATTGAACCCCCTCAATTGGTAACTTTTTATGCCTAACCCCCATTATATAATTGTCATCCAAACTTCTTGCAGTTATTTTTAACTCTTTTGGAACCTTATAAGCTATTAATGAATGGTATCTCCCTCCATAAAATGGATTTGGAATATTTTTAAAAATTCCTTCACCGTCATGCTCTATCAAACTTGCCTTTCCATGCACAACCCTCTCTGCTCTCCCAATTTCTCCACCAAACGCCTCAACAATACATTGATGCCCTAAACAAACTCCTAATATAGGAGTATCAACCTCTTGAATAATTTTTATACAATTTCCTGCCTCCTTGGGAGTTTTTGGTCCTGGGCTTATAATTATCCTATCAGGATTTATCCTCTTTATCTCCTCTAATGTGATTTTATTATCCACTAACTTAACTTTATACCCTAAAGTTCCTACATATTGGACTAAATTCCAAACAAACGAATCGATATTATCAATAATCAAAACTTTTTTAACTCCCATAATATCCCAACCTACATCCTTCCTGGGCAGTTAATTCCCAATAATCCCAAGCCTATCTCTATAACCGCCTTAGTGCTTTTAACCAACTTTAATCTTGATTTTTTGATATTGTCATCAACTTTTGTCATTAAAATTGGGCAGTTTGCATAGAATCTGTTAAATACTTTAGCGAGCTCCAATAAGTAGTTTGCCAATACATGCACTTTCCTATTTTCAGCACTTTCTTTAATCATATCTTTAAATTCATCTAGCATCTTAATTAACTCCTTCTCCTCGTTAGTTAATTCATAATCAAATAATGCCTCATCCTTAACTCCTTTTTTCTCAGCCTCTTTTAATATACTACAACATCTTGCATGAGCATATTGAATGAATGGACAACCAACCTTTTCAAAGTCTAATGCCTCTTCCCACTTAAATATCATTGGCTTTTCTGGAGAAATTCTTGCTATGTTGTATCTAACAGCTCCCAATCCAATGTCTTTAGCTATTTCCTCTTCAACCCACCTCTTTTTGCATTCTTCCTTAGCTCTCTTTATGGCCTCCTCTAATAATTCATCAGTACTTATAAACCTCCCCCTTCTTGTACTCATTGAACCTTCTGGGAGGGATATAAATTCATAAAATATAACCTCTGGCACCTTACTTCCAAGCAGTTTTAAAGCTGCTTTAACCATTTCTGCCGTTAATTTGTGGTCAGCCCCTAAAACATCTATTCCAATATCACACTTTGATAACTTATCCAAATGATAGGCAATATCTCTTGTTGAGTATAGGCTTGTTCCATTTGCCCTCGCTAAAACCATTTTCTTTTGAATTCCAAAGTCAGATAAGTCAAGCATGTATGTTTCTTCCTTAACAACCTTTCCAGTTTCCATCAATCTTTTTAAAACTTCTTTAACCATTCCATTCCTTACATAAGTACTTTCCCAAACAAATGTATCGTGCTTAATGTTTAAATTATTCAATGTCTCTTTTATCCCATCCAAGGCATAATTGACTGCAAATTCAAATTTTTTAACCACTTCATTATCTTCATTCTTTTCTAATGCATCTTCATACTCTCTCATTAATTCAAGGATTTTCTCCTCTTCTTCAGGATGCTCCTCCAAATATTTGTTAATTTTTACGTAGGTTTCAGCAATTGCATGGTCTTTCTTTTTTTCTTTATCCAAACCAAACAATTCAATCCCATAAACAACTAAAGCCATTTGTCTACCCATATCGTTAACATAATAATGAGTTTCAACATCATAACCATAGAATTCCAATATTCTCTTTAAACAATCTCCAATAATTGCATTTCTCAAATGACCTATATGTAAAGGTCCATTAGGATTTGCTGATGTATGCTCTAAAATAATTTTTACTCCTTTTTTATCTCCTTTACCGTAATTATTTCCTTTTTTGTCAATTTCTTCAACCAAATTTTTAGCAAATTTATTGTAATCTATGTAGAAGTTTATGTATCCATTAACTGCCTTTATCTCTTTAATTCCTTCAATATTCATAGCTTTTAATTTCTCTACTATTTCTTCAGCAATAACTTTTGGATTCTTTTTTAACTCTTTAGCTAATCTAAAACAAATATTTACGGAGTAATCTCCCAACTCCAAGTTTGGTGTTTTATCCAATTTTATCTCAACACCTTTCCCAATCTCTTCATAAATCACTTTTTTTAATGCATTAATAATATTGTTTTTGACATCCATACTACTTCCCTCACGCGTTTTATTTTAATTAAAATTGGGTATTTTCTTTAAATACTTTCTTTTTAATTTATTAATTTAGATGAATGATAGAAAAGTTTATATATTAGAATGATATATAAAAGCACTGCTATTTTGTGGGCTGGTAGCTCAGACTGGGAGAGCGCCGCATTGGCTGTGCGGAGGCCGCGGGTTCAAATCCCGCCCAGTCCACCATTTCTCTTTCAACCTTTTAGTAAAAGGTTGATCAAAACGGATATATTAAGGAGGGCTAAAGTCCCCCATAATGCCTCTTCTTATGAAGATTTGAATATTTACATTAAATCATTATATGTCTTTTGGATAATCTCAACTTTTTTAACAACTTCAACGGCATCTCTACCCAAAACTCTAATCATTGGCTCCTTCCCTACTCCTCCTTTATCATATATAATATCAGGAACTCCACCAAATCTTTCACAGGCTATTTTTGTCCCCCACTCCATAGTTGAGACGTTTGGCGGCTCTTCTTTCCTATCAAATGAAGAAACGGTAAATTTATCCTTTACCAGTTTTATTAACTCCTCATCGTATTTTATATTCATACAAGCCCTAATCTCTGGATTAAATTTATTTGCAGACAAAATTATCTTTGCTATATGTTCAGACGCTCCAAATTCTACATCTCCAACAATATAAAAACCTCCAAGCTTATTTTTTATTATCCTTCCAGTTAATGCAGCGACATCCTTAAAATCTTTTGGGCATGGAAGAGATTCGGCTATATTACTTCCCACTTCTGGAATTAAAGTAAATTTCATCTTTTTTAACAAATATATGGCATAACTGAGATTTTTTATTACTATTTCTTTGTTGATGTATGTAGGATTTGAATTATAGCCAAGCTTTGTTTTTTTGGCATAGATAACTGAAGATATAATAAATCTTTTTGCCTCTTTAATTGCCTCCTCTAATTCATAACCTTTAGATAAAAATGCAGTTATTGCTGTTGAATAAACACATCCAGTTCCATGAACTTCCTTATCAACTCTAAACCCTTCAAACACATTTATAACTTTGCTACTTCTTTTTAAAATATCATCAACACCAGTAATTAAAATGTATAACTCATCTTTAATCTTTAAATCTCTACTTTTTATAAATTCCATTATTTTTTCATACTCCTCTTTATTTGGAGTGATTAAATAGCTTTTATTGAAAAGCTCAACATATTTTTCCATCAATTCCTCATCAACAAAAGAAAATTTTGTTGTAGATGCAAGGACTGGGTCGCATATAACTTTTAAATCATACTTATCAATGTATTTTAATAAAACATTAATAGTTGGCTTTGTTAAAACTCCAGTTTTTACATATTCTATATCAAACTCTTCAAAAACTGCCTTAAACTGATTTTTTATATTTTCCGCTGGCAAATCAAATTTTTCATAAACTATTTTGTTATTTTGAGGGATTATTGAGGTTATTACCGTAGGGCAATAAACTCCCAGCGTGTGAGCTGTTTTTACATCTGCAGAGATGCCTGCCCCTCCTGTTGGATCGTATCCTCCAATAGCTAAAATACTCATAAACTCACCAAATTATAAAGATTTTACATTTATTTCTCTTAAGCACTTCATAATTTTGTTTATATTTTCCTCTAAAACTTTAATTTTTTCTAAATCTTCTTCAACTTCTTTACCTTTAATCTCACCGTTGGAAATTTTATTTTTAAACTCATCTATAGTTTTGGCGTTATATTTTTTTAATATTTCATTCAATTCATTTTCAAGTTCATTCAATTCCTCTAAAAATACTTTTTTCATTGATTTTATTATCATCTTTTCCATAATCAGCCCTCTTTCTGAAACTTTTAGCAACAACCTTTTAGTAAAAGGTTGATCAAAACTAAAGTGGGGTTGCCAAAGGCAACCCCGCTCTGGGGTATACCAATAGGGGCGTAGCCCCTATGGTAATCAACCCTCTTTATAAAATTCAATTAATTCCTCTAACTTTTTTAATGCTTTACCTTTATCAATTGATTTTTCAGCTAATTTTATCCCTTCTTCAACATCTTTAGCCTCTTCAGCAATATACAACGCAAAAGCTGAATTTAAGACAACTATATCTCTCTTAGCCCCAACTTCCTCTCCTTCAAATATATCTCTAATTATTTTTGCATTTTCTTCAGGAGACCCTCCTCTAATGTCCTCTAATTTAGCCCTTTTTATTCCAAAATCTTCTGGTTCAATGTAATAGTTCCTTATATCTCCGTTTCTTAGCTCAGAAATCTTTGTTTTTCCAATGGTTGTTATCTCATCCATTCCACTACCGTGCACTACCAAAGCTCCCTTTAAACCCAAATTTTTTAAAACATAGGCTAATTTTTCTGTTAATTTTTCATCATAAACCCCCATTAATTGATAGTTGGCATTTGCTGGATTTGTTAGAGGTCCTAAAACATTAAATACAGTTCTAATTCCTAACTCTCTCCTAACTGGTGTAGCATACTTCATTGCTGGATGGAAATGAGGAGCAAATAAAAACCCTATTCCGATTTTTTCAATTGATTCTTTAACTCTCTCAATAGGAACGTTTAAATTAACTCCCAACGCTTCTAAAACATCTGCACTACCGCTTCTACTACTAACTGCTTTATTTCCATGCTTTGCTACTGGAACATATACAGAGACAACAAAGGCAGTGGCAGTGCTTATATTGAATGTGTTTAAATTATCTCCACCAGTTCCACAAGTATCTAACAATTTGGGAACATTTGGATTTATTTTTAATGAGAAGTCCCTCATAACTTTTGCAAATGAGGTTATTTCCTGTATTGTCTCCCCTTTCATTCTTAAAGCTGTTAATATGGCCGCCATTTGTGCTGATTTTGCGTTTCCACTCATGATTTCTTTCATAACTTCTTCTGCTTCTTTTTCATTTAAATCTTTGAATTCTATAACCTTTTTTAATGCCTCAGTAATCATTCTATCCCCTTCCTATCTTTATAATATAATGCAACTGCCCTTATTGAAAATACTGCCAAATAGAAATTACAAATGTTGATAACACATAAGACAATATTCTTTATTGCTATATAGAGGGCTGTAATATTTTTGTTAGTATATGCCAATACTAATAAAAATGTTCCAATTGTATCAAGTGGCACTACAACTATTAAACTTATAACAAGTTCAATAATCGCTATAACAATTAGCAAAATAATGTATTTTAAACTTATCATTTCAAATATTTTTCCAAACTCAAAGAATCCAAGAAATCCTCTAACTGAATAATTAACCTCTGCCAACTTAGAATAAAACCACAAGATAATTATTGAAAGGATGAAGAATAAAGTTGTCAATAATATAAAAATCAAACCAGCAGTTTCATTAATGGAAGCTAAAATACTTGAGAATAGATATAAAGCAATTGGAATGATTAGAAATATAAATGCCAATAAAATAAGTCCGATAATATAACACAGCCCTTTAATAAACAAATCGTCAATTTTATCCCAATCAGGAGCTTTATTTAATCCTTCAACAGTGGTTTTCATCACTCTAACATAATAACTAGATATAAATATTGAGGCAATCACCCATATAACAAAAATTATCCAAAATGATTCAATAAATGACATTATAAAATGAAAAATGTCATGACTATTTCTTTCTATAAATAGTTGCATAAATCCAACCGATGCTCCACTCATCGCCCCAACTATAGCACTTATTAATCCCAACACATAACTTTTTAAAGTTAGAAACAATATAGTTGTATGAGTTCATTAAATAACTTTCAATACTTTCCATAACTTCACCCAAAAAGTTTATTATAAAAATCTTATTATTAAAGTATTTAAAAACTTCTATTAGGTGAGATTTTGTTATATAATATGGATGAGAGATTTGAAATTAAAGATGTTATTGCAAGAGAGGTTATTGACTCAAGAGGGAATCCAACAGTTGAAGTAGAGGTTATAACGAAAGGAAACGGTTATGGTTCAGCTATTGTTCCAAGCGGTGCATCAACTGGGACACATGAGGCATTAGAGTTAAGAGATAAGGAAAAGAGATTTGGTGGAAAAGGGGTCTTAATAGCTGTTGAGAATGTAAATTCAATAATTAGACCTGAAATTGTTGGATATGATGCAAGGATGCAAAGAGAAATAGATAATATAATGATTCAGTTGGATGGAACACCAAACAAATCAAAGTTGGGAGCTAATGCAATATTGGCTGTTTCTTTGGCAGTTGCTAAGGCAGCAGCAGCAACAGGTAAAATTCCTCTTTATAAATACTTGGGGGGCTTTAATTCCTATATCATGCCCGTCCCAATGATGAATGTTATAAATGGAGGAAAACATGCTGGGAATGATTTGGACTTACAAGAGTTTATGATAATGCCTGTTGGAGCCACATCAATAGCTGAGGCAGTAAGAATGGGTTCAGAGGTTTATCACGTCTTAAAAAATGTTATCATGGATAAATATGGAAAAAATGCTGTAAATGTTGGAGATGAGGGAGGTTTTGCTCCACCATTAAAAACTTCAAGAGAGGCGTTGGACTTATTAACTGAGAGTGTTAAAAAGGCAGGTTATGACGATGAAATTGTATTTGCATTGGATGCTGCTGCCTCAGAGTTTTACAAAGATGGATATTATTATGTTGAAGGTAAAAAAATGACAAGAGAGGAGCTTTTAGATTATTATAAGGCATTGGTTGATGAATATCCAATTGTTTCAATTGAAGACCCATTCCATGAGGAAGATTTTGAGGGCTTTGCAATGATAACTAAAGAGCTTGATATACAGATAGTTGGTGATGACTTGTTTGTTACAAATGTTGAAAGATTGAGAAAAGGTATTGAGATAAAGGCTGCTAACGCTTTATTGCTAAAAGTTAATCAGATCGGAACTTTAAGTGAGGCAGTTGATGCCGCTCAATTGGCATTTAGAAATGGTTATGCGGTTGTTGTCTCACACAGAAGTGGAGAAACAGAGGATACAACAATAGCTGATTTGGCAGTTGCTTTAAACTCCGGGCAGATAAAAACAGGGGCACCAGCAAGAGGGGAGAGGACAGCCAAATACAACCAATTAATTAGAATTGAACAGGAATTAGGATTAAGTAAATATGCTGGAAGAAAGTTTAGATGTCCATTTTAATTTTAAAAACTAAAAATATATTTTCATTTTTTGTTTTATTTTTGCATATATTCAATTTGATTATATTCAATTTACTATTTTTTGAGTTTTTTAAGTTGGTGAAACTATGGAGTTAGAGAAATTAATAAAAATTGGAGAAAAAGAGGGATTTGAGACAGAAGTTTTGTTTATTAAATCTTATGATGTGAGTGTTGATTTAGATGGAAAAAGTTTGGATAGTTTTCAAATAACCACATCCTATGGTATTGGGGTTAGGGTTATAAAAGATGGAAAGGTTGGCTTTGCCTATGCAAATAAATTTGATGAAAATATTGTTTATAAGGCAATGAAAAATTTGGTTGAGGATAAATATACTAAATTTGCTGAACCGCAAAAATATAAAGAGCCAAAAGGGATGTTTTATAAAGAAATTTTAGATTTGGATGAAGAAAAATTGTTAGAAGACCTAATAACTATGCGAGACATTGCCTTAGAGAATAATGCAATTGTTTTAAGCGGAGGAATTTCTAAAGAAGTTGGATATGCAAGGTTGATAAATTCAAACGGCGTAGATGTTGAGGAGGAAGATACTTATTTTTCTGCATCAATATCTATAATGTATGATGGAGAAACCTCCTATGAAAGTAAAACTCAGCATAATATTTTTGATGTTGAAGAAATTAGCTACAAAGCATTAGATTTGGCTAAAAAGTCAGCAAATGGAAAGTCCCTTTCATATAAAGGAAATATCATCTTATCACCAAGAGCGTTGTATGAGTTGTTACCCTATACTTTAATGCCGGCATTCAGTGCTGAAAATGTCCAGAGAGATAGAAGTGTTTTAAAGGGAAAGATTGGAGAGCAGATTTTTGGGGAGAATATAACAATAATTGATGATGGAACTTTGGATTATGCATTATACTCTTCAAAATGTGATGGTGAGGGAACAGCTACGCAAAGGACTGTTTTAGTTAAAGATGGGGTTTTAAAAAACTATTTGTATGATATAAAAAGAGCAAATAAGGAAGGAAAAATCTCAACAGGAAATGCTTCAAGAGGTTATAATTCATTACCTTATATCTCACCAACAAACTTTATTATTGAAGGGACAAAAAATAGCTTAGATGATTTTGATGAGTATGTTTATGTTAATGGGGTTATTGGCTCCCACACATCAAATCCAATAACTGGGGATTTTGCAGTGGAAATACAAAACTCCTATTTGTATAAAAACGGAGAGATAATCCCAATTAAAAAGGGAATGTTTAGTGGAAATATATTTGAGATGTTTAAAGAAGCTATTCCATTAAATGATGTTGAGCAAAGAGGGAAGTTGATTTCTCCATCAGTGGTGTTTAATGGAGAAATAATTAATTAACTCCCTTCAACATTTTGATGAAACTTTTTCCAAAATTTTAAAAAAGCTTTTATTATTTCCATTAAAGAAAAGGTTAATTATAAAATCTGTGTGTTTATATGTTGAGATATATGATTAATATATAACTATATATATCATTAATGGTATATATGTAGCCATAGGTATTCACATTGCATTGTTAAATAAAAATCTTTTTGTGGGTGGAAATAATGCCTTCCGAAACTGTCATATATTAGATAGACAAATATAGACATTGATGGTTATGGAGCGACATTATACTCTAAAAGAGGCATCAAAAATCTTAGGAGTTTCGATTAAAACGTTGCAACGATGGGATAAAGCAGGGAAGATTAAATGTATCAGAACCTTAGGAGGGAAAAGAAGAGTTCCAGAAAGTGAGATAAAACGAATCTTAGGAATTAAGGACAAAGAGCAAAGGAAAATCATCGGTTATGCGAGAGTATCATCAAACACTCAAAAGAACGATTTAGAAAGGCAAATACTACTAATAAAATCCTATGCAGAAGAAAACGGCTGTAATATACAAATACTAAAAGACATTGGTAGTGGATTAAACGAAAAGAGGAAAAATTACAAAAAACTTTTAAAAATGGTTATGAATCGAGAGGTTGAGAAGGTAATTATTGCCTATCCAGATAGATTAACGAGATTTGGCTTTGAAACGTTAAAAGAGTTTTTTAAATCTTATGGAACGGAAATTGTAATTATAAACAAACGATATAAAACACCACAAGAGGAGCTAATAAAAGATTTAATAACTATTGTTTCACACTTTGCTGGAAAACTTTATGGAATGCGTTCTCACAAGTATAAAAATCTCACAAAAACAGTTAAAGAAATCGTAAGGGAGGATAATGCCAAAGAAAAAGAATAAACTCCCAACCGAAATTGTATTGACTTACAAGGTTAAACACAATTACGATTTAAAAAACTTACCAGATGATTTTATAAAAACTTCTCAAAAAGCAGTCGATATTATTTGGAATAATATTAACTGGAAGGAAAAGACAGTTAAACATCGATACAAAATAGGAAAGAAGAAATACAAATATTATACAACTACTCGACTAATCCCTGAAATTCCAAAGGACAAGGATTTTAAAAGAGAGTTAAGAAATCGTTTATTAAAAGGTTGGGAGTTTGCTTCCCACTATGTCGATGGAGCTATTAAAGTTGCCTATTCAGCAATAGAGAGTTGGAAGTCGAATTATTTAAATGGAAAAAGAGGGAGAAACAAGCCAATATTCAAAAGACCTTTTGTTAGGGTTAAAACTACTTTAATGAAATACGATAAAGAAAAGGGAGTAATAAGAATTACAATAAAACCGAGAAAAGAGTATTTAATTTTAAACATTAAAAATGAATGGTTTTTCGATAGGGTTGAGGATTTTAATATTGGAGAGGTTATCTTAAAGGATAACGAGGCATTAATAACCTTTAAAAAACCGTTGGATTTATCCGATAGAAAAGTTGTTATTGGTGTTGATAGTAATTTGAAATCGTTAGATTTGTATCATCCGATAGAAGGTTGGATTAGGATTGATTTGTCTGAATTGCATAGGATAAAGAGGGTTTATGATGTTATTATCGATAAGTTAAAGTCAATCTACAAAAAAGCTCCGAAGAGGATTGGTAAATTATTAAAAAAATACTGGAATAGGAGAAGAAATAGGGTTGAGGACTTTATTAACAAGCTAACGTCCCAATTACCTAAACTCTTTCCAGATGCGATTTTCATCTTTGAAGATTTGGATAAGTTTAATATGTATAAGAATTCGGATTTTAATAGGGATTTGAATAGAACTAACTGGAGAAAAATAGCGAAAAAGTTGGAGTATAAGAGTGTTGTCCTATACGTTAATCCTCACTATACTTCAAAAACCTGCCCCGTATGCGGGAGTAAAATGAAGTCCCAAGAGGGGCAGGTTGTTAAATGCGATAAGTGTGGAGTTTTTGATAGGCAGTTTGTCGGATGTTTTAATATCTTTAAAAGAGGAGTTGAATTAACTAAAAAACTCTTAGGCGGAGTTGGGGTCCCCGTGGCTGGGGTTGAGAGCGATGATTTACTCTCCAATGAACCCAGAGGGGAGTTGAGACCGATGAAGCCCAATCCCAACGTGGAAGCGAAGCTTCCAGTAAGGGAAATCTTTGATTTCCCTCTGATGGTCTATACAGTAGATTTAAATGGAAAAGTTTTAAAATCTATAATTGTCCATGAATGACCACGGTTGGGAAGACCCCTCCTATTGGAATGTATCCAGCAGGGTTTATTAGTCCATTTTATAACCTCCTCTGGATGATTATCTGGGTTATAATTATTGCAGTAATATTGTATATATTAATCTCCCCATTAAAAAAGCAAACAAATTCAATAGACAATGAAAAACTTACAAAGATTGAGAAAGATGTTGAGGAAATAAAAGAAATAGTTAAGGAACTAAAAAAGAAATGGGACGAGATAGAGTGATTTTATGAAGTTGATAGATGTTGTTAAAATGGGAGAAGCATTGTCCAACCCCATTAGGGTTAAGATATTATATATTTTAAATAAACAGCCAAAAAATATTTATGAATTAGCCAAAGAGCTAAATTTATCAAGACCTGTTGTCTATGCCCATTTAAGAAAATTAGAAAATGCAGGATTAGTTGAAAGCGATTTAGTTTTAGAAGGTAGTAGGGCGAAGAGAATTTATAAAGCGAATGACTTCAAATTTTACATTGATAATGAGGTTATAAAAAAATTATTTGAAGATTAAGTCATTCTTTTAACTTCTCTTTTAGGTAATCAACCAACTCGTCTATTTTAACCCTAATCTGCTCTCTTGTATTTCTCTCTCTAACAGTTACAGTTTTATCTTTTAAAGTTTGTCCATCCACTGTTATACAAAATGGAACTCCAATTTCATCAGCCCTCATGTATCTCCTCCCAATTGCTCCACTGTCATCATACTCAGCTATAATACTACTTTCTCTCAACATCTGATTAATCTCCTTAGCTATCTTTGGCATGTCATCTTTATTAACCAAAGGCAAAACATAAGCTTTTATAGGAGCAATTGATGGCTTTAAATCTAAATAAACCCTATCCTCTTCCTCCCTATATGAGTGCTCTAAAAGGCAGTAGGTAATTCTATCAATTCCGTAAGATGGTTCAATAACATGTGGAATAACTTTCTCTCCTTTAATAACTTTTTTAACCTTTTTAATTTCAACGTAGTCCTTTAAAATCTCAAATTCCTTTCCATCAATGTTTATTATTACTTTTCCATTATTTTCAATGTTTTTAACAAACTCTTCTTTCTCTTTTTCACTTAGGTTGTTTATATATGCTTCAATTGCCTTTGTGTCTTTCTTAAATATCTTTCCAACAACTTTGTAGTTTAAATTTATTTCGTAGGTCTCTATCTCTCTTTCTTCATCAAGCTCAACAAAGATAGATAACTCAACTCCACTATGGGCTGAGTGGCTTCTTAAATCGTAATCGGTTCTATCAGCTATACCAACGCACTCA
Organism: Methanocaldococcus fervens AG86; assembly: GCF_000023985.1. Classification (GTDB taxonomy): domain Archaea; phylum AGJL01; class Methanococci; order Methanococcales; family Methanocaldococcaceae; genus Methanocaldococcus; species Methanocaldococcus fervens. The sequence continues at coordinate 432,549 of NC_013156.1, forward strand.
ATCCATCCAAACCTCTCAGTGTATATTTCAGCATCCCAACAGTCAATGGCATAGTGGGCCATCTCATTTGGTAAGTGTTGCCTAAATCTAATTTTGTCTTTATCAATTCCTATTGCCTCTAAAAACCTCTTTGTTAAGGCAATAAAGTAGGCAATTGTTTGATGCCTTATAATTCCTTTCTCAACTGCCTCCCCAATACTTATTTTAATTACCTTTTCATCTTCTTTTAGATTTTCATCCATCTGTCTCTCAGCAGGTAATAAAGGAACTACTTCATCCTTAACTAAATCAAATTTTTCATGCTCTTTTTTCTCTGGATGAACAAAGTATTCAATCTCTGCCTGGGTAAATTCTCTCAACCTAATAACTCCCTGTCTTGGGGAAATCTCATTTCTATAACTTTTACCAATTTGAACAACACCAAAAGGTAACTTGTTCCTAAAAAATTGGGCTAATCTTCTAAATTGAATAAATATTCCCTGTGCTGTTTCAGGTCTCATATAACCAGTTCTCTTTCCTCCTGGACCTATGGAGGTGACAAACATTAAATTAAATTTTTTAACTTCTCCAAGCTCTCCTCCACACTTTGGACATCTTACATTATACTTTTTTATAAGTTCATCCAACTCCTTTAATGTTTTCCCCTCTGTATCTACATCCACAAACTCCTCAATTAAATGGTCAGCTCTAAATGATTCTAAGCAGTTTTTACATTCAACAATTGGGTCTGTAAAGTTATCAACGTGCCCAGATGCCTTTAAAACTTCGTAAGGTGTTACTGTTGGGCTCTCAATCTCATAAAATCCTTCTTTAACAATATATTGCTCTCTAAACTTTGATATGATGTTATTTTTTAATAAACATCCTAATGGACCGTAATCAACAAATCCAGCAATTCCTCCATAGATTTCAAATGAACTCCATAAATAACCTCTTCTTCTTGCCAAATCCATAATCTTTTCATAGACATCTTTTTCCATTCTCTCACCAAAGTATTGTATCTCCCTTATCTATCCTATCTAATATAAATATCATCAATGATGAAGCAATTAAATCAGCAGTAGTTCCAGGATTTAATTTATTTCCTTCTTTTGATAAGTATTTATCAAACTCTTTAACTTTATCTTCGGTGAAATTATTTAAAACTTTTTCAGCCATTTTAGAAACTTTTAAAGCAGTTTCAAAACCTTTCTTTCTTGCAATCAATGTATCAGGATATTTAGCCAATAGGTTTAAAAATGTTTTTGTTACGGCTAAGTTGATATTGTTAAATTCTTTATAATACTCTTTTAATAAATTATAGCCCTCAAATGAGATTTTAAAGTTATCAACCCACTCTTTACTTATATTATCCCATTCTGCAGATATTTTATAAACATCCAAAAGAGTTAGTTTTTTTTCAATAAGCTCCTTTTTTGCCTCTTTTGATGTAACGTCTGGACCTTTTTTTGGCTTATCAACATAAGCCATCGCTATATTTATAGCATCATAAACATTTAAAGCATCTTCAACGGTTGTATTTTCAACAATCTTCTTTAAATTGTTTTTTAATTCATTTTCATCAAAATTTTCTAATTTTCCAGCAGCCATGGCTATAGGGATATGTAGCATTATAATCCCTAAATTTGCATTAGTTGGAGACCATTTTCTGCTTTCAATAACCGCCTTTTTAATGTATAAACCAACATCCCTATCTTTTTGAGCCGCTTCATAAACAACGTTTCCAAACGCAATTCCAGAGTTTATAAAGTGGTGGTATTTAATATCCTTATAATCCCTATTTCTATGAACATTTCCAGGTTTAAAAGAGCTAACCTCCAAACAACATGCAATTTGAGAGGCTTTCATTATGTCAAAAGGATTCATGCTTTCACCAAAGTTAATAAAAACTTTTTAAATTCTTCAAAAGCCTTTTTTCTATGAGATATTTCACTTTTTTCTTCTGTAGTCATCTCTGCAAAAGTCCTCTCCTCTCCTTCTGGGATAAATATGCTATCATAAGCAAATCCATAACCCTTACTTCTAATCTCTTCTGAAACTCTTCCTCTAACAATTCCTTTAAATAATTTAACTCCATTTTCGTCGCAGTAGCCAATAACTGTTTTAAAATAGGCATTTCTGTTATCTTTATCTTCCAATAATTTCAAAATTCCTTCATTTCCTATTGTTTCTTGAACAAATCTTGAATAAGTGCCAGGAAAACCATTCAACGCCTCAACAAAAAAACCACTATCTTCAACAATAACTGGTTTTTTTAATATATTATAAACCCACTTTGCTCCAAATTCAGCAACCTCCTCCAAAGTTCCCTGAATTTCAGGATATTCAATCTTTATTTGCTCAATTTCCACATTTTTTAAATCTTTTAAAATAATGTTTGCTTCTTTAATTTTGTTTATATTTCCTGTGGCAAAATAGATTTTCATAATCTCACCAAATTTATAGGGAATGTCTCCCCAGTTTAACACCCTCTATCATCCTTTAGCTCTGCTATGTCAAGAGGGCTAACCCACTGGGGAGTATAAACCTATTAGTTATATAGTTTATTTAAAATTTTTTACTGGTTTAAATATAGGGTTTACCTTTCTATAGCCATTCATCTAAAATTGCCACCCTTTTAGATTTTATATTTAGTTTTGAATCTTTTTTATTGCCTTTTGGTGGATTAAGTTTTTTAAATTCTAAGTTTTCCTCTTTTAACAGTTTTTCAGCTCCTGTAGTCAAAGAAGGAGCTACTAAAATCCCTCTAATTTCATCTTCACCATATTTATTTTTAAAATATTCTACATACCTTTTTAATTGGGAAACTGCCTGCAAATCGGCTCTTCTCCTTTTTAACTCTAAAATAACTCATTTATCATTTTTATCCTTACCTAAAATATCAATAATTCCCGTAGGAATTTGGTATTCCCTTGATAGAGGTTTAAAACCCTCTTCAATTAAATTAGGATTTTTAAAAAATTAACTCAGCCATTTCAGCCTCACTACCCGTTAGATTTAACTCCTCACAATCATCGCATTTAAATGCACATGCATGATAAACATTTGAGATAACAACCTTCAACTCCTCTTTTGGCTTTTGCCTAATACTTTTTAAAATAAAATTATCACCTTCAATGCTCAAAAATATTTTGCTCCCTGGAGGTTGCCAATTCACTGGCTCTCTCTTTTTATCCTTGTGAATTAAAAAAGTTCCATCAGGTTTTATTATAATAACCCTATCTCCTTCTTCTAACTGGCTTTTAGCCCTGCCATCATAAAAAACTCTACATCTCGCCAATAATATCAAAATATGACTAGGTATGAGCTTATAAAATCTTCTAAATCTTTGTTGGCAGGGTTTGTTATGTGCAAAACCCTTTCCAACTATCACCACCTAAAAATAGAATCATAATTTTAAATTAATGGATATAGTGTTCCAAAATAAAAAATGGTGCAGGGGAGGGGATTTGAACCCCCGAACCCCTTCGGGACCGGATCTTAAGTCCGGCGCCTTTGGCCAGGCTTGGCGACCCCTGCACCGCAAGCGAATTATAGAATAGATGAACTCATATATATACTTTTCGGTTCTATGCCAAATATAAACTAAAATATACAAATAACTTAGATACATAATGAAATCTGTTTTATGGAAATTTAATTGAGGTAAAGTATGAAAAAGTTAAAGAGGATGACCTTAATCTTATACAACTCTTACGACAAAACGAGGTGGCATGAAGCCCATAAAAGGGCTATAGCAAGAGCAGCTCCAATATGTTATGCCTTTGATTGCAACTTGGCAATAATGGACTTTCCATGCGAGATGGAGGATATTTTAAATATAAAAACAACCATTGGTAATTCTGGAGAATACTTGGAGAAATTAATTGAAAAAAATAGATTTTTTATCGTTGATAAGTTCCTACCCCAATTTGGGATTCCAATAGCTTCAACATCCAAACCAGATGAGAAAAAGGCTATAACCCCATTAGACACTGCCTATTTATTGAAGAAAAAGCCTGTTGGAATATATGTTGGTCTAGGGAGGCACGGGCTTCCAAAGGATATAGTTGAATCTTGTAGCTACCATTTGGATATAACCGAAAAGAGGGTGTCTTTGGAAACTTGCACAGCCATTGGTTGTATTCCAGCTGTTATATATACTTATACCAAATATCTTTGATATCTAAAAATAGCAATAAACTCAAGAATAAAAAATTTTATATACTTGCTTCATTTTTAAAATATTACCAATAATTGCAGGTGGAAGTATGAGCGTTAGTGTTATGGAGGCAATAAAAGAAGTAAAGTTAACTGAAGAACAGGCAGTTAAAGAAATAGAGGAGGCAAAAAATAAAGCTGAGCAGATAAAGGCAGGGGCTATTGAAGAAGCAAAAAAACTCATTGCTGAAGCTGAAGAAGAGGCAGAAAAACTTGTTGAAGAAATGATTAAAAAAGCTGAGGAAGAGGCAAAGAAAGAAGCTGAAAAGATTATGGAAGAAAATGAAAACGAGATTAAAGAGATTATATCAATTGCCAAAGTTAAGATACTTTCATTGAAGCTGTCAGAGATTCTTGAAATCTAAATTAACAAGGTGATTTTAGTGAGACCCGTAAGAATGAAGAAGTTAAAAGCGGTGATATTGGATGAAAAAATTGATAATGTTGTAAGAAGTTTGCATGAAGCAGGGATCGTTGAACTCTGCGATTTATCTGAAAAATTAGAAGATATGGAATGGAAAGCATTACTATCTTCTTCATCATCAGCCGACTATGTTAGAAATGTTACATCATTGATGATAAGGGCAAGCAGAATATTAGATATGTTTTCAAGTGTTAGTCAGAAAGAGACAAGCATAAAAGATATTTTAAATCCAAAACCTGTTGAAAAGAAGAAAGTTTCATTCAGTTCTTATGAGGAGGTTATAGAATACGCTGAAAAAGTATTAAGCGATATTAGTAAAGAAGTTGATGAGCCTGCTGAGAGATTATCAGAGCTTGACAACAAAAAATCTAAGTTATTACAGATGAAAGAGCAAATAACTTACTTAAAAGGTTTAGAGTTTGACTTAAAATATCTCGGCTCTGGAGAGTTTGTATTTATTGGAGTTGGAAGCGTTCCTAAAGAAAAAATTGATGAATTGAAAGCAGAACTTGAAAAAGCTGCAGAAGGATATGTTGATGTATTCGCTGGAAACGAATTTGAAAAAGATAAAAAGATTAGAGTACCAATTGTATTTGTCACATTGAAAGAGAAACTTGAAGACGTTTTATCAGAGCTTAGAAAGTTTGAATTCGAAAGATACGATATAAGCGATGTTGAAGGAACCCCAAGTGAAGCTTTATCAAAGATAGAGAATGAATTAGCATCAATAGAGTCAGAGAGAAACAGCTTGGTAGAGAAATTAAGAGCTTTAGCAAACAAGTGGGAAAAAGAGTTGTTAGTTGTTTATGAATTGTTATCAATAGAGAAGGCTAGGGGAGATGCATATTCACAATTTGGTAAGACCGATAGAACCTACTACATAGAAGCATGGGTTCCTGCAAGAGATGCTGAAAAAGCTAAGAGTTTAATTGAAAACTCAGCTGAAGGTTTTGCATTTGTTGAAATAGCTGAGCCAGATGAGCCAGAAGAGAAGATACCTGTTTTACTAAACAATCCTAAAGCAATTAAACCATTCGAAATGCTCACAGAGATGTACGCATTACCAAAATACAATGAAGTTGATCCAACATTGTTGTTAGTTCCAGGCTTCCTGTTATTCTACGGTATTATGCTGACAGATGCTGTTTACGGTTTGCTGTTGACAATTACTGGTTTATGGATTTGGAAAAAGATGGGTAAAGTAAGTGAAGGAGCTGGAAAACTTGGTTATATATTGACATTGGCAGGGATTGCAACAACAATAATGGGTATTATAACCGGAGGATACTTAGGAGACTTCTTGTTGCAGTTCTTAGGTATTGATTTGTATGAAGCTGGATTAGCATTCATTAACCCACTGGGAGAAAGTAAGTTTGTTCCAAACGGTCCAATTGCAATATTAGAATTCTCCATAGCTGTTGGTGTCCTACACTTATTAATTGGATTGGTAGTTGGATTTGTAGAGAATATGAAAAAAGGAAATAAAGAAGATGCTATATTCAACCAAGGAATATGGATACTTCTAATATTGGCTTTAATCATTGGGTTGATATGCCCAATAAGTCCAATATATGGAGTATCAGCAATAATATGGGGAGCTTTGGTAATTGTTATAGTAATGTGTGCAATTAAAGGGTTCAAAGAAAACGGTGCTATGGGAGCAATGCTGGGAGCTATGGATATAACTGGATTCTTAGGAAACGTTTTATCATACGCAAGGCTTTTAGCTCTCTGTTTAGCTACTGGAGGTTTAGCAATGGCAGTAAACATTATGGCTAAGTTGGTTGGAGATGCTATCCCAGTAGTTGGAATAATATTGGCCATAATCGTGCTCTTGTTTGGGCATGCATTCAACTTCGTAATGAACGGTTTAGGTAGCTTTATCCACTCCCTAAGGTTGCACTATGTAGAGTTCTTCAGTCAGTTCTATGAAGGTGGAGGTAAGAAATTCATACCATTCAAAGCAAATAGGGAATACACAACTGCTTAATTCCCTCTAATATTATTCCAAACCTTTCTAACATCCAATATGGCCTTAAAACAATAAAATATAAAAATAAAAAATACAACTTAAAACTTAATAAAACTGAGGTGATATGTATGGTAGATCCTTTAATCTTAGGAGCTATTGGAGCTGGTTTAGCTGTCGGTATTGCTGGTTTAGGTTCAGGGATTGGAGCAGGAATTACTGGAGCTAGCGGAGCAGGAGTTGTCGCAGAAGATCCTAACAAGTTCGGTACCGCTATAGTCTTCCAGGCATTACCACAGACCCAGGGTTTATATGGATTTTTAGTTGCAATCCTTATTTTGTTCGTCTTTAAAACAGCTTCACCATGGGCAATGTTCGCAGCTGGTTTAGCAGCTGGTTTAGCAGGTTTATCAGCTATTGGTCAGGGGATTGCTGCTTCAGCTGGTTTAGGAGCTGTTGCTGAAGACAACAGCATATTCGGTAAGGCAATGGTCTTCTCCGTCCTTCCAGAGACCCAGGCAATCTACGGTTTATTAGTTGCTATCTTGCTATTAGTTGGAGTCTTTAACGGAGCTGGTGCAACAGAGATAGCTGCTTTAGGGGCAGGGTTTGCAGTTGGTTTCGCTGGTCTCTCTGGTATTGGGCAAGGTATTACAGCTGCTGGAGCTATTGGAGCTACAGCAAGAGACCCAGATGCTATGGGTAAAGGTTTGGTTTTAGCTGTTATGCCAGAGACATTCGCTATCTTTGGTTTGTTGATTGCAATCTTGATCATGCTCATGGTCTAAATTAACCCTTTTGAATTTTTAAAAAATTTTGAAATCTTCTAAACTTAATTTTGATAGGTGAAATTGATGGGAGTTGATAAAATAAAATCAAAAATATTAGAAGATGCTAAAGCTGAAGCTAACAAAATAATCTCACAGGCAGAGGAAGAAAAAGCTAAAATCTTAGAGAAAGCAAAAGAAGAAGCAGAGAAGAGAAAGGCTGAGATATTAAAGAAAGGGGAAAAAGAAGCCGAAATGACCAAGAGTAGAATAATCTCAGAGGCAAAATTAGAAGCAAAGAAGAAGTTATTGGAAGCTAAAGAAGAAATTATAAACATGGCAATAGAAAAATTAAGAGAAGAATTAGCTAAATTACCTGAACAGTCAGAATATAAAGATAAGTTAATAAACTTAATAAAAGATGGAGCTGTTTCATTAGGAGGAGGAGAATTAGTTGTAAGGCTAAACAAGAGAGATATGGATATCATTGACGATTCAGTATTATGGAATTTAGAAAAAGAAGTAGAAGAAATGACAAAGAAAGTAACCGTATTGAAGAAAGGAAAACCAGTAGATATAATAGGAGGATGTATAATAGAAACTGCTGATGGATTGAAGTCATTGGATAACAGCTTAGAAGCGATATTTAACAGAAACTTGGATGTAGTTAGAGCGAGAATTACAGAGAAGTTGTTCTAAAGGTGATGCCTGATGGCGATAGACATTGAAACGTTATTGAACTTAGAAAAATTATATTCAACATTAATGACATATTTCGACAACCCTTTAACATTGCTCATTGTTATTGCAACCATTATCATTGTTCTTATTGTGATTGTATGGATTACAAAGATGGTAATTAATTTAGCTCCTTATGCGTATGTAAATGCAAGAATAAGAAGTAGAGAGGCCAAATTGCTTGATAATGCTAAATTAAACGAATTGATTGAGTCTGGTAGCTTAGAGGAATTGGTCGGAATGTTAGAAGATACCGACTATGGACAGTACATTGTGGAGGTCATGAACGAATTAAAAGACCCTATTGCCGTTGAAAAAGCGTTAGATATGTATTTAGCTGATTTATACGATTTAATATACAGAATATCTCCAGACAGTGCTAAGAAAGTTTTGAGAGTATTTGCCAAAAAATTCGACATTAAAAATATAAAAACATTAATTAGAACTAAATTTGTAGGATTAGGGGCTGAAGAAACTTATTCTCTATTAATTCCATTAGGAAACATCCCAGTTGAGAAATTGAAAGAATTATCTGAAGTAAAAACAGTAGAAGAAGTTGTTAGAGGATTAGATGGAACAGAATACTTTAAAGTATTGCAAGAAGAGTTATCAAATTATGAACAGATGAGTAATATAATAGGGTTTGAATTAGCCTTAGATAAATATTACTTAGAAAGTCTAAGAAAAACAATAATGACTGAAGGTAAAGAAGAGGATTTATTCAGAGAGTTCGTTGGAACATTGATTGATGTAGAAAACTTAAAAGTTATATTGAAAGGTAAAGCTGATGGATTATCAGCAGATGAGATTGGTAAATATGTCTCATTAGCTGGTTATGAATTAGCTGAATGGAAGTTAAAAGATTTAATGAGTACTGGAGGAATTGAAGGAATTTTAAGTGGTTTAGAAGGAACAAGTTATGCTGAAGTTTTAGCTGAAGCTATGGAAGAATTTGAAAAAACAAAATCAATATATGCATTTGAAAAGGCTTTAGATAAATTTGTATTGGAAAAGGGTAAAAAGTTATCAACAAGAAAACCATTTGGTGTTGGACCAATTATTGGTTTAATTGTTAGCAAAGAGCTTGAAGTTAAAAACCTTAAGGCAATAATAAAAGGCAAAATAGAAAACTTAAAGCCAGAAGAAATCAGGGGTTTGCTCATAAACCTTTAATAAAGCTGAAAATTATTAAGGGACATTATGAGGGGCTTTAGCCCCTCCTTAATACATCCGTTTTGGTCAAGCTTTTACAAAAGGTTGGCTTATATCTTTATAGGTGAGATAAATGAAAATTGGTGTTGTTGGAGATAGAGAAACAGCCATTGGCTTTAGATTGGCTGGTTTAACTGATGTTTATGAAGTTAAAAATACTGAAGATGCAGTTAAAGTCATTAACGAACTATCAAACAACGATAATATTGCCTTCATCATTATAACAGAAAGGATTGCTGAAAGTATAAAAGACAAGATAAAAAATATAAATAAGGTCGTTGTTGAAATTCCAGATAAACATGGCAAGCTTGAAAGAGTAGACCCAATCAAAGAATTAATAAGAAAAGCAATTGGAGTCTCAATGAAATAAATTAAAAATTATTTGGTGAGGTAGAGAGTATGCCTGTTGTTGGTAAAATTATTAAAATTGCTGGTCCAGTTGTTGTTGCAGAAGGAATGAAAGGAGCTCAAATGTATGAGGTCGTTAAAGTAGGAGAAGAAAAATTGACTGGAGAAATTATCCAGTTGCAAGATGATAAGGCAGTTATTCAGGTATATGAAGAAACTTCTGGAATTAAGCCAGGAGAACCAGTTGTTGGTACTGGAGCTCCATTATCAGTTGAATTGGGGCCAGGGATGTTAAGAGCTATGTACGATGGTATTCAAAGACCTTTAACAGCAATTGAAGAGAAAACAGGCTCTATCTTCATCCCAAGAGGAGTTGATGTTCCAGCATTACCAAGAGATATAAAATGGGAATTCAAACCAACAGTAAGTGAAGGAGACTACGTTGAAGAAGGAGATATCATTGGAACTGTTGATGAAACTCCTTCAATAGTTCACAAAATCTTAGTTCCTGTTGGAGTTAAAGGAAAAATTGTTGAAATAAAAGAAGGTAAATTTACAGTTGAGGAAACAGTTGCAGTTGTTGAATTAGAAAATGGAGAGAGAAAAGAATTAACAATGATGCAAAAGTGGCCAGTAAGAAAAGGAAGACCATACAAAGAGAAGTTGCCACCAAAAATCCCAATGATTACAGGGCAAAGAGTAGAAGATACATTCTTCACATTAGCTAAGGGAGGAACAGCAGCAATTCCAGGTCCATTCGGTTCTGGAAAAACAGTTACACAACATCAATTAGCAAAATGGTCAGATGCTGACGTCGTTGTTTATATCGGATGTGGAGAAAGAGGAAACGAGATGACAGAGGTTACTGAAGAATTCCCACACTTGGAGGATATTAAGACAGGAAACAAGTTAATGGATAGAACAGTTTTAATAGCCAACACATCAAACATGCCTGTCGCTGCAAGGGAAGCTTCTGTTTATACAGGAATTACAATTGCTGAGTACTTCAGAGATATGGGATACGGGGTTTTATTAACAGCAGATTCAACATCAAGATGGGCAGAGGCAATGAGGGAAATTTCAGGTAGGTTAGAGGAGATGCCAGGAGAAGAAGGGTATCCAGCATACTTAGCTTCAAGATTGGCTCAGTTCTACGAAAGAGCTGGAAGAGTCATCTGTTTAGGAAAAGACAACAGAGAAGGATTCGTCTCAATTGTCGGAGCAGTTTCACCACCAGGAGGGGACTTCTCAGAGCCAGTCACCTCAAACACACTAAGAATTGTTAAGGTATTCTGGGCGTTAGATGCTAACTTAGCAAGAAGAAGACACTTCCCAGCAATCAACTGGTTGCAAAGTTACTCATTATACGTTGACGATGTCACAGATTGGTGGAATGCAAATACAGGGCCAGATTGGAGGCAGTTAAGAGATGAAGCAATGGGATTATTACAGAAAGAGGCAGAGTTACAAGAGATCGTTCAGTTAGTTGGTCCAGATGCTTTGCCAGACAGAGAGAGGGTTATCTTAGAAGTTGCAAGAATGTTGAGAGAGGATTTCTTACAGCAAGATGCATTTGATGAAGTAGACACATACTGTCCACCAATGAAACAATATTTAATGTTGAAGATAATTATGAACTTCTACTACGAAGCTTTAAAAGCTGTTGAAAGAGGAGTTGAGCCAGCTAAGATATTGAAGGTTTCAGTTAAGCAGGATATTGCAAGAATGAAATACATTCCACACGATGAATTCATAAATGTTAAATCAAAAGAAATTATGGAGAAAATTAAGAATGAATTAGGCTCATTAAACTAAATTAATACTTTAAAAACCTTATATAAACTTTTTATAGAGGTGATTACATGGCAACATCATCAGCAATTGAATACTCATCAGTTAAGAGTATTGCAGGGCCATTGTTAATTGTTGAGGGAGTTGAAGGAGCAGCATATGGGGAGATTGTTGAAGTTATCTGCCCAGATGGAGAAAAGAGAATGGGACAAGTATTAGAGGCAAGAGAAGGTTTGGCTGTTGTTCAGGTATTCGAGGGGACAACTGGATTAAACACAAACCAAACAAAAGTAAGATTTACAGGAAAAACAGCTAAGATTGGAGTTTCAATGGAGATGTTAGGAAGAATCTTTAACGGAAGAGGTGTACCAATTGACGGTGGACCGGAAATAGTTCCTGAGAAAGAGTTGGATATTAACGGTTACCCATTAAACCCTATTTCAAGAAAAGTTCCAAGTGACTTCATCCAAACTGGTATTTCAACAATTGATGGAATGAACACATTAGTTAGAGGGCAGAAGTTACCAATATTCTCTGGTTCTGGTTTACCACACAACCAGTTAGCAGCTCAGATTGCAAGACAGGCAAAGGTTAGAGGTGAAGGGGAGAAGTTCGCGGTCGTTTTCGCAGCAATGGGTATTACATCAGAGGAAGCAAACTTCTTCATGGAAGAGTTTAGAAAGACAGGAGCTTTAGAAAGAGCAGTTGTCTTCATCAACTTAGCAAACGACCCAGCAATTGAAAGAATTTTAACACCAAGAATTGCTTTAACAGTCGCTGAGTACTTAGCTTATGAAAAAGACATGCATGTTCTCGTTATCTTAACAGATATGACAAACTACTGTGAGGCTTTAAGGGAGATTTCAGCAGCAAGAAACGAGGTTCCTGGAAGAAGAGGTTACCCAGGTTACATGTATACAGACTTGGCAACTTTGTATGAAAGAGCTGGTAGAGTTAAAGGAAGAGTTGGAACAATCACCCAGATTCCAATCTTAACAATGCCAGATGACGATATAACCCACCCAATTCCTGACTTAACTGGATATATTACAGAGGGACAGATTGTCTTATCAAGAGAGTTGCACAGAAAGGGTATATATCCACCAGTTGATGTCTTGCCATCATTGTCAAGATTGGCTGGAAATGGTCAAGGAGAAGGAAAAACAAGAGAAGACCACAAGAAGGTTATCAACCAGGCATATGCTGCATATGCAGAAGGTAGAAGTTTAAGAGATTTAGTTGCTGTTGTTGGGGAAGAGGCATTGACAGATAGAGATAGGGCATACTTAAGATTTGCAGATGAGTTTGAAGACAAGTTTGTCAGACAAGGAAAAGATGAAGACAGAAGTATCGAAGAAACACTTGACTTATTGTGGGAGTTGTTAGCTATATTACCAGAAGAAGAATTGAAGAGAGTTGATAGAGAATTAATTGAGAAATACCATCCAAAATACAGAAAAAAGTAAATAACTAACTAAAATTTTTTATTTTTTATTTTATTTATATTCATCTTCGTATTCAACAGTCGCATTTTTTATATTAAATTCTTTTCCACCAGATAGCTTTAACCTCATACCTTTACACTTTGGACAGTAAACTTCAAACTCATCCACTATCTCTGCCTCTCCCTCATACCCACAATCCAAGCATTTACATTTTGGTTTTATAAATTCAACATTAATCTTAGCCCCTTCACACACAGTTCCTTCTGCAATCACTTCAAATGCAAATTTTAACTGCTCAACATTGATAAAAGTTAGCTCTCCAACCTCTAAGTTGATTTCACTAACTTTCTTTATTTTTCTTCCTTTTTCTTCCTCTTTTTTTATACTATTTAAAATTGCCTCAAGCATTGCTGTTGCATAAGACAGTTCATGCATTTTATCCCATCTCCAATCCTAATTCTTTAGCAACAATTTCCTTAACCTTTTCTTCCTTATTTTTTGGAGTAAATATTTTGAAGTTGAAAACAGTCCTTATAACATCATCTCCATCAACAACCTTACACTCTCCCAAATAAGCCCTCTGCTTATCAAATCTAACGTAAAATTTGTTATCCTCTACTCTTAAACGTAAGTCTTTTTTTAATTTGTTTAAATTTCTTTCATTTGATTTTATTAAATCCATGATATGCTTAAATATTTTTTTAGCCTCTTTTCCTTCAACACTTACATTTATAATTTTTATTGGATTTCCAAAGTACCCCTGTGTTTCAACAACCTCTAAGTTTATTTTCTCTTCATCAACATCTTCAGGTATAAAAAACTCTATGGCCTCTAAAACCTTATCTTCATCCTCTGTAGCATGCACTATAGCACTAATTTTTATAGAGTTTAGCATAATAACACCTTTAAAAATTTTAAATAAAATAATAAAATAAAAAATGCAAATAAAAAAGTTTAAGCTAAAAATTATTTAGCTAAAACAATCTCAATTGTTGAAACATTAACCTCTTTTCCATCAGGATTCTTTACTTTGTCGGTTCCTATCTCTATCTTCTTAATTTTTATATCCTTTATGAATCTATTCCTTATCATCTCTGCAACATCCACTGCCTTATTAATTGCCTTCCCTCTTGCCTTTATAATCACTTCATCGTTACTTGTTAGCTGTGTCAAAACTGCTACAACGTAGTTCATCACTGGTTTCTTCCCTATCAATACTACATTATCCATACTCTCAACCTTTAGAAGTTATTGAAACATAAATTAGAGATAGCTCATTACCTATTTATATTTTTCATCCAATCAACTACCCTCTTTATTCCTTCTTTTAAATCAACTTCCGGCCTCCAACCTAATGATTTAGCTTTTTTTATATCTAAATAAATCCTATAAACCTCTCCCTCTCTTGCTCTACCATATATTGCATTTCCTTTAAATCCAATCTCATTTTTTATTATGTTGAATAGCTCATTAACTGATGTTTCCTTTTCAGTTCCAATATTAACTATCTCATTCTTCCAATTTAATGCCATTAAATTAGCTTTTGCAACATCTCCAACATAGACAAAATCCCTTGTTTGATTGCCATCTCCAAATATAACAGGACTTTCATTTTTTAACATCCTATCTATAAATATGCTAATAACCCCTGCCTCTCCTTTTGGGTCTTGCCTCTCTCCATAAACATTTGCATATCTTAAAATTGCATACTCCAATCCATAAAGACGGTTATATAGCTTTATATACTCCTCTCCAACGTATTTACTTAAACCATAAGGAGAAAGTGGATTTATAGTGTGAGATTCATCTACTGGCAGATAATTTGGTTCTCCGTAAACCGCTCCTCCAGAAGAAGCAAATATGATTTTATCTATATCGTATTTCCTCATCATTTCTAAGATGTTTATTGTTCCTAAGATGTTTACATCTCCATCGTACATTGGATTCTCAACAGAGTTTCTAACGTTTATCTGAGCTGCTTGATGAAAAACAACATCAACGTCTTTAAAGTTAATTTTTTCATCCAAAGTTTTATCTCTTATATCTGCATTTACAAACTCTGCCTTTGGATTTACATTAGCTTTATTACCAGTTGTTAAATTATCTAGAATAATTACATCATAGTTGTTTTCTATTAACTTATCAACAATATGACTTCCAATAAAACCTGCTCCCCCTGTAACTAACATCATTTTTTCACCAAAAAATTTAAAATTAGCTCAACAACTCAATAAGTTTCTTTCCAGCCTCTTCCATTGAGGTTTCATAAGGAATTCCATGCTCTTCCAATACTTTCCTTCCAATATCTTCATTTGTTCCCATCATCCTAACTGCAAATTTTATATTTGGATGCTCCTTTAAAACCTCAACAATTCCCTTTGCTACTTCATCACACCTTGTTATTCCCCCCAATATGTTTATAAATATCCCTTTAACATTTTTGTTTTCTAAAACCTTTCTTAAAGCCAATTTTACAGTTTCAGCATCTGCTCCTCCACCAATATCTAAAAAACATGCTGGCTTTCTTCCAAGGTTGTTTATGACATCCATACTTGCCAACGTTAAACCTGCCCCATTACCTATAACGGCTATATCTCCATCCAATTCAACATATGCAAACGGCAGTTTTTCTTTATTTTTAAATTCTTCAAATTCTTCATATCTATGTCTAAACGCTGCATCGTCGTCTAAGTGTATAACGGCATCAGCTGCATAGACATTTTTATCTTTGGTTATAACTAAAGGGTTTATCTCGACCATTGTAGCATCCCAATCTTTAAATATCTTGTATAACTTGTAGATGATGTCTGCAACCTTTCCTATCTCCTCACTTGGCACTTTTGCCTCTTTAACTATCCACCTTGCAACATAAGGTAAAAATGGCTTCTTAACATCTACATGGTATTTTACAATTTTTTCTGGCTCTTTTTCAGCAATTTCTTCAATATCCACCCCACCTTTTGTAGAGAAAATAATCAATGGCTTTTTAGCATCTCTATCAACAATGATGGAAACATAATATTCCTTCTCTATTGGTAATTTTTCCTCAACTAAAATTTTCTCTACTTTTTCTCCTTTAACCTCTTTATTAAAAAGCTCCTCAGCCTTTTTTATAAACTCCTCCTTATTTGATGCAAATAAAATTCCTCCAGCTTTTCCCCTACCGCCAACCAAAACCTGAGCTTTTAAAACAACCTCTTTATCTATATCTATGTTGCTTAAGTCATCTTCCTTTGATATTAAAAAGCTCTCGGGTACTGGGATACCATACTCTTTAAATATATTTTTTGCTTCATATTCATGTAACTTCATCTTATCACCTTTAAATAGTGAGCTAATTTAAATAATTACAAAATAATTATATAAAAAATTTGGTGATGTTATGGAAATTCCAAAAACACATCCAAGATATGAATCTTTGATAAAGAGGGAAAAGGTTGTTGAGGCATTGGATAAAGGTATTTTAGCAAAAGCTGGACTTATAGCTCATGGCAGAGGGGAGATGTTTGATTATTTAATTGGTGAAAAGACAGTTCCAACAGCTTTAGAGGCTATAAAGGCAGCTTCAGCTTTGTTAGTTTTGGCTAAAAATCCAGTGATAAGTGTTAATGGAAATACTGTGGCTTTGGCTATAGATGAGGTTGTTGAATTAGCTAAAGAGCTGAATGGAAAGATTGAGGTTAATCTATTTTACAGAACTAAAGAGAGGGAATTAGCTATAAAAAGAGCTTTTGAAGAAAAATTTAAAGATGATATTGAAAAAGGAAGGATAAAGATTTTAGGTATTGACGATGCAAATAAGCAGATTCCAAATTTAGACAGTTTGAGGGGGAAGGTTTCTGAAGAAGGGATATATACTGCCGATGTAGTTTTAGTCCCATTAGAGGATGGAGATAGGGCTGAGGCATTGGTTAAGATGGGAAAAAAGGTTATAGCTATTGATTTAAATCCATTATCAAGAACTGCAAGGAAATCAACGATAACGATAGTTGATGAACTAACGAGGGCTTTACCTTTATTAATAAAATACGTTAGGGAATTTAAAAATAAGGATAGGGAGGAGCTTTTAAAGATTGTTGAAAACTTTGATAACAAAAAAAATTTGAAGGAAATGATTGATTATATTGCTGATAGGTTGAAAAGCTTAGATTTAGATGAATTATAAATTTGTGATAGCTATGAAGATAGTTTGGTGCATTACTGGAGCTGGGCATTTGTTAAGGGAGAGCTTTGAAGTAATGAAAATATTGAAGGAAGAGATTGAAGATTTAAAGGTAACAACTTTAGTTTCAAGGGCTGGGGAGGAAGTAGTTAAGATGTATGGTTTGTTTGGGGAGCTTTACAATATATCAAATGGAAATTACTATGAAGAGCTTATATTGGAGAGAGAACATCCTTACTCCTCCCCAATAACTGGAAGGTTGAGCTTAGGGAAGTATGATTATTTAATATCATCCCCAACAAGTGGGAATACAGTTGCTAAGGTTGTCAATGGAATAGCAGATAGCTTGGTGACAAATGCAATAGCTCAGGCAGGGAAGGGGTTTGTTAAATCCTTAATTGTACCTGTTGATTATAAAGAAGGGATTGTTAAAACAAAACTTCCATATTCAGTTGATAAAAGTAAGTGTAAGCTTTGCTTAAAATGTATTGATGCATGTCCAAATGGTGCTATAATTAAAAGAGATGGATTCGTTGAGATATCCATACATAAATGCTTAGGATGTGGAAATTGCAAAAAAATCTGCCCATATAATGCAATAGTTGAAGGAAAGGAGATTAAGATGAGAGTTAGAAAAATAGATGCTGAAAATACGAGAAGATTGAAGGAATTGGAAGATGTTATAGTATTAAAGCACCCTTACGAAATCTTAGAATTTTTTAATACAAAAAAGTAAGAGAGGATTGTTATGGAGTTTATTATAAAAGCTAAAGGGCATAAGAATGTCTCAGCTACCCATAAAACTACATTGGAAATTACAAAAGAAAATTATCTAACTCCAACTGGGCACTGCATTATTGGGATAAATGCAGATAAATCGATGGCCGATTTTAGTGAAGAGTTTAAAGAGAAGCTGAGAAATGCTAAAAAAATAGTAGTTGAGATTGAGGTTGAAGGAATAAAGGATGTAATAGTTGGAGAAGGACATAAAGATTTGATTTTAAATCATCCTACAGATATTGTTATTAGAAAAAGTAATTATATCTGCCCAAGGACGTTGATGATTAAAGCCAACAAAGCAGCAAAAGATATTAATAGAGAGATAGTAAAAAAATTAAAAGAAGGGAAAGATTTGATTTTTAAGATAATTATTTAGAGGTGAAACTATGAAGATAAAAGTTGGTGTATTGGGAGCTACAGGTAGCGTTGGGCAGAGATTTATTCAATTGTTGGCAAATCACCCAATGTTTGAATTAACTGCTTTAGCAGCATCTGAAAGAAGTGCAGGTAAAAAGTATAAGGATGCATGCTACTGGTTCCAAGATAAGGATATTCCAGAAAATATAAAAGATATGGTTGTTATTCCAACAGACCCTAAGCATAAGGAGTTTGAGGATGTTGATATTGTTTTCTCAGCCCTTCCAGCAGATTTAGCTAAGAAGTATGAGCCAGAATTTGCTAAAGAAGGGAAGTTGGTTTTCTCAAATGCATCAGCTTATAGGATGGAAGAAGATGTCCCATTGGTAATTCCAGAGGTTAATGGGGATCATTTAGAGTTGATAGAGATTCAGAGGGAGAAGAGAGGTTGGGATGGAGCTATTATAACAAACCCAAACTGCTCAACTATCTGTGCTGTCATAACCTTAAAACCAATAATGGATAAATTTGGATTAGAGGCTGTTTTTATAGCAACAATGCAGGCAGTTAGTGGAGCTGGCTACAATGGAGTTCCATCAATGGGGATATTGGACAACTTAATCCCGTATATAAAAAATGAAGAAGAAAAAATGCAAACAGAAAGCTTAAAGTTGTTAGGAACATTAAAGGATGGTAAAGTTGAGTTGGCTAAATTTAAGTTAAGTGCTTCATGTAATAGAGTGGCTGTTATAGATGGGCATACTGAAAGCATATTTGTTAAAACAGAGGACGGGGCTGAACCAGAGGAAATTAAAGAAGCTATGGATAAATTTGACCCATTAAAGGATTTAAACCTCCCAACATACGCTAAACCAATTGTTATTAGGGAAGAGGTTGACAGACCACAACCAAGATTGGATAGAAATACAGGAAATGGAATGAGTATTGTTGTTGGTAGAATTAGGAAGGATCCAATATTTGATGTTAAATATACTGCATTGGAGCATAACACAATTAGGGGAGCTGCAGGGGCTAGTGTTTTAAACGCTGAGTACTTTGTTAAAAAATATCTCTAAGCTATTCTCTATTTAATATCTTCTCAAAATTAATTTCAGTTGGATATTTTCCAGTTAAACAGGCTAAGCATAAATCCTTCCTACCAATAGCTTTAACCAATCCCTCTAACGATATGTATCCAACAGAATCAGCTCCAATATCTTTTGCTATCTCTTCCTCTGTTTTGTTTGAGGCAATAAGCTCTTTTTTTGTAGCCATATCTATTCCATAATAGCAGGGAGATATAATTTTAGGACATCCTATCCTTAAATGAACTTCCTTAGCTCCAGCCTTTCTAACCATATTTACAATTCTTTTTGAGGTGGTTCCTCTAACAATGCTATCATCAACTAAAACAACTCTCTTCCCTTCCAATACACTTTTTATTGGGCTTAATTTTAACCTAACAGCTAATTCCCGCTCAGTCTGTGAAGGCAGAATAAACGTTCTACCAACATACTTGTTTTTCATCAAACCTACACAATATGGAATTCCCGACTCTTTAGAGAATCCTAAGGCAAATGCAACACCTGAATCTGGAATTGGAGACACTACATCAGCATCTACAGGATGTTCTTTAGCTAAAATCTCCCCAATCCTTTTCCTAACTTTATATACGCTGATTCCATCAATTGTTGAATCAGGCCTTGCAAAGTAAACGTATTCAAACATGCATGTAGTGGCTTTATTGTATATAGCTGGTATGTCAACATCTACAGGGCTATACTCTACAACATCATAATCTAATTTGTGGGAGATTAGCTCTCCATTTTTAATCTCAATAATCTCTCCTGGCTCTACATCCCTAATAAACTCAGCATCTAATGTTGTTAGTGCACAGTCTTCTGATGATATGTAGATATTGCTATCATCTCTTCCAATACACAATGGTTTAAAGCCCCAAGGGTCTCTAACTGCTATTAAAGAGTCGTTAAACATTATTAAGAGTGAATAAGCCCCTACAAGCTTTTTTAATGTATTTTTTATTGCTTCAATCCTATCAGATGTTTTTAAAAGCTCCCTAACTAAAAGCTGTGCTATAACTTCAGAATCTGTTGAAGATGTGAACATATGCCCTTTTCTTTCCAACTCTCTCCTTAATTCATTTGAATTTACTAAATCTCCATTATGGGCTATAGCAATACTACCAAACGAACTTTTAACAACAAACGGCTGGCAGTTCTCGACAGCCTTTCCTCCAGTTGTTGAATACCTCACATGTCCAATTCCTATATAACCCAATAAATTCTGCAAGGTTTCATTTCTAAAAACTTCTGTAACCAATCCAATATTTTTATAGTAATAGATGTTTTTTCCATCACTTGTGGCAATTCCAGCTCCTTCCTGCCCCCTATGCTGTAAAGCAAACAATCCGTAATAAATGCTCTTAGCCACGTTTATTTCATCGTAAGAGTAAGCTCCAAATATCCCGCACATGTTGAATACCCTTTTTGATTTTTATTATAAAAATCAAAAATAGATTAAAATTAAAATTAAATTTTAGTTAATTATTCAAGTATAATACACCATAGGAGCAAAGCCCCTATTGGTATACCAGGATGCATCGCCTCGCTAACGCTTGGCAATGCCTCTTAAAAGGTACCTATCTCTTTACTACTTTATTCAAGTATAATAAACTTCTCGTTATATTTTACAACAGATTTTCCAACGATTTTATTTCCGTTAACTTCTAAGCCATCTACAACCCTACCTATTACCTGAGCTGGGATATTGTATTTATTAGCTATTCTTATAACCTTATCTGCATCTTCCTCCTCAACAATTACGCAGAATCCAATACCCATGTTGAAAGTTCTAAACATCTCTTCATCTGGAACATTTCCTAATCTTTGAATCTCTTTAAATATCGGCAGAGGTTCTGGGATGTTGTCTATATAGTAGGTTACCTTGTCATTTAACCTCTTAAGCTTTCTAAAACTACCTCCAGTTATGTGGGCTAAGCCCTTAACCTTTATCTCTTCATCTCTAACCATCTCTAAAATTGGCTTTACATAAATCCTTGTTGGTGTTAAAAGTTCTTCAGCAACAGTCTTTCCATAAGAGAGCTTATCATGAACATCTAATTTGGCTATATCGAAAAATACCTTCCTTGCTAAAGACAACCCATTGCTGTGTATTCCAGAGCTCCTTAAACCAACAATCACATCTCCTGGCTTTACATCCTTTCCAGTTATAACTTCATCTTTTTTAACAACTGCTAAAACAGTTCCAGCCAAATCAATGCCTTTAATCATATCTGGTAGTGTGGCAGTTTCTCCACCAACAATATTTATATTCGCCTCTTTAGCCCCTTCATTCAATCCTTTCCCAATTTGCTCAGCTATCTCTTCGGTTATATGTCCAACTGCCAAGTAATCAACCAAAGCAATTGGCTCTGCTCCAATACAAATTGCATCATTTACATTCATAGCAATCATATCAATTCCAACTGTATCAAATTTATTAGCCATCTCTGCAACTATCATCTTACTTCCAACACCATCAGTAGATAAAACTAAATAATAATCTCCAAATTCAACAGCTCCTGCATAATGCAATCCTAATTCAGCTGGTTTTATATCACTTCTTTTAAACTTTATTTGTGAGACTATGGCTTTAATTATCCTATCTTCATGTGATATATCTACTCCAGTATCTTTGTAAGTAACCATAACTACCTCCTCAAATTATCTTTTCAATAAAACGTTTTCTCCAACTTCTACACCAATGTTAATAGCTACTGGCCTACATTTAGCTTTTAATATATGGTAGATTGGCTTATCTATCTTATACTCTGTTAAACTCTCATAATTACCCATTCCCTTAGCTATAATTAAATCAGCACTCTCAAATTCTTTTAAAAACTCTTCCGAACATTCCTCTAAAATAATCCCTATAACGTCTGAGCCAGTTGTTATTACCTTAGCTACCTCATCAATCTTTGCTATCTTCGCATCTTCTAATGTGGCATCGTTTAGAATTGGTTTTCCTTTAACAACTGCAACAACATCTTTACCATATTTTTTAATCTCTTCTATTAAAACTTTATCAAATATGATCTCTCCAGCGTTATCACATATGTACAAAATCTTTTTTATATCTTTATTCTTTAAATCATTTAAAAGCTCTTTGCTATTATCTATCTTTAAATCTCCATTTAATGTATCTTCAATTAACTTTTCAACATTTATTCCAGTGCTGTAAGCTCCAAAATCAATAACATTTCCTGCTATTGTTGCTAAAACCTTCTTTCTCAATCTCTCAAGCTCATCATCTACACTACACATTTCCCTAACTTTATCCAAATACTGTAAAGCTATTTTATTAGCATTGTCTTTTAATTTTTTATAAGGATCGTTATTTCCGCTAATTCTTTTTAAATATCTATGAACTACAGTTCCCATCCATGCTGGAACTGCATTTTCCCCATAAACATCCTTAATAACGTCCATAGTACTTTTTATTAATTTAAATTGCTCTTTCTCATCTTCTGTTATTTCATTAGTGGCATCAACCACCTGCCTTATTATACAGATTGCACACTCTGGTTTTATCTTCATAGTATCACCGTAAAAAATAAATTATAAATAATGCTAAAACTTTAAAATATTTGGAGATAAATATGATCAACTTTGAAGTATTTAAAGAATTCTTATTAAATCTTATAAAAGATTATGGGTATTTTGGAATATTCTTAGCAGGATTTTCTGAGCCAATATTCCAGCCGTTTCCAACAGAGATATTTATTGTTTCAGGTATTTTATTGGGATTGGACTGGGTTTTAGTTTTAATTGTCTCAACAGTTGCATGCAATGTTGGAGCGGCAATTACATATTATCTTGCAAAAAATTATGGAGAATGGTTAATGCTAAAATTATTTGATGAAGAAAAAATAAGAAAAGGGACTATTCATTTCAAAAAATGGGGAGTCTTAGGGATTATAATTGCAAGTTTTACTCCAATTCCTTTTGAAGTCATATGCTGGATTTGCGGTAGTTTTGAAATGCCTTTTGAAAGATACATGTTTGCAGTATTTTTAAGTAGGTTAATTAGGCATGGAATGGTTATTTTACCATTTGCTTTGAAAAATCATATAATTTTGATTAATACTTGACATAAAAATTTTAATAAACACAGATTTATACTAAAAAAGGGTAATTATGGTTTGGTGATAAAATATGTGTTTGGCAATTCCATGTAAAGTCGTTGAAATTATAGAAGAGGATGGAGAAAAATACGCGATAGCTGAGTATAAAGGAGTTAAGCAAAAGGCAAAATTAACACTCTTAGATAAAGAGGTTAAAATAGGAGATTACATATTAATACACACAGGTTATGCTTTAGAGGTTTTAAGCGAAGAAGATGCTAAATTAAGTTTAGACGCTTGGGAAGAATTATTTAAAGCATTAGAAGAGATGGAACAATAGATTTTAATTTATTTAAATAAAATTTAAAAAAGAGATTTCTCTTTTTATTCTGGTTCAACCTTTACAGCTCCTGTTGGGCAAACATCTTCACAAACTCCACAGTAACTGCAATCTTCAGGTCTTGCAACAACTACTTTGTCTCCTTCAATTTCAAAAACTTCCATTGGGCAGTTGTTTGCACACTCTGCACATTCAGCTCCCTTACATAAGTTGTAATCTATTGTTACAGCCATTATTACCACCTCTAAGGTTTTAGTTAATTTTAAAATTAAAACTATAATTCCCATTTTCATTATAAATAATTATCGGAAAAATAAAAAATAGACAAAAACCTAAAACCTCCTTATATTTGGATTAACTGTCGCTCTTTCTATATTCCAAACTTCATTCAGCACATTTGAGGAGAGAGAAGGTCTTAAGAAAGGCACTTTAAAGCTAACTGCTATGTGGGCAAATGATGAGTTATTTCCAAATATTACAGGATAAGGCCCCTTATCCATAATGTAATTTATATAGTAATACATCTCAGTTATTGTCCCCATCTCATAAGGAAAAACCTTAACAAAATCGCTCTCTTCATAAATACTCTCAGTGCATAAAAATCCATCAAATTCTACAGGCTCCTCAACCTCTAAATAATCAATTTGGGATAAATCTTTATCTTTAACAATATCTTTTTTGGTGCTAAGCCCCAATAATATATCTAAATCCTCATCCTCTTTAATCTCATCTATCAGCTCTCTAATTTTTGGAATCTCATTAAAAACATCTTTGCATACATAGGCCCCATTGATATTTACAACATCATAATCCTCTGACAAAATATCTGAAAGCTTTAGATTCAAATTAACGATATCCTCTATAGATTCAGCCATAACTATTGGAAATAATTCATTGTTATTTTTATCAGCCAATATTCCAGATGCTACTATAGGCAAATCTGTAGTTAAAGCCCCTCCTAAAAATTTAAATAATGGGATGTCTAAGCTGTTTGAAGCTGCCCTCGCTACACTAATAGAAATCCCCATTGTCACATTTGGGTTGTTGGCTGAGGTCTCACAAATCAATGTATCTATAAAATCAATATCTGTTGCAGGATATCCAATAAGTTCTGGGGCTATAACATTTTCAACATCAGCTATTGCCTCTTCTGGATTATCTACCTCAATGATATCATACCCAATGGAGACATTTGTCATTGTTGTGATCATTACCTTAATTTTAGCTCCTTTAAAAACTTCTTTTGCACTTATTTTTTCAATAATAACATTTGTCAATTACATCCACCTCAATTAAAAAATTTGAAAAAATAAGATGGTTATGCTTTTACAGGTCTTATTGGCTTTAATGGCATAGGGCTTACACCCTATTGCTATATCTCAGAGCGAGGTTACCTTTGGCAATCCCACTATAATTACGCGGTTATGCCTTTACAGGTCTTATCGGTTTTAATGGGACTTTTCCTTGCTCAATCTCTTCATAAGCTATTTTTAATGAGCTGTCTTGTTTTGTTTCAATGGTTGCATAGGCTCCATTTGATATCTGCAAACTTCTCGCTCCAAGTATTCTTGCAATCTCAAATTTTGTTAATCTCAACATATCACCCATAAAAAATAATAATTTTGGTAAAAAATGGTGGGGCCGCCGGGACTTGAACCCGGGTCGCACGCCCCCCAAGCGCACAGGATGTCCAGGCTACCCCACGGCCCCTAAAAATTTAAAATATTTATAAAAGCTTTTCATCGTGAGCTATCATCTCATCTATAATCTCCTTTCCATCTTCACTTATTCTGTAAGAGATAAACATTCTTCTACAGCAGTACTTTTTAATTCCTAAATCATCTAAAACATCTTTTGGATTTTCTCCTTTTAAAACTCTTTCTTTATACTCTTCAAAAACTTCAGCAATAACATTACCACAGGAAAAACATCTGATAGGAAACATCATGTTTCTCACCCAAATAAAAAGAAAAAAATAATATTTTTTCCAAAGATGTAGAAGGGTTTATCTGTATGACTTCTGTCTCTTTGCTCTTGGACCCTTTGTAGATCTGCTTGGTTTGTGTGGCTCGGTTCTTCTTGCATCGCTAACCAACAATGTTCTATCGTAAGCTAAGAATTTATCTCTCAACTCTTTACTACCTGTAAATTCAACAATTGCCTTACCAATAGCTGTTCTGGCAGCATCCATTTGTCCCATTACTCCTCCTCCCTTAACTGTAACGTCAATGTCCATTTGGCTAATGACTTCTTCTCCAGCTAATAAAATTGGCTCCATTAACTTCATTCTTTTGTATTTAGGCTCAATTAATTCGATTGGTATCTTGTTTATTCTTATCCTTCCTTTCCCTTCTCTTGCAACTGCTCTCGCAATAGCCCTTTTTCTCTTACCAACTGTTATGACAATTTTCCCCATTTAATCACCTCAGAATTTCGCTCCTAAGTGTTTGCTTAACTCAGCCAATGTAATGTATTTTGTTGTGTTTAACTTGTGGCTTATTTTTTCATCAACTGTTAAGTTTTTAGGGTTTCCAACAAATACCTTAACCCTTTTAAATGCCTCTCTTCCTTTTGCCTTTTTGTATGGAAGCATTTTTCTTATTGTTCTTCTTAATATATCATCTGGTCTTCTTGGGAATTTTGGGCCAAATCTTCTTGGGTTAGCGACGTTTTTCTTTTCTCTCTCTTCTTGGTAGGTTTTTATAATCCAATCCCTATTACCTGTAATAACTACCTTCTCAGCATTTACAATGATAATTTCTTCTCCTCTCAAAGCTCTTTTTGCTACTTCTGAAGCCAATCTTCCCAATATTGCTCCTTCAGCATCGATTACTGTCATTATTATCACCGTGTTTTATGCCATAATTTTAACATTTGATCCTTTTGGATTTTTCTTTATTAATTCTTCAATTGTTATTGCCTCTCCACCAGCTTCTTTTATCAATTTTTTAGCTGTTTCTGAAAACGCAAATGCTGCAACAACAACTTTATGCTCTAATTTTCCAGCACCTAAAACCTTACCAGGAACTAAGACAACATCTCCATCTTTTGTGTATCTATTTATCTTACTTAAGTTTACTTCAGCTCTTCTCCTTCTTGGTTTTGCTAACCTTCTTGCTACATCTTTCCAAATCTTTGCCTGGTTTTTGTAACTTTCTTCCTTCAACATCTCAATTAACTTAACCAATCTTGGGTTTGTAGCTGTTATCTTTTTCATAATCTCACCGTGTTTTCAAACCTTTCAAAATTTTTAAGGTTTGATAAAAAATATTTTTATTGTTCAAGTAATTCTAGCTGTTGTAAGAAACTTTCAGCTTTATTTTTTAGTATTTTAACAGCTTCTTCTAAGATTTCTTCTGCTTCCATTTGTCCAAATGTTTCAACGAAGAATTCTACTTCATCTTCAGAAATTTGCTTATAAACTGCATTGCATGGTTGCCATTTTGCATGAACCTTTCCAATGCCAGGAACAGCTTCACATTCAATCTGTATTTTTTGCCCATTACCTAATTTAACAATTGGAATGTTTTTAAAGGCAACTTCCCCATTTTCTGATTTCAAGTCTGATGAATAAACTGTGCATGGCCCTTCTTTTTCTAAGGTGAATGTTATAATCTCATTTTCCAATAAAGGCTTTCCTTTAATTGGAATTAAACCTAACCTATGGGCTATAATCTCATCATCCATTGATGATGAGTTCTCAAATATATAAACATCCTCTATTGCATAAGTAGGAACTTCTGAAATCATTATCCTTCTAATAGCATTGGAAAATGAAATTGGGGCTTTTAAAGAAAAAATAAACTCCTCCCCAATTCTTGTTTTTCTTTTCTCTTTGATTGTAATCAAAGATTACCACCTTTACTTTTTGAAAGCCTTCTTAGGTGTTGTTCCATCGTGTGGAACTGGTGTGACATCTTCAATTCTTCCAATTCTTAATCCAGCTCTTGCTAAAGCTCTAATTGCAGCTTGAGCTCCAGGTCCTGGGTTTTTCTGTCCACTTCCCCCTGGAGCTCTAACTTTTATGTGAATGTTTTCAATTCCCCTCTCCTTTAACATTTCTGCCAATTTAAATGCTGCCTGCATTGCCGCGTAAGGTGAACCCTCATCTCTCTGGTTTCTTGTAACCATCCCACCAGAGATTCTTGCAATTGTCTCAGCTCCTGTAATATCTGTTGCATGAATTATTGTGTTGTTGTATGATGAATAAATGTGGACAATCCCCCATTTTTCTTTTTTCTGTTCTGCCATAGTGTTTCACCTTATTATAATTTTTATTCGGTCTCTTGTGTTTCCTCTACTAATCCAACGATTTTAGCTCTTTCTGGATGGTTTTCATCATTGAATGGGGAGTTTTTAGCATAAGTAATTTTGTCCTCTTCTTCAACTGTTACCAAGTAGCTTGGAGCAGTAACAACTCTCCCGTTAACTGCTATATGTCCATGGACTATTAACTGTCTTGCTTGTCTTGGTGTCCTTGCCAATCCCTTTCTAAATACAAGTGTTTGTAATCTTCTCTCTAAAATGTCTTCAACTGTTAATGATAAAACGTCATCCAATGTTGGGTTTTCAACTTTTAATATGTTGTATTTTTTCAATACGTTGAAGAGCTGAACTGCCTCTTTAGCCCCTTGCTCTGTTCTGTCGCTAATCAATCTTCTTGCCTGCCTTCTGTATTTTCTCAAAATTGTTTCTGCTTTCCAAACTTCTCTCTTTCTTCTTAAACCATACTTTCTACATAACTCTTTTTCTCTCTCAATTCTTTCCTTAATCCATGGATGGTTTGGTGTTTCGTATGTCTTTTTAAATCTTCTCCTTGGATCTCCCATCTAATCACCTTCAGAAATTTTTTAAGTGTTTTAATTAGTTTATTTCTTTCTTCTTGAAACTCCAACTGTTTGTCCTCTTCTAAATGTACTCTTTGTTCTTTGTCCTCTACATGGCAATCCAAGCTCGTGTCTGATACCTCTGTAACATCTGACTCTCTTCAATCTGTTTATATCTTCCTGTTTTACAACCATTAAATCACTTTCAATAACGTGTTTGTCTTCTCCAGTAACGTAATCCTTTCTTCTGTTAAACATCCATGATGGGATTCCAAATTTAGCAGGGTCTGCCAATATTTCTTCAATTTTCTTAACTTCTTCATCTGTTAAGTAACCAGCTAATTTATCAGGATCTAATTTAGCAACTCTTACAATAGCTCTTGCCATTGCCTCTCCAACACCGTAGATGTCCTGGAGAGCCATTATTAACTTCTTGTTTCCATCTAAATCTGTCCTTGAAACTCTAATTAAGTATTTAAATTCAGGATTTTGCATATTCTCGGTCAAGGTTGCACCTCCATAATTCGTGTTTTATAGTAAATAATTAAAAAATAAAAAGAAGTGGCGCGGAGGGGGGGATTTGAACCCCCGCGGGGCAAAGCCCCATGGGATCTCCAGTCCCACGCCTTGGCCGGGCTAGGCTACCTCCGCTCTAAACGTGTTTCATTTTTATATAAATGGTCATGTTTATGATAATGTACGTATAGTTATATAATATTTTCGGTTTTTAATGATTGGTTTATAATTGGATGCTTTGGTATATATACCTAATCCTCAAAAATAAATTATAATCAAAAATTTAAAAATTTTGCTTACTTCATTTACCACTAATTTCCATTATTTTCTTTTTCATTGGCAGAGTTATGATTGGTTTTTCAGGGATTAAACCAGATGGCTTATAATACAGGATGAGAAGCATTAAAACTCCAAATAACATATAGGAGAGCCAAACAGGCTCAAATGGAATATTCAGGGAATATTTTAAGTTGTATTTATAAACGTCCAATAACACCTTAACTATAACATAGCATAAAACTCCCAGAGCCACACCTTTATTATTCCCCTTTCCTCCCAATAAAATCATCAAAAATGGGAAAAATGTCCATTCAACCCTTGTAAATGCATTAGCTACAATATTTACAGTATATAATGAATATAAAGCCCCAGCAATTGCCCCTACCGCAGAGCCAATGGCAACTGTTTTTATTCTCAACCTCATTATGTCTCTACCAAAAGCTTTAACAGTATCTTCATTTTCCCTCATCGCCCTCAATATCCTACCAAATGGTGTATTTAACAACCTCTCAAAGAACAAATAAGCTAAAAATGCAATGAATAAAACTATTCCCGTGAATACCCAGCCCCTATACTCCCCAGATACAAACGCTAAGATGTCAGGTGTTGAAACCCCATAATAACCTCCAATTATATTTAGGTTGTAAGTACAAACTAAAAACACAGTTTCGCTTATAGCTAATAATGTAACACCCAAATAATCTTCTTTTAACTTAGCGCTTGGGAGGATAAAAATTGCTCCAACTATAAATCCAAGGATTGAAGCTAATATTATGGTCAATATTAAAATCCCAATCCCTACTATTGGATTTGAGGCAATTAAATCATTTATCATAGATGTTGCATAAGTACTTCCCTCAATTAACCCTCCTCCAACACCATAATATAGCATTAACAACCTATTTAAAATCCCTCCAACTGCGATAGCTCCAACCAATACTGATAAAGCTTTTCCAAAGTTAGGGATTCCAGCATAACCAAATTCCATGTTTAAAGATAATGAAACAATGTAATATATCCCAAACCATAATAAAATCAGTGAAATTAGTTCAATAATCATAATTTTTCACCTCAAAATTAAATTATGGAAAGGTATTTTTTCCTAACTTTCTTCCAATCAACTCCTGTAATCCCATAAGGAGCTACTAAAAGCGTTATTATCATCATAATTAATGAAATGACCTTTCCATAAACTAAAAATCCAGTTCCAAATGCCAGTGATAAATAATAAGTTATTAAACTCTCAGATATTCCAATGATATAGCCCCCAATTAAAGCTCCACTTATATGCCTCAATCCTCCAACAATACTTGCAGCAAATATTGAAATTATAATTAAATCTCCAGTAGCCGGAACAATTTCCTGCATGAATGGTAAAAGTCCTCCAGCAACTCCTGCCAAAGCTCCAGAAAGAATCCATGAAAACAACCTTGTTCTCTCTACATTAATTCCCATTGTTTGAGCTAAGGAAGGATTTTCCATTGAAGCTCTTAAAGCAATACCAAACTTCGTTTTATATAATAAGATGTAAAGCCCAATCAATAATATTACAATAACCAGTGTTGAAACAAACAGAATTCCTTTAAGCCCAAATATTGTAAAATCCAGATTTGCAAAAACGAATTTTGCCTGGGTGGAGCCAACAATCACACTTAATATTTCAGAATATGCCCCAATAATTCCCAACAATACTAAATCAATTGCCAATGTAGCAATCATCAAAATCTCTACTGAAGCTTCCCTCTTTATCAACGGTTTTAAAGCCAAATAAGTTATTAGACCAACTATCGCTCCAACTATAAACAGAACTGGCAGGGAAAGATAAGGGCTTATATCAAACAACTTTAACATGGTTAAAGCCACATAACTTCCAACTATTGCATAACTACCCTGAGCAAAATTTGGAACATTTGTTGTTATATAAGTTAAAGTTAATCCTAAAGCCAATAAAACCAAAAGGTTGGAATATATAATCGCCCCTTCTAAAATCATAACTATCACCAATCTTTAAATTATGTTAAATGGCAGTTATTCCCAATGAATACTCCTTAAATTTCTCATGATTCAATAACTCTTCAGCGGTTCCTTCAAAAGCCACTCTACCACTAACAAACATATAACCATTATCGCTAATTTCTAAAGCTCTTTTAGCATTTTGCTCAACTAATAAAATTGTTAAGCCAAATTTATCTCTCATCTCAACGATTTTTCCAAAAATCACTTCTGCAAGTTTTGGAGATAGCTGAGCTGTCGGCTCATCTAACATTAAAACCTCCGCATCCCTAACCAATGCCATTCCCATAGCTAAGAACTGTCTCTACCCTCCGCTTAACGTTCCAGCCTTTCTCTTTAAAATATCCTTAAGCTCCGGGAATACATTTAAAGCTATCTCAATCCTTTCTTTAACTTTATCTTTATCTAACACATAGCCGGCGATCTTTAAGTTTTCTTCAACAGTTAAATTAGTGAATACGTTGTTTGTTTGTGGCAAATAAGCTATTCTCATCCTCGCTTTTTGATATGGAGGAACTTTTGCTATATCCCTATCTTTAAAGATAATCTCTCCAGAGTATATCTTTGTTAGACCAAACAGAGTTTTTAGAAATGTGGATTTTCCACTCCCATTTGGTCCTACAACAGTTGTAATCTTTCCCTTTTCTATTTTTGCATTTACATCAAATAAAATTTGTAATTTTCCATAACCAGCGTTCAAGTTTTTTACTTTTATCATAACTACTCACCAATGTAAATTTCTACAACCTTTGGATCTGATAAAACCTTTTCAATCTCCTCTCCTCTACCTTCAGCAATAATCTTCCCATTGAACATAACATACAGATGATCTATATAATTTAAAACGATATCCAGCCTGTGTTCAATAATTAGAAAAGTTATTCCCTTATCTTTCAATTCAAGGACGTGGTTAAATATATCGTGAGCTAAACCAGGAGCTACCCCAGCTATAGGTTCATCCATAACAATGAGCTTTGGATTTGTCATCAAAGCCCTTCCAATCTCTACAAGCTTCATCTGACCTCCACTAAGCTCTCCAGCCTTTCTATCATAAAGATGAGATAATTTTAAAAAATCCAATATTTTAAAAGCCTTTTCGACCATCTCTTCTTCTTTTGGAATCCATTTTTTGTATAAAAGGGCGTTTAAAGGTTTTTCTCCTGGGTTAATCTCCCCTATTAACAAATTTTCAAGAACAGTCATTTCCTTTAATGGTTGTGGTGTTTGAAACGTTCTAACAATTCCGTGATGGTAGAGCTCAGCTGGTTCTTTATTTGTTATATCCTTATTTTCAAAATAAACCTTCCCTTCATCTGCTTTCAAAAATCCTGTAATCACATTTATCAACGTAGATTTTCCACTCCCATTTGGCCCAATAATTAAGGTAACATCTCCTTTATTCACACTTATTGACACCCTATCTAAAGCTTTAAATTCACCAAAATACTTCACAATGCCCTCTGTCTTCAAAATTTCCATTTTATCCCTCAAAAATAAATATAAACAGAACAAAAAATTAGATATTGAAACATGACAGCCATATTAAAAATTCAAAAAGAAGTATATAAATCTTTTGAATATCGAATTATTCATTAATCCAATTAACTTTTTTAGTTGTTGAGTCCCAAATTCCTGCTAACTTCCAACCCTCTTCTGTTACAACATAAATTCCATAGTTTCCACTTACCCTATCGTTCCATTCATTTAATTTTATGTAACCTGTTACTGGAGTAATGCCAAATTGCCCTTCTGAATATTTAATTGCGTTTTCTTTTATCTTCTTAGCCAATATATCAGCATTGTATTTTCCACCAGTTTCATTTAACATCTCAACATATGAGATAGCCCCAACCCAGAATGCATCATAGGCGTTTAATGCATATTGATCTGGCTCTCCAAGTCCTCTCTTCTTAAATTCTTCTTTTATCTTTTCTGCCTCTTCAGTTTCTGATTTGAACATTGTTGAATAGAACTTAACCTTTATAGCTTTCTCTTTAACTTCTTCCAAGATCTTTTCACTGTTTGCAGTTCCATCACATCCAATCCATACATGAGCTAATAACGGTGAATCATCCTTTATTTGAGCTAATAGAGTAGCAGCTTCTTCATAACCAATAAATATTATCCCGGTATCTGCTCCTTTTCCAGCAATTTTATCTGTTGCAGTTTGGATGATTGGGCTCCAATCTCCGATGTTAGGGTCGTAAGGGATTTCATCAATAACATTTATTCTATTAGCTTTTAATTTTTTGACAGTTGCTTTTTCTAATCCATCTCCCCAAGCATCCTTTCTATATATAACAATAACGTTCTTTAAACCAAGTTCTTTAGCGACATCTCCAATAGCGTTTCCTTGGAAGTCATCTGTTGGTGTGAATCTGAAGATGTATTTTTTCTCTTCTGGTGTAGTGCATCCAATTATTTCTGGTGGTGCAGTTGAAGCTGATGATATAATTACAAGTTTGTTTGAATTTACGAAGTTTTTAGCATTCTTAACTTCTGCACTTGACCTTGGACCTAAGTAAAAGTTTATACCTTGGGCGTGAAGAGCTTGCATTTTATCTAAACAAACCTTTGGGTCTGATTTTGTATCTTCGACGTAGATCTTAACTCTGTAAGGTATTCCTCTCTCTTCAAAGTATTTATTTATCTTTTCTTCACCAATTTCACAAACAATTTTCTTGTTAAGCCCATAACTTGCTAAGCTACCTGATAAGTCTGTTAAAACTCCAACTTTGATAACATTTTCCTCTTCCTGCTTTTGAGTGCATCCTGATAAAAATACTCCTGATATGAGAATAGCCCCTAATAGTAGAGCAATGACCTTTCTAATAATCCCACCCCATAGACTTATAACCGTCCACTTTTTATGAATTAAACAATATTTAAGTTTTTCGAGATTGTTTGAAGAAAAATTATCATATTAATTTAATAGAAAGTAATAAATTATAAAAACTAATGAATATTTAACAAGCTTTTACATTAAGTTGTTAATGACAACCAATTTTTATGCTAATTAAAACAATTCATCAAAAAACAGACAGGGAGAGAATGATAATATTAAAAGCCGATTATAAAAAATACAACGTTTCTGAATTGGAGAATATTAGGGTGGACGAAGAAGAATTTTATGGGACGTTTTATAATGCGATATTGCTGCAAACATGCAACAGAGTTGAGATAATCTTCGATGCAGATAAATTAGAAGATATTAAAGGAATTGAAAACATAAAACTAGAGAAGTTTGATATATTAGTTGGGGATGAAGCTATAGAGCATTTATTTAGGGTTGCATGCGGTTTAGAGTCGATGATCGTTGGGGAAGACCAGATACTTGGACAGTTAAAAAATGCCTATCTAAAAGCTAAAGAGAAAGGGAAAATATCAAAAAAATTGGAGAAAATTATTTTAAAGGCAATACATACTGGGCAGAGGGCGAGGGTTGAAACGAAAATTAATGAAGGAGGGGTTTCAATTGGTTCTGCTGCAGTTGAATTGGCCGAGAAGGTTTTTGGATTGGAAGGAAAAAACGTCCTCCTTATCGGAGCTGGAGAAATGGCTAATTTGGTTATAAAGGCATTAAAAGAGAAGAATATTAAGGCGATTATTGTAGCAAATAGAACGTATGAAAAAGCTGAAAGATTAGCTAAAGAGCTTGGAGGCATAGCTGTAAAATTTGATAAATTGGAAGAGGCTTTAAGATATGCAGATATAGTTATCTCAGCAACGGGAGCTCCACATCCGATTTTAACTAAAGAGAGACTAAAAAATGCTGGAAAAACATTTATAATAGATATAGCAAACCCAAGAGACACAACAGATGATATTAAAGAACTTCCAGGTGTTTTTTTATTTACAATTGATGATTTGAGATTGGTAGCTGAAGAAAATTTAAAAAAGAGGAAAAAGGAGATTCCAAAGGTTGAGAAAATTATTTACGAAGAGTTGGAAAATCTAAAAGAACTCCTTGATAAAATGAAGTTGGAGGTTGCAGTCAAAGAGCTTGGGCAATATATTGAAAATATAAGAAAGAGGGAAGTTGAAAAAGCTTTAAAAATATTGAAGAATAAAAATAAACCTGCTGAAGAAGTTTTAGATGATTTCTCAAAGGCTTTATGTAAAAAGATAATATACGATATGATAAAGATATTTGAAAATGTGGAGAGTAGAGAGTTTTTTGAGTGTTTAGCAAAAGAGTTTAAAAAACATGGAAACAACAATTAAATAGTATTTAGCTTTTTTATCCACTCAATATTGCCTTTCAAAACAGCCCTTGCAACTGATATAAAATCAGCGTATTTTAACATTTCTTTAGCTTTTTCCAAAGAATCAACTGAGTTATTTCCAATTATTATTTTATCTTTAAACTCCTCTGCTAAAATTTTTAATGAGTTTAAATCGGCATAAGGTTTTCCAGGATAAAAGCAATCAACATGCAATCCATCAAAGTAATCTCTAACGTAGTTTAAATTATTTATCAACTCCTCTATTGGTATATAATTCAACCTTATCTTTAAAAATACTGGCTTATTTATCCCTCTCATTTTATATAAAAATTCTTTTAGAAGGTTTTTGTTTTTCATTAACTCCTGCCCTATGCCTAATGAAGTTATCTCCTGCTGCCTACAATGGCAGTTAAGCTCTATTATATCAGCATGTTTCGCAATAACCAATAATTTGTCGTAAGCTTCATCTATATTAACAAATCTAACATTAACTGAAACTAAAGCTCCACTTTCCCTTGCTTTTTTTATTTGCTCAACTATATAGTTGTTAAATTCGTCTAAATTTATGGAAAATTCCTTTCTCCCTCTTTTCTCTATATCTTTACTAGCTTTATGAGTTAAGGTATCCAAATTATAGCCACCAATTGTAACAATGGCAAACAGATCTTTAAATTTTTTGCAGAAATCTCCATCCGTAATGCCTGCCATTGGAGCTAAGACAACTTTTTTATCCAATTTATCTAATTTGCTAATTTTCAATGTTCAATCACCTTTGCAATCCATACAATCTACCAGTTGATACATTTTGCCCTAAAAAGTCATCCTGCTTTAAAGTACATACATTTTTATCAACCAACTTCCCCCTAATTTTTTCTAAACCAATATCTGCTAAGTTTGAAGCATCTTCAGCAGTTCTTCCAATCCCTATCCCAGCCTTAAGCTCTATATTGTACTTTTCATTGATTCTGTTGAAAATATCTAAGAAATCTTCTTCACTCATTCCATTTGATGGAGACATAAAATTATCTCCACCTATGAAAAACAATAAAGCATTATGTTTTAAAAGCTCCTCCATCAAAGCCAATTTAATCTTATTTACATTTAAATAAGTGTCATAAGCACTTACAATGTCAGTAAGAGTTCCAGTGATGTTATTTATATCTATATGGGCAATTTGAACGTAGCCATCAACAACTAACTCATTGGCAACATCTAAAACCTCTTTTCTATTTTCATCTTGAGCACTTCCATGCTCTTGGAGAGTTTCAGTAGCTAATTTTTGAGCTTCATAAGGTGTTTCAGCTGAAGCAATAGCCATACTAACTGTAAATGGATATCTATTCCTTATACCCTCCTGAATTCTTTTGTGGGTGATTAAATCAATGCCGTTTGTTATAGCTATCAAGTTGTCAAATCTTGTGTAAAACACCAGCCCCTTGTGAGCTCCAAACATTAGGTTTAAATCACCATACAACCTGCTCTGCAGAGCTTGTAAATCACTTTCTCTTCTTGGATTTGGTGTAACCGTCCATGGTCCGTAATTGTCTATTTGAATTACTGTTATTTGGATCATCTTCCCATCTCTTCTATAATTTATCTAATTGTGGTAGCAATTAATTAGCTTAATGTTAGTTTTATTTATTATTATTCATTAAAAAGTTTGTGTATGGGGCATTTAAGATTTTAATTATTCTACTGATATAGCCTGATCTGGACATTGTAATATGCAGAGACTACATTTTGTACATTTTTCAGCATTTACTGGAATTGGCGGATAAACTCCTCTTTTATTCAATTTTTTTGATTTTTCAAATACTCCCCTTGGACATACAACAATACAGATATCGCATCCCTTGCAGAAGTTTTCATTTATCTCTATTTTCATTTCTATCCCTCCTTTAATCTTAGCATTTAAAGATTAAAATTTAACTTTTAATAACTAATTAAATTATTTATTTTTTACTGAATACTTTGAGCACGAAGCGTTAATAAATTTTAAATATATTGCAATTATTAATAATTAAATATTTGACAATACTTGGATAACTCTTGAGGTGAGGTTATGGAAATCAAACATAAAATACCAATTTTATTATTGGTTTTGTATATTATTCTTGGGGTGTATGTTCAATACAATGGGATATCACAGTTTAAATCCCTACCTTCTCCGTTATACGGTGGAGATTACTATTACCAGATGGGTGTTATTTGGCATATAAGAGAGGGAGGTAATCCTTTGGAAAGTTCTTCAATGCTTGGAGGTATGCCTGGTTACCTTCCAGTTTATGGTTATCTATGTGCCAAATTTTGTGATTTGTTTAATTTAGACACAATGAAGGGGATGTTTTATTTTTCATTAGTTATATTTGTTGTAGCAAGTGTAATATGGTTTTATTTGTTTAGAGTATTATTTAAAGATGATTGGATTGCTCTAATTGGAGTCGTCTTAG
The DNA here is from genome assembly GCF_000023985.1 of Methanocaldococcus fervens AG86. Lineage (GTDB taxonomy): Archaea > AGJL01 > Methanococci > Methanococcales > Methanocaldococcaceae > Methanocaldococcus > Methanocaldococcus fervens. The sequence continues at coordinate 470,535 of NC_013156.1, forward strand.
CAAATGGGATAAATGCGTATCCAATATTGAAATACACCCCATTCACTCATCAGATTATGATTCCATTGTTTATCCTTGCTTTATATTTGGCATTTAAAGAGAGGAAAATTATTTATTATGCCTTGTTAGGTTTAATTTATGGTTTATTGACTTTATCTCACATGGTGGCATTTGTTGGAGCAACTTTGATAATATTAACATTCCTTATTTATGAGATTTATAAAAATAAGGATGATATATTGAGTTATTTAAAAGAAAATGTAAAAAATTGGGGAATTTTTGGAGTTGTTGCATTGCCTATATTAATGCTCTATTGGTATAAGCCGATATTTATTTATCATCTACATAGACCTTATGATAGGTTGCATATGGATGTTATTGACTTTGGAAGGTTAGATGTGCAAATAAGTTTTTTAATTGAGATGATAAAAACATATTTATTGAATTTCAGCTCTATTGGGGGGTTTATAAATACTATATTGGTATGGATGGGACTATACGCATTTTATAATTCAAAAGAAGATGCATTAAAAGAATTTATAAAAGTGTTTGGAATTGGTTCAATATTTGCCACATTTTGTTATTTTATAACTGAACCATTGTTAAAAATGCATTTTGTCCCAACTTATATGCATAATTTTTATTTATGGGCTACTGCAATAATTATTGGATTGTATGGTTTGAATTATATAATGGAGAGGTACAACTTAAATGAGTTAAATAAAAAAGTTGTAATATTTGGTTTATTATTCATTGTATTATTTGCAAACTCTACCTACGCATTTGTTAATTATGTAAATAATGATAGATGGGCAAATGTTGGAAAACATCCAATGCCTGAAATGTATGTATCTTTACAACATTATTTGTTAAAAAATACTGATGTAAATGATGTAATTTTATCAACAAAGGAGTTAAGCTTTGCTATAAACTCTATAAGTGGAAGGAAGGTTATGGTTAATAGATGGGCTCACCAAAACGACCCTTACATCAACTTACCTCAGAGGGATATGGACGCGGCAATAATTTTGTATGGGAATGATACAAAGAAAAAATTGGAGTTAATAAAAAAATATAATGTATCTTATTTGTATTGGGATTATTATTGGATTAATTCAGAGTTTCAATTTGATAAATATGGTAGGTTGGTGGGAATGTACGACCCTTTAATGACCTATGACACAGAGGAAAATAGGAGGTATTTGGATAAATATGGAGTGAAATACATTCCAATGTATTTTTGGGTTGACCCTTCTACAAGGTATGATAATGTTAGAAAGTTCCACATACTTGTAATTTCACCACAAAACTATTATAACTTTACAAATCCATGGAAGCCAGATTTAAATAAATATCTGGTAGAGGTTTGGAATTATACATACAATGGAAAGAAAATAGCCGCTCTATATAAGATAAATATCAAATAATTTTTTGGTGTTAGTAATGGATATTGATAAAATCAGAATAATTGACTATTATATTGGAATTCCTATAATTCAATTTCTTAGATTATTTAAGATTAAAAAAAAGGAATTAAAAAATAAACCAAAAAAAATTTTACTTATAAAATTTTTTGGTATTGGCAATTTAGTAATGTCTTCCCCAGTTTTTTATCATATAAAAAATAAATATCCAAATGCAGAAATACACTACTTAACATTAAAAAACAATGAGGATGTTTTAAAGTGTTATAAAAAATATGTTGATAAGATTAAATACATTGACATAAAAGACAACATTATTTTAGCTACTTTAAAATTAATCAATGACTTGAGAAAAGAAAACTATGATGTTATCATAGATTTAGACCAATTTTCGAGATATTCGGCAATAATTTCCTTCCTAATAAATAAAAACTTTTCGATAGGATTCAAAACAAGAGGAGCTTATAGGCATTATCTTTATGACCATATAATTGAATATATGGGTAATAAGCATATAGTTGAAGAATTTTTAGATTTACTTGAACCTTTAGGTATAAAACCAAATAAAAATATAAAATTAATCCCATTAGAAACAGACAATACTTCAAAAAAGAAAGTAGATGAATTTTTAACTAAACATGGATTCATTGATAAGAAAATCATCGGGATACACACTGGCACAAGTGAAAATGCCCCACAAAGAAAATGGCCTTATTTTAAGGAGTTAATAGAAAAAATATTATTAGAAACTGATTGCTATATTGTTTTAACTGCTGGACCAAAAGAATATAGTGAATGTGATAATTTAATAAATTCTTTAAATGTTGATGAAAAATATAAAGAAAGAATTATAGTATCAAAAGGGATATCCTTAAAAGAATTACCAGAGTTAATTAAAAGATTTGTTTTATATATAAGTAATGACACGGGACCTTTGCACATAGCTGCAGCACAGGGTGTTTTTGTGATTGGACTTTATGGACCTAACACTCCGAAACTTTACGGACCATATACAAAAAATTGTTATGTCTTTTACAAAAATCTTCCATGTTCTCCATGCATAACTAACTTTAATAATAAAAAGACCACATGTAAAAATCCAATTTGTATGAAAAAAATTAGTGTAGATGAAGTATTTAATAAGATTTTGGAGTATTTAAAATAGAATTTATTTTATTTTCAAAATTGATATGTTATTTTTGTTATACATTATTTCAAAGTATCCTTTATTTTTGAAAAAAGTTCTATTTATTTTTATATTCTTTGATATGAATATATGACTTATATTGTTTTCTTTGCAAAAATTAATAAATTTTTCATAATCTCCACGCCAAGTATAGTTAATTATTTCCTCTGCTGTAATATTATTGAATTTATTGCCATTTCCCTAGCAAAAAACACATTTATTATTTGTGAATATTGGGATAAACTGCCCACTATCTTGACCAAAATTTAAAAATATCTTGTTAGATATGTTATTTTCATTTATAAAATTAAATGCATCTATTTCATCATCCCCCACTAAATAAAATCTCCAATAGAATTTTGGATGATAGGAATAAGTTGTATAAGCATTACTTAATAAAGTAATAATAATTGTAGTAACGATAAGTTTTCTTTTTGTGGGAATTATTTTGCCTATGTAATATAAACCACAACCATAAAATACAGGCATTAAAATCTGAAAATTATAGATCCATCTTATAGAATTATATAACGCAGAGAAAAATGGTATTTTAAAACCAATAAGTTGATTGTTTAATAACCAAAGTATCATAAGCAAAATATAAAATACAAAATATCCTTTTTTGTTTTTTATTAAAAAAATCGTTCCAAAAATAAATAATACTATATATAAAGTCATAGCTAACAGACGTTTCATAAATAGAATAAATGGAATCTGATGACTAAATAATAAACCTATAGCTACAGTAGTAGAGCAACATGTCCCTATGCCGTCTAATATTGAGATAATAACATCGTATATAGTATAGGGATGTATATTATGTATGACATAGGAAGTATTGGAGTATGATATCACACTATTAATAAATTTAGGATATATGATTATAAAGGAGCAAAGTATTGGAATGGTGAAAAATTTAATATGGTTTAATATATCTCCATATTTTTTATACATAACATCCCACAACATTAATGAAGCTAAAAACAAAGTTAGCATTAAAAATGGAAAAGTATGTGTAAATATTAAGCTAAATACTCCAAAACTAAATAAGTAAAGGTAAATGTTATTTTTTGTGCTTTTGTATCTCAATAAAAATGCAATCAATATTAAAAATATGCAATATCCCAATGTATTTGGATATATTGCCTTTAATAATATTCTATAAAACTCATAGTTTAATGGGACAAATAAAGCAGTATAAATTCCAGTCCCTTCTTTTATGCTCTCCCCTATGTAATAGTGAGAAAGAACAAACAACATTACCATAAAAATCTCTATAAAATATATAGTGTTTGGTATATCTCTAACATTAGAAGCTAAGAAATATGTAAAGGAGTGAAATCCCGAGGGATATGCCCAATATCTCATGTATTCTTGATTTTTATAAAATATGGTTTTCTCTAAAATTATCGCCTTTATTTTAAACATGTGATATTGAGAATCCCATTTTTCACAGGGGTATTTTGGAAATAATGAGTATGCAACAAATAACGAGCATATTAGTATTGAAATTATGGCGATAAATTTCCATTTTAGTTTAAAATTTTGTATTTTAAATAAATTTAAATTTAAGAATGAATTTTGTTTTATTCGCTGGATTATAAATAAAAACAACAATGTGATAACATATAAAATTTTATACATTGGAATTCCAACAAAAGACAATAAATAGGAAATACTAATTATGTAAAACACTGAGAGGAATAGTGTGGTGATAACTTTTTCTTCCCCTTTTAATGGATTTAGTAAATAAATTAGTAATAAAATTACAATAAACAGGAATATTTCCATAATAATCACCAAAAATTTATATAATAAAAATAATAACCAATAGAAATAAAGAAATGTAATGTGGAACAATGTTAAACTTACCATATTTAATCTTAGGCATAATTTGCGGAACTATAACCGGCTTATTCCCAGGCATTCATCCAAATAACATTGTTGCATTATCTTTTTTAATTTTGCCTTATTTTGGAGTAAATAATTATGTTCCATTTTTAATTGGTTTAGTTATTGCTCACTACTTTATAAATTTTATTCCATCTGCTTTTTTAGGAGTTCCAGATGATGAAACTGCTGTTTCCGTTCTACCAATGCATAAATTAACTTTAAGTGGAAATGGTTATGAGGCAGTTGTATTGGCAGGATTTGGCAGTTATTTAGGAGTTGTTTTTTCAATAATCATAAGTTTATTTTTAATATCAATTTTGCATTTTGATGTTAAAGCATTTTACTGCCATATTAAAATATTTATCCCGTTTATTTTAATTGCTTTTGTTTTATATCAAATTTTTACATCAAAATCAATTTGGGAGGTTTTAGTTATATTTCTATCAGGAATTTTTGGAATTGCAGTTTTATATTGCAGTGAGGCATTTAATATAACTTTGACAGCAATGTTTACTGGAATGTTTGGAATTCCACTGCTTATAAACAACCTAAAAACTTACAAAATAAAAAATCAAATAATAACCTTCCCTAATTTTGAGTTAAAGTTTTTAGAATCATCATTTTTTGCATCTGTGGCTGGGTTTTTTAGAATATTTTTGCCTGGAATAAGTGGAGCTCAGTTAAACTACATTCTAAGTAAAATTTTAAGTGAAAGAGATTTAAAAAACTTTATTGTTTCTCAGGGAGCTATTATTTTATCTAATGAAATTTTTTCCCTATTGGCAGTTATTTTTATTGGAACAGGGAGGAGCGGGGTTGCCAAAGCAATACAATATTTAAATGTTAATATTGATTTAACTTATACGATTTTTTATATTTTATTGGCTTCAACAGTATCTTTAATTGTTTTGTTAAAGTTATCTAAATATATCCTCATTTTTATTAGAAAGGTTAATTTTAAGATTTTATCAATGTTTTTCATTGTTTTTTGCACAGTTATTATAATAATAGGAAGTTATAACAACTATTTAACTTATCATCTCGTTGTTTATTTAACTTCGATTTGTATTGGGCTTTTAGCATTAAAAAGTAAATCAAATCTATCAAATATGATGAACGTCTTAATATTCCCAACAATATTGTATTTTTTAAGGGGATAAGATGAATTTAAAAGGGCAGTTGTTAAATAAAAGGACGATAATTTCATTCATTATCTCGTTTGGGATAATTTTATACATCCTTTTAAAAATAGATTTAAATAAATTAATTATAATTTTAAAAAATGCAAATATTTTTTATTATTTTCTTGCAATAACCATGTTTTATCTTTCAATATTAATTAAAAGCTACCGTTGGAAAATTTTCCTAAAAAATATTAATATTAATCTAAATTTAAAAAATGCATTTGTAATATACTATTTATCCATGTTTGTGAATTCTTTGGTTCCAGCCAAATTAGGAGATGTTTATAGGGGTTATTTATTAAAAAAGAAGACAAATAAATCAATATCATTAGGATTTGGGACTGTTTTTATTGAGAGAGTTTTTGATTTAGTAGCTATGATTATTTTATTGTTTATATCTGCCTATATTTCATTTAAATCAAAAATTCCAAGGGAAATAATCTACTCAATGAAATGGGGAGTTGTTGTTATATTAATTTTAATCTTACTAATCTTTATCTTCATAATATTAAATAACAAAATAAATTTAAAAAATGAAAGATTGGAAAGAATATTAATGAATTTTGAAAAAGGTTTAAAGGCAATACAAATAAATACCCTCCCTCTGATAATTATTTTATCATTTATTGGATGGTTTATTGAGGGTTTAACCATTTATTTTATATTTCTATCGTTGAATTTAAATTTAGATGTATTATTTGGCGTCTTTTCTGATTTAGCATCTTCATTATTAACAGCAATTCCAATAACGCCCTCTGGGTTGGGAATTGTGGAGTATGCCTTAATTTACATATTAAAATTAAAAGGTTTAGATTATAATAGTAGTTTCGCGGTTCTTATTCTATATCGTTCAATATCGTATCTTTCAATCGTTTTATTTGGAGCGATAATGTTTTATATCGTTGAGGGAAATGTTCTAAAAGAATCTAAAAATAGGAAATCCTAAATTAAATTACATTTTTAAAAACACAATAAAAACATAAATACCTAATTATATTACCAATAAAACAATAAAGGAATATAATTGGTGATAGGATGAAGCTAACATTTGATTTAGATGGGAAGATTATATTTAGCAAAGAATTAGATGATGAGGCAAAAAAAGCAGTAGAGGAGATTTTAAAAAACGCAGATAGTATTTTTTTAAGGGGAGTTCCAAAAGGCAAAGAAGATGAGGCATCAAAAATAAAAAGTTATGAGTTTGAAGGCAACACTTTAAAATTAAAGATTGTCTCTGGAACTTACACAAGAGCCCACGAAGGTTTAATTAGATTAAGAAAGCCATTAGCTGAAAAATTGGGGAGGAATTTTAGGATTGGAGTTAGAGGGATTGAGATAAACAATTATGTAATAACAATTGAAACAGATGAAGATAAAGCTAAAAAATTAGATGGCATTAAAGTTCCAGAGTGTGAGGCAAAAGTTGAAGGAAACAAAATTATATTGGCATTTAAGAATATTGGGGAGGGTGAATTAAAGAGGAATATTATTGATAGGGCAATAAAATTTGTAAAAATGGAATTGGAGAAGGAAGAAGAGGACTTAACATTCAAAGTTTGTAAAATACCTCCCGGGACAGTAGTTAGCGAATACAAAGCAAAGAGAAAGATAACGTTTGACAAAGACCCAACAGATGTGGCTGAAAAACTTGGATGGGTTAAAAAATTTCCTGGAAGAGGGCAATGGTTTTATACTCCACCAATTACTGCCTTGTTTAGAGCTTTGGAAGAGTTGATAGTTGAAGAGGTTGTTAAAAAGATTGGATTTCAAGAGTGCTTATTCCCAAAGCTCATTCCATTGGAGATTATGTATAAGATGAGATACTTGGAGGGATTACCAGAGGGAATGTATTATGTTTGCCCACCAAAGAGAGAGCCAGAGTTATTTAAAGAGTTTGTAAATGAGATGATGATTAAAAAAGAAATTCCAATTGAAAAATTAAAAAATTTGTTAAGGGAGCCAAGTTATGTTTTAGCCCCAGCCCAATGTGAGCCGTTCTATCAATTCTTTGAAGGGGAGGTTATAGATGTTGATAGACCGGTTATGTTCTTTGATAGAAGTGGATGGACATACAGATGGGAAGGAGGGGGAGCGAGAGGTTTAGATAGAGTTAATGAGTTTTTAAGGGTAGAGTGTGTTTGGATTGGAAGCCCAGAGTTTGTTGAAGAAACAAGGGACAAAACATTAAAATATGCTGAAAAGTTAGCTCAAAAACTTGATTTAGAGTATTGGGTTGAGGTTGGAGATGACCCATTTTATTTGGAGGGAAGGAAGAAGGAAGATAGAGGAATTGAATTCCCAGAAGTTCCAAAGTATGAGATGAGGTTGTGGCTACCACATATAAAAGATGAAAGGAAAGGGGTTGCTGTTACATCAGCAAATGTGCATGGAACACACTTCGTTGAAGGATTTAGAATTAAGGACTATAAAGGAAGAAAGGTTTGGACTGGTTGCACTGGATATGGAATAACAAGGTGGGTTGTTGGTTATTTAGCTCAATATGGGTTTGATTTTGATGACTGGCATCCAATAATAAAGAAAAAAATTGAGAAGTTGCCAGAAGTTCCTCAATTAATAACTTGGCCTAAGAAGGATGAATAAATTTTCTTTAATTTTTTTAACCCTTTGGTGATAATATGAGATTTTATGATAGGGAGAAAGAACTTAACTATTTAAAAACCTATGTCCAATTAGAACCAAACTCTATTTTATTCGTTTATGGTCCTAAGTCATCTGGTAAAACAACAGTAATGCTTAGGGTTATTGAAGAATTATCCAATAATGATGATTTAGTATTTTTCTATTATGATTTGAGGAGGTATGCTACTCCAACAAAAGAAGAGTTTTTAAATATATTTTTTGAAAAAGGAGATAAAAAATACTTATTAAACAAATTAGAAATTAACTTAAAGATATTTAAGTTTGGTGTTGAGGAGAAGTTTGATTTTAATAATATAAAGTTAAATGACGTATTTGATAGGATTTATGAAGGAATTGAAGCAGTTATTAAAGATAATAAAAAGCCAGTTTTAGTTATAGACGAATTACAAAAATTAAAAAATATTTACTTCAACGAAGGAAAATCTTTATTAAATGAATTATTCAACCTCTTTGTTCATCTAACCAAAGTAAGACATTTCTGCCATGTAATTTGTTTAACTTCTGATACTTTATTTATTGAAGAAATATACAAAAACTCAACATTAAAAAATGCTTCTGAGTATTATTTAATTGACTGGTTAAGTAAGGAAACTATAAAAAATATTTTAAAAGAGGAAGGATTTAGTGAGGAGGAAATAAGTTATTGTTTAAATTATTTATCCTTACCTTATGAAATCTCCCAACTGATAAATAATAAAAAACTTGGCTTGTCAGATGAAGAGACCATAAAAAAATGGGTTAATGTTGAAGCAGATGGGTTGAGGTTTTTAATAGCAAATATGCCAGATGATTTAGATGAAAATAAAATATATGAAATTTTAATTAAATTTAGAGATAAGATTAAAGTCAATGACTATGAGATTATTAAGAGGGAGTTAATAAAAGAATTTAAGTTTTTAGTAGAAAATGAAATATTATTTTATGACGTAATAAATGGAATAATAAAACCCACATCCATTATAGAATGGCATGCCATAAAAGAGATTTTAGATAATAGGTGATTTAATGATAATTAAAAGAATAAAAATGGATGTTTCCCCATTGGATGTTTATGAGCAAATTAGAGGGGAAAATACCTTCTTATTAGAATCAGCCGAAGGGGTTCCAAAGGTTGCGAGATATTCAATCTTAGGAAAGGCGGAAGGGAAAGTAATATTTAAAAAAAATGAGCTAAAAGTCGAAAGCTTTACAGAATTTGGAGATAAAGCCAAAGATTTAGAAGGGAAATATGAATGTCCATTAGATGCTTTAAGAGAAGTTAGAAATGAATATCTTAAATATATTGATATATCCAATATTCAACCAATACCAAGATTTAAAGGAGGTTTAGTAGGATATTTAAGTTATGATATTATTAGATACTGGATTGACTTGTCAAATATCTACCCAAAACCAATAAATGATTTAAAATTTCCAGATGCAGAGTTTTTTATTGTTAAGGACTTTATATCATTTGATTTAAAGGAAAAGATTATTAATTTAATAGCTGAAAGTAAGGAGAAAATTAAAGAATTTGAAGAAATCATTAGGACAGCAAAGATAAAGAAAAATGAAAAAGAAAGAAAAAATAATAATGTGAATTTTAACAAGGATTCAAAAATAAAATCCAACATGAGCAAGGAGGAGTTTATTGAGGCAGTTAAAAAAGCTAAGGAGTATATTTTTGCTGGGGACATTTTCCAAGTGGTTTTATCAAGAAGAATTGAGATTGACTTAGATAATTTAGACAAATTAGAAATTTACAAAAAGGTTAGGGAAATAAATCCCTCTCCATATATGTATTATTTAGATTTTGGAGAGAGGAAGATTATTGGCTCATCACCAGAGATTTTGGTTAGAACTGATTATATAAACAATAAAAAGATGGTTATAACAAGACCCATAGCTGGAACAATTAGGAGGGGTAAAACAGAAGAAGAAGATAAAGAGTTGGAGAGAAAGCTATTAAGTGATGAAAAAGAGAGAGCTGAGCACGTTATGCTTGTAGATTTGGCAAGAAATGATATTGGAAAGATATCAAAGTTTGGAACTGTTGAAGTTACCGACTTTATGACAATAGAAAAATACTCCCATGTTCAACATATAGTAAGTAATGTCGTTGGGGAGTTAAAAGATAATTACGATTCGTTCTTAGCTGTAAAAGCCACATTTCCAGCTGGAACTTTGAGTGGGGCTCCAAAGGTTAGGGCGATGGAGATTATTGAAGAGTTGGAAAAAACTTGGAGAGGACCTTATGGCGGGGGAGTTGGCTATTTTGGATGGGATGATTTAATGGATTTAGCTATAACTATCAGAACATTTGTAATTAAAAAGAATAAGGGGTATATACAAGTTGGTGCTGGAATAGTGGCTGATTCAATCCCAGAAAATGAATGGGAAGAGACGGAGAGGAAAGGAATGGCTAATGTTAAGACGATTGAGAGTTTGGTTAGGAAAATTTAAAAACAATTTATATTAAAAATATTTAAATAACAAAAAATTAGATTTTATGAGGTTTTATAAACTTTGGTGATTTTATGGCAGTTGCCTATGCTAAGTTATATGAGATTAATTTATAAAAATGTTAAGGATGAGAAAAAAGCGGAGGAGTTATATAAGGCAGTTGAGGAGTTCATTAAACAAAATGAGATAATAGAATATGTTTAAAGAAGAAAAAATAATTATTAAAAATGAACTAAAAGATGAGTTAAGGAAAGAATTGGCTACAAAAGATGATATTTTATTAGTGGAAGAGAGATTAAGGGGAGAAATGAAGGCGATGAAGGAAGAAATATTAAGATATGTTGATAATAGATTTAACCAATTAGACAAAAAAAATGACAGTTGGATTTATGACGGCTCTCCGAGCTAAAGCTCGGAGTTTCGGGAGAGCAGAGGTTTAAAACCTCACCCTCCCCGGCTCCGCCAAAGCCACTACCCCTATCCCTTACGGGACTCGGGGCTACCTTCTCCCAACCATTAGCCCCCAGCGGCAGGATTTTCGAGACCGAAGCGAAGCTTTGGGTAGCGAAATCCTTGATTTCGCCTGAATCCCATCCATAATAACGTGGACTAGGGGCAATAGTTAGTATTCTGTTTCGAGTATATAAAACTAATGCTTGTCCCACCCGCCTCTCCTATCTCCGAGCGTAGCGAGGAGGGATTAAAAATCTCTGATTTTTAAGAATTCATCACCGCCCTAAAGGTCGGTGCTTTCTTAGCGACAACTAATGGTAATTTTAATATTGCTCTATATATTAACAAATCCAAATGCTATTGAGTTGATAAAACTATTATTTAATTTAAAATAAATTAAAAAATTCAATAAGGAGGGGATAATCATAATTAAAAAACTAATTGAAGCATTAAGACAGGCACAAGATGATGACTTTAAAATATTAAAAATTATAGAAATATCAATGAGACATCACGAGTGGGTGCCATTGGATGAGATTGTTAGAAAGGCGAAGATGCCAGAAAAGGATGTGTTGTATAGATTAAAGAGATTGAACAAATTTGGATTTGTTGTGAGAAGCACTTATGGTTATGCTGTTTCAATGGGGGGTTATGATGCTCTTGCAATAAATGCATTTGTTAAAAAGGGTATCTTGAAAGCCATAGGTAATAAGTTGGGGGTTGGTAAGGAGGGGGATGTTTATACCGTCTTACTGGGTGATGGGAGAGAGGCAGTTTTAAAATTCCACAAGCATGGGAGGACTTGCTTTACAAGAGGGAAGAGATACAGGGAGTATTTAGCTGATAAGCATCATATAAGTTGGCTCTATGTTTCAAGATTAACGGCTGAGAGAGAGTTTGAGATTTTAAACGAGTTATTTCCAATAGTTAAAGTTCCTGAGCCAATAGCGTGGAATAGACATGCCATTATTATGGGTAAGGTTGTTGGAGAAGAGTTAAAGAGATTGGACTTATCAGAATTTATGAGTAAGGATGAGATTAAGGACTTGTTTTGGAAAATTATTGAGGAGATTAAAAAAGCTTATGAAATTGGCTACATACATGGGGATTTAAGTGAGTTCAACATTTTATTAGATGAGAGTGAGGATTTCGTTATTATTGATTGGCCTCAGGCAGTGCCTAAATATCATCCAGACGCTGAGTTTTATTTAAAGAGAGATATTTGGAATGTAATAAGGTATTTTAAAAAATATAAGATTGATAAAGAGGATGAGAGGATTGATGTTGATAAAATCTTTGAGTATATAACTGGAAAAGGACTTTCACAGGGATAGATATTTTATTGCACACTGGTGTCTTTTGACATCAAAAAGTCCTTTTGAAAAGAGCCAATTCATAAATTTAAAGAGATAGGGCTTACAGAAGGTTAAGATTAAGTGGATTTTATGGCATTTGATGAACTTTGTGATGAGGTTATATTAAATTGTGAAGATGGCAAAGATTTTGCTTATATCTTAAAATTAACTTATTTAAATGAGTTTGAGAAAATTAAAAATTTAGATTTTAAAAAATTTGGCATTATTGAGAAAGATGATTTATTGTTTTATGGGAAAAACTATCCATTATTTAAAAGTTTATTATTTTTTAATGAAATTCCTGTATTTAGGAGAGAGAAGGAGAGCATTTTATTTTTAAAAAGCATTAAAATAAATCCAAGAGATACATTAAACTCTCTAAGTTATAAAGAAAAAATAAAATTAGGCAATGAATTTCTAAAAAGATGTTTAAAATTCGTTCCTAAGGAATATATAAGCTATATTCCCTATTTAATCTTTGGGAAGGAATATTATTTTAAAGGAGTTTGTTTAAAAGAGTATGTCTCTGCTTTAAATGGGCTGTATAAAATCGGCAAGAAAAATAAAGTTAAAAAACTAATAATCAATAGAGAATTGCCCAATGAAGGAGATGTTAAAAAGTATAAGAAAAAATTAGCAAAGAAAATAATCTTATTTAAGAAAAAATTAAATATTTATGAGATAAATTACTTTAACCTAAAATTTAATGATAAAAACTTTGAATGTCAGTATATTTATATTAAACAATCATTTTGGGATAAAATCAGTGGCTTATTTGGGGAAGGAATTGAATTAAAGTATTATCCAACATTGGTTAATATTGCCTATTCTTCTGAAAAAGTTGATTTTATGAAGCCGTTATTTATATTTGTAGATGGGGGAGATATTTCCGTCTATGCAAAAGTCCCTAAGCTTATTTATTTGAAAGATGAATTAACATTAAATCATTTAAATTTAAAAGGTAAGTATGTATATTTTGGTAACTGGAAAAAAGATAAATTTTGGGAAATAGTGGGGGAGGGAAGATGAAAAAATATAAATATTTGATACTAACAATTTTTCTTTTATTTCTTTTATTTTTAAGTAGTAGTTTTGGTTATTATTTTGATTATATAAAAGTTAATGAAAATACCCCTGTGAAAACAGTAACGTTTAAAATTAATAAAGCTGATAACTATTCATATAAACTTAGTTTTGTCCATTACGGTAATATAAATAAAGATATGAAAATAAATATCTATTTAAATGGAAATTTGATATATACAATTGACGATTCCAATGACGCCTCTCCCGCATATAAGAAAAATGTCACAATAGATATAACAAATTATTTAAAGGATGGAAAAAACATTTTAAAAGTTGAAGCTGTAAATCTAATTGGAAATGAGAGTTATCATCCCTATTATACCTTAAAAGATGTTTATATAAATGAGCCACAAACTAAAACTCCAATAAGTTTTGGGTTAATAGTTATTACTTTGTTAATTATGAGTTTTTTAATATACAAACGTGGGATATCATGAATAAAATTTCAATTCTAAGGAATATTGATAGGTATTTTGGAAATCTTATAATAACCTTTTTATCTATTTTTAATAAAATCTATAAAAAAGAAGAAAAAAATCCAAAAAATATTTTAATTATTAGATTATGGACATTGGGGGAAAGTTTATTAACACTCCCAATGATAAAAAGATTAAAAAAAGAAGGCTACAATATCTCTGTTTTAGTAACTAAAAGAAGCAAAGGAGTTTTTGAAAATGTTGATTTTGTTGATGAAATTGTTGATTTAGAAGATTTTATTAGCGTAATTAAAAAATTTAAAAAATACGATGTTGTTATTGATACAGAGCCGTATCTTAATATATCAGCTATATTGGGTTGGTTTTTAGGAAAAAAAGTTATTGGATTTAAAGGACTTTTTAGAGATAAGTTGTATGATTTCAAAATTGAATATAACGACAAAATTCATGCCGTTTATAATTTTTGTAATATGTTAAAACCATTTGGCATTAATTATAAACCAGAAAAATTGATTCCTTTAAAATATACAGAAAAAGATGAGGAAAACGTTAATAAGCTGTTGAAAGAATATAACTTGGATAATAAAAAATTAATTGGTATCCATTGCGGAACTGCTGAAACAGCACCGTGGAGAAGTTGGAAAAAAGAGAAGTTTGCTAAATTAATTGAAAAATTAGTTGAAGATGGATTTTATATTATTTTAACTGGAAGTAAAGGAGATTATGAAGTAAATGAGAAAGTTTTAAATTTGGTTGATAAAAAATTTAAAGATAAAGTATTTAACTTTGCAGGTAAAACTAATTTAAGAGAGTTTGCTTATTTATTGACTAAGTTTGAAGTGTTTATTTCCAATGACACTGGACCTATGCATTTTAGTGCTGCTATGGGAACCAAAACAATTGGCTTGTTTGGGCCAAATTTACCTGAAAGATTTGCTCCTTTTGGTAAAGGGAATATTGCCATATATAAAGCGAGGAATTTAGAATGTTCTCCATGTATAAATGTCCATAAAGGTGAATTTAAAGAGTGTAAGTTAAATGGAAAATGTATGGATTTGATTGAAGTAGATGATGTTTATAATGTTGTTCTAAATATGGTGAAAAAATGAAAGTCCTATTATTTAAAATCGGAGCTATAGGAGACACTTTAATGACAACACCTTTAATAAGACAACTAAGAAAAAATTTTAAAAATGCTACTATTGATTATTTAATCGGGAAACATTCTTATAGAGTTTTAGAAGGAAACAAACATTTAGATAATATAATTAAATTTGATGAAAAGATATTTTTTGAAAAGGACTTTAAAGAATGGATAAAATTGATTTTTAAAATTAGAAAAAGAGATTATGATGTGATTTTTGTTTTGGATAAACATTGGATTTTTAATTTAACTGCTTTTTTATTTGGAATTGAAAAAAGAATAGGCTTTGATAGATGTGGTGAGGGAAAGTTTTTGACATATAAAGTCCCTTACTTCGGAAGGAAGCATGAAATTTTTTATTATTTGGATTTATTGAGAGGATTAGGAATTGAACCAAATTATGAAGATTGGGAGATGGAAATATTTTTAAATGAGAAAGATTTAGAATTTGCAGAAAGATTTTGGAATGAGAATAATTTAAATGACAAAGTTGTTGTGGGGATATGTCCAGGAGGAGCAAGAAATATTGGAGTTGGAGATGATGATTTAAGAAGATGGGATATTGAAAAATATAAAGAATTGATAAAAAAATTGAAAGAAAGAGGGTTTGAGGTTTTATTAATTGGGGGGAAGACGGATAAAGAAATTGAAGATGAAATTTTAAAAGAAGTTAAATGTGTCTCTGCCATAGGAAAAACTTCTTTAAAAGAAAGTGCTGCTTTATTAAAAAAATGTGATGTTGTTGTTTGTAATGATAGCGGACCAATGCATTTAGCAGCAGCAGTTAATAAAAAAGTTGTGAGCATTTTTGGCCCAACACATCCTTCTGAGAAAGCTCCATTACATAAAAAGAGTAAATATATTTGGAAGCAAGTTGGGTGTAATCCATGTTATGATTTGTGGGGAAGATGCCCAAATCCTTGCCCTTATAAAAAGAAATGTACAGATAAAATAGAAGTTGAAGAACTTTTAAATATTATCATTAATACAGTATCACAATGATAAATACAAAATTTGGTGAAAATGATGAAGGTTTTGGTTACTGGTGGAGCTGGATTTATTGGCTCTAATTTAGCTTTGGAATTACAAGATAGAGGTTATGAAGTTATAGTTTTAGATGATTTTTCATCGGGGCATTTCAAAAATCTCATTGGATTCGAGGGGGATGTTGTAACTGAAAGTATTTTAGATGTTGATTTAAATAGGTTTAGGGATGTAGATATTATTTTTCATCAGGCGGCAATAACTGATACTACTATTCAAGACCAAAAATTAATGATGCAGATTAACACAGAAGGATTTAGAAGGTTTTTAGATTTTGCAATTGAAAATAATATTAAATTTATCTATGCTTCATCAGCTGCGACTTATGGAAATGCCCCAGCACCACAAAAAGAAGAATATGCAGGAAAGCCAAACAATATTTATGGCTTTTCAAAATGGATTTGTGATTGTATAGCAAAAAAATACATGGAAAAATATCCAGATGCTCATATAATTGGATTAAGATATTTTAACGTGTTTGGACCAAGAGAACAGTATAAGGGAAAAATGGCATCTATGATTTGGCAATTAGCAAAGCAAATGATTGAAGGAAAAAATCCAAAAATCTTCAAATGGGGGGAACAGAAGAGGGACCAAGTATATGTTAAAGATGTTGTTAGAGCTAACTTATTAGCTATGGATGCTAAGGAAAGTTGTATTGTAAATGTTGGTAGTGGAAGGGCTGTTAGCTTTAATTATATAATAGAAGTTTTAAACAAGGTTTTAGGATTTGATTACACACCCGAATATATCGATAACCCATATAAAGAATTTTATCAAGAACATACGGAGGCAGATTTAAGTAAAGCTAAGAAATATTTAGGCTACAAACCAGAATGGAAATTTGAAAAAGCAGTAGAAGATTATATTAAGTGGTTAAAGAAAAATAAATATATTAAATGAGTGGTTTTTATGAAATTTCTATTTGTTGCCGAATATTTTCCTCCCTTTGTTATGGGAGGAGCTGAGATAAGTTTAAAAATCTTAGTGGATGAACTTGTAAAAAATGGTCATGAAGTTGTAGTTTTAACTCCAAATTATAGCTCATTTAAAACTGAAATTGGGAAAAAAGATAATTTAAGAATTATAAGATTTAAATCTTTTAGGAGTTTTTTATTCAAAAAAAGAGAAAAAACATCCCATGAAATATATAAAAAAACAAAACCCATTTTTTACTTACTTTTGGAGCAATACCTCAAATATTCATCCTATGAGCTTAAAAAAAATATTAAAAAAATTTTAGAAAAAGAAGAGTTTGATGTAATTCACGCTAATAATTTAGAATCTATTTTAGCTTTAAATAATATAAAGACATCTGCCAAAAAAATTGCTCATTTAAGAGATTTTAGTTTATTTTGTTATAATAGAGGTTTAAACAATAAAGGTAATCTTTGCTGTGGATGTTCAGAAAACAACTTAAAGAGTTGTATGGATGCTAAGGGGTTTGTTAATAGATTACTACTTATTGAAATGAGAAAAAGAGTTAATAATCTGCATGGATTATCATCTTTTAATTTACTAATTGCAATAAGCAAATTTGTTAGACAACAATATGTTAATATTTTAGGAGCTGACGAAAATAGAATAGAAGTTTTATACAATCCTATATCCAATGATATTATTTCAAATTTATCTAAAGAAGAAGCAAGGAAATTATTAAATTTACCGGAAGATAAGAAGATTGTTTTATTTGTTGGAAGTTTAACAGAAAAAAAAGGAGCTCACTTAATTCCTAAGATTGCTGAGAAATTAAAAGATTATTTATTTATTGTTATTGGAGATGGGGTGTTAAAAGGCTTATTTTTAAAAAATAAATGGAATAACATAATTTATCTTGGACATTTGCCAATTTCGGAACTTAGACATTATTATAGAGCATCAGATATTTTATTAGTCCCTTCTCTTTGGTATGAACCATTTGGCAGGGTTGTTTTAGAAGGGGCATATAATGGATGTTATGTTATTGGTAGCAATAGAGGAGGAATCCCTGAAGTTATAGATTGGTTAAAATGTGGGGTTTATATCGAGCCAACTGTTGAAAATTTTGTAATGGAAATAAAAAAGTTTAATGAAAGTAAATTGAAAGAACTAAAATTAGAAAAATATAATTATTATAATGAATTTATGAAATTATTGAAGCAAGTTTAATGAACTTATATGTTTTTTTATAGATTCAAACACATCCTCTGGCTTCAAATTTATCAGTAAATTTTTTGGATTTTTAATAAACCCAAAGTATGGAACATAAAATACTTCATAATTGGGAGGAGTTATTATATTAACATTAGATGAAAAAGGAGCTATGTGAATATAACTCGTCCCTCCAAAGATCACACTTTGAGGAATGTTAAATAAAGAAGCACAATGTGATAAACCACTATCATTACTAATGAAGTAATCACACTTACTTATTAATGAAATTGTATCTTTTAGTGGGATATTTTTTACTACAACAACATTTTCAAAATTTTTAAAATATTTTTCATATTCAATTTCATCAGGACCTAAAAATACCAAAAATTTAATTTTATTTTTATAATCATTTTTAAATAAGCTGATTAATTTTTGCCAGTTTTTTATATCCCATCTTTTCCACGTCATATCATTTTTTCCACCGGGATGAATTCCAATAATAAATTTATCAATTAAATCATTCTCTTTTAAAAATTTATTGGCAAATTCAATTTCTTTTTCAGCTAAATGATATGAATACTGGATATCATTATTATCATATTCAATATTTAAATTTTTTATTAAATCTAAGTTTATAAATACGCTATGTTTATTTTCTATTTCTGGAGAATATGTCAAAAACCAATTTATATTTTTAAAAATTTTAAAATTATACTTATGTTGAATTCTTTCTTTGGCATTGATTAACTTCATTAAAAGGGCCGAAAAAATACCTTGTGAAGGATAAATAGTTATCGCAATATCATAGTTGTTTAATTTTAATTGTGTTATTAAATTCTTAGTTTCATCATTTAGGAATATATCTTTTATAGAGTGTGATTTAAGAACAAAAATTTTATTTACAAAAGGTTGATTTTCTAAAATTTCTTTGGTACCTCTTGGTGCTACTAAAAAATCTATTTTTGCATTAGGATAGTTCTTTTTAAGCATTTGTATCATTGGAAACGCCATAATCAAATTTCCAATTCCTGAGAGTGCAATTATTAAGATTTTCATTTTAATCCCATGTATAATGTTTAACGATTTTATAAATATTTTCTGGAGTGATGGAGAACATACATTCTTTGAATTTTTTATTATAGCAAACTAAGGATTCACAGGTATGACAAACATTGAAATTTTTAATTAAATAATAATTTTTATTTTTTTTCATTAAAAAAGGAACACTTGGGCCGCAAATTATTATTTGTGGTTTATTGAATATAAAGCCTATATGTTGGATTCCTGTCTCTACAGTAATAATCAACTTCGAATTTTTTATTATATAAAAAACTTCCTTTATAGATGTTTTTTTACATAAATTTACTATATTTTCGTTATTTATAATATTTTTAAATTCTTTAGGTAAGTCTTTATTTCCAACAAGAACGATTTTGACGCTGTTAAAGTTAGTTTGTATTCTATCAATTAACTCTACCCAATATTTATTAACCCACTCTTTTGGAGAGCCAATCTTATCGGCAAATATGCTAATTATTATATATTCATCTCTTTTCAAATTAAATTTATTTAGTATTTTTTCTTCTTCATCTTTTGATAAAGTAATATACGGAAGTTTGTCAAACTTACATTGATTTTTAATTAATTTTTTGAATGATTTTATTAAAGTATTAGTAATTTCTTCATATGCAAAATAAACTTTTTTGTATTTTTTACTATAATTTCTTTCATAATGAGGAGGAGTTAGAATTAAGTTATCTTTTGGGAACACATCTGCATTATAGGGATGGAACAATACTAATTTATGTTTTGTATTAATATCGTTGAGGAAATCTAACTTATGTATATTTGTTAGTATTATGGCAATATCAAAATCAATATCTAAGTTTTGATGAAAAAGATAGACATTTTTATAATTATAGTCAAATATTTCAATCAAATCTTTCCATCGATTGTCAATACTTACATAAATTTCAGCATTTTTATTTATTTCTTTTATAATTGGTAGTGATACAAACAACTTAATTATACAATCTCCCAAATTTTCATTATTGAGAACAATTAAAACTTTATTTAATGATTTTAATTTATGGTCATAAACTATTTCTTGCATCAAATACTTAGGATATGTTTTTAAAAAATATAATGCTTTTGATATTAGGTAATAAATATAAGTATTTTTTATTTTTATTTTTAACAATTCCCACTTATTATATCGATGGTCCATAATATCACACAGTTTAATTATTTTTTTGCTAAAGCTTGTAAATTAACCCCAATAACATTATGGACAAAAGTCCAAAAATCTACAAATATTAAATACCAAAATATTTTAACAGATTTTCTATTTCTCATTCGTGATAATTTAATAACTTTTAACCCATTTTCTTCAATTAATCTTCTTAATGATGCCCTATTAAAAGGCCTAACATGTGTATAATCTTGCCAAAAATTTAAATTCCCTGGTAGAAAAATTCTTAAAGTTGATGGGACTCCTATATATAATAAACCATCCTTTTTTAATACCCTTTTTATTTCACTCATCGCTCTTTGTGGGTAATACAAATGCTCAAAAACCTGTTGGGTATGAACTAAATCAAAGTAATCATCTGGAAAAGGTAATGGCTCTTCATCTACATTAACTCTATAGAACTTTATATTTAAATCTTTTGGTAATAATTCTTCTACATCTGCTATATCAATACCATAAAATTCTAAATCATTTCTAATTTTAGATAACGCAACAAAAAATCCTCCCGCTGCACAACCAATATCTAAAATTTTAGCTCCTTTTGGTAACTTTTTTATATATTCAAAAAATTCTTTTGGATATGTATTTTCAATGTCGGGTATAACACCTACATAATTTTCATGATATTTTTTTGGGAATCTATTTTTATTGTTATTTTTCATAATACATCACCTATTTAAAATAGCATTCTTTATATAGGCAAATATCTACTACAACATCTAATCTCCCATGTAATCTCAATACGCCACCATCATTCTTCGATATGAACAAATATACTTCGACACTTTACTATATAAGTTATTAATTATTAATTAAACAAAGTAGTTTTTATTTATATGGGTGAAGATTAAAGAACGGTTTTGATTTTAAATAGAATATTAATATAATAAAATATATAATAAATGGGCTCCTAGGTTTTATTAGACCTGTATTATTCGACTTTAAAATGGTTTTGGAAGGTGTGAGAAAATGAGTTTGTATTCAAAAATTCAAGAAAAAGTTTATTTAAGGGTTATAAATGATTTTAGATCGTATTTCCATGCTTATATTATTTATAATTGGGTCAAAGATAAAAATAAAATTTTAAATGTTGGAAGTGGTGATGGAAGGGATTATTTTTACCTAACTTTAAAAGGTAAAAAAGTTGTAAATGTAGATATTGCAGAACATAAAGATTACCCATATGTTAAAGCAGATGTTACGAGAGGATTACCATTTAATGATAAAGAATTTGATGCTGTAATAATTGCAGAAGTATTAGAGCATTTATTTGAAGATTTTATTGCACTTAAAGAAATTAGAAGAGTATTAAAGGATGATGGCATTTTAATAGTTACTGTACCTTTTTATAGTGATGGTGCAGAATATCATGTAAGAATTCATTCAGATAAAACAATTAAAAGGTTATTAAAATATTGTGGATTTCAAATTGAAGATTTTATTTATAAAGGAGGGTTATTTATTACAATATCCCCCTATGGATTTAATTTTATACTTAAAAATATTAGAAAATTCTTTGGAATAGACTTATACCCTTTATTCATAAAGCTTGATATCATATTAAGTAAAACCCCAATAAAGATACTATTTAGATTTAGCAAATACTATGGATGTCTGATAAAATGCAAAAAAGGAAAACAGATGGACTATCGAGAACTAAATATAAGAGAATTTGGTGATTAACATTATTGGTGAAATCCATGAAAGCATCTATCGTTGTTGCAACCTACAATAGAAAAGACAAGCTTAAAAAATGTCTAAATGCCTTAGAAAATCAGACGTATCCAAAAGAAGATTATGAAATTATTATAGTGGATGATGGTTCAACAGATGGAACTTATGAATTTTTAAAAGAAAAACAGAAAGAAATAAAAAATTTAAGGATATTCAGACAAAATAATAAAGGTCCTGCAGCAGCGAGAAATTTAGGAGTTAAAAATGCAAAAGGGGAAGTAATATTTTTTACAGATGATGACGTTATTGTCCCAAACAATTGGATTGAAGAATTTTTAAAGGTCTTTGAAAAATATCCCGAAGTTGTTGCAGTCGGAGGATATATAGAAGCATCAGAAGAAATGATAAAAAAGAATATTTTTGCAAAGTATGAAGCATACATGTCAAGATTAGTTTATAATATGCCTAATGGGCCATATATTGGAGGTTTTGAAACATTTGGTGTTGTAACTTGTAATGCAGCGTACAAAAAGAAAGTCATTGAAGAGGTTGGTTATTTTGATGAAACGTTTCCTGTTGCTGCTGGGGAAGATGCTGATTTAAAATTAAGAGTAGCTTTAAAAGGTTATAAATTTGCCTTTATTCCTTTAAAGGCAATTCATATACAGGACTATAACTTCAAAAGATTCTGGAGACAACAAGTAGCAAGAGGAATTGGAAATGTGTATTTTTCAAAAAAATGGGAAAATGTATTAAAAACTGATAAAGAAAAGGATAAATACAATGCAAAACCAAAATACGATATACCTTTGAAAATCTTAAAGGATTTAAAATTTGATATATTTATGTTATTTATTATTTCAGTTTTAGCAAGTAGATATGGAAAATGGAAAGCTAAAAGGGTGATTAAATGAACATTCAAAATGCTATAAAAAAGGCATTATATCCAATTAATTCAAAATTATATCCACAAACAATGAAAATAAAGTTATCATTTAACTTCTTTAAAATAGTTTTCTTTGAAATGCTAAATTTTACCTTAAAATATAAAGATGAAAATTTTAAATTTTTAGGACATACTCTTTATATTAATCCCAATATATATATCCCATTTAGCATTACTTTTAGAAATTTTTTATACAGACACTTATGGAATTAAAAAATTAAACAATCCAGAACCAACAATATTCGATTTGGGAGCAAATATTGGAGTGGCAACATTATATTTTAAAACACTCTATCCAAATAGCAAAATATATGCCTTTGAACCAGTTCCAGAAACTTTTGAACTACTAAAAAAGAATGTTGGTAACTTAGAGGGAGTTGAAATATTTCCTTATGCAGTAGGTAGTGAAGGAGAAATTACCATAAGTTATTCAGAAGCTGGAGATGTTCTATCTCATAAAAATGGAAACTTAAAAAAGAATGTGGTTGTGAAATCAATATCTATCAAAAAATTCATAGAAGAAAACAAAATAAATCATATAGATATATTGAAACTTGATATTGAAGGTTCAGAAATTGAAGTTTTAAGGGATTTAAAAGATAATTTTAATATCATTGACAATATAGTTATGGAATGGCACTATTCAATTGAAGATTTTAAAAATCTCTCAAAAGAATTAAATTTAAAAAAATATTATAACATCCAAATCAGTAATAACATAATCAAACTTACAAGGGATTAGAATGAAAAAAATAAAGTTGGGAGTTATATATGCATTACCAGAAAAATATGCAACCTCTATAAGAATAAAAAATCTAACTGAAAGATTAGAAAATGTTGAAATTATAAAAATTCAGCCAAATAACTGGCCAAATAATTTGTTTGGAAAAATATTAGTAATTATAAAAAACTGCCTTAAAGTTTTAAATCCTAAATTTAAGCCAGATGTTGTTTATGCTTCTGCTCCATTAATTGCAAGTTCAATTCCTGCAATTTTAGCTAAAAAAATTAAAAAAATCCCACTAATAATTGATTGGGATGATTGCTTTGTGGATTTTTCAAAATATAAACCAAAACCTTGGAATTTATGTTATTGGGAATATTTGGCTGTTAAAAATGCTGATAAAGTTGTTGTTGTTAGTGATAAGTTAAAGGAACTTGCCATGTTTTTAGGAAAAAAGGAAGAAGATATCGAATACATTCCAAATGGTGTTGATTTAAATCTATTTAATCCTGAAAAATATAAAGAAGATAGGATAAAAATAAGAAAAAAGTATAAAATCAAAGATGATGAAATTGTCGTTGGATTTGTTGGAAATATCAATGATTTAGGAAATAACAATTTTGTTGGGAAAGATGTTGTTAATTGTGCAATAAAATTAAAAAAAGAAGGAATTTTAGATAAATTCAGGTTTTTGATTGTAGGTTTTGGAAGTGGATTGAACTTATTTAAAGATTATGTTAAAAAGAACGAGATAAAAGATAGATTTATATTTACAGGATATGTTAAACATGAAGATATTCCTAAATACATTAGTGCAATGGATGTTGCTTTGATTCCTGTTGGTAAAAATTTCACTGATTTGACACGAAGTTCTTGTAAGTTAAAAGAATTTATGGCTATGGAAAAAATTGTAATTACAGTAAATTTCGGTTCTTTTAAAAAAGAGACCATTAATGGAAAATATGCATTATTAGTAGATAATAACGAAGATTTTCACAAAATATTAAAAATGTTGGATAAACATAAATATATTAATAAAAATTTAAGGAATTATATAAAACAGAATTATGATTACAAAATATTGAGTGAAAGATTAGAAAATATAATTTTTGAAGTGGTTAAAAATTGCAAAAAATGTAAATTTTAAAAGTAGGCTATGGAGTGGAAGATATTTCCTCTTAAAAAGATTCATAAGAGTATGTCAAGATTTAGAATTAAATGTTGTAGATATAGAAAAGTACAGAATTTTTTTATTCTCTCAATTCATAATTAATTATTTTAATATTTAAATATTTTCAAATACAAAAATAAATTTTCATAAATTAGTATAATTATCAATATAGCAATTAAAATTGTCTGAATTAATCTCCCAATCATTTTCAGATTTATCTAAGTTTATACTCCTTACCTTTTAAAATAACACTCTTTAAATCCACATATAGGCAAATATCTACTAACAACATTTAATCACCCATATAACCCCAATACGTCACATCATTCTTCGATATAACAAATAATCTAATATAATTTAAAAAATATATTAAACACCCTTTCTAATGAATAATTCTCTAAAATACTCAATAGTTTTTTTCAATCCCTCCTCTAACTTAACTTTAGGCTCCCAACCCAAAACTTCCTTAGCCATCGTTATATCCGGTCTCCTCCTAACTGGGTCATCTTTTGGTAGTGGTTTAAATACAATGTCACTTTCACTCTCGGGAATTAATTCTAAAACCTTATAAGCTAATTCTAAGATAGTAAATTCTTCTGGATTGCCCATATTTAACACAGGGACAGTATCCCAATTAAATTTATCTTTTAATTTATTTTCTAATTTATTTTTATCTACTTCCATATATTTCAACATTCCCTCAACTAAATCATCAATGTATTGAAAACTTCTTGTCTGTTTTCCATCTCCATAAACAGTTAATGGCTCATTTTTTAATGCTTGAATTATAAAGTTACTAACAACCCTCCCATCGTTTGGATCCACATATGGACCATAAGTATTAAAAATTCTAACAATCCTAATATCTAATCCAAAGCTTTTCCAATACTCATAACAATAAGTTTCTGCAACTCTTTTTCCTTCATCATAACAAGCTCTTGGTCCAATAGGATTAACATTTCCCCAGTAACTCTCTTTTTGAGGATGTTCTAACGGATTTCCATAAACTTCTGAAGTTGAAGCATGTAAAACTTTAGCATTATGTTTTTTTGCCAACTCTAAAATATTAATTATGCCAAAGATAGAAGTATTCAATGTGAAAATTGGACTTTTTTGATAATGTGGAGGTGAAGCAGGACAAGCCAAGTTGTAAATCTCATCTATTTCTTTCTCAATTTTAATAGGTTTTGTTATATCATGTTTAATAAACTTAAAGTTAGGATTATTTAAGAATTGTTTTATGTTCTCAAACCTTCCAGTATAATTATTGTCTATGCAGATAACTTTGTTATTATCTTCTAATAATCTTTTTATTAAATTAGTTCCAATAAAGCCAGCTCCACCAGTAACCAATATTGTTTTCATCTTCCCACTCCATGATATCTGAATCCTAATTTTTTAATCTTTTCAACATTTAAAATATTCCTCCCATCGAATATGACTTTTTCTTTAACTAAGTTTGCTATTTTTTCCCAATCTTCTTTATTAAACCTATCATACTCAACAGTTATTATTATTCCATCAACATCTTTAACTGTTTCATACAAATCATCCAATATATATAAATTATACCCATAAAATGCTTTTGTCTTATCAAATTTATACATATTGATGGTATTTTCCCTTGCTTTTTTTACATAATCAAAGCCCTTAACTATTGTACCTTCTTCCAATAGAATATCAATTAACTTTATAGCCCTACTTTCTCTTAAATCATCAGTGTTTGGTTTAAATGCCAATCCCAAAACAGCAAAAACTTTCCCATTCAAATCTCCATAATAGTTTTTAATCTTTTCGAAAAACCACTTTATCTGCTCTTCATTAACTTTGTCAGTCGCTTTAATTAATATCGGATCTATGTTGTTATTTTCAAATTGTTTTATCAGTGCTTTAACATCTTTCGGAAAACAGCTCCCACCATACCCAATTCCTGCATTTAAGAATTTATTTCCAATTCTCGGGTCTAAACCCATAGCATAACTTACTGTTTTTATATCCGCCCCAACTTTATCAGATAATTTTGCCAACTCATTTATAAAAGATAACTTTGTCGCTAAAAAAGCATTTGATGCATATTTTATTAACTCTGCTGTTTCCCAATTTGTTATTACAAAAGGAATATTTTTCTCTTTGAAACAATAATATATGCTTTCCATTATCTTTATTGGCTTCTTATTTTTCAAATTTTCAAAACCTAAAACAATCCTCTCCGGATTGAAAAAATCATATACTGCTATACCCTCCCTCAAAAACTCTGGATTTGAGACAACATCAACATTATATTCACTTAAAAGTTCTTTAACCTTCCTATTTGTCCCTACTGGGACAGTTGATTTTATAACAATAACCTTATAATCATCCTTACTTATTGTTTCCTTTATCTTCTCAACAGCTGAAAATAAAAATCTCAAATCAGCATTTCCATCTCTATCCTGTGGTGTCCCAACACATAAAAAGATAACATCAGAATCCTTTATCGGTTCATAAGAAGTTGTAAATGTTAGATTTTTATTTATATGTTTTTTCAATAACTCTTCTAAACCCTCTTCGTATAACGGACATTTTCCCTTATTTAATTGTTTTACCTTTGTTTCGTCAATATCAATTCCAACAACATTGAAACCAAACTCAGCTAAACCCACTGCCTGAATCAAACCAACATAACCAGTTCCTATAACTGAAATTTTCATTTAAATCCCCTAAAATTTTTTATCACACTAAAAATTTCCTTAATGTCAATTATTTTCAGTCCTAATATTCCAACTAAGTAAATACCAAAATAAACTACCCCCCCAACAATTAACTGCAAAATAATGTTATTTATAATTTTCGTTATTAATATTAAAGGAATTAAACTAAAAATCGAAACTAAAAGTGATAATATCCACTTTTTAATTAAAAATGAATAATTCAAAAACCTACTTAAATACCATGCCTGCAAAACCCACATTAATAAATAGCCAAAAACAGTAGTTAAAGAAGCTCCAACAATTCCTAACTTAGGAATCAATAAAATATTAAACATCAAATTAAAAATAGCTCCAAAATATAAAATCTTAGTAGATAACATTGGTTTCCCAATACCATTTAAAACTGTAAATCCAATGTTATTTAAAGTTAAAAATATAGTTCCTAAACTTAAAATCCTTATAGCTGGAACAGCAGATAAATATTGAGGATTAAAAAATAGATTTATAATAACCTCTGGAAAATATGCCATTAATATTGCCACTGGAAGAACTAAAACAAAAGAGTATAGACATATTCTCTCAACTCCATAGCCCAATGCCTCTTTATAACCCTTTTCCCACAACTCAGAACTTAGTGGAAAGAGAACAGAGCTAACAGCAGAGGCAAAATAACTTAATATAGAAACAGTAGGCATAGCAACATTTCTATAATCAGCAACAGCATTTAATCCAGTAAAGTAAGTTAAGCAAATCCCATCAACATATCCTAAAACCAAACTTCCTGCACTTCCTAACATAACAGGCAATCCATAAGAAAACAAGTCCTTAATCAACTTTTTTGAAAATAAAAGCTTCTCTTTAAAAAATTCTGGAAATATCTTTTTAATAAATATATGGCCATAAATCAAAATTAATAAAATTGGAGTTATGGTGTAAGCGTAAGTTGGAGCAAAAGCATTATGCATTCCAAATATGTAAATAAATATTACTGATAAAATCAAAATTAAAGAAATTCTAACAAAATTTATTGTTCCAAAGTATTTTTGATTTTGAAAACCTTGTATAGAATTAGATATAATATCCACAATACTCTGAAACCAATATCCAATACTCAAAATAACCAAAATATCAATAACTAAATCCAAATGCCCGGTAAATTGCCCTTGATTGTTTATATAATACTTAGCAATAAATGGAGCTAACAAAATTATCAAAATTGTTATAATCAAAGAAACAGAACTCTGCAAAATTCCAACACTAATTATTGCTGATTTAACCAAATCCTTCCTCTTCTCATGTAAAAATTTTGGAATATATCTAACTAATGCCGCACTTAACCCCAAATCCTTAAAAATAGCAACCATACAGCAAAAGTCCAAAACAGCATAAAATAAACCAACCTCTAACTTAGGAATTTCATTTGCATAGAGCATTCTAACTAAATATCCAATTGGTGCTGCCAAAATTAATAACAAAAAATTCCAACTAATGCCTTTTATAGCCCTCTCCTTATAATTCAACCCATCACCTTTATACCAACTTCTTTATTGCATTCCAGATTAAAAATGATTGTGGCTTTAAAATTCCTTTTTGTGGATTTAGGAATAAGATATTTTTCTTAACTAGATAAACATAAACTGGCAAAGATATGTCTTTTTTATTAACTTCATATTCATCTTTAAATAATTTTAATGCCTTTATTATATCCTCTTTTTTAATCTCAATAACTTTATTACCAATCTCTATTTTTGGTTTTGAATAATCTAAAACCTCTAAAAACATATCCAATTTAGAAATCTCATCGTTTAGCATAAAGTCCAAAACCTCTCTTAGGTCTTTAAATGTGCTTTCTTCAACAACATACTTTATATCCTTTGCCTTCCCTCCAACATAAGAATAAATTAGCTCTTTATCTTCGTTAGTTAAGTTAATATTTTCTTCTATTGCTAAAAAATCCATAAATTTTAAAGCAGTTTCTTTATCAAAATCATCTACTAATAGATACTTAGCCCTCCCCTCCAACTCTCCAGTGTTATAAACATACTCAATAAACAAACTATCAGAACTTAGACAAAGACAGTGTGCTATGTGCCTCTCCTTTGTTAAAGAAACCAAAAATTGGAATAAACTTTTTAACAAAGGCTTTTTACCGTTCATAACAATATCTTTAATCATCTGCAACTCATCTAAAATGAATACTGGTTGAACTCCCTTCTTATTTAAACTCATAAACAAATCTCTAATAAACTTAAAAACTAATCTTCCTTTTTCCTTTTCTCCAAATAATTTATTTAATATTGGCTCTGGGACTTTTATACCATAGTATAGATTTATAATATCATTTACGCTCTTTGTAAAGCTTTCTATATACGATTTTATTGTCTTTTCTTTTGAATTTTCGTCTATCTCAAATAATGCCTCGACAAAATTATCCATCGATGAAATATCATACTCCCTAAAATTAACATAAAAGACAGCATATTTTTTATTGGATTTTTTCAATTCATTGTTTATTATGTGGTTTATTAGAGCAGTTTTACCACTGTTTAACGGACCATATATAAAATAAATATCATCAGGCTCCCTATTTAAAATTCGAAGTATCTCATTAATCTCCCTCTCTCTGTTGAAGAATTTCATAGAAATCACCACTTGATATCTACTTTTTTCATGAAATCACCTATATTTTATAACAATCCCTTTATCGCATTCCAAACCAAATAACTCTGAGGTTTTAAAATCCCTTTTTGTGGATTTAAAAATAGGACATTCTTTTTAACTAAAAACTCTCTAATTTTCTTAGGTATTTTTATATCTTCAACTTCATAAGCTTCCTTAAACAATCTTAATGCATCAACAACCTTATTGTAAAGCTCTTTATCCTCTTCTTCAACATCCTCTAAGAAATATTTTAATTTTTGAATCTCATCTCTAAGCATTTCCTTTAAAACTTCTTTTAAATTTCTAATGCTACTCTCTTCAACAACATACTTTATATCTTTTGGCTTTCCCCCCACATAAGAATATATTAACTCCTTTTCATTATCAGATAGTTTTTTATTTAAAATCTCCTCAGATAAAAAGTCCATAAATTTTATTGCTGTCTCTTTATCAAAGTCATCCACTAAAATATATTTACATCTACCATATAACATTGCCTCACTATAAACCCTCTCAATGAATAAACTATCAGAACTTAGGCAGAAAACATGACATAGATGCTTATGCTTAGTTAAGGAGACAAAATAATTGAACAACTCGTAGATTAAAAATCCATTTAATTTTAAATCCCCAATTTTTTGTAGTTCATCAATAATAATTATTGATTGTTTTCCTTCTTTTTTAATGTCCATTAATACATTAGTTATATACCTAAAAACATTTTTAGTTGTTTTTTTCTTTAAAATTTCCTCTAAAGTATTTTTTGGAATAGGAATACCATACAAAGAAGGAATATCTTTTATTAAGCTTTTTATTACTTCTGTCGGTTTTTTATCATACTCATACTCTTCAAACAATACTTCAATGAAATCATCATATTTTGAAATAAAAATCTCTCTCAAATCAAAGTAAAATACAACATATTTGTCTTTATTTAATCTATTATTAATAATCTCATTAATTAAGGCAGTTTTTCCTGAATTTATAGGACCATAAATAAAATAAATATCGTCCGGCTCTCTATTTAAAATATGTAAAATATACTCCATCTCTTTTTCTCTGTTAAAAAACTTCATTCTTTCACCTTATAAAATCTCAACACCTTCATTTAAAATTGTTGAGTAAAAACTACTATATCTTAATTTATTGAATTCATTTTCACTTTTAATTATAACATTGATTAAAATCCCGTATTTAACCATAATATCAACAACTAAATCTATAATATCATCTAATTTGATATCTCCAATAACTAAAATGTCAATATCGCTCTCTTCGTTATAATCCCCTCTTGCATAAGAACCAAATAAAATAACCTTCTTTATTTTATTTCCAATTATGCATATTAACCGCTATTTTTTATAATCTCAACACAATCATACAAACTTTTAGCAATAAAATCCGCTTCTGTTTCTTCATCCTCATAAAGAATCCTTATTGTCTTACATCCAACACTCTTTCCGCAGATTATATCCCTTTCACTATCTCCAATCATCCAACTTTTTTTAAAGTCAATACCCCATTTTTCCCTTGCCTTTAAAAGCATACCGTTTCTTGGCTTTCTGCAATTGCAAGTTCCCTCCAAATGTGGGCAATAAAAGATGTCATCAATCTCTGGCAGTAATTTAAGCATGTAATCATGAATAACTTTTAAATCTTCTTCTGTCATAACACCTTTGGCAACTCCCTGCTGATTGGTTACAACTATCAACAGATAACCCATTTTTTTAAATTCAACTAACGCCTCCCTAACTTTTGGTAGTAATTTAAACTCCTCTATTTTTTTAACGTAGTCCCCAATTAGTCGTTTATTGATAACCCCATCCCTATCTAAAAAAATTGCTTTATTCATAATATCCCAAAAAATTATCTTAATATTAGCCCAATACTCTTTAACACTTCTGGTATAAATGGAGAAATTATAATCAATATTATCAGAATCTTTATCCAAAAATCAATTTTTTGATTTAATAATTCAATTTTTCTCTAATCTTTCCTCTACTAATAAAATATCTTCATTTATAGCTAAGTTTTTTAAATCATTGATTGTTATATTTGACATATTCTCACCAAAAAATTATTCCTCACCAAATAACTCATCTAAACTAACTGTTGCAGTTCCAACCTTTCCAACAACAATTGAACTTGCCTTATTTGCCAATTTAACCGCATCAACTAAATCATAACCCTTATCTAAGGCATAACCCAAAACAGCAATAAATGTATCTCCAGCCCCTGAAACGTCATGAACCTCTTTAACTTCTGTTGGGATATGGAAGATGTCTCCATCAAGTGTTATTAAAGTAGCTCCTTTTTCACTTCTTGTTATAACAAAGTTTGAATTGTATTTATCAACCAATTCCAATCCAGCTTTTTCCAATTCATTATTTTTATTCTCTATCTCCCTTCCTAAAATTTGGGAAGCTTCTTTTAAATTAGGTTTTATCAAATAAACATCCTTATAAAATTCTATGTTTTTTGGTTTTGGATCTACTAAGATTTTTCCCTTAAATTCTTTTTTTATGCCATCCATAAGTTCTTCTGTAATCAATCCTTTCGCATAATCAGAGATTATTAATATCTTTGATTCTCCATTGAGATTTTTAATAACTTCTAAGATTTTTTTAGCTAAGTTATCATTTATTGGATAAATTTTTTCATAATCAACCCTAAGCAACTGTTGATTATAACCCATAGCAACAAATCTATGCTTCACTATCGTTGGTCTCCCATCAGAAACAAAACAATATTTAATATTATTCTCATTACATAACTCTTCAATACATTTCCCAAACTCATCGTGGTTTAATATGCTTATTAAAAACACATCGTGATTTAAGGAAGATATATTGTTTGCAACATTTCCAGCTCCTCCTAAGGTATATCTTTCCTCAACAACATTTAATATTGGAACAGGAGCTTCTGGATTTATCCTTTCAACCTTTCCATAGGTATATTTATCAAGCATAACCTCTCCTAAAACAATTATCATCATTCTCCCTCTTTATTTATACTTATTTAAAATCCACTTAATTATTTTTGTTGTTGAATAACCCTCAATTAAAGGAATTATTTTTATCTCACCACCATAACCTTTAACAATCTCTGCCTCTGGTAAATCCTCCTCTTTATAATCCCCACCTTTCACATGAACATCTGGTTTAATGATTTTTATCAATTCTATCGGGGTTTCTTCATCAAAAGGGACAACAAAATCAACTGCCTTCAAGTTATCTAAAACATAAGCTCTTGAATACAAAGGAATTATAGGTCTTTTATCTCCTTTTATCTTTTTTACTGATTCATCTGAATTTATCCCAACTATTAAAACATCTCCCAACTTTTTTGCCTTATTTAAATATTCAATATGCCCCCTATGGAGTATATCAAAACAGCCATTGGTAAAGACAATTTTTAAATTCTGGCTTTTTAATTCTCTAACTATACTTTTTAATAATTTTCTATCCCCAATTATCATATTTTCCCCACTGTTCTTAAATAACCTATTTTTTAGTTAAATAATAAAAGATTTTTAACAATTAGAGTATTGCTATAATTAACCAAACAACCTCTTCTCAACCTCTTCACATATAACATGATAAATTGTCAGATGACACTCTTGTATCCTTGCTGTGTCATTAGAAGGGACTATTAAAGCTAAATCAACAATATCCTTTAATTTTCCCCCACTCTTTCCCAACAATCCAATTGTATAAATTCCCATTTCCTTAGCTTTATCAACCGCCTTTATAACATTCTCTGAGTTTCCACTTGTAGATATTCCAACTAAAATATCTCCCTCTTTTCCCAACGCCTCAACTTGCCTCTCAAAAATTCTGTCAAAACCATAATCATTACTAATAGCTGTTAAAATTGATGTGTCAGTTGTTAATGCAATTGCAGGCATACCTTTCCTTTCCAATTTAAACCTTCCTACGATTTCAGCGGCAAAATGTTGGGAATCACTTGCTGAACCACCATTTCCACAAATTAAGATTTTATTTCCCTCTTTTAATGCATTATATATAACATCAATAGCTTTTTTTAACTTCTCTTCATTTTCTTCAATAAATTTTAACTTTACATTTGCACTTTCCTCGAAATACTTTTTCATAATACCACCAAATCTATTTATACCTAACTATGTAATATTATTTTATTGGGGATAATTTAAACTTAACTAAAATTTACTTAAAGTGGGAAAATGGTAAAGAAAGCAGTGATTCCAGTAGCTGGTTTTGGAACTCGATTGTTGCCAATAACGAAAGCACAGCCAAAAGAAATGCTTCCAGTAGTTAATAAGCCAATAGTTCAGTATGTCGTTGAGGATTTAGTAGAAGCAGGAGTAAAAGATATTTTGTTTGTGACTGGGAAGGGAAAGCAGGCAATAGAAAACCACTTTGACATGAATTATGAATTAGAATGCAAATTAGAGAAATCTGGAAAATATGAACTTTTAAAAATTATTAAAGAAATTGACAAGTTAGGAAATATATTTTATGTTAGGCAGAAAGAGCAGAAAGGTTTGGGCGATGCCATCTCATATGGGGAGGACTTTGTTGGGGATGAATACTTTATAGCAATGGTTGGAGATACAATTTACTCCAAGAATATTGTAAAGGACTTAATAAAAGCCCATAAAAAATACGGTTGCTCAGTTATTGCATTAGAGAGAGTTCCTAAGGAAGAAGTTCATAAGTATGGAGTAATTGAGGGGGAAGAGATAGATGATGGAGCTTACAAAATAAAAAATATGGTTGAAAAGCCAAAGGTTGAAGAAGCTCCTTCAAATTTAATTATAACAGGGGCTTATCTTTTATCCCCAAAAATATTTGAGAAAATTAAACAAACACCTCCTGGAAGAGGGGGAGAGGTGCAAATTACAGACGCTATGAATTTATTATTAAAGGAGGAGGATATTGTAGGGATTGAGATTGACTGTAAAAGATACGATATTGGGGATGTTCTTGGATGGTTAAAGGCAAATGTAGAGATTGGAGCTGAGAAACTTCCTGAATTTAGGGAGTTTTTAAAAGAATTTGTTAAAAATTTATGATTAACTTATAGTTAATGTTATCAAAATTAATAAATGAAATTCGCTAATTTACACCTCCGAACGTAGTGAGGAGGTGTTATAAGTATCGCAATAGGAGTTTCTCCTATGCTTATGGGAGCTTTTAAAAGAATTCGTTAAAAATTTATAATTAAACTTATAGTTTTTGTGAGATTATGGATATAGCCATAATATTGGGGCTTTTAGTGGCATTGTTTTATGGCGTTGGAACATTCTTTGCAAAAATTGTTTGTGAAAAAAACCCTTTATTTCAATGGGTAGTGGTAAATGTAGTTGGGATTATACTATGTTTAATCATATTAATCAAATATAAAAATATAATTATAACTGAGCAAAAAATTCTTGGCTATGCTATAATATCGGCAATATTAGTTGTTATTGGTTCTCTAATATTATATTATGCATTATACAAAGGAAAGGCAAGTATTGTTGTTCCATTATCATCAATAGGACCAGCGATAACAGTGGCTTTATCAATACTGTTTTTAAAAGAGACGCTAACAACATACCAAATGATTGGTATAGTCCTCATAATTGTTGGCATCATTCTTCTTTCAATATCTAATTAAAAATTTTAAAAATAACAAAAATTATCAAAAATTTTTTTAACACAGAAAACATTTGCTATTGCTGTCCTTCTAAGGTTAATAAATACCTCCTTGCTCCCTGAATTCCAAGCTGTAATTTTATTGCCTTTATAAGCTCATATACATCTTCAACGGTCTCAGCATCATATAACGCCTCTTTAAACTTCTCTCTTTTTGATGGCTCTATTAAATTTAATAGATATTCAACTGTGGCAACCAACTCAATGTATTTCCTTTCCCTATTCATTAAATTATCTAATTCATTTATTATCTCTTGAATTTTTTCAGATGGCATTTATTTCACCACACACCTTTAACTTTTGAATGTGATTAAGTTAATTTAGTCGTAGGTAATATATATATTTTAATATGATTATTCATCCCCCAAAAGTGTTTTATAATTATACACAATACCTCTTTTAAACTACAAAAAAATTCAAAAAATAAAAATCAAAAAATAACAAAAATTTATGGTGATAACTTGGCAATGATTGGTTTAGTAGGGAAACCAAACGTAGGAAAATCAACAATGTTTAACGCTTTAACTGAAAAACCTGCTGAGATAGGCAATTATCCATTTACAACAATACAGCCAAATAAAGGAATTGCTTATATAACAAGCTCCTGCCCATGTAAAGAGTTAGGAGTAAAATGCAATCCAAGAAATTCAAAATGTATAGATGGAGTTAGATACATCCCAGTTGAAGTTATAGATGTTGCTGGCTTAGTTCCAGGGGCACATGAAGGTAGAGGGATGGGAAATAAGTTTTTAGATGATTTAAGGCAGGCAGATGCATTTATATTGGTTGTAGATGCCTCTGGAAAGACAGATGCTGAGGGAAATCCAACAGACAACTACGACCCAGTTGAGGATGTTAAATTCCTATTAAATGAGATAGACATGTGGATTTATAGTATTTTAACTAAAAATTGGGATAAATTGGCGAGAAGGGCTCAGCAAGAGAAAAACATAGTTAAAGCTTTAAAAGACCAACTAAGTGGGTTAAATATAGATGAAGATGATATAAAGATGGCTATTAGAGATATGGATGAAAGCCCAATTAAATGGAGTGAAGAAGATTTATTAAATTTAGCTAAAAAGCTTAGAAAAATCTCAAAACCAATGATTATTGCAGCGAATAAAGCAGACCACCCAGATGCAGAGAAGAATATTGAAAGATTAAAGAAAGAGTTTGAAGATTATATAGTTATTCCAACATCTGCTGAGATAGAGTTGGCTTTAAAAAGGGCTGAAAAGGCAGGAATTATAAAGAGGAAAGGTAATGACTTTGAGATAATTGATGAGAGTAAGTTAAATGTGCAGATGAAAAGAGCTTTTGACTATATAAAAGAGTTTCTGGAAAAATATGGAGGAACAGGAGTTCAAGAATGCATAAATAAAGCATACTTTGATTTACTAAATATGATTGTTGTCTATCCGGTTGAAGATGAGAATAAATTTTCAGATAAGCAAGGAAATGTTCTGCCAGATGCTTTTTTAGTTAAAAAAGGAACTACTGCAAGAGATTTAGCTTATAAAGTGCATACTGAATTGGGAGATAAATTTATTTATGCAATAGATGCAAAAAAGAAAATTAGGATTGGGGCTGATTATGAATTAAAGCACAATGATATCATTAAAATTGTCTCAGCCGCAAAATAAAGCTAAATACTTAAAAAAGTTTTTTACATATACCTATGGCTCAAAAACCTTACTCATACACCCAGCCAATAAACCGGCTATAGCATCATCCAAAAACATGAAGCCTTTTCTATCCAACTCTCCAATTATCCCAGGTTTTTTAGCATCATAGAATCTAAAGTTAAATATTGCCTTAGTTCCAGCAATCTCATTTGCTATGGCTAATCCAATGACCTCATCGACATACACATAATTCGGGTCTTCGTTATAATTGAATGGCAAATTGTTAGCTTTACCCTCTCTATCTAATAAAATTGCCGCAATCAACAAAGTTGATACATTTGGATTACTTAATTGCTTTAACAAAACGTCTTTAAGTTTTTCTTTAACTTTATCTTTCTCCCCCTCCTCTCCAATATATAATGCCATTCCAGTATCTAACAAACTCTCTATAGTTATACCTAAAGATTTTAACTTCTCAATAATGTCCATTCTCCCACCACCAAGTGATTATTATGGAAGATGTATTTAAAGGAATTGGAAAAGAAATTGTAAAGATTTACAAAATCCCTGAAAGGAAAGGGAGATTCTCTAACTTCAATTTTAAAAATAAAGAGGTTAATGGGCTAATTAATGCATTGGGATTTAAACTATATACTCACCAAGTTAAAGCTCTAAAATATTTATATAAAGGGAATGATGTGGTTGTTACAACATCAACAGCGAGTGGAAAGAGCGAGATTTTTAGATTAACCATATTTGACAACTTTTTATCAAATCCTAATGACAGATATCTGCTAATTTACCCAACGAGGGCTTTGATAAACAATCAATATGAAAAATTTTCCATAGAAAATGAGTTATTTTATAAGATAACTAAAAAAAGAGTTAAAGCTGAGATACTAACTGGAGATGTTAATATTAAAAAAAGAAGAGAAATTTTAAAGGATAAGCCAAACGTGCTATTTACAACGCCAGATATGCTTCACTATCAAATATTGAGGAACCATAACAGCTATTTATGGATTTTAAAGAATTTAAAGTTATTAGTTGTTGATGAACTCCACGTTTATAGGGGAGTTTTTGGAACTAACATGGTCTATGTTTTTAAGAGATTGTTAAAGCTGTTGGAAAAATTAAATAATAATTTACAGATACTCTGCCTCTCAGCTACGTTAAAAAATCCTAAAGAGTTTGCTAAGCTATTATTCAACAGAGATTTTAAGGTTGTTGACAAAAGCTATAATCCTTCACCAAGAAAGTATTTAGCCATCTTAGAGCCAAGAAATTTAGATAATAAGCAGTTATTGAAAAGACTGATAGAGAGCTTAATAAACAAGAATATAAAAACACTCGTATTCTTTGATACAAGGAAAGAAACTGAAAAACTTATGAGATTTTTGATAACATCAAATGTTTTTAATAAACTCTCAACTTATAAAGGCACTCTTCCAAAGTATGTTAGGGAGGAAGTAGAGGAGAAGTTTAAAAATGGAGAGTTATTAGGGTTGTTAACAACAAACGCATTAGAATTAGGAATTGACATTGGAGATTTAGACGCTGTAATAAACTATGGCATTCCACCGGATGGCATTTTTTCTTTAATACAAAGGTTTGGTAGGGCTGGGAGAATAGGGAGAGAGGCGTTAAACATCATAATCTTAAGAAAGGATGGGTTGGATTATTACTATAGGGAGCATTTAAATGAGCTTTATGAGAAAATTAGGAAAGGAATTATTGAATACATGCCGGTAAATACAAAAAACAAGTTTGTTGCTAAAAAGCATCTCCACTACTTAATCTCTGAATTAGGAATAGTTAATTTCAATGAATTTAACGATTTTGAGAAAGAGTTAATTAAAGAATTAGAGAAGGAAGGGAAGGTTAAGATTTACAAAAATTTGATAACAGATGGGGTTGAAGTAAAGGCTTTAAAAAAGCCGATGTATTCATCAATAAGAACTGCGAGTGATGAGAGCTATTATTTGGTTTTAGACAAACCATGGATAAAAATTAGGTTGTTGGAGAAAAATGAAAGTGAGATTTTAGGGTTTATAAATTGGCTTAAAGTTAAGGGATATGTTGTTGAAG
The DNA here is from genome assembly GCF_000023985.1 of Methanocaldococcus fervens AG86. Classification (GTDB taxonomy): domain Archaea; phylum AGJL01; class Methanococci; order Methanococcales; family Methanocaldococcaceae; genus Methanocaldococcus; species Methanocaldococcus fervens. Next base: position 510,488 of record NC_013156.1, read on the forward strand.
AAGTTGATAAAGATGAATATTTTCGCTCATTAATTACCGGAATGCCATATTTCTCAAGAGGAAGGCTTTATATGGTAAAAGATATGTTAAATTTTGGAAAATTCAACTTTATCTTTGCAGATGAATTAAATATATCCTGGGATGTTGAGGCATTACAGAAAAAAGAGGAAGAGATTGATATTTTAGATATTTATGATAAAAAGAGCTATAAAGATGTGGAAATATATCATGGAAGATTGAGAGTTAGGAAAATTTACAGTGGATTTATAGTTAAAGGAAACGATGTAGATAGATATTACGAGGAGCTTTTATCTCTAAAGGATAAAGGCATTTTAGATGCTGAGATAGAGCTTTTTAAAGACTTCTTTGGTTTAAACTTCATAAGCGTTAGATTTAAAAAAGAGGTTATAAGGGACTTTGAAACTGATGGAATGTGGTACGTATTTCCAGAGAGCGTTAGGGATGTAGCTGATGAAGAATTCTTTGAATTTTTAAATGCCATAGATGAGGATGATTTGGCCATTTCAATATATAGAAATAAAAAACTTAGCAGAAAAGAGCTGTTTCCAATCTATTTAGGAGCTACTACTCACTATATAAAAAATATCATAAAAAATAAAGTTAAAGAACATTTAAATGTTAAAAAAGACACTAAAGACGTTGAAGAGCTAACTTACAAAATAAAAAAGCTTATTGACAGCAAGGATAGAATTGCTGGAGGATTGCATGCTATAGAGCATAATGTAATAAAGATAACTCCAATTTTCACATATATAGACAGTAGAGAAGTTGGTGGCTACAGCTACGAGAGATTTAACAAAAATCCATTTAGAGATAGGGCTGTTATCTTTATCTACGATGGAAATGAAGGAGGTTTTGGATTAGCTGAAATATTATATGGATATGCTGAAAAACTTCTAAACAAAAGCTTGGAACATTTAAAAAACTGCAAATGTATAGATGGCTGTCCTCTCTGCATATATTCAACAAAATGTGGAACATTTAATGAATTCTTGGATAAATGGCAGGCAATAAAGATTTTAGAAAAATTGGTTAAATAGACTCCCAATATAATATGAAACTACTATAAATGTTATTATTAGGCATAGATAAATAATATCCAATAGCGTTATTTTGATGTCATACAACGATATTTCGCTATTTTCATTATATCCTCTTGATACCATCGCTAAATACGTCCTCTCTCCCTGTTCATAGGCCCTTATAAATAAGCTCCCAACAGTATATCCAAAAATTTTTAGTGCGTCTTTAAACTTCAAATTTTTTCTATTGTATCCTCTTGATTTCTGTGCCTTTATGGTTTTTTCCATAACGTCATACATTAAAAACAAATACCTTATCATCAAACCAAGAAGCATTGCCATGATATTTGGCATTCCCAACTTCCTGGAGGCGCTTATTACCTGATACATGGTTGTTGTTGACGATAATATCATTATTGCAGAGACACACACCAAAAATTTTAAAAACATGGTTATTCCAAACATCAACCCTTCATAATAAACTGGATACCCAAACAAATTATAAATTATTGTTTCCCCTCTAACAAATGGTTGAAATGCTGCTAAAAAGACGCCAAAAGGTAAAACAACAATTGTTCTTTTAACCACATCAAAAAACGTCTTTGATAAAATCATTAAAAAAACCAAAAATATTTCCAAAATTATTAAAGAGTATATATTGCTCTGTAAATTTGCAAATAAAACTATTATAAAAATAGAAATTAACTTTATTCTTGCGTCAATTCTATGCATCAAACTTTCTTTTGTATATAACCTCTCTAAAGTATAAACACTACCATGCATAATAGCTCCCTGATTTTAGCTGTAAATTGAAAATAAAAAAGGAAAAAGATAATTTAGTTTGAGCTTGGCTTTTTTAAAACTATTGCTACTCCATAAGCAAGAGCTACCATTATTAATGTCCCTACAATCATTGCAATAACTTCTCCAACTTTACCCATTCCCTCTATTGAGTAGTCTGGCATTGGTGAAGGAGCTACTGTTCCCTCTTCTTCAAGACCTAAAGCTTGTAAGTTTTTATGTAAAGCTTCTTCATTTATAACCTTTTCAGCTGTGCTTTCTAAACCGTCTGGATTGCTTGAAGCTAAGAATGGAGCTAATATGGCAATTATTATAGCAACAACTAACCCTCCAACGAGTATTTTGTTATCCATTCAATACCACCCTATTTATTGTGTGTTTAAGCTTTTTAATAACTCAGGTTTTGCTGACTTTAAATAAGCTACAACTATTGCAGTAATAATACCTTCAATAATTCCTATGAAGAAGTGGTAGAGACCCATGTACATTAATCCCTTATCTATTGGGAACACTCCACCAATAGCCAATTCAATAGCACATATTATAGCAGCTATAAATGTAGCGCTCCATCCACCTAAGAAAGATGCCAAGGCAACATTTGATTTTTTCAAAGCCTTGAAAACATAATAACCAACAAATGCTCCAACAACTCCCATGTTGAAGATGTTAGCTCCCATGGCCAATATTCCACCATCTGCAAAGAATACACCTTGAACAATTAAAACCAACGTTAACATTAAAATTCCAGCCCATGGGCTGTCAAATACAATTGCTGTCAATGCTGAACCGACCATGTGTCCACTTGTACCCCATGGAATAGGCATGTTCATTGCCTGGATTGCAAAGATACCTGCAGCTAAAGCTGCAAACAATGGAACTGACTTCTCATCTAAGTTGTTCTTTGCCCACATTATTGACTTTGCCACAAATATCAGAGATATTATCCAAAAAAGGGCACTTTCCCATAGTGGTAGAAATCCATCTGGTATGTGCATGTTTTCACCTTTTAATATTATCCAATTGTAACATAATACTTAGTATAAGTAATACTATTTAAACTTTTTTACTCGTTATTTATTAAAAATGTCTTGAGTTAATATAAAAAATGTTACATAAAATTAAAATTAAAGAAATTGAGATACTAAATATTATTTAGATGGAATTCTTTAATATTTGAAAAATAGCAATTCTCATTTTAAGGATGATTCATGTATTAAAAAAGATAACGGATAAAAATTTGTTGAAGCCATTAAGATTATGTTTTCATTTTTGTAACTTACCAAAATAATTTTATATGTTTGTGTGTTTTGTATATTATACAATATACAATTATAATGTTATCGGTGAGGATTATGATAGATGAAAAATCAACAATTATGAAAAATATTAAACGAGGAATTGAAGAAGGGATTATTGAATTAGTAGATAATGAATCAAAAATTATTTATTATGCCTCTAAAGAGTTTAAAACAAATTTTAAAAATCCTGAAGAAAAGGTTAGAGCATCTTATTTTGTTGAATTAGTTTTGGATTATAAATATCCACCAAATAGAATTGATTTTGAAGTTCAAGTTCCAAGAAGGACACCAACAGATAGAGCAGATATTGTTGTTTTTGAAGATGATGAATTGAAAAAGCCATTTATTGTTGTTGAATGTAAGAGAGAAGGAATAACAGACGCAGAATTTGAACAAGCTATTGAGCAGTTATTTGGGAATGCAAACAGTTTAAAGGCAAAATATGGAATTGTTGTTGCTGGATTAAGAAGGAGAGCGTTTAATATTGCTGATTATCCACCATTAGAAAGGAAGAAAAATATTATTTCCGATATTCCAATAAAATATGGAAAACCAGTTAAATATAGGTTTAAAAAAGGAGGAAATATTTTTGAAGAGTTAAAGGTTGTATCAAGGGATGAATTAATAAGAGTTTTAGAGAAAGTGCATGATACTGTCTGGCAGGGAGGGAAATTAGCACCTACAACAGCTTTTGATGAAGTCTCTAAGTTAATATTTTGTAAAATTTGGGATGAAAAAACTACAAGAAAAGGGGAATATTACAGGTTTCAGATTGGTTCAAATGAAAGTGCAAAAGATGTTTTTGATAGAATAAAGAAAATTTATGAAGATGCAAAGAAAAAAGACCCTTATGTATTTGCAGAGGATATTAAATTAGAGCCAGAAATTGTTTATTCAGTAGTTGAACAATTGCAGGAAATTAATCTTAAAGACACTGATTTAGATACAAAAGGAGTGGCATTTGAAAGATTTATGGAAGACTTCTTTAAAGGGAAGATGGGACAGTATTTCACACCAAGAGAGATAATTAACTTTATGGTTGAATTTGCTATGTTGCATTTCGATGAAGATGAATATTTAAATTTAAAAGTTTTAGACCCTGCATGTGGTAGTGGTGGCTTTTTGTTGCATGTTTTGGACTTTATAAGGAGATGGGCAGAGGGTAATTATGATAAATTTGAAGCATACCAGCATTGGCATGAATTTGCTAAAAATAACATTTATGGAATTGAAATAAATGAGCAAATATCAAGAGTTTGTAAGATGAATATGATATTACATGATGATGGACATACAAACATTATAAGCTTTGATGCTTTGGAAGATTTTGAGAAGATTGAAAAAATTCATAAGGACTTTAAAAAAGGAAGTTTTGATTTAATTTTGACAAATCCACCATTTGGAGCAAAGATAAAAAAGAGTGAAAGAAAATATATTGAAAACTATGAATTAGGAAAAGGAAGAACAAGCCAAAAAACAGAGATTTTATTTATTGAGAGATGTTGGGAATTTTTAAAAGAAGGAGGGATTTTGGGAATTGTCTTACCAGATGGAATTTTAACAAATAGCACTTTACAGTATGTAAGGGACTTTATTTTAAATAGATTTAGAGTTTTAGCAGTTATTTCACTGCCAAACTTTGCATTTACTCATTACGGTGCAGGAGTTAAAAGTTCATTAGTGTTTTTACAAAAGAAGAAAGAAGGGGAAGATTTAGGAAATTATCCAATATTTATGGCAATTGCTGAACATATTGGCTATGATGCAACAGGAAGGAAGGATGAAAAAAATGATTTACCTGATATTTTAGAAGCATATAAAGAATTTTTAAAAACTGGTAAATTAAAAAAAAATTTAAATTTTGAGGGTTTTATTGTTTATAGAAATGAATTAGAAGGAAGGTTGGATGCTTATTATTACAAAGATGAGTTTAGAGAGTTGGAAAAGAAGTTAAAAAAATCAAAATTCAAAATTACGACTCTTGGAAAAATTGCTCATGTATTTGATGGGCCTTTTGGCTCAGAATTAAAAAATGAAGAGTATGTTGATAGTGGAATACCACTTATAAGGGTTCAGAATATTAAAGATAATAGGTTAGTACTTACACGAGATAATACTGTATATATTAGCGTAGAAAAACATCAAAAATTAAAACGGTCAGAAGTTCTGCCTGGTGATGTTGTTGTAACAAAAACAGGATGGCTGGGAAATGCCGCAGTTGTACCAGAAGAAGTTAAGAAAGCAAACATTAGAGCGGATATTGCAGGAATCAGAATTAAATCAGAAGAAATAAGCCCAGAATATCTTGCTATTTATATTAGTTCAAATATTGGTAAAAAATTGTGTTATAGACTATCTTCTGGAAGTACAAGAGACAGAATAATAATTGAAAATCTTAGAAAACTAAAAATTATAGTTCCACCAAAAGACATTCAAGAAAAAATAGTTCAAATAATGGAGAATGCCTATAAATTAAAAAAACAGAAAGAAAAAGAAGCAGAAGAATTATTAAATTCAATTGATGACTATGTTTTAAAAGAGTTGGGTATAGAAATACCAGAAATTGAAGAAAGTAAAATATTTATTGTTGATTTTAATGATATTATAAAAAATAAAAGGTTAGATGCTGAATTTAACCAAGAAAAATATAAAATTCTAATGGATGCAGTTGAAAAAGGGAAATATAAGACGGTTGAAGTTGGGAAGGTATTTAAATATATTAAAAAAGGTATAGAAGTTGGTTCAAATGCATATACAAAAGAAGGTATTCCATTCATTAGAGTTTCAGATATTGACGATTATAAAATACATTTTGAGAATGCAGATAAAAAAATAAATCCTAAACTCTACAAAGAATTAAAAGATAAATACAAGCCACAAGTTGGAGATTTATTATATTCAAAAGATGGAACTATAGGATTTTGTGTAATGGTTGAAGAAGACAGAGATTTTATAATAAGTGGGGGAATTCTAAGATTAAAAGTTAAAGATAATATAAATCCATACTACATAAAAGTAATATTATCAACTAAGCTTTTAAAGACATTAGCCGAGCAGAGAAGCATAGGGGCAGTTATAAAACATCTGAGGGAAGTAGAATTTAAAAAATTAAAAATTCCATTACCACCAAAAGAAATTCAAGATAAAATAGCAGAAGAAGTAAAAAGAAGAATAAAAAAAGCACAACAATTAAAAAAAGAAAGTAAAAAAGTTATTGAAGAAGCAAAAAAAGAGGTTGAGAAAATTTTATTGGGTGAATAATAATGGTTAGAGTTTCCTATCAAGTAATTTTTAGGGGGGAGGATTTTAGGGAAGTATTAAAATCAATATTAGAAGAAACTTTTGAAGATGTGTTTGATGAGTTTATTGAGAGTATTCCTTTAGAAGAGATTAGTATTGAAATAAAATATTACTATCAAGTTCCCAATAGTGAGATATGTATTATTGGATTTAGTTTAGATTTACCTGAAGTATCTAAATCTGAAGAATGGGAATATATTGACAAATTTATAAGAACATTTAACAAAGAACTTTTGAAAAATGATAATATAGATACTGCATTTAAGTTTTATGATGAAAACTTATTAAATCAATTAGAAAAACTGTATAAAGAAATATTTGAAGTAGAAATGAAATTAAGGGAAGTTTTAACTTTTATTTTTATTGATAATTATAAAGATGACAATTATTATGATTTATTAAGAGATTACAAATTTAATAATAAATCATCATTATATTCTCTATACCCTAATCTAAAAAATGTAAAACAAAAAGAAGAATTTCTAAAGAAAAAATTAGAAAATGAATTTTTCTATCTGCTTTTTAGCAACTATAAAGAATTTAAAAAAGAAAATCTTAAAGAATTGAATAATAAAGATTTAGTTAAATATATACAAAATGCTGAAGATTTTAACAAATATAAAGAAATTATTGAAAACAGAGGGATAATTATACCTGAATATGAAGATTTTTTATTATCAATTGAAGAAGATTTAAATAATTTAGAGAAAATTAGAAATTGTGTTGCACACAATAGAACCCCTACAAAAAAAGAATTAGAAAATTATGAAAAAGCTGTAAAAGATATTAAAAATAAAATTAACACATTTTTAGATAATATAAACTCGAAAATTAAGCCTTCTACAATTTATATAGAAGAACTTATAAAGCCAAAAGTCATTTTTGCTACAATTTATGTAGAAGAAATGCCCAATATGCCTGGCGTATATAGACAAAATGCTACAACTTTAGAATTTGAAAATGGAGAAATTGAGGAAGTGGATATTGGGGATGAAATGATTCATGGGGATAATATCTATGAAGTAGAAGATGACTTTAAAAAACTGCTATTAAACTATTTAAAAGAAAATGGCTATGATGTTAGTTATTTAGACAAATCAAATATTGAGATAGAAAAGATATAACAAATTTCTTTTTTAATATAGAACAACAATTTAGCATTCAGTTATTAGTATAAGAACTATTTTTTGTGATACCATGAACTGGATTGAGAAATATATAGAAATATTACAATGTCCTTACTGCAGAGGAGATTTATATTTAGATAAGGATAAAAATAAGTTGATATGTAAAAAATGTGGTAAGGTTTATGATATAATCGATGGAATCCCTATATTATTAAGATACTGAGGGATAGGATGAGGTTGTTTTTAGCAATTGATATCCCAGAAGAGATAAAAGAAGAAATAGCTAAGTTTCAAGAGCAATTTAAAATGAAAGGGATAAAGTTGGTAGAAAAAGAGAATTTACATATAACAGTTAAATTTTTAGGAGAAGTTGATGAAGAAAAATTAAAAGAAATATTGGATTTAGATTTATCAATTCAGCCAATAAAAATAAAATTAAAACACATTGGAACTTTTCCAAACTCTAACTATATAAGAGTCATCTGGATTGGGGCTTATAACAATAACCTTATAGAGATTTTTAAAGAAGTTGATAAAAAACTATCAAACTTAGGATTTAAAAGAGAAAGAGAATACGTTCCACATTTAACAATAGGAAGAGTTAAATTCATAGATAACAAGAAAAAACTAAAAGATAGAATTGAAAAATATAAAGATATTGACTTTGGAGAGTTTGAAGCAAAGCATATAAAGCTCTATAAATCAACTTTAACCCCAAACGGCCCAATATATGAGGTTATAAAAGAGTGGTGATTATGCTCTCTGAGAATCAGCAAAAGATACACTACATCATCAACTTATTAACAAATGGGGGTAAAAAGAAATGGGTAAAGCAGACAGTTTTATTTGCTCTTATTTATTATTTTATAAAATTGGGTATTTTTAGGGGATATGATTATGCTCCAACACCGTTTATGTGGGAAGATAAGATAAAATTCATAAACATATCTTATGATGCAATAAATGATTTAAATTTTCTCTTAGATAACAATTATTTAAATGAAATTTTGCTATCAGTTAAAGGTTTAAATGAATTTATTGTTGGATATAGCATTAGAAAAAAGATAGATTACAATTTCAACCCAAAAGATAAGGAAATAATTGATAACACATTATTTGAGAATGGAAATTTAAAAGAAATACAAATAACTGAAGATGGGGCAATAATAAAGTCAAAAAAAGAAGATATTGAAATAAAAATTACAAACATTGATAAAATCAGCTATAAATCAAAAAGCTACATAATGAAGGTATCGTTATGGGATTCAAATATTTAAAAATAAAAAATCCAAAGGTAATTTTGACTGAGTGGATTCCTTTTGGTAAGAATTACATGACAGAATTTATAGATAGGATTACATTGAAAGGATATCAAAGAAAGAGAATTAAGTATTTTACAGCATCTGAAAAAAGAGATATAAAGGATAAAGCAATTTTTGAAACCTCAGAGTATCAAACAACTGTAAATATTATAGACTTTATTCCAGAAACCTCAGTAAAGTTCACAGCAGAAATTACTGGAAATGGAAAGAAAGACGTCTTTATCTATGTTGATTATCTTGGAAGATGTATCTACGCTTCAGAAATAACTAAAGCTGGAGATGAAGAGGAGGAGATAAGTTTAGATAACCTCTCATTTATAATTCCTGATTTAATCTTAGATTCTTCAAGAATCATGAGCCATTTAATTGCTCCACCACAGAGATATTTGTTGGAAACTCTATATGGCGAGATAAAGGTATATAAACACGTTACTGTTTTGACAGAAACAGAAATCACCATAAATGAAAATACTTTGGTAGAGATTAGCCAAGTTATTGGTGCTGTTAAAAATATAATTAGAGTAGATAACGGCTTAATAATATTCGGAGATTTTGGAATATTCATATCAAATCCAAATCCAGAGAAGTTCGAAAAATTCATCTACTACTACCCATTTATAAGGAGTATTACCGGAGTTTCAAGGGATTTGTTTTTTAAATTGAACACGATATCTTCAAGATTGGAGATCATCAGTAGTAATCTCGAATCAGGAGTTGATTTAGAGGATATATCTGAAATTAGAGGAGAGTTGAGTAGGATTGATAGAGAGTTAGCAGTTATAGGAATTGTTTATGGGTATTTAAAAGAAATCGTTGAATTTTTAAACTCCTCATATCCTCCAAACTTTGGAGATTTTGATTTAATGATTTTAGAGAAAATTGAAACAGAGAGGAAGTTAAAAAGATTGAATTATAGGATTGAAGAGATAGGAAACGTTTTAGCAAGTAACAACAGTTTAGCAACAAGCTTAGCAAGATTATTGACAACAATATCTGAGGATTTAGAAAGAAAGATAGCCAATCAATTAGCTGAAAATACAAAATACCAAGTAGCTATTGGAGAGGCAATGGAAGTTTTAGAAATTGGAATTTTTGGAGTCTATGCGTTGGAAGCAGCCCATATTTTACTACTAACCTCTGGAAAAGAAAATATACTGAAATATGCCAAAATATTTGGATTCCCTTTAGAATTTTGGATAATACTGACTGTTACAATCCTTGGAATTTACATTGGGAAGGTTATTATTGAATATAGAAAAAAGAGAGTTTTAAGAGAATAAATCATCTTCTCCAAACGCATTATCTTCAATATTATCTGATTTTTTTAGATTTTCAGATTCCATATAATCTTCTTCCCATATTTTAACAATATCTAAATCTTCTCCTCCATATCTTCCATCAAATCTATCCACTTTAACAATTGCAGGCACCTTTATGCAAGGCCCCAAAACTATAGCCTCTCCAATGTTTAAACTTGTTAATTGCCTAATTAAATCCTCACTTAAATTTTCAGATGCCATTTGAACGTGTTTTTGGTCTGTAGGCTCAATAAGCTTAGATATTATTAAGTTAGAGCATTGGGAGAGGGTTTCAGCATCTAAGGTTTTAGGTCTTTGTGAGACGAGGCAGAGACCAACTCCGAACTTTCTTCCCTCCCTTGCTATCCTACTTAAATAATATTTAGCCCTTGTTTTTCTATTTTGAGGGGCTATTAAATGAGCTTCTTCAAAAATCATAAATATTGGTTTAGCAGCTCTTCTCCCATTATTAATAATAATCTTCTTCCTATCATCTAAAACTGCTTTAATTATATATGAAACAACGATATCTACTGCATTCTCATCCAACTCTTCCATTGGGATTACATTTATGTAATGCTCTTTAATGTCATTAATTGGATTGTAGTGGAGGGTTATGATATTTTTTCTAAACTGTAGCATATCCTCCAATCTAAATATAGCCGTTTGAATACTACTCTCATCTTTTTTGTAGTTGTCATCTGACTTATACTCATCCAATTTTTCAATTATTGCATTTATATAATCTTCAACTGTACTAAAATCACTTTCTTTAAACTTTTCTTGGATTTCCTTAACTGCCTTCCTTATGTATGGCCTTTGCTTTGTTGCCTGTGCATCTACTCCAGCCAAATCACATAAATCTTCGTTATTTATCCTATAAATGTTTATTTTTGGCTCAATAACATGAACTCTAAGCTTTTCACTTTCACAGTAAATATCTCTATACTCCCCATGCATATCAAAGACCAAAACAGTTGCTTTAAGCTTATTAAGCTCTCTAAGCAAAACAGCCACTGTATTTGACTTACCCATCCCGGTCATCGCCAATATTGCCAAATGCCTTGAGCATAGCTTGTTTGCATCTAATTTAACCTCCACATCTTCCCTTGTAACCAAACGCCCTATCTTTAAATGCCCACTACCAAAAACCTTTTTTAACAATTCATCTTCAGCTTTATAAATTGGAATTCCTGGTTTTGGCGGAACTCTTGGCAACTTTAAAGCCCCATTTTCCTCCAATTCCCCAACATCTCCTAAAACCTTTATTTTTCCCAGTATGTAGTAGGAGGAATTATCTTCAAATTCTCTAATCTTTTCTAAATGCTCAATATTTAAAATATCCTCTAAAGCCATGTTTCCTTGGATTGTGCTTTCAACCATTCCCAATAATTCGGAGTTATCATAATTTATTTTAACATAATCTCCAACTTTTGGAGCTTCCTTCGCCAAAAATGTTAGTTCATCAATCCTTGTCTCTCCTACTGTATATCCAATAACTCCATTATTCATCTAATCACCATAATTCTCAATTACTTTTATCTTTAAATTATTTTCCTCTTCATTTTTAACTTCATTTTTAATTTCTTCAGTATTTTCTCCCTCTTCTTCCAATTCATCCTCATTAATTATAACTCCTCCTTTAGTTCTTGGGGCAATATCTTTAATTATTTTCATAATGTCTTCATTCTCATCAGCTAATATTTTGACGAATATTCCTCCGTGTGTGTCTATATCAAAATTCACCGCCCCTACATAGGCAGCTTGCTTATTTAAATAAAATTTTGTTGCCTTTTCACTCATCCCTTTCTCTAAAACCATTCTTGCAGCATCCAGTATAGCCTGACTTCTTAAAAGCTCTTTTAATCTATCTACATTTCTTGTTTTTCCTTCCCATTTCCTAAACTCGTTATCTTCTTCAATAAAGTTCAATTTTGCTCTTGGGAATATATTTAGTATAGCTTTTTTGACCTTATATTTGTCTTCAGTGGGCTTCACCCTTGCTCTAATTACAACCTCCATAATATCACCAAATTTTAAAATATTTTATATTTTTTATATTTATTTTAGTTTCATTATTATCTCAATTATCTCATTAAATTATTTTTTTATATTCAAATAACAGATAGTTCCAATGAGGATTATAAATATTGCTGAAAACTTATACATCCCTGCTATTCCTAAAATATCTGCCAAAAATCCAAATGAAACTGCACCTATAAGCATCCCAATATTTATACTTGTTGTAAAAAGCCCCATAGCTTCGCCCTTCCTGTATATTGGAATATCTTTAATTGCGAGAGAGGTTGTTGAATTTGAAGTTATCGAGCCGCCAATTGCCACAATTGTTAATGAAGCTAATATATTCAAAAATGTTGTTGACATTGAAAGCAGATACATGCCTAAAGCTACTATAAAAACTCCAATAATAATGGTTATATTCCCAAACTTATCGTAGAGTTTCCCAAATCTTCTTTGAAAAATAGCTATTAATATGTTTGTTGCTGCAATTATAAAACCAACTTGAGATATGGAGATGCCATACATGATTGCATATAACGCCAAATAGGCAATTATTCCTGAATTTATCATTATATAAGAGGTGTTAATAATAAAAGAGGATAAGAAATTCCTATTTTTTAAAAATTCATAAGAAAACAAATTTGATACCTTAATATCTTTTTTTATATTTTCATTGAAAGCTATATCTTTCAACTTTGCATAACTTATAATCGCTGCCAAAATTCCCAAAAATCCGCAAACATAAAATGGCGTTTTAATCCCATACATATCTGCGAGAAGCCCTCCTACAAACGGTCCAACTCCAAAACCCAATGTAATTGATGAGTTAAAAATTCCCATATACTCTCCTAATCGCCCTTTTGGAGCTATAGCAGCTATATAAGAGCCAGCTACAGGTGTTACAAAGGCTGAAAAGATTCCTGTAAAAATCCTCACAATTAAAAGACCTAAAACACTGCTAACAAAACTATACATTAAGGTAAAAATTCCATAAAAAAAGGTTCCACAAACGATGAAAAATTTCTTCCCGTATATGTCAGATAACACCCCAACAGGAATTTGAGCTATAGTCCTTGCTAGTGCAAATGAACCAAATATTATGCCAATTTCCAAATTTGAAGCCCCCAGTGTTTGGGCAAATATTGCCATTATTGGAGCTATGAATCCAACGCCAAGCATTGTTATGAATGTGGTAATCCAAACGATAAAAATATCTCCGCCAAAAAATTTCATAAAACCACCGAAAATTTAAAATTTTATACCAATCTAAAAAATAAAAAGAAAAAGAGTTATTCTTTATTTTTTCTCTTGAATACATACCACACAACTAACGCAATAGCTACAACTACCGCTAATACTCCCAACAATGACCAAGCCTTTGAAGCAGAGTTTTTCACAACTACTTTTAATGGTTCTTGGTAGACATAGACGTTGTCGTCTCCTTCTTCACTATCTCCAGCACATCTTATTTCTAAGGTTATATAATATGGTTTTGATTCAGCACTTCTGTCTGGTGTTATTGTTATAGATCCAACACCTGTTTGGTTAGGGTAGAGAGTTCCTATGGTGTCACTTTTAACTGGGTAGTCAAACGGCTGTCCTGATATTTTAATTACTGAAATCTTAACTCTTTCCGCTTTTTCGTTACCAATATTTTTTATCATTATCTGTACTTGGTTGTCTCTTCCAGCAATTACATTAACTTCTTTTGTTACAATTTCAAATAATGGTTTTGGTTTAACATAAATGTCTATATATTTTTCAGCTTTATATTCGTTGTTTGCTGCATCTAAGTAAGTGATTTCAATTGGTAGTTTGTAGTGTTTAGCAGGGGCGTATTTATCTATATCAACATAGAAAGAAACTGTTTTTGAAACTCCTGGCAATAAGTTGCCAATATTTTTTATATTGCAGTTACTCCAGCTATCTTCAAATGGTTCATCAGTTACTAATCTTAATTCAACATCTTTTGCCTCTGCATGTCCATTGTTTGTTACTGTTACATCAATTCTTGCGTAAGTGATTCCTGGCTTTATTTCTACGGGGTCGGTTACAACATTTGATACATCCAATGTTATGTCTCCTTTTACATAAGCTCCAATAGTTATTTGCTCAGCCCTTTTAGTTCCATCTTCATCTATCCATGTAATTACTGCAGGAATTTGATAGCTACCTTCAACCAAATTACTTGCAGTATGTAAGTTTAAGTTTATTACCTTACCATCACCTGGCTCTAAAGCTCCTATATAGAACTTTGTTTCTCCTACTGGTGAAATTGGCAGATTAGATAAAGGAACTGCTATTGGGTAATATAAAGCCTTCTGCTGATTTTTTGTTGTTCCATAGGCAGAGATTGTTATTGACTCAGAACCTGCATTTACAGAGCTTAAAGAATATCCCACATATAAATTAACCTCTTTAGCGGTTCCAGTTCCTTTATTCACAATTTTAATAGGAACTGTTTGTGTCTTTGAAGGAATTAAGCTAAAATTCCCACCAATTTCAAAGCTTGCTATTCCATATACGTGTATGTAGTATATTTTTGTGAATTCGTAGTGGTGAGTGTCTTCATCATCAACTTCATCATAACTTACCTTCACATCAATCCTATAATCTCTTGATGGAGCGTTTTCATCAACATGTAGTTTGAAGTGGACGGTATCAGCTTCTCCAGGGTTTAGATGGCTTATTGTTGCCTTTCCCTTAATTGGATTTACCTGCCTTAATTCAAATGGATAGTGTGGGGATATTTCAACAACTATGTCCTTAACCTCATCATCATAATTGTCGTTAGTTACCTTAATCCAAACATCAACGTCATCCCCTGGATGAATGACGTTAGGCTGATACTGAAGCTCATCAACCTGTAAGGCAGAAACTGAAGATATAGCCACAAGCAAAATCATCGACAAAGCTATCTTTTTAAATACTTCTTTTAACCCAAGCTTGTATCTTCCTACATTCATAAAATCACCATTATTTAATTTTTATTGCCCCATTAATCTTCTTTTTAATCTTGCCATCATTGGTAGGAGATATTTATCTTCAAGCACCAATACTGCTGGTAAGAACACAACTGTTAAGATACAACAGAACGCAATCCCTACTGCACAAACCTTACCAAGGTTTGCCATTGCTGGAAGTGGAGCTATAGTCAATGATAAAAGCCCTGCTGCAGTTGTTGCTGCACTTGCTAAAACTGAAGATCCTGCATACGTTACAGTTGTTATTGCAGCTTCTTCTGGACTTTTTCCTTTTTCCCTCTCTTCTTTATACCTACTTCCAAAGTAAATCCCATAATCGATACCTAAACCTAAAATTAACGAACCTACTGAAGTTGTAGCCATATCCAATGGAAGTCCAAATAATCCCATAAACCCTCCAGTCCAGATAAGGGTGAATATCAATGGTGATAATAACGCAACTGACGTTATTTTTTTAAAGTGAAGGACTATAATCAGCATTATGGCAAGGAAAGCAACTGTAGTTGTTACCGCTTGACTCTCATCCATTAGACGTCCAACAATTGCACTCATTGGAATTGATCCAGTTGGAACTGCCTCAACTCCTGCTGGGAAGGGAGTTTCTTCAATTCTCTCCTTAACTGCATTATAAAGGGCATCACATTTCTTTTCATCTGCACCAACATCTGTAAACGCTGTAATAACCATCACTGAGTAATCCTTGTTGAACATCCTCTCTCTTTGTGATTCGGGGATATACCTCATAAGCTCCTTAACTCTATCAATACTTTGAGGAACTGTCCCTCCATTCATCTCTATTAAAACATCTACTGGAGAAGAAACGCTTGTTATTCCATCTACTGTTTTTAAGTTATCTTCAAGCATTTTCACCGCTCTTAGAACCCTCGGGTCTCTTATGTCAGTTACTTTATCGCTTGAATCTGATGGAACCACTTTCACTGCTATTGTAACAATATCCGTTCCTCCAAATTCATCCCTGACCTCATAAACCTCCTGAACTTCAGGAAGGTCTTGAGGAAGCATTTTTTCATATGATGTTTGTTTCTTTATATTTGGTATGAATGTTGCAGCAAATATCGTTAATAAGATAACTATCCCAATCACAACCATTGGTTTTTTTGCCGAAAATTCACCAACTTTGCTTAGAATTTCTTTTAACATAGTTATCTACCTTATATTACATTTTTCAAGCTCATCAAACAATTCAAGCGTCTTTTCAGAAACTTTTTTTAATCTTTCAATGCCCTTAATTTTTTGCTTTATAAATTCTCTCTCTTCTTCACTACAACTTTCCTCCAATTTTTTTAGATCTTCATAAGCTTTTACAATTAAATTGTATTTTTTCTTAACAACATCTTTAAATGATGTAAATCCATCAACAATTATGTAATAATTTTTTCTTTCCCCTTTAATCCATGCCTTTTTTACAAATCCAAGCTCTTCAAGTTTTTTTAAAGACATGCTAACATTTCCTTTGCTAATCTTTAACTCTTCCATGATATCTGAGATTGTTAAAGGTTTATTGGATAAATATAGAACGGCATAAACCGCCCCTACAGATTTGTTAAGCCCATGAATTTTTGCAATCTCTGAAAACAGTTCAATAATTAATCTCTTAGCTTCTTCCATCCTATCCCCTAACCAGCTTTTCAAAACATTCTTTACAGACAATTTTCCCATTTATCACTCTTCCTTTAATTTCCATGAAATACTCCCCACATTCTTGACATTTTATGGATGGAAAGAGCTTAGCTTTTTTAGGAGGTTCTATTTCAACCTCTTTTACATCAAATAAATCATCATCTTTGGCATTTAGTATATTGTTGGTTGCTTCAGATCTTATTTTATTAAATAATTCCAATTCTTCTTTACTTAACTCTCCAGAGTTGTATTTTTTAAGGAACTCTTTAACATGGAATTTATCACTAAATTCTTCAAACATATATTTTTTAAAATAAATTCTAATTGCTTTTCCAGTATTTCTTGAATAGAAGGTATAGACGTGCTTTCCATTATCTTTAAATATCAAATTTCCCTTTCCAAAGGTGCAGCTTAGCATATACTGTATTGCATCGACACTGCAGGAGTTGTTTTCAACAATAGCTACTAACTCCTCATCCTCTGACTTTTTGAAAAATTTTTGGACATATTTAGCTACTCTATAACCAATAGCCAATCCTGGACAAAGATGCCCATGAAATTCAACAACTTTTTTTAATTCCTCATCCACACTAATCACCATTATAATTACTTTTTCCTATCTATCAATAATTTTCCATTAATTCCAACATTTTCAGGAGAATTTTCTTTAATAAGGATTACTATATGACCTATCCCATAAATATCTGAAGCTATTTCATAAATTTTCTTAACGAGTTCTCTCTTCTTTTCAACATTAAGTTTTGGTCCTTCTATAACTATTGTTGGCATTCTTTTCACCTCAGCTAATGTTCAAAAATTTTTGAACAAATTGAACAAAAGATTATAATAAACATCGGGTATATAAACCTTATCAAAATTCATTAATTGAAAAATTGAAATGCAGTTAATGTTAAATTTTTATGTTAAATTTAAATAATTATTTAGCTACCTAAAATTGGTGAAAGGATGATTTCAAAAAATGCACGAATAGCTAAAGGAGCTGTAATAGTTGGAGATGTGAGGAGCTAACGCATTAGTCACTCAAAATAAAGAAATTCCACCAAATAGCTTAGTTTTAGGTGTCCCCGGTAGAGTTGTTAGAGAGCTTACAGATGAGGAGATTAAAAGTATAAAAGAGAATGCATTGAGATACGTTAAATTATCTGAAACTTTAGAAAATTATAAATAAAAATTGGACTAAATAGGATAACAAAAATCTTTATTGAAAGGTGGTAAAATGGTAAATCTCGGCTTTGTAATTGCTGAATTCAATAGGGATATAACCTATATGATGGAAAAAGTTGCTGAAGAACATGCTGAATTTTTAGGAGCTAAAGTTAAATACAAAGTTGTAGTTCCTGGAGTTTTTGACATGCCTTTAGCTGTTAAAAAATTGCTGGAAAAGGAAGATGTTGATGCAGTTGTAACAATTGGATGTGTTATTGAAGGAGAAACTGAGCATGACGAGATAGTTGTTCATAACGCAGCGAGAAAAATAGCTGATTTATCTTTAGAGTACAATAAACCAGTAACTTTAGGTATTTCAGGGCCAGGTATGACAAGATTACAAGCTCAGGAAAGAGTTGATTACGGTAAGAGAGCTGTTGAAGCGGCTGTTAAAATGGTTAAGAGATTAAAAGCTTTGGAAGAATAAGAAGTGATGTTTATGATTTTGGAGGAAGTTTATGAGGTTATTAAGCAGAGGATTAGAGAGAAACCTGAAGGCTCTTATGTTGCAAGATTAACAATCGATGACAAAAAAACTGCAATAAACAAAATATGTGAAAAGGTTGGAGAAGAGGCAACAGAGTTAATATTGGCGGCTAAAGATGACAAAAAGGATGAGATTATTTATGAAGCTGCTGATTTAATATTCCATACAATGGTGTTATTAGCTTACAAAAATATAGAGTTTGAAGAGCTTTTAAAAGAGTTTGAAAGAAGAAAAAAATAATTTTTATTTATTTTATATTTTTTAATTTTTAAATTTTTGTGACAAACTCCCAGAATGATTTAACTGCACTTGGATTTTTAGGTCTTCTACTTTTAACTAAATATAAATACCTAACAACATCTAAATCTACGACTGGAACTATCTTAACTAAACCAGCATCCTCTGCCTTTTTAGCAGGGATTTCTGAGACAACACTAACTCCATAACCTTCAGACACTGCAGTTATAACTGCTGAATGACTACCCAATCTCATTATTACATTTAAATCCATTATTGAATAGCCTTTATCATTTAAAGCCTTTATAAAAGCTTCCCTTGTTCCAGAACCTTCTTCTCTGTCAATGTAATCCTCCTTTAATATATCCTCAAGCTTGGCTACACCTTTCTCTGCAAGTGGATGATTTGGTGGAACAATTAAAACCAACCTATCCTTTCCTATAATTGTATGCTCATAGTTTTTGTTTTTCAAATAACCTACTGCAGCAATATCAGCTAATCCTTCATCCAAAGCTTTAAAACATCTCTCAGAGTCTGTTATTGTAATCTCAAAATCAACATTTTTGTAAGTGTTTTTATACTCCTTGATGATTGATGGGAGTATATGCTCCCCAGGAGTTGTTGATGCATAAATTCTAATAAAACCTTCTGGGTTTTCGTGTATAGCTCTCATTAACAATTTTGCCTCATTCAACAAATCCAAAATTTTTTCAGCTCTTTCATAAAATATTTTTCCCTCCGGGGTTAAATCAACACCTTCTGGAGTTCTTAAAAAGAGTTGGGCATCAAAATATTTCTCAAGAGCTGATATGTGATTGCTAACAGTTCCTTGAGTAATCCCCAATCTTTTAGCTGCCTTCGAAAAACTTTTTGTTTTACTTGCAACTATGAATGTTTGGAAGTAACTTATTTTTGGATCCAAATTATCACCTTTATACTATTTAATTCCTATTAGGATAACTAATAGTTCCCATATATAAAGTTAATGCGTAAATTAAAAGTTAAGTTTATATACGGGATTATCCAAAATGTCAAAAGTATTATAACAAAATTTAATGGTGAGTTCGTATGGAAAACGATAAAGTAACAATCAGCGTTATAAAGGCGGATGTTGGAGGTTTATGTGGACACTCATTAGCTCCAGATGAGTTGTTAGAAGCTTGTGAAGCTGTTTTGGAGGAGGCTGTTGATGAGATAATATTGGATTATTATGTCACAAGATGTGGGGATGATATTGATTTAATAATGAGCCACAAATTAGGTTGCGATAATGAAAAAGTTCATAAATTAGCTTGGGATGCTTTTGAAGAGGCAACAAAAGTAGCTAAAGAACTAAAACTCTATGGAGCTGGACAGGATTTATTATCTGACAGCTTTTCAGGTAACGTCAGAGGTATGGGTCCAGGATGTGCTGAGATGGAATTTGTTGAAAGAAAGAGTGAGCCAATCGTTGTTTTCTGCTGTGATAAGACTGATCCAACAGCATTTAACTACCCATTATACAAGATGTTCGCAGATCCATTTAACACAGCTGGTTTAGTTTTCGACCCTTCAATGATTTCAGGATTTAAGTTTGAAGTTCACGATATTGTTGGGCATAAAAAAGTATTTTTAGACACTCCAGAAGAGATGTATATGCTCTTAGCTTTAATTGGAGACTATGAGAAGTATGCAATCAAAAGAGTTTATAGAAGAAGAGATAATGAAATTGCTGCTGTTGTCAGTACTGAAAAATTAAACTACATAGCTGGGGAGTATGTTGGTAAAGATGACCCAGTTGCTATAGTTAGAGCTCAAAGTGGATTCCCAGCAGTTGGAGAGGTCTTAGAGCCATTTGCTAACCCACACTTTGTTCCAGGATGGATGAGAGGTAGCCACTGGGGTCCATTAATGCCAGTTGGAGAAGAGGATGCAACACCTACAAGATTTGACGGACCGGCAAGAATTATAGCATTAGGGTTCCAAGTTTGCGATGGAATGTTAATTGGTCCTAACGATTTATTTGCAGATAAGGGCTTTGATAAGGCAAGAGAAAAGGCATTAGAGATGGCAGATATAATAAGAAGAATGGGTCCATTCCAACCACACAGATTACCAGCAACAATGATGGAATACACAACAGTTCCAAAGGTTTTAAAAGCTTTAGAAGATAGATTTATTCCTTTAGAAGGTTTAGAGTTAGTAGAAGAGGGGGGAATTACAAGAAAAGATAGAGGAGAAGTTGAATAGGTAAATTAGCAATATTATTTTTTATTTTCTAAATTTTTAAAACATTTTGGGAAGTTCATTTACTTTTTTACCAAAATTAATAAAGGGCTTATATGTTGTTCTTTCAGAAGTTTAGTTATAACTTATTGTAAAATTTCCATACTGTACTAGTCTATTTTCTCATTCATGGTATTATGTTTCCATTCCGAAACGGTCTGATTTTAACAATATGCGTGATTAAGCCATGCTGTCTAATTTGTAATTTCCATTCCGAAACGGTCTGATTTTAACTTAATTGATGAAGGATATAAAAAAGAGAGCATCTACAATTTCCATTCCGAAACGGTCTGATTTTAACCAGGACTTTATTACTGCACTCCCAACCTGCTAACTTTAGAAAATTTCCATTCCGAAACGGTCTGATTTTAACTTTAGGTAGCTCTTCAAAGCCTGACTTAGACGATGCTCCCATTTCCATTCCGAAACGGTCTGATTTTAACATGTGTTGTTACAATATGAGCTAAGATAACAAGGTATTTCCATTCCGAAACGGTCTGATTTTAACAGGCAATTATTCGAGATAAGTATATTTTCAGCATTCTTAATATTTATATTTTTCCCTACCTTATAAGTCGAAGGGCACTTAACCCTATTTATTTATATACCTCTGCTCGTATATAAATTTTGCTTTTTATGACTAAAAAAGAATTTTAAAGCTATTATTTTTTAAAATATAACTTATTTATTGTGGGAACTTTATTTTAAAAGATAATTAGTTAAAATCTTTTAAAAATGCCTATAATTTAATTAATCTAAATACTTAAAATAATTAAAATAAGCTACCCTTCGAAATTTTTTGAAAATCCTTAAAATCTAAAAATAAGTCATAAAAAACCTTTATTTCGAAAATAGAACTCTTTCAGTGAGATAAATATCATCTTAACTCTTTTAAAATATTTTTAGCAAATTCTTTTACCTTTTTTATATCATCATCATTTGGATGATTTTTGTTAAAACCACCAAATAATTTAGAAATACCATAAGTGTAGTAACCTTTGCAAGAAAATTCTCCAATAATTTCAAATCCTTTGCTTTTTAGTTTATTCCTAAGTTCTTTATGAAACATATTCTTTAAGAACGGCATTCCAGCTGTGGAGAAAATGAAAGCTTTTTTATCTGTTTTATTAATTTTATCTAAAAATTTAAATAATGATTTGTGATGCTTTCCAAAATAAATTCCAGACCCAAAGCCGATAATATCGTAATTATCAATTATATCCGGCTTTACTTTATCAACATCATACACATCTGCATTTAACTCTTCAGCTATTGCCTTAGCTATCTTCTCAGTATTTTTATGGTGAATAGATTTATATAAAATTAGAGCTTTCATAATATCTCCTCCTTATAAACAATTCCCTCATGTCCAGTGATAACGTTCTTTTTCAACTCTCTAATCTTTTTTAAACTCTCTAAAGCTAATTTTTCATCCACATTTAATTTTGGAGGAATCATCTTTAAAATGTTGTTTTTTAATGGGGAGACGTCGCCAACAACAACATAATCTTTATAAATAACAGATATAGAGCCGTAAGTATGCCCAGGCGTTTCAATAATCTCAATTTCTTTATCTTTAAACTTCCTAAAATCTTCAAAGTTATTGTTAAATCCAAACTCCCTTGGAGAGGCATAAAAAGTAGCGTTTTTAAATAAATCGTTGTTTTCTATATGATCATAGTGAAGATGAGTATTTATGACCACATCTATATCATTTAGGGATAAATTTAACTCAGATAAACCTTTAATAATGACATCTCTCATATCCTTAGTTGAGGTATCAACGATTATGTTGTTGTTATTTGTCATAATCAACGTTGATGATGAAGAAGCTTTTTTAATGATGTTATTTTCCCTTATTAAGATACCTTCATATAGAAGCTTTATCATACTTCCACCATTAAAACTTTAAATAAAATTTAAACATACTAATATATATTATTGAGGGTTAATATGATTAAAAAAGTAAAAATAAAAAGGTTTGATGGCAAAAAATTTCATGATGTTGAGGACTATGTAGCTGTTGAAGAAAGCTATAATATTTTTATCAATGAAGAGTTTGTTAGGCCCTTATCATTATCTCCAAATTTTTTACATGAGTTTGCTGTAGGATTTGCCATAAGTGAAGGATTTTTAGATAAAGTTGATAAAGTTAAGATTGAGGATAAAAACATACATATTTTTGGAGAAAAAACCAATAAAACTAAAAATAATAAAGAAATAAAAATTGATATTGAAACTTTGAAAAAAATAATCTCTTATGAAATAAAACCCAAATATTGGGAAATTACTGGAAGCTTCCACTGGGCTTCAATGTTTGATTTGAAAGGAAATGAGATAATTTTTGTTGAGGATATCGGAAGGCACAATGCAGTTGATAAAGTTATTGGTTATTCCATATTAAACAACTACAATTTAAATGAGTTAATATTGAGATATAGCGGAAGAATTCCTTATGAAATTGTAAAAAAGGCTGTAAATAGCGATTTAAAGACAATTGTCTCAAAATCTCCACCAACAGATAAAGCCATTGATTTGGCAGAGGAAAATAACATCATATTAATAGGTTTTGCAAGAAATGGGAAATTTAACATCTATACTGGGAGATTATGGGAAGGATAGAATATTTAAAAAAAGAGTATTCTGATGAAGAGATTTATGAAATTTTGGAAGAGCCGGTTAAAGAATGGTTCAGAAGAAAGTATAAAACTTTCACACCTCCGCAGAGGTATGCAATTAAAGAAATCCATGAAAGAAAGAATGTTTTAATTTGCTCACCAACTGGTAGTGGAAAGACATTATCAGCTTTTTTAGCAGGGATAAATGAATTGATAAAGTTATCAATGGAAAATAAGTTAGAAGATAGGATTTATATCTTATATGTATCCCCATTAAGAGCTTTAAACAATGACATTGAAAGGAATTTAAAAGAGCCATTAAAAGAAATTTATGAGGTTGCTAAGGAGATTGGTGTAGAGTTGGATGAGATTAGAGTTGCTGTAAGAACAAGTGACACGACAAGCTCACAAAAACAAAAAATGCTAAAAAAACCTCCTCATATTTTAATAACAACTCCAGAATCTTTGGCTATTGCTTTAAACTCTCCGAAATTTTCTAAATTTTTAGAAGGAATTAAATATGTCATAGTTGATGAAATCCACGCTTTAACTAACAAAAGAGGGGTTCATCTTTCCCTTTCTTTGGAGAGGTTGAATAGAATAGCCAATTTTATAAGAATTGGTTTATCAGCAACTATCTCTCCATTAACCGAGGTTGCCAAATTTTTAGTTGGAAATGGAAGGAGTTGCTATATTGTAGATGTTAGCTATAGAAAAGAGATTGAGATAAAGGTCATCTCACCAGTAGATGATTTTATCTATACTTCTTCAGAAGAGATTAGTAAAAAACTCTACAGTTTGTTAAAAAAGCTTATAGAGGAGCATAGAACAACCTTAATATTTACAAATACACGAAGTGCTACTGAGAGAGTAGCGTTTTATTTAAAGCAGATGGGAGTTGAAAAAATAGAAACCCATCATTCTTCTTTAAGTAGAGAACATAGGTTGGAAGTTGAGGAGAAATTGAAAAAAGGAGAGCTTAAATGTGTTATTAGCTCGACATCATTGGAATTAGGTGTAGATATTGGAAGTATCGACTTAGTTATTCTACTCGGCTCTCCAAAAAGTGTTTCAAGGGCTCTACAGAGGATAGGTAGAAGTGGGCATAGGTTGCATGAAAAAAGTAAAGGAATTATAATTCCATTTGATAGAGATGATTTGGTAGAAAATGTGGTTTTAGCATATGATGCAAAAATTGGGAAGATTGACAGGGTTTACATTCCAAAAAACTGCCTGGATGTTTTAGCCCAACATTTGGTTGGAATGGCTTTAGAAAAGGTTTGGGACGTTGATGAGGCTTACAACTTAGTTAAAAAAGCCTATCCATACAAAGATTTAAGTAAAGAGGATTTTTTAGATGTTTTAAATTATTTAGCTGGAGGTATTAAAGAAAAAAGCGTTTATGCGAAAATTTGGCTTAAAGATAACAAATTTGGAAGGAGAGGGAAGAGCGTTAGGGCAATATACTACATGAATGTTGGAACTATCCCAGATGAAACGTCAGTAGCTGTTATTGCGGATGGTAAATATGTTGGAGAGGTTGAGGAAGAGTTTGCTGAAAAGTTGATGAAGGGAGATGTTTTTGTTTTAGGGGGAAGAACTTACAAATGTTTAGGAGGGAAAGGAAATAAAATTAGAGTTAAAGAGGTTTTTGATGAAAAACCAACTATTCCAGCATGGTTTTCTGAGCAGTTGCCGTTAGCTTATGATTTAGCTTTAGACATTGAAAAATTTAGGAAAGAAGCTTTATTTTCAGATATTGAAGATATTGAAGAGAAATATGATGTGGATGAAAAGACAGCTAAAGCAATTAAAAACTATATGGAAGAGCAGGACAAATTTGCAATAGTTCCAGATGATGAAAAGATATTGATAGAGCATTTTGAAGAAGAGAAGAGGGGATATTATATATTCCACTTTGTGGCTGGGAGGAGGGCTAATGAGGCAATTGCAAGGGCTTTCGCCAACTATATCTCAAAAATGAAGAAATGTAATGTAAGGATATCAGTAAATGATTACGGCTTTGCCCTAATACTTCCAAAAAATAGGAAGATAAAGAGGGTAGATATAGTAGAGCTTTTTAATTTGGATATTGTTAAAAATGTAAAGGAGAGTATAGAAAGGAGTGAGATTTTAAAGAGGAGATTTAGGCACGTAGCTACAAGAGGATTTATGATTTTGAGGAGATATATGAAGAGAAAAATAAGCGTTGACAGACAACAGTTTAATGCTGAAATGCTCTTAAAATACTGTAAAGAGGTTAATCATCCTCTATATAGAGAAACAATAAGGGAAATTTTGGAGGATAGCTTAGATATTGAAAATGCTTTAGATTATTTTGAAAAAGTTAAAAAGAGGAAAATTTATTATTTAGAGTTACCTTCTCCTTCACCGTTTGCATTTAATTTGGTTGTCTCAGCCTCATCAGATGTTGTGTTTATGGAAGATAAGAAGAAGATGATTGCAGAACTTCACAAGAAGGTTATGGAATTCATCTCAATGAAAAGAAATAAATAGAATGACATTAGATTTATATACCCTTAAAACCATACCATACATTAACTATTTTTAATATTTATAATACAATAATAAATTTACAGTAATAAAATTAAAAACTATTTTGGTGATGTTTATGACAGAAGAGCAGAAGAGAAAACTTACAGGAAAAATGAAGAGAATGCTTAGAGCTAAAGCT
This sequence comes from Methanocaldococcus fervens AG86, assembly GCF_000023985.1. Lineage (GTDB taxonomy): Archaea > AGJL01 > Methanococci > Methanococcales > Methanocaldococcaceae > Methanocaldococcus > Methanocaldococcus fervens. The sequence goes on from NC_013156.1 coordinate 536,853, forward strand.
CATCATTTAGAACCTGTTGTATGGGTTGGAAAAGAAGGTAGTGACAAGGTAATCAAAGAGGTCGATAGACAGTTGAAAGATAGAGGATTGATAAAGGTTAAAATAAGGAGAGCTGCTTTGTTGTATGAAGATAAATATGATATTGCTGAAAAGCTTGCCAAAGCATGTGATGCAGAGGTCGTTAGCGTTGTAGGACATGTTATAACATTATTTAGGCCAAGAGAGGGGTGGAAAAAATACTTAGCTAAAAAACCATCTAAAAAAGTTAAAAAAGATGAAAAGATTATTGAATTGTTTGAAAAGTTTAAAAAGAGGGCTGTTAAAGAGTAGATAATTGAGGGGTAGGATGAAAAAAATCTACGCCATTATTTTAATTCTTTTTATAATTTTAATCAGTTTAGTGGGGGCAGGCATAGTATTGATTATGAGCTTATCAGGAGAAAATATTAATTTATTTGGTGGGGAAAGGATAGCTAAGGTATACTTATGTAATGAAATCTATTTTGATTACAACCAAGATTCTGGACTTTTTATGCAACAAAAAAAGGATGCGAGATATTACATAAATTTGTTAGACGATTTGGAAAAGGATGATTCAGTTAAAGGAGTTTTGTTGGTTGTTAATTCTCCTGGAGGAGAGGTTATAGCAAGTGAAAAATTAGCAAGAAAGGTTGAAGAACTTGCAAATAAAAAGCCAGTAGTTGTTTATGTTGAGGGCTTAGATGCTTCTGGAGCTTATATGGTCTCAGCTCCAGCAGATTACATAGTTGCTGAAAAGCATTCGATAGTTGGGAGCATTGGGGTTAGAATGGATGTTATGCATTATTATGGGTTAATGAAAAAGCTTGGTGTAAATGTAACTACAATAAAAGCTGGAAAATATAAAGATATCGGCTCTCCATTCAGACCTATGACAGAAGAGGAGAGGGAATATTTACAAAAGATGATAAATGAAACATACATGGATTTTGTTGAGTGGGTGGCAGAACATAGGGGACTATCAATAAATTACACCTTAAAAATTGCTGATGGGAAAATATACTCTGGAGAGGATGCTAAAAAAGTTGGATTGGTTGATGAGGTTGGAACTGAAGAAACAGCCCTAAAAAAATTGGAAGAATTAGCCAACATATCAAATCCTGAGATTGTTGAATACGGATTAGAGGAGAATAGAGGATTATTTGGATTGACGTATTATTTAGGTTATGGAATTGGGAAAGGAATTGGAGAAGTTTTATATGGAATGGAGAAAGTTAATGAAAGAGTTGAATTATTGAGCTAATTTTATTTACCTAACTTTTTTAAAGCATTTTCAGCAGCTAAAGATAACGGTTCATTTACCATAGATACTGGAGGGGCGTAGCAGAATTCCATATTTGCAAGCTCCTCTGCTGTAGTTCCTTTAAATATCGCTATTGACATCGCATCTATCCTCTCAGCAACTCTCTCGCCACCAACTATTTGGCAACCAACAACTCTTCCATCTTCATTAAATATCATTTTTATCTCAATCTCTTTTCCTCCTGGGTAGTATCTTGCCCTTGTTAATGCCTTAGCCCTACCAATAACAATTGGAATTCTTTTTAAATTAGCTGAAAACGCAGTTAGTCCAGTTCCCCCAATCTCTAACTCCCCTATTTTACTAACAGCTGAGTTTAAAACTGGATAAAACTTCGCTTCAACTCCAGCTATATTTTTTCCTGCAACTTTTCCCTGCCTTACAGCAGTGGTTCCAAACGGAGATAATGTCTTCTCCCCAGTTATAAAATCAACTACCTCAACACAATCCCCAACTGCATATATGTTTGGTATAGAGGTTTGCATCTTCTCATTTACCTCTATTGCAAATCTTCCTATTTTACATCCAGCTTTTTTAGCTAATTCAACGTTTGGCCTTACACCTGTAGCCATAATAACCATATCAGCATCGTAAAGCTTTCCATCAACGCAAACAGCCTCAACCTTCTCGTTTCCAATAATCTTTTCTAATGGTTTTGATAATATAATATTAATTCCCTCTTTTTCCAAATATTTTTGAACTATCTCAGCCATATCTGGGTCTAAAAATCTTGGTAACACTTGCGGAGCCATTTCGACAACTAAAACTTCCAAACCTCTCTTTTTTAAACCATAAGCCATTTCCAAACCAATAGCTCCAGCCCCAACAACAGCTACTTTTTTGCAGTCATTCTCTTCGATATATTTTAATATGGCCCTACCATCTTCAATACTCCTAACTTTGAATACCCCTTCCAAATCTTTTCCTTCAATTGGAGGAATAAACGGTTCTGCTCCAGTTGCTAAAACTAAGTAATCATAACCCATCTCAAACTCATTTCCATCCTTATCTATGCACTTTATTTTGTTATTTTTTGAATCAACATCTACAACAGTGGTTTCAGTCAATACATCAATGTTTCTTTCTTTTTTATAATCCTCTGGTGTGTGCATAACAATGTCATCAAAGCTCTTTATTGCTCCCTCAATAACATAAGGAATTGCACAAGGTGAATAAGCTATCTCCTTCTCTTTTGTTATAACAACTACTTCCATATCTTTGTTGTATTTTCTAATTGTTGATGCAGTTGTCAATCCACCAGCTCCACTTCCTACTATTATGGCTCTCATTTCTTCACCATTTTCATTAGGGTTATTTGATTTTCTATTAGGTTGCTTCTCTTATATTCTTTTTTATATACATGATTGTGTCACAAAAATAAACTTTCATAATAAGATTTAAAATTTAAAAAAGCTTTATATATAAAATACAAACTTAATGAGTGATTCTATGAAGAAAATTAAAATCAAAGATTTTTATATAACAATTGATAGGTGCTTAATTTACAAGGATTATGGAATAATAGCTGACACTCATATAGGATTCGATGTCTTTTTTGGTGAAGGTGGAGCTAATTTCCCATTACTTCAAAAGGATGAGGTTATAAAAAAAGCCTTAAACATAGTTGAAAAATATAAAATCAGCAATTTAATAATTAATGGAGATATAAAGCATAATTTTAAACCATTTCCTAAAGAAATTGAATTTTTAAAAGAATTTATTGATTTTATGAGTGAGTATGTTAATGTTATTTTAATTAAAGGAAATCATGACACCTTTATATCCCCAACTGGTTATGAAATTTTTGATTACTTTGAGATTGACAATTATATAATTTTTCATGGTGATAGAGAAATAAATAAGGATTTATTAAAAAACAAATTTTGGATTTTAGGGCATGAGCATCCGTCGATAAAACTTAGGGATGAAGTTGGAGCGATTATAAAGCTTCCAGCTTATCTATTAAATAAAAATTATATTGTTTTACCGGCCTTTAATCCTTTATCTCCAGGAAATGATTTAATTAACAATCCCGCATCATCTAAGGTTATAAAAAAAGATTATTTGAATTCAGAAGTTATAGCAATAACTGATATTGGATTATTAAACTTTGGAACGCTTAGGAAGTTAAGAGAATTTGCCAAATCACATCTTTAGCTATTCCTTTAAATAGAAAGCCATGTTATCTTCATCCAATATAATCCCCTTCTTCCATTTTACAAATAAATAGTATTTGTCTTTTTTATCATCTGAAAGCTCTTTTTCAATTCTTTTAGCAATAATTCTTACTGGGTCTTTTCCTATTCTCTCCTCAAAATCCTTAAAGCTTTCAAATTTTTTTGCCTCCCTTTCTTCAATAATCTTCCACATATATTTCTTTTTAATTTCTGGAAGTAACTCCAAGCTATGCAGCCTTGTGGTTACAGGTGGACATTCATTTAGAAATTTAACGAATCTATCTTCCTGCATTTTTACTGCTTCCATTATAACGTATAAAAGCTCTGATTTTGCTGTTGGAGTTAAATTATCGTATTTAATCATCCTTCTAACATGGTCTATTTTATCCCTCTTACCCTTTCCAATATAAACCCTCTCTCCCAATTCAATCTCTACATTTGGCTTTGGAATCATTTCCATTAATACAAATTGATACTCTCCAAGACCTTGGACTATGGGTTCATTTGGTTTGTTAGGATAGCCGTAAGGTAAATAATCCAAAACCCATGCATAATTTTCAAATTTTTGTGGTTTATTCTTTTTAGGGAATCTCCTCTCCTTACTTTCTTTATAATGTCCTCTAACCATAAAATTTCACCTTTAATTTAAATCTATGAATTTAAATGAGTAATAAAAAATTAGATGTATTTCCTAACAACCTCTAAGATTTCTTCAGCATTCTCTGGCATGTCTCTTTTGTAATATATGGCCCTCAAATCGTCCAAATCTTCAGGAAGGATATCAGCTATTTTAACAGCTGTTTTCTCGTCCACTCCCAAAGATATCAATTCTTCAACCAATTTTTTTGCCTCTTCTTTATCCAACTTAGCGAATTTTTGTAAATAATCTAAAGCACATCCTTGTTCATAAGACAACTCTCCAATTTGAGCTCTTTTATTCATAATTTCGGCAGCCTCTGATAATGTTACATACCTCTCTCCAAGGATTCTTTTGCCTATCATACTCTCCCTCTCAACTAAATGCAAATAAAATAAAAAACTTAAATTTAATTTAAAATTTATAGAAAAATAATTAATTAAGTGTTTCGAGAAATTAATAAAAATTTAATTAATTTAAGCTGTAGCAGGTCTTAAATGCTGTGGGTAGGCAATTATTTGCTTGTATTTTCCTCCATCTCTTACTCTAACAATAAATGCTCTTCCCTGCTTACCAACAACAACTCCAGTTCTTCCGTGGAATCTTGGGTGTGGCATTCCCTTGTGGACTGATGGGTCTATAACTATGTGTACATACTCTCCTTCTTTAAACTCCCTTAAAGCTCTTGTTATTGGATAAAGTCCTCTTTCTCTTGGGTGTTTTGATAATTTCTTTCTTGTTTTTCTTCTAAATCCTTCACTCATTTGAACCATAATTCTCACCTTCGTCGTCATGTATTTTTAAAACATCCAATTCCTTACATATACAGTTTTTGTTTAATATGGATGAGACGGATGGGTTTGTTCTCCCATCATCTCCGCTGATTAGCTCTTTTATATATAATCCACCATCACAGTATATAATCATCTCAAAATGATTGTCATCTACTTTATTGGTTTTAACTTTATATACCTTACGGATTCTCTCTAAATCAGCTCTTCTATGCAAAACTCTTCTTGGTGTTTTTTGATAGATAGTTCTATTTTCAAGCTCTTTTTCAAGAAGTTTTAAATCATCGTCAGTAATTTTCTCTGAACATTCAACCAAAGCTCTATAGGTCTTTCTATGTGGTGTGTTTTTAAATATAACTTTATCTTTCCTAACACCAAACTCTAAGTTTAAAACCTCCACCCTACCATCTTTATTAATCTCTTCAGCAATTTTATCCAAATCTATTTTTCTTATTTTTGGCTCTTTAATTTCTAAAACAAATGGTCTCCCATCTCCAAGCATTCTAACATCTATATCCTCTCTTCCAGCTCCATGGAATTTGGCGTCTTTTCCTTTTGTAGCTTCCAAGAAAGGTTTGGCAATAATCTCTTCAACAGATATTGGATATTTTTTACCAGTGTAGTTGCAGAGCTCACAACCTTTTCCCCTACACTTCCTACAAGGCCATCTCGTTTGTGGAATGCCCCTAATTAACTTCCTATACCTCCCTTTAATAAATAGAGGATTTACTTGCAGGTAAATTTCTTCAGTGTACGGGTTTATATGAACAACAATATCAGGATATTCTTTATTTGGAGCTTTATCTAATCTAACAGCTAATACTTTCCCAAATTCCCTACCAAATTCCTGCTTTATACTCTCCATAAATTCTGTTTCAATCTCTTTTTCAAGTTCTTTAATTTCTTCTGGTAAATGAGTTCCTACTAAAAATGTCTCAAAATCATATTCCTTTAAAAGTTCAATTGCTTTATTTAGAAGTTTTTCCATTTTTTGTTTGCTAAAAATACCCCTACACCAAGGGCAACTCTCCTTTTCAGCGTTTGCTTCTTCCAACCTTATCTCATCCACTCCACTTTTTGCCAAAGCTTTTAATAGCTCCAACTCATCCTTGTAATCAATTTCTTTTTCTTTAGCTTTTTTTATTCTTGCCTCAAGTTCTAAAGCTTTATATAGCTTTAAAGCTCTACCTCTTTCAGTGTTTGTTGTATGTAATAGCTTAGCATACAACCTTCCAAAGCATCTATCACAAAGAGGATATTTTTTTAATATTTCATAATTTATAATCTCCATGCTCTCCCCATAATGTGTTTTAATTGATAAAAAGCAACACTAAATTAATAAATTAATTTATCATATAATTATTGCTTTCTAATAACTTCAGTACTAAGGGGATTAAATGGAAACTCATGAAAAGATAGAACTAGGAATTTTAGCTATAATTTTGTTAATTTTTATTGAGTCAGGCATATTAATGATAACTGAAGGGTGGGATTTCTTCATAGCTTTTTATACGTCGGTTGTTACCATCTCAACAGTTGGTTATGGAGATTACGTTCCAAAAACATTTATCGGAAAGCTTTCAGTCATAATTTATATATTTGTTGGTGTAGGAACGGTGGCATATACATTAGGGAATGTAGCAGGGTTTTTAATTGAAGGACATTTTAGAAAATACTTTAGGTTGAGAAAAATGGAAGATAAGATAAAAAAACTGAACAATCACTATATTATTTGTGGTTATGGAAGACTAGGAAAAATTGTAGCAGAAGAATTTAAAAAATCAAAGATACCATTTGTTATAATTGATTCAGATGAAAAAGTACTTGAAGAAGCTCTTGAAAAAGACCCAAACCTTATCTGTATCGTTGGAGATGCAACATCCGATGATGTTTTAAAGAAGGCAAGGATTGAAAAAGCTAGGGGGTTGATTACAGTAGTTACCTCAGACGCTGAAAATGTCTTTATAACTTTATCGGCAAAAAAATTAAATCCTAATATATATGTTGTTGCGAAGGCAGATAAACCTTCAACATTGGATAAATTAATAAAAGCAGGAGCTGATAGGGCAGTCTGTCCTTATATAGTTGGAGGAATGGAAATTGCCAGAATAGCCATAAACCCAGATATTGTTGAGTTCATCCATTCTTTAATTGCTGTAGAAGAGGATATAGAAGTTAGGAGATATGTTATAAAAAACAAAGAGCTTGATAATAAACTTTTAAAAGATTCTGGCATTAGGGAAAAATCTGGAGCTACAATTTTAGCAATTAAAAAAGGAAACAAAATGATTACTAGCCCTCCTTCCGATATAGTAATTAATGTTGGGGATGTTATATATGCCTTTGGAACTAGAGAACAGCTGGAAAAACTAAAAAAATACGTTGAAGGGTTATAAGTATAATTTTTGTTTAATCTCATCTTTTACTATTTCAGAGACATCTATTTCTTTTTGAATATCTATTGCCACATTTATTTTTGTTACAATTAAATTAACTGTTACATTACCTATAATCTGAACAGGTACCTTTGTGCTTTTACTTTTTACAACAGCTTCAACGAGTTTTTTGTTAGACAAAGTTACAGGTATGGTGAATGTATTATTTCCAGAAGTTATTTTAATATCTCTCTGCTCTCCATGTCCCAAATAAATCTTATCTCCATTAACTAAAGCGTAGATGTCAAATGAAACCTCATCTAAATTAACACCTATAGGATTTGGATTCTCAACCAAAACCACGATATCTATTTTTGTATTATCTGCATTTAATTTTTGAATCTTATGCCCAACAACCTCTATTTCTGGCTTTTCTAAGCAACCTGAAAACCCAACTAATACAATTGTTGCAAAAATTAAAATGAGGAGTTTTTTAATGCTTTCCATAACAACCCCTAATATGTCATTTCACATTTCAAATTAAATTCGATAACTATATATTTATTTTGCTGCAATAAATATTTATCATATATCTCAATAATTTATCATAATTTATAATCATCAATAGGGGATTTTTATGGAACTAACTGTAGTTCAAAAAGAAATACTGCAAGAGTTAATAAACCTATACCGGGAAAAAAATAGACCAATAAAAGGAACTGAAATTGCTTTAAGATTAAATAGAAACCCAGGAACTATAAGAAACCAAATGCAGGCTTTAAGAGCTTTAGATTTGGTTGATGGTGTTCCAGGTCCTAAGGGGGGATATGTTCCAACAAGCAAAGCATACAGGGCTTTAGGATTGGGAGATGAAGGAGAAATAATAGTGCCAATTTACAAAGATGGAAAGAAGGTTGAGGGAGTTAAGGTAGTAAAAATAGAATTTGACACGGTTTCACATGAAAAATACTGTTCTTCAAAAATTCACATTGAAGGGGATACAAAACATTTCAACATTGGGGATATTATTAGGGTTGGCCCAACTTATCACAACAAAATTATCATAAATGGAAGGATTATAGGTAGAGACGATATACATAGGATATTGTTGATTGATGTCTTAGGAGTTTCAAGTATTCCAAACGTAAAAGTTGGTGAAGTTGGAATTCAGAAAGTTTATACTCTAAACCCAGATAACACCTTAAAGGAAGCTGCTAAATTGTTCGCTGAAAAAAATATTAGCGGAGCTCCAGTTGTCGATAATGACAACCTAATCGGAATAATCAGCTTACACGATATTGCTGAAAATATAGAAAACGTTGATAGGAAAGTTAAAGAGGTTATGAATAAAAACGTTCTAACAATACATAAAGATGAAAAAATATACGATGCATTAAAAATTATGAACAAAAATAACGTTGGTAGGTTGGTTATAGTAGACGATAATAACAAAATCGTCGGAATTATAACGAGAACAGACATATTAAAGATCATTAGCGGAAAATTTCCAAGGAGTTTCCATACTCAATAGTGCCTAAGTAAAGCATATATATCATTTTAGATAATACTAAAACTACGAGTATATAAAGAGAGGAATTTTATCACAAACTTTTAACTCAATTTTATCTTTATGAGTATAACCGCACTACCTTATTTTGGTGGTGCCTTTTTTATATCTAACGGAATAAAATTTACCTAATGAGGGATAAGTATGGTTAAGATTGTAGATACTACTTTTAGGGATGCACAACAGTCATTGATAGCTACAAGAATGAGAACTGAGGATATGCTACCAATTGCAGAAAAAATGGATGAAGTTGGTTTTAGTTCTATGGAGGTATGGGGAGGTGCTACTTTTGATGCGTGTATAAGATATTTAAATGAAGACCCATGGGAGAGGTTAAGAGCTTTAAAAAAGAGGATTCAAAACACTCCATTACAGATGCTTTTAAGAGGGCAGAACTTAGTTGGTTACAGGCATTATCCAGATGATATTGTAGAGAAGTTCGTTATAAAAGCTCATGAAAATGGAATTGATATTTTTAGAATTTTTGACGCTTTAAACGATGTAAGAAACATGGAAACTGCAATAAAAACAGCTAAAAAAGTAGGAGCTGAAGTTCAAGGAGCTATATGTTATACAATAAGCCCTGTTCATACAATCGACCAATACGTTGAGCTTGCAAAAAAATTAGAAGAGATGGGTTGTGATTCAATATATATTAAAGATATGGCAGGTCTTTTAACTCCTTACGAAGGATATGAATTAGTTAAAAGATTGAAAGAGGAGGTTTCAGTTCCAATTGGTGTTCATAGCCACTGCACCAGCGGTTTAGCCCCAATGACTTATTTGAAGGTTATAGAGGCAGGAGCTGATATGGTAGATTGTACAATATCACCATTTGCCATGGGAACTTCTCAGCCACCAACAGAAAGTATTGTTGTAGCGTTAAAAGGAACTAAATATGACACTGGCTTAGATTTGAAGTTATTGAATGAGATTAGAGATTACTTCATGAAAGTTAGGGAGAAATATAAAATGCTATTCTCTCCAATATCCCAAATTGTTGATGCAAGGGTTTTGGTATATCAAGTTCCAGGGGGGATGTTGTCTAACTTAGTATCTCAGCTCAAAGAGCAGGGAGCTTTGGATAAGTTTGAGGATGTTTTAAAAGAGATTCCAAGGGTTAGAAAGGATTTGGGTTATCCTCCATTAGTTACCCCAACCTCTCAGATAGTTGGAACTCAAGCAGTTTTAAATGTCTTAACTGAAGAGAGATACAAGATTATAACAAATGAAGTAGTTAACTATGTAAAAGGCTTTTATGGAAAACCACCAGCTCCAATCAACCCAGAGTTGTTGAAGAGAGTTTTAGATGAAGGGGAGAAGCCAATTACCTGCAGACCTGCAGATTTATTAGAGCCAGAATGGGAGAAAGTTAAAAAGGAAGCTGAAGAAAAAGGAATTGTTAAGAAAGAGGAGGATATATTAACCTATGCATTGTATCCACAAATTGCTGTTAAGTTCTTAAGAGGGGAGTTGAAAGCTGAGCCCATACCAAAAGAAAAAGATATTGGAAAGATTTTAGAGATCCCAACAGAGTATATTGTAGAAGTTGATGGGGAGAAATTTGAAGTTAGAGTAGAACCAAAGATTGGGACAGAGTTGAAGAGGAAGAAAGAAATTGTAACTGCAGAAATGGAAGGGGCTGTGACATCACCATTTAGAGGAATGGTAACCAAGATTAAGGTTAAAGAAGGAGACAAAGTTAAGAAAGGAGATGTCATTGTTGTATTAGAGGCAATGAAGATGGAGCATCCAATAGAAAGCCCTGTTGAGGGAACAGTTGAGAAGATATTGATTGATGAAGGAGATGCCGTGAATGTTGGAGACGTAATTATGATTATTAAATAAAACATTAATTAAACTTTTTTTACTTTATAAAATTTACAACTAAACTTATTTTTGGTGAAATCATGTTTAACAAAGTTTTAATCGCAAATAGGGGGGAAATAGCAATTAGAATTATAAGGGCATGTTGGGAGTTAGGGATTAAGACGGTTGCAGTTTACTCTGAAGCAGATAAAAGGTCTCTGCATGTAACTTTAGCTGATGAAGCCTACTGCATAGGTCCATCTCCAGCAGCGAAGAGTTATCTAAACATTGATGCTATTCTAAACGTCGCTGAAAAGGCAAAAGTTGATGCTATTCATCCAGGTTATGGATTCTTAGCCGAAAATGCTGAATTTGCGAGAGCTGTTAAAAAAGCAGGTTTTGAATTTATTGGTCCAAATCCCAAAGCTATAGAGGCAATGGGGAGTAAAATTAACGCTAAAAAAATCATGAAAAAAGCAGGAGTTCCTTTAATCCCTGGTAGTGATGGTGCTGTTGAAGATGTTGATGAGGCAATAGAGATAGCTGAAGCTATTGGTTTTCCAGTAGTTGTTAAGGCCTCCGCTGGCGGTGGAGGAATGGGGATGAGCGTTGCCTACAGTAAAGAAGAATTAAAGGATGTTATAGAATCTGCAAAAAATATTGCTAAAAGTGCATTTGGTGATCCAACAGTATTTATTGAAAAATATTTGGAAAATCCAAGACATATTGAAATCCAACTTTTAGGAGATAAACATGGAAATATCATCCATTTAGGAGATAGGGAATGTTCTATCCAAAGAAGACATCAAAAATTGATTGAGGAGGCTCCATCTCCAATAATGACTGAAGAATTAAGAGAAAGAATGGGGGAGGCTGCAATTAAAGCAGGAAAGGCAATAAACTACGATAGTGCAGGGACTGTTGAGTTTTTATATGAAAATGGAAACTTCTACTTCTTAGAGATGAACACAAGGATACAGGTTGAGCACACAGTTACAGAGCAAGTTACTGGGATTGATTTAGTTAAAGCTATGATTAAAATAGCTGCTGGAGAAGAATTAAGTATAAAACAGGAGGATGTTGAGATAAGAGGGCATGCAATTGAGTGCAGAATAAACGCTGAAGACCCATTAAATGACTTCGTCCCATGCCCAGGAAAAATAAAGCTTTACAGATCCCCAGGAGGACCGGGAGTTAGAATAGACAGCGGTATTTGTGGAGGGGCAGAGATTCCTCCATATTACGATTCAATGGTAGCTAAGCTTATAACTTATGGTAACAGTAGGGAAGAGGCAATAGCAAGGATGAGAAGGGCTTTAAAAGAGTATGTTATAGTAGGAATTACAACAAACATTCCGTTCCACAGGGCTGTTTTAGAAGAAGAGAACTTCTTAAAAGGAAATATCTCAACACACTATGTTGAGCAGAATATGCACAAATTGAAGACAAGAATGGTTCAATACGCATTAGAAACAAGAGATTTGTATAGCGTAGTTTCAGAAAAAGTATTTGAGAAGAATAAAAAGATTGTTGCAGCAATGGGCGGTTTAACAATGTATATCTCCCAAATTATGAAAGAGAACGAAAAAAATAAAAAGAAACTGTAAATATCCCATAAACAGTAATATTTATATAATATGAGGAAATAGTTATTTAAAGCTTCATTTTTCTTTTTAAATGAAATTGAATAAAAGGTGATAATAATGCCAGGAACAAAACAAGTTAACGTTGGTTCATTGAAAGTTGGACAGTATGTTATGATTGATGGAGTTCCATGTGAGATTGTAGATATTAGCGTTTCAAAGCCAGGAAAACACGGAGGAGCTAAGGCAAGAGTTGTAGGAATTGGAATATTCGATAAAGTTAAGAAGGAATTTGTTGCTCCAACATCAAGCAAAGTAGAAGTTCCAATAATTGACAGAAGAAAAGGACAAGTCTTAGCTTTAATGGGAGATATGGTTCAAATCATGGACTTAGAAACTTACGAAACCTTAGAGTTGCCAATTCCAGAAGGTATTGAAGGTTTAGAACCAGGAGGAGAAGTTGAATACATTGAAGCTGTAGGTCAATACAAAATAACAAGAGTTATTGGCGGAAAATAAATGTTTTTTATTTTTAATTTTAAAAATTTTAATTAAATCTCAAAAACACCATTTATGGTTCTTATAACAACTCTATCAACATATTTTTTTGCTATTTTTCCCAATTCTTTTAACTCATCTTCCTTAGGCATAGGTAGTTTCTTAAATTCTTCATCATAAGCATCTTTTGGTTCAAACTGCTGAATTGCATACAAATCACAATCTTTAACTGTTTTTGCTATCTCTTCAATATCTTCCTTATCCATAACCATTGGAACAAAAGTTGTTCTACATTCAACAAATACATTATTTTTTTTGCATAAATCAATAATTTTAAGGATTTTCTTTTTAATTTCCTCTCCATCTTCTTTACATTTTACAAACTCTTTATATTTATCAAATTTGCACTTTACATCTATGGCAACATAATCAATTAAGTTATTTTTTACGAGCTCTTCAATAACCTCTGGTCTTGTTCCATTTGTATCAATTTTAACTGGAAAACCTTTTTCTTTTGCATATTTGGCTATTTCAATTACAGCGTCTTTTTGTAAAGTTGGTTCTCCTCCACTTATAACAATAGCATCTGCAAAGAAAAAATCAATGTTATTAAAAAGCTCTTCAACTGTCATCTCCTTTTTATGCCCTAAAATATGATTTAAGTTATGGCAATAAGGGCATCTCATATTACATCCATGTAAAAATATCACTGCAGAGCATTTTTTTGGATAATCTATTGTTGATAAATCTACTATCCCTGAAACAATAACTTTCATCTTCCCACCAACCTTTTATAAATGCTTGATCAAAACGGATGCATTGCCTCGCTTCGCTCGGCAATGCCTCTTAATTAAAGTAGGGCTGAACATTATTACATTATCCTATATTTTTTAAACATTAAAATCTTGACTTCATCATTTATAAACATCCAAATTATTGCATAAATCCAAACAAATAAAGCCAATTTCCAGCCAATAGGCTCTATAAGTATTCCATAAACAGCTAAGATTGTTCCAATAATATCTGTGGTTAATACAGCTAAAAGCATCAATAAGCTTGGATATGGCTTTTTCCATAATCTATCTTTTGACCTTGCAACTAATAAGGTAGAATGTCCAGCAACTATTAATTTTAGAAAGATTAAAGTTCTAATCATATCTAAAGAGAGATTTAAATAAAAATCACCAATATAAAGCAGCAAGAATGAGCTACAAACACCAGTTAATCCAAGAGCTGTTGAAACAGGCAATATTTTATTTAACTCCCATTTGACTGGCTGTTTTGCTTCAATAACGTTATCATACGCTATAGTTAATATTGGGATATCGTTTAATATTGCCAAGAGCACAATCATTATGGCAGTTATTGGATAAAATCCAAGCAATAATATTGATAACTCCATAAAAAACAAAACCCTAATTGTTTCAGTAATTCTGTAGATAACATAATTTTCCATTCTTTCAAAAATCCTTCTTGCTTCTTGAATTGCATCAACAACAACAGATATCCCTGGAGATAATAAAACTATATCAGCAGCTGCTCGTGCAGCGTCAGTTGCGTTTGAGACAGCAATTCCACAATTAGCTTTTTTTAATGCTGGGGCATCGTTAACCCCATCTCCAGTCATAGCTACAATATGATTTCTCCTCTGTAGTGAATTAACAATTTCATATTTATGTTCTGGAAATACCTCAGCAAATCCATCAGCCTCTTCAACCAAATCATCAAATTTTGCCTCTTTAATCTCCCCTCTTTTTAATTTATTTATTAATTCGCTAATTGAAATTATCTTATCTCCAATGCCCAACATTCTTGCTATATTCTTTGCTATGGCTATATGATCCCCAGTAACCATCTTTATGTTAACTCCAAACTCCTTAATCTTTTTAACAGCTAATGGAGCATCTTCTCTTGGAGGATCATATAATGGAATAATTCCAGCAAAATGCCACTTGTTATTTTTATAAACTGCTACTCCTAAAGCTCTATACCCATTCCCAGCAAGTTCATCAACTATTTTATTAACTTCATCTCTAAGCTTATCATCTGCATCACATAAATCCAATATTACCTGAGGAGCTCCTTTTGAGACTTTAAATTCCTCATCATTAACTACTTCTGCCTCAGTTCTTTTGATAACTGGGTCAAATGGAATAAATTTCTTTATTTTGTATTTTTTTATTTTTTCTATCAAATTCAATTTTTTAGCTTCATTTAAAATTGCCATATCAATTGCGTCAGCATCTTCCTCTCTTGAAGCAAGAGCCGCAAATAAAACAACATCTTCCTTGCTAAAATTATTTAAAGCTACAATATCTCCACAAACGAGTTGGTTTTTAGTTAAAGTTCCTGTTTTATCTGAGCAGAGGACATCTACACCAGCCAACTCTTCAATAGCAACAAGTTTTTTAACTACTGCATCTTTTTTTGCCAAATTTAAAGCTCCAATAGCCATAGTTATAGATAAAACTGCAGGCATAGCAGCTGGAATAGCTGCAACAGCTAAAACTAAAGCAAATTGAATTGTTTCTATTAAACTTGCCCCTCTAAATAACTCAACAACAACCATTATTGATATTAAAATTACTGCCAAAATTATTAAATAATCTCCAACCTTAATAATCATCTTTTGATACGTGCTAACAGTTTCAGCTTTTTCGACCAATTTAACAGTTTTTCCAAAGTAAGTATTTAACCCAGTAGCTTTAACTACTCCAGTTATCTCCCCCTTCTTAACGATAGAACCAGAATAAATAACATCTCCCACTTTTTTCTCAACGGGTAAGCTCTCTCCAGTCAAAGCAGATTCATCCACAACCAAATAATCTCCTTCAACCAATATTATATCTGCAGGAACAATATCCCCAATCCTTAATCTAACAACATCTCCTGGCACTAATTCTTTAGCAGGAATTATTTTCCACTCCCCATCTCTTAAAACTCTTGCATTTAAAGCCATTTTTTGTTTTAAATATTCAATCACGTTCTCAGCTTTATACTCCTCCCAAAATCCAACAACACCATTAACAATTAACAAAATTAAAATTATAATAAAATCAACCCAATGCTTAATTATTGCTGATAAAATAGCGGCTATCTCAATCATCCAAGCAATTGGATTCCAAAAGTACGATAAAAATTTAATTATCGGGTGAATTTTCTTCTCAGGAATTTCATTATAGCCGTAAATTTTTAATCTTTCTTCAGCTTCCTTTGTGGATAATCCAGTTTTTAAAGAAGTTTTAAACTCTTCCTCAATCTTTTTGACATCCATACATATCCCCAAAAATAAAATAATAAGATTATTTAGCAAAGTATTTTAAAACATCCTTCTCAGTAATAATCCCCACAACCTTTAAATCATCATCAACTACTGGCAAAGCTCCAATATCATTATTTATCATTGTTTCAGCTACTTCTCTCAGCTTATATCCTTCTTTAGCAGTTATAACATCCCTCTTCATAATCTCTTCCATTCTAACGTTTGTTATCTCCCTAACATTTCCTGTCTGCATCTGATTAAAAGCCCAATCACCACCTAAAAGCTTTATAAAATCAGTTGAAGTTATAATCCCCACTAATCTCTCCTCACTAACAACCGGCAATCTTCTAAATCCATTTCTAACCATGGTTCTTGCAACATCTTTTAATCTCTCTCCTGGTGTAGCTACGATAACATCTCTCGTTATATAATCATCAATTGTCTCGCTTTCGTCTATTTTATTTAATAAAGCCCTTATTGTGTCTCTCTCTGTAATTAATGAAATTAACTGGTTATCATCATTAACTATAGGGACTCCACCAACATTTTTTGTTAAAAACGTCTCTATAGCCTCATCAATATCTGCATTCTCCTTGAGAGTTATAACATTCTCCTCCATTATCTCTCTAACTGGCTCGTTTATAGCTGCTAAAAAATTCCTTCCATGCTTCTCTCTAATGAGGTTGTATTTTGAACCCCCTCCCATGAAATTTACGATATCCATGCTCGTAATGATACCAACAACCTTATTATTTCCAGGATTTACAACTGGCAATCTTCTGTATTTGTTTTCATTCATTGTCATTAATGCCTTTCTTATTGTAGTTGTTGGATATACCGTAACAACTTCTTTATTTTTAGCTATTTTAGTTACTTTCACGCTTATCCCTCATGGCATTTTAATTTAAAACTTTAAATACTTCAAATGAAAATTAGATTTACAATAAATAATATTTTTCTCCTCACTATAAAATAATTATCATTGTGGTTGATATGAAAGATGTGGAAAAAATTATAAAGGGAATAATAAAAGATATGAATCCAAGATTTAAGAAAAAAACTTTGGGAGAGTTGTTGGAGGAAGAGAAACCACATGTAATAATCAATGGTAAGAGGCATAGGATAAAAAGGAGAGAGCTCGAATTTTTAAAGGAAATTGCAAGTAAAAATTTAAGAATTCCTATTGTCTTAGAGGTTGATTCCTCGTTAGGAGGGGCCATAAAAGTTAGTGGAAAAGAAGAGGTCAAAGTTATCTCAAAGATATTGGGTAGGGAGATAGATATCTTTTCAGAAAAAGATGTAATGTATATATATAAACCAGAACTAAAAATTGTTAGGAAGGAGTTGCCAACAACAACACAGCTTATATTTAAGTTATCCTTATCTGACTAAAAGGGATATTATGAAAAGAAAAAAATATTATGGAAGAGATCCAATAAAAAAGCTTTTAAATGACCCAGAAAATAGAGAGAAAATATTTAAATTTTTGTTTATCCTAAATATATGGGTATGGTTAGCAGTGTTTATTGGGGCAGTGATTTTTGTAATTTTAATGATAAAGTATTATTGGTGATAAAATGAATATATTTGTCTGGATTTTTGCAATTATTGCATTGAGCTTTTCAGCATTGGTAGGGTTAAGACTCTCTTTTAAAAAAGAGACTTCTAACGTTTTAATTGGGGAATCTTTATTAACTGTAGTTATTGGAACTTTGATAGTAGTTATTTCTCAAAAATACAATATTGCCTTTGCCGATACAATTGCCTTAGCCCTATTTATATGTGGAGTAGTTGGAGCGTTTGCCTTCTGTAAGGTAATAGGTGGAGATAATGGAAATGCAAAACAGCCAAATTAATAAGGATGAGGTATTTATTGTTGTTCCCGCATTTAACGAAGAAAAGATGATTGGAAAAACTCTAAAGAGTTTAAAAAAGGAAGGATATAAAAATATAATTGTTGTTGATGATGGCTCAGCTGACAAAACTTCAGAGATTGCCATAAAAGAGAATGTTATTGTATGTAGGCATTTATTAAATAGAGGTCTTGGAGGAGCTTTAGGAACCGGAATTAAATGCGCTTTAATGTATAAACCAAAAATAATTGTAACTTTTGATGCAGATGGGCAACACCACCCCAAAGATATTGAAAAGGTTGTTAAGCCAATATTATTTGATGGCTTCGATATGGTTGTTGGTAGTAGGATGATGGATAAGAATGAGTTAAAAAACATGCCTTTAGTAAAAAGGATAGGTAATTTTGGATTAAACTTTATAACTCGTTTGATGGGAGGTTATTTTGTAACTGACAGCCAAAGTGGTTTAAGGGCTTTCTCTTATGAAGCTGCTAAAAAAATAATAAAGGACTTAAAAAGTGATAGGTATGAAGTTTCTTCAGAATTTATAATCTTGGCCAAAAAACATAAGTTGAAATTAAAAGAAGTGCCAATAAAAACAATCTATACAGAATACTCAATAAGTAGAGGAACTAACGTTATAACCGGCTTTAAAATCTTGTTTAAATTGATTATGCAGAAGATTTTTTAAATTTTATAACAAATCTTTCAAAATTTTAAATCCCATCCAAAATCTAAAGATTTTTAAAACCTTTATTATTAAAGATGCCTGTCTATCCATATCTCCATATTTATTGATATAATCAATTAGCTCACTTTTTGTTTTTAATTTTCCAATAATCTCATCCAAAGTATCATTTTTCAATTTTAAAAATAATTTTCTAATTATTAAGCTATTTTTTATCTCATTTCCAAATTCTTCCTTCCATTTTTTATCATAAAGCTCTAAATTATCTATCTCACCATTTAAATATCTGCTAATAATTTCTCCAGCTATCTTTCCTCCAACAGCTCCAAAATACAGCCCTCCACCACTTAAAGGCTTTACATGGCATGCGGCATCTCCAACCAATAAAACATTATCCTTAACAGATCTCTCCAAATAACCAATCGGCAGAGAACCGGAAGAAAATTCAGTTATTGTTGCATTTTTCAATATCTCTTTTGCTGTTTCATTTTCGTTTATAAACTTCATCAGCTTGTTGTAGCAGTTCCCTCTATCTAATAAGCCCACTCTAACTCTATCATCTCCCATTGGAATAATCCATGTAAAAAACCTTTCAGAATACCTCTTATCTAAAAAAACATAAACAAAATCATCGTCACAGTCGGCATTAACCATTTCAAACTGACAACTCGACAAAATCTCCCTATTTTTATTATTAACTAAACCCAATTTTTTTCCTGTTATTGTTTTAGAGCCATCAGCACCAACAACAACTTCTGGATTTAAATATATTTTTTCTCCTAAATGAGATATTTTAACTTTATATCCTTTTTTATCTTTTTCAATTTCTCCATAAGCTTTTAATAAAAAATCACATTTTTTTCCTGCTCTTATAGCTATATCTTTATCCATAACTTTTCTCTCAAAAACATAAGCCCTAATTTCCTCATTTCCAATTTTCACCATGTTGCTTTTTGAACAAATATAAGCTCCCCTAACTTTATTAACAACGCCTTTTGGATTACCGAGCTCTTTAGCTCCATTTTTGCTTATTAATCCAGCACATTGTAAAGGAACTCCAATACTTTGATGCTCCTCAACAATTAAAACCCTACCATTTTTTATATTCTCCCCTGTAATACAACCTACTGGTCCTCCGCCAATGATAACAACATCATAGTCATCCAAATTATCACCAGAATCCCTAAATATTATTCCAAAATTAAAACTTATTATAAATAGTTTAAGGGATAGCATGATTTACATCGTAGGCATTGGTCCTGGAGATAAAGATTATTTAACCTTGAAAGCAGTAAATATTGTTGAAAATGCTGATTTGGTTGTAGGTAGTAAGAGAGCTTTGGGATTATTTAATTTGGACGAAGATAAAAAAATAATTTTAACGAAAAATTTAGTCGAGGAATTAAAAAATATACTAAATGATAAAGATACAAAAAATAAAAATATTGCTATATTATCCACTGGAGATCCCTGCTTTAGCGGTTTGTTGAAAACACTATTAAAAATTGGCATTAAAAAAGAAGATATTGAGGTTATATCTGGCATTTCATCCATACAAATAGCAGCTTCAAAGTTAAAAATTTCTTGGGAGGATTATAATATCATAACCCTTCATGGAAAAGAAGAAAATAGGGAAAAGCTTTTAAACCTAATTAAAAATCATGAAAAAGTTATATTTTTACCAAACAATTTAAGAGATGATGTAAAATTTTTAATAAGTAATGGTATAAATCCAGAAACAAAAATATGGGTTTTAGAAAATCTAACCTATCCAAACGAAAAAATAAGCTTAAAATCTCTAAAAGAAATATCGGAAGGAGAGTTTTCCTATTTAACGGTTTGTGTTTATGAGGGGTAGGATGGTTAGGGAGCTGTTATTAATAGGCGTTGGAGGATTTTTTGGAGCTGTATTTAGGTATATAATTAGTGGAATTATTCCAGTAAAATTTGGCATACCTACTGGAACTTTGGCAGTTAATTTAATAGGAAGTTTTATTTTAGGATTTTTGTTATATAGCTCTTTATTTACATCAATATCTACTGAATATAAGTTGTTTATTGGAACTGGTTTCTGTGGAGCTTTAACAACGTTTTCAACCTTCTCTTATGAAACTTTTGCCTTGATTGATGAAGGATTGCTAATTAAATCTCTATTAAACATATTAATCAATGTAATTGGCTGTTTAATCATGGTTTATTTTGGTAGGGTTTTAGCACTCATTATATTTAAATAGGTGAAATAAATGATAAAAGTGAAAATCTTGAGGATTTATTTGAGGGAGGGGGATAAGTTTAAAGATGATGTGATGTATAAACATATAGTCAAAATATTAAAAAAGGAGGGGATTAGCGGAGCTACAGTCTATAAAGGGATATGTGGTTATGGAGTTAGAGGGATAGCTGAGATGGACATATTCAGGCTGTCTATAAATCTCCCAGTAGTTGTAGAATGTATTGACACTGAAGAAAATATAAATAGGGTATTACCAAAATTATATGAAATTCTTAAAGATAATGGATTGATAACAATAATTGATGGCTACGTGTACAAAGGTGAAATTCATGTTGGAGAAGATAAATAATTTCTTTAAAGAGAAAAGCTGGGTAAAAATACTTTTAATTCTCTTAATGCTGATGTTTATAAGCTTTCAACTAAGAGCCCAGACAGCGGATATGAAATTCGCCAAAGATAATGAGTTTTTAAAAGATATGTTCTCAGATGAGAATGGAAGGATGTATCTCTTAGCTCTAGACCCTTACTACTACCTAAGATTATCTGAAAACCTCTACAACAACGGACACTGTGGGGAAACGATAAAAATAATTAATGGAAAAGAAATGCCTTATGATTTGTATCAATACGCTCCTCCAGGACATCCACTACCTTGGGAGCCACCAGTCATATGTTTAGCAACATTAACCCTTTATAAAATATGGCATTCTATTGATACAACAGTAACCATTATGAACGCTGCCTTCTGGGTTCCAGCAATTCTTTCAATGCTTTTGGGAATACCAATTTATTTCATAGTTAGGAGAGTTACAAACAGTAACATTGGAGGAATTGCTGGGGCAATTGCCTTAATATCAGCTCCTGGTTTATTATATAAGACCTGTGCTGGATTTGCAGACACTCCGATATTTGAGGTTTTACCGATACTCTTTATAGTGTGGTTTATCCTTGAAGCAATACACAATCAAGAAAAAACTGCTTTATTTAAAAAAGATTTAAGAAATCCTATATCTTTATTTATCATTATTGCATTAATAACCGAGCTAATAATTGGAGTTTATTTAAACATTGCCTCAGGAGAAAGTGTGGTTATTGCCTCAGCGTTATTTTATGCAATATCATTGGCGTTCATTTTAATGGGTTTAATAATAGCTGGAATTAAAAAGATGAAAAATGAAAATGTGGAGTTTGAGTTATTTGCCTTATTGGCTGTGATATTAACAGCAGTAGCCCCAAAAATGTGGGGGGCTTGGTGGTATGGATTTGATATAATAACTGCTTTCTTAGTAATCTACATCATTGCACTGGCATTGTTAAAATCACAGGTAAAACTAAAAGAGTTCGTAGATATTGGAAACCTTAAAAATGTTATTTGCTTGTCAGCATTATACATAATTGGCTCTCTTGTATTATTAACGGTAATATATGGAGTAAATATGGCAATATCACCAATCACTTCACCTTTGGGATATAAACAAATACTTTCAACATACTCACAAACAACTGGATGGCCTAACGTTTATACAACAGTAGGTGAGCTTGCAAAACCAAATTCATGGAGAGAGATATTTACAAATGCCATTGGTTCAAAAACTATTGCAATAGCTGGAATTTTTGGGATAATATTATCATTCATATCATTGAGATATAAAAAAGTTAAATTTGATGTAAAATATGCCATATTATTGACTATATGGTTATCAGTAACTCTATATGCTGCAACAAAAGGGATTAGGTTTGCGGCATTGGCAACTCCTCCATTGGCTATTGGTTTAGGAATCCTCATTGGGCAGTTAGATAGGTTATTAAAAATGAAAAATGACATTGCTGTATTTGGATTAGGAATTCCAGCAGGAATATTTGGTTTAATAATATTATCAAAATACTCCACAA
Source organism: Methanocaldococcus fervens AG86 (assembly GCF_000023985.1). Taxonomy (GTDB): domain Archaea; phylum AGJL01; class Methanococci; order Methanococcales; family Methanocaldococcaceae; genus Methanocaldococcus; species Methanocaldococcus fervens. The sequence continues at coordinate 559,558 of NC_013156.1, forward strand.
AAATCTCTGAGATATTATTGCCAACAACCTACGTTCCTGCAATTGCATACGGATTTTTAATTGTATTGGCTATATTGATTGTATATAAAATCTCAGATATTATTTCTTCAATAAATGATAAAAAGGAAGTAATAATAAAGCTATCTTCAATATTGCTTTGTATTGGAGTTGTTATCCCACCATTATCTGCTGTAATTCCATTCTCAACAGCTCCAACATTTAACGACGGATGGAAAGAGGGATTAGATTGGATTAAAGCAAGTGCTCCAAACAACTCAGTTATAACCTGCTGGTGGGATAACGGGCATATTTATACCTATGAAGCAAGAAGGATGGTAACATTTGATGGTGGAAGTCAGAACACTCCAAGAGCTTACTGGGTTGGGAGGGCTTTCGCTACATCAAACGAAAACCTATCCATTGGGATAATTAGGATGTTGGCAACAAGTGGGGATGAGGCATTTAAAGAGGGTAGTGTTTTAATGAACTATACAAATAACAATGTCTCAAAGACCGTTGAGATATTGAATGAAATATTGCCAGTAAGTAGGAGTAAAGCTTATGAAATATTAACTAAAAAATATGGTTTAAGTGATGAAGAGGCAAAGTTAGTTTTAAATGCAACTCATCCTGAACATCCAAATCCTGATTATTTAATAACCTACAACAGAATGACAGACATAGCCCCAGTTTGGAGTATGTTTGGATTCTGGAACTTCTCTTTACCACCAAACACTCCAAATGAAAAAAGAGAGAAAGGGGTATTTTATAAAGGAACATCTTATTATTTAGGAAATGGGACAATCTTGACAAATGTAAATGTATATGGCTACAATTATGTTACATTAATAAATAACACAAACATCTCAACGGCAATTGTTCAAAAAGTAAATGGACAAACAAAGATTGTGGGAGTGTTTAAGATACATAAGTTGTATGTTAAAACACCTTTGGGTGTTAGGGAAGTTGTATTAAATGAGGATGGGCAGTTATCAGAGTTTGTTAGATTGGAGGCAAATGGAAGGGGCTATGCTTGGTTAGCAACAAGAAACTTGGAGGATAGTGTTTATGCTAAATTGCACTTCTTGGATGGCTATGGATTGAAGCATATAAAATTGGTTAAGGCAACAATAGACCCAACAAACTTTGGTGTCCAGCCAGGATTTAAGATTTATAAGGTAGATTATGGAACTGATTATTTAAATTAAATTTTTTTAATTTTTAACTCTTTTTAAGTTTTAAAAAATAAAAGAGGAGGTTTTTATGTTTTTGTTAGACCCCTTTTCTGGGATTAGTGGAGATATGTTTTTATCAGCCATGATTGATTTTGTTGATAAAGAAGAGCTTATAAATATTATTAAAAAAGTTATTAATGTAGATATAGAGATAAAAAAAGTTAAAAAGTGCCACATATTGGCAAATAAAGTTAATATAATTCCAAAAGATGTTGAATATGAAGCAAATACATACAAAGAAATTGTTAATATAATTAAAAAAGCCAACATCTCAGATAGTATTAAGACCTCTGCCTTAGAAATTTTAAAAATATTGGCTGAAGCTGAAAGCAAAATTCACAACGTTGATGTGGAAAATGTCCATTTCCATGAGGTTGGGAATTATGATACAATAGCCGATATAGTTGGAGCTTCTTACATAATAAATAAGTTAAATTTAAAAGATAATTGCTTTTATAAACCAATAAATGTAGGAAATGGTTTTGTAAAGACGGAGCATGGTTTATATCCAGTTCCAGCTCCTGCAACTGCTGAGATATTAAAAGGGTTTAAAATATTTTTCTCAGATATTAATGAAGAGCTAACAACACCCACCGGAGCGGCTATTATAAAGTATATAAACCCAAAATTAATTAAGGAAAGTTTTACTGTAAAAAAAATCTCATATGGTGCAGGGGATAAAGATTTCAATAACTTTCCAAACACTTTAAGAGTTTTTAAGATTGAAAACATAAAGAGGGAAGATATAGTTTTATTGGAAACAAATGTTGATGATGTTTCACCTGAGGTGTTGGGGTATTTACATGATATTTTAGATGGAAGGGTTAGGGATTTACATTTTATCCCAACATTTATGAAGAAGAATAGACCTGCCTACACAATAAGGGCTGTTGTTGATAAAGATAGGGTTAATGAGGTAGCTAAGATTATAATGAGGGAAACAGGCAGTTTAGGAATTAGAGTGTTTAAAATAGATAGAATAATAGCGGATAGGGAGTTTAAAACAATAAAACTATTTAATGAAGATGTTAGGGTAAAAATTGGGAGAGTTGATGATGAAATAATCTCTCAAAAACCTGAATTTGAGGATTTGAAAAAAATAGCTAAGAAATACAACATTCCTTTGAAAGAGTTGTATAAATCAATTAAACAAATTAACTAATAGGGAGTTATTATGGTTGTTGAAGTTTTGAGATTGGGGCATAGAGGAGATAGAGATAAGAGGATATCAACCCATGTAGCTTTAACAGCGAGAGCTTTGGGAGCGGATAAGATAATATTTACAGTTGAAGATGAACATGTTGAAAACAGCGTTAAAAAGGTTGTAGAAAGTTGGGGTGGTAACTTTAAGTTTGTTGTTGAAAAGCATTGGAAGAAATACATCAAAGAGTTTAAAAAGAGAGGAGTTGTAATTCATTTAACGATGTATGGGGCAAATATAAATGAGATGATGCCAGAAATTAAAAAGATAGGCAGAGATAAAGACATTTTAATTATAATTGGAGCTGAAAAAGTGCCAAAAGAAGTTTATGAACTTGCTGATTATAACATATCCGTTGGTAATCAACCACATTCAGAAGTTGCGGCTTTGGCTATCTTTTTAGATAGATTGTTTGAAGGAAAGACACTTTATAGGGACTTTGAGGATGCAAAAATAAAAATTGTCCCATCAAACAAAGGAAAAGTAGTTATAAGAGAAAACCAAAAATAGATAATATAAGCCACATTATATTGAGTGATACTATGGAGATTCAACTACCAGATATAGAGGAGATAAAGTTAGAGGATGTTTTAATAAAGAGAAGGTCTATTAGGGAGTATAGCTCTGCCCCTTTAACTTTGAGAGAGCTATCTCATATTTTATTTGCCGCCTATGGGATAACTGATGAGAGGGGCTTTAAGACAGTCCCCTCTGCTGGAGCGACATATCCATTGGAGATTTATGTAAATGTGAGGGATGTTATTGGAGTTGAGGAGGGGGTTTATAAATACATCCCAGAGAGGCATTCAATAGTTAGGGTTTTAGAGGAAGAGGTTGGGCATGAATTGGCTTTGGCAGCATTGAGACAGATGTTTATTGCTGTAGCTCCAATTGTTTTAATTATAGCCGCAGATTATGAGAGGACAATAAGTGTTTATGGAGATAGAGGGTTTAGATACGTTTATATGGAAGTTGGGCATGTAGCTCAGAACGTATATTTGATGGCAACTTCCTTAGGTTTGGGGACAGTATCGGTTGGAGCATTTTATGATGATGAGGTAAAGGAGATTTTAAAGATTAAAGAGCATCCTCTCTTATTAATGCCAGTTGGAAGAAAAATAGAGTAATATTTTATTTTTATTTATTATTTATTTTTTGGGGGTGAGATGTTGATAGATACTCACATACACTCAGATACAAGGGGTTTGGAAGATTTGGAGTTAATGGCAATGTGTTTAGATGGAGTTATAACCTTAGCTCACGACCCATTTGAAATGAAAAATGTTAAAGTTTGGGAGGCGCATGTTGAGAAACTTTTAAATGGTGAAATAGAAAGAGCTAAAAAAGTTGGGTTAAATTTATTTGTTTGTGTGGGAATGCATCCGAGAGCAATTCCTCCTGAGGTTGATGAAGCATTAAATAAAATAAGGGATTATATAAATCATGATAAGGTTGTGGGCATTGGAGAGATTGGTTTAGAGAAAGCTACAAAAGAAGAGAGGGAAGTTTTCATAAAACAGTTGCTCTTAGCTGAAGAATCAAAACTCCCTGCGGTTGTGCATACTCCAAGAAGAAATAAAGAGGAAATAACTAAAATAATATTGGATGAGATTTCAACGTTAAATTTAAAAAATAGCAACATAGTTATAGAGCATTGTAATAAAGAAACTGTAAAATGGGCATTAGATGCTGGATTCTATGCTGGATTAACCGTTCAGCCAGGTAAACTAACTCCATTGGAAGCTGTTGAAATAATAAAAGAAAATAAAGATTTCGCCAATAAAATTTTGCTAAATAGTGACTGCTCCTCAAACCCTTCAGATGTTTTAGCTGTGCCAGGAACTGTTTTAAAGATGAAAATTGAGGGCATTGGGAAGGAGATTATTGATAAAGTGTCTCAAAAAAACGCTTTGGAGTTGTTTAATCTAAAAGTCTAAGCTAACTATTTCCAAATCTAAATTTGATGATAAAAATTCCTTAAACTTTTTTAGTCCAAAAACCTCAGTTGAGTAATGTGTGGCATCAACAACAACTAAGCCAAGCTCTTCAGCCAAGATTTTTGAGTGATGAGTTAAATCTCCTGAAAGATAAACATCCGCCCTCTCAGCAACATACTTTATAGATGATTGAGATAGTCCATAACCTGACAAAACTGCCAATCTAAAATTGTCTCCTATATCTTTACTTTTAACAATTATGGGGTTTTTATGTATGTATTTTTTTGTTATATCCAAAAACTCTTCAAAACGTCCTTTAAAAATTCCAACTCTTCCAAGTCCATTTTCATATAGAGGTTTAATATCCTCCAAATTATAAACTTCAGCTAAGGCATCATTCAACCCATTTTTGCAAATATCTAAATTTGTATGGGCAGAGTATAGAATAATATCATTTTTCATCAATATTTTCAACTTTTTGTAGATAACTCCGGTAAAGTTCCTTATTGGATCTTTTAATAGTGGGTGGTGGGTAAATAAGAAATCAACTTCTTCCTCTTCTGCCTTTTTAATAACCGAGAGTGAAGGGTCTAAAGCAATGCCCAACTTTTTTATCTCTTTGTTTAAATCATCCCCAACCTGTAATCCAACGTTATCTCCTTCAATAGCTAAATCTTTAGGAGCAAAGTTCTCAATAAACTCAATAATTTCTTTAGCTTTCATATTTATAACCTCCAAGCGTTTATAACCGAAACTTTTAGAAAAAGTTTCATTAAAACTAATTCCCCAGGCTTTTATTAAAAGGATGCGTTTATAACCATAAGTTCTTCAAAAGGAATTTTCAATGAGGCAACTTTTTCAACTTTTAAGCCTAGGGATTTTAGCCTATTAACTGTTTTCTCCTCTCCAGTTAATGAGCTCTGCAGTATTTGAACTACCCCGCCCTTTTTTAAATAATTTGGTAGATTGTCAATAAATCTATCTAAAATCTCCCTCCCATCTTTTCCTCCATCAAAGGCGTAATTTATATAGCTATCAATCAAATCATCTTCTGATGTTGGTAGGTATGGAGGATTGAAGAGGATAACATCAAATGTTCCACTGACATTTTCAAATAAATCACTCCTTATAAATGAGATATCGGCATTATTTAGATTATTTAATTTAGCATTTTCTTCAGCCAATTTTACAGCATAGGGATTTATATCAACACCCACAACTTTTTTAGCCCCTTTTTTTGCACATGCAATTGAAATTAATCCAGTTCCTACACCTATTTCTAAAACTTCTTTACCTTTGACATCAACAAGATTTTTTAACAATAAAATTGAGTCTTCAGCAGGTTCATATACTTCAGGATGTAATTTTAGTTTAATGCCTTCAATCTCTATTATCATCACTTTTCACCAAATATATAGCTATTTTTTCTTTTTAACAAGATTTTCTAAATATTTTAAGTTCTCTTCAGTTCCAAATGCATATATTACATCTCCAGGCCTTAAAATATACTCAGGACATGGATTTATGCAAAACTTATCACCTCTTTTAATGCCCAATATAGTAGCTCCTGTCCTCCCCCTAATATTTGCATCTTTTAAAGATTTATATGCTAATTCTGAATTTTCTTCAATAACAAATTTCTTTAATTCAACATCTTCTTCATATTCATCCTTTGCTATTTTAACAAACGTGCTTAAAAAATCCAAAATTCCTGGTCTAACAGAAACCTCAGCTATCCTAAGCCCACCAATTAAATATGGACAGACGACCCTATTAGCTCCAGCTATTTTCAATTTCCTTATAGCTTCCTTCCCATCTGCTTTAGCAGTAATCAAAATGTTCGGATTTAACTCCCTTGCCGTTAATGTAACAAATACGTTATCTGCATCGGTTGGAAGTGTGGCTATAAGCCCCTTGGCTTTTTCAATCTTTGCTTTCTTTAAAGTTTCATCTTTTTTAGCATCTCCAACAATGTATAAAAATCTATCAAGATACTTTTCATACTCTTCTTTTAAAATATCCTCATCAATATCTATAGCTATAAATGGAATCCCCTCCTGAATAAATTTCTCCCCCACAACTTTTCCTAACCTTCCATAACCACAGATAATGTAATGGTCTTTTAAAGTTTTAATTTTATTTTTCATCTTCTTCAACCTCATAAACTCTTCAAATCTTCCTTCAACAATATACTCAGCTATTAAACTAAATAAATACATCACAATACCTACACCAAAACATAAATAAACCACTGTTAATGCCTTTCCCAAAAATGTTTTTGGAGTAAAGTCCCCATAACCTGTGGTTGTTATGGTAACAATGCTGAAATATAAAGCTGTGAAATAATCAACCCCCTCAACTATGCTTATTAAATAGGCATAAGTTAAAACTAAAATAATGGAAGTAATTGCAACAACTATAACCTTTTTTGAGGTCTCCATAGTTTCACATATCTCCCGCTTACTTTGGATTTTCTATTTTTTCTTTTAACTCTTTAACTTTTTTAGCATATTTTTTGTTGAATATCTCTGAAATCCTCTCAATTGCATCTAAAAGATTCAACAACTGTTCTAAGTAATAATAAATATCTCCAGAGTACGTTTGAATCTTAAACTCCTCATATAACGTTTTTGAAATCTGTCCAGGAGTTTTTCCTAAACTTCTTAAGTTAATAATCATCTCTAAAATCTTTTCCTCTGGCTCAACTCCCTCAAATTCCATAATAATTAAAGTTAAATCCTCCTTTAACTTCTTATCTCTAATTTTTTCCATCCCCTCTCTAATAACCTCCAAAGCATCAAAAAACCTTGAAGGGACATTTATATTTAAAATTTTTGAAAGCTTTATTTTTAAATTGTTTGATAAATAGACGTTTTCAAAGGGCATAATCTCTGTTATTAATTCAATAAGCTCTCTATTATTAACAACTCCTTCCCTAATTTTTTCAGCAACCTTTGGATATAAGAAGGAAATAGCTACAGCCTTTCCATAATTTGTTAATTTCACCTCATTATTTGCTCTTATCATATTATAACTTTCCAAATTACTTAAAATCTTGTTCAAAGAAAAAGCTCTCCCAATGTATGGCACGCTATCTATGTCAAATCTATTGGTTATTCCAGCTGAGATTGTTGCCAATATCTGCTCTTCCTCTTCATCTTCACTATATTCAACTACAACATCCTCAGGAACTGCATTTAACAGCTTAAAAGCTACCTCATCTTCAGTATTTTCCATCTTTGCATGATACTTCTTTCCAATTTCTACCAAAAGATAAACCTTTCCTATTTCATGCATCCCCTTTCTTCCAGCCCTTCCACACATCTGCTGAAATTCTGCAGGATTCAGCCAATCTCCTCCCATGGCTAAGCTCTCTAAGATGACAGTTGAAGCTGGAAAATCAACCCCTGCAGATAAAGCGGCGGTTGTAACAACACATTGGATTTTTTGATTTGCAAAATCATCCTCAACCTTTCTCCTTCTTATATACTCCATGCCACCATGATAAAATTCAGCTTTAATACCCTTAGCCCTCAAAGCTTTAGCTAAATGCTCAGCTCTCTTTCTTGAGTAGGTAAAGATTAAGCACTGCCCCCTGTATCCAAACTTTGAGATATTTTGCCACTCTCTTTTGACAATTTCTTTAATGATGTTTAATTTTGCAAAATCATTCTTGCAGAAGATTATATGCCTCTCTAAAGGAACAGGTCTTCCATTGTATAAAACCAATTTGGCATTTAATTGCTTAGCCAATTCCTTAGGATTTCCAATTGTTGCTGACAAATATATTTTTTGAGCATCTTTAAATAAAAACCTTAACCTCCCAATTAAACCATCTAACCTTGCCCCTCTTTCTTCTAAGTTTAAGGAGTGGATTTCATCAATAACCACTGTTCCAACATCTTTCAACCTTTTAGTCCTAATTAAATAATCAATCCCCTCGTAAGTTCCAACTATAATATCAGCGTCTAAAGATGTGTTTACATCAACCTTTTTTCCAATCCTTCCCAATCCAACCCTCAAACTAACCTTAAAACCCAATTTTTCATATCTTTCTTTAAATTCTAAATATTTTTGGTTTGCTAAAGCCACCAAAGGAACTAAAAATAGAAATTTTTTTCCTGTTTCAATTAAATTTTTAATTCCTGCTAACTCTCCAATCAACGTTTTTCCTGAAGAGGTTGCTGAGACAATTAGCAAATCTTCTCCTTTTAACAAACCAGCTTTAACTGATAATGTTTGAACTGGTAGAAGCTCTTTAATCCCTCTACTTTTTATAACCTCTTTAAGCTCTTCTGGAATATCCAACTCATCAATTTTATAATTCTCAATTTTATCCTCTTCACTACCAGTTATAACATCGTATCTTGTCAATTCTGGCTTATCCAACGGATTCCTTATCCTTAACAATGAAAGAACTTTGTCAACATCTTTAAATCTTTTTAAAAATTTTTCTATAAATTCCTCACTAATCTTTACCTCTTCTTTAATTTCATTGATTCCACAATTTATACAAATCTCTAAATTTCCATACCCACATCTGTTATTCCTTGTTAATCTTTTATAAATATTTTTTAATAAGCAGAATGGGCAGAGCTCTATGTAATTGTATTTTAAATTGTATGATTTTAAAATCTCCTCTACCTCTTCATTCTCTTTTAATATGAATATTTTATCAGATTTTAACAGTTCTAAAACCTTGGAAGGCTGAATTAACTTATCTCCTAACCTGCACCTATACAATTTGTATTTATCACCAATTTTTTTATAATTTGCATATATTTTTTGATTATTCTTTACCTCAACTCCATCCTCTATTTTTTCATCAACTTTAACTATCTCAATTTCATCCTTTTTCTTCTTAGGCTTCCTAATGATAAGCATTATGAATCACCATCATTGAAAAATATTAGGTAAATTATAAATAATTTACAACCTATAATAAATTTAGCAAATCTTTTTGGGGATAAAATGATATCTATAAAATCCAATAGAGGGCAAATATCTCTTGAGTTTTCTTTGTTAGTCATGGTTGTTGTCTTATCTGCCATAATTGTATCATACTACCTAATATCAACCGCTATTGAAACCAAAGAATCCAGCGTAGAGATAATAAATAAAAGTTCTAATACTGCTGAAAATATTCTAAGTAAGGTCTCATAAATTTTTAATTTTATTTAATTAATTTATTTTAAATAAATCCATTAAGGGAAGAGCATGCTGATAATAGGGATTACAGGGATGCCCGGAGCTGGAAAAAGTGCAATATATGAAGTAGCTAAAAAATACGATTTGCCAGTAGTTTCTATGGGGGATGTTGTTAGATATGAAACTAAAAAGAGAGGGTTGGAGCTAAATCCTGAAAATGTTGGAAACACTGCCATAAAGCTGAGAGAAGAGTTTGGAAATGAAGCAATTGCAGTAGCATGTTTAAAATATATTGAAGAGCATTTAAAAGATAAAGATGTGGTTATTGTTGAGGGCATTAGGAGCTTATATGAGGTAAATTATTTTAGAAAACATAATCCGTTAGTTTTAATTGCCATTCATTCCTCCCCACTAACGAGATTTGAGAGATTAAAAATAAGAGGAAGAGAAGATGATTCAGCAAATTGGGAAGTTTTTGTAGAGAGGGATTTGAGAGAGTTGGGCTTTAGTATTGGTTATGCCATCGCATTGGCTGATTTTGTTGTAATCAATGAGAGTAGCTTTGAGGATTGTGTAAATCAGCTCGACAATATTTTAAAAGAAATTCTCAACAATTTAGAGAAATATAAAAAATATAATTTTATTTATGCAATACCAGAATAAATTTGTTTTTCTATTTTTGTTTTTGTCCAATTATATCATTTTTAATAAAAATTTTAATAACCGTAATCTATTTTAATGCGATGCAATATAATTTTAATTACAATAGCTAAAATAATAAATAATCGTATGTTTAAAAATTGCAATGGTGATAAAATATGGTGAAAAAACTGCTATTGTTGCTACTCGCTTTATTAGTCCCTGCAGTATCTGCAACAACGGTCATATTGGTAAGTGACAACCAGGCAGATTGCTTAGTTGCCAACAATACAGCTTCAGTATTGGTTGATGCAAAAATTGTTGTAACAACTTGGGGAGTATACGATGAGAACTTAGTTGATGAGATTTTGGCATTAAATCCAGATAAAGTTATAATTGTTGGAGGTCCCGTAGCTGTTCCTGAGAACTACACAGCTGCTTTAGAAGAGGCTGGAATTGAAGTCGAAAGAATTGGAGGAGAGACAAGATACGAAACGAACAGACAAGTTATAGAAAAATTCAAAGAAAAATTAAAAGAAAAGAAGAGAAAAGTGGTTGTTGTTCATGGAAATGTTGATGGCTTAGCCAATATCAGTGAAGATGCTGTAGTTGTATTAACAAATGGAACAAACTTAACAGTTGATTTAGAAGAGTTAGAGCCTGAAGAAGTTGAAGTTGTTGAAACTCCAGGAGCAAATTTAACAGGTATTGCAAGAGTATTAGAAACCCATGGATTTAAAGTAAGGCTACAATCAATTCCTGAACATGCGATGGAGAGGATTTTAGAAAATAAAGTTAGACAGTTAAAAGTAAAAATTAATGTTTTGAAAAAGCTTGGTGTAGATACTGAGGATTTAGAAAGCGACTTACAAGAGCTTGAAGAAATGATTAATGAGAAAAACTACACAGAAGCTTATAAATTAGCATTAATGATTGAAAACAAGGCAATGGTAAAAACAAAACTTAGAGTACAAGCAAAAACAGAAGTAAAAGCAAAAGTGAGAGGAAAAGGTAAGGGAGTTGGAGCAGGAGTAGAAGTTGAGGTTGAAGTAGAAGCAAATGAAAGTGCAGAAGAGCAGACAAATGAAAGTGAAGAAATCACATCAAACACAACAGAAGAAACTGAATCAAATGAAACTACTACTGAAGAACAAACAAATGAAACTGCAGAAAGCTCATCAAGCGAAAATGAAACTGCATCATCAAATGCAACTGCTGAAGCCGAAGTAAATGCTAGTGTAGAGGCAAATAACAGTAGTGCTGAAGTAGAAATGAACGCTAGTGCTGAAACAAATGCCAGTGCGGAGGCATAAAAATTTATTTTAAATTCTTTTTTAAATAAGAGGTTTTGGTTGATTATCACTTAATTTTGGTAAATCTTCAATGGTTATCAATATATTATCTAAATCTTTAGCTCTTTCCAATAAAATCTCTTTTCCAAAATCAGATAAAGCAAATATTGGTATAGTTTTTCCAATTTGTGCTTTTATTTTACCTTTCAACTTTTCCCTTAAAACCTTTGATGCACATGCAGTTATTAAATCGAAATATTTAGTTATGTCATCACTCCATTCAATCCCTGTTGTATGAACTCCAAAGGTTAGAATCTTTATATCATCATTTTCTAATGATTTGCATCTCTTTGCATCCTCTAAATTTGTTACAGTTACAGCTATCCTTTTATATCCTAATTCAATAGCTTTTTTAACACCTTCAAATTGATTAATTTCAGCAGTATTTTTATTTAAAACAACTCCTCCAGCTTTTTCAATCTTTTCTATAACTTCCAAAATAGGAGAGGTCTCTATTATTCCAGAGATTCTCCCACAGAGACCCTGAACTAAATTGGGATCTGTAGTTATAACAGTTCCAGCACAATCAGCTACTATAACAACAGCATCCAAAACATTTCTTTTCAAAGCACTCATTAAAATCTCAGAAGCTCCAAAAGGAACAATATATCTGCCCTCTTCAACAACTCTATTTTTCGTAAATAAGCCAAAATCCCTTATCCTAAATTCTATATTTTCCTTTATAGTTTCTTTTGATATCTCTTTAATGCCTCTATGCTTAGCAAAGAGTGGGCAGTATTTTATTTTTGGTTCTGTAACCTCAACAACTTTCCCATTTTCTACAACAACCTTTGCCTTTCCTAATGCCTCCATAATATGCCTATCCATTATCATCCCTACTAAAAATCAATAAATACAAAAAATAAAAATAGAAGGAATTTATTCTTTTGCGTATTTCTCTAAGTAATAGTTAATTATATCCTCTCCATTTAAATAAACTAAATTATGCTTTTCAGCATATCTTTTTGTTTCAGATTTACTCATAGCTTCCCCATCATCCCCCATCATTTCGCAGATGGTAGTTATTGGCGTTAAATTAGCCATCTCTGCCAAAGCTACCGTCATCTCCGTATGTCCTTGCCTATTTTTAACTAAACCTTCAGTAGCTCTTAATAAAGTTACATGCCCTGGGCTTCTGAACTCTTTACCAAAATCTTCAAATCTTTCCTCTTTAACTAATTCAGCTAATTTTTTTATTGTAAATGCCCTATCTTTATCTGTAATTCCAGTGAATGTTTTTCTATGGTTTATTGTTATTGAAAATGATGATTTCTCATCGTAAGGAATATCATTTGGATACAACTCTTTCAAAACTTTAAATTTTTGAGCTGCAAATTCTAATATATCAACCATAAATGGAATGCCTAACTTATTGCATATATCGGGATGTAAAGCTGTGCAGATTAACCCTCCAGCGTCTTTTCTCATCCTTCTTATATGCTCCGGTGTAATGAATTGAGAAGCAACAACCATATCTGTTTCTCCTTCTCTCTCATCTGAATCATAGACTAAGATAATTTCTCCTCTTTTTAATGCCTCTATAGCCTTTTCTACATTATTCATTACCATCTCCCTTGATTAATATTTTTACTACATCTCCATCTTTTAAATTGAATTGCTCCCTAAGTTTTACTGGAGCAATTATCTCTATAATATCGCTACTATGATATGTCTTTTTCGGCACGACTATCGCTCCATCTATTTCATTATTATTTATTAATATTTTTATGGGCAAAATCTTAACTCCAAAAAATTTTTTGCCATTAAATTCAAAATCCTCTGTTTCAATGTATTTAAATTTATTTATGTTAAATGCTTCATTTAACTTCAAATTTAGAGTTCCCTCATAAGGATCAAATCCTAAAACTTTTTTAAATGCCTCTTTATAAGGTGGGAGTGATAAAAAATACCTCCCCTCTCCAAATCCAGAAACCACTCTACCCTCAATAATCATCAGTTCCACCAATTCAATGATTTATATCTTCCTTATATTTTGGTTTATATTCTCCCAACAGTTTTAATGCCAAAATCCTCGCCCATGAAGCTTCTAAGATAACACTCAATAATACAGTCATAAACGTTCCAATAATAATTGTTCCTGCAATGTCTGTTGGGGATATATAGCTTGTTATCGTTGTTGGAATTTTGTCAGCATTCTTCAGAATCTTTATACCAACGGTAACTGCCAAAGCTGCAGGAACAACTCCTCTTGGCCCCTCTAAAGCAAAATACAATTTTTCTTTAAATGAATGTTTTGAGCCAATTAATCCAACAAAAACTCCAAGAGGTCTTGCTAAGAATATAGAGCCAAGAGCCACCATCAAGCCCGGAAGGAGATAACTTTTTAACATGCTCAACTTTATACATGCTCCTAAAAATACGAAGATAAAGATTCTCGCCAATAGAGATAGATCATCACAAAATCTAACAACATATTCATAATCCTCATGCTTTTCAGCCATTTTAAATAATGCATTTCCTAAATATAAAGCCATTATAGCAATAGCCATATATCCACTAAATCCATAACCAAAAATACTTGGCAATAGCTCATCTCCAACATATAAAAGAAGCATTCCCCCTCCAAGAACCAACGGAGCCACATACTCATGAAACTCACAATGTATTATAATTTTTTCATATACTTTAGCTAACAATATTCCAACAAGAATAGCTCCTCCAGCCAATGTAATTAAATCAATTACTGGATTTACTGAAGATGTTAAACCAACCAATCCCAAAACAACACTTGTAGATACAATACCCAACGGGTCGTTGAAAATACTCTCTGCCTCCAACGTTATAGCAACTTCTGGATTAGTTCTAATTCTTGAGAATACTGGAATTAAGGTAGCAGGATCTGTTGCTGAAGTTATCGCTCCAAATAAATATCCAATTGGACAGTTATATGGTAGATTTAAAGTCATGTTAAATAGAAGTCCGGAAACAAATAACGTAATTAAAAATGTTACTGTATCTAACCTTACAACTGTTTTTATAACCCTTTTAAGTAATGAAATTCTCATTGTAAATGCTCCACCTAACAAGATAAATATCAACCCTATTGGTCCAGCATATTCAAAAATTTTCATAGCTGATTCGGGCGATATTATCTGTAAAAAAGGACCTACAATTAACCCCAATAATAGCAATAACGGTATATCTGGAATTCTCAGCTTTTCTGCAAGTTTTGCTACTAAAGAACCGAGGATTAAAGCCAAACCAAGATAACCAATGGCTGTCATAAGCTCCATGATCTCACAGATTTATAAAAGTTATAATTTTTTGCTTATTTTTAAAATTATAAAATCTAAAAAGTAATAATTACATAAATTCATTCTTCTGAATATGCAGTTACTTTTAATATTGCAGTATCTAAACCAGTCTTTTCCTCTTCTTCACTAACCCTTAAACCAATTGTTAAATCCAATCCTTTATAAATAATTAATCCTCCGATAATGGCTACTAATACAATTACAGTAGCCCCAATTACCTGCCCAATAAATGAGACCTCAGCTCCTTTTTTCAACAAAAATGGTATTCCAGCACATATAACTCCAATTAAACCGCTCATAGCATGAACTGGACCTATAGCACAAACGTCATCAATCTTCAACTTCTCTTCAATAAATCTGTATGTAAATGGCTGCTGAATTCCTGCTAAAATACCAACTATAAATGCTCCAATTGGTGTAAATAAATCAGCCCCACTACAAACAGCTACTAAACCAGCACACATACCGTTAGCAGCATAAAGTGGGTCGTTTTTTGAGCTTAAAGCTCCTCCTATAATACCTCCAGCCAAAGCCATTGTTGTTGCTAAAGCTACACTTACCAATTCAACACCATCCTCTACACCAATGGCACTACCAATGTTAAATCCATACCACCCAAATGCTAAAATAAAAGCTCCCAAAACTGCTATTGGAATATTATGCCCAGGAATTGCTCGTGGTTTCCCATTGATGTATTTATCAATTCTCGGACCTAAAACATATGCTGCAATTAAACCAATTAATCCTCCAAATAAATGAACAGCTCCACTTCCAGCATAGTCGTGGAAGTTTATACCTAAATTTGCAAAACCACCGCCCCAAACTAAATGCTCCACCATTGGATACAAAATACCTCCGACAATTAAAGCTCCAATGAAATAAGGTAGAATTCTTATTCTTTCGGCAACTCCTCCTGATATAATTGTCACAGCAGCGGCATCGAACATAACCATCTTCATCCACCAGGCCCCTAAACTAACATCAAAATTTCCAGTTATTAAAGGAAATATATTGCTTAAACCATATGCAATTCCATAACCAATAAACAAATAACCAGTGAACACTGCCGCTAAATCCAATAACTTCAAGACACAATGATAGGCAACATTTTTAGCTCTAAATTGTCCAATTTCCAATGCAAGAAATCCTGCTTTCATGAAAAATATTAATGATGATGCCCATAAAAAGAAAAAGATATCTACACCCTCCATTCTTCCACTCATAATTATAAATACTTTATAAACATTATAGGAAATATATTACCTACTTCCTATAATGATATACAAAGATTATATAAATACTTTACGATAAATTAACTGTGTTTACCAAAGATGAAAGGCGATATTATGAAGAAAGTTGAAGCAGTTATAAGACCTGAGAAATTGGAAATTGTTAAAAAGGCTTTATCTGAAGCTGGATATATTGGAATGACTGTTAGTGAAGTCAAAGGTAGAGGAATTCAAGGGGGAATAGTTGAGAGATATAGGGGAAGGGAGTATGTTGTTGATTTAATTCCAAAAGTTAAGATTGAGATGGTTGTAAAAGAAGAGGACGTTGATAATGTCATTAACATTATCTGCGAAAATGCAAAAACAGGAAATCCAGGAGATGGGAAAATATTTGTTATTCCAATTGAAAGAGTTGTAAGGGTGAGAACTGGGGAAGAAAATGAGAAAGCAATATAATTTATTTTCATAATTATTTTCATAAACTTTAAAAATAGAAAAATACTTTAACTTAGCTATAAAAAACTTCTATACTTGGAGGGGCATTTATGGATGTTGAAGAAATGGAAAAAATGTTAAAGCCAAGAGGAGAAGTTTCAATAATTGGATGTGGAAGATTAGGGGTTAGGGTAACTTTTGATTTATTAGAAGTGCATAGAGGAGGAGTAGAAAAGGTTTATGTTTTTGATAATGCCAAAATAGAGGAAAATGATGTTGTTCATAGAAGATTAGGGGGAAAAGTTGGAGAATATAAGGTGGATTTCATAAAAAGATTTTTTGGTGATAGGGTTGAAGCATTTAGAGAAAACATAACCAAGGATAATCTTCATTTAATTAAAGGGGATGTGGCAATTATAGCTATAGCTGGTGGGGACACAATTCCAACAACGAGGGCTATTATAAACTACTGTAAAGAAAGAGGGATTAAAACAATAGGAACTAATGGAGTTTTTGGTATAGAGGAAAAAATAAAAGTTTGTGATGCTAAATATGCAAAAGGTCCGGCCAAGTTTTTAAATTTGGATGAAGAAGGGCATATAGTTGTAGGAACTGAGAAATTTATTAGAGATTTTGAACCAATAACACCATATACATTAGATGAGATTGCTAAAAGGATGGTTATTGAATGTTTAAGGATATTGTGGAAGAAGTATTACCAAAGTTAAAACCATAAAGTTTATATACTACCTCCATATAGTTTATGTATGCAGTTCATGGGCTTGAAAGAGCCGGGGTAGTCTAGGGGCTAGGCAGCGGACTGCAGATCCGCCTTACGTGGGTTCAAATCCCACCCCCGGCTCCATTTTTTTATATTTTTTATGAGTTTCTCTTTTTTATTGGGTTAAACTTCAAAAGTTAATGCCATATTTCTCCAACAATAATAAGGTATAAATATGACATAATCAAATTAATACTAAGCTTGTTTTATTGGTTTAAATTACACTCTTTGATGTGTGAGTTTTATATTAAAAAATTAATAAACACAAAGATAAATATTAAAATATAAGTAAAAAGCTTCGGAGAGGTGCAAAAATGGTAACTGTCTACGATGTTCCAGCTGATAAGTTAATTCAAAAGACAGCTGAAAAATTAAAGGAGATGAATATTGGCGTTCCTCCATGGGTAGATTTTGTCAAGACAGGAGTTAGCAGAGAGAGAAGACCACAGCAAGATGACTGGTGGTACATAAGGTGTGCATCAATTTTAAGAAAAATCTACATCTACGGCCCAGTTGGTGTTTCAAGGTTAAGAACTGCTTATGGGGGAAGAAAGAACAGAGGACACGCACCAGAACACTTCTACAAAGGTAGTGGAAACATCATTAGAAAAGCTTTACAAGAATTGGAAAAATTAGGATTAGTTGAAAGGACCCCAGAAGGAAGAGTTATCACACCAAAAGGAAGAAGTTTCTTAGATAACATTGCTAAAGAGGTCAGGGATGAAATTATTAACGAAATCCCTGCTCTTGCTAAGTACTAAGGGGATGCTAAATGGACCCTGAAGAAATTAAAAGAAGAAAGCTTCTTGAATTGCAAAAAAAGCTTGCTGAACAACAGCAACAAGAAGAAGCATTATTAGAAGCAAAAATGCAGAAGAGAGCTTTATTAAGGAAAATATTAACTCCAGAAGCGAGAGAGAGATTAGAAAGGATAAGATTGGCAAGACCTGAATTTGCTGAAGCTGTTGAGATACAGCTAATTCAGTTAGCTCAGCTCGGTAGATTACCAATTCCATTAAAAGATGATGAGTTCAAAGCATTGCTTGAGAGAATAGCTGCCATGACTAAGAAAAAGAGAGACATTAAAATCATTAGAAAGTGAAATTTATGGATGTTTATGTTCTCTTTAGTGGAGGGAAAGACAGCTCCCTCTCAGCAGTGATATTAAAAAAACTTGGATATAATCCCAATCTAATAACCATAAATTTTGGTGTCATTCCATCCTACAAATTGGCTGAAGAGACAGCTAAAATTTTAGGATTTAAGCATAAGATTATAACTCTTGATAGAAAAATTGTTGAAAAAGCTGCTGATATGGTTGTTGAGCATAAATATCCTTCACCAGCTATACAATACATTCATAAAACTGTCTTAGAAATTTTGGCTGATGAATACGATTTATTAGCTGATGGGACGAGGAGAGATGATAAAGTTCCAAAACTTAGTTATTCAGAAGTTCAAAGCTTAGAGATGAGGAAAAACATCCAATACATAACTCCTTTAATGGGCTTTGGTTACAAAACTTTAAGACACTTAGCAAACGAATTTTTTATATTGGAAGAGATAAAAAGTGGAACTAAGTTGAGCTCTGACTATGAGGCTGAGATTAGACACATACTTAAGGAGAGAGGAATAAATCCTGAAAAATATTTCCCTGAGCATAAACAAACGAGAGTAGTTGGCTTAAAAAAGAAAATTTAGGTGAGATGATGGGAAGTAACAAGCCATTAGGGAAAAAATTGAGGTTAGCTAAAGCATTAAAGCAGAACAGAAGAGTTCCATTGTTTGTTGTTGTTAAAACAAAAGGAAAAGTTAGATACCATCCAAAAATGAGATACTGGAGAAGAAGCAAGTTAAAAGCTTAATCTCTAAAATTTAATCGATAATTATTTATATATGAACATTAATTGGGGCTTTTAGCCCCAACTTAATGGACGAGTTTTGATGAAACCGAAGCGTTAGCTTCGGGCTATAAAATCCAAAGGATTTTATTCAACTTTTACTAAAAGTTTCGGAGGAAGAAATTAAAAGCTTAAAATCTATTTACTCTTTTATATAAAAAACCTCTCCCTTGTAGTTTTTTAGTTTTAGCTCTTTTATTGGTGTTTCATTTAAAAGAGGTCTTATAATTAAATTGGCGTTAATCTTTTCTGACAATTCTAAAATATACGGCTGTAAGTCCCTCGGGGGTCTTATAGAATAGATTAAATCAACATCTTCATATAAATTTATATTTGGATTAAATAAATCATCTTTATAGGCATTTAATCCCAACAATTTGGCTTTTTTAACAGCTTTTTCATTAATATCTACAACTATTAAATTGAAGTAATTATTTAGTTCTCTTGCAACATCAAATTTAAATCCAATTCCAACCTCAGTTATCTTTTTACAGTTGTTTTCTTCTGCAAAGTTTTTTATAAATTCAGTTATAACCTCTACATTCATTTTTCCACATTTTTGATTATCTTTTCAGCAATCTCCTCAACTTTTTTATAAACCTCGTTATCCTCTGGAAGATTCCATAAAGGAATACCTTTTAAATCATACTCAGCTATCTCCTTATTATAGGGCAGTTTTCCAATTAAATTTAAGCCAAGCTCTTTTGCATAGTTTTCAATCAGCCCCTCATACTCTGGTTTAACCTTATTTGCCACAACATAAATGTCTTTAAACTTAACCTCTAACTCATTAGCCAATTTTTTTATTCTTTTAGCAGTTCCTAAACCTCTTTTTGAAGCATCGGTTATAACAACCATAACATCTACATTTTGTGTTGTTCTCCTACTAAGATGCTCCAAACCTGCTTCAGTATCTATAATAACAAATTCATAATCCTTAGATAGGTTATCAATAATCTGTCTTAACCAGTTATTTACACTGCAATAGCAACCACTACCTTCAGGCCTTCCCATAACCAACAAATCATAATATTTTGTTTCAACCAATATTTCAAAAATCTTACTCCTCAAATAATCCAACTTAGTCATTCCTGCAGGTATTTCATCCTTTTCAACTAATTTTTTCAACTCTTCCCTAATATCTCCAACTGTTTTTTCTACATCAACTCCCAAAGTTTCAGGTAAATTTGAATCTGGGTCTGCATCAACAACTAAAATACTATTTGTGTTTTTAGATAATGCCTTAATTAATAAGGTTGTAAATGCTGTTTTTCCTACTCCTCCTTTTCCACTAACTGCAATAATCATTTTATGCCACCACGTAAAATATTTGAAGTTTATATTTCTTTTAGGTATTATGGTTATTAAATTATACTTAGGTATTTTATAAATGGTGATGCTTAATGTTATCAAAAAGACTTTTGGATTTTGAATCATTTGAAGTTATGGATATTTTGGCATTAGCTCAAAATTTAGAAAATGAAGGAAAAGACGTTATACATTTAGAGATAGGGGAGCCAGATTTCAATACTCCAAAACCTATTATTGATGAAGGAATTAAAGTTTTAAAAGAGGGGAATACTCATTATACAGACAGCAGAGGGATTTTAGAGTTGAGGGAAAAACTTAGTGAGTTATATAAAAACAAATATAATGTGGATGTAAATCCAAACAACATAGTTATTACTGGAGGTAGCTCATTAGGTTTGTTTTTTGCTTTATCTTCAATAATTGATGAAGGAGATGAGGTTTTAATTCAAAATCCGTGCTATCCATGCTATAAAAACTTCATTAGGTTTTTAGGGGCTAAGCCAGTATTTTGTGATTTTACAGTTGAAAGTTTAGAGAAAAACCTATCCAATAAAACTAAGGCGATAATAATAAATTCTCCATCAAATCCTTTGGGAGAGGTTATAAATAAAGATATTTACGAATTTGCCTATGAAAACATCCCATTCATTATCTCTGATGAAATCTACAACGGCTTAGTTTATGAAGGTAAATGTTATTCAACAATTGAGTTTGATGAACATTTAGAAAAAACCATTTTAATTAATGGATTTTCTAAGCTCTATGCTATGACCGGTTGGAGGTTAGGTTATGTTATGTCTAATGAAAAGATTATTGATGCAATTTTAAAATTACAGCAAAATCTATTTATCTCTGCCCCAACTGTATCTCAATATGCCGCATTAAAGGCTTTTGAAAAAGAAACTGAAAAAGAAGTAAACAATATGATAAAAGAATTTAATAGGAGGAGAAAATTAGTTTTAAAATATGTAAAAGATTTTGGATGGGAAATTAATAATCCTGTTGGAGCTTATTATGTATTTCCAAACATAGGAGAAGATGGGAGAGAGTTTGCCTACAAATTATTAAAGGAAAAATACGTTGCTTTAACTCCTGGAATAGGTTTTGGAGATAAAGGGAAAAACCATGTGAGGATCAGCTACGCCAACTCATATGAAAACATAAAAGAAGGTTTAGAAAGAATTAAAGAATTTTTAGACGAAAATGAAAGTAATTAATTTTATATTCCATTAAATATATAGTCAATTGTAAAAAAACACATTAACGGTGATATGAAATGGAAGAGATTTTAAAGAGAGTTTCCGATGTAGTTTGGGAACTACCTAAAGGTTATAAAGACTGCATGAGAGTTCCTGGAAGGATATATTTAAATGAAATCTTATTGGATGAGTTAGAGCCAGAGGTTTTAGAGCAAATAGCAAATGTTGCATGCCTACCTGGGATTTACAAATATTCAATTGCAATGCCTGATGTGCATTATGGTTATGGGTTTCCAATTGGTGGAGTAGCAGCTTTTGACCAGAGAGATGGAGTTATAAGCCCTGGAGGGGTTGGATTTGATATCAACTGCGGAGTTAGATTAATAAGAACAAATTTAACTAAGGAAGAGGTTCAGCCAAAAATAAAAGAACTCGTAAAAACTTTATTTAAAAATGTTCCTTCTGGATTGGGTAGTAAGGGAATTTTAAAGTTCAGTAAAAGTGTTATGGATGATGTTTTAGAGGAAGGGGTTAGATGGGCTGTTAGAGAAGGTTATGGATGGGAAGAGGATTTAGAGT
Source organism: Methanocaldococcus fervens AG86 (assembly GCF_000023985.1). GTDB lineage: Archaea > AGJL01 > Methanococci > Methanococcales > Methanocaldococcaceae > Methanocaldococcus > Methanocaldococcus fervens. The sequence continues at coordinate 581,780 of NC_013156.1, forward strand.
TTATTGAGGAACATGGATGCCTAAAAGATGCCGATGCCTCCTATGTTTCAGATAAGGCAAAAGAAAGGGGGAGGGTTCAATTAGGTAGCTTAGGTAGTGGAAACCACTTCTTAGAAGTGCAGTATGTTGAAAAAGTGTTTGATGAAGAAGCTGCTGAGGTATTTGGTGTTGAAGAAAATCAAGTAGTTGTTATGGTTCATACAGGTTCAAGAGGATTAGGGCATCAAATCTGCACCGATTATTTAAGAATTATGGAGAAAGCTGCCAAAAATTATGGAATAAAGCTTCCAGATAGACAATTAGCATGTGCTCCATTTGAATCAGAAGAAGGGCAGAGTTACTTTAAGGCAATGTGTTGTGGGGCAAACTACGCATGGGCAAATAGGCAGATGATTACACACTGGGTTAGGGAGAGTTTTGAAGAGGTGTTTGGAATAAATGCTGAAGATTTGGAGATGAGCATAGTTTATGATGTAGCTCATAACATAGCTAAGAAAGAGGAGCATATAGTAGATGGAAGAAAAGTTAATGTTATAGTGCATAGAAAAGGAGCTACAAGGGCGTTTTCTCCAAAACATCCACAGATACCAAAAGAATATAAAGAAATTGGACAGCCAGTTATTATTCCAGGAGATATGGGAACTGCTTCATATCTAATGAGAGGGACAGAAACTGCTATGAAAGAAACTTTCGGTTCAACCGCCCATGGAGCAGGTAGAAAGTTAAGTAGAGCTAAGGCATTAAAATTATGGAAGGGTAAAGAAGTCCAAAGAAAATTGGCTGAAATGGGAATCGTTGCTATGAGTGATTCAAAGGCAGTTATGGCAGAGGAAGCTCCAGAGGCATACAAAAATGTTGATTTAGTGGCTGATACATGTCATAAGGCAGGAATATCTTTAAAAGTTGCAAGAATGAGACCATTGGGTGTTATTAAAGGATAAAATACCTTATTTATTTTTATTTGTTTTTGGTAAGTTTTAAATATAACTAATAATTATTTTAGCATAACATCATTTGGATTTTTATTTTTTCCTTTTTTATTAATTTATCAACTAAGAATATGATTTTTAAAGATTAAAAGGTGAAAATATGGCCAATAACTTAGAAATTAAGGATTTGGAAAAAATAGCAAGAAAAGTTAGATACAATATTGTAAAGATGGTTGGTTTAGCAAAGTCGGGGCATCCAGGGGGAAGTTTATCAGCAACAGATATCATAGTTGCCTTATACTTTAAATTGATGAATTACGATCCAAAAAATCCATATAAAAAAGATAGAGATAGGTTTGTTTTAAGTAAAGGACATGCAGCTCCAGCATTGTATGCTGTTTTAGCTGAGTTAGGGTTAATTGAAGAAGAAGAACTATGGAAATTAAGGAGATTAGAAGGAAAACTGCAAGGGCATCCATCAATGGATACACCAGGAGTTGAGATTTGTACAGGTTCGTTAGGGCAAGGGTTTTCAGCAAGTGTTGGGATGGCTTTAGGATGTAGATTGGATAAATTAAACAACTACGTTTATGTCTTATTGGGAGATGGTGAATGCCAGGAAGGTATAGTTTGGGAAGCAGCGATGGCAGCAGCCCACTATAAGTTAGATAACTTAATAGCATTTATAGATAGAAATAAACTCCAGATAGATGGGTGCACAGAGGATGTTATGAGTTTAGGGGATTTAAAAGCTAAATTTGAAGCGTTTGGATGGGATGTTTTTGAAATAGACGGGCATAACTTTGAAGAAATTATAAATACAGTTGAAAAGGCTAAAAGCTTAAAGAATGGAAAACCAAAGATGATCATAGCCCATACAATCAAAGGTAAAGGAGTTTCATTTATGGAAAATAACGTTTCCTTCCATGGAAAAGCTCCTAATGAAGAGCAGTTAAAACAGGCATTGGAAGAATTAAAATATGAATAATTTTGCCTTTTGGTGGTTTAAATGGTTAAGATTGGAGCTTCAATATTATCTGCAGATTTTGGAAATTTGAACGAGGAAATTAAAAAGGCAGAAGAGGCTGGAGTTGATTTCTTCCATGTTGATATTATGGATGGACATTTTGTCCCAAATATAAGTATAGGCATTGGAATAGCAAAAGACATTAAAAAAATAGCTAAACTTCCAGTTGATGCCCATTTAATGGTTGAAAATCCTGATCAATTTATAGATGAGTTCAAAGGTATGGATTATATAACATTCCACATAGAGGCAGTAAAATTTCCATTTAGAACAATAAAAAAGATTAGAGAGATTGGAGCTGAGCCTATTGTGGCTTTAAATCCGGCAACTTCTTTGAGCAGTGTTGGGTATATTTTAGGAGAGGTTCATGCTGTTCTAATAATGACCGTTGAACCAGGATTTTCAGGGCAGAAATTTATCCCAATTATGACAAAGAAGATTGAAAAGTTAAAGGATATCATTGCCAATAATGGCTACGATACAAAAATCTTTGTTGATGGGGGTATAAATGTTGAAACAGCTCCTTTGGCAGTTAAAGCAGGGGCAGATGTCTTAATTGCTGCATCTGCAATATTTGGAAAAGAGGACATTAAAAAAGCGGTTAAAGATTTAAGAGAATCTGCTTTAAAAGCTTTAAATGAATAAAATTAATGTTATTTGGGTGAAGAGTATGGTTAAATTAACTGGAATTTATAAAGGGATGAGAAAGGGTTATGGAGAAACATTAGTAGAGTTAGGTAAAAAATACGATAATGTAGTGGTTTTAGATGCTGATTTATCTGGCTCTACACAGACGGCAATGTTTGCCAAAGAATTTCCAGACAGATTTTTCAATGCAGGAGTTGCAGAACAAAACATGATTGGAATGGCTGCAGGATTGGCAACAACAGGTAAAATTGTCTTTGCTTCATCATTTGCCATGTTTGCCTCTGGAAGGGCATGGGAGATAATAAGAAATTTGGTTGCATATCCAAAGTTAAATGTAAAGATTGTCGCAACACATGCAGGAATTACAGTTGGGGAAGATGGAGCCTCCCACCAGACGTGCGAAGATATAGCGATAATGAGGGCTATACCAAACATGGTTGTTATCGCCCCTACAGATTACTACCACACAAAAAATGTTATTAGAGCTGTATCTGAGTATAAAGGCCCTGTTTATGTAAGAATGCCAAGAAGAGATACAGAAATAATTTATGAAAGTGAGGAAGAGGCAAGTTTTGAAATTGGTAAAGGTAAGGTTTTAGTTGATGGGGATGATTTAACCATTATAGCCACTGGAGAGGAAGTGCCAGAGGCATTAAAGGCAGGAGAAATATTAAAAGAAAATGGTATATCAGCTGAAATTGTAGAAATGGCTACAATAAAACCAATAGATGAAGATATTATTAAAAAATCAAAGGATTTCGTTGTTACAGTTGAAGACCACAACATTATTGGTGGTTTGGGAGGAGCGGTTGCTGAAGTTATAGCCTCAAACGGTTTGAATAAAAAGTTATTGAGAATTGGAATTAACGACGTGTTTGGAAGAAGTGGAAAAGCCGATGAGCTCTTAAAACACTATGGATTGGATGGAGAGAGTATAGCTAAAAGAATTATGGAAGAAATGAAAAAATAATCATTTTATTTTAATTTTTAAATTTTAAATAGTTTTTATGTTGGGAGTATGAAGCTTAGATTTATTGAATGCCATATACCTAAGCATTTATTCATGGGGATTGATGAAATAAAAGAATGGGAAGGCGTTATTTGGGCTAATGTTCAAACAGATGGGGCTATTTCAACCATACAAATTTTAACCACTTTAAAAGATAGTGAAAAAGTTGTTGATAAACTTAAAGAGAGATATGGAGGAGCGAATTATAGAGTTGTTGTGTTTGAACCAACCATGACCTATCCTCCAGTTGAAGAAGAGGCGGAAGAAAAACCTGAAAGGTTAATTAGGGATGAGTTATATAATATAGTTTCAGATATTGCAAATCTAACAAAGGAGAATATACTAATGCTCATATTATCAACAATTGTTGCAATCGCTGGAATTTGTAAAGATGATGTTGCTTTATTAATAGCATCGATGATTATAGCTCCTTTGTTAGGGCCTAATATATCCCTATCATTGTCAATTACAGTGGCAGATTACAAATTGGCATTAAAAAGTATAAGAACTATAATAATGGAATTGATTATTGTCATAGCTTTATCAGTAATTGCCGGCTATTATTTGCCAATATCTTTAGACAATCCACAAATACACTCAAGAATTACCTTAGATTTTTGGAATATTATTATAGCTTTATCGGCAGGGATTGCTGGAAGTTTATCAACAATATCAAACATATCTTCAATAGTTGTTGGTGTTATGATAGCTATCGCTTTATTACCTCCATTGGTTGTTTTTGGTTTATTGATAGGGGCTGGTTATATTGAGCAGAGCTTTTCAGCATTGATGCTATTTTTGATAAATATAATAGCCATAAATTTATCTGCCATTGTTATATTCTCAGCTTATGGAATCTCCCCATATAGATGGTGGAAAAAAGAGTTGGCAAGGAAATATACATTATACGCAATCTTATTGTGGGTTGTAATGCTTATAGCAGTGTTTATTTTAATTTACTATCATTAATAAATTAAAAATATATAGTTGAAGTTACAATTCATAACAAAATAACAAATTTTATAATAATTTTGGAGGGAGAGTTATGAAAAAAGGAACTGACTTATTAAAGAAAGGATTCGCCAAAATGGTTAAGCATGGAGTTGTAATGGACGTTACCAACGTAGAACAGGCACAAATAGCTGAAGAAGCTGGAGCTGTTGCAGTTATGGCTTTAGAGAGAGTTCCTGCAGATATTAGAGCGGCTGGTGGGGTTGCGAGAATGTCAGACCCAGCTTTAATTGAGGAGATAATGGACGCTGTTTCAATCCCTGTTATGGCTAAGTGTAGAATTGGACACACTGCAGAGGCAGAGGTTTTAGAGGCAATTGGAGTAGATATGATTGATGAGAGTGAGGTATTAACTCAAGCAGACCCATTCTTCCACATATATAAAAAGAAATTTAAAGTTCCATTTGTTTGTGGGGCAAGAAACTTAGGAGAGGCAGTTAGAAGAATTTGGGAAGGAGCGGCTATGATAAGGACAAAAGGAGAGGCAGGAACTGGAAATATAGTTGAAGCAGTTAGGCACATGAGATTAATGAATGAGGCAATAGCTCAATTGCAGAGAATGAGTGATGAAGAGGTTTATGGCGTAGCTAAGTTTTACGCTAATAGATATGCTGAATTAGCTAAGATAGTTAGAGAGGGCATGGGATTGCCAGCAACTGTATTGGAAAATGAGTCAATATATGAGGGTTTCACATTGGCTGAGATTATTGATGGGCTGTATAAAGTTTTATTAGAAGTTAAAAAATTAGGAAGATTGCCAGTAGTTAACTTTGCAGCTGGTGGGGTTGCAACACCGGCAGATGCTGCTTTAATGATGCAACTTGGTTCTGATGGAGTATTTGTTGGTTCTGGAATCTTTAAATCAGAGAATCCATTAGAAAGGGCTAAAGCAATTGTTGAAGCAACATACAACTACGATAAACCAGAAGTTGTTGCTGAAGTTAGCAAGAACTTAGGAGAAGCGATGAGAGGAATAGATATAACTCAAATAAGTGAAGCAGAAAAGATGCAATATAGAGGAGATTAAATTAATCTCTTTTATTCTTTTATTTTCATTTTTTATACATATGTTTCTTAAATACAAAAATCTTTAAAAAAATAAAGATGATAATATTGTTAATCCCAATTATTGAATTGTCAATATTATAATATTATTATAATACTATACAGTTAGGGTAGTAAAATAAGGTGAAATTATGAAAAAATTATTTTTTGTTTTTGTTATTATTTGTTTGTTGTTGGTAGGGAAAGTTTTTGGGGAAAATTATGATTTCACAACCAATGCAGAAATTGAAGGGCATGTAAAAATTTTAGATATAGAAATATATAGGACGACGCTATCCATGAGTGGGAATATTTCAGTTGGAGAAAGTAAAATTATAGAAAAATCTTGGGATCTATCGTTTTTCAATTTTCATGTAAATTTATTAACACTTAAAACAACTGTATCTGCTGAGCAAATTGGTGATAATAAAGTAAGGGTCACAATAATTGGTAGTACTTCAGGTATATCAACACTGCTGATTAAGTATTATGTAACTTATGATGGGACAGTAAATGAACAACCGCCTGATGAAAATTATAGAAATACATTAATTTGGTACTTTGAGAAAAACAGCAATAACAATGAGAGGCAGAATAATAATGAAAATAATGGCACTCAACATCAACCAGAGTCTAATGAAACTAACAATCAACAGACACAGATAAAACTTCCAATTCCATTACCGGCAATAATTATAGCTTTGTCATTAATACCAATAATTGCTTTAAGAAAACTTAACTAAACTAAAAAATCTTTATTTTAACCCTAAATAAAAAAGTTTTATTAATCCTATAGTATTTTTCCATCTAAATGTTTAATGCTCTCTTTTTTAGTTAATCCTCATCTTAAGTTATCTCCATCATCATTATAATAATAATTTCATTTTCTTTATTATTAAGCTCGATAATAACATCATAAAACTCTTTAGCTTCTTTCCATCCTTAACCTTTTTAAGTATCGACTCATAACTTAACATAAGCAATTTAAAGTTAAATATTTATTAATAAAGAGGGGGATATCTATGAAAATCACAAGGATGCATGGAGCTGGAGGAAAGGTAATGCAGGAGCTTATAAAAGATGTAATATTGAAAAATTTGGAGATAACATCAGTTAATGGAGGTATTGGTTTAGAAAGCTTGGATGATTCATCAACTATCCCAATAGGCGATAAAGAGATTGTCTTTACAGTTGATGGACATACAGTTAAACCAATATTCTTCCCAGGCGGGGATATTGGAAGATTGGCTGTTAGTGGAACTGTAAATGATTTGGCGGTTATGGGGGCTAAGCCATTAGCTTTATCCCTCTCTTTAATAATTCCAGAAGGTTTTAATTTAGAGGATTTAGAAAAAATAATCAAATCAATAAATGAAACATGTAAAGAGGCTGAAGTAGCTATAATAACAGGAGATACAAAGGTATCTGACGGTGTAGATGACATCATCATCTCAACCGCAGGAGTTGGAGTTGTTGATAGAGGAAAGGCGATAAGAGACTGTAATGTTCAAGAAGGGGATGCAATAATTGTTTCCGGGAATATAGGGGAGCATGGATTAGCTATTTTATTATCAAGAGAGGGCTTTGATTTTGAAACAAACATAAAGTCAGATGTAGCCCCAGTAAACAAGATGATTGAAAGGGTTTTAGAAGAAGGCATTGAAATACATGCAATGAAAGACCTTACAAGAGGGGGCTTAGCAGATGCGTTAAATGAGATGGCTGAAAAGAGCAATATCGGTATAACAATATTTGAGGATAAGATACCAATAAGTGATGAAGTGCAGTCAATTTGTGACATTCTTGGTTTAGATCCTTTAACTATAGCAAATGAAGGTAAAGTAGTTATAGCTGTTAAAAAGGAAGATGCTGAAAGATGTTTAGATATCTTGAGAGAGCATCCTTTAGGAAAGAACGCTGAAATTATTGGTTATGCTACAAAAGAACACAAAGGGGTTGTAATGGAAACAATTGTTGGTAGGAGAATCGTTGATATGCCTATTGGAGACCCTATTCCAAGAGTGTGCTAATTTTTATATTTTTTAATTTTTGGTGAAATGATGAAAATTATAGGGAAGATGGGAAAAGGTAAAATCTATAGGGATGAGAAGGCAAAATTTTCAATACTTTTAGATAGTGTTGCTAAAAAGGCAGATATTGCTGAAGGAAAAAGGGCTGTTGAAGATATAATTAGGGTTATTTATAGACATCAGCCAATATCAACAAAAAAGATTGCTCAAAAAACAAGATTACCTCTACCAATTGTTGCTAAAGTTAGGACTATTTTAGAGAGGGAGAGGATATTAAAAAGGACTGAAAGAGGGGCTGAGCTGACAGAGTTGGGCATAGAATTTGCAGAAAATTTTTTGAAATTAAAGTATAAAAAATCTCTCACATGCAGTGTTTGTAATGGAAGAGGAATAGTTTTAGATGAGTTTTTTGAAGATATTTTAAATAGGGTTAAAGTTTGGGCTAAAAAAAGACCTTTGGCAAATACAACAATAGATCAATCCTTTGCAACACCTGAGACATCAACATATAGAGTTGCTTTAATGTATGAGAGAGGAGATTTAGAGGGAAAAAGGATTTTATTCGTTGGGGATGATGATTTAACATCTTTGCCAGCCGCTTTAACCAACATGGCTGAAGAGATAGCTGTTGTAGATATAGACGAAAGAATTTTAAAGCTTATAGAAAAATTTTCACAAAAAGAGGGGGTTAAAATAAGAACCATTAAACATAATTTAAGAAACCCTTTACCTGACGATTTAAAAGAGAGCTTTGATGTTATTTCAACAGACCCGCCATATACGGTTAATGGATTAAAGTTATTTTTGTCACGAGGAATTGAAGCTTTAGGGAAAGAAGGAATAGCTTATTTATCTTATTCACACAAACCAATAGATGAGTGGCTTTCTATTCAAAAGGCAATTACAAATATGGGTTTTGTTATCTCAGAGCTAATTCCAAATTTTAATTACTATGAAGGTAGTGAAATAATCGCAAATACTACATTTATAGCACGATTGATTGGGAGGGATTTAAAGGCGGAGATTGGAGACACTGAAAAAATATACACAGGTTTGGTTAAACCAGTTATAAGATACTATAAATGCCTAAAATGTGGAAAAATTCATAAAGTTGGTGAAGAAGTTAAAAAAGTTGAAGATTTGGTTTGTGAATGTGGAGGAAAGAAATTTAAAATGGTTAAGAGAGAGAAGATTAAAGAATAAAATTACTCATAAATCAAATTTAAATGATATTTTTCTGCCAATTCTAAAGCCCTCTCTATTTCCTCATAAGTCAATCTTCTATTTATATCCGAATAAAACTTGGCTCTGTATTCAGGCGATATTGAAACATGACATTAACTACAGCGTTGTCCAAATTTTTTGAGATGAAGTTAAATATCTTCTCTGTGCAACAATCCAAATGGTTTGGCATGACTAAATGCCTTATTATAACTTCCTCATCTTTTATTAGCAAATGGTTTCTTTTAATAATGTCAAAATAGTTTTTAATTTTTGATAATCCCTCCCCACATTCATTATTTCCAAATTTAAAGTCAGTTAAGTAGAGATCAACAACTCCTTTTAATAAATATATGCCTTCAACACTTAGATACATGTTTGAGTTCCAAACTACTGGGATATTCCTATCCAAATAACTTAGAGTTTTTAAAATACTTAGCAAATGAGGAGTAGGCTCCCCTCCAACAAAATTTACGTTCTTTGAATAATCTTCTTATTTTTGATTATTTTAGCCATAGCTGGAGCAAAATCTTTTGAAACAGCCAAATATCTGCCAAGTTTCATATTACCACAATTAAATAGTTAATTCAAATAGATAAATTCAATAGGATAAAAATAAAATAAAATTAAGGGAATTATTCCTTAATCAATACTGCATTAACAGTTCCATCTTGCCCTGGTCTTGATGTTACTCTTGCCAATCCCAATTCTGTTTCAATGATTGCTCCTTTTGTTATAACGTTTCTTCTGACGTAGTGGATGTTTGCCTTGTTTTCTCTAACTGTTATTATCTTAACTTTTTTACAAACTCCTGTTTCTGGGTCTAATACATTAGCAAATCCTGTTCTAACAACTTTAACCTTTAAGTTTCCTCCTCTTGTTCTGACCTTTTTTATTTTAAATGTCTCCTCTGCTACGTGTGTTTCTATTGGCTCCCTACCCATTTCGTATTTTCTCTTTTTTCTTGCTGGTTTGTACAACCCACCTGTTGGTTTTCTTCTACTTCTTCCTTGCCATACACTCATATTAACACCTTAATTACTGTTTTTTTCTTGTTTAGCTTATCTAATACTAATAAATGCTATATAATTTTTACTTTTAAAAGAGACACGGGTCAGGCCATGCGAGTTTATGAATAATGAATAAAGATATAAGGTATATAAAAACTTAACTATCAACAAATAGGTTATAATTATAGCAAAATTGGTGGATATTATGGGATTATCTAAAGAGTTCGTAGGCTTAGGGATGATTATACTCTTAACAATTTTCGTTACAACGCTACCAGATATTTACAAAGGTATCGTAATATTGATGGTTGTTGGATGTTTATGGTTTTTTGAGTTACTCCCTCTCCCAGTTACATCCTTAGCTATACCAATAATGGCAGTCTTTTCTGGAATTTTTGACCTAAAAGAGGCTTTAACGTACTTTGCCCATCCAATAATATTTTTATTTTTGGGAGGGTTTATAATTGCACAGGCGTTAAAAAATCACAATTTGGATAAATTTATTGCCTATAAATTATTAAATTATGGAAAGGACTTAAAAACCACGTGTTTTTTAATGTTTTTATCAGCATATTTTCTATCCATGTGGATTAGTAACACATCAGCAACATTAATTCTCCTACCCATAGCTTTAGGGCTAATATATAAAAAATCCCACAAATTGAAGGATTTTTTATTGTTAGGAATTGCATACTCTGCTTCAATAGGTGGAATAGCCACAATCATAGGTTCTCCACCAAACGCCATATCAAGCAGTTATTTAAATTATGGATTTTTTAGCTGGTTTAAAGTAGGGTTTCCAATAAGTTTATTGCTATTTTTAATTTCCACCTTAACATTATATCTTTATTTCAAAAAATGGATTCCTAATGAGGATATTGCCGTTAAAGCAAATGTAGAGCTAAGCAAAAAAGCCAATAAAGTATTGATTATATTTTTATTGGTAGCTTTTCTTTGGATATTCAGCGATTATTTAAGTGAAGTATTTGACATTAAATATTTTGATTCAATTATCGCCATATTTGCCATAATTTTGTTGTTTGTATTTAATTTGGTTGAGGTTAGCGATTTTAAAAAAGTAGATTGGGGAACTTTAATTTTATTTGGAGGAGCATTGTGTTTAGGAGGGGTTGTTGCTGAAAGTGGAGCAAGTGCTTTTTTGGCTGAGAAACTTGTTGCTGTTTTAGGTGGTTTTAGCCCAATTATCATAATATTTACAATAATTTCAACAACCATAATATTAACTAATTTTATAAGCAACACTGGGTTGGCTGGTGTATTAATCCCAATACTATTTGGAGCGCCTCTAGGAATTCCAGAAGAGATTTTAATATTGGCTATTGGAATATCTGCATCGTGCTCCTTTATTTTACCAGTTGGAACCCCACCTAACGCTATTGTGTATGGTGAAGGCATTAAAAAGGAAGAGATGATTAAAATTGGAACAATTTTATCAGTGCTTTCTGCAACTGTAATAACTTTATACTTCACATTCTATTTGTAAAAAATTATTTATCTTTATCATAGTAATTAAATACTCTATTGTATAGTTCAATAGCTTTCTCCATAAGCCCTTTTCTTTCATAAGCTATAGCCTTACCTAACATGGAAAGGATATGATAAGAATTTTTTTCTAAAACTTTGTTAAACGCATTAATTGCCTCATCAAATTCCCCTATCCTCAAATGAATGAGGCCAAGAACAAACAGAGCTTGGGTATTATCAGGTCTAATGTCAAGAGCTTTTTTTAGAGTTAGCAGTGCTTCGGAGATTTTATTCAATGACAGTAAAATTTCAGCTTTTAATATAAGTGCCGAGACAAATTTAGAATCTATCTTCAAAGCCTCATCTAAATAACGTAATGATTCTTCATGTTTTCCCAAGTTATATAAAAGTGAAGCTATCTTGTAATAAGCATATGGATTTGGAGCAATTTCTGCCATTTTTTTATATGCCTTTAACGCATCTTCATATTTTCCAAAATCTTCAAGGATTCCTCCAATAAAACTATAAGCAAAAGCAAACTTTGGATTAGCTTTTACAACTTCCTCAAGATCTTTTAAACATTCCTCTGGCTTATTCAAATGCAATTTAGCAAGGGCTCTAGCAAATTTTACAATTGGATTTCCATCGGAACTTTTTAACCCTCTATTAAAAAATTCCAACGATTTTTCAAAATCACCATGTAAAGCTTGTATAAATCCCTTAAAGAAATTAGCCATTGGATGATTAGGATGTGCTTCTAATACCTTAGATATGTTCTTGTCAAATTCATCTACCGATTCATAAGCACTTTCAAAAGTTTTCATGAGATTTTTAGCAAATTCCTCATTATTATCATTTTTTAAATTCTTTAATTTATTATTTTTAGTGTTTTCCATGCTATTACCTTCTATTATATTCTGACATTCTATAATTTTGTGATTAATTAATATTACGTATATATAATCTGCCTATTAAAGGTTTTTATTATTTTTCACATATATTTTCATACCATTGTTATGTCATTACAGCTACATTATTATTTTTAATACTCATTATTTATATTATTTATCACAATGCATGTTGGAGTGGTATTTATGAAAAAGCCCTATGTCATATCAAATGTGGGTATGACATTAGATGGAAAGTTGGCAACAGTAAACAACGACTCAAGGATTTCATGTGAAGAGGATTTGATAAGGGTTCATAAGATTAGGGCAAACGTTGATGGTATTATGGTAGGAATAGGGACTGTTTTAAAGGATGATCCAAGGTTAACTATCCACAAAATTAAAAGTGATAAAAATCCTGTTAGGATAGTTGTTGACAGTAAATTGAGAATACCACTAAATGCGAGAGTTCTAAACAAAGATGCAAAGACAATCATAGCTACAACAGAAGATACTGACGAAGAAAAAGAGAAGAAAATAAATATTCTAAAAGAGATGGGTGTAGATGTTGTTAAATGTGGTAAAGGAAGGGTGGATCTAAAAAAATTAATGGAAATTCTCTACAACAAAGGGATAAAGAGCATTTTATTAGAAGGAGGGGGAACTTTAAATTGGGGAATGTTTAAAGAAGGTTTGGTTGATGAGGTTTCTGTTTATATAGCTCCAAAAATATTTGGCGGAAAGGAAGCTCCAACCTATGTGGATGGAAAGGGCTTTAAAACAGCTGATGAGTGCGTTAAGTTAGAGCTAAAAAACTTTTATAGATTAGGGGAAGGGATTGTTTTGGAATTTAAAGTAAAGAAATAATATTAATAAAAATAATAATAAATACTATTTTCTCACCAATCTTTTTTACGCGATCACAACCCCTATGATAAAATCTTTTATACTAATTACAAATAAAAATACACGATAAATTAAACAAAATTAAATGTGATAGAATGCTCGAACCAATAGCTTATGATATTGGAAGATTATGTAAAGAGAAAGACAAAGAATTAACTCCAAAATTGATTGAAATTGACTTTAAAGCTGATGGTATAAAGATGCCCTTTGATACATATAGGGAATTAACTCCAATTTTCAAAAAATCTTTTATTGGATGTGTGGAATATAAAGGCAACGAAATAAAATACCAAATACTAAATTTTGGTAAGCATGTTGATTTAATTGAGTTAGAAGATGCCGATCTCTACATTATTGCTGATGGTAGAAGGTTGATAGAGAGGAAAGAACTGCAAATAATACCAAAAATTAGGGAAAAAATATCTCCGAACTCAGCAATTTATTTTCCAGCAGCACTACCCTGGGAAATCCCACTTTTAGTTTATATGGGTGTAGATTACTTTGACAATTCTTTAGCTAAGTTATACGCTTCAATGGGTTATAAATTTACAAAAAATAGAGCTATAAAGGTAGAAAATTACAACTTTGAAGAGCTATACAACAACAATAAAAGAATTTATGAAGAGGTTTTAAAAGAGGTTAGGATAGCAATAAAAAATGGTTTTTTGAGGAATGTTGTTGAAGAAACAGCTGTATCTCATCCACATTTGTGGGCCAATTATAGAAGATATGAGCCAGATTTAAGAAACATTCCGTTATCAAAAGAGAATAAAATTATCGTAACAACAAACATAAACATTCCAGAAGTTAAAAAATACTTGAATAGATTAGATAGGTATGAGCCGTATTCAAACGTTATTGTTTTACTTCCATGCTCATCAAAAAAGCCATATTCAACCTCTCAATCACATCAAAAATTTATAAAGGCAATAAAATCGTCAAAAGTTGTGGTTGAGGAGGTTATATTAACTTCACCATACGGTTTGGTGCCGAGAGCTTTAGAAGGATTGGTTAACTATGACATTCCTGTAACTGGAGAGTGGAGCTTTGAAGAGATAAAATTAATAAACAACTGCTTAAAAAACTTCTTAAAGAAAGTTGAGGAAAAATTTGATGATTACGTTGTTATAGCACATCTTCCAAAGCATTACCTTGAAATTTTAGATTTAGATGATGTTATTATAACCTCAAAAGGAAATCCTACGTCAGAAGAAGATTTAAAAAATTTAACGAATACATTAAAAAAATATAGGGAAATAACAAAAAATATAAACAAAAAAGGGCAGAAAATTCATAATATTAAGCAGCTTGCAAAGTTTCAGTTTGGAGTAGATTTCATCCCTAACGAAATATTTATGAACCCTAAAGGGCAAATATTCACAAAAATAAGTGGTAAAAATCAGCAAATTGCCTCAATAAATCCAAAAAATGACTTGCTTGTATTAACATTAAGTGGGGGAAAATTGCTGTGGAATGCTGGAGGAAAAAATATTAGCTACGTTGAAGTAAATTATGAGATCAAAAAAGGCTCTCTCTTCCCTCCAGGATTTGTTGATTGTAATGAAAACATCTCCTACAACGATGAAGTTGTTTTAATTAAAGACAATGAATTTTTAGGTATTGGTAGGGCTTTGATGAGTGGATTTGAAATGAAAAAGGCAAAACATGGGGCTTTAGTAAATATAAGAAACGTTAAAAGGTGAGCAATTAATGATTGAGAAGATAGCTGAGCTGTTGCTGTTAAAAGATAAAAACTTTAAAGAAAAGGAAAGATTGAGAGATTTATTGAGGAATTATATAAAAATAAAAGATGAAATTAGTTATTTAGAAGATATTCTTGAAGACTTTGAAAACTTGGATGTAAATTTAAAACATCTCAAAAGAGATGCAGATATTATAAAATCAATACTCCCAAAGTTGAGTAAATTTACAAACATCCCAGTTTTTATGGATATCATTAAAATGTTGGATGCTGTAGAAAAAATAGATACAAAAGAACTTGAAGCTATAAGGTGGGAGATAAATAAAGAAACTGATGAGCTAAGAGATGAGCTTAAATCAGTTGAAAATGAATTAAAATCTATAATTGTAAAAGAAGCAATATCAAAAATAGGTACTTCAGATTTAAATGAGTTTTTGAAGTATTTAGAAAATCTAAAATCCGATAATAATCAAAAAGAAGTAGCGTGTAATTAATTTAATAATATTTTCTTAACGCTCATCTTCAAGTATCATTACCTAACATAATTACTAATAATTTAGAGAACCAATTCGATTTATAGTTGTAGATAAATGTATAGAAACTTACATACAAGTGGAGATTTCTCCGATTAATACTTCGATGTTTTCTTAAATAGGGTTTAATTATCGAATGGAAATACTCACAGTTATTAACGTGGGAAATGCCGTTAGAATATTCTCTCGATGCGTGATTAACTGTTAAATGTTTAAATACCTTCGGATGTGAATATAGATTTTCATAAATTGTATATTCATCAGTATTAACGATTAAATCGTCTGAATTAACCCCATCAATAATTTCCCAAACTCTAACTTTACTTAAATTCGTTTCAACAGATGTGAAAACTCTCCCATCTATTCGATTGTATAGGGTTATTATTGGAGGTCTTTCGGTTTGGTAAGTCCCCCTACCATTCTTTTTCAGTCCCCTTCTTCGTTTTTTTACCTTTTTTAACTCCTTTATCTCCAGTGTTAGTATAAAATTCATCCATTTCTAATTCGTTTCCAGTAATTTTTTTAAAAGATTGTCTTTTTCAGACGATTTCATAACTTCTTTTGCAAACGAATGAACTGTCCTATAATCCCTCCTTAGCTCCTCAGATATTTGATTAATCGATGAATTTTTTAGATTTTTGATTATATAAAACATCTCTCCTAAAGATATTCGATTTTTAGCGAATATTGTTCCAGTTAAGTCGTTAAAGTGTCTTTTACACGAATTACACCTGTATCTTTGGATGTAAGGTTTATATTTCTCTTTACCTTTTAAAATAACATCTTTCGAACCACAGTATGGGCAAATATATCTACTACTCCATCTAATCTTCCTTATAATCTCGATACACTCCTCATCCTTCGGTATGAACAACTTATATACTTCGACGCTCATAAGATTATATATTGTACGTAGTTATTTATATAGGTAATTGTAAATGAGGATGAGCGTTTCTTAATTTAAATAGTAAATTTAAATAGTAATTTCTTCAAATACTGGTTTTTCCTTTTCAACTTTTGCATATACGGAGACATAATCTTTTATTCCACTCCATTTTATTTTCTCCCCCAAAACCTCCTGTATTTGGAATATCCCCGCCTCATTTGATAACGTTACCTCAATATGTATTGGCTTTTCATCTCCTTCTTTTATTTTAACTTTCTCAATGGATGCAGCTGAAACAGAATGTATATCATAGCATTTTTTACATATTGGAACTCTTGACCTTCCTTTTGTCATATCCGTCCCATCTGCAACAGCAACAACTCCAGCTTCAATAGTTAACCCCATAATCTTCTCGCTATGTGAGTAAATTACATGTAAAACCTCAGTAGTCATTTGATAAGCTTTTTCTTCTTTATAGTACTTTTTTAAAATATCTTCAACAATATTCAAAGCCAAATACGCTGAATGTAAATGATGTATATCTCTATGAACAGCATTTCCAATATCGTGGAGGTAAGCTCCTAAAAGCGTTATAACTAAAGAGTCCTCAAAACTTCCATTACAATCTTTCATAAAACTTGGCTTTATGCCCTTTTTATACAATATTTTTAGCATCTTTATTGCATTGTTTGCCACAATTTTGGCATGTGTTTTCCCATGGTCGTTATAGCCCAATCTACCAACAGCCATAATGTTCGACATCTTTAAAAGAGTATTTACCTTTTTATTTTTAATTAGTTCGTCATAAATCATTTTTGGAATCCTATCTAATGAATTTAATTCATCATAATTCACAATCTCCCCTCTTTCGGATAAAATTTGTAAGAGTTATTGGAGTGCAATTAAAATAAAAAAATAAATTTAAATTATTTAAATTAGATAAAAGATTTAAAAATTATTTCCTATCCTTTAACTTTATCATCTCATCAAACAAAAACATGGTGTCGTGAGGCCCTGGTCTCGCCTCTGGATGGAATTGAACTGAAAAGATTGGTAAGTCCTTATGCTTAATGCCTTCAACAGTCATATCGTTTAAATTTATAAAGCTAACTTCTACATCATCTGGTAAGCTTTCTTCTTTAACGGCAAATCCATGATTTTGGGATGTTATATAAACCTTATCTGTCTCTAAGTTTTTAACTGGCTGGTTTCCTCCTCTATGCCCAAACTTCATTTTATAGGTTTCTCCACCAAACGCCAAAGCTAAGAGCTGATTACCCAAACAAATCCCAGTTATTGGAACTACACCAATTAAATTTTTAATATTATTGATAACATCTTTTAACCTTGCAGGGTCTCCTGGACCATTAGAGATTAAAACAAAATCTGGCTTATAATCTAATATTTCATCATAACTTGTGTTGTATGGAACTTGAATTACTTCACAGTTCCTTTGAGTTAAGCTCCTTATTATGTTTAATTTAACTCCACAATCAACTAAAACACATCTTGCCTTTTTATTATCAACTTTATGGATTTTTGGCTCTTTTGTTGAAACCAATGGGACTAAATCAATATCAGATATATCTTTGTATTTCCTAACCTTCTCTAAGAGTTCAGATATCTCATCATCATCTATTTTTTCTCCAACCTTTAAACAACTTTTAACAACCCCTTTATCTCTAATCTTTCTTGTTAAAAACCTTGTGTCAATATCTTGAATTCCTGGGATGTCATATTCTTTTAAAAAGTCATCTAATGCTTTACTTGTTACTTCCCTAACAACAAAACCCTCTGCCTTTATCCCATCTGACTCAAACCAATCCCTTTTAACTCCATAGTTCCCTTCCAATGGGTAAGTCATCATAACTATTTGCCCTTTATATGAAGGGTCTGTCAAAACCTCAACATAGCCAGTCATAACTGTTGTAAAAACTAATTCTCCAAAAACCTCTTTTTCAGCTCCAAAGCCCTTTCCTTTTAAAATTGTCCCGTCCTCTAAGATTAAAACTGCCTCCATACATTTCACCAAAATACCTATAAACTATCACATATATATATGATTGGGATAATCATCTATCTACTCCTTTAAAAGATACATTATGCATTTTATAATTTATGGTTCTAAAATTAAAAAATGGTGAATATGCATGGTTAAGATACTTGTCACAGACCCACTACATGACGATGCAATAAAGATATTGGAAGAAGTTGGAGATGTTGAAGTAGCTACCGGCTTAACAAAAGAGCAGTTATTAGAAAAAATTAAAGATGCAGATGTTTTGGTTGTTAGAAGTGGGACAAAGGTTACAAGAGATGTTATTGAGAGGGCTGAAAAATTAAAAGTTATAGGGAGGGCAGGAGTTGGAGTAGATAACATAGACGTTGAGGCGGCAACAGAAAAAGGGATTATAGTGGTTAATGCCCCAGACGCTTCATCAATTTCAGTTGCAGAATTAACAATGGGATTAATGCTTGCTGCTGCAAGGAATATACCTCAAGCTACAGCATCATTAAAAAGAGGAGAATGGGATAGGAAGAGATTTAAAGGTATTGAGCTTTACGGAAAAACACTTGGAGTTATTGGCTTGGGTAGGATAGGGCAGCAAGTTGTTAAAAGAGCTAAGGCATTTGGAATGAATATTATTGGCTACGACCCATATATTCCAAAAGAAGTTGCTGAAAGCTTGGGGGTTGAGTTGATTGATGATATAAACGAGCTATGTAAGAGGGCTGACTTTATAACCTTGCACGTTCCATTAACTCCAAAAACAAGACACATTATTGGAAAAGAGCAAATAGCCTTAATGAAAAAGAATGCCATAATTGTTAACTGTGCAAGAGGTGGGCTTATAGATGAAAAAGCGTTATATGAAGCGTTAAAAGAGGGTAGGATTAGAGCTGCTGCTTTGGATGTTTTTGAGGAAGAGCCACCAAAAGACAACCCATTATTAACATTGGATAATGTTATAGGAACTCCACACCAAGGAGCTTCTACTGAGGAAGCACAAAAAGCCGCTGGAACAATAGTAGCTGAGCAAATTAAAAAAGTTTTAAGGGGAGAGTTGGCTGAAAACGTTGTGAATATGCCAAACATCCCTCAAGAAAAGTTAGGTAAGTTAAAACCATACATGTTATTAGCTGAAACTCTTGGAAATATTGTTATGCAGGTCTTAGACGGTTCTGTCAATAGGGTTGAGCTTGTATATTCAGGAGAACTTGCCAAGGAAAAAACTGATTTAATAAAAAGGGCTTTTTTAAAAGGTCTTTTATCTCCAATATTGTTGGCTGGAATTAACTTGGTTAATGCTCCTGTTATAGCCAAAAATAGAAATATCAATGTAGTTGAAAGCACAACATCAGAAGAAAAATATGGAAACGCCATAAAAATAACTGCTGAAAGTGATAAGAAGAAATTCTCAATAGTTGGGGCTATAGCAAATAATAAACCAGTAATCTTAGAAGTTGATGGATATGAAGTTAACTTCATCCCAGAAGGTGTTTTAGCCATAGTTAAACATGTTGATAGACCTGGCACAATTGGTAGAGTTTGCATAACTTTAGGAGATTACGGTATAAACATTGCTGGTATGCAGGTTGGTAGAAAAGAGCCTGGAGGAGAAAGTGTAATGCTCTTAAACTTAGACCATACAGTTCCTGATGAAGTCGTTGAAAAGATAAAAGAAATTCCAAATATCAAAGACGTTGCGATTATTAACCTACCATAGGGGCTACACCTCTATTGGTATACCCCAAATGTTTTGATCAACCTTTTACTAAAAGGTTGAAAGATTGATTTCAAACCTTCTTAATTCAGAAATGCTCATTCTATCCTTTAAAAACTCTTTTGGAATTAGATATAAAAATTTTGGTTCGTAGGGTTCTCCTTTTAATCCTAAAACAACAGCATCAATATCTTCTGGATACTCCAATTTTATAATTTCATTTATTGGATAAGATTTTTTGAATATTGGATATATTTTAAATCCTTTGAAGTAGATACCATCTTCTCTAAATTCAGCTCCAATCTTTTTTAAATAATAAGCAAAAGCCCTCGTATTTTCATCTAAATAATCCAATAAGGCATTTATATTATTTGTCTCTACTTTTTTATCATCAATCTCTATTCTTTTAGCAAAATTTATCTTTACTTCACCATTTGTTGATGCATCTTCAATTTTTATCTTTTTCCTCCTAAGCCTATACCAGATTTTTTTGAAGAATGATTTTACTTTGTATTTTAATAAAACATATCCTCCAAAAATTGCCATTAAGATTAAAAATATTGGTAATGCAAATATTGCCAAAATTATCAATAGAAGTAAGGTTAAAAATACTAAAAAAATGCCTGTAATTCCACCAATCCTATAAACTTTAACTTTCATTAATATCCCTCAAAGCGTTTTTAATTAACTCCAAATATTCTTCTTTTTTAGGAACTACCATAATCCTTTTAGAAGGAAGTTTTATAGATGCCCTAAACCCATATTTTTTCGCTATTTCAGTAACTAATTTATTGTATTTATACAAATCGCCAAATAGTTTTTCACTTAATGTTATGTCTTCATCAGCATACTGCAAACAACATCCTTCCCTCCAAAATCCAAATTTGTCCCCAACTTCATGAGCTTTCTCAACTTTTATATTATAATAATTCATGAGCTTTAAAATATCCTCAAAAGATAACCTTATCAAAGGTCTAAAAAATAATATTTCCCTATCTTTATTTTTACTATACTTCTGTGGAACTGGAGTCAATTCCATTCTGTTGTATTTAACCTCACCATAAACATCTCTTAAATAATTCATAACAGCTCCAGAAACCTTTTCAAGGGCTGAATCTCCAGTCATAATTATTCTAATATTTTTTTCTTTAGCTATATCAACAGCTTTATCTTTCATAATATTTTTGCATATCCTGCAAATACTACTTCCTTTAGCTCCTTTAGTTCTTTTTAAAAGCTCATCTGTGATATCATAAAATATAACTGGAATATTAAATTTTTCAGAAATTTTTTCAACCATCTTTTTTGATACATCCCAACTCCATCTATGGTAAAAGTGTATTAAATATTCTATCTTTAAATTTAAATCTTTAGCTAAAGCAATAGCTGTTGAGCTATCCTTCCCACCACTCGCCATAACTACAATTCCTTCATCTAAAACATTTTTCTCTTTAAATTGCTCTATAATATCTTTTTTTAATTCATCTAAATTATTTAATTTTCTTTTACTTTTCGTCCATTCTGAAAATTCCATAGTTTCACACAAATTAAATCATAATTTAAATAACTATTATCTGATTGTCTTTTTTAACCTCTACTTTTCCATCTTTTAAATGAAATTTTACAACCCTACTTTTATTTCCCCCAGTATCCTCACCTTTTAACGGAATTCCATACTGTTTTAACAGTTTTTTTGCCATTTCAACATTTCTGGCTCCAAAATTCATACTCTCAGTTGTTTTAAACATTGTCGCTCCTCCAGCAAGTTTAGCTATTAATTTATTTGTTCTCACTCCTGCTATAGCCATTTTTGTAATTAATGCAGGTATTGCAGTATTTACATACTTTCCAGGGTCTTTAACATTTTCATCATGAGCTTCGGGCAATATTGAGTGAGCCATCCCCCCTATCCTCCTACCTGGGTCATATAGCATAATGGCTACACAAGAGCCCAATAATGTTTCCAATACTTCAGGACTTCTTGCCACTTCCAAACCCCCTATCCTAACTCTAATCACCATATTAACAACCTTAAATATTTAATATAACTTATATAATAAATATTAAAATAAAAATATGGTTTAATAGGCGTTTTAAGCGTTACTCAAATCCAATATTAGTGCCACCCTACCATCCCCAAGAATCGTTGCTCCTGCAAGGCCTGGGATGTTTTTCAATATTCCTGTAAGTGTTTTAACCACAATATCCTCTCTACCCACAACTTCATCTACAACTACTCCAATCTTTCCTTCACTTCTCTCAATAACCACTATTGTAAGCTCTTCCTTATTTTTATCTTGAAGATGTGACATACCTAAGAAGTCTTTAAGCCAAATTACTGGTATGATTTCATCCCTATATATAATGGAATATGTACCTTCAATATTTTTAACATCTTTTCTATTTACCACTGTCACATCCAAAACACTTGTAATTGGAATTGCATATACCTGATCAGCCAACTTTAATAATAATGCGGTAATAATTGACATTGTTAAAGGCAATTTAAGTACAACTCTTGTACCTTTCCCTTTTTCGGAATATACTACAACACTCCCACCAAGTGATTCAATTTTTGTTTTAACTACATCCATCCCTACTCCTCTACCTGAAACTTCGGAAACTTTTTCTGCAGTACTAAATCCAGGTAAAAATATCAAGTTGATAGCTTCATGGTCAGATAATTTTTTTGCTTCTTCTTCTGATATGAGTCCTTTCTCAACAGCTTTTTTTCTGATTTTATCTGGATCTATACCTCTACCATCATCCTCAACAATAATATTTACATGGTCTCTTTCTCTTTGAGCAATTAATTTTAAAGTTCCTTTTCTTGGTTTTCCCATTTTTTCTCTTTCTTCTGGGGGTTCAATACCATGGTCAAGGGCATTTCTAATGAGGTGTACAAGCGGTTCAGCTAATTCGTCTAACACTGTTCTATCAAGCTCAATGTCTGTACCTTCCATAATAAACTCTACTTCCTTACCTAATGCTTTAGCAGTATCTCTAACCATTCTTGGGAACCTATTAAATACATAAGCTACTGGAACCATTCTCATTGCCATTACTTCTTCTTGCAACTCGTTAATTAACATGCTCAACCTATTTATAGCATTATTTAATTCTTTTAGTTGATATTTATTAGCAATTTGTGAGAAATTAGCCCTTGTAATTACCAACTCTCCAACAAGATTCATCAATTTGTCTAATTTTTCAATATTTATCCTTATAGTTTGTGTTGATTTTTTCTTCTCTTTTTTATCAGTTTTTGGCTTTGCTTCTGGTTTCTTTTCTTCTGATTTTTGTTGTGGTTGCTGTTGTTCTTGAGCTTTAGCCTCTTCTTTTTCTTCATGTTCAGAAACTTCTCCTTTAGAAGTGATTATTTGAACGTCTTTTATTTCAGGAACATTCATTATATGCTCTTTTATATCATCAACATTGTAACCTTCTTTCAATTTCATATAAACTGTAAATTTTGTTCCATTAAAATCTCCGTCTAATATTTTTTCAATTGGAGGATTTGTTTTTATTACTTCTCCAATGTTTTTCAGTTCTTTAATAACCATATATGCCCTTACAGCCCTTAATAAGCATTCCTCATCGAGGGTAACTATAACTTTGTATGCATCGGGTATATCTTCAGTATCCAACTCTTCTTGAGGTTCTTCCACTTCAATAACTTCTTCTTCAAACTCAACATCTACGGGGGATATCGCAATGTAATCAATTTCTGGAATGTTTTCCAACTCTTTTTGTATTTCATCTACACTTTTATCTGATAAGAACATTACTTCTAATTCTTCAAACGGTTGTTCTTTCAACTCCCCTTCAGTAGGCCTTGAGAGTAGGATTTCCCCAACGTTCTTTATCCTTGTTAATACCATGGACAGCCTTGCAGATTTTAATAGGCATTCGTCTTCAACTTTAGCTTTTAAATGATATAATTTATACCCTTCATCCAATTTTTCTCTAATAATATCAACAAATTCGCTAAGGTCAAATGTTTCGTGGTTTAATTCCTCCTCTATTTCACTTTCTTTTTCAATTTCTTTAATTTGAGGTTCTTTAGATGTTTGTGATTCTAATGCCTCTTTGATTTTGTTATCAACTTCGTCTACATTAATCCCCAATTCACCAATCTTTTTTCCTTGTTCCAATCCAGATGCAATGTCTTCAAGCATTTTTGTAATGTATTTTAGAGTTTCAAAAATCTTTTTATTTATCTTTACTTCTCCCTCAGAAATTGTTTTCATAAATTCTTTAATTTTTTCCAGCAATATTTTAAGATCTGGGTCTTCAATAACATCCACCAAATTGCAGAATATATCTACAGATTTGTTTATGCCATTAATTATTTCATCAAGGTTTTCGGGGATTTCGAAATCTTCTTCAGACTCCTCTGGAGGTATCTCTATTTTTTCTTTAATAATTTTTTTGACCTTAACTGTAGTTTTTGGTGATTTATATTTTAACTTTATTCTTTTAATTTCCTTTTTTGCACTTTTCTCAGATTCTTCTGAAACTTCTCCCTTAGATTCTTCTTTTTTTTCAGATGTAGGTTCCTGTTCAGAAGGCTTAGGCGTTGGAGCTTCAGCAGGTTTAGAACCTCCGCTGAGATATTTATCCTTAAGTTGTTTAATTTTTTCAATGAGTGAATTTACATCTACAGATGTTTCTGTATTTCCTGATTTAACTTCATCAAGCATAACTTCCAATGCATCCAAACATTCAAATAGCATGTCAACAATCTCAGATGTTACAGGAATTTGTCCATTTCTAATATAATCCAAAATATCCTCCATGTGATGAGTTAAATCCGATATATGAGATAAACCAACAGTTCTTGCTCCTCCTTTTATAGTGTGGGCTGACCTAAAAATTTGATTTATCAAGTCTAAATTTGATGGGTCTTTTTCAAGCTCTAAAAGGCATTCGTTAATATTTTGTATGTGTTCTTCTGCTTCTTCAACAAATACATCCAAGTATTCATTCATTACGTCTCCCATGTGTTATCCCCCAATATCTCTTTACAGAACTTTACAATTGCTTTGGGTATTTCTGAAGGGGGGAGAACTAAATCGGCTATACCTAAATCTATTACAGCTTTTGGCATACCAAACACTACACATGTTTTTCCATCTTGGGCAATTATTTTTCCCCCTTTTTCTTTTATTTTCTTGAATCCATAAGCCCCATCTTTACCGATACCTGTTAATATAACCCCTACAGACTTTCCTCCGTATACATCGGCTACTGCCTCAGCTGTGATATCCACTGCAGGTCGTGTTCCATTAACTTTTGGCATTTGGTCATCTAAATAAATGTAAACATTGTCACCTCGTTTTCTCAAAAGCATGTGGTAATCTCCAGGAGCAACATAAACATAACCTGGCATGACTCTTTCTCCATCCTCTGCTTCCTTGACATTAAGTTTTGAAACTTGATTCATTCTTTCTGCAAACAATTTAGTAAATCCTTGTGGCATGTGTTGAACTACAAATATTGGAGGCATTCTTCCTGGCAGTTTTGAAATAATCTCTGTAACTACTGGAGGACCTCCTGTTGATGAGCCAATTATTACACACATTTCTTTTAACTTGCTATCAGGAACTCCTAACCCCTCCATAGCAAGAGATATTTGTGGAGTTGTAGCTTTTATTCCAGTATCTTCAGTAGCAGGTTTTGGTTTAGTAATTGTTGGAATCTTCTTAACTACTTTAGCTTTTGCAGCTTCTTTAACCTTTTTAATTATTTCTTCTCCAATCTTTCTAATGTCTAATGAAATACTTCCTGAAGGTTTTGGAATAAAATCAACAGCTCCAGATTCCAGTGCCTCAAATGTGGTTTTAGAACCTTCTCTTGTTAAAGCAGATAACATTACAATTGGAGTGGGTTGTATTTCCATTATTTTTTTGACAGCCTCTAATCCATTCATTCTCGGCATTTCAACGTCCATCGTTATTACATCTGGCTTTAATTTTTGAGTAAGTTCTACAGCTTCAACTCCATCTTTTGCAGTACCTACAACTTCTATTTCCGGGTCTGAATTTAAAATGTCTGATATTACTTTTCTCATAAATGCAGAGTCATCAACAACAAGCACTCTAATTTTTTTTTGTGGTACCATAGCTTCCCTCCTGATAAATTAATCAAAAAATTACATATTTAATTCCAATAAACTTGAAATGTCCAATAGAATTATTAACCTATTATCTAATTTTATAATACCTTCAATGTACTCTCCTCCACTTGACGCCTTTTTTATGGCAGATACTGGAACAATTTGTTCTGAAGATATTTGCATAACATCTTTAACCCCATCAACTAAAATCCCAAAGGTTTGTTGCTCAACTTCAATAACCATAACAAGTTTTTCATCTTTTTCATTTTCAGAATTCTCATATATACCCAATTTACCCTTTAAATCAATAATTGGCGTAATCTCCCCCCTAATATTTGTAACACCCATTACATAGCTGGGAGCGTTAGGTAGAGGGGTAATATCTTTTTCATGTATTTTTAGCACTTCCCTAACTTTATCAACTTTTAATCCATACTCATTATTTCCCAATCTAAACACAACAATCTTCATAATTTCAGAATCAGCCATATTTCCACCTCACACAATAATAATATCATAATTAAGAATTAAAAAATTTTTTGGTCTAAACTTTCTCTTTGAGTTATTGAATTATTTCAAAATTTTCCCTTTAGAATTTATTGTTATTTCGGTTTATTTAAAAATTAAAAATTTTAATTGAGAAAAAGAGATTTATTCATCTTTGGCTATCAACTTACCTGCGTCTGGTCCAGATTTCAAGTTATATATTTCAGTTATTTTTATAACTACTGCTCCTTTTGGTTTAAAATCTGGTCTTAATGCTTTATCGAGCTCTTCAGCAATTTTTAGATACTCCCCCTCTTTATAATATTCAGCAACTCCTTTATATTGGTAAGGCATCTCCCTACAGTTTGCTGTTGTTAAAGCAACGTTAGGATTTTCCAAAATATTTTTTAAGGTTTTGTTCATGAAGTTGTCTGCTATCAAAACCATTCCTTTTTCAGCATCTAAAACTTTAACAGCCTTCATAGGAGCTACGTTAGGAATTCCTTCTTTTGAAGATGTAGCTAAAAACACAATTTCATTTTCTAATGATTTAACCATATCCTCACTTAACTTTACCATGTTGTCACCAAAATATGTCGCTATTAAAAATAATATGAACTAAAAATATTTAAAGTTATACATTTTGGTGATATTCGTGAAAATCTATATTCAACCAGTTGGAGATGTTAATATTGAAGTTTTAGATTTTTAAAGAAAAATTAACTTTTGGAAAGGACTATAAAAATGCGTTGTGGGTTTTTCAAATCTAATCATTAATGTAGATTTTAAAGATTGTAAATATTGCGAAAGATATCTAAAAAAGTTAAAAATATGATATAACTTTATTATTTTCCTTCCTCTAATTTTAATATTGCCTCAGCAATGTCTCCGTTGCATTCTTCTAATGCTTTTCTTGCCTCTTCTTTTGAGACGTTGCATTCTTTAGCTACCAATTCAACATCCTCATCTGTAATTTCAACCTTAACTTCTTCCTCTTCTATCTCTTCTTTTTTAATCTTCATAGGTTTTCCTGTTATTGAATATGTTTTAACTCCCAATATGTCCATAACCTGAACTTTTGGCTCTTCAAACACCCATTCCTCATCATCAAATACAAATATCACTTTTTTTGGGCTTAAATCTTCGGTCTCCATTCCAAAATCTTTCATCATCTTTTGCATTTTCTTCAACATTCTTGGATTTACTTTTCCTGGAAACATTTTTTCACCAAACATTTTTACCTTTAAGTAGTATAAAGGTTTAGATTTATATTCTTATAGCTCCAACAATAAATGCTAAAAGGACAATGTTCATTATAATTTTTAAAAATTTTGAAACCTTTGAGGAAGTTTCTTTATCTGGATTTTTTAATAGTAAAACCATAACATAGATAAACAAAATATCACATATTGCTACCAAAATCATGTAATAAACTCCAAATATTCCAAATAGGCATGGCAGAGGGCTTAATATAACTGCAAAAATAACCAAAAACGTAGCAAAATATAAGGCTTTTTTACCATATTTTATTGGTAATGATACAACCCCCTCTTTTTTATCCCCTTCCATATCTTCAAAATCCTTAACAATCTCCCTTCCCCAAATTGAAAGCAGGGAGCATAAAAACAAAACAACAACTGGCATAACATTCTCTCCAGCAACTCCGCCAAATAAAAATACGGAACCTGTTAAATACCCAATAATAAAGTTTCCTATTGGCTTATATCGTTTGTATCTTTTTGCATAAAGGTATAAAAAGAATGCATTAACAACAGCTATAATTAAGGCGTATATGTTTATAAATACTGAGAGAGCTAACCCAAAAATTAGTAAAATAGCTGAAAATGTTTTCGCCTCATTCAATTTAATTTTTCCAGAAGGTAGAGGGCGATAGGGCTTATTTATCCTATCTATCTCAATATCAAAGATGTCATTTATTACATTTCCATAAGCACTAACAAAGAAGACAACAAAAAACACCAAAATACATTTTAAAATATCAATTTCAAAGTTTGATGAAATCAAATAACCAATAATCCCTCCAACAGATGCAGTTATGCAATTTTTAACCCTAATAAGCTCTAAGTAACTTCCCATCTTTCCCACGAAAATCACCAAAAGTTATTAAATAAATAATAAATTATGCCTTACCAAAACTTTAAAATAAATTTCTCCAATAGCAATTTTCCTAAATCTGTTAATTCTACTTTAGCACCTTCTTTTTTCACAAACCCATGTTTTAATAGTGGTTCTACCCTATCATACGCTGTTCTTCTATGTATTCCTAAATTTTCTGCGAGTTCCTCTATCTTTACGGAACCGCCCATTTCGTAAATCTTCTTTATAGTTTCCTTTGTAGCAGGATATTTGGTAATCATAGAAATACCTTCTTTTATGCAAATATTTGCCAGGTCTGGAAGTATTGAACATAAGGCAATAGTATAATTGTTGTATTCGCTAAATACAATTTCTCCATAAGATGAAAAACCAAATAACGGATATAAATCTTTCAGAACTTCTAACCATTCATTTGTTTTGTCTTTTCCGATTTCAGCCAAATAAACTGGAAGTGCCAAAAAACTAAATGCGTGAGGATATTGAGGGGGGGTATTTAAAATACTTTTATTTACCTCCTCAAAGATGTGTTTTATTTTATCTTTATCTATTTCATAGTCAATTAGCTCCACACCCTCACGTATATTGGAACCAAAAACCAATGCATTATTTTTTATTGATATCGGACCTTTTATGTGTATTTTTTCATTGTTTAAATCCAACGTTCCAAATTGATGTGTAAAATAAAATTCCCTGTCTTTTGAAATTTCTCCAAGTTTTTTATAATTAAAGACAGACATGTAATAATCTAAGGCATTGATGTTGTTTATTTTGCTCACATATCTTTTATTTGCTTCAGTAACCCTTCCTTTTGTCTTTTTACTAATTAATTCTCTTTCAGTAAATCTCCCCACGGTTATTTTTGGAACAATATCTCCTCCAAATACAACACATACAACACTGTCAACATAGACATCGTTGCAGTATTGATATGTTCTGCTAAACTCAAAGTTATCACTCGTAACCCCACCAAATATTGGGACACACATGCCAAGTTTTTTGATAATTCCATTTAAAACTTCTTCTTCAAAGTTGCAACAATCCATAAACACCATAACCAGCTTTGGAGCCATACCTAAATCTTTTATGGCTGTTTCTATTGCCTTCTTTCCACATTCTTCTGGATTTATAGATACCCCTAAACCTACTCCAATTCCAATATCGATGTATTTTGATGATATGATGCCAACAGAAACTCCTTTATGTGGTTCATTGTTAATTATTGAATATCTCGCACTACCTCCTACAATGGGTATATCATTACCCAATATTAATTTAACACCATTCAACACTTCTTCAGGTTCATAATCTGGAGATGAAAATAGGAACGCTAAATTTATATATTTATCATTTTCAATGTTTTTTAATGCTTCAGTTACTGCATACGCCCCAGATTTTAGCGGATTTTCATCATTTGAATGCCCCCAACCAAATTCTATAAATTTCATGTTAATCACTTTAATGAAAATATTAAAAATAAAAATATTTATTAACATAAAAAAGTTGTATAAGTTAGTGGTTATTTAAACTTTAATTATTATTAAGTGTTACGGTGAGGCAGTATGACGAAAATTTTGGTTGTTGAGGATGAGGAAGATATATTAAATCTAATTAAAATAATTTTAGATATGGAAGGATATTTAACAATATTGGCTAAAGATGGAGAGGAAGGAATTAAAGCTTTAGAGGATAATGAAGACATATCTTTGATAATACTGGATATAAGAATGCCGAATATGAACGGATGGGAGTTTTTAAAAATAATAAAAAGTAGTGATAAATGGAAGAACATCCCTGTGATTGTATTGACTGCATACACTCAAGTGAGTGATATAGAAAAAGCAAGAAGTATGGGAGTTGAAGGATACATCGCTAAACCATTTTCAAGAGAAGAGCTAATCAGAAAAATTAAGGATATTATTTAAGTGATAAGTATGATGAAAAAAGCACTTAGGATAAAATTGCTGATATTGTCGATAATAATTTCAATAATTCCTGTAACAATTCTGGGTGCAGTGTCTGTAGAAAACACCATAAAAACAATGAGTGAAGAAGCTCAGAAAAAGATCAATACCGACCTTCAAATTGCCGAATATATCCTAAATGAAAGGTTAAATTTTTTGTCCAAGTCCTTAGATTTAATGTCAGATAACAAAAATACACTATCATCAATTAAAAACAAAAATCTAAATGAATTAAAAACCATTACATTGAATTTAAAAAACACTACGGACTCTGACTTTGTGATAATATTTGACAAAGAAGGTAAAGTTTTAGTGAGTTCAAATAACGATAAAAATAACTACGTTGATCTTCCATTAATAACCAAAAAAGTCCTCTCTGGCAGAGAAATAAATAGTATTGAAATAATAGATGAAACTACATTAAAAAATGAGAATTTGCTGAATAAAACGTCCATCAAAATAATTTCTACTGAACATTCAATAAATGTTAATAAAACTATTGAAACATCAGCTTTAGGTTTGGTGTCTGCAAGGCCAATATACGACGAAAATGGAAATATCATAGGCGGAATATTAGTTTGTGATATATTAAATAAAGATTACGAACTTGTTGATGAAATTAGTAAACACTGTGGAGATGTTGTTACCATCTTTTTGGACGGTATTAGAATTTCTACAGATGTAAAAAATGATGATGGAACAAGGGCCGTAGGAACTCTTGTATCTAAAGAGGTGTATGATAAGGTAATTAAAGAGGGCGAAATGTATCAAGGTAGGGCGTTTGTTGTAGATAAATGGTATATAACTGCATATAAACCAATATACAATTCAGATAATGAAGTTATTGGGATGTTATTCGTTGGAACTCCAGAAAAGCCATTTATTGAATTACAACAAAACATTAAAACACATACCATTCTCATTGGATTTTTAAGCATAATCTTAGCGTTGAGTGTATCTTTAGTATTAAGTGAGGCAATAATAGGCCCAATAAAAAAACTAAAATATGCTGCGGAAAAAATTAGCTCTGGAAACTACAATATTCACGTGGATGTAAGTAGTGATGATGAAATTGGAGAGCTTGCTAAAGCATTCAATAAAATGGCTGAAGATATAAGAAAATCCCATGAAGAACTTAAAAGACATACAAAAGAACTAAAAGAATCCTATGAAAAATTAAAAGAGATAGATAAGCTAAAATCTGAAATTATTTCAATAGTGTCTCACGAGTTAAGAACTCCATTAACTTCAATAAAAGGTTACGTAGAATTAGTTTTAGATGGTTTAATGGGAGAGTTAAATAGCAATCAAAGAAGATGTCTTGAAATAGCCAATAATAACATTGACAGGCTAAAGAGGTTAATAGATGATATGCTTGACCTCTCTAAAATAGAAAGCGGAACAATAAAATTTGATATAAAGGATGTAAAAATTAAGGATATGGTAGTGGATGTCTTAAACTCCTTAGGACCACAGATAAAAGAAAAAAATATAGAAATAAAATGTGAAATTGAGGAAAATCTGACTGCAAAAGTTGATAAAGATAGAATTACTCAAGTTTTAATAAACTTAATTGAAAACGCCATAAAATTCTCACCTGTGAAAGGAGTTATTGAAATACATGCATTTAGGGATAATAACTATGCTCACATAATTATAAAAGATTATGGACCAGGAATACCTAAAAAAGATTTAGATAAGATATTTGACAAATTCTATCAAGTAAACTTTCCAAAAATCAAAAAGGATGGAGCTGGTCTTGGGTTGGCAATATGTAAAAGCATTATTGAAGCACATGGAGGTAAAATTTGGGTTGAAAGTGAGTTAGGTAAAGGTACTTCTTTCCACGTGCTTTTACCAATTGAATAACTATTTTTCAATTTTTATTTTTAGTATAAGACATTTACAATTTTATATATTACAATTTTTAAAGATGAACGACAATTATTTATATACGTGAGTTCAATATAATAGTTGTGGTCTTGTGGGGTCTCAAACTCACAGAGGGTGTTAACATGAGCGAAGAGATTATTATCACAACAATATATGAAATACCTGGAATAGAAATATGTATAAAAGAAATTATTTCTGAAGCCGTTGAAGGTACAGATGTAGAACAACTCATAAAAAAGTTGGAAGAAAGAGTTAAAGAAAAAGATTTGGACGGAATCGTAGGACTTAAAATTGTTTCAGCCATTGAAGATGGAAAAGTAAAACTCATAGGTTTTGGAAGTGGATTCAAAATTATTAAAAGCCAGTGGGCAGTTTATTAACTCTTTTATTTTTTTAAGAATTTATTTTAAGTTAAAATTATTTTTTCAATGTATTTTTATCGATATTTTTGTAATCATATTTAATTACATTGTAGAATTTATCTTAATCCATATAGATTAAATTCTCTTCTATAGTAATTCGATATTTATCTTTTTTTGTCCATACTAAATCGTTAATTATTTATAATGACAAAATGACAAATTATACAATGTGGGATAAGACCCCACAAGACCACAAGTATCAAACATATATAAACATTGTTGGAGGGAATAGCAATGTTTAATCCACCAGCAAAAGCTGTTGAAATGGCAGCAAATTCAGGAGAATATAAAGCGAACCTTCCTTGGAATCAATTGCTTGTTAGAGGTATTATGGGAGGGGCATATATTGCAATGGGTGCTGGTCTTTGTACTGTTTGTAGTACTGGAGTTGCTTCATTAGCTCCAGGTCTTGCAAAACTCGTTGGAGGGGCAGTGTTCCCAGTTGGTCTGATTTTAATTATTATGACAGGGATGGAACTTGTTACTGGAGACATGATGCTTCTTCCATTAGCAATATTGAAAAGAAAAGCATCATTCTCCCAACTGTTAAAAGTTTGGTTTTGGGTATATATTGGAAACCTAATAGGTTCTTTAATATATGCACTAATTATGGCTTATGGTCCATTAAAAAGTTTCAAAAATGGAGAGTGGATAGTAAATTCCTTTGGACAGACTGCAATTGGAATTGCTGAAGCGAAAGTCCTTCCATACATATCAGGAGGAGCATTAGGATGGCTTTCATGCTTGGTTAAAGGTATTGGTTGTAACTGGCTTGTTAATCTTGCAGTCATGGGTTCATTTGCAGCATCAACTGTTATTGGGAAATTCTTCATGATTTGGTTCCCAATTATGACATTCGTCGCTTCAGGATTTGAGCACTGTGTAGCAAACATGTACTTCATCCCAGCAGGAATGTTGTTAGGGGCTAATGTCACAATAGTGGACTGGTGGCTATGGAATGAAATCCCTGCTACAATAGGAAACATTATTGGGGCAGTGATATTCGTAGCAATGGTGTATTGGTATGCGTATGGTAGAGAGATCTAAAATGAAAAAAATAATTAGATTTGCAAAAACTATGCCTTCGGCAACCTTATCTTTAGTCTTTTGGGGCGGAATAACAATATTTGCGACTATAATTTCAAAGAACATATGGATATTAATACTCTCAATACCGTTTCTTTTGGGACTAACTTACGTTCCATATAAAGTTTCAAATATGAACAAAAATATTTCGGAGGAGTTAATCCCCATCTATCAGAAAAATGCTCCTTTGTTAAAGATCAGTGAGATAACCAAAGATAAACTAAATGAAAGAGTAAAAGTAATTGGAACAATTGAAAAAATCATCTACGGGATTTCTCCAAAACCAACAATACGAATTAAAGATGACACTGGCAGTATATACGTAAGTTTAATTGTTCCTCTTCCAGAAGATGTCAACGTAGGAGACAAAGTTGAAATATATGGAGTTGTGACTAAACATTATAAATTCTTTGGTTTTATGGGAATTCCAAAACTTTGGAAACCAAAAATTTATGGAATAGGGGCCAAAAAACTGAATTAAAGGGAAAATATGGGACACGCCACGCCAAGAAAAAAACTTGCAATTGTAACATGTATGGATGCTCGTCTTGTTAATTTCCTCTCCGAAAAATTGGGAATAAAAAAAGGAGATGCTAAAGTTATCAAAAATGCTGGAAATGTGATAACTGAAGATGTAATAAGATCCCTTGTTGTTGCAATTTATTGCTTAGACGTTGAGAGAGTTATGGTTGTAGGACATACAGACTGTGGAATGAAATCTGTTGATGCTGAAGAAATTAAGAAAAAAATGCTTGAAAGAGGAGCCAACCCTTACTTTACTCCTAATCTAAAATGTTGGCTAAATAAAATCGATGATGAAGAAAAAAATGTGATTGAGGGTGTAAATATAATAAAAAATCACCCTGCAATTCCAAAAGATGTAACTGTTGAAGGATACATAATAGATGTTGAAACTGGAGAGTTGAAAAAACTCTGCTAAATATTGTTTTTAGATGAGGCCCTTACGGGCCGATAATATCAATAAATAATTATTAATGGCACCCGCCATCCTGCGAACCCTTAAGGGGAGCAGGTGGCGAAAAAAGATCCAAAGGCTTCCCAAATAAAATAATTTACTAAAAACTTCTATTAACACCCAAATTATTCAAAAAGCTTCATCATTAGAAAAGGGTGGAACGATGAGTGAATTTAATGTAGTTCATACAATCTGCCCATACTGTGGGACAGGTTGTGGTATCAACTTAATTGTTAAAGATGATAAAGTTGTAGGGACTTATCCATACAAAAGACATCCAGTAAATGAAGGAAAAGTTTGTATTAAAGGAAATTACTGTCATGAGTTTATACATAGAGAAGATAGGTTGAAAAAGCCATTAATTAAAAAGAATGGCGAGTTTGTTGAAGCTACATGGGATGAGGCATTAAACCTAATCGCAGAAAAATTAAAAAATTACAGCCCTGAAGAAGTTGGTTTCTTCTCATCTGCAAGATGTACAAATGAAGACAACTACATTTTCCAAAAATTTGCGAGAGCTGTTGTAAAAACTAACAACATAGACCATTGTGCAAGACTTTGACACTCTGCAACTGTTAAAGGTTTAGGGGAAGCCTTTGGATCTGGTGCCATGACAAACTCAATTGAAGACATTGAAGAAGCTGACTGCATATTGATAATTGGTTCTAATACATTTGAACAACACCCGTTAATTGCAAGGAGAGTTGTTAAAGCTAAAGAAAAAGGAGCTAAAATTATTGTTATAGATCCAAGAAAAACAATAACTGCTAAACAGGCCGATTTATTCCTTCAAATAGTTCCAGGGACAAATGTAGCTTTACTAAATGCAATGATGCACGTAATTATAAAAGAAGGGTTAATAGATGAGGAATTTATAAAAAAGAGAACAAAAGGGTTTGAAGAATTGAAAAAGGTTGTAGAAAAATACACTCCTGAATATGCCTCAAAGATTTGTAAAGTTGATAAGGACTTGATTATAGAAGCGGCAAGGACATACGGAAGTGCTGATAAAGCAACTATCCTATACTGTATGGGGGTTACACAGTTCACCCATGGTGTAGATAGCGTTAAATCCTGCTGTAATTTGGCATTGATAACTGGAAATATAGGAAAGAGAGGGGCTGGAGTTAACCCATTGAGAGGACAGAACAACGTTCAGGGAGCTTGCGATATGGGGGCATTACCAGATGTGTTCCCAGGTTATCAGAAGGTGAATGTGGCTTATGAAAAATTTAAAGATGCATGGGGTGTTGAGTTAAATCATGAAATTGGTTTATCAATTCCAGAAATGATTGAAAAGGCAGGAGAAGAGATAAAATTCCTCTACATAATGGGAGAAAACCCAATGGTATCAGATCCAGATACTAAGCACGTTGAAAAGGCTTTAAAAAGCTTAGATTTTTTAGTTGTTCAGGATATCTTTTTAACTGAAACTGCGAAATTGGCGGATGTTGTTCTTCCAGCGGCATGTTGGGCAGAAAAGGAAGGGACGTTTACAAACACTGAAAGGAGGGTTCAAAAAATAAACAAAGCTGTAGACCCTCCAGGAGAAGCTTTACCAGATTGGATAATAATTAAAAAGCTTGCGGAAAAAATGGGCTATGCTGATAAGTTTAATTACAACTCACCAAGGGAGATATTTGAAGAAATAAGAAAGGTAACTCCACAATATGCAGGAATTAGCTATGAGAGATTAGGTGTTGATGGAATACATTGGCCATGTCCAAGTGAAGACCATCCAGGAACTCCAATCTTACATACTGAGAAGTTCTTAACTCACGATGGTTTAGGAAGAATATTTGCAATTGAATATGAAGAGCCAGTAGAATTGCCAGATAATGAATATCCATTCATCCTGACTACTGGAAGAATAATATTCCACTACCATACTGGAACAATGACAAGAAGAAGTAAGCACATAATAAATGAAATAAATGAAGGATTTGTTGAGATAAATCCAGAGGATGCCAAAAAATTAGGAATTAAAAATAATGATTTAGTTAAAGTAAGTTCAAGAAGAGGAGAAGTTGTTGTAAAATCGAGAATTACTGAAGATATCAAAGAAGGAGTTGTCTTTATGCCATTCCACTTTGCAGAAACTGCTGCAAACATATTAACAAATACTGCCCTTGATCCAAACTGTAAAATCCCAGAACTAAAAGTTTGTGCTGTAAAAATTGAAAAACTAAAAACTGAATAACCGTAAATCAAACTGCCTAATTTTGTTAATTTTTATTAAGGTGATATCATGAAATATGCTCTGATTCAAGCAGCTGATGGAGAGATTTTAAAGAGGGCAGAGTGTGGAGGAGCAGTTACAGCCTTATTTAAATACTTGTTGGACAATAAGCTTGTCGATGGGGTTTTAGCTTTAAAGAAAGGAGAGGACGTTTATGATGGAATTCCAGCATTTGTAACAAATTCTGATGAGTTGTTAGAGACTGCTGGTTCTTTACACTGCGCTCCAACAAACTTTGGAAAAATAATCAGTAAATATTTAAACGACAAAAGAATTGCAGTTTCTACAAAACCATGTGATGCAATGGCCATAAAGGAATTGGCAAAGTTAGAGCAGGTAAATTTAGATAACATCTACATGATTGGTTTGAATTGTGGAGGGACTGTCAGCCCTATCACAGCCATGAAGATGATTGAGTTGTTTTATGAGGTAGACCCAAAGGATGTTGTTAAAGAGGAGATTGATAAAGGTAAGTTTATAATATTCTTAAAGGATGGTACCGAAAAAGCTGTAAAAATAGATGATTTGGAAGAGAAGGGCTTTGGTAGAAGAGAGAATTGCCAAAGATGCGAAGTTATGATTCCAAGAATGGCTGATATAGCCTGTGGAAACTGGGGAGCTGAAAAAGGTTGGACTTTTGTTGAAATTTGTTCAGAGAAAGGAAGAAAGTTGATTGAAGAAGCTGAGAAAAATGGATACCTAAAAATCAAAGAACCCTCAGAAAAGGCAATTCAAATCAGGGAAAAAATAGAGAATGTTATGATAAAATTGGCTAAAAAATTCCAAAAGAAGCATTTAGAGGAAGAATATCCAAGCTTAGAAAAATGGCAGAAATATTGGAACCGATGTATAAAATGCTATGGTTGTAGGGATAACTGCCCTCTATGCTTCTGTGTTGAATGTAAGTTGGAGAAAGATTATATTGGTGAAAAAGGAAAAATTCCTCCAGACCCAATAATGTTCCAAGGGATTAGGTTAAGTCATACTTCCCAAAGCTGTATAAATTGTGGACAGTGTGAAGATGCATGTCCAATGGAGATTCCTTTAGCTTACATCTACCACAGAATGCAGTTAAAGTTTAGAGACTCCTTCGGATACGTTCCAGGAGTTGATGATAAGATACCACCATTGTACAGCTTGAATAAATAATTTTATTTTTTATTTATAATCTCTTTTAAACTAATCTTAAACTAATATCGCTTTTACCAGTGGGGATACAAACTTGTGGAAAATAACTGCCCCTACAGCCAAACCAAACAAATAAGCAATAGCTGTTTTGTTTCCTTCAGCAGCCATGACATAGTTTCTTAATGGACAACCTCCCTGTATAACTGAGAAAAACCCTACTCCAAATCCACCAATAATAGCCAATATTAAATGCCCTGCTAAGCTTCCACTTGCTCCTAACGGATCTCCAGGAATTGGAGCTAATCCTTTATCAACAAACCATGGGAACGCTGAAATATGACCTGTAGCAGTAAATATTATAAATCCAATCAATGCTCCAACAAAAAATCCAAATAAACCTTTAATTAACCATGTATCCCTTATTAAATAGAAATCCCTCATTCCTCCAACAAAACACATTCTTGCTCTTTGGAATAAATAACCCAAGATTATCCCAAATATGAAAGTCCCTATTACGTGGAGATATTCCATAAAATCACCCAATTAGATGTTTCTTTTTAAGTAGAGTTCACTTGCTGCAACCACTCCAATAAACATAGCTATTAAACTTATAAACGCTATGATATCTCCATAAGCTGTTCTCAAAGTTTCTCTAACAGGACAACCCCCCATTAACAGGGCAAAATTGATAACCAAAATTCCCAAAATAAAACCAATAGCAGGATTGTGTGTCTGCTTTATTTTAAACTCTTTATGTACAAAAGCTGCTATTAAAGCTCCAATAAAGATTCCTACAACAGTTAGAACAGGAATAACTTTTGAAACTGGTGCTAAACCTAATGATGTTCCAAATGCATTGTTTACAATCCAATTTACCAAATCTCTTGTATGGCATGCTATACAGATACCGTAAGCTGGAGGCGGGAATACTTTAAATAACGCCTGCAATAATGCTGCTACAAAACCACTTACTAACCCTGCAACCAATGGAGAAATTCTCATTACCTCACCATCTTAGGTTTTTTAATACACCATTTAGGAAAAATATATAGTTATTTAAAGTTCTTGATTATAAAAAAACTTTTTGTAAAAAAATCTAATTGATATTAAGTTATTAAGAAAACTAATAACACTAAATTATGAAGAATAAATACCAAACAACCATCACAATTAAAAAAGATATTTCATAGACAATAAAGTGTGATGTGGCCAATTTTGTTCCAATTTTTCCAAATATTGAAAGTTGTATTGGCAAATATTTCCTAAGGTAAAGAACTATCCTATTTAAAAATTCTGCGAGAAATAAAGAAAAGAGGACTTCATTTGGAGATAACATATTTTTATCTAAAATCCCTGATGCAACACCTACAGCTCCCGAAATTGTTGCCAGACCTGTAATCGCTACAATTAAGATAGTTGGGGATAAATTTAAAGAATTCAGCAAAGAGCCAGTAAAGTTTTCAACAATATCTAACAAACCGTGCTCAATAAGATATGTTATTATCAAAACAGATGGAACAAATGATGCTAAAACCCTAAAATACTGCTTAAATGTATCTTTTATAGCTTCGCGTAAACCTTCTGACTTGGATTTAAATTCAACATCAATATTGCATTTCCTTTTTTTGAGCATCAACATGCTGATAATCAAATAATTACATGTTACCAAAAATTTTATCAGCACGTAAATGCCCCCAACATACCAACCTAAACTTACGGCTATTGGTAAAGTGTAAAATAAAATTATATGGATTCCAAAAACAAACATCCCTAAAAAATAAATTGGCAAAAGATTTTCTTCAAAAATTGCTCCTTTGTCTAATAAATTTTTTTAATAAAAAGCTACCGGATGTTGAACTAACGAAAAATACAGCAATTATTGGGAAATATTTATTCTTTATGTATTTTTGTAGTTTGTATAAGATGTTTAGATGATACATGAGATTTGCTAAAAGAATTCCAAAAAACATTATTGGAAGTATCTCTATAAATATCGGTAATGCCATCATCATGTTCTCAAGCTGGTTTTTTATATTAAATCTTTTTCTTCAAATAAGAAGTTATTAATAGGTCGATGACATATAATTTTTTATAACCATTAATATAATTGTGGGGGTTTTTATGGTAAAAAAACTCAGAAAGAAGGATATAAAAGTTCCATTAACAGTTCCTGAAAGTGTCAAAAAAGAGTATATAAGCAATTATTTGGAATTAACAAAAAAGACTGGAAATGTTATGTTATTTGCTGGAGACCAAAAGATGGAGCATTTAAACGATGACTTTTTTGGGGAGGGAATTGCCAAAGAAGATGCTTCTCCAGAACATCTGTTTAATATAGCAAGTAAGGGAAAGATTTGTGCCTTTGCTACTCAGCTTGGTTTAATAGCAAGATATGGTATGGATTATAGGAAAGTTCCTTATATTGTGAAGATTAACTCAAAAACGCATTTAGTCAAAACAAGAGACCCAATAAGTAAAGCTTTAGTAACAGTTAAGGACGTTGTGGAGTTTAAAGAAAATTCTGGACTGAATATATTGGGAGTTGGTTATACAATCTATCCAGGAAGTGAATATGAGCACATTATGTTTGAAGAAGCATCTAAAGTTATTTTAGAAGCTCACAAACATGGACTGATTGCAATACTTTGGAGTTATCCAAGGGGGAAAAATGTTGAGAATGAACGAGACCCTCATCTAATCGCTGGAGCTGCAGGAGTTGCCGCATGTTTAGGAGCTGATTTTGTTAAGGTTAATTACCCTAAATGTGATAATCCAGCTGAGAGATTTAAAGAATCGGTTTTAGCTGCTGGAAGAACTGGAGTTTTATGTGCTGGAGGAAAAAGCATAGAGCCAGAGAAATTTTTAAAGCAAATTTGGGAGCAAATTAACATAAGTGGAGCCAGAGGCAATGCTACAGGAAGAAACATACATCAAAAACCATTGGATGATGCTGTAAGGATGTGTAATGCAATATACGCAATAACCATTGAAGGAAAAAGTTTAGAAGATGCGTTAAAAATATACTACGGGGATAAAAAATAATTGATGTTTTAATTGTGTTTATCTCGCTGAAAATTATATTTTTTAAAATAAAAGTTTTTTATATTTTATTTATTGATTTCAAGGATTTTTAAGAAATTTCGAATGGTAGTTTATTTTAAGTTGAAGTTTTTATTAGGGGTTTATTCTTTTAAAAAGTTATAGCATTCCAAAAACTTCAAAATATTTTTTCTGCC
This sequence comes from Methanocaldococcus fervens AG86, assembly GCF_000023985.1. GTDB lineage: Archaea > AGJL01 > Methanococci > Methanococcales > Methanocaldococcaceae > Methanocaldococcus > Methanocaldococcus fervens. The sequence continues at coordinate 623,496 of NC_013156.1, forward strand.
TAACAACCATTACTGGAACATTATTTTCCATTAACTTTTCTTTAAGCTCCTTATCGTTCGTAGCTACAATGACATTTTTATTTTCCGTTGCATAATTTAAAATTGCTTCATCTGCGTAGTTTGCAGAATAATCAACCAACTTATACTTTTTTATTTTTGCCAATGCCAAATTGACAGCCAATTTTTCCTTACCTTTTAAATTTCCACTTTTTAATAGTTTTTCCAACTCTTCTTTTACTGAAGAGAGGATAACAATCTCAAATTTTGAATTTATAGCCCTCTCTATCTCATAATCAAAGTTTATCCCATGCTTAAAAACATAGATTAAAAAGTTCGTGTCAGGAACTATTTTATACATATCTTAGATTCACCTCTTTTTTATATGAAATATAGGAATCCATGCTTTAGCAATTCTTCATCTATTTTCCAATTTTTGCCAAGAGCCTTAACAAATTTATCAGCGTAATGTATTGGAGCAGGAATTCTAAGATTTCTACCTTCTCCATATAATGCAGAATAGTTCATTTTAGTCAAATCATATAATAATTGCATAATTGATTCATTAATTTTTAATTTTTCTTCGTTTCCAGAATTAAATCTCAGCCAAGTTGATAGTTTTACAGGATTTGAACCAAAAGTAGTTTTGTGAGGTAAGAAAATACCATCATTTCCAAATATACTTCCAATTCCATAGTCAGATGTAAAAACTTTATATTTATTGTTTTTTCTAATGCTAATTACTTCAATATTTGAATTTAGTTCTTTAGATAATTTTTTTAGTTCTTCTCTTTCAGAATTTTGAACAAAACCATCTCTTAGGAATAAAATATTTTTATTTTCCATATTTATGTCTGTTTTTGTCTCTAAAAATTCTACAACAAGATGTATCGGTATTCTTTCACCTGGTGACGGGACGTCTATTGGTTGTATCCTTCTAATTTTACCTTCTGAATCATATATTACAGTACAACCACTAACCCTATTAGATTTAAAAGCCCCTAATCCTGAATCTAATCCCATTATGTAATCATAATTTACTTTAGCATCTAAAGCAAAGTATTTAATACCTAATTTTCCCATAATTTGTATTAATAGATTATTGGTCATGAAATTATTATCATCTTTGCTCCAATTTTCCCATAATATGTTTTGAGAGATTATATTTAAATTAAAGAGTTGCATCTTTAGTGTTTCATAGTAATCATTTTCATAGTATCTATTTCCAATAATCAAAGCAAAACCCAGTTCCTCATTAAATTCATCCTTTATTTTTCTTATGACATCTCTAATATTGTTATTAGAAAAGTATTTCCACTTATTAGCAAAATCAAATTTTGGAAGTTCTGTTTTAGATGCTATCTTGTTGTAGTTTTTAAACATTTGATAAACTTTTCTCTTAATTTTTCCTGAAACATTTTTTAAATTTTCATCTATTAACACAAAGGTTGTTAATGTCTTATTTTTTATAATATCTGGTATATCATAGGGTAGATATAGTTTAGATTTAGAATCATAATTCCATCTAAATAATCTATTTGTTGTGTAGATTTTTGTAGGTTTTCCATTTTCATCTTTAACAATTAGAGGAGTGTTATTAAATTTAATAAATTCCAACTCTATTGGTTCATTTTCTACAAACCTAAGTTTTTTAGCTATTTGATTTATAATATTCCCTTTTATTTCATTTGGTAATCTCCAATAACTTTGTAGGTCTTTGAGAGTATTCTCATCTAAATCTTCCATGGTAAATACAATATTACAGAATTGTGGAGCAAAAGGATAGGGTATCCCTTCACAATGTATAATTGGTTGAGTATAATCAATTTCTCCAAATGTAGATTTTATTTCTTCTTCAGTCCATTTATAATACTCTATTATATGCTCTACAATATCATCAATATCTTTCTTATTTTGTTTTTCAATTGACTTAATTGTATATCTTTTTTTAGGATTAGGTTTGAAAATAATCTTTTTTCCGATATAGTCTTCTAATTTTAATTTATCCCTACCTACAAAATCCCATAAATTTTTGAGAACTGTTGCTGTATGATTAAAGTCTATTACTAAATAATATTCATTATTATGCCTTTTTACAGTAAAATCTGGAATTGGGTCAACTCTTATATCATTAATTATTTTTGATTCTCTAACATCTCTTAAAATTTTATATAATATTGGTTTTAATTTATAAATGCTGGTTAAATACCCTCTAACTAACTTTTCAGCTTTTTCTTTGTCTTTGTTTTCTATATCTTCTAAGTTTAATGTATCAATATGCTCTAATTTTACGTCTTTTCCGTCATATTCTAACACTAAATTTTCAACAGGATATGGCAGAATAAACTCACTTTGATTTAAGGCCACCCCTCCATAAAATCCAACGAATCTGTAGATATTAATATTCTCTATAAAACTTCTGATTCTATATCGATATACCTCTTTTGGGATATAATCTTTTTTTATTCTATAGGCATTTATTTTATATCTTAAATTTTTCATATAATCCCCCACTTATTCCATTTTTATTAGGATTCATTAATCTTAACTTTTGAAACTCCCCTCTCCTTTGTAACATTAACTATGGTATCTGCAACCTCTTCCAATTCTCTATGGTGGGTTATAATTATCATCTGTGGAACGCTGTTTATCTTTCTAAATATCTCAGCCAATTTAGCTCTTCTGTTTTCATCTAAATAGACAGTTGGCTCATCCAAGATAATACATTCAACTTTATTTCCAATTAAAGCGTTAGCTATTGCTAATCTTAAAGAGAGGGCAACCGCTATTTGCTCCCCACCACTCAAATTGTCTATTGTTAAAACACCAGTTGGTGAGTGAAGCTTTATCTCAAGGTCTTCAGTAAGTTCTACAAAGCTGTATGGTAAATCAAACTCATTAAATGCCTCATTTAAATACTTCTGAATTAGTGGGGTATATATCTTCCTAAGGTATTTTTGAAACCCATCTTTGCCAAATACACTTCTAACTTTATTTAAATAATCAATAAACTTTATTAATTTTTCTTTCTCTTTTTCTAAGTCAGATAATTCTTTTAATTTTAAATTTAAAGTTTCAATATCATCTCTCAGATATTTTATTTCCGATTCTATCTTCCCCTTCTCTATCTCAGCATTCTTTAATTTCTCCTGCTTTTTCTCAAACTCTTCTTCAATCTTTTTAAATTCTTCTTCTGAGTAATTTATTTCATTGAGTTTTTGATTTATGTAGTCAATTCTCTCTTTAATATCTTTTATTTTTTCATTAACTTCTAAAATTTTGTTATTTATGTAATTTTCAATATCTTCTTTTCCATATTTTCTTTTAATGTTGTTTAAAGTAATCTCTGCTGAATTGCATATCTTATATATATTTTCAAGCTCTTCAACCCTCTTCCTACAATCATTTAATGCCTCATTTAAAGATAAATATTCCTTATACATTCCCAACTTCAACAACATCTTATTTTCAACATTTTTAAATTCATTTTCTTTCTTTTTAAGCTCTTCAATTTTATTTATTAAGTAAGTTATCTCTTTTTCTTCATCTCTAAGTTTTTTAATCTCCTCTTTACATTTTTCTTTAAACCAACCTTTAACCTTTTCCTTAATATCTTCAAAATTTCTCCTAAGATTTTCTTCGTCAACGCTATCCAAATAATTCTTTGCAGATATGTATTCGTTGTATTTATCCCTAATTTCATTTAATTTTGTTTTATATTCTTCTAAAATTTCATTTATTGGTTTTCCATTTACAATATAGGAAGATAATTTGTTTTCTATCATTATTAGCTCTTTTTTAAGCCCATTCATTTTTAATGTTAAATCTTCCAGACGTTTCTTTTTTTCATAATATTTGGTTTCAATTTCCCTAAATTGTTTTTCTTTAGCTATTTCATTATTTATTTTATCTATTTCATTTTCAATTTCTTTAATTTTTCTTTTTATCTCTTCTAATTCATTGTATTTATTGTCTAATTGAGATTTATGAGAATTTATTAAATCCAGCTTTTTGTTTTCGTCTATTGGTGTCTTACACAATGGACATTTTCCTTCAACATCTTTAAGCTCATCTAAAATTTTTTTCAGCCTATTAATTTCATTATTAATTTCTCCAATTTTTTGTTTTAACTCTTCTTTCTCTTTTTGTAGTTGAGATAACTCCTCTTTCTTTTTCTCAATCTCTTCCAATGATTTTTTTATTTCTTCAATATTTATGCCATTTAATTCTTTCTCAATGTTTTCAATTTCGCAATTTAGATTCTTTATATTTTCTTCAATAGATTCCTTATTTTGCAATAATTTTGTGTATTCTAAGTTTAGTTTATTATATTCATTTATTTTCTCTTCCAATTTCAAATACTCTTCATAATACTTTTTGCATTCATTTGCAATTTTTTTGTATTTTTCAATTTCATTAAGTTTTTGAGATAAAATTTCAAGTTCTCCAAGTAATTCAGCAGTTTTTTCAACTTCTTCAATCCTTTTCTTTATACTTTCTAAAATTTCATTCAACTCATCAAGTCTATCCTTATATTTACTTTTATCAACAAATTCCTTTAATTCTTTGATATCCTTCTCAATGTTTTCCAATGTTTTAGATAACTTTATGTATTCTTCATAAGCTGGTTGTAAATCTCTCAACCTTCTTTCAATTTCTTTAATTCTGTTAGTTAATGATTTATATTCCCCATATTCACCTTTATGTGATTTCAATATTTCATTTGCTTTTAAAACTTCATCTAAATCATATTTTAAGTTCTTAAGTTTATTTTTTTCGAGTTCTAAAGCTTTTTCTCTTTCTTCAAGTTTGTTTATCAATTTTTCATACAGGGATTTTTTCTCTTTCCATTCCACAAAATTCTTTTTAGCAGTCTCATATTCAGTTTTAATTTTATCAATATTGGCTTTTATTCTCTCAAGCTCTTTTTCTTTTTCAGCTAATTGATTTTCTTTCTCTTTTAAATCTTTTTCAAATTTTTCTTTATAGCTTAGATTTACCTCAACCTCCTTCAACTGATTTCTATATTCATTAATAACATCCCTCATTTTTTGATAACATTTTTCAAAATCATCTATCCCCAAAAGCTTTCCAATAACCTCTTTCCTATCAGCTGGAGGAAGATTTAAAAGATTTGCTATCTCACCCTGCTTAATGTATATAGAATTTAAAAACATGTCTTTATCTACTCCTAAAATTTCAGAAATTGCTCTATTAACCTCATTAACTGTTTTTGCATATAGTTCATTGTTTTTATACAGTTTTGCTGAACTTCTTCCATCATATTCCCTAACAACTTTATAGCTGTTTCCATTAACCTCAAAATCAAGCTCAACAGACATTGCTTTTTTACCTTTAGTTATAATTTCATCATAAGTTAAACCCATTCTTCTTAAAGCATCAGCTCCAAATAAAGCAAAAAACATTGCCTCAAATATTGAAGACTTTCCACTACCGTTCTCTCCGATAATTGCAATTATCCCATCATTAAATGTGATTTTTGTATTAACGTGGCTTTTAAAGTTGTTTATTGTTATGCTATTGATAATCATACCCATCCCCTAAAATTTGGTTTTGTAATAATTGTCTAACAATTCTTTCCAATTTTCATCATTAATTAAAGATTTATATAGGTTCAAAACCAAATTTCCATCAAGCTTTTGTTTTTTTGCATAATCCAATAGAACTTTTTTAATATCTATCGATTCAACATCAACCTCTTGAATATCAACAAGTTCATCATCAACTACAACAATCTTATTAACCAAAACCTTTCCACTTATAAAATCTAAAAATGTCTTAAACTCCCTCTTAACCTTACCAAAAACTACTGGCTTAGTTTTACAGTTGTTAATTTTATTTAATGCCTCATTGAAAGTTTTTTGGTCTTTAACGTTCACTTCTACAAAATCTCTGCAATCAACATTAATTTTTTCAATATCACTAATATCCAAATCTCCCCCACTAAAATCAACTAAATAAAATCCTTTACCATCTTTTTTGTAATCTTCGTATTCGTTTCTGTAAATAATTTCTGTTGAACCGCTGTATGCTAAAATCCCATCGTTGAATCTCTCTAAAACTCTATTGTGTACATGCCCAAGTGCGTAGTAAGAAAATTTTGGCAAATCAAAATACTCCAGCTCATAATCAAATGGAAGATATGGATTTATTCCCTGATGGAGCATCAATATACTTTTTTTATAATTTTTACTCTCAGCTTCAAAGCTTTTTAGCCTTTCTAACAATTGTTCCCTCTTACTCCTTACATGATAATACGTCCCACAAATAAATATTTCCTCTCCATCTACATTTATGACATCCTTTCCATTCAAAATTTTAACGTAATCTTTTAATAAAGATAATGGAGATTCTTTTCCTTTTCTTTTAGGCATTTCGTGATTTCCTCCAACAATATAAACTTTTATGTTATTTTCATGCAGTTTTTTGAATGCCTGCATTGCGATCCTTAAAGCTTTTACTGGAGGTCTTAAATCGTTAAACAAATCTCCACTATGCAAAACAACATCGGGCTTTATTTCTAAAATCTTTTTTATACAGGATATAAATGAGTTGTAAATATCCTCCTCTCTATCATCCAAATTATACTGCCTATAGCCAAGATGATTATCAGCTATATGAACAAACTGCATTTCCCCACCTCTATTTTAGAGATAATTATAATATTCAAGCTAAAATTTAAATATGTTAAACTTATATTTTTAGTGGATGGTGATAAGATGAGAGTTATTGGCGTTATAGGTTATAAGGATTCCGGCAAAACTACATTAATTGAAGAAATTTTAAAGCATTCTGATAAAAAAATAGCAGTTATTAAACATTCAAAAGAAGATGTTGAGATAGATAAAGAAGGAACTGACAGCTATAGGTTGTCAAATGCAGGGGCTAATGTAACTGTTTTATCAACCGATAACAAAACTGCATTTTTTACAGGCAGAATGGATTTAGAAAATATTTTGGCGGAGCTATCAGATTATGATGTAGATTTTGTTATAATAGAAGGTTTTAAAGAAGCTTTAAAAAGGTTAAATATCCCCAAAATAGTTATGCTTAGGAATAAAGAGGGTAATGATTTGATTGATGATCACACGGCAATGGTAATAGAAGACTACAACTACAATATCGACGATGTATTAAAAATTATTTATGATAAAGCAGTAGTCCCAACGATGAACCTAAACTGCGGGCATTGTGGCTACAATTGTAAAACGTTTGTTAAAGCAGTTATAAAGGAGGAAGCTAAATGGGATGATTGTGTATTAGCAAAAGGTGTAAAAATAATTGTTGATGGAAAAATAATTCCTGCCGGTTCTTTTGTCTCAAGTATTGTCGGTAATACAATTAAAGCAATGATTGGGTCATTAAAAGGAGTTAATAATCCAAAAACCATTAAAGTGGAGATTGATGTTTCCAAGCTAAATAAATAAAGCCTAAATTTTTTAGTTTTATTTATTTTTTATTTTTAAATATTTCTAAATTTTTAACATCTTTAATTATCTTTTTTTAAATTATATAAACAATTTTATATAAAAGAGGAAACATATTTCCTATGTGGTGGTAATATGGAAAAAGTTATAGAAAAGATAACAAATTTTATTAAAGAAAAAGTTGAGGAAGCAAAAGCTAACGGTGTTGTTATTGGATTGAGTGGAGGCATCGATTCTGCGGTTACTGCATATCTATGCGTTAAAGCACTTGGAAAGTATAGGGTTTTAGGCATAATAATGCCAGAGAAAAACACGAATCCTAAAGATGTCGAGCATGCAAAGATGGTTGCTGAAAATTTAGGGATAAAGTATACTATCTCAGATATAACAGACATTTTAAAGGCATTTGGGGCTGGGGGCTATGTCCCAACGAGAGAGTTTGATAAAATAGCTGATGGAAATTTAAAAGCAAGAATTAGGATGTGCATCCTCTATTATTTTGCAAACAAATACAATTTATTAGTTGCAGGAACTTCCAATAAATCTGAAATCTATGTGGGCTATGGAACAAAATATGGGGATACTGCCTGTGATATAAGACCTATAGGTAATTTGTTTAAAACAGAGGTCAGAGAGCTTGCAAAATACCTTGGAGTTCCAAAAGAAATTATTAATAAGCCTCCATCAGCTGGGCTTTGGGAAGGGCAAACTGATGAAGAAGAACTCGGCATTAAATATGAAACCTTAGATAAGATATTGAAATTATATGAGGAAGGAAAATCTAAAGAGGAAATATCTAAAGAGCTAAATATTTCAGTAGATGTTGTCGAGCATGTATTTAATTTGATTAAAAAGAATGAGCATAAAAGAACTCTTCCCCCAACACCAGAGATTTAAAAATATTTTAATTTTTAATTTTAGAGAAATTTATATTAAGAAAAATGTAAAAAATTATGCTAAATTCTCAATAGTGTTGTGGTGGAATATTATGTTAGAAACAGAAATTTGTGGAATAAAGTTTAAAAACCCAGTTTTTTTGGCTAGCGGGATAATGGGAGAAACAGGAAGTGCATTAAAAAGAATTGCTAAAGGAGGAGCAGGGGCTGTAACAACAAAATCAATTGGATTAAATCCAAATCCAGGGCACAGGAATCCTACAATTGTGGAGGTTTATGGAGGATTCTTAAATGCTATGGGCTTACCAAATCCAGGAATTGATGAGTATTTGGAAGAAATAAAGGAAGTTAGAGCTGAGCTTAATAGGATGAATGTAAAAATTATTGGTTCAGTTTATGGAAAGAATGAAGAAGAATTTGCTGAAGTTGCTAAAAGAATGGAAAAATATGTTGATATTATTGAATTAAATATCTCCTGCCCGCATGCTAAGGGATATGGAGCAACGATTGGGCAGAATCCTGAGCTATCATATAGCGTTTGTAAGGCTGTTAAAAAATCTGTTAAAGTTCCAGTTTTTGCCAAATTAACCCCAAACGTTACAGACATTATTGAGATAGCTCAGGCAGTTGTAGATGCTGGAGTTGATGGTCTTGTAGCTATAAATACAGTCAGAGGGATGGCAATAGATATTAAAGCAAAAAAGCCGATTTTAGGAAATAAATTTGGGGGTTTGAGTGGAAAGGCTATAAAACCAATAGGGATAAAAGTTGTTTGGGATTTGTATGAGAACTTTGATGTGCCAATTATTGGCGTTGGAGGAATTATGAATGGAGAAGATGCAATTGAATACATGATGGCTGGAGCTTCAGCTGTTCAAATAGGTAGTGGAGTTTATTATAGAGGATACGACATATTTAAAAAAGTTTGTGATGAAATAATAGATTTTTTAAAAGAAGAAAATTTAACGTTAAAGGAAATTGTTGGAATTGCACATGAATAAATTATTTATTATTTATTCTTCTTTTTCTTCAAATTCTTCTATACATTCATCACATAAGTATCTTCCTTGATATAACCTAACTTTTCCTTGGTATCCACAGCTTTCACATATTCCGTCAATATACTCCTCTGTAAACTCATCAGTTCCTAATGGAATAGGCTTTTCTTCTTCAGGTTTTATTGATGCATACTCTGCAACTATCTCCAACAACTCTGGAGAAACTTTAACTATATCACTCTGTGTAATTATCCCCACTAATTCTCCATCTTTTACAACCGGCAATCTTTTAATTCCATGAGTTGCCATTATCTTAGCAGCCTCAGTAAGTGAAGCATTTTGCGGGATTGTAACTATTTTTTTACTCATCACTTCTTCAGCCAACACATCTTTTGGTTTTAAATTTTTTGAAACAACCCTCTTTACAATATCCCTTTCTGTTAAAATACCAACTGGTTTGTTATTTTCTACAATAACAACTGCTCCTATGTTGTTCTCTGTCATTATATTAGCTATATCGTAGATTGTCATATCTTTTGTAGCTGTAATTACAGGAAAGCTCATAACTTCTGAAACCGGTATATCGTATGCGATTTTCATAATATCCACCAATAAGTAATTTTAACAAATAACTCAATAATCATGATTGTTTATATACTTTATTATATTGTTCTAAAATTTCTTTATGAACATCTTTTATTGACTTATTTGTTGTATCAATAACTATAAAGTTGTATTTTTCAGCTAACTCCAAATATTTATCCTGCACTTTCATTAAAAAATCTTTCTTTTCAAATATATCTTTTGTTTTAACCCTTTTTAAAGCTACCTCAATATCGACAATTAGCAGAAAAACTATATCTGGCTTTAAGGCATATTTATTTATTGAGTTTATAAAATCTTCATCAACTCCTGCAACGCTTTGATATGCTATTGATGAATATAAATACCTATCACAAACAACGTCCTTTTCTTTTAGCTTTTCTTTAATCAATTTTGTATGCTCCACCCTATCAGCCGCAAATAATAAAGCTAAGGTTTTATCATCTACTTTTATATTTCCAGATAGTATTTCCCTTATAAATTTCCCTACATCACTGTTCGACGGTTCATAAGTCCAAAAAGCTTTTATTTTTTCAGCTAAAAGCTTTGATTGTGTAGTTTTACCACTACCATCAATACCTTCAAACACAATAAACATTACTACCACCTAAGAATTATAAAACTTATAAAGCTTATAAAAATTTCTATTAAATTTATAAAAAGCAGATAAAAAGGTGATTGTTTGTTTGACGTAGAAACTGGAAAAGTTATAGAAGCGATTGAAAAATTAGGTAAAAAGAATCCAAAAGTCATTTTTCAAGCTCCAGAAGGATTAAAATTATCTGTTGAAAAAGAAATTGAAAAAATTAAAGAATATTTTAAACAAAAAGGAAGGGATGTTGAGCTATATTTATGGGGAAATACCTGCTTTGGAGCGTGTGATTTGATAGACAACCATGTGAAAAATTTGGATGTTGATTTAATTATACACTATGGCCACGAAAAACTTAGCTATGCAAACCCGGAAATTAAAACCCTCTTTATCCCAGCTTATCATATATTTGAAAAAGATGAAAAGGAAAAAATTTTAAACGATATAAAAAATTTTATAGAAAAACAGAAAAGTGAAGGAAAAAAAGTGGCTATAGCAACAACAGTTCAATATAAAAAACTTCTAAGAGATTTCAATCCAAGCATAATTTTAGGTTGTAGAGGAGAGGTTGAAGAAGGGGATGTTATATTATTTGTTGGAACTGGGAGATTCCATCCTTTAATGATTGCTTACAAATACCAAAAAGAGGTTTTCATCTACAATCCAGTTTCTAAATGCTTTGATAAAATATCTGAAGATGAAATTAACAAGTTTATAAAGAAGAGGATTTCAGCAATATCGAAATTGATGTTAAATAAGCCAGAGAAGGTTGGTGTAGTTTTATCAACAAAAAAGGGACAGTGCAGGAAAAAGGTTTTCAATGAGATTATAAAGTTGTTAGAGGAAAATAATATCAACTATATCACAGTAGTTGTTGATAACATCTCACCAGAAATGTTATTCTATGACGTTGATTGTTATATAATAGTTGCATGTCCAAGGATTGTGTTGGATGACTACATACTATACAAAAAACCAATTTACACTCCAGAGGAATTTAAGCTCTTCCTAAAAAATAGTTTTGAATATAAATTTGATGAAATTAAAGAGGATGATTTTTAACAGCATATTAATCTAAGAGACATTATGAGGGGCTTTTAGCCCTCCTTAATGCATCAGTTTTGATGAAACTTTTACTAAAAGGTTCTAACAGAATGTTCTATTTGTTGCAGGTATGCAGAGGGTTTCATTACAATGTGGGCAGGTTATGGTAACTTTACCATTTTCATAATATGCCTTAAACGGCTTTTTACAGTAAGGGCAGAAGTAAATCCTTCCACCAGTTTCTTTGCACTCTCCAACTTCTCCAACTGTTGGATATCTTTCAAAAGTAACATCGCTCTCTTTATTTTGATATTTGAAAAATTTTTCAACCATCTTCAAGTAAATATTAACTGCATCTTCATTTACACAGTCTTTTCCACAGTAAGGACAGCTATACATGGAATCACCCATAAAGTTATTTACTGCTATTCATAATATTATTAATATCGTTTTGTAAACATGGTATAAATATGTTCCGTTTCGTTTGGCAGTGTTTGTTAATTATTTCTAATTAACAATGTTGGTGAAATTATGTGGAAAAAGTTAGAAAGCTTAACAAGTAAAATTTACGAAAAAGCAAGAAAAAGAAAGGGAGAACATAGGATTGCATTGTTAATTGATGGTCCAAACATGCTTAGGAAAGAATTTAATATTGATTTAGATAAAATTAGGGAAGTTTTAAGTGAATTCGGCGATATCGTTATCGGTAGAGTTTATTTAAATCAATATGCATCAGATAAGTTAATAGAGGCTGTTATAAACCAAGGTTTTGAGCCAAAGATATCTGCAGGAGACGTTGATGTTGAAATGGCAGTTGATGCAACAGAACTTGTATTTAATCCAAATATAGACACTATAGCTTATGTAACACGAGATGCTGATTTTCTCCCAGCGATTAGGAAGGCAAAAGAAAGAGGAAAAAAAGTTATAGTCATTGGGGCTGAGCCAGGATTTTCCACAGCATTACAAAATATTGCAGATTACGTTATCAAAATTGGAGAAGAATTCCAATTAGACAAAGAAAAATTAGAGAAAAAGAAGAAAACTAAATTTTCAAAAGTTGAAGAAAGTAAAGAAAATAAGGAAACCACCGAAGAAAAAGGAGAAAAAGATGAATAATTCTATTTTATTATTTTATTCCAAATATTTTTCTTAAGACGGTTGATGTTGCAAATGAGCAGAGAATATACCAACCTAACCATCCTAAAGCAGTGTTGGAAACTATTTTAAAACCTCCCTTGTAAAATATTGAGCCAAGCCAGTGCCAGAAATTAATGAATAGAATTTTTGATAGTATTGTTGGTAGATATACAACAACCCCATTCCAATCTGGATTTAGAGCATGATAAATCCCATCAAATCCATAGACGTGCCTTAAGTAAATGAATATCAAAATTATTGGAACCCAAGTATATATCATCGGTTTAAAGCTCATTTTCATCAATTCAGCGTTAAGTCGCATAATTCTCTGCTGCTCTTCTTGGAGCTTCTCCAACATCTCAGGATTTTTGGACATCTTTTTAAATTTAACTTGGAATTCTTGAATCTCCCTTTTTAACTCTGCAACCCTTTCCTGATTAACTAAAAGCTTTGTAGCTATATTTATAATTAGGGAAACAATTATTGCAATAATCAAAATTGCCAAAGCAGGATGCAAAATTTTTATTATTGGCATGAAAATTGCATCTAACGTATTATAAAATATATTTGTTATGGATTCAAACATACATTCACCTTAAGATGATTTATTTAAAAGTGTTAAAAATTATTAAAAAATTTATTTGAGAACTTCAACAAGCTCTTGGACAGCTTTATCTAATAAGAAGTCTCTATTTTTGATAATTTTAACTGTAGCCCCTGTTAAAACCGCATAAGTCATAGCAGCACATCTGTTCATAAATATATGCTCAGCAATATCTCCCGTTGACTCGAAATCTCTTTGCCTTGTCTCATCTTTCAACCTTCTCATCAATATCTCATCATTTTCTGCTTCAACTAATACAATGATATCTGGCTTTAACTCTTCTAAAACCCATGCTGGAAGTCCTGGGAGGTAGCCTTTTGGTGTTTTTATTGTACTGTGTGTGTCAACAACAATGTTTGTTTCCTTAGCCATTTCAGCTATCTTCTTTCCTGCCAATTTTTGTATTCTCTTCTGCTCTTCTGGAGGTAATTTCCTTAATTGATCTCTATGCTCAACCAAACCTTCCTCTTTAGCTATTTCAAACATTACAGTTCCAAAATTAACTATTTTGTATTCAATTCCTTCTTTTTTTAGCTCTTCAATTGCCTTATTTGTAACTGTTGTTGAACCTACTCCTGGAACCCCAACAATTACTACAACCTTGTTTTTCATAATTTCACCTCAAAAAAATTTTAAGATAATGTTTTTACACCCAATGCATTTTTAGATAAAGAATGTTAACAACATCACTTCTTCGAATTTTATTCAATAACTTCACTTATTTAACAATTTTGCTATTGTTGGATGTAGCTCACTTACCTTCTCTCTTAAAAGTTGTTCATACATCCTATATACGATAGAGACTGTCAATAAAACTCCTGTTCCCCCTCCTAAAGCTCCAATGAAATCAGCTGTTGCTGCTAACAACCCTACAAATGCAGAGCTCATAACTGTCAATGGAGGGATATATCTTTTTAGCCTCTGCTCAATTGCCTTTTCACTCTTTCTAAATCCTTTAATTGCCATATTTAATGAGCCAATTCTCTTAGCCATTGTTTTTGGATCTAAACCTGTGGTTTCAACCCAGAATATACCAAATATTATACAGAAGATAATCATTGCTATCATATAAATTATAGCGTGTAATGGGTCTGAAATTACACTTGTTAATCCATAAGGTGTTGATAAATAATATGCAATCCCATCTACAGCCCTTCCTCCTTCGTAATGCCCAAGTATTGGAACCCCAAGCTTATACAAAGCCAAACCCCAAAGTTGTATATTGGCAAATAATGCAGCAGACAATATAACAGGTATGTTTGAAACATAAATGAATTTTATAGGGTATTTTCCTACTGCTCCTCTAATCCTTCCATGTGCTAATGGAATCTCAACTCTTAGACACTCGGCATAAACAACCATTAAGAATACAATGATAGTTCCAAGTATTGGGGCGATATATTCGATATTAGGCATTCCTTGAACTAAGGAGCTTAAAAACTTCCATAAATATCCCTCAGGACCTAAAGCTCCAACAAATATTGTTTGTGAAACACCAGCAGCAATGAACAGTCCAATACCTGAACCAATTCCATATTTTGAGACAATCTCATCCAAATAAATTAAGATTATTGAACCTAAAGCAATCTGTATAATTATCAAAAGTGCTAACAATGGTGTTAAAGCTCCAAATGCTCCAGCTCCAACGAATAAAACTGCTTCAACAAAACACATTATTATAGATAAGAGCTTTTGACAACCTTGAAACAAAGCCCTATTTTCTGGAATTGACAAATCCATTTGAATAATTCCTGCTCCAACCAACAACTGCATGATAATTCCAGCGGTAACTATTGGCCCAATACCCAGTGTAATTAAAGTTCCCATCTTTGATGCCGTAACTGTTTGCCAAAACTCAAATATTGCAGGAATTTGAGCTCCTGCAGTATATATATCAATAGATCCCATAATAAAATACAAAACTAAAACTATTCCTGTCCATTTAAGCTTTTCTTTGAACGATATTTCTTTTACTGGTAATTCTACTTCAGGAATCTTTTCTAATATTGGGATTAGCTTTTTCATAAATTCCTCCAAGCTCCCACCTTTTCAATAAATTTAATAAATTTTATATAAATTGTAACAATTATAGTAGCAAATTGTTAATTAAAATTTTTATAAATTTTTAATAGGCCTGTGGGATGAAAATAATTAAAAACAAAAATCGTATTTAAATATAAAATTACTCGATCTAGTTTAAATTTTAAATTATTCTTTAAATTTTCATTTTCAATATTATTAATTTTCTGAAAAAAAAGAGACACTCCACCCTCATTAAAAAATTTTTCGTATTCAAAAATTAAAAATAAAAAGAAAATTGTCAATAACTTAGAGTTCAACAACCTCTCCACCTACAGCCTCAATCTTCTCTTTTGCCTTTTCTGAAACCTCTATTGCTTTAACAATCATTGGAATTGTAACCTTTCCTTTACCTAAAACTTTTTCATAACCTAATTCAATTACATCAACAACAAACTTATCATTTTCTTTTTCAAATTTGTCTGGGTTTTTCAATACAAGTTCTTCAAGTTCTCCAACGTTTATTGTTTCTAACTGCTTAATTAAGCTTGGGTGTCTCTTGAACCCATATTTTCCAAAGTGGTCTGGCATGTACTTTATAATCCAGGTCCATTTGTGTTTGTGACCTCCAGCTAATCCTCTTCCCCCTCTGTTTCCAGCTCCTCTCCTCTTTTTGTGGCTACCTCCACCACAGGTTCTTGAACCTCTAATTTTTTTAACTTTCTTCTTTTTTCTAATCATAAATTACCACCTTACATCATTTTTTCCAATAATTCGTTAATTTTCTCTCCTCTGTAACCTAAAGCTCCACCAACGCTAAATGGTTTTTTAATTCCTTTTCTTTCAAATCCTTTTCTTGGTGGGTGTAATCTGAATACTGGCTTTAATGGTGTTTCTTTTAATTTAATTTCTCCTTTTATAATCTTTTCTGCTAACTCCTCAACATCCATTCCTGTTAATTCTTTTATGATTTCTTCATTAACTCTCTTGTTTCCTGGCAATCTTCCTCTCTTTAAAATTAATTTAACTAATGTCTCTTTGTTGATTTCTCCATAAGTTACATAATCCTTAACTTTCTGTAACATTCCTTTAAATGTCTCTGTTTCTGGAACTATTACGCAGTGGTTTACTTTATGTAGCCTTAACATTTTTAGTGTGTCTGCTATATCTCTTCTTACTCCTATTCTTCCTCTTACCCTAATGACAGCATAAGCCATATTTATCACCTTATTTAAAAATAAAAGTTTTAAAATAGTTTCTTTGATGAAGAATAGTTAATTTACAATACTCTTCCCTCAACAATTCCTAATTTTTCTTTGTGTTTATCCATAGTTCTTGTAAAGTTCAAGCTCTTTAATGCTTCGAATGTAGCCATTGCAAAGTTGTATGTTGTTCTTGTTTCTCCAAATGTTTTTGTCCAAACATCTTTAATTCCTGCTAAACCTAAAACTGCCTTAGCAACATCCCCAGCAACTAAACCAACTCCTTTTGGAGCTGGCAATATCTCTATTGCAGTACTTCCACACTTTCCATATCCTTTGTATGGGATTGAGTGAGGTGTTCCACAACCACACTCCCAAGAACCGCAACCTCTTCTAACTTTAATGATGTTTTTCTTTGCCTGAGCTATAGCTTTTCTAATTGCAGGCCCTACTTCTTTAGCTTTACCTTTTCCAACACCAACATAACCATTTCTGTTTCCTACAACAACTGTAGCTCTAAATCTTGCTCTTCTTCCTGACTTGTGCATTCTCTGAACTAACTTAACGTCTAAAACTTTCTCCTCTAAATCTGGAAGAAGGGCGTCAACGATCTCTGGCTCCAAAATTGGTAAGTTGTTATCTAATATGTAGTCAATATCAGTTATTTGCCCTTCTTTAACCATTTTTCCAACAGTGGTTTTTGGTTCCCACTCGTCAATGTTGAATCTCATCGTCTCACCTTAGAACATGCTGTCTATCTTTGCCTTTATTTCCTCAAAGTGTTCTGGTAATTTTTCTGGCTCCAATCCTTTTTCTAAGTATTTTGAGAACTGTCTCTTGTATCTTTCTTCATCCTCTTCTTTCAACATTTCAGCGTAAGCTTTTATGTGCTCTCCTCTTATTCTATCCTCGGATGGCAATATCTCTTCTCCATGTGGGATTTGCATTCCAGCATCTAAAGCTCCTTTTAATATTGCAAATACAGCAGCTCCTTTTGTAGCTCTATGCAATCCAATATCTAAAACTGCCTCATTATAGCCCTTAGCTAAGGCTTTCTTACCTAATAAATAACCTGTTAAGTATGCTGATGGCAAGTTTCCGGTGTGCCCTTTGTATCCTAACTTAACTAACTCTCTTGAGTGAGCTGAAACTACTGTCCTATCTCCTTTCTCATCATACAAGACAATTTGAGCAATACAGTGGTTTAATGATTTTCTTGCGACTAATCTTGGTTTCCTTGATAATAATAATCTCAATCTTTTTCTGTAATCAGTTTTTGCTTCTCTTCTTCTTCTAAACTTAACTCTATAAGTTGGACCTGTTGCCATGATTCCTCACCTTCCTACCAAAAATTGTTTTATTGTTTTAAAAGGTCGTGTTCCTTCATGTATAAGAAGAGGTGACCTCTACTTCTGAATGCTCCTCCTTTTGCCATTCTGTAAAGTTTTCTGTAAACTTTTCTATCGATTTTTCCAGTATCTCTTAATTGTTTGAGTGTTTTTCTTAAAGCTCTAATTGTAGCCATCCATCTCTCTTTTTGTGGGGTTCTTGCCCCAGCAGCCCCTCTTCTTGAACCTGGTCCTCTCCTTCTACCTTTTTTCCTTTGTTCTTTCAACTTTTTAACTCTCGCACTGCTAATTCCTTTTTTCTGCTTCTTCTTAATAACTCCTTCTTTAATTAAAGCTCTTATGTCATCTTTTGACATGGCCATTTTTAC
This sequence comes from Methanocaldococcus fervens AG86, assembly GCF_000023985.1. Taxonomy (GTDB): domain Archaea; phylum AGJL01; class Methanococci; order Methanococcales; family Methanocaldococcaceae; genus Methanocaldococcus; species Methanocaldococcus fervens. Next base: position 641,756 of record NC_013156.1, read on the forward strand.
TCTTTCTAATTGTGTTGGGTCAATCCATACCCTCTCTATACCGCATTTTAATATTTCAGCCGCCATTCTCCTTTGGACAGATATATTCATAACTATCACCTATAACAAAGGCAAATTGTCTTTAAAAATAATTATTCATTTTTTTTCAGCTAATTTTAATAATTCTTCTTGTTTTTCTTCTGAGATATTTAAGATTTTTATTCCTAACTCTTTTGCTCTTTTGATAATTTCAATTTTCTTTCTTTTACCAACTGTTGAAGCTATTCTTGCTCCCTGTGTTTCTGGATTTAATTTTTCTAAATCTTTTACATTGTAAACTAAAACATCCTCTAATCCGCTTGGGTGTAACCCTCTTACAGCTTTAGGGCCTCTGTAACCAACTTCAACAACAGGTGGTTTTTCTTTCCACTTTAATCTCATCTTACTGTGTCTTCCTTTAGGTCTTCTCCATTTTTCTCCTAATCTTTTATGCCTGTGAGCTTCTTGCCTTATAAAGTCAGGCTTTTTTGTTTTTAATTTAAATCTTAATCTTAACAACCTGTTCATCACAACCCCCTCTTACTTAAATTTTTGTTTAGATAGCTTTTCCAGCTTTCTCTACAATGTAAATTCCATCCTGGAAGACCCTTGGATCTCTTCCTTTAATTCTTGTAGCCTGCTCAATGTTAGCAGCTGTTTGCCCTACTTTTTCCTTATCAATTCCGGTAACTATAACGTCCTCTCCGCTAATCTTAACTGTAACTCCTTCCATAATTCTTGCTCTTCTTGGGTGTTTTTCCCCTAAGAAGTTTTCAATAATAACTTCATTACCTTTAACGCTAACTTTCATTGGGAAGTGTGCATATCTAATCTTTAACTTGTATGTAAATCCTTCAGTAACTCCTTTAATCATGTTGTTTATATGAGCCCTTATAGTTCCAACCATTGCTTTATCCTTTCTCCTTGGATATTCACAGAAGATGACTATTTCATCCCCTTCTTTTTTAATTACAATTTTTGGATGCTCAAATTTTCTTCTCAATTCTTTTCCTCCACTTCTTACAACAACTTCGTTGTTGTTTATCTCAACCTGAACGTTTTCAGGTATTTTTATTCTCTCCTCAATATAGGCGGCAACTGGCATAAACTCACCTCAAAATTTAAATTTAATTTAGAACGTGTTTAATATACGTAAGCTAATAACCTTCCTCCTAATCCTCTTTTCTTCGCTTCTTCGTGGCTCATAACTCCCTGTGTTGTTGAAACAATTAATATACCAAAGTCTCTTGCTGGTAAGTATCTTTTCTCAAATTTTTCGTATCCAAATTTCTTAACTGGAAATCTTGGTTTTATAGCTCCACACTTGTTTATTTTCCCTACCAACTCAACTTTAAATATTCCAGCTCTACCGTCTTCTATAAATTCAAACTCTCCTATGTAGCCGTTATCCTGCATAACTTTTAAAACCCTTCCAATTAATTTAGACGCTGGTTTTATATAGACTACCTTTTTACCCACTCTCTCACAGTTAGAGATATGGTTTAATGCATTTGCTAGTGGGTCCATTAAACTCATGTTTTCCCTCCATTAAGAATTTTTAATTTAGAGCTTGAGTGTTTTGGTTTAATCTAATTTTTTAAATCCTAATTTGTAAGCTATTTCTCTAAAACACTGTCTGCAGAGGTTTAATCCATACTTCCTAATTAATCCTGGACCTACGTGCCCACATCTTTGGCAAGGTCTAATTCCATAACCATATTTCTTTTTCCATGGTTTTTTTGCCATTTACATCACCTTTTTATTGTGTTTCTTCTTCCTCCTCTAATAATCTCTCAACTTTAACTCCAAATGTTTTTTCTATAAATTCAATAGCCTCTTCTCTTGTTAATCTATGTCTTCTTGGAATCTTAGCTCTACATCTCTTTCTTCTCTTAACTCTAAATCCTGGTCTTTCTAAAGTGACACAAACGTCCATACCATAAACTCCAATCATTGGGTCGTATTTTTGTCCAGGGAAGTCTATGTGCTCATGAATACCAAATGAGAAGTTTCCATAATCATCAAATGAGTAATCATACAATTTCTTACCTTCTTTTTGGAAAGCTTCAAATGCATTCTTTAAAAATTCTTCTGCCCTCTTCCCTCTTAATGTAACTTTTAATCCAATTGGTAATTTCTTCCTAATTCCAAATGATGGGTTTGTTTGTTTAGCTCTTGTTCTTATTGGTTTTTGTCCTGTTAATTCTTCCATGACTTGAGCTCCTTTTGTTAATCTATCTCCACTCTCACCTACTCCAAAATTAACAACAACTTTTTCAATTCTTGGTTTTAACATCGGATTCTTTTGCCATAATTCCTCAAAGCTCATGTTTCTCCCTCATATTTTGAATTTTTATAATTTGATAATTGGCTCTTCATCTCCAACAACGAAGACATAATCCTTAACTGTTTTGAACTTATCTCCTTCTAAGTTTTCTAATGTAACGATATCTGGGTAGATTCCTCTCTTTTCAATATCAACGATTCTTGCAAAGTCTCCAATGTGTTTTCCTCCTGTAATGTAAGCTAATTTACCAACTTCAAATGGTATGTGAGCTTTAATTTCTTGCTCTGGGATTGATATTAATAAAGTGTCTCCTGTTTTGTAAACATCTTCCTCTGCCTTTGTAGGGTCTGAAACTTTTATAACGATATTTCTTCCATCGTGTAAGTTTAATTGGATGTGTCCTCCTTTAATAACTGTCTTGTTTTTGATTTTACATAATTTTACATCTGGATTTTCTGTTGGTTTTAATTTAACTCTTCCTTTTCTATCAAAGAGAACTCTGTAATTTTCATTTGCATCTGGTAATGAAACAACATCCATTAATCCAACTGGAAGCTTTTCTTCCTTTCTAACTCTCCCATCAACTAAGACCTTACCCATCTTAATAATTTTCTTTGCCTCTCTTGCGTTGTCAGCATATTTTAAAATGTCTCTAACGATTAACAGCAATGGTATTGACTCACTCATTGGGTGTGCTCCTGGTAATGGTCTAACTGTAAATTTGTGAACTTTTCTTGGTAACTCCCATCTAACTGGAGCTGCTAATCTTTTTAAATGTCTTTTTGGACCTTTTTTTGCCATTCTTTCACCCTTTATTCACTCTTAATGTGTTTGAATCTTTTTTCATCTTTGTCATACAACTTAATAATCATAACATTTGATGGATGGATTGGGTATGGAACTTCTTTTCCATCTTGTCTTTTGTTGTTAGCTCCTTCAACATAAATTCTGTATCTCTTTAAATCAACTTTTGTAACCTCTCCTTCCAAGCCCTTAAAGTCCCCTCTCATTATTCTAACAACATCTCCCTTCCTAACTGGAATAGCGTTTTTACCTAACTTTTCCTTCAACTCCTTTGATAACATTGCGGACATGACTTTTTTTCTCAAGTGGAGAGGTGCATTAAATAATGCTTTTCTTTGTTTTCTTGGTTGTTTTGACCTTGTGAAAGCCATATTTTTCACCTTTTTAAATTGATTTATACAATTATCTTAGCAATTCTTGCAATACCTGGCCATCTTTCGGCTGCTTCTTTTGCTACAGGACCTTTAATATCTGAACCTTTTGGGTTTCCGTCAGGTGTTACTATAACAACTGCATTATCTGCAAATTTAACTCTTGTTCCATCTGGTCTTCTAATCTCTTTTTTCTGTCTAATAACAACTGCTGGTAAAACCTGTTTTCTCATGTCTGGTGTTCCTTTTTTGACTGTAACTATTACAATGTCTCCAACTCTTGCTGTTGGTAATCTCTTTGCAACCCCTTTGTAGTTTCTTACAGCTATGATTTCAACTTCCTTAGCCCCGGTGTTGTCAGCACAGATGCATCTTGCTCCAACTGGCAATCCTCTTACAGGTTTTGAACCAATTGCTTTCATATTTTTCACCTTTTTTTGATAATTTATTCTTCACCTTTAACCTCATCAACTCTTCCCAATTTTTCAACTACAACGAATGCCTTTGTTTTACTTATTGGTCTGCACTCCATAACTCTTACAATGTCTCCAACTTTTGCGTTTATGCATGGTGGGTTGTGAGCTGCTAATTTTGTTGTTCTTCTCTCGTATCTTTCATACTTTCTGAGGTATTTTACAACCTCTCTTTTGATAATAACTGTTTTTTGTGGCTTGTCGCTAACAACTACTCCAACAAAGCTTTGCCCTCTTACTGGCAAAGTTCCGTGGAATGGGCAGTTTTTATCATCACATTCTACTTCTGGAGCTTTAACTGGAATTCCAATATTTTTTGCTACCATGTTTTTACCTCCTTATTCATTATGGATTTGATTTTAACAGCATGAAGTTACAGATGTTAGATTCAAAATTTGTTTATAGAGAAGGTGGCTACTAATAAATAGAAACCTATATATTACTTTAACGGTTGGGGCAAAAATAAGGCTTTTCAAAATATTGTTAAGTTTATGGCAACATTAAGCTTAAAAACACTTAATAGGGATAGAGTATCTTTATCTTTCTTTTTAATCGCTCCTCTGGCCTCCCTATTAGTAATCTTCCGTCAACCTTCACTTTGCATCCCTTTAGTTGGAAAAGAAATACTGCAACGTCCTTTGGAATCCTCACTTCTTTTCCGTCCTCTTTCTCTATCACTAGAGTATTCCTCGTCTCATCTACTACTTTTCCTTTAATCCCTATCATCGCTTTGTTCTTTGCTTCAACGATCTCTACTTTAAGCCCTATAAGCTCATGCCTAAGAATATTATGAGGAGTGATCATGATGCCCCAACCGTTTTACGGGGACGGGGTGTGCCGTTTCGGCATCCGCGTCCCCTTTTTATTTCCAAAATTTCAAAAATAATAATTAAATTAAATTATCTAACTTCAATTGAATCTCTTGAGAAGCCCATTTTAACGAGTTCTTCAGCAACCTTTTTTCTATGGTCTCCCTGAAGTTCAATAGCATCTCCCTTAACAGTCCCTCCACAAGCACAGATATCCTTTAATTTTTTGGCAAGCTCTTTTAAGTCAATAACGCTTGTATCAAATCCTTCAACTATTGTCATTAATTTACCAAATCTTCTTTTTGTAACATATATTTTTATCTTTTGTTCTTCTTTAGCTATTTCCTCACAAACACATAGTTCTTTTGGTAATCCACATCTTGGACAAATTTCTGGCATCACTGCACCTCTGTATTTTATGTGCATTTAAGTAATTGATTATATGTAAATAATGTTTAGGTAGGGTATTTAAATTTTTCCTTTAATGTTTTGGTTGATTTCTGTCAATTTATTGTGAAGCCATTCTTTTCTTTTCATTCATTATTGTTAATATTCTTGCTATTGTTCTTCTAATTTCTCTCATTCTTCCTGGATTTGAAGGAGCACCAGCAACTGCCTTACTTGCTCTCTCTTTTAACAATTCTCTTTTTAATTCTACGAGTTTTTCTTTTAATTCATCTATTGACATTTCTCTTAACTCACTTGCTCTTAATATAGCCATAATATCTCACCTTATTGTTCCTCTTCAACTACATGTTTAACTTCTTCATCTTTAATTATAATTTCGTCTGGCAATAAGACATCTGGTCTCATGATTTTTACTGTAACTCCTATAACTCCTGGCTTTGTTTTTGCAATTGCTCTTCCTTTATCAACAAGTTCTTCAGCAGGTTCTCCACAGTGTTTCATGTATCCAGCCATGAACTTTTCTGTTCTTGCTCTCTCTCCGGTTAATTTACCTGAGATGATGACTATAACCCCCTTAGCTCCAGCGTTCATAACTCTTCTTACAGCAGTGTGTCCAACTCTTCTAAAGTGCAATCCTCTCTCTAATGACTGTGCAACTTTTTGTGCAACAACTTGAGCATCTAAATCTGGATTCTCTACTGGCTTAACATCAATTTGTGGTTTTTCAACACCAAATTCTTCAGCCAATGTTTTTGTTAATTCTCTGATTCTGCTACCTCTTCTACCTATGACGAAACCAGGTTTTTCAGCATATATTGTGATTTTTGTTCCTATAGGTGTTTTTCTTATATCGCAGTGGCTGTATCCTGCTCTACTCAACTCCTTCTTGAAGTACTCATCGATTAACAATTTTGTGGTATTTTCTTTAACAAATGTTCTTTCTATCATGGATCTCCACCTTTATCTTTATTTTAGTGGTATTCTTCTAAGATAACTTGTATGTGGACTGTCTCTTGGAACTTAGGTGTAGCTCTACCAAATGCTCTTGGCATGTATCTTTTGATTGTTATTCCTTTGTTTGTTGAGATGTGCTTTATTCTCAACTTCTCAGTGTTTAAACCTTTGTATTCAGCATTTGCTTTTGCGTAGTTTAATATCTTTAAGATTGCCTTAGCTGCTTTAACTGGGTATCTACCAGCAGGCCAGCCGAGTTTACCTTTTCTGTGCCCTACTTTCTTGCAATGTCTTCTGAATAATACAGGTCTTCTCATTGCAATTACATCTTCTAAAAACTTTATAGCTTCATCTAATTTCATTCCATTTATTGATTTACATATCTCTCTTGCATGTTTTCTTGATATTGGAATGTTCCTTCCCATAGCCTTTGCGGTTTTTTCAGGATTGACTTGTATTTTGTATTTTAATTTGGCCATTATTATCACCTTTAAATAATCATAATAAACTGCGTTAATCTCAAGTGTTATTTTCTGTTTGTGGTGTTTATATAATTTAATTAATAGTATCAGCAACGGTCGAGATTTTAGAATGTAAGAATATAGAATTTTTAAAGTGTTATATATAATTTACGAATAAATAGGAAACGGTAAAACAAAAACAATTTTCATCCCAATTATTTAAAAAAGTATTAAATTTATGCTAATGAGACTTCTACTGTTTCTACACTCTCAACATCTTCAATTTCTGCCAAAGCATTTTCTATTGGCTCAGTTCCTCCTTCTCTTTCTTCCATTTCAATAACTGCATATACAGCATATAAGCCAAATGCTAATGGTTCATCAAACAAACCTCTTATATCAACATCCTGATTTTCTAAAACTTCTTTAACTTTTCCTTTTAATTCTTCTTTATTGACTTCTGGACTTTTAGGCATGATTTTTATTTTTGCTAATACAGCAGCCATTATTCCACCTCAATTATTAATTAACCTATAGCCACTTTATAGTCCATCGAATCACACCCATAGGGCTTCGCCCTATTGGTATACCCAATATTACTAACGCTATTCTACCTAATTATGGTCCTTCGAATCCACACTTTGGACATTTGTATAGGTTGTTTAATTTTCTGCATCTTTCGCATCTTACAATCTCTACCTCTCCACAGTTTGGACATAGGAATCTTGTTGCTTTTTCTCTTGGAGCAATCTCAGCGTTGCAGCTTGTGCAAACGTATTTCATCTTTCTCACCTAATTTTTTATCTATTCTTTTCCAATGATTTTTGTGCATAGTGTGTGTTTTCCTTCTAAAATGTCTATAACTCTCTCAGGATATTTACCATTAACAACATAAGCGTTCATTTTAAATTTTTTTAAAAGAATTGGAAATGTCTCATCTACAGATGTTAAACCTTTAATGTCATTTGCATTAATGATATTTAATAGTTTCCCTTCTGGGAATTTGTCATATATGCCATCAACATCAGTTGCTATTATAATTTCCCTAACATCTAATAACCTACCAATATATAAACTTAATGAATCTGATGTAATAGCCCAAGAATGCTCGGCAATATCTGTTGAGAGGAGAAGTTTTGAAGGCAGTAATATAGCAATTTTTTCATTTTTTATCTCTTTTTTTAAATCAAATAATGTATCATAAGCTTTTATATTTCCAAGTTCAGCATAAACCTCTCCAATCAAATCCATACATTTTATTGCCAATTTATGGGATAGAGAATTTGAGATATTTAGAGTTTTATCTATCTTCCTAACAACATTTGCAAATTCTCCTCCTCCTGGAATGATAACTATTTCTTTATTCTTTTCATTTGCATAATCTTTTAATGCCTTTAATAATGGCTCTGCTTCATAAGTTAAAGAACCGCCAATTTTTATTGGATGCATATTCTCACTGTTTCAAAATTTCATAAAACACTTCAGCCATCTTAACTAAATCTTCTACTTTAATATGTTCATTAGGTTGGTGGGCTGTTTCTTCTCCAATACCCCAAACCGCTACATCATATCCCTTACATCTCAAAAATGCCGCAACAGTTCCCCCACCCATACCGCAGAGCTTTGCCTCTCTATTTAAAACCTTTTTTATTGCTTTTTTTAACTCTTTAACAACTTCAGAGTTTTCACTGCTATAATTTGGATTTTCAGATTTTAATATATCGTAAGTTATCTCTACCTTTACTGATCTGTTATAATGCTTTATATATTTTTTAAAGTCAAAGTTTTTTATAAAATCATCTATAAACTTTAAAATTTCATCTATTGTATAAGTTGGCAAAACTCTGCAGTCAAAAACAACCTCAACATATCCCGGAATTGTATTTGGGTTTTCAACCTTATTTTTTAATATTGTTGGTTCAAAGGTTGAATACTCTGGCAGAAATATTGGATTAATTTCATTAAATCGCTCATATAAATTATTGTAAAGCTCATTTACAAAGTTAAAAGCTACTATATTGGCATTCAGCCCATTTTCTGGTGTGCTTCCATGACACTGCCTCCCTTTAATGTTGAATTTTATCCATAAAATACCCTTCTCTCCAATCTCTATGTATTCACCAGTAGGTGTTCCAAAGTCTGGAACTATAATCAAATCATCCTTCTTAAATATCTCATCCTCAAAATTTAACAAATACTTTAAACCATACTCACTTCCATCTTCTTCATCAGACACAAAAATTAATGATAAATTGTATTTTGGTTCAATGTTGTTTTCAAAAATCATCTTTAGTAAAAGTAGGGAGGAAACTATCCCTTTGTGGTTATCTTCAGTCCCTCTTCCATAGATTTTCCCATCCTTAACAACAGGCTCATAAGGATTTGTTTCCCATAAGCTGATATCCCCTTCTGGAACAGTGTCCAAATGAGAAATAATATGTAATGTTCTGTCTTTTTTAAAATCTATTTTAAATACAATGTTTGGTCTTTCAATGCCATATTTGTCTATAGTGTTGTATTCTTTTAGAGTGTAATTTTTTATATTGTATTTATCAACATACTCAATTAACTTTCTCTTAACATATTCTGCCTTTTCTTTTTCTCCTTTTCCTCCAAATGAAGGATTTACTGAATTTATTTTTATTAAATCTTTCTCCAACTTTATAGCTTCCTCTATCAGCATATTCATCATCTCAGTTTATGTTTTATACAATTTGATAGAATTTTTAATATCCCTTCTACATCTTCTTCATCATTTAGCTCGTTCAATATTTTAACTTTTATGTATTGTTTGATAATGTTTTTCATAAATTTTAAGAATTTTTACTGCCTCATCTGTTAATTCATAAATTTTCTTTTCCTTTCCAATTTTTGTCATTTCTTTAGATTTTAATTTTAAACATCCAATTTTTTCAAGCTCTTTAATTATATCACTTATCGTTTGCTCCCCAACGTAATGTTTCACAGATAATTTATTGTGCTTCATCTTTTGATTGATTTTTCTGATGATGTTATAGACTGTAATCTCCTCCCCTTTAACTCCAAGTTCTATAACTTCTTTCATTAATTCCAGCTTATTATGAAGCTTTTTTGGCATAATTTCATCCAAAAATTTACTAGCATGCATAATAAGTTTAAATGCTTTATTCAAAAAAGTGGTGGGTTTTTGTTGAATATTGGTATATATACCAAATTAAGTAGCCGTATTAGTTGTAAAAGTTGTAGGGGGTGAAGCCCATGGTAGCTCCAAGAAAACCAAAAAACCCAAAAAACTAATTTAGCTCATTAATCTCTTTTTATTTTTTCCAAATTTTATTTGTATGTCCTCTCTCTTTTAATCTTACATTAAATTAAGAAAAGGTATGTAGCTAAAGCAGTTAGGTGCATTATGTATATTGTCATTCCAATCAATAAAAACCTTACTACACTCACTTTTTTATCAGATAATCTCAGTGTTATCAAATTGGCGAATGAAGCTATCAAACTCCCATTACCGCCAGCATTTACTCCATAGGCTATTGGTAGCCAATTTTCATAGAGGTTTGAGAGTAGTATAGTCGCTGGCACATTGGAAATTATTTGAGAGAGCAGAGAAGAGTAAATCATTAACATAATATCGTCACATTTTATTAAAAAGATATCAGCAATTCCAATCCTTTTAAATCCTTCAATGTCAATAAAAAGAAAGACAAAAGTTAATAAAAATAGATAATCTACTTTAACTTTCCTATAAATCAAAATAGCCAATATTAATGGAAAAAGCCATATGAAATTCAAAAATCCAAAAATGCATAACAAAACTAAAATAAAGGTTAATATATAAAATATCCATTCCTTTTTAAACTCAATATTTGTGTTTATCTTAGCATCATATTTTTTAAATTCTAAAAACGGAAAAATAACCAAAATCCCTAAAATTTCAAATGGAATCATATTGATTATAAAATCTACCACTCCAATATCATAAAAATGAAACAAAAATAGATTTTGAGGATTGCCAATTGGTGTCATGGCACTTCCAATATTTGCAGATATCCCTTCAAAGATTATAAGCTTTTCAAGGTCTTTTTTATCAGCCCCTATATACCTAAATAATATTAATGTAAGAGGAACTATAACGAATAGGGCAACGTCATTTGTTATCAACATTGATAAAATAAAAGTTAAAGCTATTAAAGTGATAAATGTTCTTTTTGAATATTTTAAGATTTTTAAAGAGACGTAATCTAAAAACTTCAAATCTCTTAAGACATTTACAATAACCATTAAATAAAACAAAGTAGTATAGTTTTCCACTCCACTACATTAATAGCGTCAGATGGGCTAACCACAAACATCAACATCAAAATACCAACAAATATAAAAATTAAAAATATGAATGTATCAACCCTCATATTCATCAACCACAGCCTTTTAAGAAAACTTGGGAAATCAACCATTTGGTGTTGATAATGAAATGCTCCAAATGTATTAAAAAACTTTGCTATGTAGGAAAAAACTGCAGAGAAGATATAAAAGAAAAAATTATGGATGAATATAAAAAAGAAGAAAATTTAAAGATTGCTAAGGTTTCATCATATATTGAAGGAGCATATTATATGAGAAAGACGAGATTGGAGGAGATTATAGAGTTCTGCAAACTTATGGATTATAAAAAAATTGGCATTGCCTTTTGCATTGGTTTAGAAAATGAGGCGAAAATATTGGATAATATCTTATCAAAATATTTTGAAGTTTATTCTGTCTGCTGCAAAGTTTGCGGTATTGACAAAGATGTTTTTGAACTAAAGAAAATTCATGAAGGAGAAAAAGAGGCTATGTGTAATCCTATTGGACAGGCGGAAATTTTAAATGAGATTAGAACTGATTTAAATATTATTGTTGGCTTATGCATTGGGCATGATATACTATTTCAAAAATATTCAAAAGCTCCAACAACCACGTTTATCGTTAAAGATAGAGTTTTAGCCCACAACACAGCTGGAGCAATTTATAGCAAATACTATTTAAAAAACTGTTAGAGGGAAGATGATGGCAAAAGATTTAAGACCAATAATATGGGATGATGATAAGAAAGAGTTAATTTTAATTGATCAGAGGAAGTTGCCAAACAAATTGGAATATTTTATTTGCAAAACTTATGAGGATGTTGCATTTGCAATAAAGGACATGGTTGTCAGAGGAGCTCCAGCCATTGGAGTTTCTGCAGCTTATGGATTGGCTTTAGCTGAAATTAGGGGAGATGATATTTATAAAGCCTATGAAGTTTTAAAAAATACACGACCTACAGCTGTCAATCTATTCTGGGCATTGGATAGATGTTTAGAAGCTTATAAAAATGGAAAATCAATATTAGAGGAGGCAAAAGAAATTCATAATGAAGATGTAGAGACATGTAAAAAAATTGGAATGATCGGAGAAAAGCTTATTGAAGATGGAGACACTATACTAACTCATTGCAACGCTGGAGCTTTGGCAACCTCTGCCTATGGAACAGCTTTGAGCGTTATTAGGTTTGCGTTCTACAATGGCAAAAAGATTAAAGTTATAGCTGATGAGACAAGACCAAGATTACAAGGGGCTAAATTAACAGCCTTTGAGTTGAGTTACGAGGGTATTCCTGTTAAGGTTATAACAGATAATACTGCTGGATTTTTGATGCAGAAAGGCGAGATTGACAAAATTATTGTTGGAGCAGATAGGATTTTAGCAGATGGAACCGTCTATAATAAAATTGGAACTTACAGCTTAGCAGTTTTAGCTAAATACCATGGAATTCCATTTTATGTTGCCGCTCCATTATCAACCTTTGACTTAAAAAGTAAGGAAGAGGATGTTATTATAGAGGAAAGGGATGAAAAGGAAGTAGCTTATATAGATGGTGTTAGAATAGTGCCAGAGAACGTTGGCTGCTACAACTATGCATTTGACAAAACACCGCCTGAATTAATAACAGCAATTATAACTGAAAAGGGAATTGTAAAACCAAATAAAGATGATATACTAAAGCTTTTTAGCAAATAATTCATTTATTATTTTGGTGATATTATGAGAAAGATTATTTCTTCAAAGGTTAGTTGCGATGAAGAACTTTTAGAGCTTTGTGAGAGATTATCAAGGATGAACATTGACTGCACGATAGAATCAAAAGGAGACCATATAAAGATATATGTATTTGGTTATGATAAAGACTCATTAAACGAAAATTATAGGGCGGTTATGAACTTAATGGATAAAGTTAGAAGGAAGTATAGGAAAGATAAAGAAGGATTGTATGAATACTCATTATCGGAGCTTAAATACCCAGTTAATAAAAACTTGGTTATTGATGCATTAAAAACCTTGGGATATAAAGTTATATACCTAGAGGATGAAAATGCTATAAAAACAGATGTGGATATTAATAAATTCAATGAAATATTAAAAGAGCTTCATGAATTGTATCAAGAGTTGAGATTTTCAAATCTCGGTTCAAAACCTGTTAAAAACTTAGTGGTTTTAGTTTCTTACATAACGAAAAAACCAGTTGATGAAGTTATTGAAGAAGCTTTAGAAAAAGGATTCTTTAGAGAAGAAGAAGGAAAAATCGTATTAAACAAAGATATAAACTTAGCTAAAAAAGTTTTATTGGAGGGAGAAAATGGAGATAAAGATATTGGAGAGGAAAGATAACTTAATAGAAGTTGAGTTAATTAATGAAGACCATTCACTTCCAAATTTATTGAAAGATATTCTATTAACAAAAGAAGGAGTGAAGATGGCTTCATATTCAATAGACCATCCTTTATTACACCCAGAAACTGGAAGATACATATCAAACCCAAAAATAACAGTAATAACTGAAGAAGGAACAGATCCTTTAGAGGTTTTAAAAGAGGGGTTGAGGGATATTATTGAAATGTGCAACACTTTATTAGATGAATTGAAGAAAAATAAATAATCCATTAATCATTTTCTATAACAAACATTTTAGTATAATTGAAAATACCGAACCCAAAGTTCCTGAAATTAATAACCGAAAATTTTATATATGGTATTGGATATCTTAGCAATATAAAATTTCAATAAAATTTTTAACTATTGAAAAATAAATCTGGCTTTTTTCAGTTTTGGTGTAAAATATTTATATTAGATACCATATAATATGGATGCTTTTTAATTTAGATTATAAAAAATAAAGGAGGATGAGTATGGACAGAGAAGCACTGTTGCAAGCGGTGAAGGAGGCTCGCGAACTCGCGAAGCCGAGGAACTTCACACAGTCATTTGAATTTATAGCAACCCTCAAAGAGATTGACATGAGGAAGCCAGAGAACAGAATTAAAGCAGAGGTAGTGCTTCCTCATGGAAGAGGGAAAGAAGCTAAAATAGCTGTTATTGGAACTGGTGATTTAGCTAAACAGGCAGAAGATTTAGGATTAACAGTTATTAGAAAAGAAGAAATTGAAGAATTGGGTAAAGATAAAAGAAAATTAAGAAAAATAGCTAACGCTCATGACTTCTTTATAGCTCAAGCTGACTTAATGCCATTAATTGGTAGATATATGGGGGTCATCTTAGGTCCAAGAGGTAAGATGCCAAAACCAGTCCCAGCTAACGCAAACATAGCTCCATTAGTGGAGAGGTTAAAAAAGACTGTTGTTATAAACACAAGGGACAAGCCATACTTCCAAGTATTAGTTGGAAATGAAAAGATGACTGATGAACAGATAGTTGATAACATAGAGGCAGTTTTAAACGTTGTAGCTAAGAAGTATGAAAAAGGTCTCTACCACTTGAAAGATGCTTATGTTAAATTAACCATGGGTCCAGCTGTAAAAGTTAAAAAAGAGAAGGAAAAGAAAAGATAAACTAAATAATAAGTGAAGGGGATAGAAATGGAAACAAAAGTAAAAGCTCACGTAGCCCCATGGAAGATTGAGGAAGTTAAAACACTGAAGGGGCTTATTAAAAGTAAGCCTGTAGTAGCTATTGTAGATATGATGGATGTTCCTGCCCCTCAATTGCAGGAAATTAGGGACAAAATTAGGGACAAAGTTACATTAAGAATGTCAAGAAACACATTAATTATAAGAGCTTTAAAAGAAGCTGCAGAAGAATTGAACGACCCAAAATTAGCTGAGTTAGCAAACTACGTTGAGAGAGGGGCAGCTATATTAGTTACAGACATGAACCCATTCAAGTTATACAAGATGTTAGAGGAAAACAAAAGTCCTGCCCCTGTAAGAGGAGGACAAATAGCTCCTTGCGATATTAAAGTTGAGAAAGGTTCAACTGGAATGCCTCCAGGACCTTTCTTAGGAGAGCTTAAAAGTGTTGGTATTCCAGCAGCTATAGAAAAAGGTAAAATTGCAATTAAAGAAGATAAAGTTGTTGTTAAAAAAGGAGAAGTTGTTTCACCAAAATTAGCTGCTGTATTGGATAGATTAGGAATCAAACCAATAAAAGTTGGTTTAAACGTTTTAGCTGTTTATGAAGATGGTATTATCTACACACCTGATGTCTTAAAAATTGATGAAGATAAATTATTAGCAGACATTCAATCAGCATATCAAAAAGCATTTAACTTGGCATTCAACACAGCATACCCAGCAAAAGACGTATTGCCATTCTTGATACAGAAGGCATTCGTAGAGGCAAGAGCTTTATCAGTAGAAACAGCATTCATAACAAAAGAAACTGCTGGAGATATATTAGCAAAAGCTCAGGCTCAAGCATTAGCATTAGCTTCAAAATTGCCTGACGAAGCTTTAGATGAGGATGTTAAAGCTAAAGTATCATCAGTAGAGGCCTCAGCTGCTCCAGCTGTTGAGGAGAAGAAAGAAGAAGAGAAAAAAGAGGAAGAGAAGAAAGAAGAAGATACAGGAGCTGCTGGATTAGCTCTATTGTTCTAACCGAAAAATATAAATAACTAATTATAAATAGTGAATTGCAAATCTATTTCAATTATTATTGTTGAATGATGAAACAAAGGCAAAATAAATAAACACAAATATATCATAAAACTAAAAATAGAAAATTGGAGGTGTAGGTTATGGAATACATATACGCAGCTTTATTATTACACAGTGCAGGAAAAGAGATTACAGAAGACGCTGTTAAAGCAGTTTTATCAGCAGCAGGAATAGAAGTTGATGAGGCAAGAGTTAAAGCATTAGTTGCTGGATTAGAAGGAGTCGACATCGAAGAAGCTATCGCAAACGCTGCAATGCCAGTTGCAGCTGCTCCAGCTGCTGCAGCTCCAGCAGCTGCTGCTGAAGAGAAGAAAGAAGAAGAGAAGAAAGAAGAGAAAAAAGAAGAAGATACAGCTGCAGTTGCAGGATTGGCAGCTTTATTCGGATAAATTCTTTATTCTTTTTTATTTTTGAACATTATATTTGTTAATTTGGATATATAACTTTTATACCTGATTAATATATAAGGTATTTATATAGGGGAGTTTTTATATTATTTGAGTTATATGCCAAAAAGGTGAAATCATGGAACCTGAAATTAAGATTGTTAATGTTGTTGTCTCAACAAAAATCGGAGATAATATTGATTTAGAAGAGGTTGCTATGATTTTAGAAAATGCAGAATATGAGCCAGAACAATTTCCTGGGTTGGTTTGCAGATTATCAGTTCCAAAAGTCGCTTTATTAATATTTAGAAGTGGTAAGGTAAATTGTACAGGAGCTAAGAGTAAAGAAGAGGCTGAAATAGCAATTAAAAAGATTATAAAAGAATTAAAAGATGCTGGAATTGATGTCATTGAAAATCCTGAGATCAAAATCCAAAATATGGTCGCAACAGCAGATTTAGGAATTGAACCAAACTTGGATGACATTGCGCTGATGGTTGAAGGAACTGAATATGAACCAGAACAGTTTCCAGGGCTTGTTTATAGATTGGATGATCCAAAGGTTGTTGTTTTAATTTTTGGCAGTGGTAAAGTTGTTATTACTGGTTTAAAGAGCGAAGAGGATGCAAAAAGAGCATTAAAGAAGATTTTAGACACAATAAGAGAAGTTCAAGAACTTTAAATTTTTAGGGATAAAAATGATTGGTATCATTGATTATAACGCAGGGAATTTAAGAAGTATCCAAAAGGCTGTAGAACTTTATGATAAGGCAGTGATAATAAACAACAGTGAAGAGTTGTTAGCTTGTGATAAAATAATTCTGCCAGGTGTGGGGAATTTTGGTAGTGCAATGGAAAACCTATCAAAACTAAAAGGGACAATATACAAAATTGTTGATGATAAAGTTCCTTTCTTAGGGATATGCCTAGGGATGCAAATATTGTTTGAAGAAAGTGAAGAGAAAAAAGGAATTGAAGGTTTAGGAATAATAAAAGGAAATGTAGTTAAATTTAAGGATGTTGAAAAACTTCCACACATGGGATGGAACAACGTAAAAATAATCAAAGACTGCCCATTGTTTGAAGGGATAAAAGATAATAGCTACTTTTACTTTGTTCACTCATACCATGTAAATCCTTCTGAAGACTGTGTAGTTGGCATAACAGAATACGGCAGAGAGTTTCCAAGCGTTATAAATAAAGGCAATGTCTATGCCACACAATTTCATCCAGAAAAAAGTGGAAAAATTGGACTAAAGATGATTGAAAACTTTGTTGAATTGCTGTAATTTAGCTTCCAGGATCATTAATTTTTTGACGTTTCATTTAAAAATTCATCTAAAAACTCCAATCCACCACCGTAATTAACTGCCTTTGGATGAATTGAAAGAAAAAACAGCTTTTTTTCTTTTATGGATAGATTGTAGTCAATTATCACTGATTTTTTAGCAGAACTTACCAATGATTTTTGGAGATACCAAGTATATTCTTTATTTGTAATCTCAATATCTGATACACTTCCATTTTTATTTGTTATCATTTTATTTTTAAAGATTATCGTTATATTTTTTTGTAAAAATACCTTTTTAGCATCTTCAGATATTTTGTATCTTGGAGGGATAAAATAATCTATATCTTTTGTTTTGAATCCACATTCTTCTAAAATTTCAAACGATTTATTCAATTTTTCTTTTGCAGTGGTTTTATTACAGTCAAACTCGTTTCCCACATGATTGTATGCATGGAATTCTATGTGATAGCCTTCTCTCTCCAACTTGTGGAGATAATCGACAAACTCAGGATAGTTTTTTAGATTGTGTTCATTTGCATGATTAACAATTAAAAAGAGATATGTCATATTTTGATAATGATATTTGTCAATAACTTTTGTTATTTTCTTTAATTCTTCAAAATAAACTGGAGAGACATCATGAATTAAAATTATTGGCTTTTGTTTCACATTATAAACATTATTATTGCTATTATTAAAATTAAAAAAAGTTAAAAGATAATAACATTACAAATATGGTAAAAAACAAAAAATATTTCAACTTACTCTTCATCTTCATTCACTTTCTTTTTTATTCTTGGCATGCATAAAATCTCTCTTGCCTCTATATTAAAGAAGGTATTCATGTTTGCAGGTTTTATGACCATTGCTGTATCAGCTCCTTTTGAAGTTCCTCCAATAGCTATAACCTCTTCTTTTGCCTTTATTAAACCTGCGTCACATGCCATAACTGTTATTTCATAACAAACCTTAACTCCCTGTCCAAAAGTTCTCAAAGTTTCTGCTATAACTTGAACCGGTCCATAACCTCCTAATTTATTTGATATTCCTCTCTCAACTCCGCTTAAAGCATGACTTCCCCTAAATACCTTTGCTCCCCTCTTTTTTAACTCCTCCTCAACCTCTTTGTCCATTGAAATTATATCCTCTCCATAGAATCCCTGGTGGTATGTGACAACAACAACATTTAAATTTAAACCTTCTTTTTCCAACAAATCAAGTAATTTTTTAGCAGTCTCTCCTGTGGATGATGCAACAACTATACTTTTTATATCTCCTTTTTTAGCCCTCTCTACAGCTATTTTCAATGTCTCTTCAGTATTTTGAGCTCCAGGATATTCAAACAATTTCATCATATCCCCCTTTATTTTTAGTTTTTATTAGTTTTTTATTTTTTATTTATTCTTTAATTTTATTTCTCTTTCTTAAAACTTCATCAACAATCTCCTTAAACACTTCCTCAGTTATAAATTTACCACTTTCTCTAACTTCCTTAACTCTCTTAACGATTTCACACAACGTATCTCTATCGTAATCAATACCCATAAGCTTTAACTTATAGGCAACAGCCCTACATCCAGAATGCTTTCCTAACAAAATGTTTCTTTTAAGCCCTATTTTTTCTGGAAGGAATGGCTCATAGGTTAATGGATTCTCAATAACTGCATCCACATGTATTCCACTCTCGTGAGCAAAAACCAACTCTCCAACTATTGGTTTGTTCTTTGGAAGCTTTATTCCTGAATACTCCTCAACCATTCTGCAAAGTTCTGGAAGCACTTCCAAATTTAATCCCAAATCAACATCATACAAAACAGTTAAAGCCATAATCAGCTCTTCTAAAGCAGCATTTCCAGCCCTCTCTCCAATTCCATTAACTGTTGTAGAAACTGCTTTAGCTCCTCCAATTAAACCATATATTGAGTTTATAACTGCAAATCCAAAGTCGTTGTGGCAGTGAACTCCAATATGTGCCTTTTTCAAATTCTCTTTTAACGTTCTGCAGATAAACTCCATGCTTTGTGGTGTAGCACATCCAGTTGTATCTGCAATATGAACTCTATCAGCTCCAGCCTCTTCAGCGGCTTTATGAACCTTAATTAAATCTTCTATTGGCGTTCGTGTAGCATCTTCGGCAGAGAAAGCAACAAACAACCCATGTTCTTTTGCATACTCAACAGCTTCAACTCCCATGTTTAAAATATCATCTAAGCTTTTGCCATTAAATTTGTATTTTAAATGGAGGGGAGATGTTGCAATAAATGTAATTATCCCATCTACATCACATTCAATTGCCTTATCGATATCTTTCTTTAAAGCTCTACATAAAGCTAAGATATCAGCATTCAACCCTTCATTTGCTATTGTTTTAACTATATCCGCCTCTCTCTCAGATACAATTGGAAAACCTGCCTCAATCTGCTTTAATCCAAGTTCATCCAACTTTCTCGCTATCTCTAATTTTTGTTCTTTTGTAAAGCAAACTCCCGGTGTTTGTTCTCCATCTCTTAAGGTTGTGTCATATATGTAGATATCTTTCAAATCCAACTTTGGATTGTAAGGACAAACTGCCTTCCAGCTATTCTCAAACAAAAAGTCCATAAACACCACCAGCATCTTTTATCTTATCTCAATATTAGCTCCTATACTTCTCATAACCTCAACAAAATTTGGGAATGATATTTTTACAGCTTCCTCTCCCTCAATAATTGTCTCTCCCTCTGCCTTTAATCCAGCAACGGTGAATGCCATAACCAACCTATGGTCGTTATAAGTATTCAATTTAGCTCCTCTCAGCTTTTTAACCCCTCTTATAATCAAACCATCTGGTTTCTCTTCAATATCTGCTCCCATCTTTTTTAACTCTACTGCACAAGCCCTCAACCTATCACATTCTTTCAACCTAACATGCTCTCCATTGTAGATTTCTGTCTTCCCCTCTGCAAAGCATCCAAGAACTGCAATGGTTGGAACCAAATCAGGGATATCTTTAACATCTACATCTATTCCATTTAAGTTATATTCTCCTTCAACAATAACCTTATCTTTTTTAACTTTAATATCAGCTCCCATCTCTTTAACGATATCAATTATCGCCCTATCGCCCTGCTTTGAATCTGCAAATAGGTTTTCAATTGTTATATTTGAATTTATTAAAACTCCTGCTGCTATTAAATATGATGCGGAGGAGTAATCTCCTTCAACAATATAATCTATAGCTTTATATTTCTGATTTCCATAAACTAAAAATCCTTTTTCTGTTTCATCAATCTTTATACCAAATTTACTTAATATATCTAATGTAACATCAATATAAGGTTTTGATTTTAATGGGGTTGTTAATATTATTTCAGTATCTTCTTTATTAAATGGAAGGAGCATCATCAAAGATGTGATAAATTGAGAGCTAATATCCCCTCTAATCTCTACTTTATTTCCATTAATCTCTCCACTCTTTACAATTATTGGTGCAGTTCCATCCATTTTTGACGAAAATGCCTCTATATTCAGCTGTTTTAGAGCATCTAACAAAGGTTGCATTGGTCTCCTTCTTATTGAATCATCTCCAGTTAAAATTGCATATCCTTTTGGTATCTGTGAAGCTATTGATGTTAAAATCCTTAATGTTGTTCCACTATTTCCAATATCTATAACGTTATCTGGTGTTTTTAACTCCCCACCTTTAACAATCCACTTATCTTTATCTTTATCTAATTCAATATCTGCTCCCAACATCCTACATCCATGAACTGAGGAGAGGCAATCAGCTCCCCAAAGGGGATTTTTTATTACACTTTCTCCTTCAGCTAAGAAAGCCCCAATAACAGCCCTATGAGTGTATGATTTTGAAGGTGGGGCTTTAACAGTTCCTTCCAATCTGTCAGTCTTTTTTACAATTAACAAACTATCACCATTAATGATTGTAATATCGTAAATTATTAAAATAAAAAACTACTTTAAGGTTTGTGATTTATATATTATGCCTTAAATTTAAAAAATGATATCTGGCTTTTATACTTTAACAATGTATTTTTTCGAATATTTCTTAAACAATCCAAAAGAGGAGCCGAGCTTTAAATTATATAAGGCTTTATCAATACCTAATATATGAGTTGAGGCGATGTAGTCAATTCCATAACCTTTAACAAATTCTGGAAGTATTTGAGCACTAGGTCCCACTAAAATCTTTAACTTAGCATTTTTAGCCCTATCTAATATCATGTCCAAACTGTTATTTAATATAGAGGTTCCACTAATTAAAACTGCATCCATCTTTGGTAATAAAGTATATTCAAAAGCATCACTTATCGTTTCTGGTGTTGAAATTTTTGGATTCCTCTCAAAAACATAAAACTCAAAATCTCCTTTTTCTTTTAGCATTTTGACCAATGGCATCATATTTCCAATAAATGCAATTTTCTTAATTCCTTTTTTATTCAAAATCAAATTTATTACATCCCTTTTATAATCATCTTCATTTAATTTAATGAAATATTGAGAAACAGCATTTATAGCGGCTAATCCAAGGGTTCTATTGATTACATCTAAATCATTAGCCATAGTTATAAAATCTTCAATTGTTTTCTCTCCAAAATCTACTTTTCTCTTCTCACTATGTCCTTTATATTCCTCTAACAGTGTCATAGCCACTCCTAAAGATTTTTTGCCATCCTTTTCAATCAACACATAGCTGTATGGAAGGGCAAAAGAGAAATCAAGTATTTTAAATTTATAATTATTTGTAATATCTTTGGCTTTTTTAATAATATGATCAATAATCACAATATCACCAAATTAGCAATAATAAAATTTTTTTAAAAGCCCTCTCAGATACCCCAAAGGGTTCATCACATCTCAGCTTCTATTACTCATCATCGAGGACTATTTGTAAGTTTTTTATATGACTATTATAAATATTAAATGTCATCATTTTAACATTTATCAATTAATGAAGGTGAAAATATGGGAATGACTATTGTAGAAAAAATATTAGCAAAGGCTTCTGGAAAGAAAGAGGTTAGTCCAGGAGACATTGTAATGGCAAATATAGATGTGGCTATGGTTCATGACATTACTGGCCCTTTAACAGTAAATACATTAAAAGAGTATGGAATTGAGAAAGTTTGGGATCCAGAAAAGATCGTTGTCTTATTTGACCACCAAGTTCCAGCTGACAGTATAAAAGCTGCTGAAAACCACATATTAATGAGAAAATTTGTTAAAGAGCAAGGCATTAAATACTTCTACGACATTAGAGAAGGAGTTTGCCATCAAGTTTTGCCAGAAAAAGGACATGTAGCTCCTGGAGAGGTTGTTGTTGGTGCTGACAGCCACACATGCACACATGGAGCTTTTGGAGCTTTTGCTACTGGAATTGGTTCAACTGACATGGCTCACGTATTTGCAACAGGTAAATTATGGTTTAAAGTTCCAGAAACAATTTACTTCAACATTACCGGAGATTTGCAACCTTATGTTACTTCAAAGGATGTTATTTTATCAATTATAGGAGAAGTTGGTGTTGATGGGGCTACATACAAAGCTTGCCAGTTTGGTGGAGAAACTGTTAAAAAGATGAGTATTGCATCAAGAATGACAATGACAAACATGGCTATTGAAATGGGAGGAAAAACTGGAATTATAGAGCCAGATGAAAAAACTGTACAGTATGTAAAAGAAGCTATGAAAAAACATGGAACTGAAAGACCATTTGAAATAATAAAAGGAGATGAAGACGCTGAATTTGCTGAAGTTTATGAGATTGAAGCAGATAAAATAGAGCCGGTCTTTGCATGCCCACACAATGTAGATAACGTTAAGCCTGCAAGAGAGGTGGCTGGAAGACCTATAGATCAAGTATTCATTGGTTCATGCACAAACGGAAGATTTGAAGACTTAAAAATGGCTATTGAAATTATAGATAAGCATGGAGGTATAGCAGATAACGTTAGAGTTGTTGTAACTCCTGCTTCAAGAGAAGAGTATTTAAAAGCTTTAAAAGCGGGAATAATTGAGAAATTCTTAAAGTATGGATGTGTTGTTACAAACCCTTCATGCTCTGCATGTATGGGTTCATTATATGGAGTTTTAGGGCCTGGAGAGGTTTGTGTTTCAACATCAAACAGAAACTTTAGAGGTAGACAGGGTTCATTAGAGGCGGAAATTTACTTAGCATCACCAATAACCGCTGCTGCGTGTGCTGTTAAGGGAGAACTAGTAGATCCAAGAGACTTATAAATTTTAAATTTTATTTCTCTTTTTGCTATTTTTATATTTTATATTGTTTAAAATTTTAAATTTATAGAGCAACATTTATAAGAGATAAGGGCAAATTTTAAATTAATTATAAATTTTATGGTGGAATGATGAAAAAGACCAAGGTTATAGTTTTAGCTGAAAACGCATTAACTAATCCAGGAAAATTAACAAGATATTTAAACTCACTAAAACAGCCCATTGTCGTAAAAGAGACATGTTTTGGGGCATATATTGAAGGGGAGGAAGAATTAGTTGATAAATTAGCACAAGATATTAGAAATTTTGAAAAAAATAGGATATTTTGTAAAGATAGAGGTTACCCTATTTGGGATGAGAGGAGATGTAGGGCATTTAGAGGAGGAGGGCCAAGGGAGGGCTTTCACCAATTAGAAGCTGAGCAGGCAGTTTTAGATAAAATTGGTTTGGCATTGGACAAAATTGAAAAAGAAGGATTAACGCCTATGGAAGAGGTTTTAGCTAAAGAGAGGGAGCTAATAAAGAGAGAGAGTAAGATACCGGTTGAAGAATTTAAAAATATAGTTGAGAAGGTATTAGGGAGCAAAAATGAGGCATAAATATAGAAAAGGTAGTGCTTTCGAAAGAGAATTAAAAAAACTTTTAGAAAAGGAGGGATTTGCAGTAGTTAGAAGTGCTGGAAGTAAAGGAGTTGATTTAATAGCAGGAAGAGATGGGGAGATTTTAATATTTGAATGTAAATCATCTTCAAAAAATAGATTTTATATAAGCAGAGAAGATGTTGAAAAGCTTATAGATTTCTCAAAAACCTTTGGAGGAAAGCCATATTTAGCTGTAAAGTTTAATGGAGAAATATTATTTATAAATCCTTATCTTTTATCAACCAACGGGAAAAACTACGTGATTGATGAAAAGATAAAAGTCATTGCCATTGATTTTTATGAAGTTGTTGGTAAAGGGAAGCAGTTAAAAATAGAGGATGTAACTTAATCCAATTTTATGTTTTCACTTATGAGTTTTGTGATTATAACGCTCAATAAAGCTATTTTCTTTGGTTTTACTACAACCGCTATATGCCTATCATCCTTATGAAATCCAACGAGGATTGAAGCCACCCTATTTTCATCAGCAGGCAAAACACCAATTGAAATTCTTCCATCAACACCAAAAACCGTTCCAATATCTTGAATGTCATGAATTTTTATATTATCTTTTTTAAAATCTTTGTTTATTTTTTCTGCTACTAAAACCCCCTGTTCCATTAAAATTTTTAATAAAGCAGCTGATTCAAAATTCATCCTTATGCTCTCTTCAACATCTTTAGATTTCATTTTAAAAATTAACTGTTTTCCCTCAAGCTCTACACCCAATTTTTTATATGGCAAATCAACCACATACACAACTCTCACCAACACAGTTAACAATAATATAAATTGTTTTGTTATTCTCATTATATAAATAATGTGGTTTATCCCCATCTTCTAACTCTTTTTAATACAACTCTCTCCCCACCATCAATATCTCCGTTAAATTCAACAATCAAGCTTCCTTTAGTTCCAAACGTTCCCTTTATAATTCCCCATATATTTTTATCCGGAACATAAACTTTTTCCCCAATAAGTTTTTCCCCAGCTGATTTGGAAGATGCCAAACCTTCAACATAGGTTTTATCTTTTTTCTTAACAACTCTTCCTTCTTTAACAACTATCTTTTTAAGCTCTAAATCTTCAAAGCCAATAACTTCTCCAAATCCACAAATTCTTAATGTTGTTGGTGGCAAATCTAACCTCATTATTAAAACCTTGTCTCCTTCATCAACGACGACTTTTTCATCTAATTTAAAAATACAGTAGCAAGAATCCCCTCCTTTAATTTCTTCTAAAACAATAGGCACTTCTTTATCGTTAACTTTCTCCATTTTATATGGAATTATTGTTGCTGGGACTGTCAAAAGCCCTATATTTATATGAACCTTCATTTTTGGAGCTAAGTTGTATTTAAATAAATTTAAGATTTTTACTTTAGCTATAAACTTATCTATGACCTTTAATTTTGTATCTTCCGATGTTAAAATACATCCCCTAAACAGGCTTTCTGGCTCTACGCCAATTAAAGCCATCCCCACCCTATCTCCAGCATAAGCTATATCAACATCTTGTTTAAAACATTGTATGCTCTTAACTTTGACTTCATGGTTTATTGGTAAGATTTTTAATGTATCTCCAACCTCAACCTTTCCTTTATGAATTGTTCCCGTTACAACAGTCCCCACACCCTTTATTTTAAATGCATGGTCGATAGGCATTTTTAAATAGCTATTTACTTCCCTATTGATGTTTATACTATCCAATAAATTTTTTAGTTCTTTTTTTAACTCTTCAATTCCAATTCCAGTTTTTGCAGAAATTTTAACAATTTTGGAGTTTTTTAAATTAATTGTTGAGTTTAATATCTGCTTCATAAAAGCTTCAGTTCTTTTAATCTCTTCATCACTTGCTATATCTATTTTATTTATGACAACGATTGTAGGTATGCCCAATAAATCTAAAACCAACAAATGTTCTCCTGTTTGTGTCTTCGGTCCTTCTTTAGCATCAACAACCAATAAAGCAGCGTCTATGATACTCCCCGCCCCAATGGCAGTTCTTATTAGCTCAGAGTGTCCAGGAGCATCAACTAAGGTAATCCTGTAATTGTCTAAAGTGAAAGAAGAAAAGCCTAAATCAATAGTTATTCCTCTTTTTTGAGACTCCTTTGGTTTGTCTAATGCAGATGTTGAAGCTATTTCAGTTAATTGTTTTGCCAATTCTGTTTTTCCATGGTCGATATGCCCAAACAGCCCAACATTCACATTTTTCATTTCCATAAGACCACCAAACATTATTTTTGTTTTTTTGCCCTTAATCTTTCTCTTCTGACTACAAACCATCTTCTTGGTTTTTCTATACCTAAAAATTTAATCTTTGCTTTTCTTATTGTTCCGGAAACCCCTAAGCAGATGATATTTATTGGTTTTTCTTTAAATTCTCTAACTAAAATTAGAGAGCTTTTTACATAATCAACATTTTCCCTTTGACATCTCAAAATTCCATAGGGGAAATCGTAATAAACGAGCCATGGATTTGCTTTAGATGTTCCCCAAAAGCCATAATATTCTAAAACAGCTTTTCTAATTAAATTAACAACCTCTCCTTCTTTTAATTCTTCATCATACAATATTTTAAAAGCAATATATCTCTTTTTCTCTCTTAAAGTTGGTGGCAGTGTTTTAAGCATTATATCACACAGCTGTATTTTATATTTTCAAAACAAAAGTTTTTATTATTTAAGGTTTATTAATAAAATTTAGAAACTATCTTATAGGGGAGACTATGCTCAAAGATTACGCCCTCAAACTATTAAAAAAATCTTTGGAATACGATATCGGATTTGGAGATATAACCACGGCTTCAACAATTCCAGAAGGTGTAGAAGCTAAAGGAGTTATTAAATCTAAGGAACCTTGCATTGTTTGTGGAGTTGATTTTATTGTTGCGTTTTTTGAAGAGTATGGCATTAAATGCAAAAAGTTATTTAACGATGGAGATGAAGCTTATGGAAATATATTAGAGCTTGAAGGTGATGCAAAAACCATATTAATGCTTGAAAGAACTGCTTTAAATTTGTTGATGCATCTCTCTGGAATAGCCACGATAACAAACAGAATAGTTAAAAAAGTTAGAAAAGTTAATAAAAAAGTTAAAATTGCATGCACGAGGAAGACTCTTCCCTTATTATCTCCTCTACAAAAATATGCAGTTTATGTTGGAGGAGGAGATACACATAGATTTAGATTAGATGATTGTGTCTTAATCAAAGATAATCATATAGCAATAGTCGGAATAAAAGAGGCTATAAGGAAAGCTAGGGAAAATGTTAGCTTTACAAAGAAGATTGAGGTTGAGGTTAGCAACTTTGATGAGTTGAAAGAAGCCTTAGAGGAGAGAGCTGATATAATAATGCTCGATAACTTTAAACCAGAAGATGTTGAAAAAGCTTTAAATATAATTGATGATTTTAAAAAAACTACCGGATTTAGACCAATAATTGAAGTTAGTGGAGGAATTAGGGAAGAGAATATTTTAGAATATGCAAAATACAATGTTGATGTTATTTCCCTTGGAATGCTAACACATTCAGTAAAAAGTGTTGATATGAGCTTAGATATAACATTCTCAAAACAAATGTAAATAAAGATTTTATATATTTATTTAGTAAAATTTATATATCTATTAAATAACAAATCCATTTATAAATTCGTTGTATTGGGTAATACCATGGAAATAATCATTTTTTTAATGTTGCTAACATCTACTGGATTAGTTGGGGTGTATTGTATATTAACTAAGAATAAAACATCAACAATGAATGAATATAAAAAATTGAGGGAGGAAAAAATAAATAATGAAATTAAAATGTTAAAAATTTTAAAGAATGAAATATCTCCAAAAATATCTGATGACCTTATCAAAAATATAATGGAAAGTGAAAACAAACTTTTGGATAAAATTTTTAAAGAATGAATGTGTGGGGGAAGATATTTCACAAAAATTAAGAAGAAGTGAATAAAACCCCAACAACTTCAACAAATTTTGGGTTTTTTAGTTTTTTATCAAAATACATGCAAACTCCAACCATTATATTTCTTTTTTTAGCTATAATATAATCACACTCACATCCAATCATTTCAAAACTCTCTTTCATTCTTTCAAAACCAAAAGTGTCAGGGTAGAGAGGATTTTCATTTAAAATCTCATTTATTCTACTAACAAATTTATCTATCTCATCAACATCATCAACTATCTCATACCCTTCTTTTTTCAATTTTTCGATTAGGTAATCTTTAATGTTATCAAATTTTTCAAACTCTTCATCTCTACAAACCCCCTTAACCATTAACATCTCATCCGTTTCAAATAATGGCTTAGAACCTTTAAAAGCATTTAAGGCATGCATTAATTTACCAATATTAGCTTTCCACATTACTAACACCAATTATAAGTTTTTAACTTCCTCACAGTATTTTTTAATGAGTTCAGCTGATTTTTTAAATGCAGTAAACTCATCTTTATCCAACTCGATTGATACAACTTCTTCAACTCCATCCTTTCCAATTTTAACTGGAACCCCTATACAAACATCTCTAATTCCATCAAACTCCCCATCCACGTAGGCAGATAAGGTTAATAGCCTCTTTTCATTATTTACAATACACCTAATTACGTTCAAAATAGCTGCTGCTGGTCCAAATTCAGAACCTCCTTTTAATCTAATAATCTCCTCCCCCTTTGTTTTAACATCCTCTATAATCTCATCAATAGGCAAATCCTTGAATTTTTCAAATTTGTCTATTGGAATTCCTCCGATGGATGTAGCACTCAATAAAGGAACCATGGTGTCTCCATGCTCTCCAATAATTCTTGTCCTGACTTCATCAATATGAACTCCAAAGAATTTGGCAATAGCAACCTTAAACCTCAAAGAATCTAAGTGTGTCCCTAAACCAAAAACCTGATTTCTTTCAAATTTTGAATCTACTAAAGCCTTATATGTCATCACATCTACAGGATTTGTTATAACGAATATCTTTGTATCACATATTTCAGCTATTTTTTTAGCATAGTTACCAACAATTTTTGCATTTATTTTTGCTAAATCCATCCTACTCATTCCCTCTTTTCTTGGAACACCACTCGTTATTATTACAACATCACTTTCATCCACGATTTTCAAATTTTCATCACTGCTAACGTATATGTTTGCATCACTCCTCGTTCCTGCTAAGGCATCGTAAATATCCTCTTTTAATCCTTCTAATTTGTTTATTGAGTGTTCCCTCCCTATCAAAACCAAATCCTTCATAAAAGGTTCTTTGGCCAATAACAAAGCTGTTGCACTCCCAACTCTACCAGAAGCTCCAATAATAGAAACTTTCATACTATCCCTCAGAAGAACTTTTATTTTAATTTATTTTTAAAATAAAATAGAAATTAAAGTTTTTCAACAAAAGAATAGATTGAATTAACGTTATTTGATAATATTTCCTCAGCCTCATCTAACACATCATTTAAGGAACTTATGGTGATTGCTGGCTGTGAAATTTCAGATAAAAATTTGTGAATATCGTTTTCATGGAAGAGAATCCCTTCATAATACCTAAGATTTGGGATTGCATATAAAACTCCATCTAAAGATGTTATTTCTCTTGAGGCATCAACTATTGTGTCAATTGTTAAAGTCATAGTTCCAGACGTTTTTGATACTTTTGCCTTTCTGTATGTTTTTAAAATTCCTACCTTTGCCTTCTCAATAAATGGAGCTACTCTTTTGTAGGTGTTATCAGCTTCATAAATATCAACATCAAAAACTCCCTTAGGGTCTTCAACAATAACAACTTTTGGATCAAACTTGGCTAAAAATTCTGGCTCAATTCCCCCTAATCCAGTTAAATCAACAATTAAATCAGGATTTACCTCATTTTTCATAAACTTTAATTTAAATTCATTTAAACTCAAAAATTCTATGCTGTTATTTGAGACAAATCCTTTCATAAATTCGTAGATATCGACCAAATAAACCTTTTCAGCATATTTTGATAACTTTTGAGCTACATAATTTCCCCACAAATAAACTCCAAATACCACAACCTCCTTAAACTCTTCTCCCTCCAAAAAATTTCTAATTGCATTATATTTTTTCTTAGCTATTTCAGTAATTATATCAATAACTCTTGTTTTTGTATCAATTGTTTTTACTGTTTCAGTTATCCCATACTTCATAACTCCACCTCCAAACGAAAAAATATAAAAATTAAATGTCAATTCCAATCCTCTTTAAAGCCTCAATTAGCTCTTTTTTTATTCTCTCCTCAATATCCTCCTTATGAATAACTGATGAAGGAGATAAAGCCGCTGTTAAAACTCTTCCCTTCTCATCCAATATTATAAGCATAGAACCAGAGCCAGGAACTCCCAATCTTCCTCTCGCAATGTATAAATCAGCTTTTTCAGTATCAACAGCCATTAATCCTTTGTTTAAAGCTGGCATTCGCGTTAAATCAGCAAATCTTGTATCTATGTTAAGCATTTTTATCTCTGCATTACAAATTCTTAACATAATATCTCTTATTACTTTAAATTTCTTTTGATTGTTTGTAGCAACAACAATTTTTTTTGCATTAATTATCTTTTCCTGAATTTTCTTTACTTCTTCTCTTTTATCTCCTCTTCTTGTATTGTTGATTGATTCGATGAATGCATTTTTAATTATTTCTTCCATTTTAAGCCCTCTTATATAGAGATGTTTTGATGAAACTTTTTCTAAAAGTTTCACTAAAAGGTTGTTAGACTCTCTTCAACCAGTCTAAATCGTTCTTATGCAAATCCCTAATATCAGTTAATCCACATCTCAACATAGCCAACCTACTAAACCCTATACCCCATGCTAAAACTGGTTTTTTGATGCCTATTGGATCCAAAACTTCAGGCCTAAATATTCCTGCCCCCAAAATTTCCAACCATCCTTTTCCTTCTAAATAAACCTCTGCCTCCAATGATGGCTCAGTAAATGGGAAATAAGCTGGTCTAAATCTAACCTTCTCAAAACCTAATCTATTCAAAAATTCTTTTAAAACGCCAATTAAGTTGTTGAAATTAACGTTATCATCCATTATAATTCCTTCACACTGATAAAACTCTGGTAAGTGTTTATAATCAATAGCCTCATTCCTAAAAACCCTATCTATACAAAATACTTTATGTGGCTTGTTTTTTTCATCATCTGACAATGAAGCTAAATATCTTATAGATGATGCAGTTGTGTGAGTTCTTAAAATCAATCTCTTTGAAACATTTTCATCAAATTTATATTTCCAGCATCTTTCATGAACCTCTCTGACCTTATCCAATAAATCTTCTGAAATATCCCCAACTTTTGGATATTTTAAGAAGAAAGTGTCTTGCATCTCTCTTGCTGGATGGTCTTGTGGCTCAAAGAGCATGTCAAAGTTCCAAAACTCTGTTTCAACTATTGGACTTTTAACCTCTTTAAATCCCATTGCTAATAAAATCTCTTTAACCTCTCTGATAATTCTTGTTAATGGATGGATTTTAGCCGGATATACTGGCTTTGTAGGAACTTTAACATCATAAGGTCTGATATAAGCTTTTTTCCACTTTCCACTTATTATTATATCTCTTGTTAGCTGAGTTATCTCCCCTTCAATCTCAATAGGTTCTTTTATAAACTCTTTTCCTTTTTCAGTTAATTTTATCTTTATTTCTTTCTCCTCATCAAAATCTACATATCCTCTCTTTTTTAAAATCTCTATGATTTTCTTTTCCTCTTCGCTAAAGTTGTCAAAATATTTATATTCTTTAATTTTTTTCAACACTTCTTCTTCAACATCTTCGTAATCCAAGTTATCGAAAATAATTTTTCCTTTTTCAATCTTTGCTATTCCTTTTCTTTTTATGGCTCCCAAAGCTGCGTTAATCTCCTCTTTTGGTAAGATATCTTTTAAGTTTTTAATTTCAATTTCGTTTTTGTTTTGCTGTTTTAAATATTTGGCAATTTTCCTCTCTGGAAAATCCTCTTCATTGATAACCTTTACTATTTTCTTAACCTTCTCTTCTGTTTCAGCCAAACCCTTCCCTTTCAGCCATAGAGAAACTCTCAAAATCTTCTCTTTTGGCATAAATCTTTCTAATTCATTTAAATCAAACTCTTCCCTGTTGTTATCTTGGAAAATCTTTAACAACCTCTTCTCATCTATGTGAAGTTCCATAATCATCACCGCATATTCAAAATTATTATGTTTTTATAATAGCTATTTCCTTAATAAATAGATAACTCTACATCAAATTGATATTAAATGTTAGTTATTGGTTTGGGGATTGTTATGTTTAACGATGAAGACATTAAAATAATCGATGAAATTTATAAAGAAGGCTATTTATTCGCTCAATATGGAATATATGTAAAGAAAAAATTTAAAGAGAGGATTTTTAAGATTCCAGTTGATATTGGGCTTGGATGTCCACATAAAAAAAATGGAGGGTGTATTTTTTGTCCAGAAATGGGAAGGCCGATATCAGTTAAATACTGCAATGCAAAAATCCCACTAAAAGAACAGATTGAAAAACAAATGGAAAATCAAAAAAAGAAAGGATTTGAAAAATTTCACATCTACTTCTATCCTGGAACTAACACATATGCGCCAGCAGAAAAATTAAAAGAAATCTGGGATTTTTGTTTATCGTATGAGGATGTTATTGGATTGTCTATAGGAACCAGGCCAGATTGCTTAGAAAAAGAAAAACTTGATATATTAAAGGAGTATGTTGAAAATGGCTATGATATATGGATAGATTTGGGCATTCAAAGTATGCATCAAAAAACACTTGAGATTTTAAATAGGGGGCATAACGTATCTGACACAATAAATGCAATAAAAGAATGCCATAAAAGAGGGATAAAAGTTTGTGGACATATTATTTTAGGATTGCCAGGAGAAAGTTGGAAGGAAATGATGGAGACGGCAAAAATATTATCTTTATTGGGGGTTGAATCAGTTAAGATTTACCCGTTAGTGGTTATTAAAAATACAAAATTGGAGGAGATGTATTGGATGGGAGAGTATAGAACTTTAGACGAAAAACAGTATGTGAATTTGGTTTGTGATTTTTTAGAGCATTTATCTCCTTATGTATTAATTCAAAGGCTTTCAAAGGATAAGGTTCCAGGAGAGATTAAAATTTCTCCAGAATGGGACTTAAATAGGTTTAAAGTTATGAACAGAGTAAATGAGATATTGAAAAAAAGAGGTAGCCGACAGGGAGCAAAATTTTATTTCTAAAAATTTCTTTTCTATTTTTATTTTATTTAATTATTCATATAACTAATTTCCATACCGTTCCGATCTGATTTTAACCCGAACGACACTAAGATATTGTGGTTTGATACAACAGTATTTCCATACCGTTCCGGTCTGATTTTAACTGTAACATTGGATTGTAAAGTTACAAAAACTAACATAT
The DNA here is from genome assembly GCF_000023985.1 of Methanocaldococcus fervens AG86. Taxonomy (GTDB): domain Archaea; phylum AGJL01; class Methanococci; order Methanococcales; family Methanocaldococcaceae; genus Methanocaldococcus; species Methanocaldococcus fervens. The sequence goes on from NC_013156.1 coordinate 675,282, forward strand.
TTCCATACCGTTCCGGTCTGATTTTAACATTGAAGAAATATCCGTTAACTGCAGGAAGAGAGTAATGTTTATTTCCATACCGTTCCGGTCTGATTTTAACAATATGTTATTAAACAGCTAAGAAGTGAGTATGATAAATTTCCATACCGTTCCGGTCTGATTTTAACCCACTATAAACAGCTGTAAGCTCTATACTATCATCATTTCCATACCGTTCCGGTCTGATTTTAACTTTGTTTAAGCTTCTCTTTCTTCTTTATAGCCTTTTCAGCATTTCCATACCGTTCCGGTCTGATTTTAACTGGTTATAATACACACTCGCTCAGGTATGCGTTCATTACTATTTCCATACCGTTCCGGTCTGATTTTAACTATTTGCTCTATGTGCTGTAATGTTGCCGATTCATTTCCATACCGTTCCGGTCTGATTTTAACTCTACATAAACTTTTGCAGTCAGAAATCTCGCTTCTGATTTCCATACCGTTCCGGTCTGATTTTAACAAAAATCTCTCAGAGAAAATAAAAGACCTGCCGTTGCATTTCCATACCGTTCCGGTCTGATTTTAACTTAAATTCCAGCCTCTTCTCCTTCTTCTTTAACTCCTCCATTTCCATACCGTTCCGGTCTGATTTTAACAATTATATACCAGATAATGAAACAAGAAAAGAGTATGATTTCCATACCGTTCCGGTCTGATTTTAACGGAAAAATAGCCAAGATAGATGTAGGAACAAGCAACTAATTTCCATACCGTTCCGGTCTGATTTTAACTTGGGATTATGGTCCTTACTATCTACCAAGACCCTTAGAGGATTTCCATACCGTTCCGGTCTGATTTTAACTCATTAGCTGAAAAGCTGAAAGCACTTAAAAAGGCAATTTCCATACCGTTCCGGTCTGATTTTAACACCTTGCAGTCATCAAATTCAAATACGCCTTCAATTTCCATACCGTTCCGGTCTGATTTTAACAGGGCAATTATTTGAGATAAGTATATTTTTAGCATTCTTAATATTTATGCTTTTCGTTACCTTATAAGTCGAAGGGTATTTAACCTCATTCATTTATATACCTCTGCATACATATAAATTTTGCTTATTAGACTTAAAAAAGAATTTTAAAGCAATTATTTTTTAAAATAATAATTTTTTATTGTGGAAATCATACTTCAAAATAATTGACCAAAAACTCTTAAAAATTCCATATAATTTAATTAATCTAAATACTTAAAATTTCTAAAATAAACTTCCCTGTGAAATTCAATAAAAATTTCCAAAATAGAAAAATAAGTTATAAAAACTAATTATTTCGAAAATAAAACTCTTTCAGCGAGATAAACACAATTTAAATATTTAAATTTAATAAAAAACAAAGAATAAGAATTAAAGCATAATATTATAAAAGTTAATGCCATATCACAACATCAATAAATTGAAATGAGGGGGAATATGATTATTGGAATATTAGCAATTCAGGGAGATGTTGAAGAGCACGAAGAGGCAGTAAAAAAAGCAGGATATGAGGCAAAGAAAGTTAAAAGAGCTGAAGATTTGGAAGGGATCGATGCGTTAATAATCCCAGGAGGGGAGAGCACAACCATAGGAAAGTTGATGAAAAAATATGGTTTATTAGAAAAAATAAAAAATTCTGATTTGCCAATATTAGGGACATGTGCAGGGATGGTTTTGTTGTCAAAAGGTACTGGAATTAATCAAATTTTATTGGAATTGATGGATATAACGGTTAAAAGAAATGCATATGGAAGGCAGGTTGACAGCTTTGAAAAAGAAATAGAATTTAAAGATTTAGGAAAAATTTACGGTGTATTTATAAGAGCTCCAGTAGTAGATAAGATTTTAAGTGATGATGTTGAAGTTATAGCAAGAGAGGGAGATAAAATAGTTGGAGTGAAACAAGGAAAGTATATGGCATTATCCTTCCATCCAGAACTTTCCGAAGATGGATATAAAGTTTATAAGTATTTTGTTGAAAACTGCGTAAAAAAATAAAATCTTTTTTACCAAATTTAATTTATTTTATTTTTCAATTTTACTAAAAGATTGCGTGAAATTATGACTGCATTAATAATATGTGAAAAGCCCAGTGTTGCTAAAAAAATAGCAAACGCTTTAGGAAAAGCTAAGAAAAAAAGCATTGATGGAGTTCCATACTACGAATTAGAAAGAGATGGGAAAAAAATCATTGTTGCGAGTGCTGTTGGACATTTATTTACTTTAGTTGAGAAGGAAAATAAAGAATTTGGAACCTATCCAGTTTTTGATGTAAAATGGGTGCCCGCAAGCGTTGATAAAGGAAAAGAGTATGTAAATAAATACATAAAAGCATTAAAAAAACTGTCAAAAGAGGCAAATGAGTTCTATGTAGCAACAGATTGGGATATTGAAGGGGAGTTAATAGGTTATCATGCATTAAAATATTGCTGTGGAAGAGAAAAAGCAAAAAGGATGAGATTTTCATCATTAACAAAAAAAGAGATCGTTAAAGCTTTTGAAAATCCTGATGAAATTGATTATGGGTTAGTTGATGCTGGGGAGAGCAGGCATATTGTAGATTGGTATTTTGGTATAAATTTGTCAAGGGCTTTAATGAATGCCATAAGGGCAGTGAATAGATGGAAAACAATGAGTATTGGTAGAGTCCAAGGTCCTGCATTAGCTTTTTTAACCGAAAGAGAGTTAGAAATTAAAAAATTTGTCCCAAAACCATATTGGGTTATTGAAGCTCTATTAAAGGATAATTTAAAAGCTATACATGAAAAGGAAAAATTTTGGGATGAAAAGGAAGCAAAAAATATTTATGAAAAAATAAAAGATGAAAAAACTGCCAAAGTTTTAGAAGTAAAGAAAACAAAAAGAAAGATAAAGCCCCTTCCACCATTTGATTTGGGGACTTTACAGAGAGAGGCTTACAGCTATTTTAAAATATCTCCAAAAGAAACGCAAGAAATTGCCCAAAATTTATATGAAAAAGCTCTTATTAGTTATCCAAGGACAAGCTCTCAAAAACTTCCAAAAGATAGGAAATATTTAGAAGATATTTTAAAAATAATAAAAGAGCATCCAATTTATGGAAAATGGGTAGGCAGAATTTTAAAAGATAATTTAAAACCAGTTGGGGGAAAGAAAGAAGATCCTGCACATCCTGCCATACATATTGTAGATGTCCCAAAGGAAGAACTTTCTGAGAAGGAGAAAAAGATTTATGATTTAATTGCAAGAAGAACTTTAGCTGCATTTTGGGATAACGCAGAGAGAGAATATTTAAACATAAAAATTGACATTAAAGGGGAGATATTTAAGCTATCTGGCTCAAGGACTGTAAAAGAAGGTTGGCATGAAATTTACTACTTCCCAAAATTTGATGAAGTTGAGCTACCTCCATTAAAGAAAAACGATATAATAAATATTGAAAAAATAACGATAACGAGAAAAGAAACCCAGCCACCAAAAAGATACACTGTCGCAAGCATAATTAAAGAATTAGAGAAAAAAGGATTAGGAACAAAGGCTACAAGGGCAGAGATTGTAGATAAATTAATAAAAAGAGGTTACGTTGTAGATGAAGGTTCTTTAAAAGTAACTGACTTGGGAATTTCAGTAATTGAAACGTTAAAAAGATTCTGTCCAGAAATTATTGATGAAAAGATGACAAGAGATTTAGAGGAGAAGTTAGAAAAAATACAGTTTAGGAAAATTAAGAAAGATGATGTTTTAGAAGAAGCAGAAAAGAAATTGAGGAAGATATTGGAAGAATTTAAAAAGAAAGAGAAAGATATTGGAACTTATCTTATAAAAAACTTAGATTCCACAAATAAAAAAGCAAAAATTGTAGGAAAATGTCCAAAATGTGGGGGAGATTTAATTTTAATTAGATACAATAAAAGCAGGTTTGTTGGTTGCTCTAACTATCCTGAATGTGATGTAAAATACTCTCTACCAGATAAGGGAAGAATAAAAATTCCAAATAAATCTTGTGAAGCTTGTAAATCACCTATCTTAAAAATCGGAGACAAGGAGGTTTGTATTAATCCAGAATGTCCTTTAAAATATGTTGAAGTTAAAGAAGAAAATAAAAAATGCCCTAAGTGCGGAGGGGATTTAATTTTAAAGAAAGGGATTTACGGAGCTTTTTATGGCTGTTCCAATTATCCAAAGTGTAAATATACTGAGCCGGTAAATAAAAAAGAGAAAGAAGTTGTTGGCAAGTGTCCAAAATGCGGGGGAGATTTAGTAATTAGAGAAGGGAAATTTGGGAAATTTGCTGGCTGTTCAAACTATCCAAAATGTAAATACACAGAAAAACTAAAAATAGTCGAAAAAGAAGAAAAATAAAAAAATAAATATGGTGGAATAATGGTTAAAAAACTTTATGTTGATTTTGGAGGATATTCAGCTATAGAGAAAGGAAATTTAATTATTCCGAGGGACAATATATTAAATAAAGAAGACTTTGACAGTATTGAGATTGGAGATGTTGTTGATATTTATTCAAAAAGAGGAAAATTCTTAGGAAGAGGTTTTAAAAACCCAAGAGAAGTAAGGATAATGACTTTAAGAAAGGAGGAGTTGGATGAAAATTACATAAGGGAAAAGATAATTAAGGCAAATGAATATAGGTTAAAATTAGGGTTTAAAGACACTTATAGAATGGTTTATACACAATCTGATTGGCTGAATGGGTTGGTTATTGATAAATATAACGATATAGCCACAGTTCAGATATTCAACTATGGTATTGAGAAGATGAAAGATGTTGTTGTTGAAACTCTCTTAGATTTAGGCATTGACAGCATATATGAAAAAAGTTCTGGGAGAAATAGAAAGAGGGCTGGACTACCAGAAGTTGAGGGTATATTAGCTGGAGAAAAAACAGAAACAATTATTCAGGAAGGTGAAGCTAAATTTAAAGTTAGATTTGATGGGCAAAAGACGGGATTTTTCTTAGATCAGAGGGAGAATAGGTTGGAGCTTGAGAGGTTTGTAAAAGAGGGGGATAGGGTTTTAGACATCTGCTGTTATACTGGGGGGTTTTCAGTTCATGCGGCAATAAGGGGAGCTGAGGTTGTAGGTGTTGACTTATCAAAAAAAGCATTAAAAACTGCAGAGGAAAACATGGAGCTGAATAATATTCCAAAAGATAAGTATGAGTTTATCGAAGGGAATGCCTTTGAAGTTATGAAAGAGTTTATAGAAGATGGAGAAAAATTTGACGTTGTAGTTCTAGATCCCCCAGCATTTGCTCAATCAAAAAAGGCGTTAAAATCCGCTATAAGAGGATATCACATGTTAAATAGATTTGGGGCTAAATTGGCTGATAGGTTGTTAGTTACCTGTTCATGCTCTCAGCCAGTAGAACCAGATGCATTTAAAGCTTTAGTTATAGATGCATGTTTAAAGGCAAAAAAATGGGCTAAGATTATAAAGTATGGCTCACAAAGTCCAGATCACCCAATAACCTCTAAAGGAACAGAGTATCTAAAATGTTTGTTTTTAAGTGTAGAGGAGATTTAATTCTATAAAGTTGCAGTATAACTATAATCAGACTTATTAAGAAACATTATGAAACGTTCATCTCCATAATTTAATCCAAGAGGCATTGCCAAGCGAAGCGAGGCAATACATGCATAGAGGCATAGCCTCTATCAGATGAAATCCTACGGATTTCATTACTCGCCTATTGGCGATTGCCATACTCCAGAGCGGGGCTTCACTATGTTCAGCCCCACTTTAATCCAAGAGGCATTATGAAGGGCTGAAAGCCCTTCCTTAATGCATCCGTTTTGGTCAAGCTTTTACTAAAAGGTTGGGGTGGAAAAAATGAGATACATTGCTTATAAAATATATCCAGAAGAGTTTTTGAATAATGAAGTAATTGATAACGCTTTAATTATAGATGGAAGAAAAGTAAGGAGAGTTAGAATTTTGGGGAAAGTTGATAACATAAGCTTTGGAAACATTGTATCTTTTTATGTAGATGGAGCTAATGTTAGATATTTTGAAGAAAAGCCGTTGTACATTGAAGAGGGAGATATAGTAGATGTCATTGGAAGACCGAGAACATATGATGGAGAAAAATATGTTATGGCTGAAATAGTTAGAAAGAGGGATGAAAGATGGATAAAACTTAGAGATTTAGAAATTAAAAAGACGAGAAAGTATTTATTAGAAAGAGCTGAGCCGTTTGAAGAAAGTTTGGAAGAGGAGATATACGCTGAAATTTTAAATCCTGATGTTATAAAAGATAAGATCTTAGCCCTCATTGATAAATTTGGAGAAATCACTTTTGAGGAGTTATCTGGAATGGTTAATATTCCGGATGAAGAATTAGAAAAGTATTTATCTGAGTTAAAAGAATCAGGAGATATATTTGAACCACGACCAGGAGTTTATAAAACTTTGTAAATTTAAAAATAATAACTGAGGTGAAACATTGTTATTAGAAGAAACATTAAAATCATGTCCAATTGTTAAAAGAGGAGAGTATCATTATTTCATACATCCAATAAGTGATGGAGTTCCAGTAGTTGATCCAAAATTGTTGAGGGAAGTTGTAACAAGAATAATAAAGATAGGAAACTTTGAAGATGTTGATAAGATAGTTACTGCTGAAGCAATGGGAATTCCTTTAGTAACAACGCTTTCATTATATACTGATATACCTTATGTGATTATGAGGAAGAGAGAATATAAATTACCAGGAGAAATTCCTGTTTTCCAATCAACTGGCTATAGTAAAGGACAACTTTACCTAAATGGAATAGAAAAAGGGGATAAGGTTGTTATTATAGATGATGTCATCTCCACCGGAGGAACATTGATAGCAATAATTGAGGCGTTAAAAAAAGCTGGAGCTGAAATAAAAGATATAATTTGCGTTATTGAAAGAGGTGAAGGAAAAAAGATAGTTGAAGAAAAGACAGGATACAAAATTAAAACTTTAGTTAAAATTGACGTTGTTGATGGAAAGGTAGTTATTTTATAACTTTGCTTTTTTTAAACTATTTTAATTTAGCTGACTAAGTAAGACCGGTGGTTAAATGGACATAAGGGAAATTAGGCCAACCAAAATTATATGCGTTGGTTTAAACTACATAGACCACGCAAAAGAGCTGAATATGGAAATTCCAGAATACCCAATAATATTTTTAAAACCTACTTCTGCAATCATATATAATGAAGATTGCATCATAAAGCCAAAAATCTCTAAGAGAGTAGATTATGAAGTCGAATTAGCCATAGTTATCGGAAAAAAAGGAAAAAATATTAAAAAAGATGAAGCTGATGACTACATAATGGGCTATACAATTTTAAACGATGTAACTGCAAGAGATATACAGCAGAAGGATGGGCAGTGGACAAGGGCTAAATCTTTTGATACATTCTGTCCAATAGGGCCGAGAATTGTTAAAGACATTGATCCAATGAACTTAAACATAGAATGTAGAGTTAATGGAGAAATAAAGCAGAAATCAAACACAAAAAACATGATTTTTGATGTCTATGAACTCGTTGAATTTGTTTCTTCAATAATGACTTTATATCCTGGAGATATAATATCTAGTGGCACACCTCCAGGGGTTGGTGAGTTAAAAGCTGGAGATGTCGTAGAATGCGAAATAGAAGGTATTGGGATATTAAGGAATTACGTTAAAGACGAGGAGTAGCTATTTTTCTTTTTTATTTTTATTTCAAAAGATTATACGGTGATGTAATTTGTTCTCCATTCCTCATCCTGGAAATTTTGAATCCTTAAAAATTATTGTAGACGAAATCAACAAATTCAAAAAAATAAATAAAAAGTTTAGAAAGGAGAGTTTTGAAGTTTACATGGGATTTCCAGAGTTTATAGGAACTGGAAGGGCTACATTATACAAGCCAAGCTTTGAAGATTTAGCTAAGCAAGTGAATTATGCAAAGAAAAACAATATCAGATTTGAGGTAGTTATAAACGCCTCATGCATTGGAGGAATTCATCTAACTCCAAAAGGCATTAGTTATATAAATTGGATTTTTAGCCAGCTAAAAAACATTGGTGTTGATAGTGTTGCCTTATCAGACCCTTATTTAGTTGATTTAGCTAAAAGTAATGGATTGGATGTTAATGTCTCATGCATTGCCTTAGTTGATAGCTTAGATAAAGCCATGTTTTGGGATGAGAAGGAGGTTTATGCAATAACCTTAGACAGCTCAATAAACAGGCATTTTGATATAATAGAAGAGATTAAAGAAAATGTGAGCTGTAGGTTAAAGATTTTGGTAAATGAAGCCTGTCTATATAAATGCCCTATGAGGATACAGCACTTCAATTTCTTCTCCCATGCAAACGCCCAAAACATCCCTGCTTTGGATGACTATTATTACAACAAATGTATAAACTTAAGAGTTAAGAAAAAAGAGCTAATAGTAAAAAGCCCTTTCATAAGACCAGAAGATTTAAAGCATTATAAAGGTTTAGTTGATATATTTAAAATATCAGGGAGGAGTCATCCAATTGGCTGGATAAAGAGAGTTTTAAACGCCTATTTAAACGAAAAATGGGAAGGAAATTTAATGGAGTTGCTGGATTGTCCAAGAGAGTTAGAACATTTCTATTATTTAGATAATAGGGCTTTAGATGGGGCTGTTGAGCATTGGAAATCATGCAATAAATTATGTAGTAAATGCAATTTTTGTAAAGAGTTGGCAGAGAATGCTTTAAAGGTGAAAAATTGAAAAATAAAATTTTGAAAGATAGGGATGAAATTGAGAAGTTTTTTATAAAGCTATTAGGTAGGGAAATTTTTATTTCTGAGATGGATGTTTTTGCCTCAAGATGTGGCTGTGTAGGGATTATGATATCTGTTAGGGGGCTTTTTATTGATGATGTTGAAATATTTAAAGAGAAGATTTTAAATAAATTGGAGGAGTTAGCTAAAAGCTATAATATAAATGCGGATTGGATATTTGTTAGGGTATTGCCTGGAAGTGATGATGTAATAAATATTGGAGTTAGAGAGCTTTGTGATGTTTGTAAGGGAGAGTATAAATTTAAAAAACCAAGACCTGATTTAATCAGCCTAAAGTTTTAATTTAATTTTTAATTAATTCAATAAACATAATTGGGATGATATGATGAGATTTGATACAAAAAAGGTTTTAGAATTGGCAGAAAAAGATTTTGAAAAGGCGTGGAGAGAGACAAAGGCATTGATTAAAGATAAACATATAGATGAAAAATATCCAAGATTAAAGCCATTGTATGGAAAGCCACATCCTGTAATGGAAACAATTGAAAGATTGAGGCAAGCATATTTAAGAATGGGATTTGAGGAGATGATTAATCCAGTTATCGTTGATGAATTAGAGATTTATAAGCAGTTTGGTCCTGAGGCAATGGCAGTTTTAGATAGGTGCTTTTACTTAGCTGGTTTGCCAAGACCTGATGTTGGTTTAGGTAATGAAAAAGTTGAGATTATAAAAAAATTGGGGATAGATGTAGATGAGGAAAAGAAAGAGAGCTTAAGGGAAGTTCTCCATTCATACAAAAAAGGAGTTATAGATGGGGATGATTTAGTATTTGAGATAGCTAAGGCATTAAATGTAGATAATGAAATGGGATTAAAGGTTCTGGAAACTGCATTTCCTGAATTTAAAGATTTAAAGCCAGAGGCTACAACATTAACGTTGAGAAGCCATATGACATCCGGATGGTTTATTACATTGAGCAGTTTAATAAAAAAGAGAAAACTTCCTTTAAAGTTGTTTTCAATTGATAGATGCTTCAGAAGAGAGCAGAGGGAAGATAGAAGCCATTTAATGGCTTATCACTCTGCATCATGTGTTGTTGTTTGTGAAGATGTTAGTATAGATGATGGAAAGATAGTAGCTGAGGGGTTGTTAGAGCAGTTTGGATTTACAAAATTCAAGTTTAGGCCTGATGAGAAAAAGAGCAAGTATTATACTCCAGAAACTCAGACAGAGGTTTATGCATACCATCCAAAATTGGGAGAGTGGATTGAAGTAGCGACCTTTGGAGTTTACTCACCAATTGCCTTATCAAAATACAACATAGATGTGCCGGTTATGAACCTCGGTTTAGGTGTTGAGAGGTTGGCTATGATTATTTATGGTTATGAGGATGTTAGAGCAATGGTTTATCCACAGTTTTATGAATACAAGTTGAGTGATAGAGATATAGCAGGAATGATAAAGGTTGATAAAGTTCCTATATTGGATGAGATTTACAACTTTGCCAATGAGCTTATTGATGTTTGCATAGCTAACAAAGATAAAGACAGCCCATGCTCAGTGGAAATTAAAAAAGAATTTAACTTCAATGGAGAAAAAAGAACTGTTAAGGTTGAGATATTTGAAAATGAACCAAATAAAAAGCTTTTGGGCCCTTCAGTATTGAACGAGGTTTATGTTTATGATGGAAATATCTATGGCATTCCTCCAACATTTGAGGGCGTTAAAGAGCAGTATATCCCAATTTTAAAGAAGGCTAAAGAAGAAGGAGTTTCTACAAACATTAGATACATAGATGGGATTATCTATAAATTGGCTGCCAAGATTGAAGAGTCTTTAGTATCAAATGTGGATGAATTTAAGTTTAGGGTTCCGATAGTTAGGAGCTTGAGTGATATAAACTTAAAAGTTGATGAATTAGCTTTAAAACAGATAATGGGTGAAAATAAGGTTATAGACGTTAGAGGACCAGTCTTTTTAAATGCCAAAGTTGAAATAAAGTAAAATAATAAAAAGTAAAATCAAATCTTTTTAATATTTTTAAAATAAAAATAAAAGCAAAAATTTTTGAAAATTTTTTAATCTGTAAATTATACTAAAAAATAAAAAATTGTAAAATATTGCCAATTTACTTGATTGGAACGAACATTGAGCTTCTTGTAGCTCCCATACCTGGGCTTCCGTGCTGAACTGGTTTTCTTGTTAATGAGAATTCTCCTAAGTAGTGTCCTATCATTTCTGGAGTTATCTTAACTTCAACGAACTCTTTTCCGTTGTAAACTCCAAATGTTAATCCAACCATATCTGGTGTAATAACGAAATCTCTACAGTGTGTTCTTATAATTCTTGGTTCTTTACCTTTGTTTAATAATCTTCTTGCTTTTTTAATCTTCATAGCTAATTTTTTCTGCTGTGGAGTTAAACCTCTCAATAATGTTCTTCTCTGTCTTGCAGGTAATAACTTTGCAAACTCTCTCAATGGCATTTGTTGAAGCTCTTCTAATGTGTATCCTCTATATCTAAATTCTACTTTTCTTGAAATTACTTGTTTTTTCTTTTTAATTCTTCTTCTCCTTGCAGATGCCATATAAGTCACCTTAAATTATTTTATGTGTTTTATTTAATTTAAAATTAATAAATTAAAGAAATTATTTCCTGACTCCAGTTCTTCTTGCAGATATATGTCCAACTTTTCTTCCTGGTGGAACTTTCTTTCTTGAGACAGTAGTTGGTTTTCCAGTGTGTTGGTGTCTTCCTCCACCGAATGGGTGATCTACCGCGTTCATTGCGACTCCTCTAACTCTTGGCCACTTAACTGCCTTAGCTTTCATTGCGTGGTATTTCTTACCAGCTTTGACAAATGGCTTCTCTTTTCTTCCTCCACCAGCAACTACTCCAATTGTAGCTCTACACATTGAGTGTAAAGCTTTGATATGTCCTGATGGTAATTTAACGTAAGTTCTGTCTCCATCGTGTGTCAATATGTGAGCGTAGCAACCTCCAGCTCTAACCAATTTTCCTCCATCTCCAGGAATTGTTTCTATATTAAAGACAGGGATCCCTTCTGGAATAGATCCTAATGGTAATATGTTTCCTGGTTTTATTTCTGCTGAAACTCCACACTCAATAACATCTCCAACTTTCATACCTTCTGGAACAACCAACAATCCCTCTTCTCCTGTTTCATATTCAACCTTTGCAACTGGAGCACTTCTTCCAGGGTCGTGTAATATATCAACGATTTTTCCTAAAACTTTTCCTTTTCTCTCTAATTCATCAAATTTTCTGTATTTTGCCTCTCCCCTTCTTTTGTGTGAAGGGCAGGTATATGTTGGAGTTCCTCTACCTCTTCTTTGAGAAACCAATCTTTTTCCCATCTTCACCACCACATATAATAGATTTTTAAGTGTTTCAATTTATTTATTAAATTTAGTAGATTCCTAAACTTGCTGCTATTTTACTTGCATCATATCCTTCCTTCAACTTAACATAAGCCTTCTTTTCCCCTTTTGGTGTAATTAATGTGTTTACCTTTTCAACTTCTACATCAAACAACTCCTTCATAGCTCTCTTTATATCCTCTTTTGTAGCTCTCCTGTCAACATAAAATACTAATTTGTTTTCTTCTTCAATCATTCTAACAGTTTTTTCTGTAACTACTGGCATTTTTATTACATCAAAGGCATCCATCTTTATCCCCTTGTTTCCGCTTTATTTATTCAAATCTCTCTTTTAATTTCTCTAATGCACTTTCAGTCCATACAGTTAATCTTCCAGCAACTCCCCCAGGAGCTAAGTGTATAATTCCTAAATCCTTAGCTGTTATTACATCAACTCCTGGTAAGTTTCTTGAAGCTAATATGGCATTACATTTGTCCCCAACAACGACTAAAACACTTCTTGGTTTTTTGTATCTTCTTCCTCTCATCTTACCTTTTCCAGCTCTAATTTTAATTCCATTCTTGGCTCTTATAACGTCACTACTAATTCCCAATTTTTCAAATACAGCAAATACATCCTTTGTTTTTTGTAATTCTTCAAATGAGCTTTCGACAACTATTGGAAGGTTTTCATTGTCAAATACATGTCCTCTTTCTTTAACTAACTCAGGGTTTGCTGTAGCAGCTATTGCACTTTTTATTGCCTTAATTCTTTCTTTTTTATTTACTCTCTCCCATAATATTTTTTCAACTTTTGGAGGGTGAGCTCTTCTTCCACCAACTGCCTGTGGTACTCTTGCAGCCCATCCTTGTGGAACTCTATCTACTCTTGCTCTACCGTGCCCTTTACCTATGTTCTTAGCACTTGTTCTCATTCCTGCCAATGGGTCTGAACCTTTTGGCTGTAATCTTGCCGTAAATGCAGATAAGAAAGCTCTTCTAATTAAATCTGGTCTGTATTCTTCTTCAAAAACTGCTGGTAAATCGATTTCTTTTACAGCCTCTCCATTTAAATTATAAACAACTGCCTTCATTATTATCCACCTTCTCTCTCCATTATTTAAAGTGTTTTATTTATTTACCTTGTTTTGATGTTGTACTTATGTATGTTATTTCAGGTACTTTGACTAATGGCTCTTGTGGTCTTATAGCACTTCTCAATACAATTAACCTCTTTGCAGGTCCTTGAACTGAACCTTTCAATACAACGTAGTTGTTTCTTATAACCCCGTAGTGTAAGAATCCTCCTTTTGGAGTTATTTCCTCTCCATTATTTCCAATCTTTAATATTCTCTTGTTGTATTCTGTTCTTTGGTGGTATCCCATTTGTCCAGGCATTGGAACTGTCCACATGACCATCTTTGGTTGCCATGGACCAATTGAACCAACGTGTCTTCCAACTCCTTTTCTTGCATGCTTACCGAACTGTATTTTAACTCCCCATCTTTTAACTTGCCCTTGGAATCCTTTACCTTTTGTTACTCCAATTGTATCAACTAATTCCCCTTCTTGGAACACATCGGTAATGTTTAATTGCTTACCTAAAATCTCTTTAGCGTAATTTAATCTCTCCTCAATATCTTTTCCTCCTATTCTAATCTCTAATATCTCAGGTTTTTTCTTTGGAAGGCATGTTAATTTTGGATTTGTATGAACCAATACCCTAACATCTTCGATTTTATCTTTTATTGCTTCTAAATCTTCAACTGTCTTTCTTTCTTCTTTTTTAGGAAGTTTGATTTTTCTTTCCAATTCTTTGTCTAAGTTGTCTGCCCAAACTTCTGTTAATGTTGTTAAGTAGTTTCTTTCATTTCTTCCATAAACTCTTATAGCACATACATTGATTGGAGGAGCTTCTAATACTGTTACTGGTGTAAATACTTCCTGTCCAGCATTTGGGCTTTTTGGGTTATCTTCTTTAATAAATGCATGGGTCATTCCTGCTTTGTATACTGGGAATGCTTGTAATCTTACGTTGTCTTCTTCTGGCCAGCTTCTAATTCTTGGAACTGGTCTTTTAGCTCTTTTTCTTGGGCTGAAAGCCAATGAACCTCTTCTTGGTCTATTAATATTCAATCCCATAATCTAACCTCCAGCATATTATTGATATCTCTAAAAACTATTATTTTTGTGTTTATTTAATTTGATAATTTTTATAATTTTTCGCAAACCTGTCATTGCCCTGTTCGGGCTTTTCAGGTTTGCATTGTAGGACTTTCGCATAAAATTTTTATTTTTAAATTTTATATATAACTGCGAAAGTCCTACTGCATTATGATTATTACAACAAAAGAAGAAGATGTATAAACAAATACTAACATATTGGGTATATAAAATTTTTGGTGATAATATGGAGGAGGTAAATTACCTAATAAACTATCTTGCAAATAAAGATTCAGTTAGAGAGGAGATTTTAAAGCTTTCCAGGGAAATTGTAAGAGATTGTGCAATGTTAATAAGAAAAATTCACAAATCAGATGATAAAGATGAATTTAAAGAAAGATTAGATGAGATTTCCGAAAAAATTAAAAAGTTAAATAGTTTAGCAACATTTCCGGAGTTTGTTAATTATCTATCAACTCCTCAGCAGGAGTTCGTTGAAGCTCTCGCATTGTATATGGTAAAATTCAACAATAAAATCCCTAGTTTCAAAGAGCTTGATTTTATTAAAGAGGAGAACTATATTTTAGGATTAGCCGATGTTATTGGAGAATTGAGGAGAGAAGTTTTAGAGGAGATGAAAAACGATGATGTGGAAGAGGTTGAAAGATACTTTAAATTTATGGAGGAACTATATGAATTTTTAATGAACTTTGATTACTACCACGTTGTAGACAATTTAAGAAGAAAGCAGGATATAAGTAGAGGGATATTGGAAAAAACCCATGGAGACATCGTTACATTTATCCAAAACCTTAAACTTAGGAAAGAATTAAAAAATATACAAAATCCTTAATTTATATTATATACTTTAAAGTTTGACTTTACTTCGTTCAGCCCCACTGTAATTAAGAGGCATTGCCGAGCGTAGCGAGGCAATACATGCATAGGGCTTCGCCCTATTGCTATACCCAGAGCGGAGTTGCCTTTGGCAACTCCACTTTAACTAAGAGACATTATGAAGGGCTTTAGCTCCTCCTTAATGCATCCGTTTTGATCAACGCACCATAGGACTCACGCCCTATTGGTATACCCATAAGTTTTGATCAACCTTTTCTTAAAAGGTTGTTCGAGCAACCTTTTACTAAAAGGTTGTTATAAAAGTTTCATTCAATTGGGAATCTTAATAAGCCAGCTATTCCCCCCAATGCCTTTAATTGCTTTCCAGCATCGTGTTCAGATGAAACTATAACTACTTTCCCTCCCATCTCTTCAGCAGCATCAATGATTTTCTCAATCTCATGATTTCTAACTAAGCTATCTGAAACTAAAAGTGTTTCTATAGCCGAATATTCTAAAGCTTTTTTTACCTCATCAATACCATAAACAGCCAAACCTTTTTTGGCTATCTCTTCTAAAAGCTTTTCTATCAACTGGGTCTCTTTTGCAACTCTTGATTCTGCATAAATTCTATTGATAATCCCTCTTTTAATAACCTCATTTAATCCAGCCCTTGAGGTTGTTGATACACTTTCAACTACAATCTTATTTTTAAGCTCAGGATATTGAGAGGATATAAAGTTATAAAAGCTATTTTTTGCAAATCCAGGACCTGCAACTAAGATATTATCAACATCATACTCCATTAAAACCTTCGCTATCTCATGATAATATTCTTTTTTTAACTCTTCATTAATTTTGTAATCCAATTTTTTTGATGTGTGGGATTTTATTGAGCAAATTTCTTTTATGCTGTAATCCCTAACTTCAAAGATATCCGCCTCTTCATCATCCATAACAACTACTAAAACCTTTGGTCTTTTAGATGATTCTATTGCTTCTTTTATCCTCTCTATTTGCCATTTTTTCCAATTTTTTTCAATTGAAAGCTCATCAAATGGTTTAATCTCAATAGTATGATGACTGCCGAGAGGAACATCATCTGGCCCATGAATTATAGTTCCCAAAATTCTAACCCTTTTTGTGTTTTCATCAAATTCCACATTTTTTACCTCAATTCCTAAAAACATTTTTCTCTTAGCTCCTCTATCTGCCCTAATAACATCCCCTTTATCTTGCACCCTTCTTTCAGTTACTGCAAATACTTTATCACCCTCTTCAATAATATTATATAAAACCCATAAATCATCCAAATTTTCGGGCATAAGCTTTATAATTTGTTTCTGTGGAATTTCTTCTATAATCTTCATTGTCTATCCCTCCATTGTAAAATCTATTTAGCCTCCGATGTCCAAATCCCCATTTTCGAGGATGTATATTTTAAATTTCTTCTTAACTGTTCTTTTTTCTATAAATCCAGAAGCATTTTCTTTTATAAATTCAATTAGCTCTAAAGTATTGTATTTTACTTTTATATCTTCTTCATCTGCTTTTTTAAATACAATATCTGGAACATCTAAAACGTCAGTTCCTTCTTTAATTTCAATGAATATAGGAGCCATTATTCTATTGTAAATTTTTATTGTATTGTATGCCTTTTTTACGTTTTCTTTTGCCCTCTTTTCAATCATACTTATATTCGCCCTGCTCGTTCCAAACATCTTTGCTATCTCTTCTTGAGTTAATCCTTTCTTCCTAAGCTCTAAAACCTTAATTTGTGTTTCTGTTAAAAATGACTCCTCCATGTTCAACACCACCTACGTTAATGTAACTATCTATAATTAACTTTATATAAGCATTTAATATAAATTATAATTGGTGGAATCATGAATTTAGAGGAGCAAAAAAAAGCTGTTATTGAAAAGTTAATCAGGGAGAGGTATATAAAAAGTAAAAGGGTTATTGATGCCTTATTAAAAGTTCCTAGAGAGGAGTTTGTCCCCGAACATTTAAGAGAATATGCTTACGTTGATACACCATTAGAGATTGGTTATGGACAGACGATCTCAGCCATTCACATGGTTGGAATGATGTGTGAGCTTTTAGATCTAAAGCCAGGGATGAAAGTTTTAGAAATTGGAACTGGATGTGGGTATCACGCAGCAGTAACTGCCGAAATCGTGGGGAAAGATGGTTTAGTTGTCAGTATTGAAAGAATTCCAGAGTTGGCTGAAAGAGCGGAGAGAACTTTGAGAAAGCTTGGATATGATAATGTTATTATAATAGTGGGGGATGGAACTTTAGGTTATGAACCATTAGCCCCTTACGATAGAATATATGCAACTGCAGCAGGTCCAAAAATTCCAGAACCGTTAATAAAGCAGTTAAAAGACGGAGGAAAGTTATTAATGCCTGTTGGTAGATATATGCAAAAATTGGTTTTGGTTGAGAAGAAAGGGGATGAGTTGATAGTAAAAGACTGCGGTCCTGTAGCATTTGTTCCTTTAATTGGTAAAGAAGGATTTCCATCAACCTTTTAGTGAAACTTTTAGAAAAAGTTTCATCAAAATGGATGCATTAAGGAGGGACTAAAGCCCCTCATAATGTCTCTCCAAAACCAATAAAAATGGAAATGGTTTTCTTCTCTTTATAGTTTTTAATTATCCTTCTCTAAATAAACTGTATAAGTTGGAAACGCCATCCCTATGCCTTCTTTATGAAACTCCTGCTTTATTTTTATATTTATTTCATTTAATGCGTTTAAGAAGTAGTCATACCCTTCATTCCTAATAAAATATTCAACTCTAAAGTTCAAAGACCAGTTTCCATATTCAGTAAAATGAACCCTTATTGGCTCTACTGTTGCTGGATGTGATTTAATTATATCCAATAAAATCTCTCTTGCTCTGATTAATTTCTCTGGTGGTGTGTCATAGGTTAAGCCAATGGTAGTTAAAACCCTCCTCTTCCTACGTTCTGATAAATTCTCTATTTTTTGGGAAAGTAAATCCCTATTTGGAGTTATCACTAAAGAATCATCGAATGTTCTAATTTTCGTGCTTCTTATCCCAATCTCCTCAACAATTCCCCAAACATCACTTCCTTTAATTATTATTTCATCCCCTATTTTAAATGGTCTATCAAACGCTAAAATAAAGCCGGCAATCAAATTTTCAATTGTTTCTTTTGAAGCCATTGCTACAGCCAAACCACCAATACCCAAACCTGCAATTAACGACGTTACATTATAACCCAAATTTCCCAATATGAATATTATTGCAAAAGAGAAAATAACTATCGTTGTTATTTGCTGTAGTGGTTTTATAATACTGCTTGCTATAGTCGAGCCAAATTTACTAACCATAGATATTAAATATTTCTCAATAAAGGTGTTTATCAACTTATTCATTAAATAGGCAATAAAGAGGATAGTTACAACCATAAAACCTTTATCTAATATGGTGTGTATATTTTCTGGAAGTGGTAACACTTTAAAGGCTAAATACATACCGATAAGTATTATGCCAACGGATATTGGCATTTTTAAAGCAGATATATAGCTCTTTATAGTTTTACGCCTATCTTCTTTATTTAGAATTGTAACATCTATTATCTTTTTTACTAACATTGAAATAACAACTGAAGAGACAAATATTATTAACGCTATTATGTGATTGCTTGTTATATCCATAAATCATCACTCAGCAATTTTGTAATATAAATGATTTTAACCTAAAACACAAATAATTTTTATGATTATGGTTAAATTATTAATTTATTAATCTGTGGTGAAACAATGCTTTGGAAAGAGGTTTGTGAGATATTTAACAAAATTGAAAAAACCACGAAAAGATTGGAAAAGAGGGACTATTTTATAAAATTAATTGATATGGCTAAGGAGAAAGGTAAGCCGGAGGATTTAAAAAAGATTTGCTATATGGCGATAGGAAGAGTTTATCCTGAATACGATGAAAGAGAGCTCGGAGTTGGAGAAAAACTCCTAATAAATGCAGTTACCTCCATTGGAATTAACAAGGATGAATTATTGGAAAAAATTAAAGAGACAGGAGATATTGGGTTAGCTATAGAACAGTTAAAATCAAAAATTAAACAGGCATATCTATTCTTTCAACCCCTAACAGTAGATGAAGTTTATGAAACTTTGAGGAGAGTTGGAGAAATAGAGGGGGAGGGCTCTCAAAAGAAAAAGTTGAGGTTGATAAGCAGTTTATTTTTAAGGGCTTCACCAATAGAGTGTAGATATTTGGCAAGGCTAATACTGGAAGATATGAGGATAGGAATGAACGTTCCAACCATATTAGATACATTATCATTATATTTCAACGTCCCAAGGGAGAAATTGGAGAAGATATATGCAATAACCAACGATATTGGTCTTTTAGCTGAAAAGTTGCTAAAAGGAGATTTGGAAAGTGATGAGTTGAGATTAAAATTATTTAGACCAATAAAGCCAATGTTGGCTCAATTAGCTCCTTCAATTGAAGAGGCATTATTGGAGATGGGTAGGGCACAATTTGAAACAAAATACGATGGGGCTAGAGTGCAGATACATAAAGAGGGCAATAAGGTTAGAATTTACAGTAGAAGGTTAGAGGATGTTACAAATGCACTTCCAGAGATTGTTGAGGCAGTTAAAAAAATTGACGTTGAAAGGTTGATTGTTGAAGGGGAGTGTGTGGCTATAGATAAAGAAACTGGAAAGCCAAGGCCGTTTCAGGATATATTAAGAAGGTTTAGAAGGAAGTATGATATTGGAAAAATGATGAAAGAAATAAACTTAAGGGTTTATTTGTTTGATATCCTTTACAAAGATGGTATATCATTTATAGATGAGGAATTTGGAAATAGAAGGAAAGTTTTAGAGGAAATTATTGGTTATGAGAATGATTGGAGAACTGAAAAAGAGAGGATAGAGAAGGAGCTTAAATCAGATAAAATAATAGACATATCTTATAAATTAGTTACAAACGATGCAAAAGAGGCAAGAGAATTTTACAATTGGTCTCTATCCATTGGACACGAGGGAGTTATGATTAAAAACTTGAAAGCCCCTTACACTCCAGGAAGTAGGGTTAGAACGATGTATAAATTCAAGCCAACTCTTGAGAGTTTAGATGTTGTCATAACAAAGGCAAAGAGAGGGATGGGGAAGAGAAAAGATTGGTATGGGTCATTTGAGATAGCTGTTAGAGATGAAGAAGGAAATCTCTATCCCATAGGGCATGTTGGAACTGGATTAACTGAAAGCGATTTAGAGATGTTGAAGGAGGAGATTGATAAGATAATAATTAGAGATTTAGGAGAAGAGGTTGAAGTAGAGCCAAAGATAGTTGTTGAAGTTGCCTATGAAGAGATTCAAAAATCTGATAAATATCCTTGTGGCTATGCTTTAAGATTCCCAAGGGTTGTAAGGTTTAGATTTGATAAAGGGAAGGATGATATAAACACCATAGAAGATGTTAAGAGGATTTATGAGATTCAAAGGAGTAGAAAATAATTTTATTTTATTTTTAAATTTTTATCTTTATGAAATTTTTATATGAGGTGATGAAATAATGGAAATTTTTGGAAATGACATTTACAATATAGTTATTTTCATTGCTATAATTGTGTTAGGTGTCTTTGTTGGAAAAATTGTGGATGTAGTGGTTAAAAATTACCTCAAAAAAATTATAAGCAAAACAAAAACAAAATTTGATGATATAATATTAGACGCCCTTGATGTGCCAATTATTGTATTGGTTATAACAGCGTTCTTTTATTTTGGATTGAGATTTTTAGTTCTTCCTGATCATGTATTTAAGCTAATGGATGAAGCGGTAAAGGTTGTTGTTATCCTTTCAGCCACTTACTTTGCAGTTAAATTTATAGATGGGATATTTGAGCATTATTTAATTCCATTAACTGAAAAAACAGAAACTGAGTCGGATGAGCATATAGTAAAGCCATTAAAGAAAATTGTAAAAATATTGACAATAATCCTTGGTATATTAACCGCTCTAAGCTCAGTAGGTTATGATATAACTGCTTTATTAGCTGGTTTAGGGGTAGGGGGTTTGGCTGTAGCATTAGCCATGCAAGATACAATAAAAAACTTCATTGCTGGAATTTTAATATTGATGGATAAACCTTTTAGCATAAATCATTGGATTAAAGTTGATGATGTTGAGGGAATTGTTGAGGAGATTGGAATAAGAAGCACAAGGATAAGAACTTTCGACCACACGTTAATAACAGTCCCAAATTCAAAGTTATTGGATTCAGCCATTGAAAATTTAACTGTTAGAGATAGAAGGAGAGTTTTAACAACAATTGGCTTAACTTACAACACTCCTGTTGAAAAAATTAAAAAAGCTAAGGAGATAATAAAAGATATCGTTGAAAATCATCCAGCTACTCTTCCACCGTATAGGATTCATTTTACTGAATACGGAGATTGGTCTCTAAATTTGAGGGTCGAATATTTTGTTAGAAATATAAGCTTTGAGTACTTTTTAAATGCTGTTGATGAAATAAACTTAAAAATAAAAGAAGAGTTTGAAAAAGAAGGTATAGAAATGGCATTCCCAACATATACTGTTTATTTAGAAAAAGACAATAGTTAATTTTATTAAATTTTCAAAAATCTTTTAATCTTGTCTATAAAGCTTTCTTTTTTAAACACCTTTTCTTCTTCAATATAAATAGGATCTCCTGCTATCATTGAAGCTAACTTCATATAGGCTTGAGAGGCTGGTGATTTTTCCCTATATTCAATAACACTCATCTTTTTTAATGCTGCTGCCCTAACGCTCTCATCTTCTGGAACCTCTACCAAAACCTTACCTTTTATTAACATCTCTATTTCATCCCTCCCCAATTCACCAAAATCTCTACCAACTCTATTTAATACAACTCCCATTAATGGAGTTCCAGCCATTTCAGCACTTTCTTTTAACCTAACCGCATCGACAATTGAGAACATCTCCGGAGTTACCACAAGTAAAAGCCTATCTGCAACAGCAAGATGCGTAGCCATCTCTCTATTCAGCCCTGCAGGGGCGTCTATAATTACATAATCAAAATCATCAGCCACCTCATTAACAACATCTGGAAGTAAATCAATATCTGATTTTTTATAACCTTCTAAAGATAAGCTTGTTGGCAATACATAAACTCCAGTTTTATGCCTATAAATTGCATCTCTAACATCAACCTCCCCACTTAAAACTTCATGTAAAGAGGGCTTTTTCTTTTCCATATTAAACAAAATTCCTAAATTAGCCATTGATATATCTCCATCAATTGCTAAAACCTTTTTTCCAAATTTAGATAATGCCACTGCCAAAGATGCAGAGGTTGTAGTTTTTCCAACACCTCCTTTTCCAGAAGCCACTGTAATAATCATAATATCACTTAAATTTTTTATTTTTATTCCATCTCTTTCAATATCTTTATTTCTTTTTCAACATCCACATCACTAACTCTTCTAACAACCATAATTAACTCATCATTCTCCTCCCTAACATTTCCATATAAAACAAACTCCTCTCCTAATATTTCATCCTCTACCATTTCCATATTTAAATTTTTTAACTCCTCCCTATTCATCTTTAACATTCTCTCCACTCTTTTATCGTAAGTTCTACAAAGTAAAGTCCCTGTTCCATCATCCAAGACAAAATTTAATCTTAAAATCTCATCTGGTTCAACATCCCCACAAATGGGGCAGTTATAAACCCCGTCAATCTCTACAACCCTCTTTTTACAGTTTGGACATAGGTAGAGGAATAAACTGTCGCTCAATATTTTAACAACAGCTCCTCTAACTTCAACCGTTTCCCCATCCTCAACATCAGCTATAAACTTCCTATTGCTTTTTATCTCAACCCCCTCAGGATTTACAATTATCCTTCCATATCTTCCAACAGCCAAATCTATGTAATCCCCTCTCTCCTTGGCATAGGCATGTAATACCTCAACTATATCTCCCTCTTTAATATCCATCTCAGCCAAATCATCCCACAAACTCAACCTTATCCTTCCAGTCCCATCCTCCAACATTAAATTTCTTACCTTTCTAATGTTATCGTCAAATTCAATCTCATTAATGCCATAATCCTCAACAACCTGAGCTATTAAATTTATATCGTTCCAGTCAACTTCTCTATTGTATATATCCTCAATTTTGCAGTAGTTTATCTCATACTCTGGGGCTTCAATACTCTCATCTTTAATAACTTCAGTCTCAGCAGTTGCAACTAAATCAGCTTTTTTATTGCCTTCCCTATCATAATATGTTTTTACCCTACAGTTTGTTATCCTGACCAAATCCCCTTCTTTTATATTTTCCAATAAAGCTGTTTTTCCTCTCCAAAATGAAACTCTAACCCTTCCAGTGCCATTATCCAATAAAACTTCCTGAACTTTTGCTATATCCCCATCTAAATTAACACTCCTCTTACTACTTATAGCTACAACCCTCCCCCTAACAGTAACTAACTCTCCATCTTCATGTTTTGGTAAATCTTCAACATTCACTTCCTCGCTCTCAATTTTTTCTCCTTTTTTTAATATCTCTACACTACTTGCCGTGCATTCCAATCCTCCATAGTAACCCTCTCTTATGTAACCTCTAACTCTAACGTAATCCCCTTTATTAACATCAATCTCTGTTAGTTCATCCCATAAGGTAACTCTAATACTCCCTGTTTCATCTTTAACAATAAAGGATTTTAATCTTCCTAAACTTCCATCTGATTTTTTAAATTCTTTTATTGGAAGAGCTGATATAACTTCCCCCTCAAACGTTGCCGTCATTCCAGGGCTTAGCTCACCTATATCATATATTTCTTTAATCTCTGGGAGTTCTCCCTCATATTTTTCCAATTTTTTAATGTTTGTTTCAGATGTTGAGCTAAGTTCCAACCTATTCCCCCATTTTCTTGCCCTTGCTCTCGTTATTTTTAATATATCTCCAATATTAATATCCATCTCAGCCAAATCATCCCATAAAGTCATTGCAATCGTTCCAGATTTATCTGCTATAACTATCCTCCTATACTTCCCTTCACTTCCATCCTTCCTTTTAAATGTCTTTACATCAGAGACGTCTGTAACTACCCCAGTTATTTCAACATTTATCTGACCTTCCTCAATATCTTTAATTAAAAACTCCTCTACTTCTTTTTTATCAATATCCACACCATGTTCTTTTGCAATCATCATTAAGGCAGCATCTTTTAACAATATTCCTCCAAATTCTTTAATTTTTTCTTTAATCATTTCATCTAATTCCTCTTCACTAATGTTTAATGCTTCAGCAACTTTCTTTTTAAGTTTTTTAAATTTTTCATAATCACCTATCATAATTACCACCAAAATTAAATTTCTTTCAACTTTATAAGCCATGAGCAGACCTTACAAATATCTCCACTACATGGATACCCACAAATCTTACATTTTTTAACCTCTTCTTTAACATCTATGTATTTCAAAAGCTTTTCATAGCCCCTTAATATGCTAAACTTAACTCCCGGCTTATCTTCTTCCAAAACTTCAATAACCTTTTTCATTCTATGCCTATAAGATAAAGATGAATATGGGCAGGGTTCTTTTTGATACTTTATATTAACTATATCAGCATACAGCCTAACCTCATCCTCTGGAATTAATTTTAACGGCTTAATTCTCTTAACAAATCCTTCTCCTTCAAACTCCTTACCAAACTGAATTATATTTTTTATATTTCCTTCAACGTAGTTCATTAAGATTGTTTGGCAGAAATCATCCAAATTATGCCCAATAGCCAAATAATCACAACCTTCTTTTAATGCATACTTATTTAGCAGATATCTCCTAACAACTCCACAAAAAGAACATGGTTTTCCAATATTTAATTTAGTTAGGTAATTGTTTTTTACGATTTCGTCTAATGTATGGCCAATTTCATCTCTAAATTTTATAACCTTTAACTCTAATCCCTGTTCTTTACAAAAATCTTTAATATACTCTTTAGCTTTTTCTCTAAATCCTTCTATCCCTTCATCAACGAAAAAACAAATTAATTCAGCGTTTGGGATGTGATTAAAAAGTTTTTTTAAAATATATGCCATAGCTAAACTATCCTTCCCTCCACTAATTCCAATACCTATTTTGACATCATTTCTTATAACTTCTTTTCCTAAAACCTTTTTCGCCCTCTTTTCAACATCTTTTTTAAAACACTCCTTACATAAATACTTATTTGAATACCTTTGATAATAAAACGCCTCATTTCCACAGCTGCATATCATAATTCCACTCAACGATTTTGCATAATAAATAATTTAGTAACAATCAAAAACAAAAAGCGTATATATAATTTAGTATGTATAGATATTTTTTAATGTATTTGGTACTTAGTGGGGTAGCAACATTTTGGTGATTTTATGGATAAGTGGGTGTTGAAAAAATTGACAGAATGTTTCAATTGTAAGAAAGAAGTAGACCAAATAATAGAGATTTATGCAAATCAGGCATTTGTTAAGTGTTCTAATTGTGGTGCTACAAGATATTATATTTTAAGGAGGGTGGGGGTTGAAGATGAAAGCATAATTGAAGAAGAAAAAAAGAAAGAACACAAATATGAGCCATGGTTTTTAGAAAAAAATGCTGTTTGCTTTAATTGTAAAAAAGAGGCAATACAGGATATAGCAATAACAGAGACAAAAATGATTGTTAGATGCAGAAACTGTGGATTCACAAGGATTTATCAGTTCCATATATTGGAAATTCCAGAAAATAAATAGTCAGGCAGGTTGTGTCATAAATATGAACAAAACCGAAAAATTTATATAGAACTTCAACGGCATATTATTTCTTGTAGGAAAATTATTATACAAAAGTATAAACTGGAGGGATTCGTATGGTTAAAGAATTAAAAGTTGCTGAGGCATACCAAGGAGATGTAGGGAGGGGTATTGCGAGAATAGACCCTTACACAATGGATGAGCTCGGATTAAAGCCAGGGGATGTTATTGAGATAGAAGGGCCTAAAGGAAAGGCTTACGCTATAGTTTATAGGGGTTTCTTAGAAGATGCTGGAAAAGGAATTATTAGGATTGATGGTTATTTAAGACAAAACGCTGGAGTAGCTATTGGAGATAGGGTGAAAGTTAAGAAGGTGGAGCTTAAAGAAGCTAAAAAAGTTGTTTTAGCTCCAACTCAGCCAATTAGATTCGGTCCTGGATTTGAAGACTTCGTTAAGAGAAAGATAATGGGACAAGTATTAAACAAAGGTTCAAGAGTCACAATTGGGGTTTTAGGAACTGCCTTAACATTCGTTGTAGTTAGCACAACTCCAGCAGGACCTGTTAGAGTAACAGACTTCACACACGTTGAGTTGAAGGAAGAGCCAGTTAGTGAAATTAAAGAAGCTAAGATTCCAGATGTAACCTATGAAGATATCGGTGGTTTGAAAGAGGAAGTTAGAAAAGTTAGAGAGATGATTGAGCTTCCAATGAGACATCCAGAATTATTTGAAAAGTTGGGAATTGAACCACCAAAAGGAGTTTTATTAGTTGGTCCTCCAGGAACTGGTAAAACATTGTTAGCTAAGGCAGTAGCTAACGAAGCAGGGGCAAACTTCTACGTTATAAATGGTCCAGAAATAATGAGTAAATATGTTGGGGAGACAGAGGAAAACTTAAGAAAGATATTTGAAGAAGCTGAAGAAAATGCTCCAAGTATAATATTCATTGATGAGATTGACGCCATAGCTCCAAAAAGAGATGAAGCTACTGGAGAAGTTGAAAGAAGATTAGTAGCTCAGCTCTTAACTTTAATGGATGGATTAAAGGGTAGGGGGCAGGTAGTTGTTATTGGAGCTACTAACAGACCAAATGCATTAGACCCAGCATTAAGAAGACCAGGAAGATTCGATAGAGAAATTGTTATTGGAGTTCCGGACAGAGAAGGAAGGAAGGAAATATTACAAATACACACAAGAAACATGCCATTAGCTGAAGATGTTGATTTAGACTACTTAGCAGATGTAACACACGGATTCGTTGGGGCTGATTTAGCAGCATTATGTAAAGAGGCTGCAATGAGGGCTTTAAGAAGAGTATTGCCAAGTATTGACTTAGAGGCTGAAGAGATCCCAAAAGAAGTTTTAGATAACTTAAAAGTTACAATGGATGACTTCAAAGAGGCATTAAAGGATGTTGAGCCATCAGCAATGAGAGAGGTTTTAGTTGAAGTTCCAAACGTTAAGTGGGAGGACATTGGAGGTTTAGAGGAAGTTAAGCAGGAATTAAGGGAAGCTGTAGAATGGCCATTGAAAGCTAAAGAAGTCTTTGAAAAGATAGGAGTAAGACCTCCAAAAGGAGTATTGTTGTTTGGTCCACCAGGAACTGGTAAAACATTGTTAGCTAAGGCAGTAGCTAACGAAAGTGGGGCAAACTTCATAAGCGTTAAGGGGCCAGAAATCTTCAGCAAGTGGGTTGGAGAGTCAGAAAAAGCTATAAGAGAAATATTCAGAAAGGCAAGACAGTCAGCACCATGTATAATATTCTTCGATGAAATTGACGCTATAGCTCCAAAAAGAGGTAGAGACCTAAGCTCAGCTGTTACAGACAAGGTAGTTAACCAGTTATTAACTGAATTGGATGGAATGGAGGAGCCAAAGGATGTTGTTGTCATTGCAGCAACAAACAGACCAGATATCATCGACCCAGCTTTATTGAGACCAGGAAGATTAGATAGGGTTATACTAGTCCCAGTTCCAGACGAAAAGGCAAGATTAGATATATTCAAGATACACACAAGAGGTATGAATTTAGCTGAAGACGTTGATTTAGAAGAGTTAGCTAAAAAGACAGAGGGCTATACAGGGGCAGATATTGAGGCATTATGTAGAGAGGCAGCGATGTTAGCAGTTAGGAAAAGTATAGGAAAGCCATGGGGAATTGAAACAGCTTTGAGAGACTTAATCAACTACCTACAAGGAATTTCAGGGACATTCAGAGCTGCTGCAGTAGAATTAAACAGTGTAATTAAAGCTACAAAAGAAAAAGAATCAGCTGAAGCTGGAGAATTCGGCGAGTTAAAGAACGCTGTTGGCAGAATAATTAGCGTTTTAGCTCCAGCTAAAGATAAAATTGAAGCTGTAGAGAAAGAAATTGATAACTTCCTTGAAATTATAAACAAAGAGGACTTAAAACCATCAGAGAAAGACGAAGCTAACAAATTGGCAAAATACTTAAAAGATATATTAGGTAAGTTAAAAGAAATGATAGACAACCTCTACGAATTAGAAAACAAGCTAAATACCTTAAAAGAGCAAGTTTCAGCTGAAGAGATTGATGAAATCATCAAAACAACACAAAACATCTTACATAGATTCACAACATCATTGGATGAGTTAAAGAACATATTGAAGGATATTGAAAGTATAAGGTTAAGAATCTCAACAAAAGACGTTAAGATTAAGAAAGAACACTTCATGAAAGCTCTTGAAAAGATTAAGCCATCAGTAAGTAAGGAAGATATGAGAGTCTATGAAAAGTTAGCTCAGGAATATGGAAGAGCTACATCAGTTGAAAAGAAGAAAGAAGAGAGTAAGGAAGTAATCTAAACCTTCAATCTTCAATTTTCTTTTTTTATTTTAGTGGATGTATAAAAATAAAACAAATTAGATGTTATATCTTTCAGTAATAGCCAACATATCATCAGATATT
Organism: Methanocaldococcus fervens AG86; assembly: GCF_000023985.1. Classification (GTDB taxonomy): domain Archaea; phylum AGJL01; class Methanococci; order Methanococcales; family Methanocaldococcaceae; genus Methanocaldococcus; species Methanocaldococcus fervens. Next base: position 704,132 of record NC_013156.1, read on the forward strand.
TTTTGTGTATCTTGAGTCATTTTTCTTACATCTTTAATAATTGCATTAAGTTCTTCAACAGATGCGTTTAACTCTTCTGCAGTAGCAGCAAATTCTTCAGACATAGCAGCAATATCTTGAATATTTTTCGCTATCGTATCTACTCTTTCTTTGGTTTCTTCTGTATTCTTTAGTATTTCTTTTAATTTATTAACTGTTAAATCAACGGCTTCTTTAATTTTTAAGAATGAATTATTAACTTCATCTACAGCAATAACTCCCATATCTACAGCATCTTTACCTTTATTAGCTTGTTCAATAGATTTTTCTATGAGATCGTGCAATGTATTAATCTGTTTATCTATATTCTCTACAGCCTTTCTTACTTCCTCAGCTAAGTTTTTTATCTCCCCTGCAACAACTGCGAAACCTCTTCCTGCCTCTCCAGCCCTTGCAGCTTCAATGGAAGCATTTAAAGCCAATAAACCAGTTTGCTCGGAAATATCCTTAATTAAAGTAGTAATTTCATTAATTTTCTTTGACTCTTCACCAAGTTTTTTCATAACTCTTGTCAATTCATCAATAACATTTGCAGTAGTTTGCATAACTTCAATAGCATGCTCTACTTTTTTGAGAGCTGTTTCCGATGCATTGTTAACTTCATTTATTGAATCAACTCCATCATTTGCGCTTTCTAAAACTTTTTCAGAGAACATTCTTATATCTTCGAGATCGTTAGATGATTCTTGGATTTTATTTGATAGATCAGCTGCAGCTGTAGCTACCTGCTCCGCTGCAGTTGCTATTTGATCCGTAGTTGATGAAACATTATCCATATAATCAGCTAGTTTTTTTAATTCAGCATTTAATAGATCTATTTGCTCACTCATGTCCTTTATAGCATTTGCAAGATTTTTTATAGACTTATTTATTGCATTTTGAATTTTTTCCCATTTTTTATCAAGAGTTATTCTAACGTTATAATTCCCCTTACATAACTCGATCATAATTTTTGAAATTTCATTAAGCGTTTTTTCCATTAATTGCTCATGTTCTTTCATACTTTTTTCTTTTTCTTTAATATCTGACGCCATTTTTAACATTGCATTATACAATTGTCCTAATTCATCTTTGGAGAATTTTATCTTTATTTTTGCATCATAATTCCCACGATCAAATTCATTAACTAAGGTTGTCAGTTCTTCAACATACCTCAGAATCATTCTTCTTGAAATATAGACTGCAAATATTGCCATAACTATAGCGGAAATTGTTAAATACGGAACCATAGTATAATCTTGTGTGGTTAGTGCTATAATGATTACCGTTATTATCATCTGTACTATCAAAGGTATGATGGTCATAAGAGGGATTTTGTACTTTAATAGCATATTCTCCCCTTCTTTTAATTAGTTGGTTATTGTAAATTTAATGTTATCTGTGAATTAATATTGTAAATTATTAGTGTAATTAATTAAATTACTTTAGTTTATATATTTTTTTAACATATTTAATGAACCTGTTATTAATTTATATTATACAAAATTTCTAAAGTGTGATATTTTATGTTTTTACCAACAACTAAGGAAGAAATGAATACATGGGGTTGGGAAGAGTTGGATGTCATCATCGTTACTGGAGACGCATATGTCGACCATTATTTATTTGGAGCTTCTGTTGTTGGAAGATATTTGGTAGAGAATGGTTATAGAGTTGGCATTATTGCACAGCCAGATTGGAAAACTTTAGATGATATTAAAAGATTGGGAAAGCCAAATTACTTTTTTGCAGTAACTGCGGGAAATTTGGACAGTATGTTAGCCCATTACACGCCACAGAAGAGATTGAGAGATTTTGATTCAATGTCTAATGAAGGGATAAGAAAGAGGCCAGATAGAGCTACAATTGTTTATACCAATTTGATAAAAAGAGCTTTTAAAGGAGTTCCTATAGCATTGGGAGGGATTGAAGCATCTTTAAGAAGATTTTCCCACTACGATTATTGGGACAACAGAGTTAGGAAGAGTATTTTAATTGATTCAAAGGCAGATATTTTAATGTATGGGATGGGAGAGAAAAGTATTTTAGCAATAACCAAAGCATTGGAGAGTGGAGAAAACATAAGAGATTTGGAAATTAATGGAACCGTAATAAGAGCTAATAAGAAAAAGTTAGAGGATATAAAAGAAAGATATGACGTTAAAGAGCTACCTTCCCATGAAGAAGTTGTAAATAGTAAAGAAAAATACGCTGAAATGCATAAAAAGCTAATGACAATGGATAAGGTAATCTATCAAAAAGTAGGAAATCAGTATTTAATTCAATTTCCACCAGTTTATTTAACTGAGAAAGAGATGGATAAGATATATGAGATGCCTTTTGAGAGGAAAGCTCATCCCTCCTATTCCTATGTTCCAGGAATCGTCCCAGTTCAGTTTTCTGTTGTAACACATAGGGGATGTTTTGGAGGTTGCTCTTTTTGCTCAATACTGCATCACCAAGGTAAAGTTATCCAAAATAGGAGTGAGAAGAGCATATTAAAAGAAATTAGGAAATTATTGAATCATGAAGATTTTAAAGGAGTTATTCAGGATGTTGGAGCTCCAACGGCAAATATGTACAGGATGGGATGCAAAAAGGGTTTGGCTGATAGATGCCCAAAGAATTGCCTATATCCAGAGCCGTGTGAAAATCTAATTATAAATCATAAGTCATTAATTAAGCTCTATAGGAAGATTAGAGATATTGTTGGAGATGAAGTAAGGGTTTATGTTAGAAGTGGAATTAGATACGATTTAATAATGTATGATGAAAAATACGGAGAGGAGTATATAAAAGAGCTCTCCAAATACCATGTTTCTGGAAGATTGAAAGTAGCTCCTGAACATATATCTAAAAAAGTTTGCAAAGCAATTCAAAAGCCAGATGGAAGATTATTTAAGAAATTTTTAGATAAATATAGGAGGATTGCTGAAAAAGTCAATGGAATAAAAGAAGTTCTTCCGTATTGGCTCATTGCCCATCCAAACTGCTCCATTAAAGAAATGATTGAATTGGCAGAATTTATTCATAAAAATAACTGCTACTCAAGGCAAGTTCAGGTTTTTACTCCAACACCTATGACTTTATCAACAACTATGTACTATACTGGCATAAATCCCATAACTAACGAGAAGGTTTATGTTCCTTATACGTATAGGGAAAAGAAGATTCAGAAGGCAATCTGCTTATACAGAGAGGAAGAAAATTGGGAAAAGGCTTTGGAAGGATTTAAAATGGTTGGATATAAGGGAATTATTTACAAGTGGATTATGGAACAGAAGAAAATGAAAAAAGATAAAAGTAAATCAAAAAATAAAATAAAAATGGATAAATAAAATTGGGAGAAGATGAAAGTTATTAGAGACTCTATTCATAAGGATATATACTTAAGTGAAGATGAATTAAAGGTTGTTGATAGTGAAGAGTTTCAGAGATTGAGGAATATAAAACAGACTGGTTTAACATACTTAGTTTATCCCTCAGCAAATCATACAAGGTTTGAGCATTCTTTAGGAACTATGTTTATCGCATCAAAAATAGCGGAAAAGATTGGCGTAGATGTTGAACTTACGAGAGTCTCAGCTTTGTTGCATGATATTGGACACCCTCCTTTTTCTCATACATTGGAGATTTGCGGGTACAACCACGAAAAATTTGGAAAAAAGAAGATTAAGCAAATGGAATTAGATAATTTCTCAAAAAATGAGATAATTAAAACTCTAAATAGAAGAAATTTGGAAGGAAAAATAATCTCTGGAGATGTTGATGCTGATAGAATGGATTATTTGCTAAGGGATAGCTATCACACAGGAACAGCTTATGGAATGATTGATTTACCAAGAATTTTGAGGAGCATAACGACCTTTGAAAGTTTTGGGAATATTAAAATTGGAATATTAAAAAAGGGCATTCAAGCCATTGAATCGTTGTTGGTTGCGAGGCATCAGATGTATTCGGCTGTTTACATGCATCCGACCGTTAGGATAGCAGATACAATGATGAAAAGGGCTGTGATAAAGGAAATAAAAGAGGGAAATTTAAATATTAAAGATTTATCCAACATGGATGATATTGCGTTGGTGTCATTTTTAAGAAACTCTGAAAACTATCTGATGAAGAGGATAGATAAAAGAAACCTTTATAAAAATCTAATAACATATAGCTATTTTGATTTAAATCCTATAGAAAAATGGATTTTTATTAATTTAGATGAAAAACAAATATTGTCATTGGAAAATAGGTTTTATGAAAAATTTGGGTGCGATATATTTATTGATATTTATCCAATTCCTAAGATGGAGGAGCATAATATTTATATAATCTCAGATGAAGGCGTTAAGAGGTTGGATGAGGTTTCTCCATTAGCTCAAAGCTTAAAGCCTTCTGAGATGAGGTTGTGGAACGTCTCAATCTACGCCCCAAAAGAGAAAATCAAAGAACTCAAAGAGAGTGATATAAAGGATAAAATAAACAAAATTTTGAATGAATTTGATGCAAAAATTGAAAGTAAATTAATTGACATTTTAAAAGAACATGGGAAAATAATTGGAAAAAGAAGGTTTTTAGAGATTGCCAAAGAAAGAGGGGTTTCTCCAAGAGAGTTTTATTCTGAATTGCATAAATTAATATTCTGCGGTTTGATTAAAGAAAGATTTAATGGGAAGAAATATAGTTACTGTTTAAACAGTTTTGTAAAATTTAAATAAGGTTTATTAGATATTAAAATTACATTTATCTCGTTGAATGAGTTTTATTTTTTAAATAAATATTTTTTAGATTTTATTTTTAAGTAGGAATTTACACGATAAATATGTTAGATTTTAAAAATTATCATCTTTAAATAAAAAGTAAAATTATTTTGGACAATCTAACTCCTCTGAAAATATTTTTATGTCAATTATTGGAGTTTCATCAAATGCATCAATTTTATCAATGAAAATTTTACTTCCCTCAATTTTATGAATTTTTACTGTATATTTTCCAATTGGATTAGGCCGATATGGAGAGCGAGTAGCAAAAACTCCTTTTAATGGATTTCTTATATTTCCTTTTGGATGAACTTTTAAAATCTTCCTTTTTTCTTCATCATCACTTTTATGAAACCAGAGTAATAAAATAATGTAATCCCCATCTTTTAGCCCGTATAATCCCTCTAAAAACTCCTCAAAAATATTTAAGATTGTGTAACTTTCATCTTGCTTTACAACTCCAATAGGTTTTAAAACATACATTACAACCTCCTCCTGAAAAATCTACATGTATTTTTGTAGATGGTATTTTTTACCTCCTCAACATCCATTTCTTTAATTTTTGCTATCTCTTCAACAACCAATTTAACATTTCTTGGCTCATTTTTAGCTCCCTTAATTGGAGACAAATAAGGGCTGTCTGTTTCGGTAGTTAGGTATTCCAAATCTAAGCTATCAACAAGCTTTTTATGATGTTCTGAAAAGCAGATTAACGTTGAGATGGATATTAAACCTCCTTCTTCCCCAATTTTCTTTGCCAACTCTATATCCCCACTGTAGCAGTGAAACATAATCTCTACTTTATCTTTAGCTATTTCAAATATTTTCTCCTCAAATCCTCTTGCATGAACTACAATTGGCTTATCAAGCTCTTCTGCCAATGTTAAAAATTTTTTAAATATCTCCTCCTGCCTTTCATAGTTTTCATCTTTAATATCCATCCCAATCTCTCCAACGGCTAAAATCTCATCTTTATTGTTTCTAATTATGTTATAAACTTTATTTACTACTTTATCGTCAGCTTTAACTCTTGAAGGATGGTATCCAAGGGTTAAATAAATACCATATTTCTTCTTAAATTCTAAAGCTCTTAAACATCCCCCTAAACTCGCTCCACTTGTAACTATTATCACATTCTCCTTTTTAGCCCTCTCAACAACCTCATCCCTATTTTTATTAAATGCCTTATCCTCTATATGGCAGTGAGCATCAACATAAAACATAGAACCACCTATAAATAACTGAAATGCAAAATTATTTTTAAGATATTTAAATTTAGGGGATGGATATGGAAAAGGTGTTTTATGCAATAAGGGAAGATTATAATTCCTTAGACAACAAAATATTGGATTTAACTTTTAAATCTTATGATTTGAATAAGTTTGATAAAATCTTAATAAAGCCAAATATTCTTGGACCCTATCCGCCAGATAGGGCTGTTACAACACATCCAAAATTCTTAGAGTGGGTTATAAAATATTTAAAGAATAATTTTGACGGAGAAATTGTTGTTGGAGAATCTTCCGGATATTCTACAAGAAAATCATTTAGAGTTTCTGGAATTGAAGATGTTTGTATAAAATATGGTATAGAGTACATCCCATTTGAGAGGGATGGGTATTTGAAGGTAAAAATCCTTGATAGGGAACTGCCAATCTCAAAAACTGTTGTTGAAAGCGATATGATAATAAACCTCCCAAAATTAAAGACGCATGTTTTGATGAAATTTACTGGGGCTGTTAAAAATTTATACGGCTGCATTCCTGGAGGGTTAAAGCCAAAGCTTCATGGGGATTTTCCGAAAGAAGAGGATTTTGCAAAACTATTGGTTGAGCTTTATAAGTTCATAACAAAAGATAGGGAAGTTGTTACAGTAATGGATGGAATTTGGGGAATGGAAGGGAACGGCCCAAGTAATGGGAAGCCAAAGCATTCAAAAATAGTTATAAGCTCAACTAATCCTGTTGCTGTAGATTTATTTGCTTCATATTACATTGGGTACAAGATGGATGATATTTTAACAAACAGACTACTTAAAGTAGATTTTGAAATAATAGACGTGGATAAAAATGAGATAAAATCCCTAAATGAAATAAAACCTATAAAATTTAAGAAACCAGCTACAGTTTTTTTGAATTCTATTCTTCCCCCTCAAATAATTAAAATAATATTTAACTTTACAATCCCAAAGCCAAAAATAAACAAAAGTAAGTGCTTAAGATGTAGAATTTGCGAAAAGGTCTGCCCAGTTAATGCGATAAACAATCTAAAGATAGATAGAAAAAAATGTATAAACTGCTATTGCTGTCATGAGATGTGTCCTTATAATGCCATTGATTTGAAAAGGTTTGTTTTATAAAAATTATTCGTTATCCTCAATTAATTTCTTTAAAATAGCCATTCTTACAGGAATTCCATAAAAACTCTGCTTAAAATACTTTGCTTGTGGTAAGTTATCAACTTCGTAATCAATTTCATCAACTCTTGGCAGTGGATGCATAATGATAAATTTTTTTCCTTCAACATACTCTTTCTTTATTTTATAACTGCCTTTAACCTTTTCATATTCGTTAGGGTCTGGAAACCTCTCCTTCTGGATTCTTGTTACATATAAAACATCTATATCATCACCAATTTCATCTAAACTTTCTTTTTCATAGAATTTTATGTTTTTAGATTTTAAATCTTCAATTATGTCTCTTGGCATCTTCAACTCCTTTGGAGAGATAAAATACATCTCAACATCATTAAACAAGGAAAGTGCATAAACTAATGAGTGAACTGTTCTTCCATACTTTAAATCTCCTACAAAAGTTATTTTTATCCCATCTATTTTTCCAATTTCCCTCATTATTGTATATAAATCTAAAAGTGTTTGAGTTGGATGCTGATTACTTCCATCTCCAGCATTTATAATTGGAACTTGGGAATACTCAGATGCCAATCTTGCAGCTCCTTCACTTGGATGCCTTAAAACGATTATGTCAGCATAACCACTAATAACCCTAATTGTATCTATTAAACTCTCCCCCTTTGCAACAGAGGAGCTTTTTAAATCAGTCATTGTTATTACTTCTCCTCCAAGCCTTTTCATAGCAGTTTCAAAGCTCAGCCTTGTTCTTGTTGATGGCTCATAAAAAACAGTTGCCAATATCTTTCCTTCCAACAACTTTAAAGGTCTCTTTGTATTTAAAAGCTCCTCCATTTTCTTTGCTTCTTCCAAAATCTCTAAAATTTCTTCCTTTCCAATATCTTTCATAGATATCAAATGCCTCATAACAACCCCTAAATAAAAATATATATTGTTTTGATAAAGTATTAATAAAGATGATTTATAAAAATTTTTGTGGAGGAAAAATTATGGGATTGATCCAGATAATTGGAATTTTATTTGCATTGTTTGCCCTTTCAAGGGTTGTATTGCAATTGAAAAAGAGAACTATGAGTACTAACGAGGGATTATTTTGGATTTTCATTTGGGTCTCTGTTATTATATTATTAATGTTTCCGGAATTCACCAGTTATGTAGCCAATATCTTGGGAGTAGGGAGAGGAGTTGATGCAGTCATTTATATATCAATTGTAGTCCTATTCTATTTAATCTATAGATTGTATGCCAAAGTAGATAACTTGGAAAGGCAAATAACCCACATAGTCAGAGAAATTGCTATAAGGGATAGGTATGAGCCAAAGAAAAGAGATTGAATTATTGATGTACGATGTTCTGCCATATATGGCAAATATGGAGTTTATCAGAGAATTATTAGAAAGTGTTGATAGCTTAGAAGAGCTTGAAAAGAAAGCTAAAGAGTTGTTGGAAAAAGAAACCAACATAACTAAAAAAACTGATTTAAAAATATTGCTTGAAAAAATAGAGGAAAGGAAATCTTAACTATTATTTTGGGATAGCATGCTTCCAAATAAAAAAGCTTTAGAGATTATCAGGAAGTATATGAAAATATACAATGGAAAAAATGAAGAAAGTATTAAAGAGAGCTTGATTAACAAATTAAAAAAAGAAAATGTTTTGGTAGAAACGGAAGATAAAACCTACACTTTAAAGGCTGAAGATGAAGAAGAGATGATGCATTCAAAGGTTGGGGCTTTAAAAGAAGCTATTTACAAGTTTGCCAAACCTTCAAAAATTGAAAGTCTAAAAAATCCGAGAGTTTTGGATTTATGTAGTGGTTTAGGCTATAATGCTGTAGTGGCACTACATTATAATAAAGATGCAGAGATTGATATGGTTGAAATTTGTGAAGAGGTTTTATTTTTAACCTTATTTTTAGATATCCCATATAAAGAGCATGAAATTGTAAAAGATAAGGTTAGAGAGTATTTTTTAAATAAAATTGGTATAAAGTACAAATCAGATTACAATAACGTTAATTTATACGTTGGAGATGCTAGAAAGTTTATAAAAGAAAATAATAAAAAATACAACGTGGTTTTTCATGACGCATTTTCACCAAAAAGAGATCCAACTCTATACACATACGATTTTCTAAAAGAAATTTACAAAAAAATGGAAGATAACGGAGTTTTAATCTCTTACTCTTCAGCCATTCCTTTTAGAAGCGCTTTAGTTGATTGTGGTTTTATAATCTCTGAGGGAGAGAGTGTTGGAAGGAAGAGGGGAATAACGTTGGCATACAAAAACCCAAATTTCAAACCAAATAGGATTAACGAGGTTGATGAAAGAGTTATAGCCTTATCAGTTATTGCCTTACCTTATAGAGATAGAACGTTAAGCTCAACCAAGGATGAGATAATTAAAAACAGAGAGGAGAGGAGGGAAAAATTAAAGGAAAAATTAATTAAAATAAATAAATATCTATCAACAAAACAAATAAAGAAGGGTAAAATCCCAGAAGAAGTTTTAAAAATTCAAAAAGAAGATTTAAATTCATCAGAACTAATTAAAAAAATGAGATTGAAATTTTTTGGAAATATAGCTGATAAAATTTTTATAAATTAAATAAGTTTTACATTTTCCTTTATTTTCTTAATATCCTCTGGTTTAGCTATAGTTTTTGGATGTTTTGGAAGGTAAGGGCATTTTATTTCTTTTTCTGTTGATATTTCATAAGTTCCGATCTCTTTAGCTATCTCCACAATATCATTTTTATCCAAACCAATTAAAGGTCTTAAGATTGGGTAATTTATCCCTTCACTTATAACTCTCAAATTCTTTAATGTTTGAGAAGCTACTTGCCCTAAATTATCTCCAGTAACTATGGCATCACAATCTAAATATTTGGCATACTTTTCAGCAACCTTTAACATCCTTCTCTTACAGAATATGCAAGTATAATTTTCTTTTTTAATGCTCTTTAGCTTTTCCACGATATCTTTTATATCATTTGTGTAATCATAAACAACAAACTCCAACTCAGTATCGTAATCACTTAAAACCTCTGCAATTCTTCTAGCCTTATTTAACCCCTCTTCACTCATCTTCAAATGTAATAAAACATCCCTACACCCTCTCCTAATCATCATAAATGCAGCTACTGGGCTATCTATACCATCAGACACTAAGCAGAGAACCCTCCCCTGACTACCTGCTGGCAATCCTCCAAGACCTTCATATTTTTCTGTAAATATGTAAGCTCTATCCATCAAAATCTCTATTCCTAAAATAATTTCTGGATTTTCTAAATCAACTTCCAATCCAAGCTTTTCTACAACAGCTTCCCCCACCTTTTTATTTACATCTACTGAAGTAAATGGAAATCTTTTATTACTTCTCTTTGTTTTAACCGCAAATGTTACTTTCTCTTTGCCTATAGTGTTTAATTTTTTCCTCATAATTTGAACTCCATAATTTACAATCTCATTAATGTCCAATGGGCATTCATAAACTGGGCTGTAGGAAACAATACCTGAAACTTTTTTCAATAATTTTAATGCCAAATCTTCCTTATCCTTTGTATTTACCTTAACTAATAATCTCCTATGTAAGATTTCAACATCTGCATCAATTTCATATTTTCTAAGCAATTTTATAATATTCTTTCTCAATATTTCCTCTAAATTTTTTCTAATTGGGTCTGATTTCAATCCAATTTCTCCATATCTAACCAATATATCCATACTCTCACCAACAACCTTTAGAAGAAACTTTTAGAAAAAGTTTCATCAAAACTGATGCATTCAGCCCTTCATAATACCTCATTAGTCATTATATGCATGTTTGTAATTTCATTTTAAGCTCTTTTATCTTTTGCATAAGCGATAATTCCATTAATTATGGCAACAGCCACTGGCGTTCCTCCTTTTGGGCCAATAGTTGATATACTTGGAATCTCTACTTTTCTCAAAGCTTCTTTTGATTCCGAAGCTTGAACAAATCCAACTGGAACGCCTACAACTAATTTTGGCTTTATACATTCTTCTTTAATTAATCTTATAACTTCAAAAAGTGCGGTTGGTGAATTTCCTATAACTACAACCCCTCCATCTATATAATCCTTAGCCAATCTCATTGAAGCTACTGCCCTCGTTATCCCTTCTTTTTTAGCAATTTCATAAACATCTGGATGACTTATAAAGCAATAAACATTGTTGTATCTAATTCCAGCCTTAATCATATTCACATCGACAACTATTGGCTTCCCTTCTTTTATAGCTTTAATTCCCTCTTCTATTGGATTATTTTTAAAAACTAAAAGTTTCGCATACTCAGGGTCTGCAGTTGCATGAACTACCCTTTCAATAATTCCCATCTCCTTCTCATTAAATTTTATCTCATCCCCTAAAACTTCTTTTATTTTATTCCTAACAATTTCTCTTGATTTATTTGCTATATCCAATCCTTCTTTTGAAATAGCCCCCATAAAATCCATAAAATCACCAAAAATGTAAATAATAAATAAAAATAGGAAAAACAAGATAATAAGCTTTATTTATTCCTCAATGTTTTTATAACTTCATCTACAATTTTTGGAGCTAAGCCGATATATGTTTTTGGATCCATGAGCTCTTCTAATTCTTCTTTTGTTAAATATTTCATAACTTCTTCATTTTCCAATAAAACATCTTTTAAATGCCTCTTTTCTTCATAAGCCTTCATTGCACACTGTCTAACAACTTCGTGTGCTGTTTGCCTACCCATTCCTCTCTTAGCTAATTCAATCATTATTCTCTCAGCCATTATAAGCCCTTTTGTTAAGTTTAAGTTTTTCTCAACGTTTTCGATATTAACTTTTAATTTTTTAATCCCTTTAATTGCCAAAGTTAAGATATGATCTGTTAAAACGCAAACCTCTGCAAATATGCACCTCTCAGCTGATGAATTTGTTAAATCTCTCTCTTCCCATAACGGAATGTTGTCCATCTCGGCTATACATAGAGATTTTATAACCCTTGATAAACCGCAAATTTGTTCAAATGTTATTGGATTTCTTTTATGAGGCATCGTTGATGAACCAGTTTGTTTTGTTGGGTCGAACTCTTCCTCTAACTCTCCAATCTCTGTTCTTTGCATACTTCTAACAGTAACACCAATCTTGTTTAATGTTTGAGCAATTAAAGCCAGTAAAGCAATGAATTCAGCATGTCTATCTCTTTGAATAACTTGATTTGAAATTAAAACTGGTTCCAATCCCAAAATCTCTGCAACTCTTTTATGCACTTCTAAACCTTTCTCTCCCATAGCCGCCATTGTTCCAACAGCTCCAGTAATCATAGAAACGCAAATCCTTTTTTTAGCTTCTTTCAACCTTTCTAAATGTCTATCAATTTCAGCCGCCCATAGAGCAAATCTCATTCCATAAGTTGTAGGAATTGCATGCTGTCCATGAGTTCTTCCAATACAGACGGTGTATTTATGCTCTTCAGCCTTATCTAATAAGATATCTTTTAATTGCTTTAACTTATCCTCTATAATCTCAATTGATTCCTTTAATAATAAAGAGTTGGCAGTATCAACAATATCGTTTGATGTTGCCCCAAAGTGAATGTATTCTCCAGCATTTCCTTCACAAACTTCAGCTAAAGCTCTAATCATTGCAACAACATCATGCCTTGTTTGTTTCTCAATTTCTTTAACTCTCTCCAATTTCACGTATTTTGTTGATGCCTTTCTATTAATTTCTTCAGCAGCTTCTTTTGGTATTAAACCAAGTTCTCCTTGAGCTTTAGCCAATGCAGCTTCAACTTTTAACATTTTTTCTAACTTATTTTCTTCTTCCCAAACTCTTCTCATCTCAGGAGTCCCATATCTATAGTCAATTGGATGTACTGCCATTTTTTCACCATGATTGTATTTTGATTAACTTTAAATTAATGTTAATGATTTTTATAGTTTGATGAAGGGTTAAAATAAATATAAATATTTAGATAATATTTATCTCGATTAAAGAGTTTTATTTTTTAAATAAAGGTTTTTTATAGCTTATTTTTCGGTTTTAATGATTTTTAAGAAATTTCGAAGGGTAGTTTATTTTGATTATTTCAAATATTTAGATTAATTAAATTATAAAGATTTTTGAGAGATTTTAGTTAATTATCTTTTAAGGCATATTTCCACAACAAATAAATTATATTTTAAAAAATAATTGCTTTTAAAATTCTTTTTTAAGTCTAATAAGCAAAATTTATATATGTGCAGAGGTATATAAACAAATGGGGTTAAGTACCCTTCGACTTATAGGGTAGAGTAAAGCATAAATATTAAGAATGCTAAAAATATACTTATCTCGAGTAATTGTCCTGTTAAAATCAGACCGGAACGGTATGGAAATTTTTAGAGGCGAAGCATACCTCTAAACAATTGACTTTGTTAAAATCAGACCGGAACGGTATGGAAATCCAGTAACGTAAACTAATATCATGTGAATGAACATTATGTTAAAATCAGACCGGAACGGTATGGAAATTAAATGCAAATATAAAAAGTGATAATATGACAATGGAGTTAAAATCAGACCGGAACGGTATGGAAATTTTTAGAGGCGAAGCATACCTCTAAACAATTGACTTTGTTAAAATCAGACCGGAACGGTATGGAAATACGAATCTCGCAAGCGGCTTCAACCCTAATAACAGTTAAAATCAGACCGGAACGGTATGGAAATTTTGAATTGAATCCAAAGAAAAGATTAAAGGAATATGTTAAAATCAGACCGGAACGGTATGGAAATAGCATTTTATCCCTCATTTGTTAGTATTTCTAATACGTTAAAATCAGACCGGAACGGTATGGAAATAAAAGGGAGTTTTAAGCCAAATAATTTAGCAATAGAGTTAAAATCAGACCGGAACGGTATGGAAATCTGTATTTTTCAATTATCTCTACAATGTCAATATCGTTAAAATCAGACCGGAACGGTATGGAAATTCATTTTTGAATTTCTCAGCATCTCTTTCTTGTATGTTAAAATCAGACCGGAACGGTATGGAAATTATATTAAGATTACTTTCTTTGCCATGCCTTACCACCAGTTAAAATCAGACCGGAACGGTATGGAAATGATTTAATTGCCAAAGTGCCATTCTTTACGGACATCTATGTTAAAATCAGACCGGAACGGTATGGAAATTTTCATGCCATGATTTGGTTGCTTCATCATCTACATGTTAAAATCAGACCGGAACGGAATGGAAACATGAGGATTTTTTAAGCTTCTCATCATCTTTAAAGTGCTGTTAAAATCAGAGTCTTAGAGAATGAAAATATTAACACGCTAAAATAAAGATAGACTTTGAAGAAAACTAGCATTGTATTATAAAATAGACTCAAAATAAAATTAAACAATAAAAAATTATTTGGATGATATAATTCTGGCTATTTTGTATGGAATCACTGCAAGCAATCCACATATTAAATATATGTTTAAATCATTAAAAATACTCCAATCTGCCCAATCGTCAAAACCTAACAAAAATCCTATGGCATTAGCTATTAAAAGCAATAAAGCTATAATTCCAATACCTAAACCCACTATTGAAGCAGTAAATAAATAAGAAATCGCCCTTATATCTTCATTTACAGCCTTTTTTACTCCTAAAAGGTACGTTATTCCAACAGCAAGTAATGCCAACCCTCCAAAAACATCTCCAACAAATAAAGGCAATTCACTTTCAACACCAACTACTGAACAAATCCAAACTACAACCTCAATACCTCCAGAGAATAAAAATAAGAGTCCAAATACTAAAGATAATAAAGTTATATCTTTTTTTACCTCTTTTATATCCATAAAATCTCACCTAAAATATTAAATTTCCAACAACTGTAATTGTTAAAGCTACAATGTATGCTAAAACCACTTCATAAACAAGGGCAAATATTGCCCACTTCCAACCAATCTCCTGTTTTATAACTGCTAATGTTGCTATACAAGGAAGGTAAATTAAACAGAACGCCATGTATGCATAGGCAGAAACTGGAGTAAATGCATTAACAATTAAGTTTGATAAGCCCTCTTCACCAACTCCATAGAGCATAGCCAAGCTTCCAACTACTACTTCTTTAGCTACAACTCCAAACAGCAGGGCGGAGCAAGCTTTCCAATCCCATCCCATTGGGCTGAATATTGGAGATAAGGTTTTACCAATAACTGCAACATAGGAGTTGGCAAGTATCTGAGGATTTTCCAAAGCTTCTACGCCCAAATATCCAGAAGGTCCATAAACAGAAAGAAGCCAAACCAATATAACTCCAAATACAATGATTGTTCCAGCTTTTCTTAAAAAGGAATAAACCCTCTCCCAGGTATTTTTTAGGACTATATTTAAATGTGGAATTTGATAGGAAGGCAGTTCAACAATCAAATATGATGGAGATGTTTTAAATACAAACTTTCTAAATATCGCAGCTATAATCAAAGCCAATACTACCCCAAGTGCATACATACTTAGGACTACAAGCCCTTGATATGCTGAAAAAAATGCTCCAGCAAATAAAGCATAGATTGGCAACCTTGCAGAGCAAGACATTAAAGGATTTATTAATATAGTTAAAATCCTATCTTTCTCATTCTCCATGGTCCTTGTAGCCATTATCGCAGGCACATTACAACCAAAACCCATAACCAATGGAATAATCGCCTTTCCTGGCAAGCCAAATTTGTTCATAAACCTATCTGCTATGAATGGAATTCTTGCCATGTAGCCACTGTCTTCTAAGAAGGATAACGCAAAGAACAAGAATGCCAGTATTGGGAAAAATACTAAAACAGCCCCAACTCCTGAGATAATACCATCAGCTAATAAAGATGATATAAATTCATTAGATATGGAAGATTTTACGACCTCTGCTAAGAATGAGAATATATAATCAATCATGGCTGAAAATGGTCCTGAAACATCAAATGTGAATTTAAATAACATCCATAAAAATGGAATTAATAATAAAATCCCAACTTTTTCATCAGTCAAAACATCATCAAGCATCTGTGTAGTTGTTAATTTACCAGATTTTTTCTTAACAACCTCTTCAACAATTTTATCAATAACCTTGTATCTCTCCTCAACTATTCCCAATTCAGCCTCTCCATATTTTTTGGATAATTCTTTCATCATGTCATCTAAAATTGGCTTCAATTTACCCAAAATACTGCTGTTTTTTACAATATCCAACACATATTTATCATTTTCAAGTAGTTTTATAGCCAAGTATCTCAGATTATATTTTTTTAAACCCTCATCCTTTTCTAAAATTGAGATTATCTTTTTAATGTATGGTTCAAAGTGCGGATACCTAATTTCAGCTGATTTTTTATTTTTTACAGTTTCTAATATTGCCTTTTTTAAATCCTCAATTCCAATCTTTTTAACTGCCGATATTGGAACTACTTTAATCCCCAAAATCTTCTCTAATTTATTTATATCAATCTCCATTCCTAACTTATTAGCTAAATCCATTTTATTTAAAACCAGTAATATATTAGCCCCCATTTCCATTAGCTGTAAAGTTAAATATAAATTCCTTTCTAAGGCGGTAGCATCAGCTATATTAACAACCAAATCAGGTTTTTCATTTATTATGTAATCTCTTGCAATAATTTCATCAATGGAATCTGCTGTTAAGCTATAAACTCCAGGTAAATCAACAACTTTAAATTTTTTTCCGTTATATTCAAATTCCCCTTCTTTTTTCTCTACAGTTACACCTGGCCAATTGCCGATATAAACATTTTCTCCAGTTAAAGCATTAAATAAGGTGGATTTACCAACGTTCGGGTTGCCAATTAAGGCTATCTCATATTTATCACTCATCACTCTCCCTCTCAACAATTATCTTCATTGCTAAGCCCCTACCTATTGCTATATTACTTCCCCTTGCTGACACTATCACAGGACCGTTTTGATTTCTTACAACTTTTATTTTGCTCCTTATATTTATCCCCATACTTGAAAGTCTCTGCACAGCTCCATAACCAGCATTAATGCTTTTGACAACAACTTCTTCTCCTTCTTTAGCAAACGCCAATGGGTACATAATCACCACAATATTTATATATGATTAAATGATTTAACTATAACTAAAAGTTTTAACCTCAGTTAAAATAAATAACATATAAGAGTATAAAAACTTTTCGGTGGCATTATGACCCAAAGCATTGAAGATTACTTGGAAAAAATTTATTTATTTACTAAAGAAAATAATAGGCCCATAAAAACAACTGAATTGGCAAAATTATTAGATATAAAGCCATCAGCAGTAACAAACATGGCAAAAAAACTCCAAGAGTTGGGATATGTTAACTACGAACCATACGTTGGAATAACTTTAACAGAAAAAGGCGAAGATAAAGCTAAAGAAGTTTGGGACAAACATAAAACTCTTCGGATATTTTTAGAAAAATTCTTGGGGTTAGATGAAAAAACAGCTTCTGAAGAAGCATGTAAATTGGAACATGCATTGTCAGATAAAACCTTAAAAAAATTAAAAGATTTTATGGAAAAATTTAAAGATAAAGTTTAATATCTCAATTTTTTCCCAATATTTTTCCCAAGCTCAATTGCCTTATCAATATCATCAATTTTACATTTTACTTCTCCAGAGGCAGTTTTTAGCTCATCCTCAATAACCACTCCAGCATTTAACTTTAAGACCTCATTTTTTTCATCATAAACCGCTAAAGCTCCAAATGGAACGCTACACCCACCTCCAAATTGATTTAAAGCGGCTCTTTCACAAGATGACCCCAAATAAGTTTTTTTGTGGTTGATCTCTTTTAATATCTCTTTTATTTCCTCATCATCCCTTTTACATGCAACGGCTATAATCCCTTGAGCAGGAGCTGGAAGGATGTTTAATCTCTTATAGTTAAAATCATCTAAATTAATCCCCAACCTTATTATTCCAGCTTCAGATAGGACTATAGCATCGTAAAGACCATCCTTCAATTTCTTTAATCTTGTATCTACATTTCCTCTCAGCAATTCAAACCTTGCATTAGGATACAGAAATTTTAAAAAAGCTCTCCTTCTTAAACTTGAAGTTCCTATAATTATCTCGCTATTCTCATCAAAATCTACATTTTTATTCCAAATTAATAAATCGTAATAGCTGTCTCTTTCCAAAACAGCCCCAACCATTAAATTTTCATTCCAAATAGTTGGAATATCTTTTAAACTATGAACAGCAATATCAATCTCGTTATTTAACATAGCTAAATCCAACTCCTTTGTAAATACCCCAATACCAATGTCTGAAAGTTTTTTATTTAAAACCCTATCTCCAGTAGTTTTAATTATCTTTATCTCAACATCGTAGCCAAGATTTTTTAATAACTCAGCTACTTTATTTGCTTGATATAAAGCTAACTTACTACCCCTCGTTCCTATCCTAATCATAATCTCATTCCTTATCGACTAATTTCGCCTTTTTTATATTACAAACCCCCCATGTTTCATGCCATTCAATCTCCGCCTCAATAACCTCTATCCTCTTCTTAAATACTGGGGAGTCAAAAACAAACGTTTCTGCCTCTCCACCTTCAAATGCCTTATTTATACCATATTTCTCACAAATTTTTAATAATTTATCAATGTTCTCTTCAGTTATTCTTTTTCCTAACCACTCTTTTCCCAATCCATAGGCATAAACTCCAACAATCCTTACATCAAAAAGAGAACTTGTAGTTCTTAAAACCCACTCAGGATCTTTATGCCACAATGGAGAGAAAGACTTCAACCCCAACTCTTCACAAATCCTATCAATTCTTGATTTTTGATAAACGCTTGCTATCGCTCCGCTAACAATTCCCTCAACATCCAACTTTTCAATTCCTTTTTTTAAATCCAAAACTTCTTTTTCCTTCTCTCCCTTTGTGTATATTTTTACCAATGGAATGCCCGCAGCTTTAGAACTAAGTTCTGTTAAATGCACATTTGGTATATGAAACATATAACTCTCTTTGTTTTCACTCTCAACATTTACAAGGTATTTTACATTAAAGCCTTCTTTTAACGCCCAGTATAATGCGTAGTTTGAATCCTTTCCTCCAGAGTATAGAACTGCAACGTCCATTAAACCACCTAAAAATCTAAAAATAAATATAAAAATTAAACTATGGGTTTAATCCAACTTCAAATAGCCCCTCTTTTTCATCAAATCCAAACATTATGTTCATGTTCTGTATTGCCTGTCCACTTGCCCCTTTAACCAAGTTATCTATTGCTGAGATAACCACTAACCTATTATGTTCATCAATCTCAAAGCCCCCAATGTCGCAGAAGTTTGTTCCTCTAACCCATGTTAATTTTGGAATCTCCTCTGAGAATATCCTAACAAAAAACTCATCCTTATAGAATTTTTCATAAACTTTAATTATTTCTTCTCTATCAACATCCTTAGCTAAAAATGTATGTGCGGTTGTTAAAATTCCTCTTGTTATTGGAGCTAAGTGGGGGGTGAAGGAAACCTTTGCCTTCCCAAGTTTTTTTAACTCTTTTTCAATTTCTGGTGTATGTCTATGGGTTGTTATTTTGTATGGATTTATATTTTCATTTACATTTGGGAAATGTGTTATTTCAGTTGGATTTACTCCAGCTCCACTAACTCCTGTTTTTGAATCAAATATTATTCTCTCCTCTATAATCCCTTCTTTAACTAATGGAGCTACAGCTAAAATAGCTCCTGTTGGGAAACATCCTGGATTTGCAACAAGTTGAGCTTTTTTTATCTCCTCCCTATGCAGTTCAGGCAATCCATAGGCAATTTTTGTTTCTGGTAATCCTTTGTGCTTTATCTTATAATATTTTTCATATAAGCTTAAATCCTCAAATCTATAATCCCCACTTAAATCAATAACTTTCATTCCCCTCTCAATAAAATCTGGAACTATGTCCATTGAAGCCCCATGAGGTGTTGCAGTAAATATTAAATCTGCTTCAACCTTATCAACATCTCCTGTAAAATACAGGTCTTTATATTTCTCAATGCCTTTTAAGTGTGGATGAATTTTAAAAACATGCTTTCCAGCTTCTTTTCTTGAAGTTATGTATGTTACATTAACTTTTTCATGATTTGCCAGCAGTCTCAACAGCTCAGCTCCAGTATATCCAGTAGCACCAATTATTGCCACTTCCTTCATATTTTCACCAAAAATAAAATAATTTAAATTTATAACAAGTGTGGAGGAACTATATCCTTAGCAATTAAATCTGCATAGCTCTCCCTTTCTCTAATTAAAAACACTCCCTTCTTACTTGTTAAAACCATTCTTGGTCTTCCTCTTGCATTGTAGTTGTTTGCCATACTTATCCCATAAGCACCCACATCAAATATAGCCAAGACATCTCCAACCTCTGGTTTATCAATTTCCCTATCTCTACCAAAGACATCACTACTCTCACAAAGCCCTCCAGCTATACTCACAACCTCTTTTTCATCTTTAACTTTACAATTTATTATATGATGGTAAGCGTCATACATAGCTGGTCTCATCATATCGTTCATTCCAGCATCAACCATAACCCACTTTGTTATAGGAGTTTCTTTTATATGGTGAACTCTTCCCAATAAATAACCTGCAGTGGCAACTAAACTTCTACCTGGCTCTAATATGAGATTTGGCATCTCTACCTTATCTTTATACTTCAACATAGTGTTTATTATTGCATCGGCCAAATCTTTTTGTGTTGGCACTTTTTTATCCTTCTCATAAGGGATTCCTAAGCCCCCACCTAAATTAACATCTCTTATTTCTATACCTTCTTCTTTTAATTTAACAACAAAATCCATAACTTTCTCTGTTGCCTCAATAAATGGACTTACATCTGTTAATTGGGAACCAATATGGCAGTGAACTCCAACAACATTTACATTATCCATTTCTAAAGCCATTTTTATTGCCTTTAAGGCTATTCCACTCTCAACATCCAAACCAAATTTATTTTTCTTTAAACCTGTTGAAATCTTTGGGTGAGTTTTTGGATCTACGTTTGGATTTATTCTAAAAGCTACATTTGCCACTTTTCCAAGCTCTTTTGCTGTTTCATTTATCAAAATTAACTCACTTATGCTATCAACATTAAAAGCCCTAATATTTGCCTCAATTCCCATTATAATCTCTTCTTTTGTCTTACAGTTTCCATTAAAAACAATTTTCTCTGAAGGAACATTTGATAACTTCGCTATATACAGCTCTCCACCACTTACAACATCTGCCCCACATCCTAATTTAGATAAAAGCTTTGTAATAGCCAAATTTGCATTTGCTTTATAGGCATAGGCAACAATAAACTCCTTTCCTGTTTCTTCTTCCCATCTTTTAAACGCTTCAATATATTTGTTATAATTTATCTTTATCTGCTCCTCTGACATTACATATAAAGGTGTTCCAAACTTCTCTGCCAATTCAATTGCATCATAACCATCTATAAAGAATCTTCCGTCCTTTATTTCTACTGTATCATTGCCTAAAAATTTCATAAAATCACCATCTTTTTATTATTTTTAGTAGGTTTTATAATTCTTTAACTTATTATTATTGTTTTTGATTATTTATTTTTGCATTGGTGCAAACCTTTATATACAGTATTGTGGTACAGGTTATATAGTTAAAACATTAAAATAACTATCTAAGTTGGTGATACCTTGAAAATTGAAAATGTTGAACCAAGGTTTTTGAAGGCATACAATATATTAATGGAGAAATTTGGACTGTTTCCATTTACATATGATATGGCTGAAAAGGTTCTTAAAGATAACTATGAAAATGTTAGTGAAGTTTTGTCTAAGTTGGTAGATGCTGGATTATTAGAGAGAAGAGCAAAAAAGGAAGATAAAAGAAAGAAGATTTATAAGATAAAGCCATTGGGTAATGGAAAAATTGAAAAGGTAAGTAAAGATAAATTAATTAGCTTACTTAAACAAGGAGCTGATTTGATAAGAACGCATGTGGATTATAAAGTATTGTTATTATTTTTATTTTTTAAGGCGATTAGTGATAAATATCTATTAAAAGTTGCTGAATTAAAAGAAGAGTTTGAAGATTTGAATGAAGAGGATATTTATGTGTTGGCTAATGAGGAAATTTTAGAGCTTTATGATGTTGAGGGTAAAAAGTTGTATGTATGGCAGAATGTTGCCAATAATCCAGAGGATTTTATAACTGCATTAAATAAAATTGTTGAGATGAATAGAGAAAAATTGAGCGGGTTGGATGAGTTAATAAAAAGAACTGGACTCCCCACATTATTTGAAAATGAAAACAGGCAGATAGTTCAACATTTAATTAATTTATTTAGTAGGGCTGACTTTTCAGAGGCGTCTTATGATATATTAGGGGATGCCTATGAATGGACTTTAAATTATTTTGCTCCAACAAAGGCAAAGGAGGGAGAGGTTTATACTCCTATTGAAGTTAGCAAATTAATTGCCCATTTGGTTGAGCCAAGAGATGATGAAGTAATTTTAGACCCTGCGTGTGGTTCTGGTTCTATGTTGATAGAGCAGTATAGATTTGCAGGTAGTAATCCAAATATTGTATTGGTTGGACAGGAAAGGAATGACGTAACTGCTGTTTTAGCAAAGTTGAATTTTATACTGCATGGAATTAATTTAAAAGATGCTAAGGTGTTTATTGGCGACTCTTTACTAAATCCAAAGTTTGAGAGTTTTATTAAAGAAGTTAAAAAAATAGATAAAGCTGATAAGGTTGTAGCAAATCCACCATGGAATCAAGATGGTTATGATGAAGATACTTTAAAAGTTAATGAAAAGTATAATTATATTTACAAATATGGATTTCCAAATAAAAACTCTGCTGATTGGGCGTGGGTTCAACTTATAAATTATTACACTGAAAAAAAGGCAGGTATTGTATTAGATTCAGGAGCTTTGTTTAGGAGTGGGAGAGAAAAAACAATAAGGAAGAAATTTGTAGATGATGATTTAATTGAGGCAGTTGTTTTATTGCCTGAGAAGTTATTTTATAATTGTCCTGCACCAGGGATTATTTTAATTTTGAATAAGAATAAACCAGAAGAAAGAAAAGGAAAAATTTTGTTTATAAATGCCTCTAATGAATATGTTAAGCATCCAGAAGTTAAAAAATTAAATAAACTATCTGATGAGAACATTGAGAAAATAGCAAAGGCATATAAGGAGTTTAAGGATGTTGATGGCTTTTGTAAGGTTGTAGATATTGAGGAGATTAAAAATAATGACTATAATTTAAATGTTTCCTTGTATGTTTTTCCAATTGAAGAGGATGAGGATATTGATTTAAATGAGGTCTATGATGAGCTTAATAAATTGCATAATGAATATTTGGAGAAGTTTGAGGTTGTTAAAGGTTATTTAGAGGAGATTAAGGAGATTAAATAAATATTTTTTGGTGATTTTATGAAATTTTATAAAGAGGAGAATTTTAAAGAGATTGATGGGTTGAGAGTTCCAGAGGATTGGGATGTTGTTGAGTTGAAGGATGTTTGCAAAAAAATAAAAGCAGGAGGAACTCCAAAAACCAGTGTAAAAGAGTATTATGAAAGCGGAACAATTCCATTTGTTAAAATTGAAGATATAACTAACTCAAATAAATATTTAACTTATACGAAGGTAAAAATAACTGAAAAGGGTTTAAATAATTCCAATGCATGGATAGTTCCGAAAAATTCTGTATTATTTGCTATGTATGGAAGTATTGGAGAAACTGCAATAAATAAAATAGAGGTAGCTACAAATCAGGCAATTTTAGGAATAATACCAAAAGGGGAAGTTTTGGAGAGTGAATTCCTGTATTATATTTTAGCCAAAAACAAAAATTATTATTCTAAATTAGGAATGCAAACAACACAAAAGAATTTGAATGCTCAAATAGTGAAAACTTTTAAAATCCCTCTTCCACCAATAGAAGAACAGAAAGCAATAGCTGAAAGATTAAAATCTATTGATGAATTAATTGAAATAAAAAGAAAAGAAAAAGAACAATTAGAAAAAGCAAAAAAGAAAATCATGGATTTACTACTAACTGGAAAAATAAGAGTAAAAAATTTAAATTCTTAAAATAAATTTTTTATTTCAGGTGAATAAAATGCCAATCCCCGAGATTTATGTCCATAGGAATATAGAAGGAAATTTAAATAAATTGGGTTGGAAACCATTGGATGAATCATTTTATAATGAAGCATTTAACAACTACATAATAAAACCAATCTTAGAGGAGCAATTAAAAATTATAAATGACCATATAGAAGAATACAAAGAGGAATTTATTGAAAAAGCAATAAATAAGCTAATAAATGAGCAGAAACCAGAGAATATTTTGGACTATATTAAAAATGGGATATTAATAACATTAGATAAAGGAAGAAAAGGGCAAGTTTCTAATAGGGTTAAATTAATTGATTACAAAAATATTGAGAAAAATGTTTTTAACTATGCTCATGAACTAAAATTTAAAGGAAACGACAATATTATCCCAGATTTTACATTATTTGTTAATGGAATTCCCATAATTATTATAGAGGCAAAAAGAGAACTATCTGAAAAAGAAACTTATGAAGAGGCAATAAATCAAATAAATAGGTATGAGAGGGAAGCTCCTAAACTATTCAGCTATGTGCAGTTTGCCATTGCCTATGGAGATGAAAAACTTTATATTTCAACATACCCAAATGAAGAAAAAGAAGATAGATTTAAAAAGCCATACAAATGGAAAAATGTGAAAAAAGAGGAGGATATTTGGGATTTGTTAAAAAGGGAGAGGGTTTTAGATATAATAAAGAACTTTATATTTTTTAGTAAGGACAGGGCTGGGAGAAAAACTAAAATTATCCCGAGGTATATGCAATATTGGGCTGTAAAAAAAGCTTATGAGAGAATAATCAACTACCTAAACAACGAAGATTATAAAAATAGGGGCTTAATTTGGCATTGGCAGGGAAGTGGGAAAACCTTTGAAATTATTTATTTGGCGGAAATATTTTATAACGAATTTAAAAACAGAGACCCTATTGTTTTTATAATGGTAGATAGGAGGGAGTTGGAGAATCAGTTTAATGATGACATAATTGCCTTACAAAATATAACATTTAAAGAGAGTTTTAAAAGAATTGAAAGTATTGAAGAACTTAAAAAAGTTTTAAAAATAATAAAAGAGTCAGAAAAAAATATAAACATTTCAGGAAAGGGAGTTTATTTGGTTATGATGCACAAATTTGATAAAAATAAATTAAATGACTTTATAAACTCATTTGGCTCAATTGATAAAAAAGAAATTTTGATTTTGAGAGATGAAGCACATAGAACTGAATCAGGAAAATTTGCAACTCTAAGAAACAAAATTTTAAAAAATGCCATTGCAATTGGTTTTACTGGAACTCCAATTCATAAAAAAGATGCAAGCACGTTTAAGGAATATGCCTACCCAAAAGAAGGAGAGTTTTACTTAGACAGGTTTTTTATTGAGGAATCAATAAAAGAGGGCTTTACCTTACCTCTAATTTGGAGAGTTGTTAAACCAGAAGATATAAAAGATATTTCAGAGGAAGAGATAAAAAATATTATAGAAAAATTGTTTGTTGATGAAGAGGATGCTGATAAGATTGTTGTATCCAAAAAGGAAATTGCTGAAAAGATAAAATTATCTGATTTATTAAAAAGTGAAAGTAGTATAAGGGAGGCATCCAAATATATAGCAAATAACATTTTAGAAGACACTGAGAACTTTAAATTTAAAGCGATGGTTATAGCACAAGATAGGAAGTCATGCATTTTATTTAAAAAATATTTAGATAAATATCTTAAAGAAAAGATAAGGGACTACGATGAAAACTGGACTCAGGTTGTTATAACTTATCAGCACAATGATGAGGTAGAAATTGAGAACTACAAAAAGATGATTGAAAATAGGTATAATAAAAATGTGGATGAATTAAATAAAGAATGGGCTGACAAGTTTAAAACTTCAAATGAGCCAAAAATTTTAATAGTCAATAAAAAACTATTAACTGGTTTTGATGCACCTATATTAAAAACTATATACCTCCACCAATTTCTTAAAGATTACTTATTACTCCAAGCATCCGCAAGGGCAAACAGACCAGCAAAAAATAAAAAATATGGGCTTATTGTTGATTTAACAGGAATATTAATTGAGAACTACAAAAAGGCAATTGAAAACTATAATTTATACAGAGATGAAGCAATAAATAAAGATATTTTAAACAACTTATTTGTTGAGACGTCAAAGATTTGGGAGAGTTTTTTAACAAAGTTGGATGAATTTAAAAAGTTATTTAACTCAATCGTTGGAATTGATTTTAATAATTTCATTGAAAACTTAAAAAAACATAAAGAGCCAGAAAAAGAATTTAAAAAGATTATAGCCAAAATTACCCTAAGCGATAAATTTGATTATTTTTATACAAAACTTAGAGAACTTATCCAATTATTTGAGGCAGTTGGAGCTTATGGGGAAAAGCTAAATTATTATGAAATGTATGAATGGTTAAAATTATTATCCGCTGGAATAAACAAGCAAACAAAGCCAAAGAGCTATAAAATTCCATACAATAGAATAAAAAAAGAATTAATAAAATACTTAGAGTTTGATACTTATAAGGACATTGCCTCAATCCCTCTGGACCTAAAACTATTGAAGAACTTAAAAGAAGATGAATTTAATGTAATTGTTGCTAATATAATTTATTTTGCCTTAGACACCACTAAAAACAAAAAAGAGCCGATATATAGGATTATATACAATAGAATAAAGGAATTGAAAAATGAATATATAACAAGAACCAAAAAGAGCGAGGAGGTAATTAACGAATTGATAAATTATTTAAATTCATTAAAAACCTATGAAGAGGAAGAAAAATCATTATCAAATTCAGATAAGGCATTAAAAAATATATTGTTCTATTTAAATTATATAAAAAATTGTAATATCAGAAAACTTCCATTAACTGAAAAGACCTTAAAAAATTTGGAAGATAAAAAATTAATAAAACCAAGTGATTTTGATAAAATTAAAAAATTCTTATTTATTGATTTGAGAAATGCAATTAAAGAAACTGAAAAAAGAAGAAAAATGTCAAACAAGATAGTTGAAGAGATTATTAAACCAATTTTTACATAATGTGATAGAATGAGAGATAAAATAAACGATATCCTAAATAATACAATAAGGGAGTTAAATCTAAATGATAAAAAAGCAGATATAAAAATAAAAATAAAGCCATTTAAAAGAAAAATCGCCTCTATCTCATTGACTAATAAGACCATTTATATTAACAAAAATGTCCTTCCATACCTAACTGATGAAGAAATAAAATTTATTTTTGCTCATGAACTCTTGCATCTAAAATATGGAAAATACCACATAAATGAATTTGAAAATGAACTCTTATTTTTATTCCCAAACAAAGAAGAAATTTTAATAAACATCATAAAAAAGTTACTTAAATATAATAATTTAAATAATAACGCCCGGGAGGGGATTTGAACCCCTGACAACTGGCTCCGCAGGCCAGCGCCCTATCCTGGCTAGGCGACCCGGGCTCTACTATTAAAAAAGCTCTACTATCAAAAATTTAAAATTTTAAAATATAAAATTAAAAATCTACTTACAAAGCTCTTTCAACTCTCTAACTAACTCTCTATCTATTCTACCGTTATTTCTATCCCCTCCTTTACATACAGCCCCCCTAACACCAACGATATCAGTTCCAATCTCCTTTAATATAGGGATATGTTCCTTCTTTATTGAACCAGCTAAAGCACATTTCAACCCATAATCATGAGATTCTTGAACAAACTCTTCTAAAATTTCCTTGCTTTGGAAGTCAAACAATGTTTTTCCATCTTTTACAGCAGTGTCTAACATTGCAACATCACAACCAGCATCCCTTGCAATCTTTGGAATTATTAATGGCTCAACCGCTCCAACCCTGTGGGCATCTGCATATCCGGCAGCAACAACTATTTTATTTTCATCAATATCCTTAACTGCCCTAACAACATTTTTCATTAATTCAACTCCTTCATAGTAATTTTTAACTCCATATAATCCAACTTTTATATAATCAGCTCCACTTATTGCCGCTCCAACTGCAGCTAAAGAGATGGTTCCTGGTTTGAATGGGACATCTCCAACTGTTGCACTTACTAATAGCTCTTTTGGTGTTACTTCTCTAATTGCCTTAATCATCCATGGGAAGTTAGCCCCTAAGGAACCCTCTTTTGGATTTTTTACATCTATGATATCAGCTCCTCCAGCTATTGCTTCTTTCGCCTCTTCAACGTCTATAGGACTTACCAATAGTATCATAACGTTACACCTGTGATATTGATTTTAAAATTAAATAGGAGTTTCACAATTTTATACCTTTACTTCGGAACATGCAATTCATATAAATATTTACTCTTGTGCTTATTAACAACAATGCATATAAAAACTTAATGTTAATTATGGTTTTGTTATTACTTTTTTATATGGTGGAAACATGGGAAGATTATTTGGGACTTCTGGAATAAGAATGAAAAATTTATCTCCAAAAATTGCCTATAAAGTGGGATTGGCTATAGCTAAAAAATATAAAAACGTTGTGATTGGAAGGGATACGAGAACTACTGGAAAGTTGATTGAAACTGCTTTAACAGCAGGAATTTTAAATGGAGGAGGGGAGGTCACTACTATAGATATTGTCCCAACACCTGTTTTAGGTTTTAACGCAAGAAATTACGATGTTGGAGTTATGATTACAGCATCTCACAACCCTCCAGAATACAATGGAATAAAACTATTTAACAAAAATGGTTTAGCTTTTAACAAAAAAGAAGAAGATGAGATAGAGAAGATTATATTTAAAGGAGATTTTGTTGAAGTAGGATGGGATAAAGTTGGAAATATTTGGGAAGATTGCAGGGCAATAAGAAATTATATGGAATACATTCTAAAAAATGTTGATATAAATGAAAAATTTAACGTGGTTGTTGATTGTGCAAACGCCTCTGCCTGCTTAGTATCCCCATATCTATTTACAGATGTTGGATGTCATGTTATATCGGTTAATAGCCACATGGATGGAAGATTCATCGGTAGAATGCCAGAACCTAATGAAAAAAACTTAAAAAAGACAATGAATATGATTAAAGGTTTAAATGCTTATGGAGAGGGGTATATAGGCATAGCCCATGATGGAGACGCAGACAGGATGGTGGCAATAGATGAAAAGGGAAGGTTGGCTGATTTTGATAAGCTATTAGCTGCTTTTTCAAGATACATCGTTGAAAAAACTGGAAATAAAAAGATTGTTACAACAGTAGATGCCTCAATGATTATTGATGAATATCTAAAAGATTTAGATGTTGAGATAATAAGGACAAAAGTTGGAGATGTGGCTGTTGCCGAGGAGATGATTAAAAACTCAGCTATTTTTGGTGGAGAACCTAGTGGAACATGGATTCATGCTGACATACATCTAACTCCAGACGGTATTTTAAGTGGATTGAGGATTTTGGAGATGTTAGAATTTTACAACAAAAGATTGTATAAGATATTGGATGGAATCCCATCTTATATAAATTTGAGGGAAAAAATTCCATGTGAAGATGGTAAAAAGGAAAAAGTAATGGAATATGTTATTGAGAATGGGGAGAGTTTGTTTAAAACAACTCCTGAAACAGTTGATGGGGCAAGATTTAATTTAGGAGATGGTTGGATTTTAATAAGACCTTCAGGAACTGAGCCATATATAAGAGTTAGAGTTGAAGCTAAAGATGGAATTTTAGCTAAGGAGCTGTTGGATAAAGGGATAAAATTGGTTAAAAATGCCTTAAGAGCGGTGAGTTAAATGGATGCAATAATACTATGTGCAGGTAAAGGGGAGAGATTAAGGCCTTTAACTGAAAATAGACCAAAACCGCTAATCCCAATAGCTGGGAAGCCAATTTTACAACATATTATTGAAAAGGTTGATGATTTTGTAGATAACATTTACTTAATTGTTAAGTATAGAAAAGAAAAGATTATTGAATATTTTAAAGACAATCCAAAAATCAAATTTTTGGAGCAGGGAGAGATAGATGGGACTGGAGAGGCAGTTTTAACAGCTAAAGATTACGTAGATGATGAATTTTTAGTTATAAATGGGGATATCATTTTTGAAGACAGCTTAGAGGAGTTTTTAAAATATAAGTATGCCATTGCCGTTAAAGAAGTTAAAAATCCAGAAAATTTTGGAGTTTTAGTTTTAGATGAAAACAACAATATAATAGAAATCCAAGAAAAACCGAAAAATCCAAAATCAAACCTAATAAATGCCGGAATATACAAATTCGATAAAAAGATTTTTGAATTAATTGAAAAAACAGAAATCTCTGAAAGAGGAGAGAGGGAAATTACAGATGCCATAAAACAGCTAATTAAAGAGGAGGAGGTTAAAGGAATCAAATTAAAGGGTTATTGGAATGATGTTGGAAGACCGTGGGATGTTTTAGAGGCAAATAAATACCTTTTGGATAAAATAAAGACAGACATTAGGGGAGAGGTTGAGGAGAACGTTGTTATTAAGGGAGAAGTTATAATTGAAGAGGGGGCTGTTGTTAAAGCAAATTCAGTTATTGAAGGTCCTGCAATTATTAAAAAAGGAGCTGTTGTCGGGCCTTTGGCATATATAAGACCATATACAGTTCTAATGGAAAATACTTTTGTAGGAAACTCCTCTGAAGTTAAAGCAAGTATCATTATGAAAAATACAAAAATTCCTCATCTGTCTTATGTTGGGGACAGTATAATTGGAGAAAACTGCAACTTTGGATGCAATACAATAACTGCCAATTTAAGATTTGATAATAAACCAGTTAAAGTTAATATAAAGGGAGAGAGAGTTGAAAGCGTTAGAAAATTGGGAGTTATAATGGGGGACAATGTTAAAACAGGTATTCAAGTTTCTTTCATGCCTGGAGTTAAAGTTGGTAGCAACTGCTGGATTGGAGCTAATTGTTTGATTGATAGGGACATAGAAAGTAATATGTTTGTTTATAAAAAGGATGAATTGATATTTAAAAAATTAATAAACCAGAAATAAATCATTTAAAAACGGTGAAAATAAATGATTATTGGAGCTAATACTTCAAAAAACTTTTTTGATGATTTAGATGAGAAACAAATACAGCAGTGTGGAATAGATTTGAGAGTTTGGAAAATATTTAAAATAGAAGGTGAAGGGACCTTAGATTTTTCAAATGAAAAAAGAAAACTGCCAAATTACGTTGAGATATTCAACTCTGAAAAAGATGAAAGTATAACATTAGATAGAGGAATTTATGTTGTAAAAGTAGCTGATTATATGAAAATTCCTGAAAATGTGGCTGGATTTGCATATCCAAGAAGCTCTTTATTGAGAATGGGAGCTACCATATACTCTGCAGTTCACGACCCTGGATATGAGGGAAGACCAGAATATCTAATGCATGTTTTTAACCCAATAAAAATATATAGATATGCGAGAATAGCACAAATTGTTTTTATTGAATGTAGGGACGTTAAAGGAGTTTATGAAGGCATCTATAAAGGAAAATAAACTTTTATAATGAGCTTTAAGAAATAATGAAAAATTATTTTTAATGTTCCTATTTATAATTTCTAAGAGGCATTATGAGGGCTTTAGCCCATCCTTAATGCATCCTGGGCATCCCGAACAGCCTTTTAAGAAAAGCCTGGGGAAAATTAATTTTGATGAGACTTTCTTAAAGTTTCATGCCAATAGGGGCTTTGCCCCTATGGTTATTAAAAGTTTCTTATAGGTTTTCAGCGTATTCATATCCTTTTTTAAATGCCAATAAGTTCTTCTCCTCAGTTCCTTTTGGAACGCTATCTAAAATTGATTTTTCCATACTTTCTCTTGAAACAATGTTTGTTAGTTTAGTTAAGGCCCCTAACATGACAATGTTTGCCACAATAGGAAGTTTTATTTCTTCTGAAGCAATTCTTGTAAATGGAATTTTATACAATGTTACATCAACCTTTGGCTTTTCATCAGTTGAAACCAAATCCTCATCAACCAATAAAATTCCTCCTTCTTTAATATCATCCTTGTATTTATCATAAGCTTGCTGTGATAAACAAACCAATATATCTGGTTTTATAACTTTTGGAAAGTCTATTGGCTCATCGCTAATAACAACCTCTGATTTACTTGCCCCACCTCTTGCCTCTGGACCATAAGATTGTGTTTGAACGGCCTCTTTTTTGTCATATAAAGCAGCTGCTCTACCTAAAATAATTCCAGCTAAAATAATCCCCTGCCCTCCAAAACCAGACAATCTTATCTCTTTCCTCATCTTAGCCCTCCTTTTTTAATTTTTCAATTAATTTGTGCAACTCTTCAACAAACTCGGGCTTTTCTATATTTAAAAACTCCCCAACAACAATTTTTCCATTCAACTCCTCTTCACTCATATTTTTTGCCTTGTTTATGTGTATTGAATTCTCTTTTAGATATTTTATCATATCAGCCGGCTTTCTTGAGACATTAAACCTTCCATAGTAAGTTGGGCATTGAGAAACAACTTCAATAAATGCAAATCCTTTCTTTTGGATACCTTTTATTATTGATTTAACGAGCTGAATTGGATGAGCTGTTGTCCACCTTGCTACATAAGTAGCTCCAGCAGCTATAGCTAATTTGCATAAATCTGCATTGTTCTCTATACACCCATACGGAGCTGTTGTAGCCTTTTTACCTTGAGGTGTTGTTGGTGAAAACTGTCCTCCTGTCATTCCATAGATGTTGTTGTTTATACAGATAACTGTCAAATCAATATTCCTCCTACAACCGTGGATAAAGTGATTTCCACCTATAGCTGCTGTATCTCCATCTCCTGTAAACACAACAACATGCTTATCTGGTCTTGCTATTTTAATTCCAGTCGCAAACGCTATAGGTCTTCCATGTGTTGTATGTAGGGAATCGCAGTATAAATAACCAGGAATTCTTGAAGAGCATCCAATTCCTGAAACAGCTATATAATCCTCTGGCTTTATATTTAGCTCTTCAATTGCCTTTAAAAAGCAGTTTATAACAATTCCATTTCCACATCCTGAACAAAAGATGTGTGGTAATCTATCTTGCCTCATATATTTTAAAGCCGGATGCAATCTATCACCTTCCAACCTTTTATAACAACCTTTTAAGAAAAGGTTGATCAAAACTTATGGGTATACCAATAGGGCGTGAGTCCTATGGTGCGTTGATCAAAACGGATGCATTAAGGAGGAGCTAAAGCCCTTCATAATACCTCTTAGACTAAAGTGGAGTTGCCAAAGGCAACTCCGCTCTGGGTATAGCAATAGGGCGAAGCCCTATGCATGTATTGCCTCGCTACGCTCGGCAATGCCTCTTAATTACAGTGGGGCTGAACGTAGTGAAACCCCACTCTGAGGTATTCCGAACCATAGAGGGACTTGCCCCTCTATTGGTATACTCCCCCTAAGTTTTAATGAAACTTTTTCTAAAAGTTTCATAGCAATAGAGCGAAGCCTATGCTCTCATAACAACGGCATGGCTAAGCTCGAACATCGCTCCAGACAGCTCATTTCCAATATCTTGGATGTCAGATAAAGTTAGCTCAATTTCATCCTTCTGAATGGATAAAGCAACTGGCAAATATTTGTAGGCGATCTCAAACATTTCAAATGGTTTACACAGCAAATCAACAGCTATTAAGCCATTGAATCCTTTATCTTCAAAATTTTTGGTTATAATCTTATTAATTATAATATCTTCCCTATCTAAAGAAACTAACAAGTTTTTAACAACTTCATCCTCATCTTTTCCAACACCTTCAAACACTGCCTTAACCCTTATAAATCCATCTTCCTCAAAATCTACTATTTCTTCCTCATCATATTTACCTTTTTTATACTCCTCAACATCAATATCTTTTTTCTCCTTTACATATACATTAAATCCAATCTTGTAAGTATCAACAAAAGATTTGAATGCGGTTATAACCAAAGCTAAAACCTCATTTATTTCATTAGCCTTAAGTTTTAACTTCTCCGGTTTTATAACTTCAATATCAGCCCCATATTTTAAACAGAAGTTTATGTAATCCCTAAAATTGTCAAAATCTATTTCAAATTCACCAATTTTTGTATAAAACTTTAAGTTTTCATCCTCCTCAATATCTTCATCAACATACCTAACTTTGGCGTTATATTTTTCTTTTAACTCATTAGAAAGGTTTTCAAATTCTCTCTCAACAACTTCTTTAGAATTTCCTTTAACTTCCTCTAAGGCATGTATTTTTATCATTATTATCACCGAGTTTTATTAAAAGTTAGTGAATCGAAGATTTTATATTTTGTTGTTTTGATCAACCTTTTTCCAAAAGGTTGTTTTTATCAGTTTTATCACCAAAAAGCAATTAAATAAAAAAGAGAAATAAAATAAGTTTATTCAAATAATGAATATCTCCTTATAACAAAATCTCTTCCCAATGTTGCTAAGAAAGCCCCTAACTTTGGCCCATACTTTTTGCCCAGTAGTATCATATACGATGCCTGGAATGCCTCTCTTGGATTTAAACCGAGTTCTTTTGCAGTTTGATAGATAAGCTCGTGCAAAGTTAATGCATCAAACTCTACAGTTTTCAATTTTTCAGCAAAGTATTTAATCCACTCTTTTTGCTTATCTTTCAATTTCTCATAGATTTCCTTTGCCTCATCTTCATCAATTATAACTAACTTCTCCCCATACTTTAAAGCCCAGTTTCTTGCCATTAAAAGCCTATCTTTCAACCTTTTCATGCTGAACTCATCAATATCCTCAATCCTATAATTATTTCTTCTCAATATTTCAAATACTCTTTCCATATTTACATCTTTCTTCTCTTCATCATAGGTTAGTTGAGCGATAATTGAACAGAATCTGTATGGGATGACAAACGGCTTACTTTCTGGAATTTTTGGAGTAGATAGCTCATAAATTCTTATCTTTTCCTCTTCTTCATCACTTAGTTCATCTTTATCTTTATTGTTGAAATAAAATTCTTCCAATCTGTCATACTCATCAACTAAGTCGGGAATTTTCTTTAAATCAAAGTCTATGTGTTTTGTTGGCTTACTTCTTAACAACAAGAACCTTAAAATCTCTGGATGAGCTATATGAGTCCAATCTTTTACAGCAAATACAACCCCTTTAGAAGAACTCATTGGAATTGCTTTATCCCCAACTTTTAATTGAATCCATTCATAAACAACCTTTTTTGGAGGCTCATAGTTGTAAATCTCCTTAGCAATTAAAACTCCAGTATCGTAGCTTCCCCCAGCTGCTGCGTGGTCTTTACCCATTGGTTCAATGGTTACATTAAATATGCTCCACCTTGCTGGCCAATCAACCCTCCATGGAAGCTTAGCTCTTCCTTTATAAGGCTTTACTTCTCCTTCATAGCCACAAACCTCACACCTATATCTTACTATCTCTTTTTCACTATCATAACTTAAGACTTTTGTTTTTAGCCTTCCACAATTTTCACAAACAACGTTTATTGGCCACCAATCGTCTGGTAATGGGGAAGCTCTAAATTTATTTAAAATCTCCATGATTTTTTCTCTATTATCTAATGCGATTTTTATTTTTTCATCATAAAGTCCTTTTTTATAGTTTTCATCTGCCCTATATGTGGTTAGCTCAACACCCAAATCATCTAAGCTTTCCAAATAAGGAGATAAGAAGTGCTCGGCATAACTTTTACAGCAACCCTCTGGACATGGAATTTCACTTAAAGGCATGCCAATATATTGCTCAAACTCCTTTGGTAGGAAAGGATAGAGCTTCCTTAATGGGTCGTAAGTATCTGCTATAAAAATTAACTCTGCATCAACTCCTTTATTTATCAATCCCTTATATATGGCATCGGCAGTTAGTGTTTCCCTTGCGTTTCCTACGTGGATATGTCCTGAAGGTGTTATTCCGCTCGCAACTATATATTTATCTGCTTTTCTCTCTTCAATCAATTTCTCAGCTATTACATCAGCCCAATGCATAATTTCCCTCAATTTTAATTTTTATTAATAAAAATCAAAAAATTTAAATTTCTTTAAGTTGTTATTGCTAAAATAATAACTACCAAAATAGTATAAATAACTTAGTTTTGGAAAAAGATTATAGTTCTTTTCAAAATATTTTGGGATACATAAGGGTATTGAGAACTCTTTCCTAATGGAAGGAGTTCAAACTTCCTTAATAAATTTTATTCACTTTGAAAAGAACTATAAATTAATAGAATCTCAACACAGTTCTTTTCTCCCCATCACTATGAGCCAACTCCAACAAATCATCTAATATCTCTTCAATCTCAACCTCTATAATGCCGTATCTTTCATGGACTAATCTTACGAGACCATCGTTATAATGCACTAATCTACCTTCAACGTGAACCCTTCCAAAGTATATTTCAACGTACTCATCCACATCTATATTGTTGTCGAGATACTCAAAAACATCTTTTGGGTTTTTTACATCAATAATTTCTTCCATAATATCACTCAAATTATAATTTATCTGTTTGGGCTAATTTCCTAATCCTTTCAACACCTTTTATTTCTTCAATAACTTCAACAACTGCTTTAGGGACTAAATGTTCCCACTTTTCTCCATTCAACATTCTTCTTCTAATTTCGGTTCCAGAATATTCTCTCCTATTATACATCTCTGGCTTTTTTACTTCATATCCTTTTTCTTCAAACAAAACCCTAACCAATGGATTTCCACTATACACTACATCAAACGGTGGAGTTAAAGACTCAACATATGATACCCAAATAGAGTTGAATTCTATATCTTTTATAGGTATTGGATAATAGGTCAAATTATAACCTTTCAATGATTTTGTTATCATCAAAATTCTTTCCCCAGCTGTAAATGGGTTATCCAAAGTATGGCTTTTTTGAGCACTACCAATTCCAATAATTATTTCCTCAACCTCCTCAGCTATCTTTTTTATAACTTCCAAATGCCCTTTGTGAAATGGTTGAAATCTACCAATTATAATGCCCCTCAATATATCACCAAAAATAGTGAAAATTATTAAAAAATTTATTAAAAAAGCTAAAAAATTAAAATAAAATTAGGATTTACTCCTTCTCTAAGTATGATTTTCTTATGAAGTTCAATATAACCTTTTGCTCAGTTCTTGCAACAACTCTTCTTATTGTTTCGACTGCATCAATGTTTGCTGATACGCTATCAATACCCCACTCTACCAACTTCTCAACTATGTGTGGTCTGCTTCCTGCTTGCCCACATATTGAAGTCTTTACACCATACTTTTTACATGTTTTAATCACATGCTCAACCAATTTCAATACAGCAGGGTGATCTTCTTTATAATACTTTGAAACCAATTCATTGTTTCTATCTATTGCTATTGTGTATTGAGTTAAATCATTGGTTCCTAAGCTAACAAAGTTTATTCCCTCTTTTATAAAGTCTTCAATAATTAAAGCTGCTGCTGGTGTCTCAACCATAATTCCAAATGGTATGTCTTTACCCAACTCTAAGCCAACTTCCCTTGCAATTTCTTTAACTCTCTTAACTTCATCTGGATGAGTAACAAGAGGAATCATAATTTCTATGTTCTTATAGCCCTCTTCTCTCAATCTTTTAATTGCTTTCAACTCACATTTTAAGATATCAACTTCATCTAATCCTCTTCTAATTCCCCTCCAACCTAACATTGGGTTGTGTTCTATTGGCTCATTCTCTCCTCCTTCTAAGCCCCTAAACTCATCTGTTGGAGCATCTAACGTCCTGTAAGTTACAGGTCTTGGATAGAATGCATCTGCCACCTTTCTAATTCCATCCATTAACGCCTCTATTAATGCCTCTTCTCCTTCTTCCTCTAAAATCTTTCTTGGATGCTTTCCTAACCCTAAAACCATGTGCTCTGCTCTTAACAGCCCTACTCCATCTGCTCCTGTTGCTGCTGCTCTCTCAGCAACCTCTGGCATACTAACGTTAACCTTGACCTCTGTAGCAGTGATAATTGGAGCCTGCTGAACAACTGCTGTTGTTTCTGGTTTTTTCTCTTCAACTTTTTCAATTTTACCTTCATATACAATTCCTTTCTCTCCATCAACAGTAACAACCATGCCATCCTTCAAAATCTCTGTAGCTTTTTTTGTTCCAACGACACAAGGTGTTCCCAACTCTCTTGAAACGATTGCCGCGTGGCAAGTCAGCCCTCCTTCATCTGTTACAATAGCAGCTGCTTTTTTCATTGCTGGAACCATATCGGGGGTTGTCATCTTTGTAACTAAGATATCCCCTTCCTCAACCTTATCTATTTCACTAATGTCCATAATAACTTTGACAGTTCCACTTGCAATTCCTGGAGAAGCTCCAATACCCTTTAACAATATTTTTGCTTCAATCTCTTCTTCTTTTGCTTTTTTCTCTTTTTTGCCTTTCTTCAATGTAGTTATAGGTCTTGCTTGTAGCATGTAGAATTTACCCTTCTCATAAGCCCATTCAACATCCATTGGTCTTCCATAGTGTTTTTCAATGTTTAACCCTATTTTAGCTAATTCTTTAATTTCTTCATCTGATAAAACTTGTTTTTCTTTCATGTCATCAGGAACTTCAACAACCTTTGTTTCTCCTTTCTCATCCTTAACAAACATTGTTTCTTTTCTTGCTATATGTTTGTCAATGATTTTTAAGGTCTTTTTATTTACTATGTATGTATCTGGAGAAACAGAACCGCTAACAACTCCTTCTCCTAATCCCCACGCTGCCTCAATAACCAACTCATCGTAATTTTCGTTAATAGGGTTAACTGTAAACATGACTCCTGCCTTTTCAGCATTAACCAACTTTTGAACAACTGCAGCTAAGGCAACTTTAAAGTGGTCAAATCCTTTCTGCTCCCTATAGAAAATAGCTCTTGGTGTAAACAAAGATGAGAAACACTTTTGAACATATTTAACAACATTTTCAGCTCTTTTTATGTTTAAGTAGGTATCTTGCTGCCCAGCAAAACTTGCATCAGGTAAATCCTCAGCGGTTGCAGAACTTCTAACGGCGACTGTTACCTCATCTTCATTACACATCTCTGACAACTTATTGTATGCCTCGATAATAGCCAACCTTAAATCTTCTGGCATCTCTGCCTCTTCAATTAATTTTCTAATTTTCTTTGAAGCTTCCATTAATGCATCTGTATCGTTAATATCTAATCCACTTAAAATTTCCCTTATTTTATCCATTAAGCCTGTTTCTTTTATGAAGTGTCTGTAAGCATCGGCAGTTACAACAAACGCTGGTGGAACTGGTAATCCAGCATTCCACATCTCTCCCAATGAAGCTCCTTTACCTCCAGCAATATCAACATCTTCATTTGAAAGCTCATCCAACCATGCAATGAATTTCATTAATATCCCCTTTTTTGTTTTAGACAATTAACAATATATAGTGGATTATATAAACTTTTTATTTCTTAGATAGATTTAAATATATGAATTAATTCTCATAAAAATAAAATAGAAATAAAAAATTATTGCTTAATCAATTCTTTTCCTTTCTCAATAACTATTCTACATGGAACTGGCAATTTCATTGCTGCTCTTCTTAAAGCTTCCTTAGCTACTGGGAATTTATCAGGGTTTACCCATGCTGTCATAATTGCCTGCCCTTCTCTAACTCTTGCAGCTGTTCCAATTGGTTTTCCAAATGCTAATCTCATACCATCTGAAATTCTATCTGCCCCGGCTCCTGTAGCCATTTTGTGTTCTCTTAATATTTGGTGTGGGTAAACTCTAATTTGGAACTTATAACCTAATCTACCACACATTTTTGTTAAATACTTGTTTGCAGCAACTCTTGCTGCCTCTAAAGCGTTATGCCTTATCTGAATTGGTCTTGTAGCTACTAAATTAACTTTAACTGGAAATTCAGCTGATAAGTTACCCATTATAAAATGAACGACTTTTGGTTGTGGAACCCCTTTAACATACTCTTTTCTTGTGTATGGTGGTTTATCTACATCCCTGTAACATCTGTTTGGTCTCAAAGAAGCCATTATCATCACCTGTTTTTCAGCTGTTTCGTATAAATAGAATAGGGTTAGTTCTTTCCAACGTTCAACTATATAAGATTTATCTTGTTGCTTATATTCATAACTTAATATTTAAAGCTTACTGTAAGGTAGTTGTATGGATAAATGAGAAATCTATGAGTTTTAAAAAGCTTCAGAAATTTGTTATTCTAAAAAAATGAACTTTATAACCTGCTTAGCCACCTCTAAGATTTTCTTTGTAGTTATATATGAAACTGCCTCATCGTGATATTCAACACTTACATACTCCTCAACAATCTTAGCTCCTTTCTTTGTCAACTGTAAAGCTATAAAGTGCTCAACCGCATAGCCATCTCCGAACTTCACATCCTTTAAAAGCTCTGCCTTTATTATTCTAAATCCACACTGAACATCCCTAAAGAAATAGAATCTTTTTGAATATATGAACACTGCCAACGATGTTAAAACTGATGCAAAGAAATTAGATATCTGCCTATGCAACGGAATATGTTTGTATTTCCTAACACCAAAAACAGCATCAGCATTGGTATCTTTTAATTTTTTAAATAGCTTTGGTATATCCGCAGGTTTGTGTTGATAATCTCCATCAATATATACAATATACCTATATTTATTCAAAGATAATACAAACTTCGTTCCCTTCTCAATAGCTTTTGCCTTACCCTGATTTGTTTCATTTTTTATTAGATAAACGTTAATCTTAGAATTTTTTGAAAATTCTTCAACAACTTTTGAAGTGTTGTCTTTAGAGCCGTCATCTACCACTACAGCATCAATTCCCAATTTCTCTAAATCTCTCAAAACTTTTAAGATATTCTTCTCTTCATTGAATGCTGGAATTACCGCAATCATAATCTATCACAATTAGATAGTAAATTTAAATTTTAAAGGTTAAAATAGGAGATTAAAGCTTAATCAGATACATTACAACATATCCAAACGCCAATCCAAGGGCTAACCCAAAAATTCCGTAAATAATTGAGCCAATGTTACCTTGATTATTTTGGATAGTTACACTTTCATTTTTTTGCATATTTATTATATCTTCTATGTTATTTGTTGTTTTATTTGATATAGTAGTATTTGTTGTTATATTCACCTGTTGTGTAATATTTTCTGTTTTATTTAATATTTTATTTTCTTTATCTTCCTCTTTATTTAATGTAACATTCTTTTCTTCAACTTCAGTAATAGGAAGTGTTATTATTGTAATATTTCCCAAAAACTTCCTCTTTACAGATATTCCCTCAATAATATAGCTCATCTGAATCTTAATTGTATGATTTCCAGGTTTTACAGCCCTACCCTTAAATATATGGAACACTTTAGCATCCTCTGCCACTCCTGCATAATATAATGTAGATTCGTTAAACTCTATAGCATCTGAATAAACTGTAATATTAAAATTCTCTACAGCATAGGGGGCTCTCCATTGGAATATCACATATACTGAATCATTAACTAAGCATTTTTCTGGAGCAACTATGATATCTGGGTTTGAGGCGTAATTTGGCAGTAAAAGAAACAATAACGCAAATAAAATCGAAATAATAATTTTTTTCATTTTACCCCCCAAGTTTTAATTTTCTTAATCTTTCATTTAATTTATCAACTTCTTCTTTTGTTAATATTGTAGCTTCCCTAACTTCTTCTAATTCATCATGTAGCATCTTTACTTTAATTGCAAGTATTACGTTT
This sequence comes from Methanocaldococcus fervens AG86, assembly GCF_000023985.1. Taxonomy (GTDB): domain Archaea; phylum AGJL01; class Methanococci; order Methanococcales; family Methanocaldococcaceae; genus Methanocaldococcus; species Methanocaldococcus fervens. The sequence goes on from NC_013156.1 coordinate 746,114, forward strand.
AAAATCAAGCTAATAACTACAACATATAGTATAACTATATTCATATTTATCTCCCCCTAAACAGACCTTTAATAAACCTCGAGATGAAAGATTCCTTCTTTTTCTTAACCTTTGCCTCATACTTAACTCCAATTAATTTAGCCGCAATCTCCATAATCGCTTGAGCGGCTGGAGAATCTGGATACATGATAACAAGAGGGGTTCCAAAAGCAGCAGCCTTTCTAACATGAGGATCTTCTGGAACAACACCGATAACAGGAACTTCTAAAATAGTCTCAATTGCCTTAACTCCTAATTCTGTGCTCTCATTTGAAACCCTGTTAACAATAGCTCCAAGAATCTCAGTTCCAAGCCTTTTTGTTATGGCAATAATCTTTAACGCATCAGATATTGAAGATATTTCAGGATTCACAACAACAATCAAACCATCTGCTGAAGAAATTGCTATTAATGTCTCTTTTCCAATACCTGCTGGACAGTCAATAATTAAGATCTCAACTAAATCATGTATTGCTTTCAAAACCTCTTCGAGTTTTTCTGGTTTAGCCCTCCTAAACTTCTCCAATGAAATCCCTGCTGGAATAACTAAAACCCCTTCAGGTCCTTCGTAAATAGCATCCCTTATGTCCGCTTTACCTGCCAATACATCATTTAAAGTTATTGGCTTTCCTTCCAATCCCATAATTAACTCCAAGTTTGCCATTGCTATGTCAGCGTCTAAAACAGCTACTTTTTTACCAAATTTTGCCAATGCTACAGCAAGATTTGCAGCAATCGTTGTCTTACCAGTCCCCCCTTTTCCAGAAGCTATTGCAATAGTTATTGCCATTAATGTCACCTTTAACGTATTTCCTATAATCATATAACTTAAATTAAAAGTAATATATAAAGATTTTTTTTATTTCGCGTTATTTATGACAGATTATGTATTTAGTCATTATTTTTTCGTTTGTTCCTTTTATCTTCATCTCTCCATTCTCAATAACTACCACATCTCCATCCTTAAAGTTACCCTCTACCTCTACAACTTTAAATACATTTGGAGGATCTATTTTATCAATGGCTATGTAGTTATCATAAAGATGGAGTTTTCCATCTTTAATAACCCCAATTTCCCCATTTTTCACAATCTTATTAATGATGGTCATAACTTTTCCAAATTCAATAAGCTGTTTCCTTAACTCATCTCTATATTTGAACAAACTTTCAATATCTTTTCTAACAACTTCTTCAAAGTTCTTTTCGTATTTATCCACACTATAAATATCATATTCTTTACTTATCGTAGGATTCCAGTTTAATTTTTCAAATATGTCCCTTATTACGTTTTCTATTTGTTCTAAAGGCATCATTGGAAATAATTTTGCAGAGCTTTTTAATTCTTCTTCAGCTTTCTTTTTTAAAAATCTATTCCCTAAAACTACAATTCCAAAACCTTCTTTTATTACCTCGTTTGTTACAGTGTCATTTAATATATCAACAATGGCACATTTTCCCTTTGTTGCATAAACCCTCCTCCTCTTTGCTTCAATTCCTAAACTCCTAACCTCCCCAACAACTACAGAATCAGATATTTTCCTAACTTTTTCTCTATTATCTTCAATTATGATCTTTATGTTAAGCTCATCAGCTAATTTATACAGCTCCTCCTCTGATTTTATTTCTCCATTATACAATTTTTCCTCTAAAATTTTTCTCTTTTCTTCATTTCCTCTAAAAAATATCTGCCTTTTGTCTCCTCCAATCACCGCGCCATTTTTACCATAATAACAGATGATTAAGCTCATACTACCACCTCACTATTAAATGATTTATATCAGTATTATAATGATTAGTTAATCTTATATATTAGTTATTAAATAGTAATATTTATATTTCAAAAAATAAACGGGGGACATCATGACAGAGATGGACAGAATCAGCATATCTCTACCATCAAAACTTCTAAAAGAGTTTGATGAGATAATTGCTGAAAGAGGATATGCAAGCAGAAGTGAGGCAATAAGGGACGCTATTAGAGACTATATAATAAAACACAAGTGGATTCACAGCTTAGAAGGAGAAAGAGCTGGAAGTATAAGCGTCATATATAACCATCATGCATCAGACGTTATGGAGAAAATTACTGATATACAACACCAATATACAGATATCATAGTTGCCACATTACATTTACATTTAGACCATGAACACTGCTTAGAGACAATATTAGTTAGGGGAGATGCTAAAAAGATTAGAGAGCTAACAGACAGATTAACTGCTCTAAAAGGAGTTAAGCAGGTAAAATTAAGTGTAATGGTTCCTGGAGGTCATATTCCAGAGTAAATTATAGTTCTTTTCAAAATATTTTGGACTACATAAGGCATTGATGAACTCCTTCCATTAGAAAGGAGCTCAAACTTCCTTAATAAATTTATAACTTTTGAAAAGAACTAAAGTTTTCTTTCATCACCCAAAGGAACTATATTTTTACTTTCAGCTTCAATATAAGCTTCCCAAATTTTTTTGCATTCACAATCAATATTCAAAACGCTTAAATCTTGAGTTAAAGTGAATTTTTCAATTTTTTCTTTAATTATTTTGTTGCATCTACAGCCATATATGTTATGAGCTCCCCTCTCACTACCAACACCAGAGGTATCACACATGATTAAAGCGTTAGGGTTGTTTTCTTTAACCTCTTTTAGTATTTCAATTATGCTCCATAAAAATGGAGGCCTATATTGGTTTTTATTAAAAAAGTACTCCATTAAACTACCTTTATGAACTGTAGCAGGGCAGAAGGATATTCTTGAGCATCCCAGCTCTATACATTTATTTGCCGAGTATATAGCGTCTTCAATTGCCTCTTTTTCAGTTATAAATAATGGTTTTATAAACAAATAAGCTTTTATTCCAATATTGTATTTTTCAGCCAATTCTATTGCCTTTATTATTTGCTCGTTGGTTATTCCTTTATTTATAGCTTTTTCTCTAATCTCTTCATTGAAACTTTCTATTCCTACACCAATTTCAACATTAACATTTAAATACTTTCTAATTTCTTTTAATTTTTCTTCATCAATAAATTCAGCTCTTGATTCAATAGCTACCTCTTTTAAATTATCAAACTCACTGAGTTTTTTAATAATATAAACTCTTACCTCTTTTGATACTTCTCTATCATCTAAAAAACTTCCAGAAGTAAATATTTTAACGCTAAAATCTTTTAACTCTTTTAATTTTTCTTTGTATTTTTCAATTGCATAATTAAATTGATTTATTAAATTTTCAGCGGTTATCTTTTCAGGAGATGAATCCATTAAATAAGAACACATTAAACATCCTCCTTCTCTTGCATAATAACAGCCCTCAGTCCTCAAAATTATCGTTAAGGATTTCCCTATCTTAAAATCTCTATATATATCATCTTGCATCCATACTGCGATTGGCTTATCTTTATCTCTTGGCTTTCTCTTTTTTAACTGCTTTTCCCTAAATTTTTTTAAGAATTCTTTATAATTCATTCTATCAACTCTTTTATATTATTTTTTAGATTTTCAATTCCATAATCTTCAACAAAATCCGCCATTCTACCTTTTCCAAACTTTGCATATAAACTTATCAACTCATCAATAACAAATAAAACATCATCTTCATTTTTTAAATCTATTAGATGCTTTCCCTCTTTATGTATTCTTCCTCCTCTTCCACCAACAAACATGCTGATAACTCTTTCAGCTTTAAAAACATCACATAAACCAACACATCTTCCCTCTCCAGTGCATATATCTCTTATTATTTTATGTTTCCAATCTATAGCATTTAAATCACAAAAATCTTTACATTTTCCACAATTTGTACAGGTATTTTTGTCTATGCTTATTTTATACCTATAGCATAACCCAATATCACAAAATCTATGAAACGTGCATGAATTTGGACAGCCGCTAACATTTATCTTAACCTTTTTTGGAACCCAGACGCCTTCAAACTCTTCATGGATTTTTCTCGCTAAAGAAACAGCATCGCCTATTGCGTTATAGCAATCTAACCCAACACATGATACAACCTGCCTAACCCTGTTTCCTGTAGAGCCTAAGCTTAAATTAACACTATTTAAAATCTTTTCAACATCTTCTAAATACTCTGGAGGTATTTTAAATTCAATGCCTTGTCTTGTTGTTATATGTGCTTTATTATTACCAAATTTTTCAATTACATAGGCTATAACCTTCAACTGCTCAGCATTTATAAATCCAGGTTTTAAGGAAATTCTTAAAGTATAATAATCTTTTTTCATTATAACTCCATATTTTAGGTTTATGTTGCAGTGCATTCAATCACCAAACTTATAAAGAATTTCTTATGTAATTGATTAGCTCATCTACATCGTTAAAATAAATTGGATAATTGAGATTTGGCTTTTCAACCACTATAACCTTGGCTCCAGCTTCTAAAGCTCCATAAACCTTTTCTTCAAAGCCCCCACTCTCTCCACTCTCCTTTGTTATCATAGCATCACAACGATAATCTTTTATCAAATATTTATTAAGCTCCTTAGAAAATGTTCCATACATGGCTACAACATTTTTTTGTGGTAAAATTTTTAATGCCTCATTTACTGATATTGGCAAAACTCTCGCAACAACCTTATCTTTCCCAACAATATCAACAACGGTCTTTAAATTTTTAATCCCTGCCATGTGAAATACTTTATTTGATTTTTTAGCTAATTTTGCAGCCTCAACAAAATCTTTAACATATACAACATTTGGATGAGTTATTTTTTCCCCTTTTCTTTCAAATCTTACATATTTTATATTAAGCTCTTTACAAACCTCCATGGCATTTTTACTTGCATTTACTGCAAAGGGATGAGTGGCATCGATTAAAACATCAATATTGTGTTTTTTTATAACCTCTTTTAGCTCATCTTTATCCAATGGTTTAGTTATAACTTTATTTGCAAACTCCTCCCCTAATTTCCCACCATAATCAGTTGTTGAAGTGTATAAAATAAACAAATCTCCCAAGTTTATGAGTTTTTTACCAATTTCAACGCTATCTTTAGTTCCTCCCATTAATAAAATTCTCATCAACTTCACCATAAATGTTTTATTCAACGTCCAACTATTATCTGTTAAAGAATATTTATTATTTGCATGGTGAAAAGATGGCAGTGGAATATTTAAAAAAGCTCTCAAAACTTCATGGGATATCTGGAAGAGAGGATAGTGTTAGAGAGTTTATGAAAAAAGAGTTGGAAAAATATTGTGATTCTGTTGAAGTAGATAACTTTGGAAATTTAATTGCAAAAAGAGGGGATAAAGGCAAAAAGATTATGATAGCCGCCCACATGGATGAGATTGGTTTAATGGTTAAATATATAGATGACAATGGCTTTTTAAAATTCACAAAAATTGGGGGAATTTACGACCCAACAATATTAAATCAAAAGGTTATTGTCCATGGAAGTAAAGGGGATTTAATTGGAGTTTTAGGTTCAAAACCTCCACACAGGATGAAAGAAGAAGAAAGGAATAAGTTAATTAAATATGAGGACATGTTTATAGATATTGGGGCTGAAAGTAGGGAAGAAGCTATAGAGATGGGGGTTAATATAGGAACATGGGTCTCATTTTTAAGTGAAGTTCACGAGTTAGGAAAGAATAGATTAACTGGAAAGGCGTTTGATGATAGAGTTGGATGTGCCGTATTATTAGAGGTTATGAAGAGATTGGCTGAAGAAGATATTGACTGCCAAGTCTATGCAGTTGGAACTGTTCAGGAAGAAGTTGGATTAAAAGGAGCTAGAGTTTCTGCCTTTAAAATAAATCCTGATGTTGCTATCGCATTGGATGTTACCATAGCAGGAGACCACCCAGGAATTAAAAAAGAAGATGCACCAGTTGATTTGGGTAAAGGACCGGTAGTAGGAATAGTAGATGCATCTGGTAGGGGATTAATTGCTCATCCAAAGGTTTTAGAGATGGTTAAAGCAGTTTCTGAAAAATACAAAATAGATGTTCAGTGGGAGGTTGGAGAAGGAGGAACAACAGATGCAACAGCCATTCATTTAACAAGGGAGGGAATTCCAACAGGCGTTATATCAGTTCCAGCAAGATACATACATACACCAGTTGAAGTAATTGACAAAAGAGATTTAGAAAAAACTGTTGAATTAGTTTATAACTGTATAAAAGAGGTTAATAATTTCTTCTAAAAGCTTAGTGAATAGCAAATTATTCCGCAAACAGTCCAAGCCATTAAGCCCTTATCATAAATGGAAAGCTCTTCAACCTCTCCAGAAACTTTTTCTTTATTTATATTTAATTTTCCATAAGGAAAACCGCCTATTATAAAGGTATCAAACTCCTTTAAATATTTAGGATTAGTTAATCTTCCTTTTTTAGTCATTAAAGCTATTTTTTTGGCGTTTATTTCATTCAACAAATCTTCTAATGTTTTTTCTTCCATTTTTATTAGAGGGTTTTTTTCACCTTTCAAAACCTTTTCCATAACTCCCAAAAATCTAAAATAGTTTCTTGGCAATCTTGTTTTTTGATTTATTTTTAAAACTTTATCATCGTATGTATGGATATAAATATTTAGCTTTTTTTCATGGTTTATTGGGCTATCCAAGATATTTAAAAGTGAGATGTGGATTATATCTGGCCTTCCCCTCATCTCTCTATCTTTTAAATACTTCATTGCCTTATAATGATAGTTGGAATCTAAAATACCATATTTATAAACTCTGGACTTTTTTATCTTATTTTTTATCTCTTCTGGAATCAATTCAAGAGCTGATTTAGCTAAAATTATATTATACATAATTTTCCTCATTTTATTTGTTTTTAGTGGCATCTAATACGGTATAGCTAATTTTTGCATTGTCAAGTTTTTTAATAACTTTCTCAGCCATTTTTCCAGTTATTAGAGCAACAACATTACATCCCCTATTGCAAGCGCTTACTATAGCTTCAGGCACGGCAAATCTTATATCTGGTTTAAATCCAAGCTTATTTGCCACTACATAGGCAACAGTTCCCATTGTTGCAATAACGTAGTTGTCTAAATCTTTAATATTATCTTTTATTAAATCAAAATCCACAACCCTTGAACCGCCAACAACTTCAGGAGGAATTTTAAAAACAACCACTCTTCCCTTAGGAACGTCAACAATCCCTTTAATTTCACATATTGCTATATCATCCCCTTTCTTTCCTCCATATAATGCCTTTGCCTTTGCCTCCCCTTTAGGTTCTTTTGATGCATATAATAGAGCATTTTTCATAAATAAATATACTGTATCCCCATCTTCGATATCGTCATCAGCAATAGCGGGCCATATGTCTTTATATCTATAAACTGCCGAATTTATCTCATCTAAGTAATCTTTAAACTCTGATATCCAGTTCTTTAATTTCCTAAGTCCTTTTTCAGTAACTACATACTCCCCTCTACCCCTCGATTTAACATAACCTTCTTTAACTAAATTTCTTATATGTTCTGAAACTGCCTGCACTGTTATTCCTAAATTTTCAGCTATTTCTTTCTGTTTTATATGAGGTTGTTTTCTTATAATTTCAGATAAAACCTGAAATTCAGTTATATTCCTTTTTTTCATCATCATCCCTCAAAAAGTTTTAATTATCTAAGCAACAAATATATTTTTAAAAGTATTTAAATGTTAAAGATAACTTTAATTAGGTGATACTATGGACATACTGATAGTTAATGATGATGGCATTTACTCCTCATCATTGATAGCATTGTATAAAGCTTTAAAAGAGAAGTTTGAAGATGCAAATATAACAATAGTTGCTCCAACAAATCAACAAAGTGGGATTGGAAGGGCTATAAGCTTATTTGAGCCTTTGAGGATGACAAAAGTTAGATTGGCAGAGAATATTTTTGGTTATGCAGTTTCTGGAACTCCTACTGATTGTGTAATTTTAGGGATTTATCAAATACTAAAAAAAGTCCCTGATTTGGTTATTTCTGGAATAAACATTGGGGAAAATTTAGGAACTGAAATAATGACTTCTGGAACTTTAGGAGCGGCGTTTGAAGCAGCTCATCATGGAGCTAAATCTATAGCCTCTTCTCTGCAGATGACTTCAGACCACTTAAAATTTAGAGAGTTAGACATACCAATAAACTTTGAAATTCCTGCCAAAATAACTGCAAGAATTGCTGAAAAATATTTAAAATACGATATGCCGTGTGATGTTTTAAACATAAACATCCCAGAAAACGCTACTTTAGAAACTCCTATAGAGATAACAAGATTAGCTAGAAAGATGTATACAACCCATGTTGAGGAGAGGGTAGACCCAAGAGGAAGAAGCTATTACTGGATTGACGGTTATCCAATATTTGAGGAGAAAGAAGATACAGATGTCTATGTTTTGAGGAAGAAGGGGCATATCTCCATAACTCCATTAACTTTAGATACAACTATTAAAAATTTGGATGAGTTTAAAGAAAAATATGGGAAAATACTTTGCGAAAAATAAATGAAAAGCAAAGTATTCTCAATTTACATATCCTTATCATTCAATATTAATTAACTTTAAATACTACAATTACAAAGAAATATAAGGTTTTGAACAGTAAAAAAGGTGATTTTAATTGACCTGCACCATTATTGTTGGAGGACAATGGGGAGATGAAGGAAAAGGAAAGATAATAAGCTACATTTGCGATAAAGATAAGCCGTCAATTATTGCGAGAGGAGGAGTAGGGCCGAATGCAGGGCATACTGTAAACATAGGCGGAAAAAGTTACGGAATCAGAATGGTGCCTACTGGATTCCCATACAAAGAGGCAAAATTGGCTATAGGGGCAGGTGTTTTAGTTGATCCAGAGATTTTGTTGAAAGAGATTGAAATGCTTAAAGATTTTAATGTTGGAGAGAGGCTGATTGTAGATTACAGATGTGGAATTATTGAAGAAAAACACAAAATTATGGATAGAAAGGATGAACACTTAGCTAAAGAGATTGGAACTACTGGAAGTGGTTGCGGTCCTGCAAACGTTGATAGAGTTTTAAGAATTTTGAAACAGGCAAAGGACATTGAAGCTTTAAAAGACTTTTTAGGAGATGTTTCTGAAGAGGTTAATAACGCTTTAGATAAAGGAGATAATGTCTTAATTGAAGGAACGCAGGGAACTTTATTATCCCTATACTATGGGACATATCCTTATGTAACCTCTAAGGACACAACCGCTTCATCATTTGCCGCTGATGTAGGTATTGGCCCTACAAGGGTTGATGAAGTTATAGTTGTATTTAAAAGCTATCCTACAAGAGTAGGAGCTGGGCCATTCCCTACTGAAATACCATTAGAAGAGGCAGAGAAATTAGGAATTGTAGAATATGGAACAGTTACTGGAAGGAGGAGGAGGGTAGGATACTTTGACTTTGAATTGGCAAGAAAAGCTTGCAGACTAAATGGAGCTACCCAGATTGCATTAACTGGATTGGATAAGTATGATAAAGAATGTTACGGAGTAACTGAGTATGACAAATTAAGTGAGAAGGCTAAAGAATTTATAAGCAAAGTTGAAGAAGCTACTGGCGTTCCTGTGACCATAGTCTCAACAGGTCCAGAAATGCATCAAACAATTGACTTAAGAAGCGAAAAATTATAGCTTTTTTATTTTTAATTATAATATTATAGACTTTCTTTAACCACTTTAGCTATTACTCTACTCAGTATCGGAGGAACACTCTCCCCAATTTGGTTATATTGCACTTCTCTTCCACCAAAAAATACGAAATCGTCTGGATAACTCATTAACCTTGCCTGTTCTCTAACAGTCAATAATCTATCTTCATAAGGGTGGATAAATCTACTCCTTCCCTTAACAGTTGGAGCTAATTTTTTTGGATGAAGCCTATACCAATTAAACATCAGCTTTTTCTTTCCTCTATATCTATATAAAGCCTCTCCCCACTCTAATTTTGAAATCATCTCCAATTTTTCTTTAGAAAGCTTTTTAATTTCATGGTTTTTTGCATCTTTTGGAATGTCTTTTAAAGCCTCCTCTACAATAACGATTTTATCAACCTTCTTCGGCTTTAATTTTATATTTGAGATAAACATCCTCGCCCTCTTTGAAGGATTTCCATAATCCTCCGCCCTCAATATGTTGAAATAAACCTTATGCCCTATATCTCCAAACAGCTTTTTTAACTCATCCCTAATTTCTTTAATTTGCGGAACATTTTCCATAACAAATATTAAATCGTCATTTTTTTGTGTAAAGTAATCAACATAATTTATGTAATATAAAACCAGCCTACCAACTTTGTCTTTATACAACCTATCCAAAGGACCATCTTTAATTAACTTGTTTGCCTTTGTAAATGGCTCACATGGTGGAGAACCAATAATAACATCAACCTTCTCATTTTTTATGAATTCATCAAACGCTTTTGGTGGAATCCTCTTTATATCATCCATCCATACCGGAGCTTTTATATTGTATAGATAAGTTTTAACAACTGGTTTAAAATTCTCTATAGCTCCTAAAATCCTAAATTTTTCATCTAAAAAACCTTTTGAAAAACCTCCACAGCCAGAGAATAAATCAATAACATTCATACTTTCACCAAAAAAAGAATAAATTAATATGAAAATTAAAATTTTTAGGTTATTTTACCTATTTTTAATAAACTCTATAACTTTCTTCTTAATCTCCTCTATATCTCCTTCATATTTTCCTTGAGCTAAATGCTCTCTTCCTCCCCCTTTTGCAACATATTTTATAAGCTCATCCATTCTTATATCGACGTTTTCCCCTCTCTTACATAATATATTACCTTTCTCATTTAACAACACTACTATGGCATTTTCTGTTGCTAAGTTGTCAGCTATGTTCAACATCTCTTTTGGATTAGCTTCAACCTTTTCAACTAAAACCTTATAATCCCCAACTGTTTCAAATTTATTCATTAATTCAAACTTCTTAAGCTCGCCTATCTTCTTCTCCAACTCTTCAATCTTCTTCCTCTGCTCTTTCCACTCTTCAAAGAATCTATTTATAACCTTTGGAAGCTCTTCAGCTGGACATCTTAAAATCTCAGCACTCTCTTCCAAAATATCCTCCATCTCTTGCACTGCCTTTAAAGCACTCAAACCGCTTGAGTAGATTAATCTCTCAACACCATCCTGAACTCTCTCTGTCTTAATTATCTTTATAAATCCAACCTCCCCAGTGTTTTGGCAGTGTGTTCCTCCACATGCTTCAACATCAACTATATTTCCATCTTCATCCTCAATAATGACTATTCTCAAAACGTTTCCTGGCACTACTCCCCCTTGGTATATTCTAAATCCAAACTTCTCCTCTGCTTCATTCCTATCCATAAATACGCTTTTTACATTGTAATTACTTAATATAATCTCATTGGCTATTCTCTCAATCTCCTTTAACTCCTCTCTACTTATTCTTTTGTAATGAGTTATATCCAATCTTGCCTTATCTACATCAACATCTGAACCTGCTTGCCATACATGCTTTCCTAAAACCTTTTGAGCTGCAGCATTTATTATGTGTGTTGCTGTGTGATTTCTCATTAAACTTAACCTTCTATCCCAATCAATAACTCCCCTAACAACATCTCCTTCTTTTAATTCATCATCTAAGTTTTCTATTTTATGGTAGACAATATTATTTTCCTTTTGAACATCAATAACTCTATACTTCTTATCTCCTTTTATTAAATATCCTGTATCTGCCTTCTGCCCTCCTCCTTCTGGATAGAATGCTGTCTTATCCAAAATTACATAATCATTAACAACCTTCAATATTTTTGCTTCAAACTCCTTCATTTTTGGATATTCGTAAAATAACAGCTCTGTTTTTTCAACATCAACTTCTGGTAATTTAAATTCCTCTTTAGTCTCTTCTTTATTCTCATGTCTCTCAGCAACTATTGTATAGAAGTTATCTGGGATATTAACCTCTTTTCCTAAAGATTTGGCAACATCCTTAACAATCTCTGGTGGCAATCCATGGCTATCATACAACTCAATTAAGTCATCCAACTCCAATGCTTTTTTGCTCTTTAACAACCTTTCAACAATTCCTTTTCCTCTTTCAATTGTTTGTCTGTATTTCTTTGTCTCAATATCTAAAATCTCCATTATGTAATCTTCCATATCTAACAATTCTGGATATAAGTCTCTCAACTCTTTTAATTGCATTGCAACAATCTCAGTTATTGGCATTGATAAATTTAACCTATCCATATGCCTTAATGTCTTCCTTATTAACATTCTTACCAAATATCCATCTTTAACATTTGAAGGAACTATTCCATCACCCAACATGAAAGCTAAAGCCCTTGTGTGGTCAGCTATTGCATAGATGTCTTCATAAGGCGATATCAACTCATCCAATTCCTCTACAGGAATATTTACTTTATTAGCTACCTCTTCCCTCAACTTTCTTAAGTCCCCAACGTCCTTAACGTCCATTAAACCGGCAACTTCTGTAATCTTTGCCAATATCTCCTTATCAATACCTTTAACTCCAGCATCTTCCTTCAATTTATTTACAATATTTTTAAATATGGCATCGTATATTGTAGGCTCTCCAGTTGAAGCCCAAACAAACCTATCAATTCCATAACCAGTATCTACAATCTTTAATGGAATTTCTTTATAGGTGTCTCCAATTTTTTCATACTGCATAAAGACGAGGGTTGTCAATTCAACTCCATGAGTTATTACTTCATAGCACGGCCCAGCGTTTCCTCCTCCTTCCCACCAGCTTTCAATAAATGTTATTGACTTTTCATCAATACCTAATCTTTTAAAGAAGTTAAAGCATAGCTCTACCGTCTCATCCTGCCAGTATTTGAAGTCATCCTCTCTATTAAATGCATGATGCCCTCCCATTGTAAAGCATGTTAAATGCCTTCCAGTTCTTCCAACGTTATCTATATCATTTAGCCTAATACATGGTTGGGTTATAACTAAAGGATTTGCTTTTGGCTCAACTATTCCCTTAGTAACCCATGGCTGAAACACAGCTATAGAGGCAATAGTTAATAAAATGTCATCTCTCCATCTTCTTGCAGTTACTGGAGCTCTTTTTATTGGTGTATGCCCATGTTCTTTAAAGAAGTCTATAAATTCATTGACCATCTCCTTGTACGTATATGGTTTTTTAGTTATTGGCTTTCCTATAAAGGAATAGATATCGCACGGAGCATCTCCGCATGTTTCTCTATCTTCATCTAAAGTCCAAAAATACTGCCCACACTTTTTGCACTTCTTTCTAACAAATCCTAATTCATCAAATAATTTTACTTTGTAATCGTATTCCATATCATCACCTTTTAATGAATTAGCTTTAGTAATTATTATAGTTTTTCTATATCCTAAAATATCCTAAAATAAATAGAAAGTTGCAAAACCACAAACAGCTTTTAAATATGCTTTTATGAGTTTTGCAAAAATATAATTTTTGAGGTTATATTTAAACATTAAATATTGATGTTGAGATTTTTTATTATTATAAATTCAAATATTCAGATTATGTTTATCTCGCTGAAAGAGTTTTATTTTTTTAAATAAAATTTTTATAACTTATTTTTTGATTTTAGGGATTTTTGAGAAATTTCAAAGGGTAGCTTATTTTAAAGACTTCAAATATTTAGATTAATTAAACTACAAAGATTTTTAAGAGTTTTTAGTCAATTATTTTTAAGTTGGGATTTCCACAATAAAAAATTAGTATTTTAAAATTTATGTCTTTAAAATTCTTTTTTAAGCCTAAATGGCAAAATTTATATACGAGCAGAGGTGTATAAATATATAGGGTTAAAACCCCTTCGACTTATAAGGTAGGGAAAAATATAAATATTAATAATGCTGAAAATACACTTATCTCGAGTAATTGTCCTGTTAAAATAAGACCGTCTCGGTATCTAATACTAACATAATAGAGTGGCTACGGCTTGGGTTTTGCCGGTTAAAATAAGACCGTCTCGGTATCTAATACAAATCTTCTACATTTGCTTCTTCTTTTATTCTTGTTAAAATAAGACCGTCTCGGTATCTAATACACAAATTCCTCATAGCTTAGAGTTCCGTCTTTAATTGTTAAAATAAGACCGTCTCGGTATCTAATACACAAATTCCTCATAGCTTAGAGTTCCGTCTTTAATTGTTAAAATAAGACCGTCTCGGTATCTAATACATGACGGCTGTTTTTAGAAGCAACGACGCTTTATGGTTAAAATAAGACCGTCTCGGTATCTAATAGTGATGGACCAAGCAGTTAACGACACAAACCCGTGTTAAAATAAGACCGTCTCGGTATCTAATAAAAGAAGTAATAAAGACTGCTGGATTCTCAATAATTGGTTAAAATAAGACCGTCTCGGTATCTAATACAAATACGAGTTCTACGATATTATCTACTGCGTTAGTGTTAAAATAAGACCGTCTCGGTATGGAAACCAAAATCTACCCTTTCTACTTGGTCATCTGGACATGTCATTACTTTGTTAAAATCAGGCCGGTTCGGAATGGAGACTGATAATGTTCATAGTAAAAGTATGACTTGGATTCATCTATTTGTTAAAATCAGACCGGAACGGAAGGAAACGTGTATAAACAACATAAAAATCTTTTTTAAGTTAATTACTTCAATCCTAAAAACCCTCTACCAATTAAATGAGAAATCCTCAAACACTCTGGAAATTTGCTTTTAAGTCTTGTTTTTTTGATAATATTTTTAACAAAATCTTTATCAGTTCCAATATATTGGACGTAAATGCCATCTATTTTTTCAGGCTCTGGAAAGCTTTTTATTAGTTTTATTCTATTATCTGCATCGTCAAAGTGTTTTTTAATAGCTGAAAACATCCTCTTTTTATTTGGATATCTATCAATAACTACAATAACAGGTTTTTTTGTCTCTTCATTAATTCTCCACAAATCTGCTATATTAAATCCTCCAAAAGTTATCCCAGCTAAAAAAATTGCCCTTATTTTTTTATAATGTCTCTCTTTAACAACATCTATTATCTTATCAGTAACATCCATCCCATCCTTCTTAAACTTCCTAAAATAAATGCCATCTATTATCCTATTTCCCCTCATGTATGTGCCTATCAAAATACATTCCTCATCATTCCTGTTAAATGGAGCATCATCAAAACCCATAACTCCTATTTCATCTTTCATAAACACCACAAATTTTAAATACCTCTCTCTATATTCATTATGAAGTTCTTGTTATATTAAGATAAGTGAAACTATGACAAAAAAATGTTTTTGCATAAGCGGAAAAATCTTTGCATTGAATTTATTTGGAAAGAGATATTCTAAAAAAATCATAAAAAAGAGATATTTAAAGAAATATAGGCTATATCTTCACCCAGCTTTGGCCGTTGATGGAATCATTGAGAAAGATAACAAAATTTTATTGATAAAGAGGAAAAATAATCCGTTTAAAGGATGTTTTGCCCTTCCCGGGGGTTTTGTTGAATGTGGAGAAACAGTTGAAGAGGCAGTTGTTAGGGAAATTAAAGAAGAAACTGGGTTAATAACCAAAGTAAAAAGCTTATTGGGAGTTTATTCATCACCAGATAGAGACCCGAGAGGGCATGTAATTTCGATAGTATTTGTCTTAGATGTTGTAGGAGGGGAGTTAAAAGCTGGAGATGATGCGAAAGAGGCAGGGTTTTTTGATTTAAATAATCTTCCAGAGTTAGCTTTTGACCATAAAAAGATAATTGAAGATTACATGAGGTGGAAAAATGGTTAAGTTTTGCCCAAAATGCAAAAATTTAATGCTACCAAAAGATGGAAAATTAAAATGCGTTGTTTGTGGTTATGAAGAAGAAACAGGGTCTGAAGGAAGTAAAGAGTACGAATACAAAGAACACTTAGAAAATAGAAAAGAAAAGATCACTGTTATTGAAGGCGAAGGTGTAGAGACATTACCAACTACAAGAGTTGAATGTCCAAAGTGTGGACATAATGAAGCTTATTGGTGGCTACAGCAAACAAGATGTGCAGATGAGCCGGAAACAAGATTTTACAAATGTAAGAAATGTGGCCATACATGGAGAGAATACGATTAATATTAAAATCTCTTTTTTAATAAAATAGACAGATTATAAAAATTTATAAATAATGTGTATTATCATAAATTGTTGATATAATAATAACAAAAACAAATGGTGAATCCATGCCAGCAAAAGTATTGATAAATGGATATGGTTCAATTGGGAAGAGGGTAGCTGATGCTGTTTCAATGCAGGATGATATGGAAGTTATAGGGGTTACAAAGACGAAGCCAGATTTTGAAGCAAGATTGGCTGTTGAAAAAGGATACAAGTTATTTGTAGCAATTCCAGACAAGGAGAGAGTTAAGTTATTTGAAGACGCTGGAATTCCAGTTGAGGGAACTATTTTAGATGTTATAGAGGATGTAGACATAGTTGTTGATGGAGCTCCAAAAAAGATTGGAAAAGAAAACTTAGAAAATATCTACAAACCTCACAAAGTTAAAGCTATTCTTCAGGGAGGGGAAAAGGCTAAAGATGTTGAAGACAACTTTAATGCGTTATGGAGCTACGACAGATGTTATGGAAAAGACTACATAAGAGTTGTCTCATGCAACACAACAGGTTTGTGTAGAAGCTTATATGCAATAAACTCAGTTGCTGACATTAAAAAGGCAAGAGTTGTTTTGGTTAGAAGAGCTGCAGATCCAAACGATGATAAAAGAGGGCCAGTAAATGCTATAACACCAAATCCAGTTACAGTTCCTTCCCATCACGGTCCTGATGTTGTTTCAGTAGTTCCAGAGTTTGAAGGGAAGATTTTAACCTCCGCTGTTATAGTTCCAACAACATTAATGCACCAACACACTTTAATGGTTGAAGTTGATGGAAATTTTAGCAGGGATGATGTTTTAGAAGCTATAAACAAAACTCCAAGAATTATAACTGTTAAAGCTGATGAGGGATTTACATCAACAGCTAAAATTATCGAGTATGGAAGAGATTTAGGAAGGTTGAGGTATGATATAAACGAGTTGGTTGTTTGGGAGGAGAGCGTTAACGTCTTAGAAAATGAGATATTCTTAATGCAGGCTGTCCATCAAGAGAGTATAGTAATTCCTGAAAACATTGATTGTATTAGAGCCATGCTCCAAATGGAAGAAGATAACTTCAAATCAATTGAAAAAACAAATAAAGCTATGGGCATTCAATAAATTTCTTCTTTTTTATTTTTTTAGAGCTTTAATTTATTATTTTAAATATAGAAAATTATTTTCTTTTCATACCATATACCGAAAATCTTATATATCATAATACTAACTTAGTTTATAGTATTAAAAGGTGGTATTATGGACGATATAGATAGGAAAGCCATAAGCCTATTGATAGACGCCACCTTAATGAGCGAGGATGAAATTGAACGAACACTAAAAATATTAAGAAATATGGCAAGAATCAAAAAAAGAAGGGAAAAGAAGTTAAAATCAATTAAAGATGTTTTGGATTATTGGGCTTGCCAAGCTTATGAATACTCAATGAAAGCCTAGCTATTTTATTTTGATTATAAAATTGAAAGTAATATCAGGATAAAAACTCCCACCACTCCTCCAACCGCTATTATTAACAAGTTTATCAAATTTAAATGGATGTGGATTATTCCAAGAAAGTTTAGAATTCCTACCAAAATTAAACCTATTATTGTATTTACTGCAAGATATCTCAATATTCTATAGGTTAATTTAAAAACCAAAACTCCAATTACTATTACCAATAGCAATAAAATTAGATGTTCCAAACCCATAAATATCACCACAATAATTATCTTATTCAACTAAAATAAAAACCTTCTGTGTGGTTGATAATGATTAAAATTGTATATATCACAAAAAGAGGAAAAAGAATAGCTGAAGAAATTAAAGAAGTTTTAGATTACTATTTTTATGACAACCAAGTAGTTCATATAAAAGATTTTAAAATTGAAGGGAATGAAGAAGGGTTTATATTCATAATGGCAACAGGCATAGTTTTGAGGAAGTTTTTAAACAAAATTATGAACGATAAGTTTAAAGATCCATTTGTTATTGTTTGCAGTGAAAATAAGGAGATTATCCCATTATTATCAAATCACATAGGTGGAGGAAATTATTTCTCCAAATTAATAGCCAACAACATAAATGGAAGGGTTGTTTTTACCACAGCTACAGATGTGAATGGAAAGTTAGGGGTTGATGAACTCTCCAAACTGCTATTTTTAGAAACTCCTAAGAGGAAGGACATAGTTGAAATAAATAAAAAAATTTTAGAGGAAGATGTAAATCTAATAATTCCAAAACATTGGGGGATAAAAACATTAAATGGGTATAAAATTGAATACCACGACAGTTATGAAGTTATTATAAATGATTCTATAAAATTGAAACCTTTAAAAATAGCTGTTGGTTTGGGAGCAACGAAAAATATTGAAAGGCATAAAGTTTATTGGGCAATTAAAAAGGCAGTGTTTTTAAGGAATATTCCAATTTGGAGAATTGATACATTTGCCACAATTGAAGACAAAAAAGATGAGAAAGGAATTTTAGAAACTATAAATAAATTTAAAAAGCCACTTTTTGTTTTTAAACGAGAGGAGATTAATGAAGTCTACAAAAAAATTGATTTGGAAAAATCTGAGTTTGTTTATAAACATTTGGGTGTTTATGGGGTTTCTGAACCTGCATCAATGTTGGCAGTTAAAAAACTAACAAATAAGGATTTTGATAGCATAAAATTATTGTTAAAAAAGTTTAAAAGGAATGGGGTTACTGTTGCAATATCTATTGAGCAGTAACCTCTTGTTCTTCTTTTTCTTCTCCATACAATATTTTTGCTATTTGTTTTAAAGCTTCAATTCCTTTTGCCTCAGTTCTTAAAAGTGGAACGTATGCTATAACCTTATCTCCAAACTTCTCTTTAATCATTTCCAATCTCTTTAACTGCAACTCTCTCCTTGCCATACAGAAATCACACTGAACATCTTCTGGGATAAGCTGATTTACAATAACCGCATCAATTGGAATTCCATACTTTTGAAGGGCTTTCATTGCCCTCTCACTCTCTAAAATACTCATCTCCTCTGGAATAACTACCAATCTAAATGAAGTTCTTTCAGGGTCTGATAAAATCTTCCTTGCTTTAACTATTCTCTCCTTCATCTTCTCCAATTCTTCTAACATCTTATCGTAATCAATATCCTCACCTTTACCTCCAAATGGTAAAAGCTTTTTCATCATTTTCATGAATCCGCTCATCTGTTTTCTCAACTTAATGAGCTTTGTCATATATTTATCCATAACCTCTGGCATTCCTAAAAACCTTAAGGTGTGTCCTGTTGGTGCGGTGTCAAATATAACTACATCAAACTCATTACTGTCCATATATTTTAAGAATACATCAAATGCAGCACTTTCATCAGTTCCTGGGGAGAGGGCAGCCATCTCTAACTGATCTTCCAACATCTCTCCTAAGAATGGATTTTCTTCTATTTGAGCTTTTAATTTTTCTTTATATTCTTCCATTGCCTTTTGTGGGTCAATCTCAACAACGTATAAGTTGTCAAAGCCTTTAACCTTTGTTGGTTCATGCCCAAATTCTTGCTCAAATATATCCCTCAATGAGTGGGCAGGGTCTGTTGAGACGATAACCACTTTTAATCCTTTTTGAGCTAAATAAACTCCAGTTGCGGCACTCATTGTAGTTTTTCCAACTCCTCCTTTACCTCCAAACATGATGTATTTGGTTCCATTCTTATTTTCCAATTTTTTTTCTGTTATTCCCCTCAATGAATTAATGGAATCCTTTATTTTTGATAACATTTAATATCACCTTAATTTTGTAAATTTTTATAATTTTATAGATAATTATAATGATTTTAATCTTGTTATGAGTTCATCAACATCAACCAAAGTATTTATGCAGCCATCCCTTAATAAAGGTTGTCCTTGTGAGGGAATTCCTTTCCTTGATAACATGTTCATTCCATAAAATAAATCCCTATTGCACGCAACACCAAAAACAGCCTCTGGCTTCTCCTCCTTCAAAATTCTTTTTAAAAATGTAGAGCCCGGGACTATATAAACTTTATAACCATTTTCTTTAGCAACTTTTATAATATCTCCTATTTTACATCTATTGCAAAATATACACTCAACACCATTTGGTGTTAGCTTAGCAGGACATTTTGTATCCCTAAGGCAGTGAGGTAATATTAAAACTCTCTTCTTAGTTTTTTTAAAAGCATTTTCATAGTATTTGTTGTAAAATTCAATTCCTACTCTATAAAATGTGTCTTCAGAGCCAATAAGTAGAAAAATCCTCAATAATATGGAGTGGAAACTGTCCATTAAAAACAAAGCTAAATTTGGAAATATTAACTTATTCTTTTTTAATAATACATAGCCAATAATTAAAATTAGGATAAAGGAGAAAAATGCTAATGCAAATATTGTTATTGTTATCATTCCTATAATTTGTAAAAAGCCATCTATCAAAATACATCCCTCCTGAAGTTTTATCAAAAACTAAAATTATAAAGGTTGATATCATGATAACATTGTGTAATAAATTTGCTGATTATAAATGTAATGATGTGGCAATAGTTGTTGATGTTTTGAGAGCTTCAACGACAATAACAACACTCCTATCATTTATCGATGAAGTATATATAACCACCTCAACATCTAAAAAAGAGGAAGCAATATACATTGGAGAAAGAAAAGGAAAAAAGATAGAGAATTTTGATTTTGGGAACTCTCCAACAGAAATTTTGGCAAATAAAGATGTTATAAAGGAGAGATATGAAAATGGGGAGAAAGTTATTTTAACAACTACAAATGGAACGAGAGTTTTAAAAAATTTGGAGGCAGAGCAGATATTTATAGGGGCTATTGTTAATGCAAAATTTGTTGCTGAAGCTGTTAAAGATTTTGAGGATATAAGCTTAGTTCCATGCCATAGAGAAAACAATTTTGCAATAGATGATTTTATTGGATGTGGTGTTATTGCCAAATACATTGACAGAGAGTTTGATGAGTTTATTAAAGCTGCATTGGAATTAACTAAGCATGATTGGATGTCTTTAATTTTAAACTCATCCTCTGCAAAGAATCTGAAAAATCTTGGATATGAAAAAGATGTTGTATTTGCATTATTGGAAAATAGCATCGATGCTGTTGGAATTTATGATAAAGAGGAAAGCAAAGTCGTTAGATTTAAATAAGTGATAATATGAGAATTGATATAAACAGGATAGAAAGGGAAGAAGAAATTAAAATGCTAAAAGAATTGAAATGGAACGGATTTGTTTTTTATCAATATGATGATGAATTCAGCAAAGAAAAGTACGAAGAGGTTAAGGAAATCGGGGAAAAATATAAGTTGAAAGTATATTCTGGAGTTAAAATAAAAACTGAAAATTCAAAAGAATTAAGAAATAAAGTAAAAAAGTTTAGAAACAAATGCCATATAGTGTTAGTTGAAGGAGGGGTATTGAAGATAAATAGAACCGCTGTTGAAATGCACGATGTTGATATTTTATCAACTCCAGAACTTGGAAGGAAAGATAGCGGAATAGACCACGTTTTAGCAAGATTGGCATCAACTCATAGGGTAGCTATTGAGCTAAATTTAAAAAATCTAATAAATAAAGATGGATATGAGAGGGCAAGAACATTATTATTCTTTAGGAATAACCTAAAATTGGCAAAAAAGTTTGATGTGCCAGTAATTATATGCTCAGATGCTGAGAATAAATATCAAATAAAAAATCCCTATGATTTAAGAGCATTTTTAAACACGTTAGTTGAGCCAATATATGCAAAAAAGATTATGGAAACAACATATAAGATATGCGAGTTTAGAGATTATTTAATGAGAGATAACGTTGTAAGATATGGAGTTGAGATTATAAAATAAAATAATAAAATTTATTTAATCATCTTTACAGAGTCTTTTAACCTTGCTGACGCATCCACCATACCAATTAGCCTTGGGTCTATATTGCTAACATCACCGTACTTCATATAATCAGTTACAGTTGGCTTTATTTTTGTAAATGCCCCTACGTAAATATCGTATCCATAAGGAAAATTTCTTTCACATATCTCTTCTATTTTATCCATTATTTCCTCAAATTTCTCCCCATCAGCTGTTATAACTATCTCCCCAACTTTAACTCTCAACTCCATATCCTCTCCTTTAACTTTAATGATCTTCCTATCTTGATGGTTTACTGGCAATCCTCTTGCAGGACCAAATGGAACTGTCTTTGGCAAAGGTTGCCCATGAACTATAACTCTAACAATTCCATCTACATCATAAATTTCATTTAACACCTTCTCTGTTGTCTCCGCCTTCAAATATCTGTGTGGAAATATCTTTATATCAACAACCTTTATTTCTTCACTCATAACTTTCACCTCAGTTTTCATAACAGTAGTGTATATCTCAACCTTTATAATACTTTCGATAAATTTAATATTACTTTAGAGGAATTAAAAATAAAAATTTTATTATCTAAATCTATAAATATAACCTAAGTAATATATACTCTTAAACTCAAATAATGAAAAGGCAAATTCACAATTCAATCTTTTTATATTAATTGAGTATAATTAATTTTAATGAAACAAAATTGTATTTTACGAGGTGTTTATTATGAGGAGAGAGTTTCCAGAAGAAGGGGATATAGTTATAGGGACTGTAAAGGATGTTAAACCTTATGGTGCGTTTGTAGAACTTTTAGAATATCCAGGAAAAGAAGGGATGATTCACATCTCTGAGGTTACGTCAGGATGGGTTAAAAACATTAGAGACCACGTTAAAGTTGGGCAGAGAGTTGTTGCAAAGGTTTTGAGAGTTGATGAAAAGAAAGGACATATCGATTTGTCTTTAAAGAGAGTTACTGAGCAACAGAAGAGAGCAAAAGTTCAGGAATGGAAGAGATTCCAAAGAGCTTCAAAGATGCTTGAAAGAGCCGCTGAAAAATTAGGTAAGAGCTTGGAAGAAGCTTGGGAGGAAGTTGGTTATTTATTGGAAGATGAGTTTGGAGAGTTATACAACGCATTTGAAACGTTGGTTATTGAAGGAAAAGAGGTTTTAGATGACTTAGAGATTAGTGAAGAATGGAAAGATGTTTTATATGAAGTTGCTAAAGAAAGTATAGAGCTAACAAATGTCGAAGTTGAGGGAATAATTGAAATGAAATCCTATGCACCAGATGGAATTAAGCAAATAAAGAAAGCTTTAACAGCTGCATTAAAAGCAAATCCTTATGAAGATGTTGAAGTTGAGATAACCTACATAGGAGCTCCAAAGTATAGAGTTGTTGTTAAAGCACCAGATTACAAAAGTGGGGAAGAAGTTTTAAAGAAAGTTTGTGAAAAGGCAGTAGCTACAATTAAAAAACTTGGTGGAGAGGGAACCTATTACAGGGAAAGTAAGAAGTAAATAAAGTGGTAGAGATGAAAATGAGAAAGTGCCTAAAATGCGGAACCTATACATTAAAAGAAATCTGCCCAAAATGTGGAGAAAAAACTGTAATTCCAAAACCTCCAAAATTTTCTTTAGAAGATAGATGGGGGAAGTATAGGAGAATGTTAAAGAGGGCTTTAAAAAATAAAAAAGCATAATATTCTCTTTTATTTTTTGTTTAAAATAATTTTTGTGATAACATGGAGCTTAGGTTATCATCAGGAAACATATTAGATGAAAAAGTCCATAAAGTAGGGATTATAGCCCTTGGTTCTTTTTTAGAGAATCACGGAGCTGTTTTGCCAATAGACACGGATATAAAAATAGCTTCATACATAGCTTTAAAAGCTGCTATTTTAACTGGAGCCAAGTTTTTAGGAGTAGTTATTCCATCAACTGAATATGAATATGTTAAACACGGCATACACAATAAGCCTGAAGACATCTATTATTATCTAAGATTTTTGATAAATGAAGGTAAAAAAATTGGTGTAGAGAAGTTTTTAATAGTTAATTGCCATGGGGGAAACATATTAATTGAGAAATTTTTAAAAGATTTGGAGTATGAGTTTGGAGTAAAGGTTGAGATGATAAATATAGCTTTCACTCACGCAGCTACTGAGGAGGTCTCAGTTGGCTATGTTATAGGGATAGCTAAAGCTGATGAAAAAAGTTTAAAAGAACATAACAACTTTGAAAAGTATCCTGAAGTTGGAATGGTTGGATTAAAAGAGGCGAGAGAAAATAATAAAGCGATAGATGAAGAGGCAAAGGCTGTTGAAAAATTTGGAGTTAGATTGGATAAAAATCTTGGAGAAAAGATTTTAAATGATGCGATAGAAAAGGTAGTTGATAAAGTAAAAGAGATGATAAGGTGAAATTATGGGTTGGGATAACGCCCCCTCTCACATCTGCAGGGGAGGAGATTTAAGAGGCTTAGCTTTTTGCTGTCCTCCAATAAAATACTGCCCCATCCATAAAGCATTGGCTGTATTAAAAATGTCTCTAGATGAATTTATAAAAATAAAGGAAGATTTTGGAAAAAGAACAAAGTTGGGTTTAGGAAAAAACACATGCTTTGGTAGCTTAGTTTGGTGTTGTAAGATAACAAAACCATGCCCTTATAGGGATTACGAGCTTGCCAGAAACAACATAAGCCCTGATGAATACATGGAATTAAAAAAACAGCTTGCTGAAGAAATTTTAAGGAACAGCCAATTTTTTAAAGAAGCTGTAGAAGTTTTTGTCAAAAAAGGTATTCCAAAAGATATTGCTGAAAAATGCATTTTAGAGACTGGAGATTTAAAAAAAGCTTATGAAATGGCAATAAAAATAATTAATAAAGATTAAAAAATCTTATTTTCTTGAAATACTTTAAACATATCATATTCCTCTTTTGAAAGCTTATAAATATAATATTTAACATCCTCAACTATGCACATACTCTTTAACAATCTATAGCTTTTCTCCCCACTATAATCCCTCAAAAACGCATATATCGGCTTTTTTTCTTTGGCAACTATATATCCAACTTCACTGCCTTCAATTTTAATTAAACACGTTCCATTAGATAAGGCATCAATTAATGAGGCATTCTCTAAGATTAGAGGTTCTTTTGAAGAAATTATTTTTTTAACTACTTCGTCAATTGAATCTCCAAAGAATAAAACACCTTCAGGAAATTCCCTTTTTAAAGAATTCAATTCGTTATTTGATATTTTTTCAATCTTTGCAACTATCTCACTAACGGCAAACGTTGTTTTTAACTTACTAATTGCTCTTTTTCCAAATAAGTTTTTCTTTCCAAAATATACTGCAAAAATTTCCTTCTTATTTTTATAGATAACAACTGCCTTTTCATTTTTGAATCTTTTTGGCATGAAAATAACTTTATCGAACGAAGTTAGGTATTTGTATATATCATTATACGAATTAAGAATAAAGCCATTATTAAAAACCAAACTTAGCTTTGAAACCTCAACAATAGATTCATCTGGCTTAAAATTTTTTAAGGCAGATTTTATTTCCTCTCCACTACCTTCATAAATCTCTATTAAAAATTCGTCAGGTATTTGGGAAAATATCTCCTCTAAACTTTTTTCTTTTCCATTTAATTTTGATGATATGAGTTTTGAATTTATATAATATAATAAAGCGTTATCTAACCTAATAATCCCGGTAAAATTAGCCAACCCCGAAATAACTTCCTTTAAATCCTCAACTCTCCCAAACTTTGAATAAACCTTCTCCATAATCTCACAAAAAAGAAAAAAAATAATGGCGGCGCAGGGGGGGAATCGAACCCCGAGGGCATCCGCCCTCGACGGATCTGAAGTCCGCCCCGGGCTACCAAGCCCGGTACCCCGCGCCACATTATAGGTGTATTTATGATAATTATAGAGGACATATTTAAAGGTTGTTCACACATAAAAACATATGCCCATTAAAGAAACTGATAACAAATGGAATAAAATATTCCTTATTTTTAAGAAAATTTTCTTTAAAAAATTGAAATAATAATGTTTATATATTAATTCTAATAACTATCTAATTAATTTATAATGATTTATAATGACAAATTAGGTGATGTTATGGATTTAAATGCTTTGATAAAAATTATTGAAAAAGTTGGAAGAATAGAGATTGAAAATATAACAATTACTGCCGATGAGCTAATAATAAACATCCCTTCAGCCCCTCCTGTTGTCATTCCTCAAACGCCATCAATAAAAGAAAAATTAGCTGATGAAGGAATAATTGAAATTAAAGATGTTCCAGAATTAGATTGGGAACCACCAATTGAAAAGTATCCAGGATACATAAGGGAAGTTCAGTTTGGAAGATCCAAAGAAGAAGGGGGAAGAGGAAAGGTTGTAAAAATTGGTGGGCAGAGAGCTTTATACAGGTTTGAAGAACCACAGCCAAACCCACCAGTTGTTACATTTGATATATTCGATATGCCAATGCCAGGATTGCCAAAACCAGTTAGAGAGTTTTTCCAAGATGTTATGGAAGATCCATGCGAATGGGCAAAGAAGTGTGTTAAAGAATTTGGGGCTGATATGATAACAATACACCATGTTTCAACAGACCCAAAAATTAAGGATACAAGCCCAAAAGAAGCTGCAAAATTAATGGAAGATTTACTACAAGCAGTTGATGTTCCATTTGTTATTGGAGGTAGTGGAAACCCTCAAAAAGATCCATTGGTTTTAGAGGCGTGTGCAGAGGCTGCAGAAGGAGACAGGTGTTTATTGGCATCAGCAAACTTAGAGTTGGATTACAAAAAGATAGTTGATGCCGCTATGAAGTACGACCACAACGTATTGGCATGGAGCATTATGGATCCAAACATGGCAAGGGATTTAAACAGAAAATTAATTGAGGCTGGTTTAGATCCAAATAAAATAGTTATGGACCCAACAACATGTGCTTTAGGTTATGGTATTGAGTTCTCAATTAACGCAATGGTTAGATTGAGATTGAATGGACTTAAAGGGGATGAGTTAGTCAATATGCCAATGTCTTCTGGAACAACAAACGCTATTGGGGCAAGAGAGGCATGGATGAACAATCCTGAATGGGGACCAAGAGAGTATAGGCTTCCATTGTGGGAGATAACCACTGGAATTACAATGATGATGTGTGGAGTTGATTTATTCATGATGCTCAACCCAATATCAGTAAAAACATTGAAAGAAATTGGAAGAACATTAACAACAAAGCCTGGAGAAGTTAAATTAAATACAAACAACTATGAATGGATCGTAGCAAAAGCATAAAACATTTTTAATTTAAAGGTGATTGAAATGGCAAAAAAAGTTAGTGCAATGGACATTTATAAGTTATTGCCAAAAACAAACTGTAAAAAATGTGGTCAACCTTCATGTATGGCATTTGCTACAAAATTGTTAGAGAAAGAGGCAACAGTTGACCAATGTCCAATTTTAAATACACCAAAATTTGAAGAAAATAAAAAGAAGATTATAGAACTTGTATCTCCACCTGTAAAAGAGGTTTGGTTTGGAAATGATGAAAGGAAGGCAGTTATGGGTGGAGATGAAGTAATGCATAGATATGAGTTGGCATTCTTCAACCCAACGCCTATCGGTATTGATATAAGTGATGAATTAAGTGAAGAGGAGATCAAAAATAGAGCTAAAGAAATAGAGAACTTTGTATTTGAAAGAACTGGAGAGCAGTTAAAATTGGACTTTATTGTTATAAGAAATGCTTCTGGAGATGTTGAGAAATTTAAAAAAGCTATAGAGATTGTTGAAAAAGAAACAAAAATGCCTATTTGTATTGCCTCATTAAATCCTGAGATTATAAAAGAGGCTTTAAAAGTAGTTAAATCAAAACCAATGGTTTATGCCGCAACAAAAGATACATTAAATGATTTCATAAAAGCCATTAAGGAGCTTAAAAAAGAGAATGATGTTGTTTTAGTATTATCATCAAATAACGTCAAAGATTTAAAAAATATGGCTGCAAAGTGCTTAGCTAATGGTATTGAAGATTTGGTTTTAGAACCACATACATACCCAGAAAATATCGCCGAAACATTAGATTTAAATACCATGATTAGAAGAAGCGCTATTGAAAGGGAGGATAAATACTTAGGATTTCCAATATTGAACTTACCAATTAATGCCTATTACTATGCTTTAAACAATGAATGTCCAATTTCTGTATTTTTTGAGGATAAAGAAGTTGTTGCCAAGATGTTTGAAGCTACAATTGCAAATACTTTAATGAATAGGTATGCAGATGCTTTAATCATGCATGGAACAGATATTTGGGAGCTAATGCCAATCTTAACATTGAGGCAGTGCATTTATACTGACCCAAGAAAACCACAGGCAGTTGAGCCTGGATTATATCCAATTGGAAACCCAGATGAAAACAGCCCAGTTATATTAACAACGAACTTCTCATTAACATTCTACACAGTTACTGGAGACTTTGAGAAAGACAACGTTACTTGCTGGCTGTTGGTAATGGATACTGGAGGTAGAGCAGTTGATGTCTCAGTTGCAGGAGGGCAGTATAATGGAGAAAATGCTAAAAAATTAATTGAAGAAACAGGAATTGCTGAAAAAGTAAATCATAGAATAATAATTCTACCTGCATTAGCAGCACCAGCAAGAGGAGATATTGAGGATAAAACAGGATGGACGTGTGTTGTTGGAACGAGAGATTCTTCCCAAGTTGGTGACTTCCTGAGAAAGAACTGGGATAGGATATTAAAAGAATGGAGAGAAAAGAATAAAGCTAATTAAATTTTTTATATCGATGAAAGAGTTTTATTATTTAAATAATTAGTTTTTATAATTTATTTTTTGATTTTAAGGATTTTTATTGAATTTTGAAGGGTAGCTTATTTTAAAATTTCTAAGTATTTAGATTAACTAAATTTTAATTGCTTTATTTTAATGAAATGGAAAGCTTTGCTTTCCAGTTATGAAAATCTACAATTTTCATTCAACTTTTACTAAAAGTTTCGTTAGAAGAGATTTCTTATAATTTCTAACGCTTTTTCTATATCCTCATACTTCGTGGCGTAGCTGAATCTTATATAATTAGCCCCATTTTCTCCAAATGCAATTCCAGGAACGCATAAAACTTTATTTTCAATTAATTTTTTAGCAACCTCTACACCATCTCCATACTCAGACACATCTGGGAATATGTAAAATGCCCCATCAGGTTTATTAACTTTAAAAACATCTTTTAATCCATTGTATATCAAATCCCTCCTCCTTCTAAACTCATTAACCATATCCTCAACACATTTTTGACTTCCTCTCAAAGCTGCTAAAGCACCATGTTGGGCAAAGGTTGTAGCACAGGCAAAGCTGTATTGGTGGATTTTTATCATGTTGTTGATTAAATCCAACTCATTACTTAATTCATCTGAAACAGCCAAATAACCAATTCTCCAACCAGTCATTGCATAGGTTTTAGAAAATCCATTTATTAGTATGCATCTATCAGTAAATTGCATTGGTGAGTAGTGTTTTTTATCATAGATAATTTTATCATAAACTTCATCCGAAATTATAATTAAATTGTAGTCCTCAGCTATTTCTGCCAATCCTTTTATTGTTTCTTTGTCATAAACCTTTCCAGTAGGATTTGCTGGGGAGTTAAAGATTATCAACTTTGTTTTTTTAGTTATCGATTCTTTAACCTCTTCTAAATCAACATCAAAATTCTCATCCAAATTTATATTTTTAATCTTCCCTTCTGCAAACTCTGTTAATGAAAAATAAGATACAAAAGATGGGTTTGGAATTAAAACTTCATTCCCTCTATCAACTAAAGCCATTATTGATAACATTAACGCCTCTGAAGCTCCGCAGGTAATTATTATATTATCTTTATCAACATCTAAGTTATAATCTTTCTTCAATTTGTTGCTTATCTCTTCTCTAAGCTCTGGAATACCATTGTTTGGAGAGTAGTGAGTTTTTCCCTCATCTAATGCCTTTTTTGCCTTTTCAACTATATGCTTTGGTGTATCAAAATCTGGCTCCCCTATTCCCAAATTTATGCAATCAGATGTCGCCAAATTAAAAACTTCCCTAATTGCTGACGGCTTTATATTTTTACATCTACTGCTTATCATCCTTACACCCTCAATTTTTGCAGATAGCAATTTTTATATTGTCTTTATATAGTTATCTTTTTACATGCATAATTTTTAATACCTCCCAAGCCATTAGAAATTTTAATTGGTAGTATTATATAATAGGAGTTATCAGCTTTATAATAGGATTAGTATCTATTTAACGCAGTATTTAACAATTATTTAAGGTGAAACTATGGAAAAAGAAGGAAAAATGAGATTAACTGAAATGGTTAAACTCCATGGATGAGCTTGCAAACTGCCCAGCACCGAGTTAGAGTATTTAGTTAAAGGAATAGTTACTGACAAAGATTTATCAAATAAAGATATTTTAGTTGGGTTGGGTGATGATGCAGCAGTAATTAAAAGAGATGGGTTGGTTATAGCAAAGACCGTTGATGTTTTCACTCCAATTGTTGATGATCCCTATATACAAGGGAAGATAGCTGCCTGTAACTCAATGAGCGACATCTATGCCATGGGATTGTTGGATATAGTTGGAGTCTTAGCAATTGTAGGTATTCCAGAAAAATTGCCAATACCCATAGTTAGAGAGATGCTGAAAGGATTTCAGGACTTTTGTAGAGAAAATGAAACAACAATCGTTGGAGGGCATACAATACTAAATCCATGGCCTTTGATTGGAGGAGCTGTTACAGGAGTTGGAAAAGAGGAAGAGGTCTTAACAAAGGCTGGAGCTAAGGAAGGAGACATCTTAATATTAACAAAACCACTAGGAACTCAGACAGCGATGGCGTTATCAAGGATTCCAGAGGAATTTAAAGATTTAATAGATGTTAGTGAGGAAGAGAAAGAGTATATAATAAATAAGGCAATAGAGCTAATGACTACATCAAATAGATATGCGTTAATGGCTTTGAGAAGAGCGGAAAAAAGAGTTGGGGATAAAATAGCCAATGCATTAACTGATATAACAGGATTTGGTATATTAGGGCATTCAAATGAAATGGCTGATAACAGTAACGTTTTGATAGAGATAAATTTACTTCCATGCATAAAAAAGACCCCAGAATTGAGTAGGTTGTTTGGACATGCTTTATTGGATGGATATGGAGCTGAAACTGCTGGAGGTTTATTAATATCGGCAAAAAAAGAATACAAAGATGATTTAATTAATGAGTTGGAGAAATCTAACTGCTATGCCTTTGAAGTTGGAAGGGTAGTTAAAAAAGGAGAAGGAAAGGCAGTTTTAAGTAAAGATGTTAAAGTTATTGAAATTTAAACTCGGTGCTGGGCAGATATAGCAATAAAATGATAATGTTGTTGCAAATGTGCCGAACCCTTTTAAGGGAGGCACATCGAATAAACCATTATTTTACCTTAAAGTATAAAAATCAAATGAGGGATTCTTTATAAATACAACTCCTCTGGTGAAAGTATGAATATAAACTTAGAAGAAATTTTAAAAAAACAGCCATTGTATAGTGGAAAGGCAAAATCTATTTATGAAATTGATGAAGATAAGGTGTTAATTGAGTTTAGGGATGATATAACAGCTGGAAATGGGGCTAAGCATGATGTTAAGCAGGGAAAGGGTTATTTAAACGCTTTAATATCTTCAAAGTTGTTTGAAATTTTGGAAAAAAATGGTATAAAAACCCACTACATAAAATATATAGAGCCAAGATACATGGTGGCTAAAAAAGTTGAAATAATTCCAATAGAGGTTATAGTTAGAAACATAGCCGCTGGAAGTTTGTGTAGAAGGTATCCCTTTGAAGAGGGGAAAGAGCTACCTTTCCCAGTTGTTCAGTTTGATTATAAAAATGATGAATATAAAGATCCGATGTTAAATGATGATATTGCAGTGGCATTAGGTTTAGCTACAAGAGAAGAGTTAAATAAGATTAAAGAGATTGCATTAAAGGTTAACGAAGTATTGAAAAAATTGTTTGACGAAAAAGGTATTATATTAGTTGACTTCAAAATTGAAATTGGAAAAGATAAAGATGGCAATTTATTAGTTGCTGATGAGATTAGCCCAGACACCATGAGATTGTGGGATAAAGAGACAAGAGATGTTTTAGATAAGGATGTGTTTAGAAAGAATTTAGGAGATGTTATTGCAAAATATAGAGTTGTTGCTGAAAGGTTAGGATTGTTATAAATTGGTGAAACTATGTACAAAGCAACGGTTATAATAAAGCTAAAAAAAGGTGTTTTAAACCCAGAAGGAAGAACAATAAAGAGGGCTTTAAACTTTTTAGGATTTGATAATGTTAAAGAAGTCCAAACGTATAAGATGATTGATATAATTATGGAAGGGGAGAGTGAAGAAAAGGTTAAGGAAAAAGTTGAGGAGATGTGTAAAAAGTTGTTGGCAAACCCTGTTATTCACGATTACGAGATAAAAATAGAGAAGGTCGATTAATTAAACTTTTTTATCCATTTTAGTTAAAATTTACTCAATTTAAAATTTTTTGAGTTGGTGATTAAATGGAGAAGAAGAGAAAGCTTATTTTATTTGATTTTGATAGCACGTTGGTTAATAACGAAACAATCGATGAGATAGCTAAAGAGGCAGGTGTTGAGGAAGAAGTTAAGAAGATAACAAAAGAGGCTATGGAAGGAAAATTAAACTTTGAGCAGTCTTTAAGAAAAAGAGTTAGCTTATTAAAAGACCTTCCAATTGAAAAGGTTGAAAAAGCCATTGAGAGGATAACACCAACTGAAGGAGCTGAAGAAACGATCAAAGAATTAAAAAATATGGGTTATGTTGTTGCCGTTGTTAGTGGAGGCTTTGACATCGCCGTAAATAAAATTAAAGAAAAATTGGGATTGGATTACGCTTTTGCAAATAGGTTAATTGTTAAGGATGGAAAATTAACAGGAGAAGTTGAAGGAGATGTTTTAAAAGAAGATGCTAAGGGAGAGATTTTAGAAAAAATAGCTAAAATTGAAGGAATAGATTTAAAAGATACTGTTGCCGTAGGCGATGGAGCAAACGATGTAAGTATGTTCAAAAAAGCAGGTTTGAAGATAGCATTTTGTGCCAAACCAATTTTAAAAGAAAAGGCGGATATTTGCATAGAGAAGAGAGATTTAAGAGAAATTTTAAAGCATGTTAAATAACTAATATGTAATTTTCCACTTAAAAACGATAGTTGAATTTAAAGAATTTGCAACTTGTTATATTATAATAAAATTAAACCAAAATTAAACATAGTAAAATAGTAAAATATATAGAGTATGAAACGTCATAAATAAATTTTAGTGTATAATAATATTTATTGTATAATATCATTTTTAATTCCTACTTATTTGGTGATGTTTTATGGGAAAAAATAAAAATGCAAGAATAAATACATTAGAAGCTGTAATTAACGTCTTAAAGGCTTATGAAGAATTATTTAACGGAAATTTAATAAAAGCACTTTATTACATTGATAAATCTTTAGAATTAGAGCCGGATTTCCATTTAGCTTTGTTTTTAAAAGGACTATATTAACGGCTAAGGGAGAAATAAAAGAGGCAGTCAAAATATTTGAAGAATTAATAAAATGTCAGTCAAAAAATCCAATAACTTGGGTATTTGCTGGACAATTATATGGAATGTTTGGAAATTGTGAAGAGGCATTAAAATGCTATGATAAAGCATTAGGCATTGAAAATAAATTTTTATCTGCATTTTTGCTAAAAACAACTTGTTTAGAATCTCTGGGTAAATATGATGAATTACTGAAAACTTATGATGAAATGTTAAGCCATGTCCCAGAATTGGCTCCAATATGGGTTGAAAAGGCAGAAATATTAAGAAAATTGGGAAAATACGAAGAAGCCTTATTTTGCGTAAATAAAGCTTTGGAATTAAAACCAGATAGTAAAAATGCTTTATATATAAAGGGTGTTTTACTAAAAAGATTGGGGAAATACAAAGAGGCTTTAGAATGTTTCAAAAAATTAATAGATGAGTTAAATACGAAATGGTTAGATGCAATAAAACATGCCATCTATTTATCTTTAACTCTTGACAATTTAAAAGATGCTGAAAGATACATAAATATGGGATTAAAAATTAGAGAAGATGACGTAATTTTATGGTATTTTAAAGGAAGGCTATATGAATATTTAGGAAAATTAGATGAGGCATTAAAATGCTATAATAAGGTTATTGAACTGCAACCAACTTACACCAAAGCACTTTTAAATAAAGCCAGAATATATGAAAAGCAAGGTGATATTGAAAAAGCTATTAAGTACTACAATAAAGCCATAGATGGGAGAAATAAAGATTTTAGTGAGTAAATGTCTTTTTTTATTTTACATAGATTTAATTTAGAAAATTTAAAATTTTATAATTTTTAAACGGGATTTTTATGGAGTTTGAAAGCTATATTAGGGAGAAATTTCCATATCCCAAAATTAGGGAACCACAAAAAAGAATGATGCTAAAAATTTACAACTGTATAAAAAATAGAAAAAACTTGATAGTTGAAGCACCAACTGGTGTTGGGAAAACTTTAGGGTATTTAATTCCAGCCATATATTTTGCTGAAAGAGGGAAGAGGGTTTTAATACTAACAGAGACAATAGACCAGCAAGTTAGGATTTATGAAGATTTAAGCTCTTTAAAGCATAATTTAAAGGTTTCATTTTTAATGGGAAAGAGTAATTTTATTTGCAAATCAAAAGGAGGAAAGGCAAATAGATTGTATTGTCAATTAAATAAAAAATGCTTATATAGACCAAATAAAAGACCAATTTGTTACTGTGGAACAAAAAAACAACAGATAAATTTAGGGGATAAAGTTCTTTACTACTGCCCATACTGTTGCTGTGAATATCAAAAGGCAAAAATAGAGAGTATCTTAGCTGATATTGTAGTGATGAATTATAGTATGTTTTATTTTGCAAAGGAGGAGATTGAGAAAAAAAGAGATGTTGATGTAATTATTTGTGATGAAGCACATAAATTGGAAGATAGTGTAAGGAATTCCTCAACAATTGTCATAAATCCAGAATTATCAATTAATAGATTGAAATATATGGCTTTATATTACGCTCCAAACATTTTAAAAAAGAGATTAAATATTGAGGATGAGAACTTTTGGGAAATAATTGAAAGATATTTAACAAGTAAAGGCATCAATATAGACATCTGCAAGGAAACAATTATTTTTGATGGAGAAAATTTGAGTTCTTGGAGGTATAAAACAGAACTCGCTGTGTTGGGAGCTATCTTAGATGGTTATTATCAAATAAACAATATAAAGGACAAAATATTAAGATTTAAAGAAAATGAAGAAATTGATAAGGAAGAGCTAAAATTTGAAATTGACAGCAAGGCGTTAATTGCCATAGAACTCGATTTTATCCACAAAAGGAAATTATCTGACATGTATCTTCTTGAATTTATAGAGAATATTAAAGATTTGAAATATATTAATGACAACTATGTAATTTACAGAAGTGGAAATTCTTTATTATGTGAGCCGGTTTTTGTTAGCTCACATTTAAAAGAGCTTTATAATAATGCAGTAGTTATACACTGCTCAGCAACAATTGGAAATCTAAAGATGCATGCTTTAAAAACAGGAGTAGATAAAGCTGAATTTTTGGTATTAGAAAGTCCATTCCCTAAGAATAGGAAAAAAATCATCGCCCTAAAAGATGGAGTAGATATGAAACATGAAAAGAAGGATAGGGAAAAAGCAAACAAAAATCTATTAAAAATATTGGAAGCGATAAATGGGAACTCTTTAGTTTTATTTAAGAGTTTTGAAGATTTGGATAGTTTTTACAAATATATAAAAAGAGAAATTGCAAAAACAAACATTAAAAATAAGAATATTCACGTTTATGAGCAGGGAATGGATGGAAAAGAGGCCAAGGAATTGAAAGAGAGATTTGAAAAAATTGGAGGGATTTTATTAGCAACTGGAAGGTTTGCTGAGGGGGTTGATATTCCAGGAGAGGCATTGGTAGGGGTTGTTATCGATGCCCTCCCCTTCCCAGTCCCAACTCCCTTAATATTGAGAGAGCAGAGAATATTGGAGGAAAAATTCAAAAATAGAGGTGTTAGAGATGCCCATTGGAGAGCTTTTTTAATGACATCGTTTGACAGGATGGCGAGAACTTTGGTTCAGATGATTGGAAGGTTAATAAGGACGGAAAATGATTATGGGGTTGTAGTTATACAGGATAAAAGGTTTTCAGATTGGGTTGGAAGAGTTATGAAAGAAAAAGGTTATTTAAAAGATAATTATGAAGTTATGAGCTTGGATATGGCTGTGAGATATATTCCAAAGTTTATGTGCCAATTTAGAAACAATTTTTAAATTTTTATTTTTTCTATTTTAATTTGTATATTTGAATTAATAAATAAATATGTCTAAAATAAAAACGAACCTTTTAGTATAGTCCATCAAATTATATTGCAGTAGGGATGAACGTAGTGAAGCCCACTCTGGGATATACCAATAGGGGCTTTGCCCCTATAGAAATAAAAATATGGTAGGGCGGCGGGGATTCGAACCCCGGACCACTCGGTTATCAGCCGAGCACTCTAACCAGGCTGAGCCACCGCCCTACTGAAAGCAAAAATTAGATAATAATAACTAATATATATACTTTTCGGTTATTTGTTCATTCATATAATTTATTCTAATGGAGTAACTCTAACGTTATCGTAATAAGCCCTTCCTCCACCAATTCCTATCCCTCCCTTAAGTATTGGATTGTTGTTATCAGTGTATTCAATATATTTCTGCCCTCCTACGAGGAATACTATTTTGTTATCTTTTGCTATAACTTTATATCTATAGAAATCCGTACCTGCTGGAGCCGCACTATAAGATTCAGCCAATTTCTCTACCTTACTTCCATTAAATTTATAGAGTGCATAACCTCTATCATATCTCTCTATCTCTATAAAATACCCAGCTTGTGCATTATTTACCAATCTAAAATATATTTTTGGATTGTCCTTATCTTCAAACCGTTTTATATCTACAATAAGTTCAAAATTAGTATAATTTTTGTCAATATAAATTATTCCATTGTTAATTGGAACCGCAACGTTATTTATTGACTTTTTATCCTCACTCATTATTCCTTCAATTTTAAAACCTCCTTCCTTAACTTTCCACTCCCCAAATGGAGCCTTTTCTCCCATAGTATAGGAAGAGAAGTCATCGTAAAATTGCTTTGGACCTACTTCAAAACAACCACACAGCCCCAAATATAGGATTGAAATCGTTAAAATGGCAATTACCTTTTTAAAACTCATCATTATTCACCTTTGATACATCCATATATTGCCTCAATAATATTCTTTAATGTGGTATTGGTTTTTATTCCTTTTGGATTGTAGTGTGTTACTGAAGCTTTAAAACCCATTTCTCTTAATTTATTTATGATATTTTGCATTGGCGGAACCGAAATCTTTAACATCTTTCCTATTTGGTGGGTGTCATAGCATCCAATTTGGTCTATTTCAGCTTCTCCTCTAATAGCTTTTAAAATCTTTAAAACTCTCTCACCAAATCCTCTCTCTTCAGCTATTTTTAAAGCTTCCTCTACTAAAGCTTTATCGTACAAATTACCTATATACAACGGCCCAGAAAAGCCTTTTTCATAGCCTTCCTCAAACTTCCTAACCATTTTTATTCCATTAACATCTTTAACATAGCCGAGCATGTCAAAAACTTTGTCAGCCCTCTTAGCCCCTCTATCTGTAACTAAATAAACCCTAACATAATGGTCTGTAGCATGACAAAATATTGGTTTTAAAGCAATCTCATATCTTGTAGCCATTCTCATAGCATAACCAGCTAAAATTCTCAATGCAAATTCATGACAGTCTCTACCAAATAAAGGGTAAGCCAAATATTTCCTTAGGCAGGATTTTTTAGCTCTTCCACATAAAGCGGCTGTATCTGTTGCTGTTAAGCAGAGTAAGCCATTCCTTGTTACTAAAGCTCTTATAGCTTGGTCTATGTATGGAGATGGAGAGCCAAAAGGGTCTAAATCTACAAGATTAAAAAATCTAAAGTGCCTCGATAAGAATGTGTTTGCATCTTCATTATAAACCTCAATATTTTCAATTTTATTTAATTTTGCATTATTTATTATCTTTTCATAAGCTATTGGGTTTATATCGTTTAAAAAAACTTTTAAATCTCCATCAAAATTGAGTTCTTTAACATACCTAAGCCCTCTAATTCCACTTCCAGCTAATGCATCGGCAATATAAAATTTATCCTTTTTATGATACAAGTTTAAAAATGCCTGAACTACAGCTATACTTATATCTCTACATGTTTTCATTCTTGGATTGTAAAATACTTCATCCTTTTTTGTAACTGTTAATTTATCTGGAACTTCAAAAACTACTTCTCCCTCTTTTAGAATCATATTATATCCCTCAAAACCGTTTTTCAATAGCTATATTCTAAAATCAAT
The DNA here is from genome assembly GCF_000023985.1 of Methanocaldococcus fervens AG86. Taxonomy (GTDB): domain Archaea; phylum AGJL01; class Methanococci; order Methanococcales; family Methanocaldococcaceae; genus Methanocaldococcus; species Methanocaldococcus fervens. Next base: position 784,699 of record NC_013156.1, read on the forward strand.
ATTAAAATTTGCTTCTAATAACATCCAAATACTTATATACATATTTGAAATTAATAAATAACCATATTACAATTTGGTGATATTATGGCAGAATATGATTTTAAAATAGAATATAAGCCTGCATACTCGTTATTAAAAATAAATCTAAAAAATCAGAGTATTATCGCTGAAAGAGGAGCTATGGTATATATGAGCCCAAATATAACAATTGATACAAAAATGAGTGGGGGCTTAGTAGGAGCTTTAAAGAGAGCGATAGTTGGAGAGGGAGTATTTTTAAATAAATTCAGTGGCACTGGAATATTGGCTTTATCCCCAAATTATGTTGGAGATATAATTCATCATGAATTGAATGGAACTCTATACCTCCAAAGTGGAGCATATTTAGCATCATCACCAAATATAAACATCGATACAAAATTTGGAGGAATAAAAACATATTTTGGAGGTAAAGGAATATTTTTAATAAAACTTGAAGGGAAAGGAGATGTGTTTTTATCATCCTTTGGAGCTCTTGAAACTGTAGAATTAAACGATGAAACTTTAATAGTTGACAATGGAAATCTTGTTGGATTCACAGGTGGACTTTCATATTCTTTAAAAAGGATTGGAGGGTTGAAATCAACATTACTTGGTGGAGAAGGATTAGTTTATGAGTTTAGAGGAACTGGGAAAGTGTATATTCAAACAAGAAATATGGAAAGCTTTGTAGATTTCTTAATGAAGTATCTACCCATCAAAGAAGATAAATAAAAAATAAAAATAAGTTTATTTATTAATTCTTTCAATGGCAATTTTAACGTTATATTTCTCTCCATTTGGGGTTTTTATTTCCCAATCTCTTTCATAATCTGCTTTTATATCATCAACAAACGTTCCTCTAACCTCTCTCTCAATAATATCCTTAAATTCACCTAAGTCAATGCCTTCAACCTTAACCTTAATTCTCTCCTCAATATCTAAGTCCATATCCTTTCTCATTGCCTGTATTCTTCTTATAACTTCCCTCATTAGCCCCTCTTTTATCAAATCATCAGTAATCTCAGTGTTTATAAAGACAGTTCCTTTTGAAAACTCTACTCCAGCTATATGCTCAGGAATTTCCAATCTAATCTCAACATACTCTGGCTTAATCTCATATCCATCCAATACAACAGCCCCTTCTTTCAATTTTTCCATCAACTCTTTAGCATCAGCTTTATTTAATGCCTCAACAACTTTTGGAACCTCGCTTTTATACCTCTTACCTAACTCTCTGTAGTTTGGTTTTATTATATATTTTCCTCCTTCAACTTCTCCAAATTTAATGTTTTTAACATTACCCTGCTCTTTTATGATATAGGAAAATCTTTCTACAGCTTTTTTAACTTCTTCCCCACCAGCGATAGTTATCTCTTTTAATGGATATCTCAACGTGTATTTTATCCTATCTCTTCCTCTGTAGATTGCATCAACAATATCTCTAACTATTGCCATATCTCCCTCTAACTCTTCATCAATAAACTCTTCATCAACCTCTATTTTATTCATAAATATACTTTCTTCCATATCCTCTGTTTTTAAGTTTTGATATATCGCCTCTGCAGTATGTGGAGCTACTGGGGCTAATATTGTAGCCAATTTTAATAAAACGTAGTATAGTGTTTGATATGCCGCTAATTTATCAACATCCTCTTTTTCCTTCCATGTTCTGTCTCTAATCAACCTAATGTACCATCTACTTAAGTCATTCAATATGAAATCTTTCAATGTCCATGTGTAGGTGTGGAAGTAAGGAACTTCGAGATTTTCAATAGCTATTTTAGCAACTGTATTTATTCTACTCAAAATCCATTTATCTTCATCTTTTAGATATTCAAAGTATTTTTCATCTGGTTTGAAGTTATCTAAGACCATGTAATTTACAGCGAACATATAGGCGTTCCACAAAGTGTTAAACAGGCTTAAAACATCATCCATTTCACTCCATACAAACCTTAAATCTTCCCAAACCTTGTTCGCACTTAACAAGTAAAATCTTAGCAAATCAGCCCCATATTTTTCAACAACATCATCTGGATTTACAATATTTCCTAAACTTTTACTCATCTTGTCTCCATGCTCATCTAAGGTGAAGCCGTGCATTAAACATTTCTTGTATGGGATGTCGTTGAATACAATTGCAGATAACGCATGCTGTGAGTAGAACCATTTAGTAACTTGGTCATTTCCTTCTGTTATAAAGTCAGCTTTTTTCAATGTTTTTGAACCAATTGAAGCGTAAGGTGCCAAACCAGAGTCAAACCAGACATCTAAAACATCTGGAACTCTCTTCATTTCTCCTCCACATTCACATCTCAACTTTATTTTATCAACTGTTGGCTTATGTAAATCGTTAATCTCTCCAACCTCATCTTTATTTATCATCTTTTCCTCTAACTCTTCAACACTTCCAACAACTACGTATTTTCCACACTTTTCACAAACCCAAACTGGAAGTGGAATTCCCCAGTATCTCTGCCTACTTATGTTCCAATCCCCAACAAACTTAACTCCATTTATATATCTTGTTTCAACCCAGTGCGGAATCCACTGAACTGTTTTAGCATGCTCTATAATGTTATCTTTAATCTTTGATATCTCTAAGAACCACTGCTCTGTTGCCCTAAACAAGAGAGGAGTTTTACATCTCCAACAGTGTGGATAGCTGTGTTTTATCTTTCCAGCATAAACTAACAGTCCTTTTTCCTTTAAAGTTTCAATTACTTCAGCATCTGCATCTTTAACAAAAATTCCTTTCCATTTTCCTTCTATATATTTTCCTTCATCATCTATTGGAGAGTATATTGGCAGATTGTATTTTTTAGCCACTTCAAAATCCTCTTCCCCATGTCCTGGGGCTGTATGAACTAACCCAGTTCCTCCCTCTAAGGTTACATGCTCTCCTAAGATAATTGTGTGAGCATTTTCTAATTTTGCAAATTCTTTCTGCCTCTCATTCTCCTCTAACAATGGATGGATATATTTTATTCCTTCTAAATCTTTTCCTTTAACTTTTTTGATTATCTTGTAGCTTTTAATGTTATTTGCCTTCTTAGCTTTGTTTATAACATCTTCAACTAACTTTTCAGCGATAATCCAAACCTCTTTTTTGTTGTCAAATTCAACCTCTACATAGGCATAGTCATAGTCAGGATGAACAGCTACAGCTAAGTTTGCTACCAAAGTCCATGGTGTTGTTGTCCAAATAACGAGATAGGTGTTTTCTTCATCAGCTAATTTGAATTTTGCATAAAGTGACGGGTCGTAAACATCTTTATACTCTCCTCTAACCTCATGCTCAGCTAAGGCAGTTTCACACCTTGGACACCAATAAACAACCCTCAAATCTCTTGTTAATAACCCTTTTTCATGGGCTACCTTTAATGTCCACCATCCAATCTCCATGTATTCTTTTGTTATTGGCATATATGCGTTTTCCCAATCTAACCAAACCCCTAAGTTCTTAAACTGATTCTCCATAATTTCCTTATGCTTTAAAGCAAATTCTTTACACTTTTCTATAAATTCCTCTACTCCAATCTTTGTTTCTATCTCTTTTTTGTTTTTTATTCCAAATTCGTTTTCAACTTTAACCTCTATTGGCAACCCATGCATATCCCATCCAGCTTTATCTAAAACATTATATCCCTGCATTCTTTTAAATCTTAAATATGTATCTTTAATTATTTTATTCCATGCAGTTCCTAAGTGTATTGCTCCAGAACAGTATGGAGGCCCATCAACAAAGTAAAATTCCTTATTTCCTTCATTCTTTTTCTTTACTTTTTGATATATATCGTTCTCTTCCCAGAATTTTTTTATTTTCTTATCCAACTCTCTAAAATTAACTGGCTCAACTCTTTCCATTTAATCACCTCATCTTGGATATTATATCTGAGATTATCTCATCCATGTTGTTTTTAAATTCTTTTAATCGAACGATTCTTGAAATTATCTTATTTAAATATTTATTTTGTAGCTTTGAATCTTCTTTTATTTCATTAGAATAATCATCTGGTAAATTTTTAATTTTATTTAAGATGTTTTTATCATCAATATTGGCAATTTTATATAGCTCTAAACATGTCCTTTTTACACTCAACCCGTTTTCAACAACAATGTTTAACAACTCCTCATATGGAATTTTTTCCTCTATTATCTTCCAATAATCCTCAAATATATTGCTTTCTATTATACATTCAAGCACTTCTAAAATTTTTATAGTTAAATCCAATTTTAAAATTTTTGATGTTAAGCAATTCTCCTTCTCCTCCAATTGAATAATCCTATCAAAATCATTTGGATTTTCATTTTTTACTTTTTCTAATAATATTCTAATGTTATTTAACTCTCTAAGGTTATTTTCCCCCTCTTCGATTAGTTCTCTTTTTTTATCTTTTATTTCAATTAAAGTAGGGTAGCTATTAGTTTCCATTAAATCACCCAATGGCAGGAAAATAAAATAAACTTAAATAAACTTATTTCTTTTTCTTATCTCTCTTCTTCGACTTATAATAACCTTTTAACACTGGAAGTTTTGGAAAATCATCCAAAAGCCTGTAATAAATATCCCCATATCTCTCACTAATTACAACAATATGGGCTGGAGGATGAATTTTTCTAATCCTATCTATTGCCTTTGGAGCTTTTTCAGCAATCTTCGCCACACATGCTGTTTTACACGGCTTCTTTACCTCTCCAAGTATGTGGCTTAATATCTCATCAGCAGCTTCTGGAACTATAATTTTTGGCTTACCAATAATTGTTAACTCTGCATGTCTATCAACATCTGCCAAAGCATTTTTTAATTTTTCATAACTATCTCCTCTAATCAACAAGATTGTCATAACTATCCCTAACACGTGTTTATTTATTTTAAATTTAAAAAATAAAAATTTAAATTCTATCTTCTGTGCCTCTCGTTATGTTTTAAGTATTCTTCAAGCATAAATGGAAAGTCAGAGGCATCAACAAACCTCAATCCTAATCTTTGAGCCCATTTTTCAATGCCTCCATCACTCGCCACTACTGCAGCATCCAACTCCTTAGCTAAAAGTAAAACATCTAAGTCCGGGGCACTGTCTAAAGTTCCCACTCTTAAAGCACTCCTATATTTATTTCTAAAGGTATTTATTGTTTTTGATAATACTTTATTTATAATTTCATTTTTACTCATCTCTGGATGTCTTTTTGATAATTCATAAACCATGTCTGATGTTCTTATTATATGCTCCTCTCCAATCCTCATCCCTTTATTTATCCTCTCCCTCAAATCTTTTACATATTCATAAAAAATCTCTGACGGAATTTTTATCTCATATCTGTTTGGAGTTTTTTTAACAAGCCATGTATCAACTTTAACTATAACATCTCTCGGACATTTTTCATTTTCTAAAAATCCCATCAGTTCATTATACACGGTTGGATATGGGATGTGGCAAGAGATATTTAGCTTTATCCTCGCTTCTGCTATTAAATCCATAACCTTATCTGTCAATTCCGTAATTGTTTTAACCCCTACTGCTTTCCTAACTGACGGTTCAGTAAAAGCACTAGTATCTAAGCAGAACCTTTGTTTTTGCATTTTCTCCCCAATTAATTTCTTGAGATTTAGTATTAGATTAATTTTCATTCTCTAAATGCCAGTATTTTTATCTTTGCAGGGTAGTTATTTATATATTTTGATAAAGTTTCACTTGGAATTCTTGCCTCTAATTTGGATAAAACTCTCTCCTTAAAATGTCGTGAAAATCCATAAGGTAGGGCGTTTTTTATTTCCTCTATATTGTTAAATGGCCTTCTCTTTTCTAAAATTTCGGCAACGTTGCTTGGAAGGTATCTATGTAAATCAAACTCATTAGCGGTCTCTAAAATTCTATCCTCAAATCTCTTCAGTATAAAATCATTGAGCTTTCCACTGTCATATAACTCTTTTAAAATCTTCAAAGTGGTTTCTGGAAGCATATCCTTAACTTCCTCAAACTTTCCGTTAAACATAGCTTCCCTAATTTTTGTTCCACTTATCCCTTCCAATCTTCTTACAAAAATAAATTTTGGATTAAATTTTAATCCCTCTCTATTAAGTTTATAAATCGTCTGAGACATTGAAGCAATAACATAGTTATCTATATTCAACTTTTCTCCTAAAATTTCTCCTGTCTCTATACAGCAAATCTTGTATGGCTTAACTTGTATGTGGTAGCCTTTATTTATACAGCTTATAACTTTTTCCATAGTTTCTTCTGGAATGTAGCCCCTTGGTATTATCTCAGCCCCTAAATTATAAAACATTTTTATTAGGCACATCATATACTGCCCAGAACCCATAATTCCCATTGGTGGACCTTCAACTACAATATCCGCCCCAGCTTTTATTGCCATCTCTGCCCTTATGTATCTATTTAAAAGATAAGGAATACCCCTCCCACTTCTTTCTAAAGGTCCAGGTAAAACACTAATAAAGACCCCATGCTCTCTACCCCTATCCAACGCATACTTATGCCCTTTATGTAATGGGTTGTATTCGGTAAAATCACAGACAATTTTATCTTTGCCTTCTTTTTCTTTTATTTTTTCAACTATTTTTTTGAAATTTTCGAATGATTTTTCGTCTTTTGTTTCGGCATCTTTGATTATCTCCTCTCTATCTTTCAAAAAATTTTTTAAATTTAAATCCATAATTTCACCAATAGGCATAAAATTTATATATGAGAAAGTAGATTGTTATTGATGCTGGGGGCCCATGGTCTAGCTGGCTATGACGTCGCCCTTACAAGGCGAAGGTCGCCGGTTCGAATCCGGCTGGGCCCACTATTTTTTATTTTGGAGATAAATATTTGTTAATTTGAATATATAATGGCTGTTTTATTAATTGCAAAAATAGGATAAATAGGACAAAAAAGATAAAAATCTAAATTTCATTTATTCCTTCTTTTCTTGAGCTTGTTGAGCTTTTTGTATCTCTGCCTGCAATTCTTTTCTTAAAGCAGCTATTGCCTTAGCCAACTCCTCAGCTTTTTTCATTCCTTCCTTTTCAGCTTTGTCCAAATCATCAACTGATTTTTTCAAATCCTCAACAACTTCGTTAAACGGTTTTTCAACATAAATATCTGATTTAACTCCAATCAACGCCTTATCATCAACAATCTTTGCCTTTAAAAACACTCCCGGACCTACTGGAATCAATGTTTCTTCATCAACATCTATACTTTCAATAGTTTTAATTGAATTCATTATTTCAGATTTTAATGTTCTTATTGAAGCTATTTCACTTTGAATCATCTGTAATTGTTGATTATATATTTCTAAAGCCATAGCTTTTTGTCTTAAATCCTCATTCATATTTCCACCTCAACAATCAAGCATTTATCGGCAATACATATATACCTTAAGGTAGTTAATATAAGTTATTGAACTACTTCTGCAAAATTTTATAAAGGGATGTTTATGAGATTACTTGGAGTTATTGGGTATTTGGCAGTATTAATTAAGGCAATAACTGAATCTTGGGTAGATGTAGTTAAAAGAAGTATAAATGGAAAAATAAACCCTCAAGTTATAGAAATAGAATCTATCATCAATAATCCAACTGGTTTGGTTTTATTATCATGGTCTATAACAGCCACACCAGGAACTTTGGTTATTGACTTAATCCCAGAAGAGAGAAAGTTAAAAGTAGCTACAATAAGTCCAAGAAGTAGAGAAGATATCGTTCCTTTTGAACCATACATCAAAAAAATTTTTGATTAAATTTATTTTACCTCGACCATTCCCTCTTTCCATTCTACCTTTAATACATCCTCACCATTATATTTTGTTAAAAATGCCAATATTGCCGCTTTTGTTCCCAATCTATTGGAGCCTGCTAAAACATAAATGTTGTTGCCATTGTATGGATTTTTTATCTTCTGTATAACCCCCATGTTATTTCCAGGATAATTGTTAGTTACATTAACTTTTAACAAGCCTTTATCTTCAAGCTCTTTAACAAATTTATTGACTTTTGGGCCACCTATAAGAATTATATCTTTATCAATGTTCAATGAGGCAATATCAAAAGCATCCATTGAATTTAGATAAATCTTTTCATTTTTTAGTTCTTTTCCTTTGTAATATACATGAATCTCATCGTTTATTTTTACAGCATAGATGCCATCTCCAAGATAAGCTGTATCTTTATTCTTCATGTTTAAGGTTTTACTTTCTTTTTTTACAACTTTAAATAGAACGTAATTATCGTAAATCTCTTCTGGCATTATGGTGTAATTGAACAAGTTTATTTCCTCCTCAAGATTACCTACATTTTTATATTCAAGCTTTATTCTTTCACTACTAACATCTTTCACTCTAAATCTTTTATCTAATGGATAATCTTCATCTTCCTCAATTTTTATTATGGAATATACTTCAAAAGTAAAATAATATTTATTTCCACTTTTTGTGCAATTTTTGTAAACAATTCCTAAAGTTCCATCTTCTAAATGATAAAATTCATCTCTATCCAATTTTGGAGAATCTACAAGGTTGTCATTTTCGTATATATCAACAACTATAGTTTTAGAATCTGAAGAAACGAGTTTTACAACTACCTTATATCCATCATATTCAAATGACCCATTTGTTTCAATCTCTTCTCCATCTTTTTCTTTTAATAATATATAATCAGAGCTGATATCCTCAACCAAGTATTTTTTATCAAAAAAGGTTACTTCATCCCCTTCTTCAAAGTTTAAATACTCAATGTAGTAAATATCTTTGTATTTTATATTGCCTCCGTTATTATCAAATTCTATATCAAGCTTTTTGTCATTATCTTCAATCTCAAGCTCATCTACTGCCGGCATATAAACAATATCTTTAACATTAACGGTTACACAATCTTCATCAACATTTATTTCTCTTGAAGAGTAAAGATTGTCCATTAAAACTTTGACGTTTTCATAATCTGCTGTGCTTTTATTTACAATGATTATGGGCTCTGTGGGTAGAGCATAGCCAACACTTATAACCAATAAAAGTATAAGTAAAAGTGTCCCTCTCATATTCACCCTCCTTTATGAGTTATATTATTAAAAATCTGAGAATCTATTTAAAATATTTTTTGTAAAATGTTTGGGTGATTAGATGATAGAAAACAAAATTAGAGAAGTAGTTAAAAAATTAAAGCCTTATGTTCCAGGAAAATCTAAAGAAGAGATTGCAAGAGCTTATGGGATAAAACCAGAAGACATTATAAAACTCGGCTCCAACGAAAACCCTTGGGGACCTTCTCCAAAAATAAAAGAGAAAATTTTAGAAGAAATAGACAAAATCCATCAATATCCAGAACCAGTAAATCCTGTTTTAATGGAAGAGTTGAGTAGATTTTTGAATGTTGATAAGGAAAATATTATTGTTGGTGGTGATGGGGCTGATGAAGTTATTGACACAATATTCAGAACGTTCGTTGATGATGGCGATGAGGTTATAATTCCAATTCCAACCTTCACACAATATAGAGTTTCAGCAACAATTCATAACGCTAAAATAAAGTTTGCAAAATATGATAAAGAAAAAGATTTTAAATTAGACGTTGAAAGCATTCTAAACAACATAACTGACAAAACTAAAGTTATATTTTTATGTTCTCCAAACAATCCAACAGGAAACATAATAGAAAATAAAGATATTGAAAAAATCATCAATGAAACTGATGCATTAGTTGTTATAGACCATGCATATATCGAATATGCTAAAAAAGAGTATGATTGGACTCAAAAAGCTCCAGAATATGAGAATGTTATTGTTTTAAGGACATTCTCAAAGGTATTTGGTTTGGCTGGAATGAGAGTTGGTTATGGTGTGGCAAATAAAAAAATTATTGACTATATGATGAGAGTTAAACCAATATTCAGCCTAACAAGGTTAAGCCAAGTTTGTGCTATAACTGCGTTGAGGGATAGGGAGTTTTTTGAAAGGTGTGTTAGGGATGGGATTAAGAGTAGAGAAATGCTATACAACGGGTTGAAGAAGTTTAAAGACATTAAGGTTTATCCTTCAGAGGCAAATTATGTATTGGTTGAACTAAAAACAATGAAATCAAAAGAATTCTGTGAAGAGTTATTAAAAAGAGGGGTTATTGTTAGGGATTGCTCATCCTTTGATGGCTTAGGAGATAACTACGTTAGAGTATCAATAGGAACATTTGAAGAAGTTGAGAAGTTTTTAAAAATTTTAGAAGAAATTATAAGCTAAATAACCTACTCTTTTAATAAAACTTCTTTAGCTACCTCTACACCACTCTCTTTAACTTCAAATCCAAGCTCTTTTAAAGTTAGCTCTATACAAGCCAATGTAGCTAAAACTTCTCTCTCTCCGCAGGTTCCCATGTGCCCAATTCTGAATATCTTTCCAGCCAAGTGTTTCTGTCCACCGGCAACAACTATGTTGTATTTGTTGCTTAATGTTCCTCTAAATTTGCTGTCTTCAATTCCTTCTGGATATTTTGCTGACGTAACTGTTATTGACCTTGCTCTTTCTTTAGCAAATAGCTCTATTCCCATAGCCTCTAAACCAGCTCTTGTTGCTTTAGCTAATCTTTCATGTCTCTTAACTCTATTCTCAATTCCTTCTTTTAAAACTAAATCCAATGCAACATTCATTGCATAGGTTAAATTAACTGATGGAGTGTAAGGGGTTTGTTTTTTCTCTTCATAGTATTTTTTATAAGCCAACAAGTCCAAGTAGAAACCAACTTTGTCATCATTCTTTTTAATAACTTCCCATGCTTTCTCGCTGACTGTTATAGCCGCTAATCCTGGTGGAGCGGCCAAACATTTCTGTGAGCCGGTAACACAGATATCTATATTAAATTTATCAACATTTACATAGTCCCCTCCCAATGATGAGATGGTATCAACAATATATAAGGCATTATAATCCTTAACAACCTCTCCAATCTCTTTTATTGGGTTTCTTGCCCCTGTTGATGTTTCATTATGCACAACTGTAACTGCTTTGATGTCATCATATTTATCTAACATCTCCTTAACCGCCTCTGGTTCTGCCATATCTCCCCATTCTACGTCCAACCTAATTGACTCTCCTTTATAGGCATTGACGATGTTTGCAAACCTATCTCCAAAGTTTCCTGTAACAATGTTTAAAACCTTATCTCCTCTTCTTATTATGTTTGATATTGCCATATCCATTGCCGCTGTTCCTGAACCAGTAACTAAGAATGTGTCATTTTCAGTTATAAACACTTTTTTTAATTTCTCTATAGTATCTTCCAACAAATTGCTATAATCTTTTGTTCTATGTCCAATTACTGGCATTGCCATTGCATTTAAAACTTCTGGTGGAACCATTGTAGGTCCAGGAATCATTAAGAGCTTTTTAGTTGCATCCAATTTCATAATCTCCCTCCATTTTTATAAAATTTTAGATTAGGATTTATTTTAAAGGGACAAAATTAAATTCTTTGGTGAATATTTTTATTTTCTACTTTTTAAATACTCATCCCAATCTTTTAAGAACCATAGGAGGAACCTCCTATTGGCATACCATACGTCCATTAAGTTAGGGCTTTCAGCCCTAATTAACGTCCAATGGTTTCTTATTTTCTACTCTTTAAGTAGTTATCCCAATCTTTTAAGAATCTCTCTAAACCAATGTCTGTTAATGGGTGGTTAAACAATTTATCCATAACTGCTGGTGGGATTGTTGCTATATCAGCCCCTATTTTTGCAGCTTCTAAAACATGCCATGGATGTCTTACGGAAGCAACGATAACCTCAGTCTTAATATCATAGTTTCTGTATATCTTTACAACATCTTCAATTAACTTCATTCCTACATGCCCAATATCGTCCAATCTTCCAACGAATGGAGATACGTAAGTAGCTCCTGCCTTAGCGGCAACCAATGCCTGTAATGGTGAGAAAACCAAAGTTACATTTGTTTTTATTCCTTCAGCTGACAATATTTTAACTGCTTTCATTCCATCCTTTGTCATTGGGATTTTTATAACTATGTTGTCAGCTAATTTAGCCAATTCTCTCGCTTCTTTAACCATCCCTTCAGCATCTGTTGATATAACCTCAGCACTTACTGGACCGTCAACAATCTGACAGATTTCTTTAACAACCTCATAGAAATCTCTTCCCTCTTTAGCCACTAATGTTGGGTTTGTTGTAACTCCATCCACTAAACCGAGTTCAGCATATTTTTTAATTTCTTCAACGTTTGCTGTATCCAAGAAGAACTTCATCCTTATCCCTCTATGAAATTTTTAGGAAATTATATAGATTGAAGGTTAAAAAGTTATCTCTTATCATATATTTAAATGCATAAGATTTTTATAGCAGTAAGTTTTATAGCGTTTATTGTTAATTATATTTAAGCATCAACTTTTTAAACTAAAGCTATTTTTAATTTAAAATAAAGGAAATTTACGTGATACTATGGCAAATTTTGATGAAGAAGTTTTTAGAGCATATTACGAGCATAAAATAAAGAGTTTTATAAAGGAAGAGTTATCAAACAACTTAATTAAAGATAACATCTTTGAATTTGATATTGAAAAGTTTTTAATGCACTTTCCAGATGCGTGTGAGGTTAACGATTTAATCATTGAGAGACCTAAAGAAGTAGAAGAGATAATACTGGATATATTTAAAGAGGCTTATATTGAGCTATTTGGTGAAGATAAAGAGTTGGAAAAGATACAAATTGCATTTAAAAACCCAAAAGGTTGTGAAAAGCTAATTGAAGATATATCATCCTCTGACATAAATAAATTAGTTAAATTTGAAGGTGTTATAGTTAAAGCTGGAAAAGTATGTGCTTTATTAAAAAGGGCATGTTTTGTTTGCCCAAGATGTGGAAATATAAGGTATAGGACTATACACAACTATTTTGAGATTCCAGAAGTTATTTGCAACAATGGAGATTGTAGAGAGAAGATGGTTATTGATTATGAAGAATCAACCTATATAAACATCCAAGAGCTGGAAATTCAGCAGCCAATTGATTTGATGAAAAATCCTGACGACCCTCCAAGGAGTATAAAGGTGTTTTTAGAAAACAGCCCTGGAATTTATTCTGGAAGAGTTGATGTTGTAGGAACTGTATTAAAGAAAAAAACAAAGCCAAAGCTGCCAGTCTTTGAAATTTTTGTTAAAAGTAATTATGTTAAAATATCTGAAAGCTATCAAAAAATTGAAGTTAGAGATATTTTGGGTAATGAGGAGCTTATAGAAACGTTGAACGAATTGGGTAAAAAGAAGGATATCATCGACATATTATCAAACTACCTAATTTCTCAAATAAAAGGTCATGAATTAGTTAAAAAAGCTATATTTTTACAGCAAATTAAAGGAGCTTTTAAATTCTTACCAGATGGAACTCCTTTAAGAAGAGATAGCCACATTTTATTAATTACGGATCCAGGAATTGGAAAGACCACAATGCTTAGAAGGATAGCAAGGCTATTCCCTCAAAATGCCTATGCATCAGTAACAACAGCTACTGGAGGAGGATTAACCGCAAACGTGATTAGGGAAGCTACAGAGATTGGAGATGGCTGGGTAGTTAAGCCGGGAGTTTTTGTTAGGGCAAATGAGGGAACGGCATGTATAGACGAGCTAACCGTAGATAAGAATGTAATGAAATACATCTTAGAGGCTATGGAAAGCCAGACAATCCATGTTAATAAAGGAGGGATTAATGTAAAGTTGCCAGCAAGATGTGCAGTTTTAGCAGCATGTAACCCAAAGAGAGGAAGATTTGACAGAAATTTAACTGTTATAGAGCAGATAGATATTCCAGCTCCACTATTGAGTAGGTTTGATTTAATATTCCCATTGATGGACAAGCCAGATAGAAGAGGAGATGATGAGATAGCTGAGCATATATTAAATACACATGTTGAAACTGCTACAAAAGATTATAAGATTTTGGGAGCTATTGACATTGATGGAATAACAGTAGACGAAAAGCTTTTAAAATACTACATTATTTACGCAAGAAGCTGTGCATATATAGAGGAAAATCAAGATTTATACTTAGGAGATTTTGATGAAACAAAATTAATAATGCCTTATTTAACTGACAAGGCAAAGAAGATGATTAAAAAATACTACTTAGAGATGAGGAAATTAGGAGAGGGAGATAATCCAATACCAATAACTGCAAGACAGTTAGAGGCGATAATTAGGATTGCTGAAATGCATGCAAAGGCAAGATTATCAGAGAAAGTTGAAGATGTTGATGCTCAAGTAGCTATAAATATTATTGATGATTGTTTAAAGCAGATAGCCTACGATCCAGAAACTGGAACTTTAGATTTGGACAAAATAGCTGGAACCCCAAAATCAAGAAGAGATAAAATGGATACAGTATTGAGTATTATTAAGGAAATCGTCAACTTAAGAGACGACGGTTTAGCACCTGAAGAGGAAATTTATGAGAGGGCTTTAAGTATAGGATTGTCTGAAAAAGATGTTGAAATTGCCTTAGATTATTTAAAAAAGGCTGGGGATATATACAACCCAAGACTTGGATTCTGGGGATTGCTATAAATGAAACTTTTAGTAACAACCTTTTAGAAAAAGGTTGATCAAAACGAAACTTTTAGAAAAAGTTGAATGAAAATTGTAGATTTTCATAGCTGGAAAGCAAAGCTTTCTTAATGCCCCTTAAATTAAGTGGTTACCATAGTAACTACTGGAAACTCCCTATTGTCATAAGACTTTCACAGAAAAATTATTATAAGGACATAATGACGCTAAAGCATTAAAGTTCCAAATTAAATATAAAAGCTGTAAAAGTCCTATGATACCACAGAGGGGTTGCTAGAGATATCTCCCACTTTAATTAAGAGGCATTGTCGAGCGAAGCGATGCAATGCATCCCGAGTATACCAATAGGGCTTTGTCCCTATGGAAGTGAAATTATGAAAAAGTTCTTAGAAAAAAAGATAAGAAAAATTGCCTATGAAAGAATTGACATCCTAATGAGTTTGGCTGAAGAAGAGGCAAGAAAAGGAAATTGGGATAGGGCTAAGAGGTATGTTTATTTAGCCAGAAGAATAGCCATGAAGATGAGAATAAGATTCCCTAAAAAATGGAAAAGGAGAGTATGTAAAAAATGCGGAACTTTTTTATTGTATGGAAAGAATGCAAGAGTTAGAGTTAAAAGCAAGAGGTATCCACATGTTGTCATAACCTGCTTAGAATGTGGGGCAATATATAGAATTCCAATGATTAGGGAAAAGAAAGAAAAGAGAAAGAAAAAACTTGAAGAAAAGTTAAAATCAAAATTAAATAAATAATTTTTTAATTTTTGGTGAAATGATGGTAGGAAAAGTTATTTTAGTAGGAGCTGGGCCAGGAGATGCAGAATTAATAACAATAAAAGGTTTAAAAGCTATTAAAGAGGCGGACGTCATTGTCTATGATGATTTAATATCTAGAGAGCTACTAAATTATGCTAAAAAAGATGCTGAGTTAATTTATGTTGGCAAAAGAAAGGGAAGGCATTCATTTAAGCAGGAGGAAATTAATAAAATATTGGTTGAGAAAGCGAAAGAAGGTAAATTAGTTGTTAGATTAAAAGGAGGAGACCCATTTGTTTTCGGAAGAGGTGGGGAGGAGATTTTAGCGTTAAAAAAGCATAACATACCTTATGAAGTTATTCCGGGCATAACATCAGCTATAGCAGTTCCAGAGGTCGCTGGAATTCCAGTAACCCATAGAAAGGTTGCCACTTCATTTACAGTGGTTACAGGGCATGAAGCAGAAGATAAAAAAGAGAAACAGGTCGATTTAAGTAAATTAAATGCCGATACAATTGTAATTCTTATGGGAATAACAAATTTAGAAAATTTGGTTAATGAATTATTGCAAAATCCAAAAAGGAATGAAAATACACCAGTAGCAATTATTATGGAGGGAACTACAGAAAATCAGAGAGTTATAAAGGGAACTTTGGGAGATATAGTTGAAAAGGCAAAGAAAGAGAATGCAAAACCTCCAGGAGTTATAGTTGTTGGAGAGGTTGTTAATGTTTTGGAAAGCTAAAGTGTGATTTGGATGATAAGGAATGTCGCCATAATCTACCCAAATAAGTTTAAAGCTGGAATTTCTTGCTTAGCAGTTCATATATTAGCATGTCATCTAAGCAAATATAGGGATTTAAATGTAGGGGTGTATTTCTTAGAAAATTATGAAAAAATAAAGAATTTTGACGCAATTTTTATTACTTTACAGTATGAAAACGATTATTTTAATGCAGTAACGATTGTTAAAGATTTAAAACCTCACAACCCAAACGCCGTTTTCGTTGCTGGAGGGCCATGCGTAATGGAAAACTTCTACCCAATAACTGATTTTTTTGACGCAGTTATAGTTGGAGAGATTGAAAATAGTGAGGTGATGCTAAAAGTTATAAATAAAGAGTTTGATGTTGAAGGAGTTTACTCAAAACATGCAAAAAAAGATAAGGTTAAGAGAATCTACCCAAAAAAATTAGGAGTTGAGGATTACCCAATATATCAGCCAAGTTCTGAAGAAGGGGCTTATGGTAAAGCATTTTTATTAGAAATTGGGAGGGGTTGCCCAAGAAGATGTAGATTTTGTTTGGCAAGAGCCATTTACTACCCTCCAAGGTTTAGAAAGCTTAATGACTTAATGTATTTGGCAGAGGAAGGTATTAAAGTTAATAAAGTTAATAAAGTGGCCTTAATAGCCCCATCAGTTGGAGATTATAAATATATAGTTGAGTTATGCAACTTTTTAGATGAAAAAGGAGTTCAAATATCTCCTTCATCTTTAAGGGCGGATACATTAAACGACGATTTGATGAGAATTTTAAAGCCAAAAACTTTAACTATTGCTCCAGAGGCTGGAAGTGAAAGACTTAGGGAGTTTATAAAAAAAGATATTAACGAAGGGGACATATTTAACGCCATTGAGTTAGCTAAAAAATATAATGTTGAGAAGGTTAAGCTCTATTTTATGGTTGGAATCCCTACAGAAACTGATGAAGATATAGAGGAGCTTATAACCCTAACAAAAAAGATAAAAAAAGAAATTAGAAGGGTTGAAATATCTGTCAATCCAATGATTCCAAAGCCACATACTGATTTTGAGGAAGAGGAGTTTGATTTATCATCTAAGAAAAAAATCAAGTATATTGAGAAAGCATTAAAAAAAGAAAATATCAAAGTTGAGTATGAAAACTTCAACTCCATGATCTGTCAATGTGTATTGGCAAGAGGTGATGAAATGCTAAACAAATACTTAAACTGCAAAAATCCAACCAACTTTATTAGTGCATTAAAAAAGGATAAGTTGTTAGATAAATATTTAAAAGTTGATAAAATGCCATGGAAGAATATTATTATTTAAGGGCAATCTCAAGGTATTTTATAAAATCTCTTTTATTGTCTGGGATGTAAGCTCCAGAAGCAAATTTATGACCCCCACCACTTCCATTAACCTTTTCTGAAGCATATTTTATTGCCTTAGCTAAATTTACATTATCGGCAAAGCATAAAAGCTTAGGACATCGTGCAGAAACTTTATAACCATTCTCATCCTCTGTTATTGCAAATATTGGTTTCATCCAATCAGTTTCCTCTATAGAATAGCTCATTCCAGCAACAATTCCAATAATATTTGGCATAATTTTATCAGTTTCAAAATATTGGAAATTATCTTTCTTAACTATCTCTACATCGTTTTTCACATGCTCTAAAGCTTCTCTCAAATTATTCCTATGCTTTCTCAAATTTGAAAGCATTTTTTTATAATATTTATCCCTATCTCCCATCAACACATTTAAAGCTGTCTCATAGTCTCCATATCTCGAACATGCATTTATGCAGGTAGAAAACTCCTCCAAATCTCTCAAAGGAGAGCCGAACTCTTCCCCTCTAAATTCATAAACTTCTCCAAATATGACTTTTGGAATATAAGGAGCCCAATGATTCGGAACATAATTTAAGCATTTTATTAAAAGTTCATTTCCGATAATCTTCTTATATTCAAAAGGAATCTCAGCCAATCTCATCGTTGGATTTACATCAATGCCATACTTTTTATTTATATACTGGATGTATTTTATTATTCTCGAATCGTTGTTTAATAAATCAGTTCTAACATCCACCCAATATCTCATAGACACAAATAAAGGTCTCGTCTGCCTTCCATACATCTGTAAATCACTTTTTATTTTAATATTTCCATTCATAATGGCATCATTTAATATCTCTCTATTTAAGCCAGTAAGTTTTCCTTCTATATTTTGGATGTCACCAATAGCTCCCAAAACTGCATATTTAGCCAAATCAACCCATTCATTATTTATGGCTTTTGCAAATAGATAAGAAACACCAGCTCCACAAATTTCAGCTCCACTTTTTCCTATTGTTAATGGGTTTATATGTATCACAGCTTCAGGAACTTTTATTTCCTCTGGCTGATGGTGGTCTAAAATAATAATTTTATCTTTTTTATCTGATAAATTGAGCTCATCCAACTTCTCTTTGATCATCTTCAATTGCCCACTACCTAAGTCAGCAAAAATCACTAAGTCATAATCTTTAAATGGAATGTCATTTATTGTTTCTATAGTAATTTGCTTTAAAAACATAAAATCAGCATCCAAATTTAGTCTCTCAGTCAACTTTTGCAAAATAGCTCTCGATGTTAACCCATCAGTATCTATATGCGTGGCTATCAAAATTTTATTATCCTTATTTTTTTCTAAAACCTTAGCTCCTTTTTTTAACTCTGCCCAACTTTCCATAATTTCACTAAAGACATAATTTATATAGGTGATAATGATGGATGATAAATTTGCCTCTAAATTTGAAATAGATATTTTAAACAAACTACTTAATAAAAATTTCCCCTATAATTTGGCAGTAATTTTAAAGAAAATTGGAGGTTTAGACTATAGAAAAAAGGTTTTTATTAGTGGAGAATGTATTGGGGTTTTGGAATTTGATTTAATTGACTTAGATTGGAAATTCCATCCGTATGCTTCATATTATTTAATAGAAGAGCCAAAAATTAAAATAAAGCCAACAAAAAGAAGATTAAAAGGTAAAAAAGTTCCAATTGATTTGATAGAAAATTCTGAAGAACTTAAAGGTATTAATGAAAATGAATACGTTGGTGTTGAAGTAGGAAATTACGTTGGTGTGGCTGTTAACAAAGAGGGCAAATTAAAAATTAAAGATTTAACATTAAAAAGAGAGATTAAATTTGAAAAAATTGAAGACTATCTAAAGAAGAATAAAGAAAGAATTGAAAAATTGGAGAGAAAGTCGTTATCTATCATAAAAAGATATTATGAAAAATGCAAAGATAAAAATTGGGCCATAAATGCCTCTTTTAGCGGAGGTAAAGACTCTTCTGTCTCTACTTTATTGGCAAATAAAGTTATAAGTGATTTGGAAGTTATTTTCATAGATACAGGATTGGAATTTAAAGATACTATAAATTTTGTAAAAAGATTTGCTAAAAAGTATGATTTAAATTTGATTGTTTTAAAAGGTAAGAATTTCTGGGAGCATTTAGAGAAAGAAGGGATACCTACAAAAGATTACAGGTGGTGTAACAGCGTATGCAAATTAGAGCCTTTAAAAGAATATTTAAAAAGATATAAAAGAGTTTACACAATCGACGGTTCAAGGAGATACGAAAGCTTTACAAGAGGAAAATTAAGTTATGAAAGAAAAAGTGGTTTTATAGAGAATCAAATAAATATCTTCCCAATATTAGATTGGAAAGGTACTGATGTTTGGAGCTGGATATATCTAAATGATGTTATTTACAATGAACTCTATGATAAAGGGTTTGAGAGAATTGGCTGTTATATGTGCCCCTCTGCATTAAATGCTGAATTTTTGAGAGTTAAAGAGCTTTATCCAGAGTTGTTTAATAAATGGGTTGATATTTTAAAAAGATTTGGCTATGATGAGGATGAAATTTTAAGAGGATTTTGGAGATGGAAAAAACTACCTCCTAAAATGAAAGAATTGAAAAAGATGTTAAAAAATTATTAGATGTTGCATAGTCCAAATATTCCCGTAAATATAATCTGTACTGAAATTGCCGCCAACAACAATCCCATAATCCTTACAAAGGCATTAATTCCATATATATTAATTCTTCTAATTATATAGTCAGATAATGATAAAATAATTGCTGAAACAAGCATGGTTGATAATATAGATAGGATTACAATCCCTTTATCCAAAACGCTTTGGGCTTTACTAACTAAAATCATAGTGGTTGTTATAGCTCCGGGGCCAGTTATTAAAGGAATGGATAACGGAACATAGGCTATACTTTCAATATCTCCGATATCCAATCTTTCATCTGGTTTGTGCTTTGTTTTTGGAACTTCTGCATGAAGCATGTCCCAACCTATTTTAAATAGTAAAATTCCTCCAGCAACTCTAAATGCATCTATTGTAATTCCAAAATAATTAAAGATGTAATTTCCAAACAAAGCAAACAATAACAAAATCAGTGTTGACGAGATCATAGCTTTCCTAATAATTTTTATTCTCTGTTCTTTTGGATAAGGATAAATTATCGAATGAACTATTGGAATTAAACCAATTGGGTCTACAGTAATAAAAAGGGAAACAAATCCATAAATATAGAAACCAATAATATCCATACATATCACCACGAAACTTTTAGTAAAGTTGTAATGAGAATCATATAGATTTTCATAGCTGGAAAGCAAAGATTTCCATTTCATCAAAACCATAGGGCTTTGTCCTATTGGTATACCCATAGTTTTGATGAAACTTTCTTAAAGTTCGTTTTGATCAACCTTTTTCTAAAAGGTTGTTCGGGATACCCGGGATGCATTGCCTCGCTACGCTCGGCAATGCCTCTTAATTATAGTATGCTAAAAAATTGTATAACACTCGTAATACCCAATTTTATTATTCTACCACATAGAATACACTATACTTCCCAAGAGAATCCACCAAACTAATAATGTTATTGAACTCAAAGTTCTCTCATTTATAATTAACTCCAATATTTCTCCAATTTTTACAATGAATTTATTTTTTCTCTCTTTTAATAAT
The DNA here is from genome assembly GCF_000023985.1 of Methanocaldococcus fervens AG86. Classification (GTDB taxonomy): domain Archaea; phylum AGJL01; class Methanococci; order Methanococcales; family Methanocaldococcaceae; genus Methanocaldococcus; species Methanocaldococcus fervens. The sequence continues at coordinate 805,820 of NC_013156.1, forward strand.
TCTGGAAAAGCGTTCCATACGTGAAATCCATCCAAAGGTATTGCTGGGAGTAAATTAAATAAAGCTAACAAGAAGTTGGACCAATAAGTCCAGTATATTGTGTTTATTAACAATGCTGTATTTTTATCTGGCGAAATCATAACCCCTATTCTCCCCTCATTAGAGCTAACAATTTTATACGACAATAGTTTGTTATCCCTTAAAACCTTTATTTCATACTCTTTGTTTGGCTCTATTGTTTTTGCAAATTCATTAAAATCCTCTAAAGAATTTATTTTTTTGCCATTAATCTCATAAATAATATCCCCTTTTTGCAAAAACTCAGATGCTGGTTCTTTAACATCGATGATTTTCAACTCCGTTGGTAAAGTATAGCTGAATGAAAGTAAAGGAATCGCTATTAAAAAAATCAGCAAATTTGCCAATGGTCCTGCTGAAGCAATAGCTCCTCTAATTTTTTTCTCTGCATTTTTAAATTCATCTCCCAATTCAACAAAAGCCCCTAATGGTAGCCCTAATAATAACAAAATACCGGAACTCTTAACTTTAATTCCAAAAGACCTCGCAAATATTCCATGTGCTAATTCATGAACAGAAATTGCTATTAATAAAGCTATAACTCCAGGAATCCACGGAATTACATCCCCAAACAAAAATACAACTGGTTTTGCAGCTTCTTTTGGTAGAGTTCCAGATAAAAGCTTTAAGCTCATAGTTATGATATTAAAAAGCATAATAAATCCAAGTATTACACATATTGGTATTGAGATAATTCCAATCTTCTGCCAAATTTTATATCTTCCCAATTTTTCAATTGTTTTTAACCCAAATTTAGTCCTTAAAATTCCAAAAATTCCTCCATAGGTTTTTAAGTTTATTGAATCCCTGATAGCATATAATATCAGCCAAATAATTATTGCCATAATTAATATGAGCCTGGATGTGTCCATCATTACTCCTCCAGAATTTCTTTAATTAAACTTTTAAATGAACGAAGAGTATATATAATAGTTGGTATGAACTCTATGAAATAAAATAATAATGGTGAGTATATGGAGGCTTTGGTTTTAGTAGGGCATGGAAGCAGATTGCCATACAGCAAAGAGCTCTTAGTAAAATTGGCTGAAAAGGTTAAAGAAAAAAATATATTTCCAATCGTCGAAATTGGTTTAATGGAATTTAATGAACCAACAATTCCTCAAGCTGTTAAAAAAGCTATAGAGCAAGGTGCTAAAAAAGTTATCGTTGTTCCTGTTTTCTTAGCTCATGGAATACATACAACAAGAGACATTCCAAGATTGTTGGGATTGATTGAAGATGATGGGGAACATCACGAACATGAACACCATCATCATGGGCATGATCATCACCACCATCACCATCACGAACATGAAAAATTAGAGATTCCAGATGGTGTTGAAATTATTTACAGAGAACCTATTGGAGCAGATGATAGAATTGTAGATATCATTATCGACAGAGCATTTGGAAGATAAATCAAATATCAGCTCTTTTTTATAATTCTTTTATTTTTCTATATTGATGATAATTTTTATAAACTATTTTAGACTATAAAACTGAGCAGGCTATTTTATTATTATTGATTAAGGAGGTTGCATTATGTTTGCTCCAGGACACATAACAGGATTTTTTGCAGTCTGTAAATCAAAAAATTCCTTAAAAACGGGCTCTATAGGGGCTGGAATTACAGTAGATAAAGGCGTTAGTGTGGAGTTAAAGGAAGGGGATGGAAGTGTTTTTTATAATTGTAAAAAAGTAAATATCTGTTCAGTTGAAAAAGTTTTAGAGTATTATAAAGAATTGAGATATAGTGGCTGTTATGATATTATATTTTCATCAGATTTTCCTTTAGGTAGTGGATTGGGAATGTCAGGAGGCTGTGCTTTAACCTTATCTAAAAAATTAAATGACATGCTAAATTTAAATGAAAGTTATGTAAAAATAGCCCATGTAAGCGAGGTAGAGTGTGGAACTGGATTGGGTGATGTGATAGCCCAATACACAAAAGGATTTGTTATAAGAAAAGCTCCTGGATTTCCAATAAATGTTGAAAAAATACATATTAATGATGATTATTACATTATCATTGAAATTTTTGGAGAAAAGGAAACAAAAGAGATAATTACTAATGAAAGTTGGATTAATAGAATAAATGAATATGGAAGGAGATGTTTAAATGAACTTCTAAAAAATCCTACTTTAGAGAACTTTATCAGTCTTTCATACGAATTTGCAGTAAATACCGGCTTAATAAATGAAAACATTTTATCAATATGTGATGATTTAAAATTTACAGTTGGAGCTTCCCAATCTATGTTAGGAAATACTTTATTTTGTATTTCAAAAAAAGAGACATTGGAAGATGCCCTATCCATATTAAAAAACCCAATTGTTTGTAAGATTTATCAATAGCTCTCTATCCTAAAAACAACTACTGGAATATTTACAGCCCTTTTTTTATGAAACTCATATATTGCAGGGATTCTAAAAAACGCCTCATAAATATGCGTTATTCTCCCCCCTTTATCCTCAACATACTTCATAACGAAATCCTTTGTTGGGTAGTTGTGTATAGTATAAATAATATCCCCAATCTCTAAAGCTTTATCTAAAAATATTCTATCAGCATGTTTCTTTTGAGCACCAAAAGGAGGGTTTTGGATAACAACCTTCTTTAAATTTTTACCTTCCCCAAGTATGTCGTTTAAAAATTCATTATCAACATCTCTAATATCCATGCAATAAAAATCTACATCAACATTTGCCTTTTTTGCATTTTCTTTTGCAGTTTCAATGCTTTCCTTATCAATATCAATTCCAATAGCTCTCTTAGCCCCCAAAATTTTGCTTCCAATAGCCAACCTTCCAGTTCCACATCCTAAATCAATAACAACATTTCCATAAAAATCATTCACTGCAAAAAATAAAATATCGGATGCCAACTTTCCGTCTATTGTATATTGCTCTAAATCAGCTTTTGGGTTTGGATGACTCTTTAAAGAATCCAATATCATCTCCAAGTGTTTTTTCTTTATCATATCTTCACCAAATTAAATATATAATTCTATAAATGTTATCTAGCATAAAAATAAATAATTGTTTTGAATAGAATTATTCAATATTAATTCCTTTCTTAATTGATGTTTCTGCTTTTGGTAATATGACTGATAAAACCCCATTTTCAAATTTAGCTGAAGCATCTTCTTCTTTAACAACTGCAGGAAGTTTTATCGTTCTGTAAACTTCCTCTTCTTCTGGAATCTCTGAGTAAATAATTCTTTCACTTTCAGTTATCATTAATGGGCTTCTTTTAGCTCTGATTTCTAATGTATCCCCAATTGCATTTAAGACTATGTCTTCTTTATTAACCCCTGGCAACCATGCAATAACTTTTATATGTTTATCTCCTTCAATAATGGAAATTGGCATGAACCCTTTTCCTGAAATTTGTATTCCAGTTGAGCTTTGAATCATTGTAGTTCCTGCTATTGGGGTTGTAAAGAACTCTTTAAACATCCTCTCAAATAATGAATCAAATGGATCTCTTCCAAACATGCCCCCCACCTCTTTTTAGTTTGTCTAATATAGTATGTTTTTGAAGTTCTATATAAATTTTTCGGTCTATTATTTAAGGAAACTATTAAATATTTAATTTTACAAAAATTAATTTATAAGTTTACAGGATTCCAAATTTCAAATAATTATTGGGATAATATCCATATTAGTTGGAATATAAGGTTAGTTGCATAAATTTCTAATATTCATTTTTGTTTTTTCATAAAAGTTCTCTTTTATTATCAATCAATTATAATTCTTATAATAATTCTTTGTCATAAATATTTTTCAGCAAAGTCTCAATCTATCAAATAAACAGCCACAAACAGCAAATCTAAACCGAAAATTTTAAATACTATATATTTTCTAATAGAAATCTTGTAAAACTTCTGAGGTGGTATTATGGCTGAGCTTCCAGTTGCACCATTTGAAAGAATCTTGAAAAAAGCTGGTGCTGAGAGAGTTAGTAGAGCAGCAGCAGAATACTTAGCAGAAGCAGTTGAAGAAATCGCATTAGAAATCGCAAGAGAAGCAGTTGATTTAGCAAAACACGCAAAAAGAAAAACAGTAAAAGTTGAAGACATAAAATTAGCTTTAAAACAGTAAATTCCCATATTTCTTCTTTTCTTTATTTTATCAGTAGAAATTTATTGGTTTTTTGATTTTAAGTGTTTATTGTTATTTAGAGAGGCTACTATATGCCCCCGTAGCTCAGCCAGGATAGAGCGTCCGGCTTCGGACCGGAAGGTCGGGGGTTCAAATCCCCTCGGGGGCGTCATAATTAAAAGAAGATGAGATAATGGAAGCGCTTATAAAGCTCTTTGTATCTATCTTAGTTGTGTGTGTATTGGCGTTAATAATTAAAAGAAGTAAATGTTTAGACGATAGTGGTATTATAGGTTCATCAATCATGGCTTTTATATTAATTTACTTTTGTGGATTTAAATACTTGGCTTTACTTTTATCTTTTCTTATTTTAGGAGTTTTGGTAAGTAGAATTGGTTTAGATAAAAAGAAATCCAAAAAAATGGATGAAACTTGTAGAACTTTAAAAAATGTTTTGGCAAATGGATTAATCCCAATATTATTTGCTATTTTAACCATATTTGGGCTTAACTGGGCTTTAGTAGGTTATGTATCTTCAATAGCCGCTGCCACATCAGACACTTTTTCTTCTGAGCTTGGGGTTTTATCTGACGAAAATCCAAAACTAATAACAACATTTGAAGTCGTTGAAAAAGGTACTGATGGAGCTATAACAATATTTGGTACATTATCCGGGATTTTAGGAGCGTTTTTAATCGGATTTTTAGGATATTTATTCTTTGGAGATGTTAAAATTATCTTATGTGGAACTATCGGTGGAATATTTGGAAATTTGGCTGATAGCTTATTTGGGGCGTTATTTGAAAGAAAAGGAATATTAAATAATGAGCATGTTAATTTAATAGCCACTATTGTGGGTGGAGTTGTCGGGGTGTTTATGCATTATATGTTATAATTTTACATGTTAATTTGAATATGTGAATACTTTGATGACCGAAAAGTTTATATATTACATATGTAATTTACTAATACTGCAAATGAGCCTCGGTGGCTCAGCCTGGTAGAGCGCCTGACTTGTAATCAGGTGGTCGGGGGTTCAAATCCCCCCCGGGGCTCCATTCCTTCCTTCAGTGGGCCTGTGGGGTAGCCTGGTCCATCCTTTGGGATTTGGGATCCTGAGACCCCAGTTCAAATCTGGGCAGGCCCACCATTTCTCGTCCGGCGGTAGTTCAGCCTGGTAGAACGGCGGACTGTAGATCCGCATGTCGCTGGTTCAAATCCGGCCCGCCGGACCATCAACCCCTTTGAGGGTTCAACCGAAAAGTATATATATGAGAAACGCGATATGTTTGAAACGCGCACGAGCTAAGGGCTAAAGAGGGCCCGTAGCTCAGTCTGGCAGAGCGCCTGGCTTTTAACCAGGTGGTCGAGGGTTCAAATCCCTTCGGGCCCGCTATTTCCCTTGGTACGGCGGTCATAGCGGGGGGGCCACACCCGAACCCATCCCGAACTCGGAAGTTAAGCCCCCCAGCGATGCCCCGAGTACTGCCATCTGGCGGGAAAGGGGCGACGCCGCCGGCCACTTTTTATTATTTTAAAATTTCAAGGTTATCCTTGGCATTACTATGCCCTGGTGGTGTAGCCCGGCCTATCATACGGGACTGTCACTCCCGTGACTCGGGTTCAAATCCCGGCCAGGGCGCCAATTTTTATTTTAGAATAATTAATCGATAAATTTAAATATTTTTAAAAATTTTTAAATAGGGGGATTTAATGGAAGAAGAGTTTTACAAAATTTTTAAAGGAACTGGATTGATAAAAACTTTAATAAGAAATATTTTTTTAAAAAATAGAAATAAGTTTTCAAAACCCTCAAAAACTAAGCCTATACAATTAACTGAATGTATTGGATGTGGTTTGTGTATAGATGTCTGCCCTACAAATGCAATAAAGATATTTGATTTTAGAGAAGAGATTTGTTCTGTTTGTGGGGCCTGTATTGAAGTCTGTCCAAATAATGCAATACTAAAAAATAGATTTAGTATAGATAAAGATAAATGCACAAAATGTGGGGCATGTGTTTTAGTTTGCTCAATTCCTATAATAAAGAGGGAGATACCGAAACCAAAAACACCAGTTATTTTAAAAGATAGATGTAACAGCTGTGGGCTGTGTGAATGCGAAGCAATTGATGTAAAAAATAAAGAAATTAATCCAGAAAAATGCAACCTCTGCTTAAATTGCATTGAGAAATGTCCATTACAGGCAATTCTAACACCCGATGAGTATATAAACTCCCTAATTGTCAAAGTTGATATAGATAGCTGTATATTTTGCAGAGAATGTGAGGAAGTTTGTCCTATAAGGGGAAATTATGATAGAAAAGGCTAAGGAAGATTTTAAATACTTAATAAATAGGGGTTATAAAAAGGATGTTGCTTTAAATTTTGTAGCAAATCATTACAAGCTTAGCAGGGAAGAGAGGCTTAAAATTATTAGAACTACACACAGCGATGAAGAAATAAAATTAACTAAGAAAAAAATAAAAAAATTAAAATATCTTAAGAAAAAAACAATATATATCGATGGTTTTAATGTTCTTATTGGTTTAGAGGCATTGATTAAAGGGCACGAAGTTATTTTATGTGATGATGGAATCTATAGAGATTTTGAGAACGTTTATGGAAAATACAAAATAAATGAATATACTGAAAAAGCTTTATCCCATTTATTAGAGATTTTAAAATATTATAACGTTAAAGCTGTTATATATTTAGATGCTCAAGTGTCTAAAAGCGGAATGTTAGCTAAAAAGATTAGAGAGATGATGAAATCCTTTAACATTGAAGGAGAAGTTTTTTGCGTTAAAAACTGTGATTACGAGCTTAAAAATAAGGAGGTTGTTGCAACATCAGACAGTGTAATAATCAAGAGTAAAAATGTAAAATATGTGGTTGATTTAATAGCTGAGGCAATCGAATATTTAAAGAAAAATAATAAAAATAATTATGGTTTAATAAGGAATATATAATGCATAAGATTTTGAGGGGAAATAATGAAAATTGGAATAATGAGCGATTCCCATGACCATCTACCAAATATAAGGAAAGCTATAGAGATTTTTAATGAGGAAGAGGTTGAAACTGTTATACACTGTGGGGATTTTGTTAGTCTATTTGTTATAAAAGAGTTTGAGAACTTAAATGCCAACATCATAGCCACTTATGGAAACAACGATGGGGAGAGATGCAAATTAAGGGAATGGTTAAAGGACATAAATGAAGAAAATATAATTGACGATTTTATATCTATTGAAATTGATGGTTTGAACTTTTTTATAACTCATGGACATCATCAATCTGTCTTAGAAATGGCCATTAAATCTGGTTTATATGATGTTGTTATTTATGGTCACACTCATGAGAGGGTTTTTGAAGAAGTTGGCGATGTTTTAATTATAAACCCTGGAGAGTGTTGTGGATATTTAACCAACATTCCTACTATTGGAATATTAGATACTGAAAAGAAAGAGTATAGAGAGATAGTGTTGGAGTAAAAAATTTAAATACTTTTTATTACTACAATCTCTAAAAAATAAAATGGTGAGGATATGAAAATCTTATTGATTGGTGGAGGAGCAAGAGAAAGTGCAATAGCTCATGCTTTAAAAAAGAATGAAGATGTGGAGTTATATACGCTAATGAAAAACAAAAACCCAGGGATTGCAAGATTATCTAAGGAAATAAAGTTAGCTAAAGAGACAGATTTAGACGCTGTTAAAGAATTTGCTGAAAAAATTAACCCTGACTTAGCTGTTATAGGTCCTGAAGCTCCTTTAGATGTTGGAGTTGTTGATTTGTTGGAGGATTTGGGAATTCCAGCAGTTGGGCCTAAAAAATTAGCTGCCCAAATAGAGACAAACAAAGAATTTATGAGGAACTTATTCAAAAAATACGATATAAAAGGTTCTTTAATATACAAAGCATTTGAAGAATATGGAGAAGAGTTGGAGAGCTTTATTGATGAATTAACTGAAAAAGGCATTAAAGCTGTAGTAAAACCAGTTGGATTAACTGGAGGTAAAGGAGTTAAGGTAGTTGGAGAGCAGTTAAAAGATAATGAGGAGGCAAAGAAATATGCTAAAGAGATTTTTGAAACTGGATTAGGTGGAGGAAAGGTTTTAATTGAAGAAAAATTAGAGGGAGTTGAATTCACATTACACGGATTTGTTGATATTGATAATATAAAATTCACTCCATTTGTTCAAGACCACCCGCATGCATTTGAAGGGGATGAAGGAAGTATAACTGGAGGTATGGGCTCATATTCATGCCCAGATCATAAACTTCCATTCATGACTGAAGAAGACGTAGAGATGGCGAAAGAAATTATGGAAGAGACAGTTAAAGCATTGAAAAAAGAGGTTGGAGGATATAAAGGAATTTTATACGGGCAATTTATGCTAACAAAAGATGGACCTAAAATTATAGAATACAATGCAAGATTTGGAGACCCCGAGGCTATGAATTTATTGGCTATATTAAAAAATGACTTCTTAGAGATCTGTGAGGCAATTGTAAATAAAAAGCTTAAAGATGTTGATGTTGAATTTGAAAACAAGGCTACAGTTTGTAAGTATGTAGTTCCAAAAGGATATCCTGACAACCCTGTTAAAGGAGAGCCAATAAGTGTTGATGAAGAGGCTATTAAAAAATTGGGGGCCATCTTACACTACGCCTCAGTCAATGAAGAGGATGGAAACTTATACATGACTGGTTCAAGAGCTGTTGCAGTAGTTGGAGTTGCGGATACAATTGAAGAAGCTGAAAAAATAGCTGAAGAGGCTACAAAATACATTAAAGGGGAGGTATATCATAGAAGTGATATTGGCAAAAAAGAATTAATTAGAAAGAGAATTGAGAAGATGAAACAGTTGAGAGGAGAATAATTAACTATTTATTACATTTTATACTTTAACAATCTCTTTATGCATTAGATAACATATCAAAACTCCAGAAATTACAGCGGAGCTTAGAATCATCCACATAATGACAATTTGAATCTTTGCCGCATATAATGGATTTGCTCCGCTTAAAAGCATCCCAACCATAGCTCCTGGAATAAAGATAACACCAACTGACTTTGTCCTATTCATTTGTGGAATTAGAGCAGATTTTACAGCATTTTTTATAAATGGCTTTAAAGCTTCTATCTCAGTAGCTCCTAAAGCCAAATACCCCCACAAAATATCTCTTTCAGATTTAACCGAATCTATTATTTTATCAAGCGTCAAATGGATAGTATTCATGGCATTCCCAATAACCATACCCATCAATGGGATAACATAGGATGGCTCAAATTTTATAATTTTGGATATTATCAATATAACAAGTGAAACTGTTGCAGTAGTTAAGAATGTGATGAATAAGCTAATAAAAAGCTTTTTCCTATTTTTTAAATTTATTTCTTTCATTATGAGAAAAGATGCCAAGGTGATCATTACAGAAATCATTAAAAATGCTCCAATCATCCCATAAGAAAATACGTAGAGCAAAACAAACCCTAAAACAATTAGCTGAATTAAAGCTAAGATTGATACATATATTATTTTTTTCTCTATGTCCAATTCTTCTCTATGCGCTATAATAACTGCAATAATTACAAAGATAAAGGCATAAACAAGTTCTATCAATATCTCACCGTTAATTCCATATACTTATATACTTATTCTTATTATTTAGCCATCCGGAGGGATGGTTATGGATTGGGAGATAACGTTTAAAGGCATAACTTATGAGTGCATAAATTGTTCTTACTGTTGCTCATGTGAGAGTTGGAGGATATATTTGAATTATTTTGATAGGTTAAAGCTTAAAGATTATGAATATGCAATAGAATCCTGTGAAGGAGAGTTTAAGCATAGGTTAAAAATTAATGAAAGAGGTTGTATCTTATTAGATAAAAACCTATGCAAAGTTCATTTGGAAAAAGGTTATGAATTTAAACCATTGATGTGCATGATTTTCCCTTTCAGTTGTATGGTGAAGTGGGACGGAACTCCTTTATTGATAATAAAACATTACTGTAAGGGAATTAAAAAAGGGGATGTAGACAAAAAAGTTGTTAATGAAGCTATTGAGCTAATAAAAGAGCTTTATTTTGATAGGTTTGAAAAGATTATAGAGAATGGCCTGGAATACAGCAGTAAGACAGAGATGTTTGAGGGCTGTAAAATTTACTGGGAAGAGAGGGAAGAGTTTGGAAAATATATTTTTAGTAGTAAATCATTTGATGAGATGTTTGAAAGATGCAAGGAAGTTTTTTGTGATAAAATAAATCTCATAAACATTGGAAAATTTGATGAAATAAAAAACAACCTATTAACTTATGGCAATAAAGAGAACGAAGAGGAAATTTTAAGGTATTTGTTGGAGCTGAACAGGAGGGAGCATTTCAGAAAACTTCCTTTCTATAAAGAGGTTAACAAACTCTTAGACATTGGGGGTTATTTGAGCAGATTCAGGAATGTATTTGAAGGTGAGGGCGAGATTGACAAAAGGTTATTTTTAAAACACTTATAAAATTTAGATATGCAATTTTATCAATTTAAAATTAAAGCGTAACTTTAATATACTAAAGTAATACATAATTTTCTTTAAATAATATGATAGTATTCAAAAATTATGGTGGAATTGCATGGAAATAAAAAATGAAAAAGAAATGGAAATTTCCAATATATTGTTATCACTAACTTATTTAATTAAATCATACGAATGTAGGGATAAAGGGAATTTCTTGGAGTCAGCATATTACCTTGAAAAGGCTTTAGAGCTAAATCCCAATTTAAAACTTGCAAAATTTTTGAAAGCAATATTGTTAATGATTTTAGGAGATATCCAAAGATCTACAAAATATCTCGAAGAGATTGCAAAAGATTCCAAAGATCCTATAACATATACCCTTCTCGGCCAATGTTATGAATTATCAGGGAATTTTGACAAAGCATTGGAATGCTATGAAAAATCGCTGGGTATCGATGAGAAATTTGCCTTGGTAGTTTTCTTCAAAAGTTTATGCGTGGGTATTTCTGATGAATGTGACAAAACATTAACATATTGTGATAAATTAATAGCAAATTCACCTGACTTTGTTCCTGCATATATAATCAAAGCAGACCTGTTGCGTAGGTTAGGTAGGTATGAAGAGGCATTACATTGTTTAAATAGAGCTTTAGATTTAAAATCAAATGATAAAAATGCCATGTATTTGAAAGCACTAATTTTGAAAAAAATGGGTAAGTATGATGAGTCTCTAAAATATTACGAAAAACTTATTGACGAATTAAATATAACTTGTATTGAAGTAATTAGGGAGGGGATCTACTTATCATTCTTATTTAATAAACTTGATCAAGCTGAAAAATATATTGAAATGGGATTAAAATCAATACCCGGAGATGCAAGTTTGTGGTATTTTAAAGGCAGATTATATGAAAAGCAAGGTAAAGCTGAAGAGGCTTTAAAATATTACAACAAAGCTCTTCAGATTATGCCTAATCATACAAAAGCTTTACTCGCAAAGGCAAGAGTACTGGAAAAATTAGGAAGAATAGAGGAATCTATAGAATATTACAACATAGCGCTTGATAAATAACTATTTTACAACTTAATACCCACTTTACTAAAAGGTTGAGGACTTATGGTTTAATTCCCATGAACTTACTTAACCCGTTTTCACATGAAACTTTTAAAAAGTTTCATCAAAAAATTAATTTTATAATCTAATGCCAACAACTTTACTCAATCCGTTTTCCATATAAACACCATAAACAACATCTGCTTTACTAACCATCTGTTCTCTATGGCTTACAACTATAAATTGGCTATCTTTTGAGGCGTTTTTAATCATATCTGCAATTAAGGAAACATTTTTTACATCCAAAGCGGCATCAACTTCATCCAATACATAAAATGGTGAAGGGTTTAATCTTTGAATGGCAAACAAAAATGCTAAGGCAGTTAGTGATTTTTCTCCTCCACTCATAGCATCTAAGCTCAATAGCTTTTTACCTCTTGGAGATGCATCTATTAAAATCCCTCCTTCAAAAGGATTTTCTTCGTTTTCTAAGCTTAGCTTTCCATAACCTCCAATTTCCCTATAAACATCCTCAAAGTTTTTAGCTACTTTGTTAAACACTTCCATAAACACTTCTTTCTTTCTGTTTTCAAGCTCTTCCATCAATTGAAGGTATTTTTTCTCATCCCTTTCATACTCTTTTCTTTTTTCTATCAATTCATTGTATCTCTCAGCTACATAGTTGTAATCTTCAATAGCCCTCATATTAACTGGCTCTAATTTTTTTATTTCATTTTCAAGCTCTCCTATGTATAATTCAAGCTCTTCAATGCTTTTTTCTTCCAAGTCTTCACTTACATCTACTTTTTCACATAGATAGAGTTTTCTTTCCTCTTCTTCTAATTTACTCTCATACTTTGCCTTTTCAACCATAAGTTCATTTATTCTATTTTCAATATCTCTAACTTTTTTCAATACATCTCTTTTTTCATTTTCTAAGGTTTCTATCTCTTTCTCAATTTCTTCCTTTTTTGTAGTTAGTTCTTTTAAATTTTTAGCCAACTCTTCATATTTTTTCTTCTTTTCTTCCAAAATCTTCAAGTTTTTGTTAATACCTTCTTCATAAAATGAAATATTCTTTTCCAATACTGCCTTTTTATTTATCAGCTCAGAAGCTTTTTTATTAAGCTCTTCAATTTTTGGAATTAATATTTCTTTAACTAAGGTTAATCCCTTATCAATCTCATTTTTTAATTTTGCTTTTTCTTTCTCTAAAATTTTTAATTCATCCTCAATTTCATTCATTCTCTTTAAGTTCTCATCGCTTTCATATTCTTTTAACTCTTTCATTATCCTTTCTCTTTTTTCAATCAATTCATTTATTTTACTTTCAATTTCATTAATTTTATCTAAAATTTCCTCTTTATTGATCTTTAACTCTTCCAACTCGTCCAAAATCTCTTTATTTTTTAATTCTAACTCTTTTATCTTTATATTATTTTTTTCAACTATTTCTCTTCTTCTCATCTCATTCTTTTTAATAATTTCCAAGGTATTTTCAATCTCCATCTTTTTGGCTGAGCTCTTTCTTATTATCTCATTTAATCTTTCAATTTCTTCTTTAATATTTCTCAACTCTCCTTCAATAGCAATGATTTCATCAGCTATTCTATTCAGCTTACTTAAATCAACATCAACCTTTATCTTAGCCCTGCTTTTAAAAGTTCCTCCAACCATTACCCCACTTGGCTCTATAACATCCCCATCCAATGTTACAAACCTTACTTTCCTGTATTTTTTAGCCAATTCCTTTGCTATATCAATGTTTTCAACAACTACAGTGTTTCCAAACACGTATTCAAATATCTTCCTATATTTTTCATCAAACTCCACTAAATCTATTGCCCTCCCAATAACGCCATCTTCATATATATATTCTGCTTCTCTACCTTCAATCCTATCTAATGGCAGAAATGTAGCTCTACCGAGCTTTCTCTCTTTTAAATACTTTATAGCTCTAACTCCATCCTCCATTCTTTTAACAACTATATGATTTAACCTATTTCCAGCCGCTACTTCAATTGCTTTTTTATATTCAATCTTTGTCTTTCCTAAATTTCCAACAATATCAATAACTCCTGGTAGATTGGCGTTTAAAATCTCCCTAATGGTTTTATCTACTGAAATATCTTCCATCTCTTTTAACGCTTTAATCCTTGCATTCTCTTTAACATATTCAGCATGCAACTCATCCAATTTAGATTGAAGTTCCTTCTTTTTTTCTTCAAGCTCTTTTATCTTCTTCTTTGAAAATTCAATATCAACGTTTAAATTTTCAAGCTCTAAATATAACGGCTTGGTATCAACATCTTCGACAGATTCAAGCTCCTCCTTTAATTTTTTTATAATTTCATTGTTTTTTTCAATTTCAAAACTCTTCCTATCTACTAAATTCTCTAAATCATTTAATTCTTTTTTTAATTTATAAAGCTCATTTTGACTTTTAGCTATTTCATCAGTCACTTCCATCTCAGCTTTTTTTAAGCTTTTTATTATATTTTCGCTTTCAGCAATAGCCTCTTTTAACCTTTCTTTCTCATAATTTAGGTTTTTAATTTTCTCCTCAATTTCTTTAATTTTATTTTCTTTTTCGATAATTTTATCTCTATTTTCAATAATCTTTTTTTGAGTTTCATCAATTTCATTCTTTTTATTTTTAATTTCATTTTCAATTTTATTCAATTCATTTTTTGAATTTTCCAAAACTTTTTTATCGTTTTCAATTTCAATTTCAAGCTCTTTAATTGATTTGTGTAGCTCTAAAACCTCTTCATTACCTTTTTCATTGAGTTCATTTATTATATTGTCTAATCTTACCTTTAAATTGTCTATTTCAGCATTTATATCCTTAACTTTCCCCAAAAACTCCTCTTTAAGGCTTTCTAAGTTTTTTATATTATCTTGAAGGTTTTCTAAAAAAGTATTTAAATAACTAACCTTCTTCAATATCAATGCATATTTTGCTGATTTTAGCTCCTCATTTAATTTAATATACCTTTCTGCATCTTCTTTTTCTTTTTTAAGCTTTTTTAAATTATTCTCAACCTCATTAATCCTTATATCTATCATCTCAATTAATTCCCTTGCCTTTTTTAACTCTTCCTCTGCCTTTTTCTTCTTTTCATCAAATTCCGCAACTCCGCTAATCTCATCAATAATCTTTCTCCTCTCAATTGGAGAGATATTAATAATCTTCAATAAATCTCCTTGAGAGATTACATTATCCCCTAAAAGCCCCAATCTCCTAAATAAATCAATAATTTCATGCTTAGACATCTTTTTTCTTTTTTCTTTATCTCCTTCTTTCCATATTAAATAATAGTCTGTCTCTCCATTCTTTTTTATTCTTCTTAAAATCCCAACTTTATTGGCGTTAATGTTAAAGACGTTGTTGTCGTTTGAAAAGTATAGGTAAACTTCTGCAAAATCAGCCCTTTTTCCGTTATGATAGGTTATTAAACCGCTGAATCTACTAGCCCTTAATTTTTTAGCGGATGTTTTTCCAAGAACGAATAATATGGCATCAACTATATTTGATTTTCCGCTTCCATTTGGTCCTACTATGGCTGTAAATCCTTTTGGAATGTCCAAAGATAATTTTTTAAATGATTTAAAATTTTTTAGTTCTATCCTTTCCAGTGCAACCATCACATTCACCATTTATTTAGCAAGATGATGATTATTTATTATCACTTTTATTTTTATTGCTATTTTTATCTAAAAATTTAATCTCAAATTGGCAGAAATCATGCCCCAATCCATAACAGTGTGTTTCAATGACTCTACATTTTTTACCATATGCATTTTCCACAAATCCAGATAGGAATCCTGCCTCAAGATGACATAATGGCTTTCCAACATATGGTAGTCCAGCGCAACTTATACAATCATATATCCTTATCACAATAGGGTCTTCATTAATCATTTGGAGCTCTCCAAGTTTATATTTTTCGTAAAATTCACTAAACTCCTCAAAATTATTTATCTTTAAGGATTTAATAAGTTCTTTACCAAAATAGAACATTAATGCATCACTATCTACATTAAGGTATTTTCTGAAATTCAAATATCTAAAAGCTCTAAATAGTCCTACATCTACATCTCTTCCAAATTTTTTTCTCTTTACCCTTGTGAATAGCTCTTTAATTGGAAGTTCTACAGGTGATTCAAATAGCATACTACAGTATTTTGTTATCTCATCTGAATAATCATCAATAATTTTTGATATATTATTTAAATTTGCCTTTGAACTAAGAACGAGTATTAAAAATACATTATGTATGTTTGCTACCATAAAAGTCTCATTTCTTCCTCTAATTACAATATCACGCACTGCAATATCTGTAGTATCATACAATGTTTTCTCGGCAAAACCTTCTATGACAGATAGGATGTTCATAAACTCGTTGGTAATATGCTCTGGCATCTCTCTTAAAATAACTTCTCCGTCTTTTTTAACTATTGCAGAACCTACAATCCCAGGAACTTTATTTAACTCTCTTAATATTTCTTTTAATTTATTTAAGGCTATTTTATTTGTGCTCATATTCTACACCAATCTTGATATCGCAATTATTTATTAATCACTAATCTTATTTAAATTTATATATTCATCTAAAGTCCTTTGTATATTTAAATTCTTAATTTCACTTTCTGCTATTTTAAGAGGTCTTTTAGCCAATGCTTTTCTAACTCCTTCCCTAACCACCCATACTCCTAAAGGAATATCATAATCTTTCTTAACTGTTCTTTTAACCACAACTGTCGCCTGCCTTTTCATCTTATTCAATTTCTCCAAAACCGCCAATCTTGCAGCATAGTAAGCCCCTCCAGTGTTATTGGCATATTTTTTCCTCCCTTTAATTTCAGAATCTGAAACAGTTATATCCTTATTGCTTTTATTCCAAATGCACCCAGATTTATAAGTTTCTATTAACTTAAAGCTCCAAGGTTTTGGTAAGAAGTAAATCTCAAATTTATTCCCCAGATAATGATTTTCAAACTTTAGAGGCTCATCCAAAACCTTATAATCCCTAATTTTTTTAATAAATGATTTTCCAACAATATCATCAACTGCAGTTATTGCCCATCTTGTTGGAACTAACTTTTTTTCTTTTCCCAAAACCCCACAAGAAAACAATCTCGAAGCATAAACTTCATCAAATCTTTTATAGATTTTTAATACCCCTTCAATTGAATAGTCATCAGCTACTTTATCAACAATTTGTGGAATTTTTGGGTTATCATAGTTTAATCTTTTTAAATTACCTACTGGCCCAATTGGAGGGATATCATTAAAAAACGGCAATAAAAGCTTTGGTTTATTATAAAATTCTACCTCAGAATCAACTGGCTTTATACTCATCGCTATTTCTTGTAGTTTTTCAACTAAAGGAGTTATTCTATGGGCGTTTACTCTAATCCTTGGAGAAAACAAGTTTAACCTAATTTTTAATATCTCTTCTTTTTTAAGACCATACAAATTCTCAGCATCTTCAAAACTACCAACAAGAGGGGATAAAAATACATTTGGATAATTTACTCTCCCAACTAAAAAAGATGCTGAATTTCCAAAGACTTCATTTTTAATCTCTGGTAGGTATTTCAAAATTTCTTTAAATTTGGATTTATAAATGTTGTTTAAAAGAGGACAGCTCTGCTTTCCGCAATAACCCTTACCTTTACATTTAACGCATAGCATATAACCACCATTAACCTATACTACTAAAAAATACTAAAAATAAAAAAAATAAATAAAAATTACCTAATTTTTCCCCTTCCAAGAGATGCAAATATCCCAATAAAACATAATATTGTAAATATTATAAAGGAAACTCTGGCACTTTCAACAAGTAATGGGTAGTATTCTGGGGTTATCTCCACCTTACCTATCAAAATTGAAAAAATTAGCATAACAATTGCCATACTCAATATCTGTCCCAACAAACGCATTGTTGCTACTGTTGCAGATGCAATACCAAAAAATTTTCTCTCAACAGAGCTCATTATTGCATTTGTGTTTGGAGAGCTAAATAGAGCTAAACCAAAACCTAAAAGCATTAAATTTAAAACTATTAAGCTGATTGGGGTATCTATTCCAATATTTGAGAATATAAAGAGGCTCAAAGTTGTTATAGCCATTCCAATTGACGCAACAACTTTTGGCTCTATTATATCTGACAGCCAACCTGCAAATGGAGCAAATATTGCCATAATAACTGGTTGTGAAAGCAAAATTATACCTGCATCTTGAGAATTAAATCCCCTAACTTCCTGTAAATAAAAGCTCAATACAAAACCAACTGCAAATGTTGCACTATAATTTAACAACGCTGCAAGGCTTGATAAAGAAAAAGTGAGGTTTTTTCTAAACAGCCTAATTTCAAGAACTGGACACTCTACCCTGCTCTCATAATTGACAAAAATTAATAAAAGAACTAAACCTACAACTAAAAATGGAACTGAAAGCTCAGTTAATCCATAAATTATAAAAAGGAGCATAAAACTGTATAATATTGAACCTATAAAATCAAATTTCTCCCCCTTTGCATCAGCCCACTCTCCTTTAAGTTTCCATAATGCAAGAGATAAAGCTAAGATTCCCAGTGGAACGTTAATTAAAAATACACTTCTCCAGCCAAAATTTTGAGCCAAATAACCGCCAAGAAATGGACCTAAGCTTAATCCAGTATAAACAGCTCCAGTATTAATTCCAATTGCCTTTCCTCTTTCATTCTTTGAAAAGATGGATGTGAGAATTGCCATAGCCGTTGTAAAAATCATCGCCCCTCCTATACCCTGAATAACTCTTGAGGCTATTAAAAACTCTGCTGAAGTTGCAATACCTGAAAGAAAAGAGCCAACGGTATAGATAAAAAGCCCCATTATAAAGATTTTCTTTCTGCCTTTTATATCTGCAATTCTACCAAATGGAACTGAGAATATTCCAGCTGCAAGAAGATATGCCGTAGCAATCCATCCAAGGGTTACTGCATCAATATTGAACTCCCTACCAATTGGAGGAAGAACTATATTTGTTGATGAACTCATGAAAGGTGTTAAGAATGCAGCTATAGCTGTAACAAGTAGAGCAATATACTTCACATTCTCACCGTTTTACTTCAGCTAAATCTAAAACCCCCACTATTTTTCCATAGTTTGATTAGTTAATCAAAAAACCGTCTTATATTTTTATATTATTACGTTTTTTATAGAGATATGAAGAAATTCTAAATTTTTAATACAAATCTTGGCGTTTTCTCTTATCGTAAATTTTGTTTTCAAAATATATAAGTTATTCAAATATAAAACTATATATTTAAATATATGGATAAAAAAGAGCATAATAAAATGGAGTGATGCTCCGGCCGGGATTTGAACCCGGGTCGCGGGCTCGAAAGGCCCGCATGATTGGCCGGACTACACCACCGGAGCAATTATAAAAATAGAAAAATTGGCGGACCCGAGGGGATTTGAACCCCCGACCCCCGGCTTAGAAGGCCGGTGCCCTATCCAGGCTAGGCTACGGGTCCACTTTAACTCAACCTAATTTGCAAGCACTTTCTACAATGAACTTTCTCATATATATATTTTTCGTTTCGTAATCAAGAACAAATGGTTGAAAGAAAGACGGTTAATTATAGTTAATTATAAATACAACTTTATGACATATATCAGTTAATCACAATCCAATTATTTTGTTAATTTTATTAAACATTGTATAATAAATCTCTTTTTTATTAAATTTAATTAACCGAGAGGTGAACATCTTATGTATAAAATTTTGGAAATTGCTGACGTTGTTAGAGTCCCACCAGAGGAATTTGGAAAAGATTTGAAAGAAACCATAAAAAAAATTCTCATTGAAAAATATGAAGGAAGGTTAGATAAAGACGTTGGATTTATCTTATCCATTGTAGATGTGAAAGAAGTTGGAGATGGGAAAGTAGTGCATGGTGATGGTTCAGCGTATCACCCAGTTGTTTTTGAAACTCTCGTTTACGTCCCAGAGATGTATGAACTCGTTGAGGGAGAAGTTGTTGATGTCGTTGAATTCGGTAGCTTTGTAAGATTAGGACCATTAGACGGGTTAATCCACGTTTCACAAATTATGGACGATTACGTCTCTTACGATCCTAAGAGAGAGGCAATTATTGGAAAAGAAACTGGAAAGGTTTTAGAAATTGGAGATTATGTTAGAGCAAGAATTGTTGCAATTAGTTTGAAAGCAGAGAGAAAGAGAGGTAGTAAGATTGCATTAACCATGAGACAGCCATACTTAGGAAAATTAGAATGGATTGAAGAAGAAAAAGCTAAAAAAGAACATCAGGAGTAAGGTGAGTTCATGAGGGCTTGTTTAAAATGCAAATATTTAACAAATGATGAAATTTGCCCAATCTGTAAATCTCCAACAAGCGAAAATTGGATTGGCTTATTAATAATCTTAAATCCAGAAAAATCAGAGATAGCTAAAAAAGCTGGTATTAACATTAAAGGAAAATACGCATTAAGTGTAAAGGAGTAGATTGGACATGTTAAAACTTCCAGAGGATTTGAGGGAAACATTAAAAAAGCCCTTTGGAAAAGTATATAAAACACTACCAAATATAGATGGAGATATCGTAACTGTTGGAGATATTGTAACAAAAACTGTAATTGAAAATAATATAACTCCAAAACTTTCCATTTTTGACTTAAAAACTCAGAGAAATATTCCTGTTAAAATAAATCATGTATTTAAAAAAATTATTAAGGTAAAAAATCCTCCTGGATGCATATCTGATGAGGCAATAGAAAGTATTAAATACTTATCTACAATAAATGATAAAGACATTGCTTTATTGGTTGATGGTGAAGAAGATTTACTTGCTTTAATTGTTATCAAATACTTCCCTATTGGAACTTATGTAATATATGGACAGCCCAACGAAGGGATTGTTGTATTAAAAATAGACGAAAAACTAAAACAAGAGGTTGAAGAGACATTAAAACAATTCAAAAAACTTTAAGAGGGGATAATAATGGAAATAAAGATATTATCAGAAAGATACAATCCATTATTAAAGAGAAAAGAATATAGATTTATCGTAGACCATGATGGAGCTACACCTACATTTAAGGATGTTAAGTTAAAGCTCGCAGCAATATTAAACGCAAATAAAGATTTATTAATAGTTGAAAAAATTGTTGAAGAGGCAGGAATGCAGAGAGCAAGAGGTTACGCTAAGTTATATGACAATGAGGAAATGATGAAATTAGTTGAAAGAGAACACATTTTAAGAAAAAATAAAATAGAGGAAGAAGAAACAGCTGCTGAGGAGGGAGAATAATGACAAAAGGGAAAAAAACAGCAAAATACAAATACTACAAAATTGAAGGAGACAAAGTTGTTAGATTAAAGAAGGTTTGTCCAAGATGTGGTCCAGGAGTTTTCATGGCTGAGCACTTAAACAGATACGCATGTGGAAAATGTGGCTATATGGAATGGAAACAGCCACAAAAGAATGAATAGCTATCCTAACTCTTCTTTTAATTCCAATATGTTCATAGCTCTCAATACATCTGTTTTTGATATTACTCCTTTCAATTTTCCATCTTCCACAACAAATATTCTATCCGCATAAACCAGCTTTTTTAAGATCTCATTTATATCAGCGTTTTCATCAACTACAACTGGTTTTTGCATATAATCTCTAACAATTCCCTCTTTTCTATATATGTTATTTATCCCTATACAGCCAACTAATTCCCCATTTTCAACTACTGGATATCCAAAATATTTGTGTTTAAGCATGAAGTCCAAAAATTCCTCAATACTCATATCTGGATTTACACATACAGGATTTGGAGTCATTATATCTCTCGCCTTAATGTTTCTAAATATCTCCTCAATCTCTATCATTTTGCTTTCCTGGTCAGCTCCAACATAAACAAACAAACTTACTAAAATTAATATAATATTCAGTGATAAAAGACCGAGAATTAGCATGATTAAAGCTAAACTTTTCCCAATATTCGCCGCAATCTTTGTTGATTTTAAATACCCATACTTTTTTGATAAAATAGCTCTTAATATCCTCCCTCCATCCATTGGAAATGCCGGAATTAAATTAAAGCTTCCAAGCATTAAATTTAATAGGCTTAAAGTATATAGCAGAGGATATCCGTCTACATTTACATCAAAAAATTGAGAAATAACAAATAAAGCTATTCCAATGATAAAGCTCACTAACGGCCCTGCTATCCCTATTTTTAATTCCCCCTCCTTTGGAATTCTATCCATCATTGCTACTCCACCAATTGGCAATAACAGAATTTTTTCTATCCTAACTCCATACTTCTTAGCTACATAACTATGCCCCAACTCATGCAAAACCACAGATACAAATAATAAAATAAAGATAACTGCCCAAAAAATATTGTTATTTATAAGAGATAATCCAATTATAACTGCCAAAAATAAAATAAAAGTTACATGTAACTCTATAGGAATGCCCATAACCCTAAATAACTTTATTGAAAAATTCATAACCTCCCCCTATTTTTTGTTTCCAATTATTAAACTCCATACTATTAAATATGCTTTTACAGTATTTATTAGTTGGTGAAATCTTATGATTCCAGATAGTGAATTTATAAGAAAAGAGAGGATTCCAATAACAAAAGAAGAAATTAGGGCTGTGAGCATTGGAAAATTAAATTTAAATAAAGATGATGTTGTTGTAGATATTGGCTGCGGAAGTGGAGGAATGACAGTTGAAATAGCAAGAAGATGCAAGTTTGTATATGCCATAGATTATGAAGAGGAGGCAATTAACTTAACTAAACAAAATTTGGCAAAATTCAACATCAAAAACTGCCAAGTTATAATGGGGAGAGCGGAGGATATTTTAAATAACTTAGAGTTCAATAAAGCTTTTATTGGTGGAACAAAAAATATTGAAAGGATAATTGAAATTTTGAATAAAAAGGGAATAAATCACATTGTTGCAAATACCATTGTTTTGGAAAACGCTGTAAAAATTATAAACGAATTGGAAAATAACGGTTATAATGTTGAGGCAGTTAATATCTCTGTTTCTTATAGCAAAAAAATCCCATCTGGCCATATGTTTTTGGCAAAAAACCCAATAACCATAATAAAAGCGGTTAGGTAGATAGATATGGATGAGAAGATAACGTTATCGATACAAAATCCAGAAGGTGTTTTAATTTCTTATGTTGATATTTATTTTGGAGATAAAAATGTTTCATTAGAAGTTTTATCCAACGATACTGCAAAAATAAATCTGCCATTTGAAAAAGATAACGGTGAGGGAGAAATTATTGTTAAAATTAAATATAAAACCCTACCAAACCATAAAAGCAAAAAGGAAAATAAAAAGCAAAATTATATAACGCAAAGCACTAAAACTCCTAAACCTAACAATGATATGATTGTAGCAGATTCTGAACCAATTTCATTGGATGATGTTAAAAGAGAAGAGAAAAGGAAAAAAACAAGCGATATAATAATTCTCTAATTATAATCTCTTTCTAATTGGTTCTAAAATCTTTATAAGTTCTTCAGCTACAGCATTTTTTAAATCCATTGGATGTAGTTCCTTATTTATAAACAATCTTTCTAATTCCTCATAACTATTAACAACTAAATCTCCTCCAAACTTTTCAGGTCTTTTTATTGTTAAAGGATACTCGAGGAAGTATTTAGCTATCTCCATTATTGGGTTGCCTTCAACAACTCCAGCTGGGCAATAAGCTTTTTTTACCTTAGCCCTAATATCTTCTGGAGTGTCATCAACAGCAATGAAATTTCCTTTTGAGGAGCTCATCTTTCCTTCGCCATCTAAACCAGTCAAAACAGGGTTGTGGATGCAAACAACCTTTTTTGGTAACAACTCCCTCGCCAACATATGTATTTTTCTCTGCTCCATTCCTCCAACTGCTACATCAACACCTAAGTAATGAATATCATTAACCTGCATTATTGGATATATTACCTCAGCAACTTTTGGATTTTCAACCTCTCTTGCTATGAGCTCCATACTTCTCCTTGCTCTCTTTAATGTTGTTTTTAAAGCCAATCTATAAACGTTTAAAGTATAATCTTTATCAAGCTGGAATTCACTT
Organism: Methanocaldococcus fervens AG86; assembly: GCF_000023985.1. Classification (GTDB taxonomy): domain Archaea; phylum AGJL01; class Methanococci; order Methanococcales; family Methanocaldococcaceae; genus Methanocaldococcus; species Methanocaldococcus fervens. The sequence continues at coordinate 829,706 of NC_013156.1, forward strand.
CCATAAACGTATTTTGCCTTCAACCCCATTGCCTCAAAAACCCTTCTATTGTATTCTCCAATCTCCCTAATTTCATCTAATTCCCCCTTTTGGTTTAAATAGGCATGTAAATCAGCCAACAATATAATTATATCAAATCCAGCATTCTGCAAATCAATCATCTTTTTTATCTGCAGGTAGTGTCCTAAATGTATTTTACCACTTGGTTCAAAACCTATGTATGCAGATTTTTCATCCTTCTTTAAAACCTCCTTTAACTCCTCTTCACTAACAATTTCAGCGGTGTTTCTCTTAATCCTTTCAAATTTATCCATAGTATCACCTTATTAATAAATTGTTAATTGTTAAAAAGATGTAAAAATAAACTTAACATTAATTAACAATATAAAAAATAAAATAGTCAAAATGAAATAAAAATTTATTTGTTAATGCCTCCATAAATATTATAGAGTTTATTAAGTCTATCAACACTGTTGCACAACTTATCGCATAATATTTTCTCAAGTTTATTTATAGCTCCAGTTGGACATACCTCTTTACAAATTTCAACATCTCTTTTATAACATCCATCACATTTTATTGCTGTTCCATCTATCCTTATAGCCCCAAATGGACATGCTATTGCACACAATCCACATCCGATACACTTATCTTTTATAACAACTACCTTATCATCTATCCTCTCTATTGCATTTTCTGGACATGCATATAGGCAGGGGTTTTTATCGCAGTGCATGCATTTTATTGGATATTCATTAAAGATTATTCCATTTATTGGACAGCTTCTTTCACATCTCCTACATCCAACGCAATAACCAACATTAACTACAACCATTATTTTCACCCAACCTTTTGGAAAAAGCTTGACCAAAACCATACATTAAGAGGGGCTAAAAGCCCTCCTTAATGTCTCTTATTTTTACGAAAAAATTAAGGCTGAACTTTTGCATTTACAGTTATTTTTGAAATTAAGCTATTGTCTGTTTTTTGTGTTGGGAGAGTCATTTTGCTAAATAAATTCAATGAATTGTCTCTTTTAGCAAATATTAACTCATTTACATCAACAAGCTCTAAGCATCTCTTTGAGCAAGCTTTAACACATGCAGGTTCATCTCCATTGCATAATATACATTTATAAGCCTTATCATCCAATGTTATAGCCCCAAATGGACATGCTAAAGCACATAATCCACATCCGATACAAACTTCTTCATTTAAATATACGTAGCCGTCTTTATGCTCAATTGCTGAAACTGGGCAAACTTCCTTACAAGGAGCTGAAGCACAGTGCTGACAAATAATTGGGATGTATTTGCCATCTTTCTCCATTATGGCAATTCTTCCAACTTTATTCTTTTCCATACAAGCTTTAACACAATCCCCACAGTTATCGCAGTTATAGTTTGCCATTATTATCTTTTTCATTCCTACCACCTAGAAATATATAAAATTTAATTTAAAGTCCTAACAACTTACATTTCTCATCGATATATTTCTGAATTCTTTCAATATCTTCATCAGTTAAATGTCTGTATCTTTTTTGCATCTTCAAATACTCTCTAACTGGTTTTCTCTTGGCTGGTTTGTATGTAATCCTAAACTCTCCATTTTCTATTTCATAGAGTGGGAAAACACCTGTCTCTACTGCCAATCTTCCAATTTCTATTGTTTTTTCTGGAGGGTATCCCCAACCTGTTGTACAAGGTTGTAAAACTTGTATAAACTTTGGACCTTCAATGCTTAAAGCCTTCTTAACCTTTCTAATGAAATCTTCAGGATATGATATACAAGCTGTAGCAACGTAAGGAATGCCATGAGCTGCCATAATCATTGCTACATCTTTTTTAGGCCTATCCTCCCCTCTAATTTTTGAACCTGCTGGAGATGTTGTTGTAGCAGCTAAGAAAGGTGTTGATGAACTTCTCTGTATTCCAGTGTTCATATAAGCCTCGTTATCATACATAACATACAACATATCATGCCCTCTCTCCATAGCTCCACTCAATGACTGAAAACCAATATCTGCTGTTCCTCCATCTCCTCCAATTGCTATAACATTTATTTTTTTGTCCTTGTATTTTCCTCTTTTTCTTTTCAATGCCTTTACAGCAGCTTCAACACCACTTGCAGTTGCTGCAGCATTTTCAAATGCTGTATGTATCCAAGGAACTCTCCAAGCTGTTTCTGGATATGGTGTTGTCATAACCTCCAAACATCCAGTGGCGTTTGATATAATTGTGTCTTTTCCAGCAGCTTTTAATAATAACCTTGCTACAATGGCAGCTCCACAGCCAGCACATCCCCTATGTCCTGGAGCAAATAACTCTTCTCTTGGAAATTGCATTACAATCACCTTAAAAATTATTTAATTAACTTAATTATTCCTTTAATCCTACCCATAAAGTTTCATCATCCTCTGCCTTTTCAACGTGGTCGATTATTGCCTTTATATCATCTATCCTAATATCTCTTCCACCTAATCCAACTATGTAGTTACAAACTTTCTTATTTTTTAAAATTGATGCCATCTCAATACCTAAAGCACCCTTATTAAATCCTAATGAAATGTTTTTATCCAACACAGCTATGTTATTGGCATCTTTTAAAAACTCTTTAACATCCTCTTTTGGGAACGGTCTAAATGTCCTTATTCTTAACAATCCTACTTCTTTCCCTTCTTTTTTGAGCTCATCAATAACATACTTTATTGTTCCACAGATAGAACCCATTGCCACCAAAACAGTGTCTGCATTATCCAAGTTGTATGCTTCAACCAAACCATTTCCATATTTTCTTTTAAACCATTCAGCAAACTCTTCATTAACATCTTTAATAACTTTTTTAGCTCTTTCCATCGCTTCTTCAACTTGCTTTCTTGTTTCCATGTAGCAATCTGGAACTCCAACCGGTCCTTGGGTTATTGGTCTATCTGGGTCTAAGTATGCGTGTTTAGGCTCATAAACTCCTAAAAATTCTCTAACTCTCTCTGCCTTTGGAATTGTTACAGGTTCTACTGTATGTGTTAAGATAAATCCATCTAAACAAACCATAACTGGTAGTAAAACATCTTCATTCTCAGCTATTTTGTAAGCTTGTATTACGCTGTCAAGTGTTTCCTGATTATCTTCAACATATATCTGAATCCATCCCGTATCTCTTTGAGATATTGAATCCTGTTGATCATTCCATATGTTTATAGGAGCAGATAAAGCCCTGTTGGCAACCATCATAACTATTGGTAATCTCATACCTGAAGCTATAAACAACATCTCATGCATTAAAGCCAAACCTTGTGAAGAAGTTGCTGTAAACGTCCTTGCTCCTGTTGCAGCAGCCCCTATACAGGCAGACATTGCTGAATGCTCACTTTCAACTTTTATATACTCAGCGTCCAACTCTCCGTTAGCTACAAATTCAGCTAATTTCTCAACACATGTTGTTTGTGGGGTGATTGGATAAGCAGCCACAACATCAACATCAGCCAATTTAGCTGCTTCAGCAGCTGCTGAGGTTCCAGTAATAACCTTAACTTCACACATGTTTCCACCTTAATTAATTTAATATAATTTTTAGTGTTTATTTCTCTTCTCTAACCTTTGTTATTGCATTTACAGGACATTCGTTCATACAAATTAAACATCCTTTACAGTAATCATAATCAATTTTAAAGTCCCCATTTTCATCCTCTTGTATGCATCCCTCTGGGCAGAAGATATAACAGTTTTCACATTTTACACATTTTTCATTATCTAAAACCGGTCTAAATGTTCTCCAGCTTCCTGTTTTATTTTTAATTGAACTTCCTGGCTCGTATATAATAGCTCCAATTGTAACCATTTAATCCACCTCATTTATCCATACTTCTTTATCATTTCATTGTATGCTACTTCAGCTGCTTTAGCGTTTTTCTCTCCCAATTTTCCTTTAAATGTATCCATTATAGCCTTTTTAACTGAGTCAAGTGTAACAAGCTTGGTAACTCCTGCAAATGCACCAACCATTGCAGTATTTACTATAGGAACTCCCAAAACATCTAAAGCAATACCTGTAGCATCGATTATGTAAGTTTTAAATCCTAAATCCAAATCATCTTTAACAGTGTTAATTACAACAGCTCCCTCCTTCTTTAACCCCTCAACAACATTAACACTCTCCAAAAGTGTAGCGTCTTGAACTATAACATAATCTGGGTTGTATATTTGAGACCTCAACGTAATTTTCTTATCATCTATTCTTGTAAATGCCATAACAGGGGCCCCTCTTCTCTCAACACCAAAAAATGGGAATGCTTGGCAGAATTTTCCATCATAAAAAGCAGCTTTAGCTAAAATTTGAGCGGCTGTAACAGCTCCTTGTCCTCCTCTTCCGTGAAATCTGATTTCTATCATTGTATCCCTCTATGAGTAAATTATCATTATCAATCATTAACAATTGTAATGGTAATATATAAAGTTTTGGAGATTAAGCTAATTGACGAAAATAATTTAGGCACAACTAAAAAATTGAATTATTATTTTACAAAATTAAAAAATAATTTTAGGTGATAATATGAAAGAAATAACTGAAGAGAAATTAGAGAACTATTTTAAAAGGACAGAAGAAGCTATAAAGATTATTAAAAAAGGTATGCCACCAAAGAGGAGTTTGCTTTATGATGTGGCTAAAGATTTTCTATTGATGATTGAAAGCTATTTTGAAGATGCAAAAGCATTTAAAGAGAAAGGAGATTATGTAAATGCCTTTGCCTCTCTAAATTATGCTTATGGATGGATTGATGCAGGTGTTAGGTTGGGGATTTTTGATGTTGGAGATGATGATGTAAGATTTACACTTGCCAAATAAAATTTTTATATTCAGTCAACTTATTAATGCAATAAAGTTGATAGCTGGTGAGAGGATGGAAAGTTACATACAAAACTTATTTGCTGAGAGAATCGGAGGAAAGAAGTTTGGTAAAGAGGATGTAATTTACAAGTTTGAAAAGATAAAGAGAGCTAAAAAAGAGGCTATGGAAAAGCATCCAGATATGGAGTTAATCGATATGGGAGTTGGAGAGCCAGACGAAATGGCTGATCCTGAAGTTATAAGGGTTTTATGTGAAGAGGCAAAAAAGTGGGAAAATAGAGGATATGCAGATAATGGAATTCAGGAGTTGAAAGATGCCGTTCCTCCATACATGGAAAAAGTTTATGGAGTTAAGGATATAGACCCAGTTAATGAGGTTATCCATTCAATGGGTTCAAAACCAGCTTTAGCTTACATAACATCAGCATTTATAAATCCAGGAGATGTTTGCTTAATGACAGTTCCTGGATATCCAGTCACGGCAACACACACAAAATGGTATGGAGGAGAGGTTTATAACCTACCATTATTGGAAGAAAATGATTTCTTACCAGATTTGGAGAGCATTCCAGAGGATATTAAGAAGAGGGCAAAGATATTGTACTTAAACTATCCAAACAACCCAACAGGAGCTCAGGCAACTAAAAAATTTTACAAAGAAGTTGTTGATTTTGCATTTGAAAATGAAGTTATAGTCGTTCAAGATGCTGCTTATGGAGCTTTGGTTTATGATGGAAAACCATTATCATTCTTATCAGTCAAAGATGCTAAGGAAGTTGGTGTAGAAATTCACAGCTTTTCGAAGGCATTTAACATGACTGGTTGGAGATTGGCATTTTTAGTTGGAAATGAGCTCATAATTAAGGCTTTTGCAACAGTTAAAGACAACTTTGACAGTGGGCAATTCATCCCAATTCAAAAAGCTGGAATATACTGCCTACAGCATCCAGAAATAACTGAAAGAGTTAGACAAAAGTATGAGAGAAGATTAAGAAAGATGGTTAAGATATTAAATGAAGTTGGATTTAAAGCAAGAATGCCAGGAGGAACATTCTACTTATATGTTAAATCACCAAGAAGAGCTAACGGTATCGAATTTGAAACTGCTGAGGACTTCTCCCAATATTTAATTAAAGAAAAGCTCATTTCAACTGTTCCATGGGACGATGCTGGGCATTATTTAAGATTGGCTGCTTGCTTTGTAGCTAAAGATGAAAACGGAAACCCAACAACAGAAGAGAAATATGAGGATATAGTTTTAGAAGAGTTTAAGAGAAGGCTAGAAGATTTAGATTTAGAATTTGAATAAATTAAGTTCCTTCTCTCCAATCCTCTAAATATCTTTTTTGCTCTTCAGTTAATTCATCTATTTCAATGCCCATGGATTTTAATTTTAATGATGCAATCATTAAATCTTGCTCATAAGGAATGTTATAAACTCTTGGCTCTAACTTATCATGATTTTTTAAGATGTATTCAGCTGCTAAAGCCTGGTTAGCAAAGCTCATATCCATAACCTCACATGGATGCCCATCTGCACATGCTAAATTAACCAACCTCCCCTCTCCTAATAAGTATAATTTTTTATCCCCCAAATCATATTCAGTTACACAGTTTCTTACTTCTTTTATTGATTTAGCCAGCTCTTCTAAGTGCTTTTTATTAATCTCATTGTCAAAGTGTCCAGCATTAGCTAAGATAGCTCCATTTTTCATCTTTAACATGTGTTCTTTTCTAATAACATCTTTACATCCAGTTGTTGTTATAAAAATATCTCCAATCTCTGCAGCTTTTTCCATCTTCATAACTCTAAATCCATCCATTCTTGCCTCTAAAGCCCTAATTGGATTAACTTCTGTAACAACAACCTCAGCTCCTAAGCCCTTAGCCCTCATCGCAACTCCTCTACCACACCATCCATAACCAGCAACAACAACAGTTTTTCCAGCAATTAATAAGTTCGTAGCTCTTAAAATCCCATCTAAGGCACTCTGTCCAGTTCCATATCTATTATCAAAGAGGTGTTTTGTGTATGCATCATTTACATCCATAACTGGGAATTTTAAAGCCCCTTCTTTCTCCATAGCTTTTAATCTAATAATTCCAGTTGTTGTCTCCTCGCAGCCTCCCATAATATTATCTAAAAGTTCAGTTCTCTTTGTATGCAATAAAAATATCAAATCACAGCCGTCATCTATAACAATATCCGGTTTGTGGTCTAAAACTTTGTTTAAATTTGCATAATATTCCTCAACAGTCTCTCCTCTCCATGCATAAACATGCATTCCTTTTTTAGCACACGTTGCCGCAACATCATCCTGTGTAGATAAAGGATTACAGCCAGTTATTGCAATTTTTGCTCCTCCTTCCATTAATGTTTCTGCTAAAACAGCAGTCTTAGCCTCCAAATGCAAAGCCATTCCTATAGTTATTCCTTTAAATGGTTTTTCTTCTTTAAATCTCTCTCTAATTAACGATAAAACAGGCATGTGTTGTTTTGCCCATTGAATCTTTCTCTCTCCTTCTTTCCAAAGGTTTATATCTCTAACTTCATACATGATTTCACCATAAATATTTGTCTTTGTTATAACATATTGTTGCAATTTAATAACTTTTACTTAAAAACTTAACCTGATTTTGTGATAACATGAACTACGATGCAAAAATAATAGAAAGGGGAAGATTATATTATAGAAACAATTTGGTCAAATACTGCATAAAATATAAAAATTTTTTATTTGGGGAGGTTGTTGGCTCTGATGTGTATAAAGTTAAAGTCGATTTAGATAACAACTATTTTGGCTTATGTACTTGCCCATACAAATACAACTGCAAACACGCCTATGCATTAATTGAGGCATATAAAAACAATAACTACATTGATGCAGAAGAAATTTTTAAAGAATTGGAAAATAAGAGCAAAGAGGAGATATTAGATATATTAAAAAATTTAGTTGTTAAACATTATTTATGGGATGAGTTTTTAGATAAAGATAGCTTATTAAATAAGGCAATTAGTTTAATAAAATTAATTCCTTTGGAGAGGAAAAATATACACACATTTAAGTCATTTTTAAGGAATCAGTTTGTCAAAAATGCTGATGATGAAGAGTTGGTAGAGGTCATTGAAGAGATGATTAAAGCTGATTTGGATTTTAATGACTCTAACGTTATAGAGGCGTTAACAATAATATTGGATGAAATCTTTAAAAGAGAAAACAAAGAAGTTGTAAAAAAGCTTATAAATTTATATAGGAAATATAAAAAAGAGTTATGGATTGTTGGAGATTATTTAATAGAGTTTTATGATAACTACTTTGAATATTAGAGGTACAAGTGCTGTGGAGCTTCCCTCCTATCCTTCAAAATCTTCTTTAATGCCCATTCTAAATCTTCTTTGGAGACATAATCTCTATCTTCCAATATAGCTTTATGTAATGCTGGTTTTAAGAATTTTTCCTTAATATCCCTACCACTAAATCCTTTAGTTTTTTCAACAAACTCCTTCAAATTGGCTTTAACAGGAATTGGCATCTTCTTAGCATAAAGCTCCATAATCTTCAATCTTTCTTCATCATTTGGCAATTTAAACTCAATTTCTTCCTCAAATCTACTCCTAATCGCTGGGTCTAACATCGCTGGATTGTTTGTCGCTGCTATAGTTACAACTCCCTCATTTTCTTTAATTCCATCCAACTCGGTTAATAATGCATTAACAACTTCGGAAACATCTCCTCTCAATGATTGATACTCCCTACTCAAACCTATAGCATCCAATTCATCAATAAATACAATACATGGAGCACTTTCAGAAGCTCTTTGATATAGCTCTCTAATCATCTTTGAAGCGTCCCCAACATGTTCTCCAATGAGCTCTGGAGCTTTTACTAATATGAATGATGAATTCGTCTCTGTCGCCAAAGCTCTCGCCATCAATGTCTTTCCAGTTCCTGGAGGCCCATAAAACAATACATTCTTTGGAGCCCATTCTCCGAAGAGTTTTGGATTCTCCAAATACTTCATAATAATTCTACACTTCTTCTTAGCCTCTTCCTGCCCAATAATCTCGCTGAATTTAGCCTTTTTAAACTGCGTTCTAATAACTTTTTTAGGAGTTTGTAATTTAAATATAGTCTCGCTTGTAATCATCCCTCCTTCTTTTGGATAAGTTGAGATAACCTTGAAGGCATAATCTGGGATGATTGAGTTATCAAATAAATAATCTCCTTCTTTAACAATCTCGCCAATCCACTGGTCTCTCGCATAGATGTTAAACAATATTGGGTCGTCAGTAGAAACCTTGACATTCTCGCTACTAATCCTAATTGGGAATCCCGCAGGTTCCAATACAACATATTTTAATGATGGTAATGTATCATCGTAAGTTTTAATCTTTGAAAAAGATTTTATTTTTATAGGATTGAATCCAATTTTACCCATAGTCTCTCACCTTAATGATAATAATAAGGCAACCATATTTATATTCATGAAGTGATATTAATAATTTACTTATCAAATACATATGGGGGATGAAATGACATCTATGGATATAATTTTCTTCTTGTTCATATTTTTGCTATTTATTTATCCAGAAATGATGTTGAGATATAAGATAATGAGAAGATTGAGGTGTATAAGGGAAATTGAAAGAGAAAGGGGAAGTAGAGTCATAGCAATGATACACAGGCAGGAAGCATTAACATTTTTAGGAATACCAATATATAAATTTATCACTATCGAGGATAGTGAAGAAATTTTGAGAGCTATTAGGCTAACTCCAGAAGATATGCCTATAGATTTAATTATACACACACCCGGAGGTTTAGCTTTAGCGAGCGAGCAAATTGCTTTGGCTTTAAAGGAACATAAGGCAAAAACAACAGTTATAATTCCACACTATGCGATGAGTGGGGGTAGCTTAATTGCATTAGCAGCAGATGAAATAATCATGGACAAAAATGCAGTTATGGGACCTGTAGACCCACAGATTGGGCAGTATCCTGCAGCTTCAATATTGGAGGCATACTATAAAAAAGGAGATAAAGTGGATGATGAAACATTAATATTGGTTGATATATCTAAAAAAGCCATTAGACAGATGGAAGAATTCGTTTATGAGCTTTTGAAAGATAAATATGGAGATGAAAAAGCTAAAGAAATTGCAAAAAAACTAACTTCTGGAGTTTGGACGCATGATTATCCTCTAACAGTCAATAAATTAAAAGAGTTGGGAATTGAAGTTAATACAAACGTTCCGAGAAAAGTTTATGAATTATTGGAGCTTTATCCACAGCCAATGGGAGCTAAGCCTTCAGTCTATTACATACCAGTTCCATATGGAAAGAAAGAAAGTGAAAAAAATGCAAAATAATAAAATTAAAAAAGTTAAAATTAAAAATTTAGAGTTTGATGTTGTATTGGCAGACAACTTTATTAAAAGGGCTTTTGGGTTAATGCTTAGAGATATTGGGGATAAAGCAATGCTCTTCCTCTATAAAAGGAGAAAAATAGCTATGCACACGTTCTTTATGCTCTACCCCATAGATGTAGTTTTTATTGATAAAGATAAAGTCGTTGAGGCTGTAAGATTAAAGCCATGGAAAAGCTACAAATGTAAAAATTATTCAACAGCAATGCTCGAATTTAAATGTAGAGATGTTAATTTAGATGAGCTTATTGGAGAAAAAGTAGAATTTATAAGATGATATTATGGATTTGGATTATTTAAAAATCTTAGAAGATTTGGTAAAAATTAGAACTGACAATAAGTTGGGAGTTAAAAAGGGATTTAAATATTTATCTAATCTTTTTAACAACTTAGGAATAAAAAATACCATTATTGAAGGATGCTTTGTAGCATACAAAGAAAAGAACTTTGATTTAATATTAAATTCACATATAGATACAGTAAAGGTTCAATCAAATTTTAACAAAGATAATAACAATTTTTACGGAACTGGAGTTATAGATGCTAAGGGAAATGTAGTTTTAATGATCCACGCTTTTTTAAATAGCAATAACTCCCTATTGGTTATATCTCCAGATGAAGAAAAAGAATCAAATGGCATCTATAATTTTTGCAAATATCTAAAAAATAAAAACATTAAGGATGTTAAATGTATAGTTGGAGAGCCTACTGACTTAAAAGTTTGTATTGGGAATAAGGGGAGATTTGAATATATCGTTGAGAGTTTTGGTAAAGCAAAACATGCCTCAACTAAAGGTATAAATCCTATAGAAATTTTAAGTAAAGTTATTTTGGATTTAAAAACTCTTCCTTTGGAAAGTATCAAAGTTGATAAAACCTACAGCTCCTCAATAACCCCTACAATAATAAAAGGAGGAATTCAAAGTAATATCATCCCAGATTATGCCTATGTCTTATTTGACGTTAGAAGTGTTGAAAAAGACATAATAAAAAAGATAGAGAAGTTTTTGTCTCAAAAAGATTATTCAACTCATATAAAAGGTTCATTAAATCCCGGAAGGCATTATGCAGATTTCTATATGCTTGAAAATAAAGAATTGATAAATAAATTATCAAAAGAGTTTGAAATATCATTTTTCAATGCTACTTGTGAGGCATTCTATTTCAATAAGTTTTTAAACGCTGATACTGTTATTTATGGAGTTGGAAAGTTAGAGCTTGCCCACTCTAAGGAAGAACATTTAAATTTAAATGATTTTGATAGAGGAATTAAAGGTGTAGAGAAGCTTGCAGAATTGATAACAAATAGTTTAGGGGATTAAAATGGAGGTAAATAAAATTTACTGCATGGATTGTTTAGAAGGAATGAAACAATTAAAAGATAAGTCAGTTGATGTTGTTGTTACATCTCCTCCATATAATATTGGTATAAAATATAATAAATACTCTGACAATTTAGGAAGAGATGATTACTTAAATTGGATTGAAGAAGTTGTTAGGGAGATAAAGAGAGTGTTAAAGGATGATGGTTCTTTTTTTATAAATATTGGTTATACTGCAAAAGACCCATGGATTGCCTTTGATGTTGCTAATGTTATAAGAAAACATTTTAAATTACAAAATACCATTCACTGGATAAAATCTATTGCAATACAAAAAGAAGATGTTGGAAATTACCCAAATATTATTGGAGATATTGCTGTTGGACATTACAAGCCGATAAACAGTGATAGATTTTTAAGCATAATGCATGAATATATCTTCCATTTTACAAAAAATGGAAATGTTAAATTGGATAAATTAGCAATTGGTGTTCCTTATCAAGATAAAAGTAATATAAAGAGATTTAATAGAAAAGGAGATTTAAGAGATAGAGGAAACACATGGTTTATTCCTTATGAAACAATTCAGTCAAAAGAAAAAGAAAGACCACATCCAGCAACATTCCCTTCAAAGCTTCCAGAGATGTGTATTAAATTGCATGGGATTAAAAAGACAAACCTTGTTTTAGACCCATTTATGGGAATTGGAAGCACAGCAATTGCATGTATTAGATTGGGGGTTAATTATATCGGTTTTGAAATTGATGAATATTATTGCAGAGTTGCAGAAGAAAGAATAAAAAAAGAACTTTTAAAAACAAATAGAAAACTTGATAATGTAAGAAACAAAAACATAATCACTCTTGATGCATTTATTTAAATGGTATTCTTAAGATGCCTAACAATAGTTTTTAAAGAATTGCTAATTTTTTTATATTCTGAACTCCTGTTGCAGAACCTTCTAAATTTTCTAGTTCAGCTTCTATCCTCTCGAATACTTGCCTTGCCACTTCTTTTATTTCATTTTCATCGCATGGGATAAATATTCCTCCTTGAGGACCTGGATAAACTAATGTTGTTATAATACCTTCTTTTTTTAGTGGTATCAACACTTCATGTTGGAAATCTTCTCTACTTTTGTTATAATATATTCCATTCATAACATCGTCATATTTTTACCCTACAATTTATTCCACAATGTCCATATATTTAATAAGTACTTTACTACTTCAACTTGATAGTATTCATTAGTACCCTGTTGAAAATTTTGATTTTGATTAATAAAATTCTTTGCTCTTTGTATCCATGGGCTGTTATTGCATTTTGGGCAGTTTTGGTTATTATTTCCGGATTTTGACATATTTCCACCATTTTATCTTTATTAATTTCGTGATAATGTCATTACTCTATTTTGGTTTTTGTCATAAAAATTTATTCATTTAAATCATCTTCATAAATAACTAAATCCTTTTTATACAACTCTTTATTGGAAGCATTAAACTCTCTCTTAATTCCTCCTTTTAATTTAGATAAATCAACTATTTTAAAGCCAGTGGCGTGATAGTCATTACCTAACTTCTCAATCTTAAACGATAGGCATAAATGAGGAGCATCAAACCTTATTTTTATCCCTTCTTCATCTTTTGAAGGAGACGCATAAAAAGTTCTATGGGATGAGTTGATATTTTTCTCATTGAATGTTTTAATCTCTATATAAACAACTCTTCCGTCTCCTTCTTTCTTTCCTTTATGCCAAAATTCAATATCTGGATATCCAGTAGATTTTTGCTTACCTTTTTTAGTTTTTGGAGTAATTGCATATCCATATTTGCTTAAAACATCTTTAATATAATGCTCAATGTGATTCCCAACTTCATTAACTCTTTTTGGTGTTTTTCCATCCTTAGTTTTTACACCTTTTGTATTTTTAATTTCTTCAATAACTTCATAACATACCTTAATTAAATCTTCAATTAATTCTTTATCTTCTTTTTTAGATAAATCGATTGGAATAATTTTATAACCACTAACAACTCTAACAAAAGTAGAAAATGAAATTTTTTCAATTGGTTGCAGTATCTGCCTTAAAATCTCTTCTATTTCTTGATAATAGCTTTTATCATCCATAAAATCACCGTAAAAATTTAAAAATTAAATATCTAAGTTTGTAATCCTAATTCCAGTTCCTTTTGATTTGTATTTTATATTCAATCCAATTAATAATGGTGTTATTGCTTCTATAATCCTTGATTTTTCCAAATTTCCACAATCAATTGCTCTAACTCCATCTATTTGGTTAGCCAAATCAATAACTACTTTCTTTGCTTCTTCATCATCTCCACAAACCAAAACATCACAATCAACTGGATTTTCTAAATCTTCTAAAACAGCATGGCAAACGTTTTGAAATGCACTAACAACTTTACTCTCTTTTAACACATTTTGAACCATTTCAGCGACTGAACCATCTGGTGGAAATAACAACCTTGTTGGCTTGTCTCCAATAGCTGTTGCCAAAGGAACTCCAATAGAAACTACTATCTTTCCTTTTAACTCATCCTTTAGCTGTTTTATTGTTGATAATGTGTGCTCATAAGGTATTGATAAAATAACAACATCTCCTTCTTTTGCTGCCTCTTTATTTTCTAAGCCAATTATATCTGCCTCAATTCCTCTATGCTTTAATATTTCTTTAGCTTTTTTAGCCGCTTCTTCTGCTCTCTCCTTTTTTCTTGAACCAATTATTATCTTGTTGTTTTTAGCTAACCTCAAAGCTAAACCAAATCCTTGGTCTCCAGTTCCCCCCAATATAGCTACTTTCATTCTTTCACCCCAACAAATCTCTTTTTATATCATAGGATGTTAAATCTTCACTAATAATAATTTTAAATTCCTCATTATACTGTTTAACGTTCATTTTATATAAGTTGAAGTATTCCTCTTTATCATATCTCGCTGAGATGTGAGTTAGGATTAAAGCCTTCACGTCAGCTAATTTTGCTATACTAACAGCATCTCCAATTGTTGAATGCATATTTTCTTTGGCTATATCTTTAGCTAAATCATCAAATGTAGCCTCGTGAATTAATACGTCACATCCCAACTCTTCCAAATATTTTCCAAAATCTTCTAATGGAAGTGTATCTCCACTATAAGCTAAGCAAAATCCTTTTTTTGGAGGTAATAAAACATCCTCTGGTCTTACAATTTCCCCATGAATGTTTTTAACTGCTTCTCCATTTTTTAGTTTTTTTAAATCCGGTCCAATCCTAACTCCAAGTTTTTTAGCTTTTTCAATATCTAAACGTGGTTTCTTAATTTCTTTAAAGATATAAGCGTAAGAAGGAACACTGTGTTTAGTTGGATAGGCAATTATTTCATAATTCTCTTCTTTATAAATTGTTATTGGCTCTTTTTCACAAATCTCATAAACTTTTATTGGAAATTCTATACAATGAAATCCGAGGTTTAATGAGCTTTTTATAAGCTCTTTTGTGCCTTCTGGTCCAAATATCTCAATCTCCTTATTTCTTCCAAAAAAACCCATACTCTGTAAAAGCCCTGGAATGCCCAATATATGGTCTCCATGTAGATGAGTTATGAATATTTTGTTAATCTTCATTGGAGATACTTCTGTAAAAAGCATCTGCCTTTGTATGTTCTCCCCACAATCAAATAAAAAAACCTCTCCTCCAAATTTAAATGCTATCCCTATATGATTCCTATTTTTTGAAGGAACCGCCGCTCCAGTTCCTAAAAATATCAGCTTCATATCAATCATCCAAATTTATTCTTCTTCCAAATACTCTTTAACTACATCTTCAAATTCTAACTCATCTACCCATCTTTTCATGCTCTTACACCACTCTTCCATAGTATCTTTTATAATCTCTTTAACCTCTTCAAATGGAATTGCCTCATAAACGTAATAATAACCTCCTTCTTTTATATTAACCTGCTTCCTCTTAACTAAACCAGCATTTAATAAATTTTGAACAGACCTTTGAACTGTACTCCTATCCCTCTTAATCCTTTCAGCAATATCGTTTATTTTTGACGGCCCATTTTTCAAAATATCAAAATAAACCTTAACATCAGAAACTTTTATGCCAAAAACACATGCCATTAAGCTATCTAACGTCCACGTTGTGCATGGGGTTTTTAATAAAAGCTTACTCATACTATCACCATTACGATTGTGCCATTACCGTTAACTAACAGTTTATCGCATTTAATATTTAAAACTATCCTTAAGAATTTTAACAATCCTCTCTCCACTCTTTCCATCCCCAAATGGATTTTCCCAATTCATATCTTTTTTAAGCATTATTTCTACTGCTTTAATTAATTTCCCCTTATCATCTCCAACTAACATATTAGCTCCAACTTCAACTGTTTCTGGCCTTTCTGTATTGTCCCTCAAAGTTACACATGGAATTTTTAATATACAAGCCTCTTCCTGAACTCCACCGCTGTCAGTTAAAATTAACTTAGCATTCTTCTCCAACATTAAAAATTCTAAATAACCTACAGGCTCAATAATTTTTATTTTCTCATTGCTTTTTAATTTTTCAAATAAATTAAACTCATTCAGCTTTTTCTTAGTTCTTGGATGTATTGGGAAGATAACATCCTCATCATATAACTCAGTTATTTTAAAAATCCCTTCTATGATATTTTTTAACCTATTTTTGTTATCAACGTTCTCTGCCCTATGCAAAGTTAATAAAAAATAATTATCATCAACAATACTATTGAAAAAAGCCCTAACGTTTTCATTTTTTTCAGCAATCTTTAAATTTTGTAGTGTTGCATCTACAATTGTATTTCCCACAACAAAAATCTTATCTTCCTCAATACCCTCATTTAATAAATTATTTTTAGCTATTTCAGTTGGAGCAAAAAGATAACTACTTATGTGATCTGTTAAAACTCTATTTATCTCCTCAGGCATGTTTTTATCAAAACTCCTCAATCCTGCCTCTACATGGGCCACATCTATTTTTAATTTAGAGGCGGTTAAAGCTCCAGCCAATACAGTGTTTGTATCCCCTTGAACTACAACAACATCTGGCTCTTCTTTTAAAAGGACTTTTTCTATCTTTATTAACATCTTTCCAGTCTGTTCTCCATGAGTTCCAGAGCCAATGTTTAAATTGTATTTTGGTTTCGGTAATCTCAGCTCTTCAAAGAATATCTTATCCATGTTTTCAGAATAATGCTGATTAGTGTGAATGATATGCCAATCAATATCCTCTTTCTCTAAAACTCTAATTATGGGAGAGAGCTTTATAATCTCTGGCCTAGTCCCTAAAATTATTGAGAGTTTCATCTTATCAACTCCAAAAAACTAAAAATCTAAGTCTATAAATTACTTTTTCAAATAAAAAATTAATTAAAAGAGATATTTAAGATTTTTTAATTGTTTTTTAGATTAAGCCTAAAAGATATTTTTTATCCAATTTCTTGATAAAATACTTTCTATTTTAAATATTACCAAATTAATAACGAAAATATTAGTTTTAGCATGAAAATAAATTTTAAAATTGTATCTTATTCTTCAAATCATTTTTAATTAACTACAAAAAATTTTATATATGTAAAGGTTTTTTAATAAATCGTAAAATTTACCTTAATTAAATTTTGGTGATATCATGAAAAAGCTCTTAGTTCTTGGGTTAATAATGGCAGTAATCTCCATGCTACCAGGATGCATAAATGAGAAGAGCGTTATAGGAGGGAACAAAAGTTTAAAAAAAGCAGAAATTCCAAATATTGCAAAGTATGCCAAATACATGAATTTAATATATTATGATGAAAATGGAAATGTTGTTAACCCATACAACGGAGAAAAATGGGCATATAAAATATTTGTAGACGCTACAGGACAGAGATTTTTATTAAAAAATGAATCACAACCAATACCTGGTTGGGCTGAAGGAAAATATGATAAAGTGATTAACGTGCCTTTAAAAAATGTTGTTGTAATGAGTTCCACTCATATTGCTTTAATGGAGGCAATAAATGATGATGGCTCAGTAATTAATTCAGTTAAAGGGATTATGTGGGGAAAATCCTACAAATGGTATTTTGAGGATATAAATAAAAGCTTAGCAGAGGGAAAAATAATTGATGTTGGCTCAGACTACAACCCAGATTGGGATAAAATAATAGTTATATCCCCACAAGTTGTATTTGTGTATCCAGAATACAGTGGAGATAAAGTTATATCAAAATGTAAAGATTTGGGAATAACTTATGTTGCAGACGCTGAATACTTAGAAAACAGCCATTTAGCAAGATGTGAATGGGTTAAGATGTTTGCAGCATTCTACAATAAAGAAGATGTAGCTAAAGGATACTTTGATGGAATAGAAGGAAATGTCTCAAAAATAAAGGGAAAATTATCAAATGTAAATGAAAAACCAGCTGTAATTTGGGGATACAATTCAAAATGGGGATGTTATGTCCCAAGAGAGGATTCATATGTTGTGAAAGCTATTGAGCTATGTAAAGGCAATTATATTTTCAAGGAGTTAAATGGAACAGAAAATGCAAAGATTGATTATGAAACATTTGCTGAAAAGGCAAAGGATGCAGATATCTGGATAATTCCATCATCAACAACATGGCTATCCAACTTCAAAGAAAACCATCCAGGTTATGAAACATTTAAAGCTGTTAAAAATGGAAGAGTATTTTGTGTAAGCCCTGATTATTGGCAAGTTGGTTTGCTAAAAACTGATGAAGTACTGTTAGATTTAGCTACAATCCTTCATCCAGAAATATTTAAAGGTAGGGAAACTCACTTCTTCCTAAAATACAATATTGAAAAAAATACTGCAGAGCCATTTAGAAGCTAAGATTATTCAATAACTGCATGTTTTAAAGCATCTTTACAAATACATTTTCTTTCTCCAAAATCGTAATTTATGAACTCTTCAACAATTCTTAAAATTTTATCTTCCATCTCTTTTATCTTTTCTAAAACCTCATCAACTGTTAATACATTTTTTGATATCCCACATGCATAGTTTGTTATACTACATAAAGAGGCATAGCACATCTCCAATTCCCTCGCTAAAACAACCTCTGGATAACCTGTCATTCCTACAACATCCCCCCAGTTTTTATATATCTCAATCTCTTTTTTTGTTTCAAATCTCGGCCCTTCAGTGCAAACATAAACTCCTTCTCCATAAGAGAAGTTATTTCTCTCCGATATCTTTTTTAAAACATTCCTTAAATCTGGGCAGTATGGCTCTGTCATATCTATATGAACAACCTTTTCCTCATCGTAAAAAGTTTCTTCCCTCTTTTTTGTAAATTCAATGAAATCGTTTGGAATGAAAAACATCCCTGGTTTTAAATTTTCTTTCAATGAACCAACTGAGTTTATTGCCAAAATTCTCTCAACACCAAGCTTTTTTAATGCATAGATGTTTGCCCTATAGTTTATTTTATGCGGTGGGATGTTATGCTTTATTCCATGTCTAAATAGCAATACTACATCGCTTTCTTTATCAATAACTACCTTAGCTTTCCCATATTTTGTATTGATAATCTCTTCCTTATCTCCTTTCAATATGCTCGCAATTCCTGTTCCTCCTATTATACCAATCACAATATCACCAATTTTTCATTTAGTTGATTTTTGCCTATTTTATTTCTATTTATTAAAACATGATGTTCATAAAATATGAATTTTAATTCAAAATAGAAAACTTTATATACCTTTATGTATCTTAAAACATATTAAAAGTTACATAACTCAAAAAGGTGGTGTTGTGAAAAAGCTATTGGCTTTAATATTAGGATTTTGTTTAATAATTCCAATTATATCAATGACAGGTTGCACTGGAGGGGAATCTAACAAAGAAGAAGAAACCAAGATAATAATCAGAACCACGGGAGCTACATTTCCACAATATCAAATACAAAAGTGGATTAATGATTATCAAAAAACCCACGCAAATGTTAAAATTGAATATGAAGGTGGAGGGAGTGGTTACGGACAACAAGCATTTTTAAAAGGATTAACTGATATTGGAAGAACTGACCCTCCAGTTAAGGAAAAAATGTGGAATTCATTTTTAAAAACTGGAGATCAGCCATTACAATTCCCAGAAATCGTTGGAGCAGTTGTTATAACCTATAACATCCCAGAGATTGGAAACAAGACATTAAAATTAAGTAGAGATGTCTTAGCTGATATATTCTTAGGTAAGATTGAATACTGGGATGATGAAAGGATTAAAGAAATAAATCCAGAGGTTGCAGATAAACTTCCACATAAAAAGATTATCGTCGTTCATAGAAGTGACGCAAGTGGAACAACAGCTATATTTACAACATACCTAAGCCTGATAAGCAAAGATTGGGCTGAAAAGGTTGGTGCAGGGAAAGTTGTAGATTGGCCAGCTGATAAAATGGGAAGGGGTGTTGCAGGAAAAGGTAACTCAGGAGTTGTAGCAACATTAAAATCAACACCATATTCAATAGCATACACTGAGCTTTCATATGCAATTGAGGAAAAACTTCCAGTAGCAGCATTAGAAAATAAAAATGGAAAATTCGTAACTCCTAACGATGGGTCAATTAAAGCAGCTGTTTCAGCTCTTAAAGAAAATATTCCAAGTCCAAGAGAAGGTTATACAGAAGACCTTGAACAGTTATTAAACGCTCCAGGAGATAACTCTTACCCAATAGTTGCATTCACACACCTATTGGTTTGGGAAAATAAAAACAATAAACACTACTCTTCAGAAAAAGCTAAGGCTATAAAAGAATTCTTAACATGGATTTTAACTGAAGGGCAGAAACCAGAACATTTAGCTCCTGGTTATGTTGGATTGCCAGAAGATGTAGCTAAAATTGGATTAGACGCAGTAAATATGATAAAAGAATAGAAATTCTTATATTTTTTATATATTAGAATCGCTTTTTTTATTTTTATTATATTTTTAACGATAATTTTTAAGTAAGGTATAAATATCAAAATATCATTTAACTAATTTAAAAGTAATTCACAAATCATGTAATAAAATGCCAATTAGGTAGAAAACATGAATCTGAGAAAAAAGATAGATGAATTTAAAATAATAACATTACCAGCCATAATCATTGTGTTTATATTATTTATATTAATATTGGGCTTTTATTTCTTCAGTGCACTTCCAGCAATTGAAAAGTATGGTATTAATTTGTTTATAACAAATGTTTGGCAGGCTGCAGAAGAAGCTTCAAAAGAAGTTTATGGATTGGCAGCACCAATCTGGGGAAGTATATATACGGCAACAATTGCTGTTTTAATAGCCCTGCCTCTATCACTCTGTTATGCGATATTTGTCAATGATTATGCTCCTAAAAAGTTAAAGTATCCTTTAATTATAATTTCAGATATTATGGCTGGGCTTCCAACAATAATCTATGGTATATGGGGAGCATTTATTTTAGTCCCTTTGTTAAGAGACCACATAATGAAATTTTTGTATGAAAATCTCTCTTTTATCCCATTATTTGACTATCCACCGTTATCAGGTTATTCCTATCTATCAGCAGGTATTTTATTGGGAATAATGGTTACTCCATTTGCAGCGGCTATTATTAGAGAGGCTTATGCAATGATCCCATCTGTTTACAAAGAGGGGTTGATAGCTTTAGGAGCTACGAGGTATGAAACAACAAAGGTTTTAATAAAATATATAAAACCGGCTATAATTTCAGGGCTTATATTGGCTTTTGGTAGGGCTTTGGGTGAAACAGTTGCTGTTTCATTGGTTATTGGAAACTCTTTCAACTTAACTTACAAGCTATTCGCCCCCGGATATACAATATCCTCATTAATAGCAAACCAGTTTGGAAACGCAGTTTTATATGAATATATGACCTCAGTCCTTTACTCAGCTGGATTGGTGCTGTTTGTTATAGGCTTAATTGTCAATATTATTGGACTCTATTATCTAAAGAGGTGGAGAGAGTATGTCTTCCAATAAACATAAAGCTATTAGAATGATTAAAGACAAAATATTTTTATTTATTGTCGGAGCATTAACTTTGTTGGCAATAATCCCATTATTCCACATAATAATTTCAATCTTTGAAAAAGGTCTGCCAATAGTATTGGAGAGGGGATTAACATTTATAACTGGAACATTAAGTGAGGGAGGGATAGGCCCAGCAATAGTAGGAACTTTAATGCTTACAGCATTAGCCACTATAATCGGCTTACCTCTGGCTTTCTTAGCAGGTGCTTATGCCTATGAATTTCCAAACAGCTTTATTGGGAGAGCTACAAAGATGTTATTACAAATAATGTTGGAATTTCCAACTATATTAGTTGGGACTTTTGTTATGGGTATCTTAGTTATTCCAATGGGAACTTTTTCTGCATTAGCCGGAGCTCTGGCATTGGCTTTAATATTAACTCCTTATGTTGCTGTTTATACAGAAGAGGCAATGGCTGAAATCCCAAGAATTTATAAAGAAGGAGGATATGCATTAGGATGCACGAGGGCACAGGTAATATTCAAAGTTATCACAAAGATGGCTAAAAAAGGGATTTTAACAGGTATCTTAATAGGTATGGCAAAGGTTGCTGGAGAAACAGCTCCTCTCCTATTTACAGCTGGTGGATTATATGAAGTTTATCCAACAAATCCATTAGAGCCAGTTGGGGCTATACCCCTCCTCATCTACACATTGGTTCAAAGTCCTTCAATTGAAGACCACCAAATTGCCTGGGGAGCTTCTTTGGTCATGCTAATAATATTTTTAGCTATATTCATCCCAATAAGATACTCTTTGAAGGATGATATAAAACTCTAAAAAGGGATAAAATGGCAAAGATAAAGATGGAAACAAAAAACCTAAATTTATGGTATGGGGAAAAACAGGCATTATTTGATATAAATCTCCCAATTTATGAGAAGAAGATAACCGCATTAATAGGACCGAGTGGGTGTGGAAAATCAACATTTTTAAGATGTTTAAATCGGTTAAATGATTTAATCCCAAATGTTAAGATAGAGGGAGAGGTTTTATTAGATGGAAAAAACATCTATGACAAAGATGTTGATGTTTATGAATTGAGGAAGAGAGTTGGAATGGTTTTTCAAAAGCCAAATCCTTTTGCAATGAGTATTTATGATAACGTTGCATTCGGCCCAAGAATTCACGGAATTAAAGATAAAAAGGAGTTGGATAAGATTGTCGAGTGGGCTTTAAAAAAAGCGGCTTTGTGGGATGAGGTTAAAGATGAGCTTCATAAAAACGCTTTATCGTTATCAGGGGGACAGCAGCAGAGGTTGTGTATAGCGAGGGCAATAGCAGTTAAGCCGGAGGTTTTATTGATGGATGAACCAACCTCTGCATTAGACCCTATATCTACCTTAAAAATAGAGGAGTTGATGGTTGAATTAGCTAAGGACTATACAATAGTTGTTGTTACTCACAACATGCAACAGGCGAGTAGGGTTTCTGATTATACTGCCTTTTTCTTGATGGGGAAATTAATTGAATTTGGAGAGACGGAGCAGATATTCCTAAATCCACAGAAGAAGGAGACGGATGATTATATTAGTGGTAGATTTGGTTAAAAATCAATTTAGGTGAATTAAATGATTAAAAAATTTGAGAAAGCGTTAAAGGAGATTGAAGAGGGTTTAATGAAGATGGCTGATTTATGTATTGAGCAACTTGACGCTTCAATAAAAGCATTTACAGAAGGAGATAAAGAGCTTGCTAAACAGATTAGAAAAAGGGATAATGAGATAGATTTAATGGAAATCGAGATTGAAGATAAGTGTGTTAAAGCCATTGCCTTGTATCAGCCAGTTTCTGGAGATTTAAGGGAGTTGATGACTGCCATCAAAATATCCTCAAAGTTAGAGAAAGTTGGAGATAATGCATCAAAAATTTGCAAGATTTTGTTAAAGTCAAATGTTGATGGCAATAGAAAGAATGAGCTATTGGTTGTCATGAAAGACTATTTAATAAATATGATAAGAAACGCAATGATTGCTTTTAAAAACAGGGATGAAAAATTAGCAAGAGACGTTTATGAAATGGACAAAAGGTTAGATAATCTATATGAACAGCTTTATAGGAGTATGATCAGTAAAATCATTGAAGACCCAAAAAATTTAACTTTAGCTACTGAAATAATATTTGCTGGTAAGTATTTAGAGAGAAGCGGGAATATTGTGGCTTCAATAGGAGATAGAGTAGTTTATATGATTACAGGGGAGAGGATAAAGGAGGAAGAATTGGAGGAGGAAATGAAAAAAGAATAAGATGTTGAAAAGAACGGGATAAACAATTAATAGAATTTATTTTTATTTTTGTGATAGACAAATTTTATATACCAATTATTCATTTTATTTTTATTTTGTATAATTAGCATAGGTGAGGTTATGAAAATCTATCTAAATGGAAAATTTGTTGATGAAAAGGATGCAAAAGTTTCAGTGTTTGATCATGGTTTATTATATGGAGATGGAGTTTTTGAAGGTATAAGGGCTTATGATGGCGTTGTTTTTATGTTGAAGGAGCATATAGATAGATTATATGATTCAGCAAAATCCCTATGCATAGACATACCATTAACAAAGGAGGAAATGATTGAGGTTGTTTTAGAAACTCTGAGAGTTAACAATTTGAGAGATGCATACATAAGGTTGGTTGTTACAAGAGGCGTTGGGGATTTAGGATTAGACCCAAGAAAGTGTAAAGAGCCTACTATCTTTTGTATAGCAATTCCAATGCCTCCTTTGTTGGGGGAGGATGGAATTAGGGTTATAACCGCATCAGTTAGAAGATTGCCAGTAGATGTTTTAAATCCAGCTGTTAAATCTCTAAATTATTTAAACAGCATATTGGCAAAGATTCAGGCAAACTACGCTGGAGTTGATGAGGCATTTTTATTGGATGATAAGGGCTTTGTTGTTGAAGGAACTGGAGATAACATCTTTGTAGTTAAAAATGGAGTTTTAAAAACTCCGCCAGTTTATCAAAGTATTTTAAAAGGAATTACAAGGGATGTTGTCATAAAGTTAGCTAAAGAAGAAGGCATTGAAGTTGTTGAAGAACCTTTAACTCTTAACGATTTATATACTGCTGATGAGCTATTTATAACAGGAACAGCAGCTGAAATTGTACCTGTATTTGAGATAGACGGTAGAGTTATAAACAACAGACAAGTTGGAGAGATTACCAAAAAACTAAAAGAGAAATTTAAGGAGATTAGGACAAAATGGGGAATAAAAGTCTATGATGAATAAAAATTAAATAAAAAATTAAAAAATAGTTTTTATCTTTTATTTTTATTTTCTAATTATTGCCACTGCTAAAACTCCTTCAATATCAACTGAATCTACCTCTTCTCCTTCACAGAATAAAGCTCTTTTTACATCTTTAATATGTTCCTTCCTAATAACTCCATACTCTGTTTCTAAACCTTCGTTTATTATTTTTTCAAGCGTCTTTTCATCAGCATTCTTAATTAAATCCATAACTGCCTTAGCATTCTTCTTAAATTCTGGACCTATCTTTGATTTATCTGGAATTACTTCAACTATCTTTGATTCAAGGGCCGGTTTTCCTTTAATTATTTTAAGCTCTTCAATCTTCAACGTTCCTTTAATGTCTTCAGCAGTTTTGTTTAATGCTGAATATGTTTCCTCATCTTCTGTGTAAATCTCAACGTATTTTATTGGAGCGTTTAAAGCCATTCCTGAATTTGCCTTAAATCTTCTAATTGATATAACGGTGTTTTTAGCTATCTCCCCAAACTTCTCTGCCTCTTCATTTATTAGCTTTTTATCAACCTCTGGGAATGAGAAGTGGAGGTTATCTATCTTGTAAATCTCTGCCATATAATCTGAGAAGTGTGGAGCGAACGGGCACAGCAATCTTACTAATTTATCAATTACATAGTATAACGTCCATCTTGCCTCTTTCTTTGCCTCCTCATCGTTTCCATACAATCTATATTTAACCATCTCTATGTAGTTGTCACAAAACTCATGCCAAACAAATTTATAAATCTCAACTATTGTGTTAAACCTATAATTCTCTAAGTCCCTATCAACTCTCTCAATTAATCTCTGCAACTTACTCAAAATCCATAAATCAATTGGATTGCTAATTTCCATTGGTTTTTTTAGCTCATCAATAATATCATCACTTATGTGCATTTTAGCGAATCTGCAAGCGTTCCAGAACTTTCTTAAGAATCTATAGCCGTAATCAACCTCTTTCCATAGGAATGGGACATCATCTCCAATAACGCTATTACTTGCCCACAATCTTAAAGCATCTGCTCCATACTTAGCTATAATTTCATCCGGCTCTACAACATTCCCCCTACTCTTACTCATCTTATGTCCATCTTCTCCAAACACCATCCCATTTATAACAATCTCATCCCATGGCTTTTTTCCAGTTAAGGCAATTGATTTAACTATTGTATAGAATGCCCACGTTCTAATTATATCGTGCCCTTGTGGTCTTAGTTGGACAGGATAGTGTTTTTTAAAGAACTCATCATCATCCAACCACTTTGTTATAACCATTGGTGTTATTGAAGAGTCCATCCACGTATCTAAGACATCTGTCTCTGGGATTAAGTCAGTGTTTCCGCACTTATCACAAACATAGCCAGTTTTAGTTGGGTCTATTGGTAAATCCTCCTCCTTAGCAACAACTACATTTCCACATTTTGGGCAATACCATACAGGTATTGGTGTTGCAAAAATCCTCTGCCTACTTATAACCCAATCCCAATCCATGTCTTCAATCCAATTTAAAAGCCTGATTTTCATGTGCTGTGGAACCCATTTAATCTCATCAGCTATCTCCCTAACCTTTGGAATTAGCTTCCTAACATTAACAAACCATTGCTCAGTAACGATAATTTCAATTGGTGTCTTACATCTCCAACAAACGCCAACATTCTGTTTTATTGGTTCTTGCTTAACTAAATAGCCCTCTTTCTTTAAGTCCTCAATAATCTTTTTTCTTGCCTCCTCTGTTTTCAATCCTTTATACTTTCCAGCTATTTCTGTTAGTTCTCCTTTTTCATTAATTGCCTTTTTAATCTCCAATTTATGCCTATTAACCCATAAAACGTCTGTCTTATCTCCAAAGGTACAAACCATAACCGCCCCAGTTCCAAATTCTTTCTCTACATCCTCATCAGCCAATAACTTAACCTTATGTCCAAACAATGGAACTATAAACTCCTTCCCAATTAGGTGCTTATATCTTTCATCCTCTGGATGTACTAAGATAGCTACACATGCAGCCATCAATTCAGGCCTTGTTGTTGCTATCAGTAAATGCCCATCTCCATCAGCAGCTGGGAATTTTATATAATTTAATTTGCTTTCCCTCTCTTTATATTCAACCTCAGCAAATGCAATGGCTGTTTGACATCTTGGACACCAATTTACTGGGAATTTACCTCTATAAATTAACCCATCCTTATACATCCTAACAAAGGCAGTTTGGGATTTTTTGATATACTCTGGAGTCATTGTTATATATTCCCTGTCCCAATCAATAGAAATTCCTAAGGATTTTATCTGTTTTCTCATTTTTTCAATGTTTTCTTCTGTTAATTTAATACACAACTCTCTAAATTTATGCCTATCAACATCTGACTTTGTTATGCCATATATCTCTTCAACTTTAACCTCTGTTGGCAGTCCATGACAATCCCATCCTTGTGGGAAGAGAACGTTAAATCCCTTCATTCTTTTGTATCTTGCTATTATATCCATGTAAGTCCAGTTCAATGCATGCCCTAAGTGTAATCTTCCAGTTGGATATGGTGGAGGAGTATCTATAATATATGGTGGCTTATCGCTTTCTTCATCAAATTTGTAAATTTTACTCTCTTCCCACTTCTTTTGTATCTCCTTTTCAATCCCTATATTATAATCTTTTGGCATCTCCATTATGCTTCACCTAAACCTTTTTATTTATAAAAAATAGCTTTAGGTTTAAATAAATAACTCCTAAATTTAATTATTAATTTAAATTTATGAATTAATATTTCCAAAAATAAAAAAAGAGAGTTGGGGAATTTAGAGCATCTTGATTAATTCTAAAGCAGCTTCTCTTGTCTTCTCTCTGTCTCCACCAGCAACTACAACAACATCATGTCCGTTTGCCTCTCCTGGTAAGACAGCGATTGTTGCTGGGCTGTCGTTGTCTAAAGCTAATTTTCCAGCATCAACTAAAGCTTTTGTTAATTTGTTTGCAACTGGTCCACCAACTAAGATTAAGTTCTTGTCAGCTGTGTCTAAGCTAACTTCTGTATCTAACTTAGCAATTGGTGCTGTTAATGCAACTGGCTCAACTGCATTAGCTTCAATACCCTTCAACTTAACTTCTGCATTCAATGCAGTAACTTTTTCTCCAACGTTTACTGTAGCATCAACAGTCTTGTCCATTGAGAAGTAGACGTATAATTTATCCTCCTTGTCTTTGTCATCTAATTTGAATGTTACATAATCGAGGATGTCTATTTCGTCTCCGTCATCTAAATCTTCGAATTCATCTCCTTCGTATCTTAAAGCGATACCAACAATTTGATCATTATCGCTTAAATCTTTCTTCAATACTATATTAGAGCTATCCTTTTGTACTGCATATATTACCCAATCTTCTTCGTATTCTTCGTTAAGCTCTAATGCTTTAACATCCTTTGCAATTAACAACTCTGCATACCCGTAGTTCTCTCCAACATCCATCCAAGCACTGTGTATAACAACCCCTACATCGTCTCCATAAACTACTTCCATTGTAGTTTCGTTTGTTACTTTATCTGATTCTTCTTTAACAACCTTACCATCTTTTAATATATCAACAGTTACCTTGTACTCTCCTGCTTTTGTTGATTTCAATACTGATTTTACTTTAACTGTGTAGCCGTTTCCTACATCATAAGTTTCTCCTTCTTTTAAGATTCCATTGAATACTGGAGTTCCAACGTATATTGTATCTTCATCTGCATCAATATCTACTACAGCTACTTCTTTTCCTAAGAATGGAATTACCATACCTTCTTTCAATGTTGTTGTATTTTCAAACTTCTCTTCGTCATTAGTATAAACTAATGACATATAAACTGCATTTTTTTTATCTACCATTAATTCTCCTGAGTCATTTTGAACTGCAACTGCTACAATCTCTCCAGCATCATCATCGCTGTCATACCAATCTTTTGGGTCGACATCCTCAATCTTTAACATTGTTGATACATCACCTAAGCTGACGATTTCATTGAGTTCATCATCATCAACACCTAACGCATCAGCTAATCCGTATGGATCTCCAGTATCATTTTCAAATGCATCTGCATAGTCGCTGTCTGATGCTGCAACGAATACTGTGTAATTGCCTTCAGGAATTGTCTCCGCATATACATCGACGTCATCTGATTTAGCTTCTGCGTGAACTGTTATATCAGCACTTCCATCTTCGACTGTTCCTTCTTTGTAGCACAAGCTTCCTATTTTAGCTGCAATGTCAGCTGCTGAGACAACATCCATTGTTGATGGTGCATCAGCACCAACGACAACGTAGCAGTTTGGCTGTCCATTTTTAACGAATAAGTCTTTTGTAACTTCTCCCTGAACTGTTACCTCAGCAGCAACTCCACTTGCTAATGCAGTAGCAACCATTGCACCTCCAACAGCAATAGCACCGATTTTCTTTAAGCTCATAGCCATACATTATCACCTAAGTTTTTAGTTTTTGTATTTGACGGTATATACCTTCGACAAACTACTATATAAACCTTACGATATGAAACGGTTATAACAATAGTTTTAAAATAAGAATTTTTGTTATATCTTAGATATTCTAAATTTAAGATAATATATTTCTTAATTTTAAAATAAAAAAAGTTACAAATGTTTGCAACTTTTTTAAATGGCTAAAAATTAATTTTAATATATCTAAATATTTAGTAGAAATTTATAAAAATCTCGCAAGAAATAATGTTAAAAAATAAGTAAGATAAAAATTTAAATTTTGGTGAATATTTATGAGATTTTTTAATAGAGAAAAAGAGATTAAAGAAATTCTTTCAATCATTGAGTCAGAGCCACAAAGAATTAATTTTATATACGGCTCTATAAATTCAGGAAAAACTGCCTTAATTAATGAGATAATAAACAATAGGTTAGATAAAGACAAATACGTTGTATTTTATTTTGATTTGAGGGAGATTTTTATATCAAGATATGATGACTTCATTGAAGTATTGTTCGAAGAGTATGAGGGGGATAAAAACCCAACAGAGATAATAAAATCTCTTATTAATGAGTTACCAAGTTTGTATGGCATCCCAATACCTAAAAATACTCTAAATGAGATTTTTAAAAAGAAAACGACCAAAAATGTTTTTAGATACATAACTAAGGTATTGATGGATATTAAAAAAGAAGGAAAGCAGCCAATATTAATTATAGATGAGTTACAAAAAATCGGTGATATGAAGATTAATGGGTTTTTAATTTATGAATTGTTTAATTATTTTGTCTCCTTAACTAAGCATAAGCATTTATGTCATGTTTTCTGTTTAAGTTCTGATAGTTTATTTATTGAGAGAGTTTATAACGAGGCAATGTTAAAAGGTAGAGTAGATTACATTTTAGTGGATGACTTTGATAAAGAGACAGCAATAAAATTTATTGATTTTCTATCAGAAAATATTTTAAATAAAAAATTATCTGATGATGAAAAAGAGTTAATTTATACCCATGTGGGAGGAAAGCCGGTAGATATAATCTATGTTATTGATAAGTTAAGATATAAGGAGTTAAAAGAGATTTTAGATTATTTACTAATGGATGAACAACAAAAATTAAAATACTTCTTAGAGGATGTTAAAGAAAAAGATGAAGAGCTTTATAAAAAAGTTGTTGAGACATTAAAAATATTTAAAGAAAACTATGAAATTGACGATATAACAATAAATAAAAAAATTAGGGAATTTTTAGTTAAAAGAAACATTTTATTCCTAAATCCTATTGAAGGAACTTTAAAACCACAATCATTTTTGGTTTGGAATGCGATAAAGAAAATTATTCAATAACACTAAATAATAATGTGATAAAAATGAAAATAGCAATAACTGGAAAAGGAGGAGTAGGAAAAACATTTATTGCTTCAACATTAATGAGATTATTTGAGAAAAGAGGATTTAAAGTTATTGGAGTTGATTGCGACCCAAATCCTACGTTGGCTTTGGCTTTTGGGATTGAAGAAGAGATAATTCCATTATCAAAAAGGCATGATATAATTGAAGAGAGAACTGGGGCTAAACCAGGAACTTATGGAAATGTTTTTAAAATGAACCCAAAGGTTGATGATTTAATTGACAAAGTTGGATATAAAGTAGGAAACATAACTATCTTGGTTATGGGGACTATAGAAGAGGGAGGAGAAGGGTGTGTCTGCCCAGCCTCTGTTTTATTGAGGAGGTTGTTAAGGCATTTAATTTTAAAGAGGGATGAAGTTGTTATCTTAGACATGGAAGCAGGTATTGAGCATTTTGGAAGGAAAACAATAGATACCGTTGATTTAATGCTTATTGTTATAGAACCTACAAAAAAATCGTTGATAACTGCAAAAAGGATGAAGAAATTAGCCAAAGATTTGGGAATAAAGCATTTGGGTGTGGTTGTCAATAAAGTGAGAGATGAGGATAAAAAATTATTGGAAAGTATTATTAAAGAGGAGCTTGGTTTAGAAGTTTTAGGATTTATTCCTTATGATGAAGAGGTAGTAAAAAGTGATTTTATGGGAAAACCTATAGATTTAAATTCAAAAGCTGCAAAAGAAGTAGAGAAGATATTTAACTACATTCTAAAATTAAAAAATTCTATAATTTAAAATATGGCTCCCTTCTATTAATACATTCAATAAAATATGGCTCTAAATTCTCTCCCCTTCTAAGTGGAGTTAAAATATCAACCAAGTTGTCATCTCTCAACAGGCAGGGCTTTAAATAACCGTCGTAAGTTAATCTTATCCTTGTGCAATGCATGCAAAACTCGCTGTTATCCATAGGTCTTACAAACTCAACTTCCAATCCATCATCTAATATATATTTCCTCCTATTCTGCATAAATTTTCTTGTAATAACTTTATCAGCTTTTTCTTTAATTTCATTTTCTATTGATGATATATCATAATAGTATTTTTTAAGACCCTCTTTTAATGGAATAAACTCAATAATTTGTAGTATAGCCCCAACATCTCTGCAAAATTCCATAATTTCTGGTAGCTCTTTAATATTAATTGACATAGCTAAAAAATTAACCTTTAAAGGAGTTAATTCCTCTTCTATAGCCCTTTTAATTCCATTTACAACCTTATTTACATCTCCAAATTTTGTAATCTTTTTATACAATTCAGGATTTAACGTATCTAAGCTCACGTTAACCCTATCCAATCCAGCATCTTTAAGCTTATCAGCTAAATTTTCTAAGAGGATTCCATTAGTTGTTAATGAGATATCTTTTATCTTTTCATCTTTAATGTTTTCAATGATTTCACAGATATCTTTTCTTAATAAAGGCTCTCCACCAGAAATTTTTACTTTTCTAACTCCAAATTTCGTTGATGTTTTAGCTATAAGCCCAATCTCTTCAGCAGTCATATATCTGCCATTATTGGAATTATGCCCCTCTTTGTGGCAATAAAAACAGTTTAAATTGCATTTATTTGTTATAGAAATCCTAAAAGACCCAATCTCCCTACCAAATTTATCTCTCATACTATCCACTACTAAAAGTTAAGCTTCTAAAAAATAATATAGGAGATTAATTATAAAAAAGCTACGTAATGATTTCAAATTAATCAAAATATATAAATTTATTCACTCTTTTCTTCTTTCTTCTCTTCTTTACTTTCCTTTTTTCTTTCAAATGTTTCAACAAAGTTGACTTTTTCAGCATCTTCCAATCTCTTCAATATTTCATTGGCAATAGCCATCTTAGCAGTCTGAATATTTGGCATAAATGGAGCAAACTCTGGCAACTCTATTTTAACTGTTCCATTTCTAATGGTTACCTTTACATTATCTAATCTTGGAACGTACATCTTTACAATCTCTTTTACCATCTCTTTTTTATCATCAACAACTTCTTCAATTCTTATTCTATACTTTACCTCTTTTCCAGCCAATTCGTGGTTGAAATCAACTAAAACTCTTCCGCTGTTTATACTTACAATTTTTCCTGGCACTCCATCTATTGTAATTGGTAATCCTTTTATTGGTTTAATACCTCTCTTTTTAAATTCTGATAATGGAACTAATTTTATCTTTGATGGGTCTCTTTTACCAAATGCCTTTTCTGGAGGTAAAACAACTTCTCTTTCTTCTCCAACATCCATCTCCAATATAACTTCGTCTAAACCTGGCAACACCTGCCCCTCTCCTGCAAAAATAGCTACAGGTCCATAAACCATCGCAGGATTGTAAATTCCTTCTTTTTTAGCCAATTCCTCGTTAGTTGTGTCAAATAATCTATCATCTACGTATCCATCATAGCTAATCTTTACCATTTTTCCTTTTTCTACCATATTTTCCACCTCATCTAATTTTAACTAAAAAGCATTATTCAATGAGTTTAAAAATCTTTCATAAACTTTAATATAATCTATATATAAACATAACTGAAAAAATAAAAAATTTTAAATATTGAATTATAATCAATATTTACTATCATGAGCGGAGGATAGATGTAAATGGAGATTGGGTATGCCTTTATATTAGCAGGTTTTTTGATTATGGCGTTAGAGGCTGTTATTCCAGGCTTATATTTCCCCGTATTAGGGGTAGCTTTATTAATTTATGGAATATTTTTATTGATATTTCCACAATACGCTTTTATTTCCGCAATAATTGCAGGAGTTTTAACTATAATTATCCTACATAAATTCGTTTATAGTATGGGGAAGGAAATAAAAGTGGGGGCTGAAAGATTTGTTGGTAAAATTGCCAAAGCTATAGAAGACTTTGATGAAAACGGTTATGGGAGGGTTGAGATAGAGAACCAAATATGGCTGGCAAAATCTAAAGATGAAATAAAAAATGGGGATAAAGTTAAAGTTATTGGTTTTGAAGGAGTTTCGTTAATAGTTAAAAAAGTTGAAGGTGAATAACATGTTTTGGTTTTGGTTAATATTAGGAATTATTGTTTTATTTATAATTGTAAAATCCATAGTTATTGTTAATCAATATGAAGGGGGTTTAATATTTAGATTGGGAAGAGTTGTAGGAAAATTGAAGCCTGGAATAAATATAATCATCCCATTTTTAGACGTGCCTGTTAAGGTTGATATAAGGACGAGAGTTACTGACGTTCCTCCTCAGGAGATGATTACAAAGGATAACGCAGTTGTAAAAGTTGATGCAGTTGTTTACTATAGAGTTATAGATGTTGAAAAAGCCATTTTAGAAGTTGAAGACTACGAATATGCCATAATAAACTTAGCCCAAACGACATTAAGGGCAATAATTGGTAGTATGGAGCTGGATGAAGTTTTAAATAAAAGAGAGTATATAAACTCCAAATTATTGGAAATATTGGATAGAGAAACAGATGCTTGGGGAGTCAGGATTGAAAAGGTTGAAGTTAAAGAGATAGACCCTCCAGAAGATATAAAAAATGCTATGGCTCAACAGATGAAGGCAGAGAGGTTGAAAAGAGCGGCCATATTAGAGGCAGAGGGAGAGAAGCAGAGTAGAATTTTAAGAGCAGAGGGAATTGCAGAAAGTTTGAGAATTGAGGCTGAGGGGCAAGCTAAAGCAATACAGATAGTGGCAGAAGCGGCAAGAGAATACTTCAAAGATGAAGCTCAGCTCTATAAAGCCTTAGAAGTGGCTAATAATGTATTAAAAGACAATACAAAATATGTTATTTCAGAGAACGTATTGGATGTGGTTAAAAATTTCATTAAGAAGGATTCAGCTTAACCAAAATTATATATATTCTTTTTTTGTAAATATTTTACACCACCACATTTAATCTTATTTTTAATAAATCATCACAAAAAACACAATTTACGATTTTAAAAAATGGAAATTAAAATTTAAAATAAAGGATTATGGTGATAGTTATGGCATCAAGTGATTCAAAACAATTATATTTATTTAAAAAAATGTTGAAAGAATTAAAAACAAAAAAAGGTAAAGGTACTGAGCTTATTAGCTTATATATACCCGCAGGAAGAAGAATTTCTGACGTAGCCCAGCATTTAAGAGAAGAAATGTCACAGGCATCAAACATTAAAAGTAAAAGTACAAGAAAAAATGTTCAATCGGCAATAGAAGCAATATTGCAGAGGTTAAAATTATTGAAAGAGCCATTAGAAAAGGGAGTTGTTATATTTGCAGGAATGATTCCAAGAAGCGGTCCAGGAACAGAAAAGATGGAAACTTATGTTATAGAGCCACCAGAACCTATAAAAACATACATCTATAGATGTGATTCAGAATTCTACTTAGAGCCGTTAGAAGAGTTTTTAGAAGAGAAGGACGTTTATGGAATAATATTGGTTGATAGAAACGAGGCTACAATAGCCTTGGTTAAAGGTAGAAACATAAACATCCTAAAAAGGCTAACAAGTGGAGTTCCTGGAAAGTTCAAAGCAGGAGGGCAGTCAGCAAGGAGATTAGAAAGGCTTATTGATTTAGCTGCCCATGAATTCTTACAGAGAGTTGGACAGAAGGCAAATGAGCAATTTCTTCCATTATTGCAGGAGAAAAAACTTAAAGGAATTTTAGTTGGAGGACCAGGGCATACTAAAAACGAGTTTGTTGAAGGGGATTATTTACATCATGAGCTTAAAAAGATTGTATTGGATACGTTTGATTTATGCTATACAGAGGAGTTTGGTATAAGGGAACTTTTAGAGAAAGCAGCCCCATTATTGAAGGATGTTGAATTGATGAAAGAAAGAGAAGCTGTTCAAAGATTCTTAAAAGAGTTAGTTAAAGAGGACGGAGGATTAGCATGTTATGGAGAAAAAGAGGTTTTAGAGGCTTTAATGATGGGAGCTGTTGATACTCTAATTGTTTCTGAGGAGTTAGAGAAATACAAGGTAAAAATAGCATGTAACAACTGTGATTATTTGGAAGAAAAGATTGTTACAAAACTCGAGCTTATTAAATTAGAGGAAGAGCTTAAAAATGCCCAATGTCCA
This sequence comes from Methanocaldococcus fervens AG86, assembly GCF_000023985.1. Lineage (GTDB taxonomy): Archaea > AGJL01 > Methanococci > Methanococcales > Methanocaldococcaceae > Methanocaldococcus > Methanocaldococcus fervens. The sequence goes on from NC_013156.1 coordinate 865,529, forward strand.
AAATGTGGAGGAGCTTTAAGCATTATTGAGGAGAAAGACTATATTGAATACCTATCAGAGTTGTGTGAGCAGAGTGGAACTAAGCTCATAACCGTTTCATCAGAAACAGAAGAAGGAGCTATGATTTTAAATGCATTTAAAGGAATTGCGGCCATATTAAGATACAAGATTCATCAATAAGCTTCCAAATTTAAACAAACTTTTTTAAAACCATAATCTTTAAATTTTTTTACAATTTTATCTTTTTTTCTGAGTATTTCATCAAATCCACTTTCAATTTCAATAACTGCAATATCTTTATGATCTCTAACTCTTATAGCCCCATTTACATAATTTCTTAAAAATTCTTCCAATTCTTCAATCTTTTTTAAATCTTCAATTGAAATTTCTCTATTAAATTCAAATCTCGTCAATAAACATGTTTCCTTTGGAGGGATGTTGATATTTAGTTCTTTAGCTATATTTAAAATATCTTTTTTACCAATTTTAAAATCCACAAATGGAGAGATTACATTAAATTCTTCTTTAGCTTTTAATCCAGGCCTATCCTCAAATAAATCATCGTAATTAGTTCCATCTACAACAAAATCGTATTTATATTTTTCTTTCTCTTTATTTAATATATCAAAAAACATTTTTTTGCATAAATAACATCTTTCTGGAACATTTTTAATGATTTTATTAACTTCAACAACTTTTAAATTTAAGCCATATTTTTCTGCGTTTGTAATTGCATTATTTAAAGCCCATTCTGAAATATAAGGAGTTTTTATAAAAACACATAGAGTTTCAGTGATTTCAGATAACAATATAGATAAAAGTAAGCTGTCTATTCCTCCAGAATAGGCAACAATAACTCTTTTGTTTTCAAATTTCTTTTTGAGGTTATTTTTCAATTTATTTAATAAAGGCTGTTTCAAATATATCACCAATTTTATGGTTTAAGTAAAACAAATTTTTTATTACAAAAATATAATAATGTTATCAAAAATTAAAATAGTGAGATTATGATGGAAAAACTTAACGAAATAGAAAAAGTTACTAAGGCAATTAAAGAGAAAATATTGAACCACACTGGGTATATTAGAGTTATAACTCACCATGATACCGATGGGTTGAGTAGTGGAGGGATATTAGCTAAAATGCTAATGAGAACAAACAAGTTGTTTCATTTAACTGTTGTTGAGCATTTATCAAAAGAAGTTATTGAAAAATTGGCTAAAGAAAATGAGGTAAATAGGCCACTTTTTATATTTGCAGATATGGGGAGTGGGCAGATAGAAGATATAATAAAGCATGACTTTAACGCTATAATATTGGATCATCATCCTCCAGTTGTAAAAGATAGCTTTGTTAATGAAAATATCATTCAGCTAAATCCTCACATCTTTGGAATAGATGGAGCGAGGGAAATAACAGCTAGTGGAGTTTGTTATTTGGTAGCGAGAGAGTTTGGATACTATGATTTAAGCGTCTTAGCAATAGCTGGAATTATTGGGGACATGCAATACAATCCTCTTTTGGGATTAAATAAGTTTATAGTGAATGAGGCAAGGGAGTATAGATATATCAAAATAATTAGCGATATAATCTATAACATATACAACGTAGAAATTTATAAGGCAATTGCATATTGCACTAAACCATATATTCCAGAGTTAGCCTCTGAAGTAAAGGCATTTAAGTTTTTAAAAGAGATTGGCATCGATCCAAATAAAAAAGAATTAGACGAAGCTGATAGAAAAAAGCTTTTATCTGCAATAATCTTCAAATATCCAAAAATTGAAAATTTAATAATTGATAGGTATTTAATTGAGCATAAGGTTAAAGATGCGTTTTTATTGTCTGAAATGTTGAATGCAGTTGGCAGAAATGGATTGTTTGCAGTTGGTATTGGGATATGCTTAGAGGATGATGAGTGTATAAAAATTGGTAATGAGGTCTTATGGGAGTATAAAAAGAATTTAGTTAATGAGCTTAAAAATGTCAAACTAAAAAAATTAAATAATATTTATTACTTTGAAGGTAAAAAAGGAATGATTGGTGTTATTGCCTCAATATTGGTTGAGGATAAACCAGTTATTGGATACCATATTGAAGGAGATATAGCCAAGTTCTCTGCAAGAGGAAATAAAGAGCTCGTAAATAGGGGTTTAAATTTAAGTGTGGCTATGGCAGTTGCAAAAGAATTTGGTGGTAACGGAGGAGGGCATAACGTTGCCTCTGGAGCCGTAGTCCCAAAAGATAAAGTGAAAGAGTTTTTAAAGAGAGTAGATGAGATTATTGGAGAACAATTGAGCAAATAAAAAATAGATTAACTAAATTAATCGTTACTGATATTTCAACATAATAAATCAATATAAATCGTTATTTAGTTTAATAAAGACATCTCTACCATTTATATACTATTTTAAAAGATTATCGCACTTATTTAAAGTATTTAAAATGAATTCGTTCCGTTATCTTTATATGTTATTACTGAGAAAGTAAATACGATTTCAATGTCAATATGGTAGAGCAAACATAAGCTTATATAAACTTCATCTACTCTTTTGGGTGATTAAATGATAAGTATTAAAGATTTTACCGCAAAAGCTACGGAATTCTACGTAATAAAAAGGAATAGGAAAAAGGAGAAATTTGATATAAACAAATTGGCTAAATCCTTAATAAATAGTGGGGTAAATTATAACGACTTAGATCAAATAATATCTGAAGTTACCACTAAAATTTACAATGGAATATCTACTGATGAACTAAAAGACATTGTTTATAATGTTTTGAAAAAAATAGATAAAGATGTGGCTGAAAATTACAGGAGAGGGGTTATATTAAAAGTTAGAACATCAGAAAAAGAATTTGAACCGTTTAATAAAGAAAAAATAGTAAAAGCATTGATTAGAGAAGCTGGAGCAGATAAAGAAACAGCTCAAAAGATAGCTGATGAGGTAGAGAGGGAGCTAAAAAAATTGAAGGTTAAATATTTAACTGCACCAATGATTAGAGAGATTGTTAATTACAAACTAATAGAATATGGATTTGAAGATTTAAGGCATAAACACACAAGGTTGGGAATGCCCGTCTATGATATAACCAAGCTAATAAAAAGCGGTTCGAGGGAAAACGCCAATCTAATGTATAATCCAGAATCAATTCACAAATGGGTTGCTGACGAAACAATGAAACAATATGCATTATTGGCGATATTTCCAAAGCATATAGCCGATGCCCATATAAAGGGAGATATACACTTACATGATTTGGAGTATGGAGCAACAAGACCTGTTTGCTTGCAACATGATTTAAGGCCATTCTTTAAATATGGTTTAAAGGTTGATGGAACTGGGTTGCATACAAGCGTTTCAAAACCAGCAAAGCATCCTGAGGTAGCTATTCAGCATGCAGCAAAGGTAATGATGGCTTCCCAGACAAATATGAGTGGAGGGCAGAGTATAGATGAATTTAACGTTTGGCTTGCTCCTTATGTTAGAGGGTTGAGTTATGAAAGGATAAAACAGTTAATGCAGATGTTCATCTATGAATTAAATCAAATGTATGTGGCAAGAGGAGGACAGGTTATATTTAGTAGTATAAACTGCGAATTAGAAATTCCAGAGTTTTTAAAGGATAAACCAGCTGTAGTAGCAGGAACTACAAGAGGAACTTATGAAGAGTATGAGGAAGAGGCAAGATTGATTTTAGAAGCTTTAGTTGATGTGATGATGGAAGGAGATGCAATGGGAAAACCATTCCTATTTCCAAACTTTATAATTAAGTTGAGAGAAAATGCTTTTAAAGATGAAAATAAAGAACTTATGTATAAAATACACAAATTATCAGCTAAATTTGGAACTCCTTACTTTATAAACATGCTTCCTGAGTGGCAGGAAGTAAATACAAACGCAATGGGTTGTAGAACAAGATTAACATCCAATTGGACAGGAAATCCAGAAATTGATACCTTAAGAACTGGAAACATGCAATGGTATACTTTGAATTTGCCAAGAATTGCCTATGAAGCTGATGGAGATGACGATAGATTGTTTGAAATTTTAGAAGAGAGGTTAGAGTTATTAAAAGAGGCTTTATTAATAAAACATGAAATTACCTTAGAAAGGTTGTATGTAGATGGATTAATGCCATTCCTAACCCAGAAGTTTGATGGAGAGCCATATTACAGGTATGACAATACTACAAAGACATTTGGTTTTGTTGGTTTGAATGAGATGCTTAAATATCATTTAGGTGAGGAGTTGCATGATTCAAAAGAGGCAGTTAAGTTTGGTGAGAGAGTTATTGGATTCATAAGGGAATACGCGGATAAGTTGAAGGAAGAGACTGGTTTAAGATTTACTGTTACACAAACACCAGCCGAATCTACTGCAGGAAGGTTTGCAAGGCTGGATTACAAATACTACAAAAATCAGGCTGAGACTGTTGTTAGAGGAGATTTAAATGATGTTGAAACTTTATATTACACTAACTCATCCCATGTTAGGGTAGATGCTCCAATAACTTTAGGAGAAAAAGTTAAAATAGAGGAGAAGTTCCACCCTCTCTGTAATGGAGGGCATATAATGCATGTTTGGAATATCGAGAGTGCTGCAGATCCTGATGTGTTAATGAATATAACAAGGAAAATAACTAAAACAGATATTGGCTTTTGGACTTATACAAAAAATCTGAGTGTATGTAATAAATGTGGAGCTAGTGCTGGAGGGTTAAGAGATAGATGTGTAAACTGTGGCTCTGAAGATGTTGCTAAGTTTAGTAGAATAACAGGATATTTACAAAATATTTCAAACTGGAATAAAGCTAAGCAAAAAGAGTTAGAAGATAGAAGATTGCCAAAAATCTAAAATCTAACTTATTATTTTTATGAGTATATGGTAACGCTTATGATATCTTCACTAACTTTTTCTATTTTTACACCGATTATCTTTGCTTCAGAAATCGTTGTATTTCCATTTAAAGCAATATCGGAACTGCAATTTGTTATAATGTTGAATTTAACATCGTCATTACGGTAGAAACGTAAGACATTATTATTAGCTTCCCAATGTCCTGGAGGACATTTTATGTAAACAATTTTTGTGGTTCCTTCATCTGCTGCAGCTACTAAATCTATATTTTGCTTCATCTTAGATACTGCAGCATGTGCTAAACTCATAGAAGATATATCAACTGTTTTTTTTAAACCAAACATTCCTGGATAACCAACGGCAATAATAATCGCAAGTAAAACCGCTAAAAATAGTAAAGAAAATTCTAAGGATATCTGACCTTTTTTTCTAAGCATAAATATCCCCAAAATAATTATTGTTAGTTTTTCCAATAAACCACATAGCCAAATTCTAAAGGCTTATCTGAGCTTGTTGTGAATACCATTGCTGGAACATCAACTTTTGTAAATAATTCAGAGTTATCTTCAACATCCCAACCTAATTTTGGCATTAAAGGATCGTCAGGCGATAATTCAGCAGAGGTGTAAGATGTGTCTTTCATTTCATTATAATACATATTCTCATTACTCTCAGCTAATTTTTCATGTTTTTCAACCCATTTTGCATATGAATCAACCCATATATCTGTGTTGTATTCATCATATTTTAATTTTGAAAATCCATAGTAATTTTCCAAAATTATTGGAGCAGGTATTACCAAAGTTGTTGAACCACCTTCTTTTTTTTCCACATATCCAGTTACGTACAATTTAAAGTTATCAATTTCTATCCCCTCCCCAATCGCCCCTTTAAATATTTTCTTAAGATCTATTACTTTTATCTCGTTCAACACTGCTGGTTTATAAACCTCAAAACTCTCAGGTTCTTTATCATTTTCAATGTAAGATTCAAAATCTCCTTCTATCTTTATTTTAACTGTAGCATATGGGGGTATCCAAAAACCTTTAACCCCATTTAGCGTTGTAATTTCTGTTTCAGGATATACTACCCTCCAACTTCCAGTGCTAAATGTATATGACTTTGTAGTTTTTTCACCATCACCCGTGATATTCGAAGATAGTGTAATATCTACACTAGGAATTTTGTAATCAATTTTTGTTGTGTATGGTGATATTTCTAATGGCAAATCATAACTAATTTTGTCTAAAGTTCTGGGATTATTTATTATCCACAATCTATCATCCCTTATCCACATATAATTTTCATACCCATAATAGTCGATTTTGTAGTCAATTGTCTCTTCCCTATTATCACAAATTGTATATGCGTCACATTCCAACTCATCATCAGGAAACGCCACAAATATGGAGTAAGGGTAGCCATTAGTTAACTCTCCAGTGAGTTCGAATTTATATTTTATTTTAGCAAAACCTTCTACATCTTCAGGATCGATGTCATAAGCATATTTGTCATCAATAAAATTAACTTCATAACAAGTAACAGCATTAAGACTATATAATATTATTAAAATACAAATAAAGGGGGAATTAAATCTATTCATAATTACCACCGTATTTTACCACAGATATAAACAGATTTTCTGTTTTTTCTTTAGCAAGGTTCTCTACAGAGTCTTCTGGAGCACGAATCACTACCAAATATTTAATACTATTATCCAATATCTGAGTTTCTTTTTCTAACTTATACAATCTAAATCCATAGTCACCAAACATATTCACAATATCGTTATAGTCCAATCTTCCTATAACAGTCGCATGCAATACTCCTGGAAGGTTGTTTAATGAGTAATCAATATTTGAAGTTGCGGATTTATCGATTTCATTTCCATATCTCGAAACACTGCTTTCAACGTTCTTACTTTCAGAATACTTCACATCTTTTATTATTAAATAAGCTGAATCTACTATTGCTGAGGTAATTAGAGTACCATTATTTTTATTGTAAATATTTATGATATTTCCACTTTTTGGGAATTCTGGCATTTGCTCTGGCGATAAAACCACTGAAACTGCACTAAGTTCAGCTACTCTTTCAATTTTCAAGTCTTTTAGCTCGTTAATATTTGCAGTTTTTATATATCTCAAAATATAATCTCTGGTAACAAATTTCTTTTCTGATTTTAGATAGTAGTATTTGTCACCACTACTAAGGGTTCTTTCAATATTTTTTACTATGGTATTTCTCAAATCTGATTCTATATCAAGGCTATTTATGATGCTATTTATCTCATCAATACTCTCTGCTGACTCTATTTTTAATACGGCATTTTGAGCATTTAAGCTCTGAATGTAATAATCTCCATAAGTATTTTTAATACTGTTAATAACTTCCTCCTTGTATGTTTTTAATTTTATGTACTCGTGAGCACTATCTAAAATTTTATCTATTTCTTCAGAACTCGTTGCACTATTTATTTTTGAAATATAAAGGAGTTTTTCTTTGTCGTTTGGATAATCTTTGAATAACTCGTTAATCGTATTTTTAGCATTGGCTTTTTTGTCTTCCAATAATTTTTTCTGCAATTCATACTCTTTTATCTTTTGCAATTGCATGTCTTTGTATATGTTGTACAATAAAAATCCGGAAGCTACAGTCAAAATTGCAATCAACACAATCAACATAGCTCGTTTAAATTTCATTGTTTCTCCAATGGTTTTTTTACTTTTTTGTTTTAACGATTTAATTTTTGAAGCATCCACCATATAATCACCTTAATTGATAATAAAGAACAAATTTTAAGGGTTTATTATTATGTTGTATTTGTCTTTATTTGTATTTGTGGTGTTGTAGATATAGCCTATAACAAAATTTTTTATCTCTTGAGTAATATAAGGCTTTGGAGAAAGGTAGATATATATAGTTTTTTTATCGTCTGACCACGAAATTCCCCCATATATTATAGTTATATTTGGATTCATTCCATTGTATCCAGAATTTGCCAAAATTATGGCATTTTTTGCTGCATTTTCTACATCATTTATAACTAGATCATCTTCCGATAGATTCTGTGAGAGATAGAGACTAATTGTCACGAGGGATGTTAAAAGTATTGCAAAGAATAAAAATGAGAATTCTAAAGATATTTGAGCTTTTTTTAAACCTATTAGTTTAGTCTTAAGTTTCATAACAATCACATTTTATATTATAGAGAATGATATCAACATCAATGTTATCAAATAACCAACAACAACAAATGGAACAAACGGATATGTCTTTATAACATTTAAACTATCAGGAATTTTCCCCTCCCTGTGAAGTCTTTTTATTTTTTCGATATCTTCTTTGGAAAGCCCTTCACCATCGGTTAATATTATTTCTTTTTCATCTTTTTTAATTTCATGTTCTAATAGAAATTTTATCCTTTTCATAATATTTAAATTTTTTACTTCAACATTATTATCCTTACCTATAATTATTACATCCCTTAGAATATCCCCCTCCTCTAACTCTTCAACAGATTTTTTATCTGAGGTTTCCACTCCCGTAAGGGCGTAAATCACTACAGATATTAGTATTATCTCGCAAAGGTATATTATTGAGGTTACCAATATATTGTAATTAATAAAGTAAGATGTATCAAAGATATAAAGGAATATCAAATAAACTGGGAAGAGATACCCTAATTTTTTTGTATAATCCTTATACTTTGGAAACTTTCTTGAAATAAATATGGAAATTATAATATAAGTCCACACAACTATTGAAGCGTATGGAATTTTGTAGATATTTATGAAATAGTATAAAATGCCAATAATCATAGTTAAATAACATGCTGAAGGTAGTATATCTCTCCAATACCTGATTAAAATCTTAAACATTGGAAAAATTGCAGCAATAAACATACTTATTGCTATTAAGTAAAGGATGTATTTTGGAATATAAAATACAAAAGAATTTGGATATGCAAAAATAGGAGCTAAGGCTGTGAATAGCTTAACATCTCCTCCCCCCATCCCTATACTTAATATTAAGCATAAAATAAAAGTGGAGAAGAATGCAACAATAGCATCAAATCCAAAATAATAATAGCCAACAGCTAAATTCATTATAATCATGGCGATTGTATATTTATGTGGAATAATCCTCTCTCCAATATCCGTGATAGATGCCAAAATAAGTAAAATAAAATTAACAATATAAACTATGCCCAATAAATCCACAATTTCACCTATTTGGATACTTATCTTTAACTTTTTCCTTTATTTCTAACATCAACTCATGATTATCCAAAAATTCTATAGCCTCATCAATACTTTTGTCTTTAGTTAATTCCAAAATCTCTTTTAAAATTTCAGTTGCCACTTCTTCCCTATGAACCCAAAAACAATTCATACAACTCCAAACTTTAGTTCCATCTTTTCTTTCAACATACTCCCCTAACTCCTCATCCTCACATGGATAAAAAGGGCAAAAACACCATAAGCAAACTTGACCATCAAAATGGCATGGATAATATTCACAATTTCTATTTGCTCCACAAACTTCTAAAACCTTCTTTAAGTGGTTTTTGGCGAGTTCAATCATAAACAACACCTTTAAATAGAGATAATTATTATTTTATCTTTTAAGATGTATTTAAAAGTTTAGGAGGGACTTTGATGGAAAGGTTGATAAAACTTGCAGAGCAGATAAAAGATGAAGAATTAAGAAGAAAGGTTATTGAATTTCTAAAAAATCCCAAAGCAACACATCCTGGGGTTGTAGATACAGGGATTAGTGTTGAAGAGTCTCCAGCAAGTATAAATTGGCATCATAGATATGAGGGTGGGCTAATAGAGCATACGCTATCTGTAACAAAAATTTCCCTAAAAATGGCTGATGTTTTAGAGGAAGTTTATGGGGTTAAGGTTAACAGAGATTATATAATTGCTGGAGCTCTATTACACGATATAATGAAACCATACAACTATATAAGAAAAGAGGATGGTACTTTTGATCACTACGATATGTTTAATTTAGACCATTTAACATTAGCTGTTGCTGAACTCTACAAAAGAGAGTTTCCAATTGAAGTTATTAAAATAGTAGCCTCACACCATGGAGAACACTCCCCAACAAGACCAAACTCTATAGAGGCATATATAGTGCATTATGCAGATGAAGCAGATTCAAAAATTAACGACGTTGCCGTTAGGGTTTGCCAGGCAAGAAGTAGGGATTTAGGAGTTTCTGAACAGGAGATTTATAAAGCAGTTAATCCCCTAAAGGTTTATGAAGTGAGAAGCAGGGAAGGGAAGCTAAAAACCATAGAATTTTTAAAAGATATTTTAAAGTCAATTGGTATTATTGATGAAGATGAGAAAAAAGAAGAAAACAAAGAAATTTAATGAATTTATATTTAATTTTACTAATTAAATCGCCTAAAATAAAAATGAAACTTTTGTTTTGTGATTAAATAAAATCGCATATTAATTTACACCTCCTCGCTACGCTCGGAGGTGTTAGCTTTGATAAAATGGAAAGCTCTGCTTTCCAGCTATGAAAATCACTGATTTCCATTAAACTTTCTTAAAGTTTCAAATGGAGCCTCGGGCGGGGTTTGAACCCGCGACCTCCTGCTTACCAAGCAGGCGCTCCGCCAGGCTGAGCTACCGAGGCACTTTCCATAGTTAAATTACCATCTCCTATATATAAACATTACGCCGAAAAATATATATACCCCTTATTATTATTTACTAAATTGCTTACGTTTGATGTAGCCCGGTGGTGTAGTGGCCTATCATCCGGGGCTTTGGACCCCGGGACCGCGGTTCGAATCCGCGCCGGGCTACCATTTTATATTATAGCAACATATATTTATTAATTTAAATGTATGGTGAAAAAGTGAAAGTAGCTATTTTGAGTGATGGAGCTTATGGGGAAAGAGCTTACAAAACAATTAAATCAAAATTCCCCTGCGAGTTTATAGTAGTTAAATACCATGGAGATTTTGATGAAATAACAATAAGCGAAGAAATACTTAAAAATTTAAAAAATTATAATCTATTTTTATGCTATACCTTAAACCCTGATTTAACTTATGAACTCGTTAAAAAGATAAAAGAGCTTAACAGTAAAGCCTTTATACTTATTGGAGCATGGAAAGGAGAAGGATTCAAAAAACAGTTGGAAAGTTTTGGAAATGCCTTCTGCCCACATATAATGTGTGATATTGATGAAAATGAATTGAAAGATTATTTAAATAAATATCCTCAACTAAAGAAATTTTTAAAATACTTTGGAAAGCCAAAGGTTAAACTTTACATTAAAAATAAAAAAATTAAAAATATTGAGGTTTTTAGGGAAGCTCCGTGTGGTTCAACATCTGAAACATTAAAAGAGTTCATTGGAAAAGAATTTAATGATAAAACTCTAACAGATATTGGTTTGAGAGTTCAACACTTTTGCAGGGCTGGAAAAATAAGGATTTTTGTAGAAAAGGAAGGAAAGAAAACAAAAGCTGGAAGGATTTTAGTTAATGGTATTCAAATAGTCAATGAAACTTTTTGAAAAAGTTTCATCAAACTAATTTTCCCCAGGCTTTATTAAAGGCTGTCATAGTAATTCAAATTTGATATTATGCCCAAATAAGAACAATAAAGCTGAAGCTGTTATTTTTTTACTTTTGTTATTGTATTTTTTTCCACATATTTCAATTTCGAATTTTCTATTGTCCAATATCTCAATTTCATAATACTTATTTTCAAAATGTTTGAAGATAGCATCTTCCAATGGATTGAATTTTTTTAAGTCTTTTAAATCGCTCAACTGCTTAACAATGAATCCAGTATATCCGTGCAAGGAATTTATAACTCTCAAAAGCCTTATATCATCGTCCATAACCTTTTCATCCAATTCAAGTTTGTTTTTAGTCTCTTCAACAATATTATAAATTTTATTTTTACTCTTCAAATTCTCAATGATTTTCCTCCAATTATTTTCCTTTTCAAGTTTTTTTGTAGATATTCTCTTATCTTTTTCTTTAATAGCTTTTATTAATCTCCTTCTCCAACTTTTACCAATATAATTTAAATTTAAATTCTTTCCCAATACATAATCCATCAAAAACCCTCTATCCTCTTTTGAATAATTTTCAATAATCTCTCTAATGTTTTCATCCTTTGGTTTTATGTAGATGTGGTAACCTCTATTCCCACTAAACACAATCCTTAAATCTTCCTCATCTAAACCAAAATCTGGAATTAAGAATTCTTCAATTAAATAAATAGTTTGTTTTTTTGCTTCTTCTAAACAATGTTCACAAATCCAATCCTCATCATGCTTACATTTTGTTGTTTTATGCACATCTATATCAAATGCCAACTCTCTCCTAAAAATGCCTTTTTTAGAAGCTCCTCCAGATTTGTTTGGGTAGAGCATATAAGCTAAGGACTTATAGAGATGCATTGGAGCGTTTTTTAATACCCAATCTTTATACTCTCTCTCATTTTTAAAAGAAAGATTTCTATTATCAACTTTTTTTAAATATCCATATCCAAATTCTCTATATTCAATACCTTCAGGAACCTCAAGGATATCGTTTTTTATTGCAAAGTTGTAATATTCTTTGTATAATTTTTGAACCTCGGCAAAAGTATTCATATCCCTACCCTCAACTTTTAGTATTCATAGAAATTATATTCAGGCTATAAAATTTTTCTGGTGAAAATGATGATTTTGGGCATAGATATTGGTGGAGCAAATACAAAAATTACAGAGATTGATGGAGATAATTACAAAATACATCACATATATTTCCCTATGTGGAAGAAAAAGGATGAATTAGAGGATTTATTAAAAAATTATGCTGATAATGTTGATTACGTTGCCTTAGTTATGACTGCAGAATTGGCGGACTGCTATAAAACAAAAAAAGAAGGAGTTGAGGATATAATAAATAAAGTTGAAAACGCCTTTAACTGCCCAATATATGTGTTCGATGTTAATGGAAACTTTTTAACATCAGAGGAAGCTAAAAAGAATTATTTGGATGTTTCAGCATCAAATTGGAATGCCACAGCTAAATTTGTTTCAGAATTTATAAAAGATAGCTGTATTTTGGTTGATATGGGCTCTACAACAACTGACATAATTCCAATAAAAAATAAAAATATTTTAGCTGAAAAAACTGATTTAGATAGATTGATGAATAACCAGCTGGTTTATGTAGGAACTTTAAGAACTCCAGTTAGTTTTTTAACAAATAAAATAGATTTTAGAGGAAAATTAACTAATTTATCTTCAGAGTATTTTGCCATTACAGCAGATATTTCAATAGTGTTAAATAAAATTAAAGAAGAAGATTACAGCTGTGACACTCCAGACAATGCTGGAAAAGATTTTGAAAGCTGTTTAACAAGATTGGCAAGGGTTTTATGTGCTGATAGAGAAATTGTTAAAGATGATGAGCTAATAGATTTCGCAAATAAACTTTACAATAAGCTTTTAGAGTTAATTAGGGAAAATGTTGACGCCATTTCAAATAAATACAATTTAAACGATGTTGTTATAACTGGTTTAGGAGAGGAGATTTTAAAAGATGCTTTAAACGGATATAACATAATATCAATAAAAGATATTTATGGAAAAGATGTTTCTTTAGCAACGCCAAGTTTTGCTGTAGCCAAATTATTACAAAAACAATTGAATATTATTAAAAAATAAATTATTTATTGTTTTTTCATTCCAAAGAAGTTAATCATCCCAATCAACTCTTCAAATGCTTCAATTTCAAATTTTAATGCCTCCTCTTTCGTATAAATCCCACTAACCTCTCCATCCAAAGTTAACTGCTCAACTCCTCTAACCACTATCCTATCTACCCCATCCCTACTTAAAATCTCTTCAGCAACTTTATCATGCACAAACGCCTTTGGAGGGATAAATACTGTTTCTTTAACGTTCTTTAAATCCAATTTCTCTAAATCTTTAGCAGTTATTAAATCTGCAATATCTTTATTTACTTTAACAACATTTACCGACGTTTCATCAAAAATTTTCTTTAAAAAAGGATAAGCTACATTTCCAGTAATTATAGTTGCCTCCCCATTTATTTTATCTTTTAATCTCTCTAAAATATTTTTATTTTCCTCTTTAGCTAGTGCAAATGGAGTTCCTGCTACGGGATCGTGTAAAGGTGTTCCAGTAACTCTTACGTAATCTCCAAACTCATTATGAATCTCATCAACTATATTTTTGAATTCTTCAACTGAATGTGTTTTTATTCCTTCAATTATAGGAGTGTTTCCTAAAATTAGCCCCTGCTCCTCGCTATTTGCAAACCTCATTAATATAACTGCCTTAGCTCCCCAATCAACCAAATCAGAAACTGTCTTTTTTAATTTTTCACCATCATTCACTCCCGGAATGACAATTATTGCACAATGAACCTCACAATTTTCACAGAAATATTCTAAGCATTTTAAAGCAGTTTCAGCATTTTTATCATTCATCCATTCCTTTCTAAGCTTAGGATCGGTCGAAAAAACTGAAAATGTAACCTCATCAACACCATAATCAACCAAATTTTTTGCAACCTCTACATTATCAAATCCCTTTCCTGAAGTGTAGCCAAGGTGAATCTTTAATCCCATGTTACTTATATTCCTACATAATTCTTCCAATTGGGGGTAACAGCTAACATCTCCTCCAGCGGTGATATTCACCTTGTTATATCTTTTAAATAATAAACTACTCTGCAGTTCCATTAATGCCAATGGCAATGGAATGAAATCCCCATTTATTTCTCTAACTGAGTATGTACAGTAGTCACAACCAACTGTAAATTGGCAATATCTGCAACCAAATGGTGTAGGGCTTTTTTTATCAACTTTTCTAAAATAGCAGAATTTACAATATCCATTACAATTAATTCCCGGCTCTCCTTTTAAATCTATTAATAAATTGGCCTCTTTCATAACTTCACACCATATTTATAATTTTTATTAAAAATTTTCAAATAGAAAACTTAATATCTAAACAATTCTGCAACAACTAAGGTATAAATTAATTTCTAAAACTTTCTTGTAAATTCCAAATCTACTCCATATATAAACCTTACGATTTTATTCAAATGAAAAACTGGATATATATAAAAATGCAATAACTAATATCGAACCAATATGTGGGAGTGATTCCTATGGCAAAGTATACAGACACAATAAACTTGTACGACGAAAAAGGTAACTTAGTAGAAGAAAATGTTCCATTAGAGGCTGTTAGCCCATTGTACAACCCAACAATCCAGAAGTTAGTAAAAGACGTTAAGAGAACAGTAGCAGTTAACTTAGCAGGTATAGAAAACGCTTTAAGAACTGGGCAAGTTGGTGGAAAAGGTTGCATGATTAAAGGAAGAGAGTTAGATTTACCAATTGTTGAAAACGCTGAAACAATTGCTGAATACGTTGAAAAAGTTGTTAGAGTTTCAGAAGATGACGACACATCAATTAAATTAATCAACGACGGAAAGCAAATGGCTGTCCAAATTCCAACAAGAAGATTAGATGTTGCAGCAGAATACTCTGTCTCTGTTTTAGTTACAGGTCAGGCATTAAAAGAAGCTATTATCAGAACATTTGATGTTGACATGTTCGATGCTCCAATGGTTCATGCAGCTGTTTTAGGTGGATATCCACACGAAGTTACAATGAAAGGTTCAAACATTGCTGCTTTATTAGGTAGCCCATTATCATTAGAAGGTCCAGGATACGCTTTAAGAAACATTATGGCAAACCACTTTGCTGCATGTACAAAGAAAAATGTTATGAACGCAGTTGCATTCGCTTCAATTATGGAACAAACAGCAATGTTTGAAATGGGAGATGCTGTCGGGTTATTTGAAAGACTACACTTGTTAGGTTTAGCATATGAAGGATTAAACGCAGACAATTTGGTAATTGACTTAGTAAAAGCAAACGGTAAGAATGGAACTGTTGGTACAGTAGTAGCTTCAGTTGTTGAAAGAGCTTTAGAAGATGGAGTCATCAAAGAAGATAAGAAATTACCATCAGGATTCACATTATACAAACCAGTTGACGTTGCTAAGTGGAACGCTTACGCAGCTGCTGGTTTAGTTGCTGCAGTTATCGTTAACGTAGGGGCTGCAAGAGCTGCACAAGGTGTCGCATCAACAATCTTATACTACAACGACATCTTAGAGTACGAAACTGGATTACCAGGAGTTGACTTCGGTAGAGCAGAAGGTACAGCAGTTGGTTTCTCATTCTTCAGCCACTCAATCTATGGAGGAGGGGGGCCGGGTATCTTCAACGGAAACCACATCGTTACAAGACACTCAAAAGGATTCGCTATCCCACCAGTTGCAGCTGCAATGTGTTTAGATGCTGGAACCCAGATGTTCTCAGTTGAGAAGACATCAGCATTAGTCGGAACTGTGTATAGTGCAATTGATGAATTCAGAGAACCATTGAAGTATGTCATACAAGGAGCATTAGAAGTTAAAGACAAAATCTAAATTATGTGATTGTAATGATTGAAGTTGAAGTCTTCCCACATAGATATTTGAAAGCTTCTACAACCGAAAAATTCCTCAACAAAATATATGACCTAAAGACCGTGGAGAGAGTTGTAATCCACGGTCAGCCCCTCCCCAAAGTTATCACTTATGGACCGGCAAGAGGTCTGCCAGTAAACCACACAGAGAGGAAAATAATACATGTTAAAGGAGTTCCAATGGAGCTAACAGTGATGGCAGGGAGATTCTGGATAACCCTCAGTGATGATAGTGAGTTAGATAAATTAGATGCCATATGCAAAGAAATGTTTCCATTTGGATACAACTTAAAAGTTGGTAAATTCCTAAAAGATAGGCCAACAGTTACTGATTACCTAAAATATGGGGAAGATGGGGTCTTCCTAATAAATGAAATGGATAGAAGATTAATAGGGATGGTTGATCCAAGAAGTAGAATGGCAAACTCCCTTACAGTTGTAGAAAAAGAAGAAAAAGATGAGTAATATGCCAGTAGGAAGAAGAGAGCAAATCGTTGATTGTAGGTCAGTAATGGGATTAGGAGAAGGAGGAGGATTAGCACAGAGAGGGACGTTTGCAGAGGCTTTGAGGAATGATGTAGTAGTAGTAGCGATGTCACCAGGAAGGAGGCACATAACAAAACCCGTATGTGAAATAACCTATGGAATAAGAGAAGCAGGGATTCAAACAAGCGTTCTTGTATTAAATGCTGGGTCAGGAATTCCACACGATGCTCCAAGAGGAGCTTTAGGATCCACCTTTGGTATCAAGCCAGAAGAGGCTGAACAAATAAATAGGCACAAACTTTGTGTTGTACATTTCGGAAACGTTATTAGCCATATCGTCTATAAAGCTGAGCTCCTCTTAAAATATGTAAAAATTCCAACAATCATTGTCTGTCAAGCTCCTGTAGACATGGAGGATCTTGCCAAATATGGAATAAAGACAAGAAACGTTATGCCTTTGGAGCCTAAAACTGAAGGAATGGTTGTTGATATTGTAACAGGAGTGATTAGAGGAGAATCATGTCCTCAAAGTAAAATTGATGAGATAATAAGAAAAATAAAACTTCACTTAAACTCAAATTGAGGTGATTGTATGGCATACAAGCCACAGTTCTACCCAGGTCAGACAAAAATTGCCCAAAATAGAAGAGACCACATGAACCCAGATGTTCAGTTGGAAAAGTTAAGAGACATCCCAGATGATGATGTCGTTAAAATAATGGGACACAGACAACCAGGAGAAGATTACAAGACAGTTCACCCACCATTAGAAGAAATGGACTTACCAGAAGACTACGTAAGAGATTTAGTTGAGCCAATTAACGGAGCTAAAGAAGGACACAGAATTAGATACATCCAGTTTGCTGACTCAATGTACTTCGCTCCAGCTCAGCCATACGATAGAGCAAGAACATACATGTGGAGATTTAGAGGAGTAGATACTGGAACATTATCAGGAAGACAAGTTATCGAGATGAGAGAAAGTGACTTAGAAGCATTATCAAAGAACTTCTTGCTCGATACAGCATTCTTTGACCCAGCAAGAGTTGGTATCAGAGGGGCTACCGTTCACGGGCACTCATTAAGATTGGATGAAAACGGTTTAATGTTTGACGCATTGCAGAGATACGTCTATGACGAAAAAACAGGACACGTCGTTTACGTTAAAGACCAGGTTGGAAGACCATTAGACGAGCCAGTAGACGTTGGAGAACCATTGCCAGAAGAAAAATTAAAAGAAATCACAACAATCTACAGAATTGACGGAGTTCCAATGAGAGAAGACGAAGAGTTATTAACAGTCGTTAAGAGAATCCACAGAGCAAGAACATTAGGTGGATTCTTACCAGTTGAAGATGTCTTTGAGAAACTCTAAATGGGCTAAGCCTTAAACCTTAAAACTCTTTCCAACAACCTGCTGCTATCAAATTAAAACTTAAAATAAACAAAAATAAAACGTCCTCACAGAGGTGAGCCTGATGGAAGCTGAAAAAAGATTATTCTTAAAAGCATTGAAGGAGAAGTTTGAAGAAGATCCAAAGGAAAAATACACTAAGTTCTACATCTTCGGTGGATGGAGACAGTCAGCAAGAAAAAGAGAATTCGTTGAAGTTGCTCAAAAATTGATTGAGAAGAGAGGAGGAATTCCATTCTACAACCCAGACATTGGGGTTCCATTAGGGCAAAGAAAATTAATGCCTTACAAAGTTTCAAATACAGATGCAATTGTCGAAGGAGACGACTTACACTTCATGAACAACGCTGCAATGCAGCAATTCTGGGATGACATAAGAAGAACAGTTATCGTTGGTATGGATACAGCTCACGCTGTATTAGAGAAGAGGTTAGGGGTTGAAGTTACCCCAGAAACAATCAACGAATACATGGAGACAATTAACCACGCTTTACCAGGAGGGGCTGTTGTTCAGGAGCACATGGTTGAGGTCCACCCAGGATTAGTTTGGGACTGTTACGCTAAGATATTCACAGGAGACGATGAGTTAGCTGATGAAATCGATAAAAGATTCTTAATCGATATCAATAAGTTATTCCCAGAAGAACAAGCTGAACAAATAAAACAGGCAATTGGTAAGAGAACATACCAAGTTTCAAGAGTTCCAACATTAGTTGGTAGAGTTTGTGATGGAGGTACAATAGCAAGATGGAGTGCAATGCAGATTGGAATGTCATTCATTACAGCATACAAGCTCTGTGCTGGGGAGGCTGCTATCGCTGACTTCTCGTACGCAGCTAAGCACGCTGATGTCATTCAAATGGCTTCATTCTTACCAGCAAGAAGAGCAAGAGGGCCAAATGAACCAGGAGGTATCTTTTTCGGAGTCTTGGCAGATATCGTTCAAACATCAAGAGTTTCAGATGACCCAGTTGAGCAGTCATTAGAGGTTGTTGCTTCAGGAGCAATGTTGTATGACCAAATCTGGTTAGGAGGATACATGTCTGGAGGAGTAGGATTTACTCAGTATGCTACAGCAACCTATACAGATGACATCTTGGATGACTTCTCATACTATGGATATGACTACATAACCAAAAAATATGGTGGATGCAACAGCGTAAAACCAACAATGGATGTTGTTGAAGATATAGCAACAGAAGTTACCTTATACGGTTTAGAGCAGTATGATAGCTTCCCAGCTTTATTAGAAGACCACTTTGGAGGTTCGCAAAGAGCAGGGGTTACAGCAGCTGCAGCAGGTATTACAACAGCATTAGCTACTGGAAACTCAAACGCTGGACTTAACGGATGGTATTTAAGCCAGATATTACATAAAGAATACCACAGCAGATTAGGATTCTATGGATACGACTTGCAAGATCAGTGTGGAGCTGCAAACTCTTTATCCTTCAGAAACGATGAAGGTTCGCCATTAGAATTGAGAGGACCTAACTATCCAAACTACGCAATGAACGTCGGTCACCAAGGAGAATATGCAGGAATTACACAGGCAGCTCACTCAGCAAGAGGGGATGCGTTTGCATTGAACCCATTAATTAAAGTTGCATTCGCAGACCCATCATTAGTCTTCGACTTCAGATACCCAAGAAAAGAATTCGCAAGAGGTGCATTAAGAGAATTCGAACCTGCTGGAGAAAGAGACCCAATCATTCCAGCTCACTAAATCCTAAATTTTTATTTTTTTATGTTGGTATTGTTAAGAACATTAAAACGTAGGAAAACGTAACTAAAAGAAAGTTAAATAATAATTAAGGGAATTTTACCAGAATCAAATAGAAAACCTTATATATTAACCTATAAAAAACTAACTTTTATGTAAAATGAGGTGATAGGATGGATGCAACACTAATAGCCCTTGGGGCTTTAGCGTTAAGTGGTGCATTAGCTACAATTGCCGGATGTGCAGAAGATTTAGAATCTGATGTAGGTTCCCAGTCAAACCCAAACTCACAGGTTCAGTTAGCCCCACAGATGGGGAATATTCACAGATACTTTAACAAAGCTATATCTGGAGAGCCTGTAGCTTATGGTTTATATGTCGCAGTAGCTGGATCAGTTGCTTACGCTATTATGCAGTTGGGAGTAACTCCACTTTTAGCAATGGTCTTAGGAGCTGGTGTTGCTGCCCTTGTTCATGGAGCTTACGCTATTTCAGCATACCTCGGAAGAATTGTAGGGCAGTCAAAGAACTTCGGTCAACCAGTTTACTGGGATATTGTAATGAGCCACATAGGACCAATTGTTGGACATGGTTTTATCGCTGTCTTTTGTATGGTTTTAATGGCTTACTTAGCTAACACTGTATTAGGAAACCCATTCCCATTGCCATTGATTGCATTGATATTTGGAATTACTGTTGGGGCAATTGGTTCATCAACTGGAGACGTTCACTATGGTGCTGAAAGAGAATACCAGAAATATCCATTTGGAGGAGGAGTTCCTGTTGCTAACCATGGAGATATAGATGTTAAAGCAGAATATGGTTTAAGAAACGGAATGGATTCATCATACTTCTGTTCAAGATTGGGAGGTCCATTAACTGGATTATGTTTTGGTCTAATCGTCTTCTTAGACGGTTGGAGAGGAGTTATTGGAGACGTATTACAGGGAGGAAATGTTATTTCAGCATCAACCATCTCAGTGGTTATAGGTTTAATAATCGTAGCCCTCTTAGCTATAGCAAACAGAAAAGTTGAGGTCTTTGCAAGAAACAAATACGGTCCATATACAAAGTAAGGGTGATATTTTATGGATGCAAGTTTGTTAATTTCATTAGCTGAAATAACTATTGCAGGAGCAATAATTAACGCAAGTGTTCACTTTGTCCCTGTCGGAGGGGCTCCAGCAGCGATGGCAACATCTACTGGGGTAGGTACCGGTACAACCCAGTTAGCAGCAGGGGCAGGTTTCACAGGATTAATGGCTGCTGCAGTAATGGCATCAAAAGTAGGAATTGATGGTTTAGGATTCTTGTTAATCTTATTATCAGGGGCTGTTGGTTCAATGATCATGCTTGGAGTAACAATGTTAGTTGGGCAGTTAATTTATGTGTTTGGAGTTGGTGTAGTTCCAGCTGCAGATAAATGTGAAGTTGATCCAATAACAAAAGATCCTCAAAAACCTTATGTTACACCAGGAACTACAGGACACGGAGTTCCAACCGTTTGTTACGTTAGTGGTTTAATAGGAGCTGCTTTAGGAGGAATTGGAGGAGCTTTAGCTTACATTGCATTGATAACCCTTGGATTCTCTGCAGGAATTGCAGGAATGTTAGCAATTGGTTTCTTCTTTATTAACGCAGTTCTTGCATCATACAACATCGGAGGTACCATTGAAGGTTTCCACGATCCAAAATTCAAGAAAATGCCAAATGGAGTCATTGCAGCATTCGTAGCTTCACTACTTTGTGGAATAGTTGCAGTAGCAATGGCATTATAAAAAATTTTTTGGTGATAGTATGGCACACGGTGGAGGAGGTCATGCAACTGAACTTTATCCTGAAAACCAGATATTTACGGCTGGTGTAGTTTTATCATTGATCGGTATTTATGCAGCACATTTCTTAGCAGATTATGGTTTGTCAATGTTAATAGGAGGTTTGTTAGTTTCATCAGCATGTGTTGCAGGAGCTAACACTGTTAGAAAAGTAGCAGCATATGGTTTAGGTACTGGGGTCCCATCAATTGGTATGATCAGTTTAGGTATGGGAACATTAGCTGCAATAGCAGGAGTTTTAATTCCAAAGGCATTGGGAGTTAGCTATTTAGTAGCTCCAATATTAACATTGGTAATTGCATTAGTTGTTGGATTCATAGTTGGTAAGTTAACAGTTAAACCTGTTGGAATGAAAATCCCAATTATGGTTAGAAGTATGACTTACTTATCAGTTGCAGGGGCTTTAGCTCTATTAGGATTTACAACAGCATACGTTGGAAGCTTAGAACCAGCAACATTTGTTGACGGAGCTTTAAACTCAGGAATCATGGCTTTAGCATTTATAGTAGCAGGTATGGCTATATTACACCCATTCAACGCATGTTTAGGGCCAAATGAAAGCCATAAGAGAACATTAACATTGGCAGTTGCTTGTGGTTTACTAAGCTGGTTTATATTCTCAGTAGTTAAGTTAGATATTGTCTCAATGGTTGTTTCAATAATATTGTGGGCAATTGTATATGTTAAATTCGTCAAGATGTCATTTAAAGACGCATGTGCAGTTTTATACGTCCCAGAAATTCCTAAGAAAGAGGAATAAGGTGGAAAGATGGAAATTGTTAAGATATGTCCTGAACTTGACATTGTTATGGAGGTTGATTCTGGTTTAGTAGCAGAGATGAGAAAAGATGTACTCGTCGTTGATTTAATTCATGTAGAAGAAAGAATTCAAAAATTAGAGAAGTTAGTCAATGCATTAGAGGGAGCATTAGACCCAAGAAACCCACCATTACTCTCATATCCAAACAGAGATGGGGTTTACGAGATATCAGGTTACTTCAAAGGAATATTCTTTGGATTTTGGATAACATTAGCAATTATGACACTTGCAATATTTACAATAATCAAACTATTCCCAGGTTTAATTCAATAAGGAGGTGCTAAAACATGGCTAACAAAAAATCCCCAGCACCAGGATGGCCTATCGTCTCTGGGGAATACGTTGTCGGTAACCCAGAGAGCTGTGTTGGAGTCGTAACATTAGGTTCACACGGTTTAGAACAGGCTTGCATTGATGCTGGAGCTGCTATCGTAGGACCTTGCCACACAGAAAACTTAGGTATCGAAAAAATCATAGCAAACTACATATCAAACCCAAACATCAGATTCATGGTTCTCTGCGGTTCAGAAGTCCAAGGACACTTAACAGGACAATGTCTCAAAGCATTATGGGAAAACGGTATCGGAGACGACGGAGGAATCATCGGAGCTAAAGGAGCTATCCCATTCTTAGAAAATGTCAACAAAGAAGCTGTTGAAAGATTCAGAAGACAAATAGTCGAAGTCGTTGATTTAATCGACTGCGAAGACGTCAACAAAATAACACAAGCAATCAAAGAATGCATAAGCAAAGACCCAGGAGCAATCGACGAAGAACCAATAGTCCTCGAATTAGAAAGTGGAGGAGAAGGGACAGAAGAAGAAGGAGCTACTGTAAAACCAACCTCTCCAGAGATTGCATTACTAGAAGCAAGAATGAGAATATTATCTGAAAAAATAAACAGTTCTGCATTACTTGCAAAATATAATTCAGGATATTACAACGGAAAAATCCAAGGAATAGCAATAGGATTGTTTGTTTCAATATTGCTATTCTCTCTCTTAGGTATTTAATTCAATAAGGAGGTGCTAAAACATGGCTAACAAAAAATCCCCAGCACCAGGATGGCCTATCGTCTCTGGGGAATACGTTGTCGGTAACCCAGAGAGCTGTGTTGGAGTCGTAACATTAGGTTCACACGGTTTAGAACAGGCTTGCATTGATGCTGGAGCTGCTATCGTAGGACCTTGCCACACAGAAAACTTAGGTATCGAAAAAATCATAGCAAACTACATATCAAACCCAAACATCAGATTCATGGTTCTCTGCGGTTCAGAAGTCCAAGGACACTTAACAGGACAATGTCTCAAAGCATTATGGGAAAACGGTATCGGAGACGACGGAGGAATCATCGGAGCTAAAGGAGCTATCCCATTCTTAGAAAATGTCAACAAAGAAGCTGTTGAAAGATTCAGAAGACAAATAGTCGAAGTCGTTGATTTAATCGACTGCGAAGACGTCAACAAAATAACACAAGCAATCAAAGAATGCATAAGCAAAGACCCAGGAGCAATCGACGAAGAACCAATAGTCCTCGAATTAGAAAGTGGAGAAGCTAAAGAAGGTGGAGAAGAGGAAGGTTTTGAAATCGAAGGAATTCCAAAAGTTGTCGAGCCAGATTTAGAATACTGCGATAAATTGTTGGAAAAATTAGAATACAAAGTTGGATTGATGACAAGAGATATTGAATTAGCATCAGGGGTCTTTGCAAAATCCACCCAAGGTGTTATAATCGGTTCGGCTATGGCATTTGTGTTGGTAATTATCCCAGTTATATTAAAAATGTTGATAGGGTGATTAAATGAGTGAAATTCCTACTGTTGTTACTCCTACAAAGGATTTTAAAAGGTTAATGGAAAAGCTTGAAGAACTTGAAGAAAAAGTAGAAAACACAAATGCTGAAATATTCCAAAGAGCTGGAAAAAAAGTTGGTAGAGATGTAGGAATTGCCTACGGTTTAATTATTGGGACCTTAGTGGCAATTGTATTGCCTAACTTACTAAATGTAATGCAATTAGTAGTTAAAATGGCACAATAATTATGATGAGGTGATGTGATTATGTTCAAATTTGAAAAAGAACAGATGGTTGTAGAAATTGGAGGAAGAAAAATTGGTGGACAGCCAGGAGAATACCCAACAGCTTTAGCAGGAACCATTTTCTACGCAAGACACAAGATTGTTGAAGATGAAAGAAAAGGTATCTTCGACAAAGCAGCAGCGGAGGATTTAATTAACAAACAGGCAGAGATGGAAGACATAACTGGAAACCCTGCAATGGTTCAGGTATTTGGAGCTACACCTGAAGCTATAATTAATTACATTGATTTCGTTGCTGAAATTTGGGACGGTCCAATGTTGTTGGACTCTACATCTAGAGAAGCAAGAATGGCTGCTGCAAAAAGAGCTACTGAAGCTGGATTTGCCAATCAGTGTATTTACAACTCTATCAACGTTTCCATTGATGAAGAAGAGTTTAAAAACTTAGTAGAAAGTGATATTGAGGCTTCAATTGTCTTATGTTTTGACCCAATGGATCCAAGTGTTGAAGGTAAAATTAACGTTCTCTTAAATGGTGGTAAGACAGCAGATACAGGAATGTTAGAATTAGCTGAAAAAGCTGGAATTAAATACCCATTAGTTGACGTTGCTGTTACACCATTAGGAGCTGGAGCAGGTAATGCAGTTAGAGCATCATTCGCTGTTAAGGCAAAATTAGGTTTACCTGTTGGTAGTGGTATTCACAACGTTCCATCAGCATGGGACTGGTTAAGAACATTTAGAAAACAGTTGAGAGAAAGCGGTAAAACTCAATTAGCTAAGGATATCCACCACGTATGTGATATTGGAGCAAACATAGTCCAAGTTATGGCATCAGGAGACTTTGTTCTCTACGGTCCAATTGACAACGCTCAATTAGCATTCCCAGCAGTTGCTATGACAGACATGATGATTGCAGAAGCTGCAAAAGATATGGGAATCACACCAGTTGAGAACCACCCAATCCACAGATTAGTATAAATCCCATAATTCTTTTTTAATACAAATTTTTATTAAAATAAAAAATCAATTTTAGTTTTTAAGTTAATTTTAGATTAAAAAGTTAATTTAACCAGCTCTTTTATTAACCAAAAGGTTTAAATACTAATTCTTATGGTATAATGATATTAAATTTTTATATGTCAATGACGTTAAATTTGATAAATAAAAATTTTAGCCAAACATGCCAAAATGAATAGTTTTCTTTAATCAATCAAACATATTGAAGGTGAGTTAAAATGCCAGCACCAAGATACAGGTCAAGATCATACAGAAGAATATACAGAAGAACCCCAGGAGGGAGAATAGTTATCCACTACAAGAGAAGAAAACCAAACAAAGCAAAATGTGCTGTATGTGGAGCTGAATTACACGGAGTTCCAAGAGGAAGACCAGCTCAAATAAGAAAATTGCCAAAATCACAGAGAAGACCTGAGAGGCCTTACGGAGGCTACTTATGTCCAAGATGCTTAAAGAGATTGATGATTCAAAAAGCAAGAAACCTCTAAACAATTTTCAAAAAATTTATATATAACAAAATTGTATAATTGTTAATCCATTTTGGATGGGTGAATAAATGATAATCACCATTGGGGGGCTACCAGGGACTGGCACCACTACAATTGCAAAGATGGTTGCAGAGAAATACGGCCTGAGATACGTATGTGCAGGATTTATATTCAGAGAGATGGCAAAAGAGATGGGAATGGACTTACAGGAATTTAGCAGATATGCTGAGCAACACAAAGAGATTGATGAAGAAGTTGATAGAAGACAGGTAGAGATGGCAAAGCAGGGGAATATTGTATTAGAGGGAAGATTGGCAGCGTGGATGTTATTAAAGAATGGAGTTAAACCAGATTTAACAATTTGGTTTAAAGCCCCCCTAGAGGTTAGAGCTGAAAGAATCAGTAAAAGAGAAAATATAGATAAAGAAGAAGCTTTAAAAAAGATGGTTGAAAGAGAATGTAGTGAGAAAAAAAGATATAAAGAAATTTATAACATAGATTTAGACGACTTATCTATTTACGATTTAATTATTGATAGCTCAAAATGGGACGTGGAGGGAGTGTTTAATATTGTCTCCTCTGCAATCGATAATTTAAAGAGGTAGGCAATATTAAACCTCCCTCATTGGAGGATGAGTTGTGATTCGCGAGAGTCACAACAACAAAAATGAGGTGAGGTAAATGCCAGCTATTGAAGTAGGAAGAGTTTGTATAAAAACAGCAGGAAGAGAAGCAGGTAAAGTTTGTGTTATTGTAGATATATTAGACAAAAACTTTGTTGTAGTTGATGGATTAGTTAAAAGAAGAAGATGTAACATAAAACACTTAGAACCAACAGAAAAGAAAGTTGATATTCAGAAAGGAGCTTCAACAGAAGAAGTTAAATTAGCATTAGATGCTGCTGGATTATTAAAAGAGGAATAAATCCTTTTTCCTTTTTTATTTTTCAATCTTACATTTGTTATTTTAAATTTATAGATATAAAAACCTTAAATAACAATTTAAACAAAAATAATATTAAAAACAATTTTGGTGAGCTTATGCTATTTAACATCTTCAAAAAATCAAATAAAAAGAAATTGAACGAGTTTTTAGATGAAAATAAAGATAAAGTCTTAGTTTTAGAGTTGGATAAGCCAATAGATTGTTTGTGTGATTTTACCTACAACTTTATATGGCAGAGTAAATTTAATCCAGAAACTAAAATAAAAGATGAAATAACTTTCAAAACCCTTGTAGAGCATCTGAAAAATAACGGAATAATTTATATAAAAGGAAATGTTGGGAAGAGATTTTGCTCTTCAATGGGTGTTGATTTAAAGTATTTTGGTGGAAGTGGAGGAAGGATAAAGGTTGGGGCTGTTATAGTTGATGGAGATGTGGATACAAGATTTGGAATAAGCATGCTGTCTGGAACTGTCTATATTAACGAAAAAAACAACATAAAGGAGCCAATGGGTAATGTTATAGAGGTTGAGAGCGATATAAAAGGTTATAGAAAATTTATATCGATAACAGAATTCGTTGAATATAGGTATAAGGAAGAAAAAGTTTTAAAACCAAATAAATTTGATGAAAAAAGAGGAGTTTTGGAGATTAACGATAAGATAAAAAGAGATACTGTTGGAGCGAGGTTGAATGAAGAAAAAACCATTATAGTTAATGGGGATGTTGATTTATCCACTGGAATTTTGATGAAGAAGGGAAGAGTTGTTGTTAACGGGAATGCTGGGAAAAACACTGGAGCTGTTTTAAATGGAGGATTGGTTATAATTAATGGAAATACAAATGATTTCACTGGTTTTGAAATGAAAGATGGTGTAATAGTTGTTGATGGAAATGCAGGAAAGTATTTGGGAGCTAAAAAGAAAGGTGGGGTTATATACGCAAGAGAAGGTAAAGAAGTTCCTCCAACAAAAAAGTATAACTTGGATAAGAATGATATGGAATTTCTAAAATCCCTTGGATATTCTGGCAAATTCTACAAATTTTTATAATTCTTTAAATTATTTTAAAAGTAAAAAAGTATTAAAGGTTTAGCTAAACCTTATGAAGAGATTTTAAATTTTTTCTGCAAATGCAAACTTATTTTTAACTGCTGTTATTTTTACATCTACTGTATCTCCTTTTTGTGTTTCAGGTACGAAGACTACGAATCCTTCAATTCTTGCTATTCCGTCTCCGCCTCTTCCCATATCTTCAATTGTAACTGTGTAGGTTTCGCCTTCTTTAACAGGAACATTTCTTCTAACTTCATTATTTCTTACATTTCTTCTTCCTTTATTATTAAACATTTAATTCACCAAATTTCAAAGTAGTATCAAATATTTCATCGCATTTCGCTCAACAATAACCTTGTCAAAAGGGGTATAAATACTTATGGATGTGCAAATATTTCTATATTTTTTACTCAACCGTAACTCTCCTAAACTTTAAAGATTCTTCCAATAACCTCTCCTTAGCTTTTTTAAACTCCTCTTCCTCAACACATTCCTCAAATCCCAAATACTTCAAAACAAGTTCAGCATATTTAAAATATTCATCTCTAACTTTGTCATTTCCCAAATAAAGCCCCCTACAATATCTTAAAAACCATATATCGTAAGTTAAAGTTAACTTTCCATCTCTAAGCTGAACTGAGTAAGGTCTAAGCCTACAAATTAAAGGTCTGGCCTTATAAATCTTACATTTTTTGGTTTTTCTATCTAAAAATATGCATTTTCCGCCGACTTCTTTAAGTTCTCCTATACGACCATTGAAAAATCCAACGTATTTTTCAAGAACTTCAGAAAGTGGAATTTTTAAATACCCTGCTATCTTTGCCAAATCCTTTTTTGTGACTGTTGGAGCATCGCAACAAAACCCACATTTTATACAATGGTAAGCTATCCCACCCAAATAAACATCAAATTTTATTTTATTTTCTTTGTTTTTCATAGCCCTCCCTTTCACTAATTTTGCAGTTTCCACACAAAATGCATGGCTTTATATGCCCAG
The DNA here is from genome assembly GCF_000023985.1 of Methanocaldococcus fervens AG86. Taxonomy (GTDB): domain Archaea; phylum AGJL01; class Methanococci; order Methanococcales; family Methanocaldococcaceae; genus Methanocaldococcus; species Methanocaldococcus fervens. The sequence continues at coordinate 894,765 of NC_013156.1, forward strand.
CTAAAAAATCTAACGCCTTATTAATCTTTAAGTGTAGAGTTTTAGGGAATTTATATATAGCATAACCATAAAAAATTCCTGTAATAACATCAACAACCCAGTGCATTCCCATAATTAAAGTTGATATTGGGATTAATACTGCTAAAGTAAAGTAAATATAATTTAAATATTTTTCATCTTTGAAATGCAATGCCAACAAAAACGAATACGCTGTATGCAATGATGGAATTTCATAGGTGGGCTTTGTAAATATCCAAAAATAATCACTATTTATCAAATCTTTAGCAACTCCAACCTGGAATGGAGATTGAACAACAACAATAGTATATATTAAGCCAGCAATGAGCCAACCTAAAGCCAAATCAATCAAGATAATATCGCTCTTTAAAAAATCTTTCTTTATAAATAAATAATAGGCAATGCCTCCAACAATCATAAGAGAAAACCCGTATAAATAAATAATTTTAAAAAATTCAATAACAATATTTGGCAAGGTCTGCAAAATCAGATAAAATTCTTTATTACATAAGGGCAAATTTAATAACAAATTTGTTGCATCAATAGGCTCTACAATTTGGGAATACCACATCAACCCTCCCCACATTATATAAGCTATAGGATATGTTACCAATCTAACTAAAATTCTCTTATCCATGAAATACCACCATGTAAATTAGCTATCTATAAAATATTAAGGTGAGATTATTAGATTTTTAGATGCCATAGTAGATTTTTTAGAAAAAAATGTGAAAACGGTATTTTCTTACCCTGGAGAGCAGATAGCTGAATTATATAATGAAATTGAAGGCAGTGGTATAAAAAATGTTATGGTTAGGGATGAAAGAGGAGCTGGCTTTATGGCGGATGGCTATGCAAGAATAACAAACTATTTGGGAGTTTGTTTAGCAACTGCAGGTCCTGGAAGCACAAATTTAACTACACCAATAGCCAACGCATATAAAGACAACTCATCCGTTTTGGCAATAACAGGAAGGTGTCAGAGAAAGTATATTGGTAAAAATTATTTCCAAGAGATAAATATGGATTTTTTAAATTTTTATAAAGGATATTTTGTTGATAAGGCAGATATAAATTATGTTGTTAATGCATTCAACGACTGCTTAACAAACAAAAAGCCAGTTCAGCTAAACATCCCTGCTGATTTGTATAAAGAGGAGGTAAAAGATATAAATATAGATGCATATATAAATATAAGTGATGATGTTGGATATGATGTAAATAATGTTGATGTAGCTGCTAAAAAACCACTGTTTTTAATTGGACAGGGGATATTTGGAACTTTAAGCTATAAAGATATGTTAAAAATATCAAAAATACTAAAGGAATTAAATTGCCCCATAGCTACAACATTTCCAGCGAGAGGAGTTATTAGCGAAGAGGTTGATAACTGCATAGGCTTAGTTGGTAGGAGGGGGGATTTAAAATCTTTATTAGAAGCTGATAAAATAATAAACATTGGTTCATCATTATCTTACAACACATATGTGGAAAGTGTTAGGGAAAAGCTTTTAAATAAAACTGAAAATATACATTTAAAACCAAAAAATATCAAAGAGTTAAAAGAATTTTTTGAAAATTTGGATTTAAAAAATAACAATTGGATAAATAAAAATAAAAATAATAAAAAATTTTCACCTTCTGGAGATTATTCAAATAAAATAAATGAGATCATTGAAAATGTCCCAAAAGATGCAATAATTGTTACAGATGCTGGAAAGCATACGGTATTTACATGCCTATTAAAAACCTGCGTTGTCCCAAGAAATATTATTTCCTCACATTCATTTGGAAGTATGGGGTTTGGTTTGCCTGCATCTATTGGCGTGAAATTTGGAACTATTGATTTCAACATAGATAAGGAGGTTGTATTAATCAGTGGGGATGGAGGATTTTTGATGAATATTGAAGAACTACAGGTGGTTTCTGAATATGGTTTAAAAATCTTAATGGTTGTTATGAAAAACAATGGCTTAGCTGAGTTTTGTAAGATAAAAAACCCCAACTTTAACAAAATAGCCGATGCTTTTGGAATAGACAACTGTTACATTGAAAAAGCTGATGAAATTAGCTCTGAAATTAAAAACTATCTAAAGAAAAATAAACCTTTATTAATGGTTGTTGAAACAGAAAACGAACCATTACCGAAACCAAATATGTAAATGAAACTTTTAGAAAAAGTTAAATGAAAATCATATAGATTTTCATAACTGGAAAGCAAAGCTTTCCATTTCATCAAAACAAAAATAATTTTCCCGGATTTTATTAAAAATTGTTGTTTTAGAAATTTTAAATTTTACGGAGGGATAGCATGGGAGAAACATTAAATGAGCTATTTGAAATTCTATCAAAAGATTTACACTTTAATGTTACTAAATTAAACCCTGAAACTTATGAACAAAGTTGGAAAGTCCCTGAAGGATTTATTTCAATAATAGGATTAGAAAATGCCAAAATGCCCGTTTTTTATTATGGAGTAACAAATTCCTATCAAAAAGATTTTGAACTTAAAAAAGTTGTTTCTCCAAAAGGACAAAAGCAGGTTTTTGCAAGGATTTATTACATTTTTGATAGGAGAGATATTATTGAGAAGGAAAAATACGTTGTTGCAAATGCATTTAACGGACTCTTATTATTAATAAAATTTGATAAAGCAGAGTTCATTGAAAAAGCCACTGAAATGCTAACAAAAGGTTACGAAGAGGATGAGTTTATTAAAGAAGTTCTGGATAATGTAAAAGAGAGGAATATGTTCGATAATATCGAAGAAACAATAAGATTCATGGCAAATAGGGATTATAATTGGCTAATTGGGAGAATAAAATACAACATGGGAATTTTAGAATACTCTGGGCAGGGCTATTATTTAATTCCAATAAAAACAAACATGCAAATAACTCCTGGAATAAGGGTTGAAAATGGGAAAATCATAATTGACTTAGAAAACTCCTATCTATTTAAAAACTTCATAGTTTATGTTGATACAATAAACAACAAAATAATTTACAACAAAGAAAGGTTATGTAACAAAAATCCTGCTATATTGGATATAATGTCAAAGATAGATGATAACACATGCCCATGGTGTGGGGCTAAGTTGAGGGTAGTTAAAACAAGAAAAGGAGAGTTTTTAGGATGTACAAATTATCCAAATTGCCTATATAGAAGATTCCCAAAGAAATAATTATTTTTCAAGTTCTTTCTTTATGATTAACATTGAGATATAGCCAAAAATTGTTGGAATTATGTAAGATACAAACCTATCCAGCAAGGTAACTGCTGCAGCAACTGAAGGGGAAATCCTGAAAGCAGAAAAAGAAAGAATCATTATCGTATCCGCAGTTCCAAAACCACTGGGAGTTATAGATAAAACACCAGACAAAAGAGTTATCAAATATACAGTAGCTACGCTTACAATAGAAACGATATAGGAGAGGGATAAGAATAACAGCCAAACCTTTAATATATCAAGAGCATACCAGCCAATGGATAAAAATACTGCTACAAAAACCTCGCTAGCTTTTCTATTTTTTAAAAATTTCATGCTGTTGTAAAATTCATCAATAGACTTTAATATCTTTTCCTCATCGTAATTGTAAGAGCAGTATTTACAAATAAATCTCGAAGCCTTAGTAACTATTTTAATTAGGAGTTTTTTATTTATTATCAAATAAATGGTTATTGCAGTTAAAAGAAACAGAAAAACCCATGCTAAAATTAAATATTCAAGATACTTAAACCCTTTAATTACAAAGTATCCGATTACAAACAATGTGAAAAATAAAAATATACCTGTATCTAAAACCCTCTCAACCACAACTGTAGAGAATGTTAAACCTTTTGGAATTTTTTCAAGTTTTGATAGATAATAAGCCCTAAACGCCTCCCCTCCCCCCTTCATAGAGGGAGTTATGTTATTAATAAATTGCCCCATTAAAACGAGTAAAAGAAGATTTTTTATCGATACTTTATACCCCAAAATCTTTGTTATATACCTCCACCTCATAGCCAACATCAAAGAAACAATAATTTGCAAAATAACAGCCAATATTATGTACATTGGGTCCGCACTAATCAGTGTTTGAAATATCTCGTATATTCCAATATATATCAGCAAAAGCAGTATAAAGGCAATACTTATGATAAAAAGTATAGAAGATTTTGTAATTCTAATTCTCATCCTCATCCCTTTAATTTACTTCTAATGTAGTTTAAAATCTCATTTCCAACATCTTCTGTCTTTAAATTTCCTCCTAAGTCAGGAGTAACCTTTTTATTAATTAGGCAGTGTTTAACAGCCTCTCTAATTAAATCTCCTTTCTCCTTCTCCCCAATATAGTCAAAGAGCATGGCAACACTTAATATAGATGCCATAGGATTTGCTATTTTCTTCCCTGCTATATCTGGAGCTGAACCATGAACTGGCTCAAATAACGCTTTACTATCACCAATATTTGCTGAAGGAGATAAGCCAAGCCCTCCAATCAAAGCTGATGCCTCGTCTGATAAAATATCTCCAAACATGTTTGTTGTAACAATAACATCAAACTTTTCAGGGTTTTTTATCAAGTTCATAGCTGTTGAATCAACTAAATAATCATCAGCCTCTATGTTGTAATGCTTTTTTATGTTGTTAAATACTTCCAAGAAGAGACCGTCAGTAACCCTTAAAACGTTTGCTTTATGTATGCAAGATACCTTTTTTCTGTTATTTTTTACTGCGTATTCAAATGCAAATCCTATTATCCTCTCACTACCCTTTTTTGTTATAACCCTCTCAGCTATCGCCATCTCATCATTTAATTTTTCCCTACCAACATATAAATCTTCTGTGTTTTCCCTAATAATCACAATATCAATATTTTTAATATTTAAGAATTCATAATCAGCAATTTTCCCTATCAAACGCCCAATTCCAAAGTTATTTATTGGCCTTACATTTGCATACAAATCAAACAACTTCCTCAAAGTTATTATTGGGCTTTTGTAATTTTTAACCTCTCCAGGCTTTGGTGACGTTATAGCCCCAAATAAAATAACATCAGCCTCTTTAGCCTTCTCTATAGTTTCTTCTGGCAATGCATTACCATACTTTTTTAGGCATTCTAATCCTGCCTCTCCCTCTATTATTTCAAAATCACCAAGTTCATTTAATATCTTAACAGCTTCTGGAACTACTTCTTTTCCAATTCCATCTCCTTCAATAACACATACCTTTACCATGATAGCACCAAAAACTTTTATACTTTTATAGATTGTAGATAATTTTTAACCAATTACAAAAGTATTATTTATAAAGCATTAAAAGATTATCAGGAGGAGGTAAAATGAAATATTCAGATGTTCCAAAATTTATTAGAGAAATTTCTATGAAGCAACATGAGTGGATGAGAAATTCCATAAAATTGATTGCAAGTGAAAACATAACAAGTTTAGCTGTCAGAGAGGCGTGTGCGACTGATTTCATGCATAGATACGCTGAGGGATTACCAGGAAAGAGATTGTATCAAGGATGCAAATACATTGATGAGGTTGAAACACTCTGTATAGAATTGGCTAAAGAGTTATTTAATGCAGAACATGCAAACGTTCAGCCAACAAGTGGGGTTGTGGCAAACTTAGCTGTTTTCTTTGCAGAAACTAAACCGGGAGATAAATTAATGGCTTTAAGTGTTCCAGATGGAGGACATATAAGTCATTGGAAAGTTAGTGCTGCTGGAATTAGAGGGCTAAATGTTATAAATCATCCATTTGACCCAGAGGAAATGAATATAGATCCTGACGCAATGGTTAAAAAGATATTGGAGGAGAAGCCAAAGTTAATATTGTTTGGAGGTTCTTTATTCCCATTCCCTCATCCAGTAGCTGATGCCTATGAAGCTGCTCAAGAAGTTGGAGCTAAAATTGCCTACGATGGAGCCCATGTTTTGGGATTAATAGCTGGAAAACAATTCCAAGACCCATTAAGAGAGGGAGCTGAGTATTTAATGGGAAGTACTCATAAAACATTATTTGGACCTCAGGGAGGGATTATATTAACTACAAAAGAAAATGCTGAAAAAATAGATAACCATGTATTCCCTGGAGTTGTCAGCAACCACCACTTACATCACAAAGCTGGTTTAGCTATTGCTTTAGCTGAAACATTGGAGTTTGGAGAAGATTACGCTAAACAAGTAATTAAAAACGCTAAAGCGTTAGCTCAGGCGTTGTATGAAAGAGGATTTAACGTTTTATGTGAACACAAGGGCTTTACAGAAAGCCACCAAGTAATTATTGACATAGCAAGCTCTCCAGACATAGAATTTTCAGCAAGTGAATTGGCTAAGATGTATGAAGAGGCAAACATAATTTTAAATAAAAACTTATTGCCGTGGGATGACGTTAACGATTCAGACAACCCAAGCGGTATTAGGTTAGGAACACAAGAATGTACAAGGTTAGGTATGAAAGAAAAAGAGATGGAAGAAATAGCTGAATTTATGAAAAGAATTGCTATAGACAAAGAAAAACCTGAGAAAGTTAGAAAGGATGTTATAGAGTTTGCTAAAGAATATAGCACAATACACTACAGCTTTGACGATGGCGATGGGTTTAAGTATTTGAAATTCTACTAAATTTACTTTTTTATTTATTTATAAGTTAAAATCAGACCAGAAGGTATAAGTAAAATCATAGACCTTAAAATAAAACTTTAAAGTTTTAATTATAATCTTAACATACAATTAAAAAAGAGTTTTAAAAGGTTATTCAACTCCACAACCTTCTTCCCTCAAAAATCTCGCATTACTCCTCTTTATAAACTCTTCACATACTTCTTCTGGATCTCCTTCCATAATCAACCTGTTTTCATCTAACAGTATAGCTCTATCGCTAATCTCTTTAATGAACTCTACACAGTGAGAAACTAAAACTATTGTAGTTCCAAACCTCTCATTAACTATTTTTAAATAATTAGCTACATCCCTCAAAGTTATCGGGTCTAAATCACCAAACGGCTCATCCAAAAACAAAATCTTCGGCTTTGTTATCAACTGCAACGCCATAGCTACCCTAACCTTCTGCCCCCCACTTAGCTCAATAACTTTTTTATTTAAGATATCTTCACCTAAATCCAAAGCTTCCAAAATCTCCTCTGGCTCAAAGTCCTCAACAACTGGTGGGAAGAGCTTATAAATTATATCCTCTGTCAATCCCATCTTTTGGAGCTTTGAAATTCTCTCAGACTCTGGAACATCTATTAATTGGTAGATTGCATCGATAATCTTTGGAGATAATCCAAGCTCTTCAGCCATTGCCTTTGCGTGAGCTATAGCTTTCTCCCCTTTAAGTCCCAACCTATACTTCAATAGATTTTCAACTGTTTGGTAGTATGGGAGAGAAAATTCCTGATGCATAATACCAATTCTCTTTCTAAGCTCTATCCTCTCCCATCCGTAGTTAGTTATATCAACGCCATCAACTATTATCTTCCCTTCATTAGGCAATTCTAAACCAGCCATTAATCTCATAATAACTGTTTTTCCTACTCCACTCGGCCCTATTATTGATAAAATCTCCCCCTCTCTAACATCAAATGAGACATCCCTTAGGTTTAATGTTTCTCCTCCTTTAACAACGTAGTATCTTTTAGCAACATTTCTAACCTTTATTATTGCATTATCTTTTATATTTGGTGTTCTTTTATATGGTGGCTTCATCTCTTTTAAAAATTCATTTAAAACTTCCTCAACATCTCCTTCCATCTTTATTCTTCCATTCTCTAATAAAATCAATCTATCACAAAGATATCTATGTATTTCTGGTAAATGGGAGGTTATTATTACAGTTATTCCCAACTTATCCCTAATGTTTTTAATCACATCTAACAACTTCTGCTTTGAAGCTGGACACGCCATTGTTGCCGGCTCATCCAACAATAAAACCCCTTCTCCTTTTTCATAGATTTTAGCTATCTGCCTTCCTAAAATTAGCCTTTGTTTCTCCCCACCACTCAATATATTTGCAAATGCATCCTTTTTATGCTCTAAACCAACTAATTTTAAAATCTCCAATGCTGTTTTCTCATAATCCGCCCACTCTTCCTCCAATGGAAGTAATTCATCAGATTTATTCCTTATTGCGTAAAGCTTTCTAATTATGTTGTTTATAACTGGCTCCGCCCATAATGCAAAGTTTCTTTGTAAGTGTATAGCAGTAATCTCTTTAAAGTTATTTTTTCTACCTAAAATCTCAACTTCTCCCTCATCGTAATCTAAACTACCTCTCAAAATTCTTATTAATGTGGATTTCCCAGCTCCACTCTTTCCCACAATTCCTAAAATTTCTCTTTTTTTTGCTTCAAAAGATATATTATCTAATGCTTTAAAATCCCCGTATCTTTTTGTAAGATTTTTAACTTTAACTGTAATCATGATTATCACCAAATAATAATAATTAGTTAAATTATAAATACCATATTAGCTTATAAATTTGCAGAGGTTTTTAAATTGGTGATACATATTATTGGGGGCATAATTTTATCCGGTGGTAAGGGGAAGAGAATTGGCGGAAAGAAGCCATTTAGAATTTTTAATGGAAAATATTTGATAGAATATCCATCAGATGTTTTAAAAAGTTTGAATATACCTTTTGTTACTGTATTTGCAAAAAATTCTATTGATTTATTTAAAGAGAAAGAATACTTAATTAAATACAAATGCATAATATCGTTTGATTTAATTGAAGATAAAGGACCTTTAATGGGAATTTTATGTGGTATGAGGGCTTTAAATACTAAGTGGTTTGTTGTTTTGCCATGTGATTGCCCATACATAAGTATAGAAGCTTTAAAAAACTTAATATCAAAGATAGATACAGCTGAAAAAAATAACAATTTATGCATAATCCCAAAACATGAAAATGGATATATTGAGCCGTTATTTGCCTTATATAAGAGAGACTCTTTACATATATTAAATAACATTATTATGGAGGATAAAAACTTATCGATTAGGTATTTTATATCGCATTTAAATCCTTTATATGTAAAAGCGGAAGAATTAGATGAAACTAAAAGAATTTTCAAAAATATAAACACGATTGAGGAGTTGAAAAATGTTGAGTAATTTAAAGCTAAAAAATGAAGAAGAATTTAAAATTAAAATAGATGCTTACGTTTTGAAAGGATTTATTTATAAGGATGATGAAGATAACATCCACAAGCTCTTTAGTATGGCATTATCAAAGATAAGGTATAGAAAGGCAGTTTTTAACAACTTTAATCTGCCAAAAATTAAGGAAAGTTATAAAAATAAGAAAATTACTGAAAAAATTAAAGAAAATGATAACTACTTTTTAGAATTGGTAAATAAAATAAAGAAAGATTTTGATTGCTTTTGTTATTTATGCCCAGGAACTTTATTCGAGTTTTTAGTTTATTATGCGGTAGTGGAGTTTTTTAAAGAGAACAGTTTGGATGCAAAAATTGTTAGAAACTTAGATGTTAGCTACAAAGGTAATAGCTTCACAGAAATAGATTTGTTTGTTGAGGTTAACAATAAAAGGATAATATTTGAGTGTAAAAATAGATGCATTAGCTCAAATACAATTCTAAAGCTTTACGGAGTTATGAAAATTTTAAATATAAACTATGGAATTTTAGCTTCAACAAGAGAATTTAATGGAAATTTGACAAAAGAAGATATTTTTAAAGAATACAACATCTACATACTTGACAATTTACTGGAAAAGGATAAAAACAAAATTTTTAAAGAACTTAAAGAGGTTTTAATTGGTTAATGCTTGCAATGGAGCTGGGATTCTTCCTCCTCTTTTAATAAACTTTTCAGATGAGTATTTATTAACCTCCATAATTGGAGCTTTTCCTAACAACCCACCATAATCAACATATTCCCCAGCTTTTTTACCTGGAACTGGGATTATCCTAACAGCAGTTGTTTTATTGTTTATAACTCCAATGGCCATCTCATCCGCTATTATAGCAGATATTGTTGATGCTGGCGTATCTCCAGGAATTGCAACCATATCTATACCAACAGAGCAAACGCAGGTCATTGCCTCCAACTTTTCTAAACTTAAAGCTCCTGCTTCAACTGCCTCAACCATTCCGCTATCTTCACTAACTGGAATAAACGCCCCGCTCAACCCTCCAACGTAAGATGTAGCCATAGCCCCTCCTTTTTTAACTGCATCATTTAATAAAGCCAAAGCCGCTGTAGAGCCATGAGTTCCACACTTCTCCAATCCCATGGCTTCCAATATATTGGCAATACTATCTCCTCTCGCCGGTGTAGGAGCCAATGATAAATCTACAACCCCAAACTTAACTCCCAACTCTTTAGAGACCTCTCTACCAATCAACTCTCCAACTCTTGTAATTTTGAAGGCAACTTTTTTAATTTCATTTGCCAAAGTTCCAAAGTCAGCATCTGGAAGTTTTTCAATAACTGCCCTAACAACTCCCGGCCCTGAAACTCCAACGTTTATAACCTTATCTCCCTCACCAACTCCATGAAATGCCCCAGCCATAAATGGATTGTCTTCTGGAGCATTAGCAAACACAACCAGTTTAGCACATCCGATAGCCTTTTCTGTCCTAAATGCTGTTTCTTTAATAACTTCTCCCATTCTTTTAACGGCATCCATGTTAATGCCCGTCTTTGTTGAAGCAACGTTTACAGATGAGCAAACTCTTTCAGTTTTTTCCATCATAAATGGTATTGAGTCAATTAAAGCCATATCTTCCTTTGTTGCATCTTTATGAACTAAGGCAGAATATCCTCCTAAAAAATCAACTTTAACTTTCTTAGCAGCTTTATCTAAAACTTCTCCAACCTCTACACAGGCATTTATCTTTCCTTCTTTATCTAAATCCTTTATAGCTCCTCCAACAACTAAAGAGATTGGTGTAACAGCTATCCTCTTATTAACTATTGGAATGCCATACTTCTCTGAAACTCTTTCAGCTGTTTCAACCAAATTCTCAGCTGAAGTTGTTATTTTGTTGTATATGTTTTCTTTCAACTCATCTAAATCTTTTGAAACGCAATCTCTTAAGCTTATACCTAAGGTTACAGTTCTCAAATCTAAGTTTTCCATCTTAATCATTTTGATTGTTTCTATGATTTCTTCTGGTCTGAACATGATTTATCCCCTTGGAGTGTTCTATAAACTAAGAATCTCTTCTATCGAAATCCATAAAGTTATCTGTGTTATGTCTTTTGAGCTTAATATCTCTTTGCATCTATTGTATAAACCAACGACCTCATCCTTGTTTAATTTAAATCTCTTAGAGTTTAATTTATAATAAATATCTCCTAATGTATCTAACAAAGAGTATCTTGATGTCAATGCTTTACGTCTAATTAATTTCTCAATGTATTTTAAATCATAGCTCCTGAGATTAAATATCTTCCCAAGTTCAATTATAATTATGGCCTTTAAAATTCTTTTCATGTTAATATCATCTCCATCCTCTGATACATACTCAAATAATTTATCTAAGTCTAATTTTGTTGGTAGTTCTTGTATTTCACTGCTATTTAAGAGATTTTCAACCTCAATAATTAAATTTCTTATTCTATCTTCAAAGTTTGTTATATCTATTTCAGAATACATATCTGAATGGGCAATTAAATTTCTTATCTCTCTAATTTTTAGATATGTATCATTCAATCTCTTTAATTCTTGATAATTTTCAGTTAAAATCCTTTTATTTATCATCATTCTGGCAATCTCTTTACTTTCTGGAATTCCTTCTATTCCATAGATTTCAGTTAGCATAGTCAATATGCTCTCCAAAAGACATGAAACACTTTGAGTTAATTTTTTATGTTCTAAATTCCATTTTGAGATGTTTAATAAAAACTGATAGTTGTATTTGCAGTTTTCAAACATTGATAAAAATTCAAATAAACTTGGAATAAAGTATTTTAGAAACCTTCCTTTGTTTTTATCATTTAATCGCTTTTTAATTTCTTCTATACTTTCTCTTAATCCTCTCATATAATTTAAATCAATGCAAAAAGATAATTTATCCAACAATTCACTTATATCTTTATCTTCTTTTCTAAAAGTTTTGAAATTAAATAGTTATTTCCATAATTTGTAAAGTCATACATTCCCTTTATCCAGTAGGAAATTTCAAATAAAGGGCTCAAATCAACTATTGTGGCATAATTTCTTTTATAGGCATCTAACATACCATAGTATAACCCCTTTAATCTCACATCCTTTTTTAAATACTGAACAAATTCAAGCATAAGATACATAAATAAAGGTATTGAACGGAAAGAATGAGTTATATCTAAATAAATCTCATCTCCTTCATTTATTTCTTCAATCATTCCCATAAAAATGTCAAAATTTTCCAAGATTTCATTTTCATTACTCCCATACTTAATAATTTTACATTTTGAGCCACCAGTGGCATTTGGGTTAATTTTCTTTAAATATTTGTCAATAACTTCTTCAATCTTCTTTAAGTCATCTTCTGAGATATAGCAACTCTCGTTCTCAGATTTTCCAACTTTTTCTCCAATATTTCTCCAGTATTCTTCATCAAACTCATTTACAAGCTCTGCATAGTGTTTATAGAGATTTTCCCACATAGAACGAGAAGTTCCTACGATTATTACCTTATCTACCTTCAGATAATCAATTAGAACTGAAATAATAAATCGGTCTTCAATTTCTTTATTTCCAATCCTATATTTTATAGGTATGTATGTTCTTTTATAGATGTTTTCATTAGTATCTCCAACCCCTAAAGGGAAAATTAGTATTTTAGCCATATTTCCACCAAAATAAAGTTACTTCCCATATTTTCCAAATTTGTAGTGAGAAAACTCTCTTATGGCTATTATTTTAACCATTATCTCTTTGTAAATCTTTTAGAAGATAAATAAAATTCTCACGTTCAAATTTCCTTGCATCTCTTATCTGCCTCTCTGTAAATCTATGATATAACAATAAATAAGTAACATCCTTTAGCATTATTTACAAAACTCTTTTTCAATCTGTTTTAGTAGTTCAATCTCATTGGTATAACTTTTATTGTATCTAAGGAGGGTTTTTTCTTTTATATATTTATTAACTTCCTTGTTTTTGTTATTATTATTTTTTATTTCTTCTATCTTGTCATCCTCAATATCTATGTATATTTCCACAATATTCCGTTCTAACCCTCCATGGGCTAAAAAGTTTCTAATTTTGAATTCACTTAACTCATCATTTTCAAATAATTCATACAGAGGTATCCATTCTCTTAGTTTCTCTTTTTTTCTAACATAATTCTTAATGCTTTTGCATATGCTATTAACTTCATTTTTAATAAACAGAGAATTTAACTTAAATAAAATTTCACTCATATCTTCGATTTCCTTTAAAGACAGTTCATCTTTGATAAATTCCCTATTTTCGCTAATCTTTGATGTAAAATATGCTTTAACCAATGCATTAAAACCATTTTCAAATTTTACAAGCCTTTTTAGTTCTCTATTTTTGCTATCTATCACTATATTTGACATGAAGATATTCATAATTTCATTTACTTTATCTTCAATAACTTCCTTTTTAACAGAGAATGTAGAGTAAATTAATGGTAGAGCATAAACGAAAGATGCTAAAAATACGTTTATATTCTGTTTCATATTTTTTAGTTCAATTATTTTATTATTTTGATTTATTTCTTTTCCTAATTTTCCTCGTTCATTTTTATCTACAAAGGCATTTATTCCCAAAAATTTGGGTGTAATTTTATCCAATGAAGGTCGTGCAGGGATATGACTATTTTCAACGATGTTAATATTTAATGTTGTTTTTATGTTACCATATGGATCCGAATTATAAACGACTAACTTAGCTCTATACTTTATTGCTAAAATCTCCAAGAGTTCTCTTACCGCCTTATATGTTAATACTGGCATGTAATTTACTCCATGAGTTAAATCCAGATGAACTTCTAAATCCCCATTTAGCTTTTTTGCTAATTTATAGAGAACAAAAGAATAGTAATCTATCAAATTACCTAAGAATTTATATGTCTTCTTTGTGTTTTTATCAAAAAATGTTCCAACTCCGGGACATACGATTACTTCATAATTATCAATTTCTAAGTTTTCTTTTATAAAATTCTCTGTCTTTTCTTTAACTTCTTTTATAATATCTCCATAATTTTCTGATTCTAAATGAGATAAAGTGTCTAAAACCAATATAAAAACTTTATCTGGTTTTATTTTATCATAAATTGCAGATATTGAGCTTATAGATTCTTTTTCAACTCCATCAAACGAATATATAACATCACTCCAGCTATCGAATTTTCCCCATGGAGCAATTAATATTTTCTGCATTATTTCACCATTTCCATTCTAATCCATCCCATTGGAGCTACAGCTGAGTCATTTTTGAAATAAACTGTTTTTGTTGTTGGGAAATCTAAATAACTATTTGCCTTTAACCAAGCATTTTTCAAATTCTTATTTCTTCCACTTAAAGCTAAGAAGATGCTTTTAATCATTCTAAAGTTTTTATTGCCTTTATCATACTTCCATAGTAATGGATAGATTGTTTTTGTTAAAAATCCTCCCCCAAATCCTAAATTTAAATAGATAGCATCATTTTTGTTTATATCAGCTAATAATCTTTCATAAAATCCTTCAACGTAGACTGGGTTGTTTCTCTTTAATTCAAATTCAACTACAGCCTTAGAGAAATTGTTACAAATTTCTTTTAACTTTTCAAATTTCTCTTCTTCATCTTTTATTTTATAGCTAATTTTTAATTTCTTTCCAATTTCTTCAAAGAATTTATCATCAATCTTTATTTTTATATTGAAAGTCCCTTTTGTCATTGCTTCTACATCAACCTTAACTCCAAATCTTTTAGTCCTAAAATTCCATCTTTTAGTGTTTATGAATTTAAACTCTTCTCCATCTAAAGAGATGCTGTCAGAAACTATTAAATATTTAAAGAAATCTTCAGAAATCTTTTTTGATATTGCATTCTCAACAATAACTTTTCCTTTTTCATCGAAGCTAATTTCTCTATTGGCTAAAATATTTAACAACTCCTTAATTCTCCCATTATAATAGTAGTTAAATACATAAGCTGTCCGTATAGCTCCTTTTATAGAACTTCCTGGAATATAATACATATTATTTTGGTTAATAAATTTTTTAACCCTTGTTCTGCTATCACTTTTTATCTCACATTCAATTTCCCTTATAATATAATTTTTATCTTCTGGATTTAAGCCAACACTCTCCAATAACTCTTTTACATTAATCTCTGACCGATTTCCAGAGATATTTGACATTATTAGTTGTGATATGTAGTTTATCTTCTCTATATCTTTTAAGTTAGCTATGACTTTTTCCAAATTAACAATCTTTGCCTTTCCATCTTCAATAAAGTAATCTAAGGGAGTGTATTCATCCCCACAACCAATAAATAGAGGAGTTAGAATTTCACATTTAACTTCCATTTTCATCCCCCTTAAATGTAAATGGGAGCAATATTGGTTTTCCATGGGCATACACTTCATGTTTAAAGTTCTTTGGAGCTATATTTTCAGTTTTTCCTTCAAAGTTTCTTTTAACAATAGAACCCTCAGTTAAAGCTAAAATATTTCTTTTTGGTGTTGTTAGAGCTTTTTTACCTTTTTCTGAATCATTTGATGGCCTTATTAAAATACTTGCTGAGTGTATATATCCACCAATTTCCATTAATTTATAGTATTCAATTTTCCCAATGTCGTTTTTATTTGGAATTCCCACGCCCAATGTCATAGAGTAATCTAAATTATTGTAATTACTAAAGATATCTTTAAAATCTTTAGGCAATTCCAATATCTCAACTTTTTCAAAGAATCCAGCCCCAGAACTCCTTTCTCCCCCTAAACCTTCATCTTCTATCAACCTAATTGAGGCTTCAACTCTTTCAATGAATTCTTTGTCATCAGTTTGATAGTCAATTAAAAAGTAAAATTCAACATTTGGATGAAGTTTTATAAATTCAACATTATATAACTGCCCTTTTCCTTCTATTTCCAAGCTTGTATTTTTTATTCTGTCTATTACTACTTTTTGTTCAACAATTTTTGAAAATAAATTTACTTTTGCATCTTTTAAGCTTTCATTTTCCTTAATTTTAAATGTCTCCCTTATGATTTCGGTTTCATCATCAGAGATTAATATCTTTCTGCTTATTAACTGTTTATCAATAATCTCTTTCAATTTATCCTCATTCCATTCTAATCTCCCTTCTAAAAACTCTTTATATGCCTTTATTGAGAAAAATTGAATCTTTTTAATGTCTTTAGGTTTAATTCCCTCAACAATCTTTTTTAGAATGTAGAATCTTGGATATTCAGGTTTTGGTATCAAGTAAATATCTTTTATTTTAAAGAATAAAGATGACAACCTAATATTTTTTAGTTTTTTTAAATCTTTCCTAAATTTCTCTTCTCCATAGAGTTTAATATAGTTATTTACGATTGCAGAGAATAAGCTATTTGAATGAAAAATATAATTGCTCTCTTCTAAGCTACCCTCCCCAAAATGAAATTTACTATTTGGTTTTGGTATTAAAACTACCATTTTCATCATTATCCACCATTAAAAAAGATTTATTTAATAATTCCAAATTTCATCTAATTTTACTGTTAAGTCATCCAAATCATTAGCTTCTTTTTTAGATAGAGCATTAGTATTTCCTTTATAATAGTCAATTGGCTTATTTATTATCTTTAACTCTTCAAACTTTATCTTTCCATAACCTCTACTTCCAGAACCCCCTAAATAGTCATCTTCTAACAACTTCATTCCTTCAATGAATTTTTCAATCAAATCTTTATCATTTTCTTTATATACGTTGAATACAATTTCAAATTTAAATTTACTTCCTGCAACAACTCTTTCTATGAATCTTGGATGTTGAGCTGTTCCTTTTACTCTATCAATGACGTTCTCTGGTTTTATTTCTAAATGTTCATAATATTCGTCTTTATCTTCTTTTTTATCAATTATTTTGTATCCTCCATCTATTTTTTTTACAAGGTATGAATCTCTGACTATTATCCTAACGGGTTCTTTAATATTTTTTGAATTATGTGGCCCAAATATCTTACAAATATAACATATTCCACAATCACAGGGCATTGCACTTATTTCATAGCCTTGTTCGTCACCTTCTAATTTTAATTTATCATCAGTTAATTCATTTAATTTACATTCAATTTCTCTTGTATATTCTTTTTTTTCCTTGTTATCTTTTTTAACAATTTTGTAAAATTTAATTTTAACTTTAGCTTTCCCTTCTTTTTTCTCTAATAAACTTCTAATTTTTCCTTTTAATGAACTTCCTGGAATGAATATCCTTCCATAAGAATCTTTTATTACTGGTAAGTCAGTCCCACCAATTTTTAAGGTATCACTCAAACCACCAATATGCAGTCCAGTTTGAGCTTCAATAACCCCTTCAATTATTATTTTTCCTTTTAAAGTGTAACTACTTTTAATCTCCATAATCTACACCCCCACAATTTTTAAAAGTAATTTTTAATATTATTTACCTTCAATAGCTCTTCTATATGCAACTACTGCCTCAAAGAACTCTTTGAAATTTAAAAATTTTGTTTTTTTCTTATCTTCATCTTTTTCATTACCTAACTCATTAAACACACTATTTACAAGCTTTTCAAGTTCCATTAATGCCCTATTTCTCTTTTCTTTACCTATATGGTAGGCAATCTTTGGTTTTAAAAGTCCAAATTTGATAAACCATTCTTTATCATTCACATCGATTCTATCTACATAATCATAGAATTTTCTTAATTTAGTGAATGTTATTCCACTTAAATTATTTTTAGCGAAATTTTCAGCTAAATTTAAAAAATCTACAATTTTAGAATCATCTAATTCTAAAATTGTGGTTACTGTATTCTTATCTATTATTACATTTTTAGATTTTGCCATACTCTCACCCTTTCCTATTTTTCAACTCAACAATTTTTGCAGAAACCTTTAAATCATTATAACTAAGTTTTATTTGTGAGCTAAATGACCGTTTAACTTTCTTTTTCATATAATCTTCTAAGAATTGGACGTAAGGTTTATCTTTATCACTATAATTCTTATGGATATAGTAGATAATTCTCCAGTAGTATGGAAGATTAATAATTAAACTGCCATCTTTATCTTTTTTAATTACATTTTCCAATCTCTCTCCAACTATTTGGGCAATATGCAATATTCTTTTTCTTTCAGTTTTTTCAATAGCTTTTTCAAAACATTTTTCTAATTTATCCTCATTAAAGTCTTCAACTAATTTTTCCAGTTTTTCTAACTCTTTATACTTATCTTTCAATTTTTCCCAACAATCTTTATCATATAAAACCTCAATATCCCAGTTCATTGGACAATCGAATATGGTTAATGCATTCTTTTCAAGTTCTAATTCATTAATTATTAATTTGTGGGATTTTCCAGATTCTAATTCTTCTTCAGCTATATTAACTGCCTTTTTAAACTCAAATTTCGGATTAACTATAACTATTCCAGCACTTAGCGTTATATCTGGATTATAGCAAACGAATCTCTTAAAATCTTTTCTAATCCTTTTGGCTAAATCCCACACTACGTCCCAAGTACCAAATATCAGAGTGTCATCTCCTCCTGAATACACTAAATATACTTCCTCCCTATATTCTACTGGATTTCCACGTTCATCAAATACTTTTTCTGCTTTCCCAGTTTTAATTAAGTATGGAATATATCCAGTGAAAAACAAAGTTAGCATAGAGCTTAGT
Organism: Methanocaldococcus fervens AG86; assembly: GCF_000023985.1. Lineage (GTDB taxonomy): Archaea > AGJL01 > Methanococci > Methanococcales > Methanocaldococcaceae > Methanocaldococcus > Methanocaldococcus fervens. Next base: position 913,594 of record NC_013156.1, read on the forward strand.
GTGCTTAATCTTGATATGGAGGCCATTTCTCCAAGACCATCGGTAAATATTTGACCAAGATTATCAACATCCATTTTTAATATGGCAATTTTATTTGTTCCAGTTCTTTTCATCGCCTGTTCTGCTAAGGTATCGGCATCTTTAATTCCTCCATCATTATTTAATGGAAATGCAATACTCCAAATTTTATATGGGATTTCTAATTCTCCATTTTTTCCTTTTGGTAAATTGTATTGTGTTGAGAAATATTCTCCATCAAATTCAATATTCAATTCTTTAAACAATTTTTCTATTACTGGTATCTCATATATTGGTATATCCTTCGGTTTTTCTTCAGATTTTAAACTTGTTGATGATTTTTTTAATAAATTAAAGTTTATTTTTTCGTTATGGCCATATTTTTTTAAGAAATCTGTTAATTCCTTAAATGAATAACAATTTGGACATACATAGATCTCTTCTTCATAAAGCTTGATTTTTTCTTTTTCTTTTAACTCCTTTCTACAAATTCTGCATCTATCTCCTACTCCTCTCCCCCTAATTTCAAATAATTTTTTAAATCCTTCATCTTCTTTTAACTTATAACCAAACTTTTTCAGCTTCTTTTCAATTGTTTTATCAGCAACTTCTTTCCATTTTCTCGAAAAGTTTGAAATCTCTTGAGCTAAGAATTCACTTGGCTTTATATCTACCTTTGCAATTGTTATATATAAATCAGTCCCAAACATATTAAATAGGGCATCATTAATCTCTTTTTCAAATTTATCAATTGTGTCGTCCTTTATTTTGTAACTCAGAATATAGAAATGACCCCCTCCATAGAATAGGATGTTTGTTATTGGTAATCCCAATTCTCTGCAGATGTATTTTGCAGTAATTTCAGTTAAAAAATCCAAGTAAAAGCTTTTACCTTTTAATGACTTAGTAGCATATTTTGAAGCTATCTTGAATATAAATTTCTGAATTCCAGAAATATCCCCATGAATTAATGAGAAAAACTTACATTCCTCACTATCCCAATAAGGATAATTGTTTTTATCATAAATTCCTTTTTCGTTGAGAGGAAGGCCTTTCTCTAGCAATTTTTTTAGTTTTTCGTCCGTTAAATGAGCGTCTACATATTCTTTTCTATTTTTGTTTCCATCGTATATATTGTATAAACAGCAAGCAATAGCACAAGTTGTTTTTAAATGATCAAACAAGGAAATATCGGGAAGATAACCTCCATATTTTTTCCAATTTGTTACTGAAGGGATACACCAAAAATATTTCTGTACAAGTTGAAAGAGTTTCTCAAATGAGTCAATATTTATTGAATTAAGTTCATTTTCAAATTTCTCATATAGAGAGTTATAGTCATGATTTGGCTTATTATATGGGAAAATTGTATGTTCATTTATTGCCAAAGGTTTTAAGTCATATTTTTGACCATTACCATAAATTTTATCCTTTTTACTCATTATTTTCTTTTTTTCGTCCTCTTTTAACTCATACCAATCTAATCTTATTAATTCAAATATTGATAGCAATCTCTGTTCTTCTTTTTTAATTGTATTATCCCATTCTTCAACATTCTCCCTTTCAGCACTACTAAGCCAATCAGCCAATCTTAATATTCCTACCAATCCCTCCTTTTTATTTGAATGGTGTTCTTTTATCAACTTAACAACTAAATCTTTAATATCATCTTTTATTCCAAATTTTTTATAATTTTTTTCTATAAACAATGCCCCAAGAGACTGATGCTTAGTATTTCCATACTTAGCTTTTGATTCTTTACTTAATTCTTTGATATTTGGAGTTTCAACCCTTTGCAAAAACTTCCCAATATCATGCAACAATGCCCCAACCTTTAAAGCTTCATACTCCATATTAGTCATTAAGACCCCCTAAATCACTATATTTTTTAAAAACCACTATAAAATTTGGCAATAACACTTATATAAAGATTTCTAAGTAATTCTGCTTTACAATATTAAAGTAAGTTGGTGATAATCCATGTATATTCTAAAAATCGCCTATGACGGAAGATACAGCTTTCAACAACAGCCACATAAACAAACAGTTTGTGATATATTATTAGATACATTAGAAAATACTGATTTTTTAGCTAAAAAGAAAATAATTTATAGTGGGGGAAGGACTGACAAAGGCGTCTCTGCATTGGGAAATTTTGTTGTTTTAGAATTAAAAAAAGAGCCAATATTATCATATATAAATGCAAAGTTGAAAAGTAAAGGCATTTGGGTTTTAGGTTATAGGGAGATTGATGAAATTCCTAAGGTGAAGTATAGGTATTATAGGTATATACTTCCAAACATCAACTATAACGTAGATGCAATAAAAGAAGGGGCTAAGAAGATGATTGGCACTCACTCATTCCATAATTTATCAAAAAGAGATAGAACAAAGGAAAAAAGCCCTATAAGAACAATCTATGACATAAAAATCTCTGAAAATGAGTTTTATTTAACTATAGACATTATTGGAGAGAGCTTTTTATGGAATATGGTCAGAAAGATAGTAGGAGCTTTAGATTTAATTGGTAGAGGAAAAAAACCAGTTGAATGGATTGACAAATTGTTAGATGAAAATTATAGAGAAGGAGTTCCTACATTTCCACCAGATGGATTAATTTTGGTTGAAGCAAAGGTTGATGTTGATTACATATATGACAAATATTCCATAAAAAAATTTAAGGAATATTGGGAAGAATTCTTTAAATTGTGTGTTATGAAATTAGGCATTGCTAAAACAGTTTTAGATTATACGCCATAACTGTGCCCCGGGGGAGCAAAGGGGATTCACAGCTTGCCGGCTAATGCTCATCCCCCGCGGTTTCCCGGGGCATTTTTATATTTGTAGTAAGATAACTATATCATTACCTCAAATTTAAACCTTTTGCTGATATAGCTATTAATAGGCTGATAGAATGAAAAAATATATCGTGAGTATTGGAGTCGATATATCAGATAACGATGTAAAAACAAATCCTAAGATTAATGAATTGGTTAATAAGGAGGTTAAGAAAAGATTGTCTAAATTAGGGACAAAAGCATGTATCTCAAACATAACTGGTGATGATATAGTTATAACATCCTTTGTTCCAGAGGATTTAGTTGAAGAGAGCAATAAAATAATTTTTGAAATTTTAAATAAATATGCTGAAGGATTTGATGATTTAAGTGGCATATCTAAAGAAAAAGAAAAAGCTGGAGAAGGTTTATCCTATGCAATAGCTGAAGCGGCATCAGAGTATGGGGATGCCATAATAGTAGCTTTTGATACCTATGGAGGAGAGGGTTTTGTTGATGAAATGGCGTTATTTGTAAAAGAAATTGGGGAGAAGTTTGGATACGATGTAGGATGCTCTGTTTCCGATGAAGCTGTTGAAATTCCTGGAGTTGGTTATACAGGAGCTGAGAGTGATGACCCAGTTGTTGTTATAACAGTTGAAGAGCTTGATGACATTAAAAAATTAGCTGGATTAATTTATGGAGGTTTATTAAGCTTTGATAAACTGTATTTTGTTGAAAATGGGGAAGAAATAAGTATAATTCCTCCAGGAGTTATATACACCATGACTGCATTTTTAAATGGGAATATTATAGATTTATATGAAGGGATTAAAAAAAGAGTTAAGTTTTAATGTGAGAGTATGGACTTGCAATATTTTATATTGGCTTTTACATCAATATTCTCAATTTTGAACCCATTCGGTGCTGTTCCTGTATTTATAGCATTAACAGAGTCCTATCCAAAAAAAGAGATGGATTTGGTCGCTAAAAAAATGGTAATTTATGCATTGGTAATATTATTGGCTTTTGCACTTTTTGGAGAATGGATATTAAAGTTTTTTGGTATATCATTAGATGCGTTTAAAATTGCTGGAGGAATTTTGTTATTGTTAATATCATTAGACATGGTTAGGGGTAAGCAAGAAGCAAAAATCCATAAAAAAGATGTTGAAGCCGCTTATGAAATTGATGAAATTGCATTAATGCCTTTAGCAACTCCACTATTGGCTGGCCCTGGTTCAATAACCGCTTGTATGGTGGCAATGGCGGAAGCTCCAACAATTGATGATAAATTTCTGGTTATACTGGCGATATTAGTGTCTTTGGGGATAACTTATTTAACCTTATTATCAGCTGAGAGTATCTTAGGTAAAATTGGAAAACTGGGGATTAGAATATTAACAAGAATGATGGGTTTTATACTTACTGCCATTGCTGTTCAGATGATAGTTAGTGGAATTAAAGGAGCTTTATTATAAAAAGAGGTGATTACTTTGAATATAAACTTAGATAAATATAAAAACTTAACAAGAAATTTAGCAAGGGAATTTATTAATTTAAATCCAATACAAAGAGGAGGAATTCTACCAAAAGAAGCTAAAAAGGCAGTTTATGAGTATTGGGATGGTTACAGTGTATGTGATTATTGCCATGGAAGGTTAGATGAAGTTACTAACCCACCAATAAAGGACTTTTTAGAAGATATTGCCAAGTTTTTAAATATGGATTACACAAGACCAACACATGGAGCAAGGGAAGGAAAGTTTATTGTCATGCACTCAATCTGTGATGAAGGGGATTATGTTGTCTTAGATAAAAATGCCCACTATACAAGTTATGTCTCTGCTGAAAGGGCTAAGCTAAATATAGCAGAGGTTGGCTATGAAGAAGAATATCCAACCTACAAAATAAACTTAGATGGCTATAAGGAGGTTATAGACAACTTAGAAGATAAGGGAAAAACCGTTGGTTTAATATTATTAACTCATGTAGATGGGGAGTATGGAAACTTAAATGATGCAAAAAAAGTTGGTAAAATAGCCAAAGAAAGAGGAATCCCATTCTTGTTGAATTGTGCATATACAGTTGGAAGGATGCCAGTTGATGGAAAGGAAGTTAAAGCTGACTTTATAGTTGCGTCTGGACATAAGAGTATGGCGGCATCGGCTCCATGCGGTATCTTAGCTTTTAATGAAGAATTTGCAGATAAAATAACAAAAACCTCACAAAGATTCCCAGTTAAAGAGGTTGAGATGCTTGGATGCACAAGTAGAGGGCTACCAATAGTTACCCTAATGGCGAGCTTTCCTCATGTTGTTGAGAGGGTTAAAAGATGGGATGAAGAACTCAAAAAAACAAGGTATGTTGTTGATGAGCTTGAAAAGATTGGTTTTAAACAATTAGGGATTAAGCCAAAAGAGCATGATTTAATTAAATTTGAAACACCAGTATTGGATGAGATTGCTAAGAAAGATAAGAGGAAGGGCTTTTTCTTCTACGATGAGTTGAAGAAGAGAGGTATTGGAGGAATTAGGGCAGGAGTTACTAAGGAGATCAAGATGAGCGTCTATGGCTTGGAATGGGAGCAGGTTGAATATGTTGTTGATGCAATAAAGGAGATTGTTGAGAAATATGGAGAATAATAAAAAATAAATTTTTATATCTTAAACTCTCCTCTCTCTATTTTCTTCTTTAACTCTTTAGCCAATTTTAAAGCTCTCTTTCTATCTGACTGCCTACATGTTATTGGAATGCCACATATAGAGCCAAGCTTTGTTTTAAACACTCCATAGGGGCAAATATTGCAGACACCGCAACCAAAACAATCCTCAGTTATTTTTATTTTTCCATTCTCTCTTTTTATGGAAAAAGTTGGGCAGTATTTTTCAGCTAAGCACTCTTTACAGTTTTTACACCTATCTAAATTAATTCTTGGTCTTAAATCAACATCTTCCCAGACCTCTGCATAATTTCCAACGTCTATAATTTCTCTACCAAATATATTAACCAAAGGCAGGGCTATATCTTTATCAAGCTTTTTTAATGCTTCTTTATGCTCATCAACTTTAATTGGAACTGCCACTGTATTGTAAATCTCTATTCCATTTGACGTTATAAATCCTCCCAAGTAATAAGCATCCATATCCTTCATATCCGCAGAAATCATTAAATTTGGCTTCTCTATTGATGACCTTGTTCCAAAACCTAATATAATAGATTCAGCTCCATTTAATAGAGCTTTTTTTCCAATAACATATTTTTCATCTTTAATAACCATATTTTCTAATGGGTTAAACATCCCACAGCCAGAGAATGATGCTTCTCCTTTCTTTAAAGGTAATCTATGAAATATGGTTTTAACCTCTCTATTGGATAAATTTGTTATTGCAGAGTAGTTTTTAAATGCCATTCTTGTTCCAATCATCTTAGCTGTTGGCAAATCATTTATAGTTATTTCATTTTTGTAAATTTTCCCTTCACTTACTGCTTTTGCCTCTATAACTTTCCCTTTAACTAAATCTTTAAATAAAAATCCTACTTCTCCATAAAATATTGCATCTACTTTGCCTAAAAATTCATTTGGGCAGATTCCAACAACTCCCTTAACATCATTTAAATAAATCTCCTCCGCCCTCTTAAAGATATCATTAAAAGGTATGTGAAAGATTCCAGCAGTTCCAGACATTATTCCGCAAGTTGCTGAGGTAACTATATCAACCTCATCTATTTTATCCTCTTCATTGTTCCTAATGTATTTTTTTAATTCGTCTATTGTTATTACCTTTAATTCCTTTTCCACAATGCCACCTTTTTATCTCCTAACTCTTTTACACATCTCTAACAGCCTTTCTATCCTCTCTTCAGTTGGAGGGTGTGTTGAAAACAACTTCATAATAAAATCTCCTTTAAATGGATTTACTATAAACATGTGTGCTGTTGCAGGATTTCCTTTTTCTAATGGATACATCTCAACTCCCTTCTCCAACTTAGCCAATGCATTAGCCAACCACAATGGGTGGGTTAGCTTAGCCCCTTCTTCATCAGCATAAAACTCTCTCTGCCTTGAAATTGCAAATTGTATTAACGTAGCGGCAATTGGGGCCAATATCAGCAACAAAATTGTTCCAATCAACTCCAAAGGATTGCTATCCTCATCTCTTGCAACAAAGAAAATTCCTCCCCAATACAGCATCCATTCGGCAATATATATTATAGCTCCAGCCAATGTTGCCACTATGGTGCTTATTAAAATATCCCTATGCTTTATATGTGCTATTTCATGCCCAATAACCCCTTCTAACTCTTCTGGAGATAACAGCTTTAATATTCCCTCAGTTACAGCTACAACAGCGTTTTTAGGATTTCTTCCGGTAGCAAAGGCATTTGGTGTCATTGTAGGAACTATAGCCACTTTTGGTTTTGGCAATCCTGCTTTTCTTGCAACTCTCTCAACAATTTGATGGAGCCATGGCATTTCATGCTCATCTAAAATTCTTGCGTTGTAACTCATCAAAACAAATTTATCACTAAAGTAATAGGCTATGATATTTGGAATTAAAGCTAATATTATAGCCATCAATGGATGAATATGCAGTAAAATACATATTACATAAATCAGCCCTACCAAAAGTGCCATTAGTATATAAGTTTTTATTTGGTTCATCATGACCATTCCCTCTTTAATTATATCTCATAATCAAAATAAATGTAAATATAGGAAGTTTAAATAAATTATGCTCCTATAAATCCATTTATTTTTCCCATTTTTTTATCAATCTTTTTAATTCTTCTCTAAATTGCTTATCTTCAAATATCTTTTTTAGTATCCTCTCCCTATCTTTTTGATTCGGAACTGTTTCTTTCAAAAACTCCCTCATACATGCCATAATATCAATATCACTTGATTTCAAATAGTTTTCAACAAAAATTCTTATATGCTTAGCCATTAAAGGACTTTTTCCTTTTGTATATATACTAAATATTACCTCATCAACTTCTGTATATGCAGGAATTATAAAATTAACTCCCTCCACCTTTGTTGAAGAATTCACAAATTTATTCAACTCTTTAGCTAATTTGACTATCCTTTTATTAACCTCATCATTTATGGCTGTTATTATAAAATCATAATTTTCTATTATATTTTTTAACTCTTCATCACTCAGCTTATTTACATCAATTTCAATTAGATTTAAGTTTTTATTGCTCTCTTTTAATTTCTTTATTTCTTCGTCAAACTCTTTAGAATAGATATCAACAGCCCCCCCACTCTTCAATATTTTTTTAGCCCTCCTTTTTCCTACATTTCCACAACCAAATATAGCTATTTTTTTCCCTTCAAAAGATAATAAAACTGGAAGCAAACTAATCCCTCCTATTAAAAACTTAGTTAAAGAAAATAAAAATCTATTTTCTTAGTATTTTCTTAGATAGATATAAACATTATATTCCTTCCCATTTTCCCCTACAGCGATAGTTTTTTCTCTAATGTAATAAACATCTAAATCCTCATACTCATCAAATACTTCCAACTCTTTATCTGTAATCCCCAATAATATAATGCCGTCAATATAACTCCCTTCTTTTTTCTTAGCTCCATAGTAGCCAATAGTTTTATCAAAAAACTTTTCGTAATTATAAACCCTTCCTTTAATCATATTTGGAATTCTATTTATTAACTCCAACAACCTCTCTTTTTTCATCAACTCTCCGTAGGCAAATACATTATATTTCTTCATATTTTTTAATCCCTCCTCTAACCTTAACAGCCAAACCATAATTAAATTCTCTCAACTCAATACCATTTAAAATTGTTGTCCCATAAGCTAAAAGCTCATCATCCTCATTAACGACTAAAACCTCTTCATAAGGTCTTAACTCCCCATCACAATCAACAACAAATTTAGCAAAAACATTTCTTCCCTCTCTCGCAAATGCTTCAGCTTCTTTATTAACAACAACCCTATATTTTGGGAAAGGAATCTTTTCCCACAATAACTTAGCTCCTTTTTCAGAAGGTATTAACATGTTATCGTTACTTCTAACTGAAAACAAAATATTTCCATTTTCATCTAAAACTTGCCTTAATCTACCTGTAGTTTTACTTCTAACAACCTTTATCTTATCCATTAGCTCATCATCTATTATATCAAAGCCATATTGGTACTGCAACATCTTTCTAATCCTTAAAGCATCAGCATCAATTTTTTTATTTGCAGAGAAGTAATTTATGTAGTAATTGTATGTCATTATATCCAATATGTTATCTTCTCCAATTTTTTTCTTTAACCAATTAACAAATTCATCGATAAACTCGTTGTTCATCTCTTTTTCATGGTCAAAGAGTTCTGGAACTTCATGCTGAGATAACGGGTAGACAGTGTCTATATAGTATGGGATAAATCCAAAAACAGGGTCTTTAATTAAAATATCAACGTCTGTTTCTACCACATTTAAATTCTCATGATATGGTTTTTCTATAGAGCTTGAGACAGTTGTAATATAAACCTTTTCATATTTTATTCTCTTTAATCTCTTCTTATGCCTCAAAACCTCTGGTCTAAACATTGATTCAACTCCACTATAAAAGAAGGCAGATTTTTTTGTTACAGGGTCGAATTTTTCGATATAATCCATATATTTCCTTAAAACTCTGTAACCCTCTAAAAGCTTAGGATGGCATCTACACCTCTCCTCAACCAACTCCCATAAACTTCCATCTCTTATTGCCTGCTTTATCCTATTTATCTCTTCAAAAGTTACATATAAATTGTGTTCTGCCAATAACCTTTCTCTATCTTTTTTATTTAAACTTGCCAATTCTTTTGGAGTGTATTCTGAACAAACAGGGCATGAACATGGAAATGCCTTTAAATCTTTGAGCTCATCTAAATGCAAAGTTCCTCTTTCAGTTAAATACCTATCATCTTTAGCATACAATGCATAAGCCGCAGAGTCAAATAAATCACAGCCTAAAGCAACAGCTAAGGCAAATAGCATTGGATGACCACAGCCAAATAAATGCACAGGCTTGTTTGTTGGTAGATACATCTTTGAGTTTATTATAATCTCAGCAACATCCTTGTATCTATATTGCTCCATCAATGGAACAACCGCCCCAATTGGATAGATATCAAAGCCCAACTTAGCCATCTCTTTAGCAGACTTCTGCCTCAAATCCAAATAAGTTGATCCCTGAATAGTTCCATTTAACAATAATTTAAATCCTCTCTCCTTTTTTAATTCTATTGATGCCTTAGCCCTCCTTAAAGTTTCTTCCAAATCTTTCTCAGCCTTCTCTCTATCAACATCTGGTGGTGTTGGGATATCTAAGATGGTTCCAACGTCAACCCCAATTCTTTCCTGAAATTCTATAATTTCTAATGGCTTAACGTCAATATCTCCATAAACTCCCAACTGAAAAGAACCGCTATCTGTGACGATTACCTTATCAAATCCAATTAATTTGTGGATTCCCTTTTCTTCAGCAATTTCCCTCAAATGCTTTGTTTTGTAGGTTATGTAGGAGTTTGTAATAATAACATCAGCCAACTTATTTATTAAATCCATTGAAACAATTTGCTTTTTTTGATTTGGATGTATAACAGGCATTATTGTTGGTGTTTCAATTTTCTTTCCGTTTATATTTAAAATTCCTATCCTTCCCATGGCATCTCTATGCTTTATCTCAAAGGTCATCATGTTTATCCTCCCAATGAATGTTTTAATTTTTATTAAAATTAAAAACTAAAAAAGCTTTAAAATCTAATATTATAGCTAAAGTCAAAATTTATTATTCATCCATTCTTTGTGTTCTTCTGACTGTGAAGGCAAATAAAGCTGGCAAAATAGCTCCTCCCAATATTGCCTCTGTTAAAGCTACATCTGGAGCTAATAACGCATAGTATAGATAAGCTATGCACAAACCTGAAAAGCCAGATAATATAACACACTTAATTAAATCTTTTTGTAATAGGGCTGCTAAACTTGATAACAGTGTCATTATTATAACTATGTAGTGTATAACCTCCATTATACTCACCTTAAAACATTCATTATAAAATAGATTATTACAAGCAAATATAAAAAACTATGTAAGGGATAGTATGGACTATTATGTTACTTTATCTCCGGGACTTGAAAACATATCAAAAAATGAGATTGAATTTTTTGGAGGAAAAATTAAAGAAATTAGAGAAAATAAGGGAAGGATATTTTTTAGTGGGGATTTAGAGCTAATTCCTAAGATTAACTATCTATCGAGGACTATAGAGCGAATGAATATTTTATTACATAAAGAGGAGATTCCAAATATATCATTAGAGGATATTTACGAGAGAGTTTATAGTATTGACTGGACAGAGTGGATAAATGAAAATCAATCATTTGCCATTAGACCGTTAAGGGCTGGAGAGCATAACTTTACATCAATAGACATTGGGAGGGTTGCTGGGGAGGCGGTAATAAAGTCGTATCAAAAAGACAAAAATGTTAGGCTTAAAGTTAATTTAGATGAGCCTGATGTAATTGTTAGAGTTGAGGTTATATTTGACGAATTAATTGTTGGAATAGATACAACTGGAGATGTTGCTTTAGATAAAAGAGGATATAGAGTTTTTAACCACCCAGCCCATATAAATGCCACTATCGCATCCTCTTTAATTTATTTAAGCGATTGGAAGGATGATGAGCTCTTTTTAGACCCCATGTGTGGAAGTGGGACTATTCCAATAGAAGGAGCTTTAATTAAGAGAAATGTTCCACCAGGAAAGTTTAGAGAGAAGAAGTGTGGTTTTAAATTTGTTGATATTTTTGGTTATGAGCTCTTAAATAAAATAAAAGAAGATATTGTTGAAAATAAAAATAAATACAACATAATTGGATTGGATAGAAATCAAAAATATTTGGATGGAGCTGAAGAGAATGCCAAAAATGCTGAGGTTTTAGACACAATAAAATTTATTCATGGAGATGCTACAAAATTGCATGAGGTATTTGATAGCGTTGATGTTATTGTGGTAAATCCCCCTTATGGCATAAGGATGGGGAGCAAAAGGGCTGTAAAAAAACTATATAATGAATTCTTATCTTCAGCAAAAAAGATTATGCACGGCTCTTCTCGTCTAATAGCCATAACTGCTGAAGATAAAATGTTTAAAGAGGCTATAATAAAAAATAATCTTGAAATTAAAGATGAATTTAACGTTATGTTTGGGGGTTTAATGACAAAAGTGTTTTATCTAACCTTATGACCATAGGGCTCCGCCCTATTGGTATACCCGGGATACATTAAGGAGGGGCTAAAGCCCCTCATAATGTCTCTCTTGTAGTTAAAAACTTTTAAAGTTCAATAACATATTTTATAAAAATATTGAGGGAAATGATGATTGAAGAAATAAAAACTTTTATCTACAAATATTATATTGAACCAGCTGAAAAAGGAACTGGATATAATTTAATTCAGGAAATAACCTATGGAATTATATTGGCCTTAGCTTTATATTTATTTTATAAGGCTTTAAGAAAGCTAAACATAAATATTGATGAAAAGTTTGCGATTCCAGGTATTGTTTTTACGGTTTTAATTGCTTTAATGAGGGCTTTGGTTGATTGTGGCCATATAGAAAGAAGTTTTTTAACAATAACTCCAGGAATTGTATTTTTAGTTGGTGGATTTTTTATAATAACTATTTTAATTACTGGAATAATTTTTAAAAAGGATTATTATAAAGTATCTGCAGTTATTGGACTGACTCCACTGCTTTATTTTTTATACATATTTTTAAAGCACTTAGTTTATTTAGAAGCGGCCATATACGTTGGTATTTTAGTTGGGATATTTTATTGTTTAGCTAAATTTTTAGATAAAAAATTAAAATTAAATATTCTACAGTCAAAGATTGATAGTTATGTTTTAATTGGGCAATTAATAGATGCCTCTGCAACAACTGTTGGAATAGGCATCTACAGCTACTGGGAGCAACATCCAATCCCAAGATTTTTAATGGAGACTTTTGGAGTTTATTCATTCATACCTTTTAAGCTCTTAGTGGTTTTATTAGTTCTCTATATTTTAAATAGGGAGATTGAAGATGAAAATATAAAAAATATTATAAAGCTCTGCATAATGGCTCTTGGATTAGCTCCAGGACTTAGGAATTTATTCAGGACGATAATGGGTGTTTAAATATGACTATTTAATTTTATTTAATTAATTTTGGTGAAGCTTTTTCTAAAAGGTCAGCAGAGATATTCCTTTGATACTAAATAATGGCAATTGCTAAAGTAGTTAAATAAATTTGTAAATTTACACCTCCGAGCGTAGCGAGGAGGTGTTAGGTTTTGATGAGCCTTTTAATAAAAGGTTCATTTAGAACAATAATGGAGGTTTAAAATTAAGGTTATTCGATTCTAATCATTAATTGGGTGTTTAAATGGAATTTATCTTATTTCTCCCTTTACTTATAATTGTTGGATTTGTTATTGGAATATTAGGAAGTTTATTAGGCGTTGGAGGGGGTTTTTTAGTAGCTCCAATTTTAACGTTTATTTTTGATTATTTTGGAATTCCTAACGGTGTGAAATTTGCAGTTGGCACCTCTTTATTGGTTGTGTTTATAAATTCAATAATATCTATTTTTAGACATGCAAAAATCAAAAACATAGATTGGAAGGCATCAATAATAATTGGGATTATTAGCTTAATATTTTCCTATATCAGCGGATTTTTGGTAGTGAATTTTATTGACTCAGATGTTTTAAAAAAGATATTTGGAACATTTTTAATATTAAACGCAATTTATTTGGGAAAATCTCATCATATAGATGAAATTCATGAAACAGAAGATAACTTACCTAAATTTATTATTTGTGGGGTTATCACAGGATTTTTATCTGGATTGTTTGGTATTGGAGGAGGAATAGTTGTTATTCCAATATTAACATTGTTTAAATATCCTGTTAAAAGAATTATTGCAATCTCAATTGGTGTTGTTCCCTTAACGTCAATTGGCGGACTTATATCATATTTAACAGCTAATACTGAGGGTTATATTTACAATATAGGTTATGTCTCAATCCCAATAGCTTTAATTATATCAATTCCTATAATTTACTCTTCAAAAATTGGGGTAATGTTAAATCAAAAAATTTCTCCAAAGTATATAAGGATAATGCTAAGTGCCATATTGGGAGTTATAGGATTGTTTATGCTCCTCTAACTTCTTTAATGCTCTTTTCAATAAACTCTAAAACTTTATCAAATCCTTCCATTGTCTTTAAGCTTAATAGAATGACTTCTGCGTTTGGATTTATTTTTTTAGCATCGTTCTCCATCTTTTTAACATCAGCTCCAACAGCCTCTGCCAAATCAACCTTATTTATTATTATTAAATCCGCTGTTTTCATAATTCCAGGATGTTTTTCTATTGTATCGTCACCTTCAGTCGTTGATACTACAACAATCCTTTTATGAGTTCCTAAATCAAAATCTGCAGGGCAGATTAAATTTCCAACATTTTCTACAAACAATAAGTCAATTTCATCTAAGTTTAAATCTTCTAAGGCATGCTCTACTAAATGAGCGTCTAAATGGCACTCCTTACCTGTGTTTAATGGAACTACCTTAGCCCCATGCTTCTCCATTCTTTCAGCATCAAATTTGGCTATAACATCCCCAGCAATACAGCCAATTTTATACTTATCTTTCAAATTATCAATTAACTTTTCAATTAATAACGTTTTACCGCTACCAATAGCCCCCATAAAATCAAATGCAACAACGTTGTGTTTATTTAATAATTTTCTATTCTTATCAGCCAATCTTTTATTAGCCTTCAATATATCTTTTGCAATATCTAAAACTCCTACAATATGCATATTATCACCAACTTATTCCTCCTCATTATTTTCCAATTCCTCATAATTTGGATTCATCTTCTCATATAATTCATCAACATCACTTTTCTTTTTCCAAAGTTCAAATCTTGACCTTTTAATCTTCTGCCTCTCCCTCTCTAAAAACTTAAATGTTCTTGCATGCGAAGCTCCTCTTAAAAGCATTTCAACAGCTTCTTTAGCTACTTGAACTGGTTCATGTTCTCCAACTATTGCAACAGTATTTCCATAAACAGACACATTCGCTCCTGTCAATTCCTCTATGTATCTCCTTGACTTTCCTTCCTTACCAATTACTCTTCCTTTTAACCTCTTTACAGCATTTTCTGAGTTTGCATAATCCTCAATATCTATAACTTCCAAAACATATTCATCACTAACCAATCTTAAAGCTATTTCTGGGTTAAATCCTCTTCCAATAGCCCTAACTATATCCTTTGCCTTCCAAACAGCTAATGGGTCTTTTTGTTTTTCAGTTCCGTAAATAGTTACAGTTCCATCTTCATCAATTTCCAACTTAACGCCTAATTCTTTTTCAATAGCTTTTTTGACACTTCCTTTTTTTCCTATTAAAACACCAACTCTCTCCCTTGGAATTTTTAAAATCTCTATACTTTTATCTTGTCCAACATTTCCAAAAACCATAATTACCACCGTAAAAAGAAAAAATAAATTATAGTTGCTTAATCATTGCCTCATCAATCGGATTTATATCCTTTCCAGTTATATATCTATATAAATCTTTGTAATTGCAATTAATTCTCTTCCTTCTAAAGAAATTCGCTATATTTATACAATCTCTAATCAATAATGGCTGAGCTAATGGATGCTGAGTTACAACACTTTGGGAAAAATCTATAAACACAGGCTCATCATCCTTAACCAATATATTGTATTCGCTCAAATCTCCATGAACTAACTCCCCCTCTTCATAAAGCTTTTTCATACTCTCTTTTATAATTTTAAAACATCTCTCCCAATCTAAATCCTGCACATCTTTAAGTTTTGGAGCTGGAATTCCCCTATATCCAACAAAATCCATAACTAAAACATTCTCCCTCCTTAATCTTGCCTTTGGTGCGTTTATAATTTCAGAAGCTCTTTTAAGGTTTCTGAATTCTTTTTCTACCCATGCGTGGATAATCTGCCTCCTACTACTCTTTCTTAAATGAAATCTCGGGTCTCCTTGGATGTATTTGCTCATCGTCTTAAAATCACATGTAGCTACTCTATAAACTTTAACTGCTCTGTAAAACTTTCCTTTCCTTGCTTTAAAGACCACCGCCTCCTTCCCAGAGCTAACAACTCCTATATATTCTGTCAAATGTTTTCCAGCCAATAAACTAAATAAAGTCATTAAGGTTCTTTTATCAAAAACTTCGTTAGCTGTTTTTAAATCTTCTAAAAATTTTCTCTCTTTCTCTAAAATTTCTTTTTGATATTCTCTATCCAATTGAAATTCTTCCTTCTCAGATAATAATTTATTTAATTCGTAAAGCTCATCTTCAATGTTTTTAGCTATAGACATCACCTTTTTCTAAAAGTTTACATTCCATAGATCTCCGCCCTATTAATATACCAAATTTTATTTTAGTTTATAATAACTCATCCAGATAACCCTTTCTCTTAAGCCATTCTACCTGTGTTTTTGTATATCTCCATATGATATCACATTTTTGATCTCCTTGAACTTCCCATGGTTTTACTATAACTATGTCTCCTTCTCTAACCCAAATTCTATTCTTTAATCTACCAGGGATTCTTCCCAATCTTGTTTTTCCATCTAAACATCTAACTCTAACCCTACTTGCCCCTAACATTTGTTCTATAATCCCTAAAATCTCGTTCTCTTCTTTTTTCGGAAGTCTTACTCTAATTTGCTGTTCTTGTTGCTGTTCAGCCATGCTATCACCTTTTTTAATTAAATTTTATTTTTGTGTTTTTCATAGTTATAAAATCTTGGATTTGGTGTTTTGATAAACATTAGTTTCTAACGCTTATTTGTACTATTTTATATACTCCACAGTATATATATCTGTTGTATGATTTTTATGCATTATTTGGCCAAAGGTGGATAAAGATGATAAGTAGAGAAGAAGCAATTAACTTCCTCAATTCAACATCTTCTAAAGAGATATTAGATAAGTTAGCTCAAATTAACAATACATTTAAGAGGGAATACATAACCTACTCAAAAAACGTCTTTATTCCATTATCAAAGTGGTGTAGAAATAGATGCGGATATTGCATTTTTAGAGAAGATAAGCCAATTTTAATGAAACCAAATGACGTTAAAGAAATTTTATTAAAAGGGGATAAGTTAGGTTGTAGAGAGGCTTTATTTACATTCGGAGAGAATGTAGATGAAAATAAAGAGATTAAAGAGCAGTTAAAATCTATGGGTTATGAAAGCATTTTAGAATATCTCTACGATTTAGAGGAGTGGACATTAAATAACACTTCCTTATTGCCCCATACTAACTGTGGAATATTAAGCTATGATGAGTTAAAGATGCTTAGAGAGGTTAATGCATCCATGGGTTTGATGTTAGAAAACGCCTCTGAAAGGTTAATGGATACAATAGCCCATAAACACAGCCCTGGAAAACATCCAAAGTTAAGGATAGAGATGATTGAAAATGCTGGAAAGTTGAAGATACCATTCACAACAGGTTTGTTGATTGGAATTGGCGAAACAAATGAAGAGATTGTCGATTCTTTATTCAAAATAAAGGAGATTCACGAAAAGTACGGGCATATACAGGAGGTTATAATTCAAAACTTTAGGGCTAAGAAAGGAATTCCAATGGAAAAATATAAGGAGCCATCGCCAATAAAGATGTTAAAAGTTATTATTTTAGCAAAGCTAATTTTGAGCGATATTTCAATCCAAATTCCTCCAAATTTAAATAGGGAAACTGGACAGTTGTTTTTATTAGCTGGAGTTGATGATTGGGGAGGAGTTTCTCCATTAACAAAAGATTATGTAAATCCAGAGGCAGAGTGGCCAGAAGTTAAAGAGTTAAGAGAATGGACTGAAGAGTTGGGGTTGAAATTAAAGATGAGATTACCCGTCTACGATAAATACATAAGTAGAGAGTGGCTGAGTGAGAAAGTTTACAGCAAAATTGTTGAGATAGGATGGTTGAAAGAATAAACTTTGGGATATTTATATCTTATTAAATATTTTAATATCCCTTAACTCCATACCAATAAAAGTTTAACGAACATTAAAAGGTATTAGAAAAATTATTTGGGAAATAATAATTATTATATGCTATTTACTATTTTAATTCAAATAGAAAATTTTATATAATACAAAACATAATGTTAATATTACTACTTATTATAATACTAAAAAAGGTGAGAGTATGAAAGTAGCAATATTAGGTGCAGGATGTTACAGAACCCACGCAGCTGCAGGTATAACCAATTTCATGAGAGCTTCACAAGTTGCTAAAGAAGTAGGAAAACCAGAAATCGCTTTAACACACTCAACAATTACAATGGGAGCTGAGCTTTTACACTTAGTTCCTGATGTTAAAGAGGTTATTGTTTCAGATCCATGCTTTGCTGAAGAGCCAGGGTTAGTTATTATCGATGAATTTGATCCAAAAGAAGTTATGGAAGCTCACTTAAACGGAAACCCTGAAAGCATAATGCCAAAAATCAGAGAAGTTGTTAAGGCAAAGGCAAAAGAGTTGCCAAAACCACCAAAAGCATGTATACACTTTGTCCACCCAGAAGACGTTGGTTTAAAAGTAACAGCAGATGATAGAGAAGCGGTAGCAGATGCAGACATAGTTTTAACATGGTTACCAAAAGGAAATAAACAGCCAGACATTATTAAGAAGTTTGCAGACGCAATCCCAGAAGGAGCTATCGTAACTCACGCATGTACAATTCCAACAACAAAATTCGCAAAAATCTTTAAGGATTTAGGAAGAGACGACTTAAACATTACATCATATCACCCAGGATGTGTTCCAGAAATGAAAGGACAAGTTTACATTGCTGAAGGATACGCAAGTGAAGAGGCAGTTAACAAATTATACGAAATCGGTAAGATCGCAAGAGGAAACGCATACAGAATGCCAGCTAACTTAATCGGTCCAGTCTGTGACATGTGTTCAGCAGTTACAGCAACAGTCTATGCTGCTTTATTAGCTTACAGAGATGCAGTTACAAAAATCTTAGGAGCTCCAGCTGACTTCGCTCAAATGATGGCAGATGAAGCATTAACACAGCTCCACAACTTAATGAAAGAGAAAGGAATCGCTAACATGGAAGAAGCTTTAGATCCAGGAGCATTGTTAGGAACTGCAGACAGTATGTGCTTTGGTCCATTAGCAGATGTCTTACCAACAGCTTTAAAAGTCTTAGAAAAACACAAAAAACAATAAATAACTTTTAAATCTTTTTTTTATTTTTTATAATTGAATTTATAGAAAACTTCATCTTTTTTAAGTTTATCATCGTATAATTTGGTGATGCAATGGTATTTAAAAAGATAGAGGAGAATTTTAAAGAATTAAAAGATGGAAACAAAGAATTTATAAAAAATGGGCTTATAGATAAAGATGAGACGTTAAAATTATTTAAAATAGACAAATGGAAAGATTATCTGCAATTATTTAGATTAGCTTCAGAAGTTAGGGACTTTTTTAAGAAAGAGATTGAAATAACTTCAACCATACACATAACAAATATCTGTAAGGTTCATCCAAAGTGTCTATATTGCGGTTTTGCAGCTGGAACATCAAAAGAAGGCTATTATAAGCCATTTAGATTAACAGATGAGGAAATAAAAAAATCGGCAATAGCCATTGAAGAGAGTGGTATAAGAAGAGTTAGTTGCTCTTCTGCACATGGTTATGGAGGTAAAGAGGTAATTAGAGCTTTAAAAATAGTTAAAGAGAATACAAACTTAGAGGTTTTAGTTAATGCTGGGGCTGATTTAACTGAAGAAGCTGTAAAAGAATTAAAAAAATATGAAATTGATACAATCTGCTGTAATTTGGAAACAATAAATGAAGAACTTTTTAAAAAGGTTAAACCAGGAGAAGAGTTAGAAGATAGGATAAGAGTTTGTAAATTGGTCAATAAATATGGCATTGAGCTCTCATCTGGTTTGTTAATTGGTATTGGAGAGAGTTATGAAGACAGAGTGGAGCATTTATTTTATTTAAAAAATGAGTTGGAGGTTGGAGAGATACCAATAATGGGATTCAATCCATACAAAGGAACGCCTATGGAAAATCATCCAAAGTGCTCTGCTTTAGAGCAGGCTAAGACAATAGCCATAACAAGGCTGCTGTTTCCAAATATTAGGATCACATCCCCAACACCAACAATTGGAGCTGAATTGGTTCAATTTGCCTTATTTGCTGGAGCAAGCAATATAGCCACCGTTATCCCTAAAAATCATCCAATAAACATTAAAGGAGTAGGTAGTCCAAAAACTGGTAATTTAGAGGAAGTTGTTAAGATGATTATGGATTTGGGATTAAAACCAAAATTGGATTGGGAGAAGTTTGAAAATTATTTAAAAACTTACTAAAATTTTTACTGGGAAATTATGAAGATTGGAATAACCAAAATGTATGAAGAGATTGCAGATTTAATTGGATTGGAAGATTATGAGGTAGTTAACCCCTATAATGAAAAAGTTGATTGTGATTTTTTAATCATATCCAAGGGATATCAGGGGAGAGTTAAAAAATTAAATCCAGAAGTGGAGATTTTTGAAGTAAAATCAGCTACTTTTAAAGACTTAATCGAGAGTCTTAAAGAGCTAAAAAAATTGGGCATTGGAAATGAAGAAAAAATAAATCAATCAATAAGTTTATTAAAAAATAAAGAAAAGGTGATAAAAAATTTGGCTAAAGGTTTAAATGTAAAGGTTAATCCAAGAACAGAGTTTGTTAGAAAGGTTGTTGAAGATTTGCGTTTAAAAATCTCGAATGATGGCATTTTAATAATCCCAGACTATTTTCCAAATATAGAAGATTTAAAAAACGCTATAGTACTAAAGACTCACAACTATGATTTGAAATTAGTTGAAAGGATTGAAGATAGATACTTACAGATTATCCAATCGATTAGGAAAATTAAATAAAAGTTTTGGTGAAATTATGAGAGATCTAATAAAAGAGGCAGTAAATAACTTAGATGCGGCGTTAGAATTAAGAAAAATTGTATTAAAAAAAATAAATGAGAAGAAACTAAAGGAAAGTGATATAGTTGAGGTTGTTGATGCGGTTGATGACCTATCCTTAGAAGAAATACAAAAATTAGGAAGTAATTTAAGAAAATTTCCAATGGGTTGTGATTTAATTGAAATTGGTGTAGGACCGTGTTCATCATCATTAACATTAACCCAATTTATTGAAAATTGTATATTGACCGATTATATGGGATTTCCAATCCATATCTGCAGTTATGCGGTAGCAGATATTGCTGAAAAAGAAGGATTAAATCCCATAGATGTTTTAAAAATGGTTTTAGAAAATGTTGATGTTCCAATAGATATAGACCACTTTGGAAAATATGGCCCAATGAGGTTTCCAAAGGAAATAACCCATTGCTATGGAGATTGTTATTTTAAAGGCCCTCCGTTTAAAGGATGTCCAAGAGATAGAATTCATAAAAGATTAATAGAGAAGGAGAAAGAACATGCCAATGAGTTTGAAGATTGGGTTAGATTGGCTTCAACAGTGTGTATAAATGTTGTTGAAGAGCAGGGTGGAGAGGAGCATGCAGCTCCATTGGATGAGATGGAGGTAGTTGCAGAGGCAGCTAAAAAATATGGTAAAGGTTTAGAAGGAATTTTCCACATTGGAGACGGACATGATGATTTAATAACTGGGATTAAGGCATGCATTGACTTAGATGTTGATGTGTTTGTTGTTGAAGGAGCACCATTTAACAGAGCTAAAGATAGATTAAAAGTATTCGCTAAAGCTGTGGCTGTTTCAAGGATATTGGTTAAAGGAGGGGTTGTGGCAACAAATGGAGCTTATGAGGATGAGTGTAGAATTGGTTTAAGAAGTGGATTAAATACAATATTGACTGGATTTCCATTAAATCATCATGGATACATGTGTGGTTATAGCCCGGGAACAGCAAAAAGGGGGAATTTTGGGTTGAGAAGAGTTATGAGGATAATTAGGGAAGAAATAAAAGCAGGAAATGTTAATGCAAGTTTCATAGATAAAGATGTGGTTAAGGCAATCGCCTTAGGAAACAGGTTTTTAAACGGGAACATCTATCCTTACAGCATTGGAGGATTTTATTTAGGAGATGCACACTGGGCGTGTATAAAGGAAAGCAACCTATGCAAAAAATTAAATGTAAATAAAACAATTGATGACATATCTGCTGAAAAAGTTGGATTGATTGGGGGGAGGTATATAAGTTGGGCAATTGCTGAAAAGGCAGAGGAAGCTTATATTTCAGATATAGACAGCTGGGTTGAGAGGGCAACAATTAAGATTTTAAACGATAATGGCATTAACGCCTATCCATGCAATGGAGATGATAAAAAAGCTGTAGAAAACTCAGAGAAAGCATATATAACAACATTTATTCCAAACATTGCTTTAAAAATATTAGATAGGATTAGAGATAAAAAAGTTGAGCTTTTAATTTAAAATTTTATTTCTAGATATTGAAGTTAATGGATATTGATGAATTTCTTAATTACCTATTTAATGCCACAAAGGAAAATTTTAAGAAAACAGACACTTTGAAATTAGGATTAAACTTAGAGAAGATAATATACCAAATGAAGAAGAGCTATTTAAAATTTTAACTAAAAATAAACCAGTTGAGATATTAAAGCAGAAGAATGATAAACTTTAAGGTATATTACGAGTTTAATGAAAAATATGATGTTGTTGTATAGTTATGAGCATAAAGTCAATTGAACCATTGCAAATAAATTTAACTTACAATATTTCCACAAGACAGAAAAGGAGGAAAAATAATAAGAGAGTTAAAATAGATTACAATTATGAAAATGATAACTTGTTAGTTTATAAAGAAAGGTCAAATCTAAAAAACTTTGGATTTAGATGATATTTTTATTTGATTTTGATGAAAATGGGGATGTTATTGGGATTGAAATCCTTTATTTATTGAGAAAGAAAAAAATTATTAAAGAATCAGTTATTAAGAGACTAAATACTGTTGGATTAAAAGAGGGAGAAGTTACCATAGGATAAATACCTCTATTTTTATAAAACTTCAAAACTTTAATTTGATAAACAATAAATGTTTTTATACAACAATTTTGAGAAATTAATTTTATATTAGATACAAATTAACGTGGGGGAGGGGAATGATTAAGAAATTAATGGTTGAAAATTTTAGGAGCTTAAAAAATGTAGAAATAAGTTTTGAAGATGACATTACTGTTTTAGTTGGGGAAAATGACAGCGGAAAGACATCAATAGTTGACGCATTAAAAATAATGTTCGATAATAAGACAGTTGAAGAAGATGATTTTTATTATGGGACTAATAAAATACGCATCGTTGTAGAAACTGATGATAAAACCTTTATTAAAGAATTTGAAAAGAATGATGGAGATATCACATTAAGAACTAGTATTTTATTTAGTAAATCTAAATTAGAGAGAATATGTAATTATTTAAATTCAGATAAATTCAATTCATTAGCTGATAATGATAAGAAAAGCACATTAACAGAAATTGCAAATAAACTTGGAGTTAAATTTAAGTCGAATATTAAAGCAAATACATTAAAAGATAGAGTTTTGGGAAGGTTAGATATATTTTTGAGAATAGAGGAAATTTGTAATTATTTAGAATCTGATTGTTTTAATTCATTATCTAATGAAAAAAAGGAGGATATATTAAAAGAATACGCAGAAAAACTTGGGATTAAACTTGAAGGAGATATTGAGGTTAATAAATTAAAGGATAAGGTTCTGGAAGAATTAAGGAAATTTGTATATAATGATGGTAGAATTATTGTTGAGGGAAATATTCCAAAATATCATGTTTATTTTTTAGATGGGAAACATTTTGAGGATATTTCAAAGTTTATAAAGGAAATGTTCTTTAAAGAAAAAATTGAAAATATCTGGAAAGAAAAAATTTCAGAAGAAAAAACTATTGAAGAATTTATACTGGAAAAATTAAAGGAATATTCGGAAAATATTGAGAGAGAACTTAAAGAAGGTGATGTGGTTAATAAATTAAAGAAATATTTACCAAAACTTGAAGATATAAAAATCGAACCAATTTTTACATCAGACAAAATAAACGCAGATATTAAACCAAAACTTTTAGAAAATTGTGGAGAAATCCCTATTCATAAAAAAGGTGATGGAACAAAAAGAAGAATTACAATGGCATTACTTGAATGCAAAAAATCTAAACAAGAAGAGCAACCAACATTGTATGTATTTGACGAGCCAGATACGCACTTACATGTAAGAGCTCAAAGAGACTTGCTTAGAGTGATTGAGGATTTCTATAAAAGTGGAAATCAAGTAATTATTACAACACATTCACCATTTATAATGAATTCAGTAGAAGCGAGAAAAATAAGGTTACTATCCTTAAAAAATGGTGAAACAAAAATTAAAAAGATTTCGCATGATAAAGTAGTTGAAAAAATTCTAAAGGATTTAGGTATCGAAAACATATATTTGTTCTTTGCAAGGAAAATTTTAATTGTTGAAGGAGAAACTGAAGAAGTTTTTATTCCAAAAATATATGAAAAATTCCATGGAACTGCATTAAGAAGTGATTTAATTAAATTAATCAATAGAAAAAGTGTAGATAACATTCCAAAATTTGCAGAAGTTTTGCATGAATTTATAAAACCAGAGGATATTATTATCTTAGTTGATAATGATATTGACGAAAATGCAGAAGAGATTATTAATAAATTAAATATTCCAAAAGAAAACATATTTAAAATTGGGTATAAAGAATTTGAAGATGCTTTTGAACCAGAAGTTATTTATGAATCATGGAAACAATATGTTATCAAAAAGAAAGGTGAAAAATTAAATAAAGAGTGGCTTACTACGAAATGGACAATTGAAAATATATCTAAAATACGAGAAGAATGCATTAAAAATTCTATGAAATTTAGTAAAAAACTTAAAAGTTTAAATGCTGAAAGTGGAGCAAAAATGACAAAACCAAAACTTGCTGAAGCATTAGCAGAATATTGTGAATGGGAACATTTACCTAAAGAACTACAAAATTTATTAGAAAGATTGAGAGAGTGAAATTATGGATGAGATAGATGAAATAATATGTAAAGCAATAAAAGAGATGAGAAGACTAAAAATTAACTATAAAGGAGAGGATTGGAGGATTATAGAACCACACTGCTTTGGTTGTGATAGAAAGGGGAATAAAAAGCTAAGGGCATATCAAGTAAGTGGATACAGTGAAAGTGGAAATTCTGAAGGATGGAAATTATTTAATGTTGATGAAATTAGGAAAATAGAACCTCTTAATGAGCGTTTTAATGAACCAAGACCAAAATATAATCCTTATGGAGATAAACATATACCTAATGTGATTTGTAAAATTTAAGTGATTTTTATGAATTGGAGAGGACATACAATTTTAGGAATTATCTTTGGATTGCCTTTTATTTCTTCACCAGAGCAGATATTTTTAGCTTTAGCTGGAGCCCTATATCCAGATTTAGACCATGACGTTAAAGAGGATATTGTTAAAAGAGGGCTTTTAGTATCTGGAGGAATTGTTTTTATAAATATTTTACTTTATTTTTTTGAAAAAGATATATTTAACATTGATTTGTTCATTTTGGGAGTTTCAGTTCTTCTAATATATTTAATCCCATATTTTTCAGAGCATAGGGGATTAACCCATACATTATGGTCGTTGTTGTTTGTATCCTTCATTTTAGGATACTTAGCCTATAAACTCTCAGCCATATCTGCAGTTTTTGCTGGATTAATATCCCTACTAATGGTCACAAATGAAATTTTGCTTGGAAGGGTCATGATTTTTGCAATCTTTGCCTGGGCTATTTTAGATATTTTAAAATTAAATCCAGGGATTGATGGGAGTTTCCACTACATACTGCCAGTTGCTACCGGATATTTATCTCATTTAGTTGGGGATACAACAACACCAGCTGGAGTTAGAGTTTTTCATCCAATCTCAAATTACAAGCTAAGAAAAAAAGAAGGGTATATTTTAGTGGCAGTTTGGATATTTATGGTAGTTTACGTTTGGAAAGATATTATATTAAATTTCATAGGATAAAAGTTCCTCTTTAATTTTGTTTATTTTTTGCATTTTTTCATTAACCTCTTTCTCATATTTTTCCAATCTTTCTCTAAAAGCCTTTATCCTCCTTTCAACTTCTTCTGGAGCCGGCCCCCCTATAACATTTCTCATTTTAACATTCTCATAAGGATCTAATGCCTTTCTTATTTTTTCTTCATCAACTTTTAGGTTGTATTTCTCTAAAACATCATAAATAACTTCAATCATATCTTTCTTTTCCTCTATACTCCTCCTAACGACCTCTCCAACAAAGCCGTGTGCTGTTCTAAATGGAATTCCTGTTTCCCTAACCAAAGTATCTGCCAACTCTGTTGCAGTTGAATAATTTGCGTTAGCTAATTCTTTCATCCTCTCTTTATTCACTTTTATTGTTTTTAGCATTCCATGAATCATTTTTATTGTATCTATTGTTGTATAAATGCTATCCCATAAATGTGGGCTTATCTCCTGCAAATCTCTATTATATGTGTTCGGAAGGGCTTTTAAAATAGTTAAGGCAGTAACTAAATTGCCATTTAATTTAGATAATTTAGCTCTCGCTATCTCCGCCACATCAGGATTTTTCTTTTGAGGCATTATTGAAGATGTTGAACAAAATTCGTTTGCTATTTCAATAGTTCCAAACTCGTAAGTTGAGAACAAAACCAATTCTTCACAAATTTTTGATAAATTTGTTCCTAATATTGATAAATCTGCCATTGTTTCTAATATAAAGTCTCTCGCTGAAACTCCATCCATTGAGTTCTCAATTAAAGCATCAAATCCCAACAATTCTTTAGTTCTCTCCCTATTTATCTTAAATCCTGTAGTTGCCAATGCACCACAACCCAATGGGGAAATATTTATCCTCTTATAGGCATCCAACAACCTTAAAATATCCCTCTCAATTGCTGAAACATAACTTAATAGGTGATGAGCAAAGGTTACTGGCTGAGCGTGTTGTAAATGAGTGTATCCAACAGTTAATGTCTCCTTATGCTCTTCAGCTAATTTTAAAATGTCTTTTAACATCTCAATCAATGATTTAGCTATTATTAAAACCTTTTCTCTTAAAGCTATTCTTAAATCTGTTGCTACTTCATCATTCCTACTCCTTCCAGTGTGCATTCTTCCAGCTACATCCTCACCAAGCTTTTTAATTAATTCACTTTCAATAACCATGTGTATGTCATCTAAAGAAGGGTCTAAATTTAGATTTTCCATTCCTTTTTTATAAATCTCTTTCAAACCTTCAATAATCTTTTTTGCGTCTTCTTTCTTTATTATTTTCTGCTCATAAAGCATTATTACATGGGCAATATCGCATAAAATATCAGCTTCAAAAATCTCTTTGTCAAAATCTAAGCTCGTTGTATATCTTGCCACATCTTCTTTTATTGAACTTCCTAATCTTCCTCTTCTTAAAATGTTCATGTTTTCACCAAAAACATCTTTTGAAATGATAATTATTATTCGATAATTTGATATTTAATTATAAAGATTATATAGTTTGAGTTTGTATGTTTCAACTAAAATGTGTATAAACCATTTAAATACACTTTACTTTAGGTGTAAACATGGAAAATTTTGAATATGAACTAAATATGGCTATAAACCATATATTAGAAACAAATTATCCAAGAAAGGCGTTTTGGCATTTTGATGATTTAATTGATGATTTAAAGAGTGGAATCAAAGCTGGAGATGACGCAGTTGTTATAAAAGATATGGTTATTAATATGGAGGGGCCGTATCCTCTAAAATTAGGGGCTAAGACAGCTTTAATTCACACTACATGTGATGTTGTTGCAATGGGAGCTAAACCAAAATTTGCATTGAATGTAATTCAGGCAAAGAATGAAGATGAGATAAAATTGGCTGTTGATGGTTTAAGGAGGCAGAGTATTGGTTTAGGCATTCCAATAATTGGGGGGAATACACAGACAGTTGAAGAGCTAAAATCATGTATTTCAGTAGCTGTTTTTGGGGAGTTGATTGATGAAAATTTAATAATAAGGGATGGAGGAGCTAAAGAGGGGGATTTATTAATTATGCTCGGAGATCCAGTAGAGGGGGATATTGGAGAGAGGGTTTATAAGGCAAAGAAAAAATTTGACACATACTTAGAGATTTTAGAAAATGGAATAAAAGTAAATGCATGTAAAGATGCATCAAGAGGAGGATGGTTGGGAAATCTATTGGAGATGTTGATTAAAGCAAAAAAAGGAGCTGAAATAAAATCCCTCCCACATCCAAGGGCTACAAGATATTTAGGAACTTACATAATTGCTTTGCCAGAAGAGGAGTACGATAAGGTATTGGATATAGCATTAAAGAATAAATGTCCTTTAGTATTGTTTGGTAGAATATTGGAAAAACCAAAGCTGATTGTAGGCACAAAGGAATATATATCTGAAAATAAAATGTTAGAATTAATAAAGAAATTTCCATATAAATATTAAAGCTAAATTAAATAAAACTATATTTTGATGAAACTTTTCTTAAAAGTTTCATTTCTATATAAATATTAAATTTGGGTGAAGTTAATGGTAAAGATTGCCTTATTAACATGTGGAGCAGAGTGGAGTGGAGTCTATCACGAAATTGAAAAAGCAGCTCAAAAGGTTGGTGGAGAACTGGTTTTTCCTGAAGTTGATTTATCATATATTGATGAGGTTGAAGATAGATTAGGATTTAAAGTTGGCTCAGCCAATTTAAAGTTAATGTTTGCAAGGGCAATGTCGATTATTGAAGGAAATACCGATGCTGAGGCTGTATTTATAGCCACATGTTTCAGATGTGCCGAAGGAGCTTTAGTTAGGAATGAAGTTAGGAAGCTCATACAACAGAACACAAATCTACCGGTTGTTATGTATTCATTTACAGAGAGAACAAAAGCCTCTGAGTTATTAACAAGAATGGAGGCATTAACTACAATCGTTGAAAGAAAATCTTTATTGGCAAGAAAGAAACAGGAAGGAATAAGTTTAGGTATTGACAGTGGTTCAACAACGACAAAAGCTGTTGTTATGATAGATGACGAAGTTGCTGGAACAGGATGGATTTACACAAAGGATGTTATTGAATCTGCTAAAGAAGCTGTTGATAATGCATTAAAGGAGGCTGGCATATCATTAGACCAAGTTGAAACAATAGGAACTACAGGATATGGGAGATATACGGTTGGAGAATACTTCAAAGCTGATTTAATACAGGAGGAGTTGACAGTCAACTCAAAAGGAGCTGCTTATTTAGCAGATAAACAAGAGGGAGAGGCAACAGTTATTGATATTGGAGGGATGGACAACAAAGCTATCTCCCTATATGATGCGATTCCAGATGGATTTACAATGGGAGGAATCTGTGCTGGGGCAAGTGGTAGGTTCTTTGAAATTACTGCAAGAAGATTGGGAGTTTCCTTACAAGAGCTCGGAGAATTGGCAGCTAAAGGAGATTGGAGAAAAATAAATATGAACAGCTACTGTATTGTCTTTGGTATTCAGGATTTGGTTACTGCATTGGCTGAAGGGGCTAAGGCAGAGGATGTGGCCGCAGCAGCAGCTCACTCAGTTGCTGAGCAAGTGTTTGAGCAGCAATTGCAGGAGGTTGATGTTAGAGACCCAGTTATATTGGTTGGGGGAAGTAGTTTGTTGAAGGGTCTAGTTGTAGCTATGGAAGAAGTTTTAGGAAGGAAAATTATTGTTCCAAGATACTCACAATTAATTGGAGCTGTTGGAGCCGCTTTACTATCTTCAGGATTTAGATACAAGAAGATAAAGGCATAATTTTTTAATTTTTTGGTGAGGGGGAGTATGGCTGAGATAATTGTTCATTGTGAAGATAAAGCTGGAAAAGAAATTTATACAAAAGTTATACAAACTGCATTGGAAGATTTGTTGTT
This sequence comes from Methanocaldococcus fervens AG86, assembly GCF_000023985.1. GTDB lineage: Archaea > AGJL01 > Methanococci > Methanococcales > Methanocaldococcaceae > Methanocaldococcus > Methanocaldococcus fervens. Next base: position 943,476 of record NC_013156.1, read on the forward strand.
AGGGAAGTCAATAATTAGAGTTGAATTCATTGCTAAAGAAAAGGAACCATATTTTATATTGGGAGTTTTACCAAAACCTACAAGAAAGATAATTAAGCTTAGAGATTTCGCTGAGATTGTTGAGCAGAAGAAAGAAGGGGATAAAATAATATATAAGTTAAAGATTACTGACGAGACCTATGTTCCATACCTATTGAAAAAAATACATGTTATAGACCAACCATCAAGGTTTGAAATTATCACAGATTCAGATATTGACTTAGATATGGACATCTACGATACAAGCAAGGATTTTATAGAGAAAGTAATGGATTTTATGAATAGAGTGTTTCCAGAAGGTATGAGAATTAGAAATAATTATATAGATAAGGCGATAGTTTCAATAGCCTCAGAAAGACCTATAAAGCCAGAAGAAAATGAAGAGGCTTTAAAATTAAAGGAAAAGTTGGAGACTATGAACACTGCTGGTTATTATTAAATAAAATTATCTTGAGGAGACCATGATAATTTTAAGAAATGAGATTTGCGATAAATTGGAAGGTATTGTTAAGAATTTAAAGTTTGTAAGGCATTGTATTGGTTGTGAGGGGATAAACTTAGATATAGAAAACCCTCATCACCATCCATCAATAGAATTGACACAAAAATGTAATTTAAACTGCATTTATTGCTATTCAAGATTAAAAAATGTAAAAAGAGGTATTTATGGAAATTTGGATGAGGCAGAGGCTGTTACCATATCCCAATATGGGGAGCCATTATTAGATTTGGAAGGGGTTAAAAAAGCAATAGAATTTTGTAAGGATTTAGGGTCGAGAGTTGATTTGCAAACAAATGGAGTTTTTCTAAATGAAGAGATGATAAAAGAATTTAAAGATTTAGGTTTGGATTTGATAATGATTAGTTTAAGCTCATTTAGCAGAGAAAAATATAAAATATTAACTGGAAAGGATTATTTTGAGAGAGTTTTAAATAACATAAAAATTGCCTCAAAGTATTTACATACCATCGTTAGAGCAATCTATATTCCTAGATTTAACGACAATGAGCTCTTAAATTTAGCTAAAGAACTTAATGGTTATGCTGACGAAATTATGGTTCATCAACTTATCTCCTATAAAGAAAATCAAGACCTCTTAAAAAATGTCGGCATAGGTTTAAGCAATTTAGGAAAAATTAGAGATTTGCTTTTAATAGTTGATGAGTTGCAAAAAAACGCTCCCAAAATTAATGTTACAATTAAAGGATGCCTATTAGTGCAATTAAAAGAAATGGATGGATTTGTCTTAAATAATATAACTTACGATGTTTTTTCTGAAGTTCCAGATATTAAGAGGGAGTATAAACCAATACCATGGTGATTTCATGGATTTTGAAGTTTATAATTCTGAATACATGTCGATAATCTTTGTTAAAGACAAATTAAATTATACTGGGAAAGAGATAGAGCCATTATGGGCATTTAAAACATTTGATGTCCAAAAAGATAGTATAGTTGTTTTTAGAGGAAAAATGGAAGTTTCTCAGGAAGAGATGAAAGATTTAAAAGATATTAAGAGAGAAAAAGATATAGAAACTCCAATAAAATCGGAAGATGCAATAAATTTTATTGTGGAACATTTTGATTCAATTGATTTAAAAACAATATATTTAAGGCAGAGATTATTGGTTTTTATAGCAAAAGAGGTTATTGAAAGCTATAATATAAAGTTAAGAAGGGAAGGGGATGATTTATACTTTGAAGATAAAAAGTTGTCTGTCTGCATAGCATGTAAAGGAACTGTTTCAGCAAAGATACATTTGGGGATAAATGTCAAATCAAAAGGTGCTGAGCACGTTAAAATCGTTGGATTGGAAGATTTAGGGATAAAGGATATAGATGAAGTTATGAAAAGCATAGCAATCAAATATGCTGAGGAGATAGATAAGATTGAAAGAGATTTGAGAAAAACCTTGCCATTAAAATAAGGTGTTCAAATGATAGAGATAGCATACAAATTTGTTTTAAATTTTTGGAGTTTTTTAAATAAAATGGCAGTTTATATAATAATTGGGCTTTTAATAGCTGGAATTCTTAAGTATTTTTTACCAGACGATTTCATTAGGAAACATCTCGGAAATCCCAACTCAACGTCAGTCATAAAAAGTGTTTTGTTTGGCATTCCTCTTCCAATATGTTCTTGTTCAGTAATTCCAATAGGTGTTTCTTTAAAAAAGAGCGGAGCTAGCTCTGCATCCGTCTTATCTTTTTTAATAGCCACTCCTGTAACCGGAATAGATTCAATACTTGTAACTTATGGAGTATTTGGAGGAATTTTCACAGCCTTTAGAGTTATATCATCTGTTTTTATATCCCTATTTGCTGGAATTTTGGGAAATGCTCTTATTAAAGAAAATGTAGATGTAAAAGAAAAAAGAAGGGTTAGGAAAAGGGCAAAAAAGAAAGATATAAAAACTGCCATTAAAGAAATTCTTAGTTATTCGTTTAACGAGCTTCTCTCACCATTAGCAAAGCCTTTATTGTATGGAATTATTCTTGGGGCCATAATTTCCCTAATTCCTATAGATATCTCAGCCTATATAGATAATTTGTTTCTACAGTATATTTTAGTTTTATTAGTCTCAGTTCCAATTTACGTTTGTTCAATCTCCTCAATCCCTATAGCTTTATCCCTTCTGTCAATTGGATTTTCCCCTGGCTCAGCATTGATATTCCTAACTGCTGGACCTGCAACAAATATTGTAACAATAACAACAATCTATAAAATATTTGGAAAAAGGGCGTTGGCAATTTATTTATCCAGCATAATACTTGGTAGCTTTTTATTTGCATTCTTATTTGATTATTTTGTAGGAGAGATTGGTGTTAAAACAACTATTGAAGCGGCTCATCATCTACATATAAGTGAGATATTTGCAGTTATCCTCCTGATATTGATAATATACCATATAATTATACAATATAACATAAAATAACTTTATAGTTGTATAGCTCCAACACAGCAGACAATTTGTGGTTCTTCTGGAATTAAAAGTTTTTTATTTAATTTTTTCTCAAACATCTCTGTCAATACCTTATTTTTAGCAACTCCACCACTGAACACTATATTTTGTATTTTAAGCTTATTCACCATCGGAATAATTCTATTTATTGTACTCTCATAAACTCCCATTAAAATCTCTTCCTTTGGAATTTTTTTAGATAGTAAGCTTATTATCTCGCTTTCAGCAAAAACAGCACACATTGACGATATTTTAGCAACACTATCCGATTTATATTTATTTATATCATTTTTATCAATTTTTAAAATATCTAAAGCCTTTTCCAAAAATTTTCCAGTTCCAGCGGCACATTTATCTGATAAGATAAAATCTAAAACTTTTCCTTCATTGTTAATTTTTAAAACTTTTGTATCCTGTCCCCCAATATCTACAACGCCATCCACATCATTAAAGAAATACCTTGCCCCTTTTCCTAAGGCTATAACTTCTGGAACTACTTTATCTGCAAAGCTAACCTTATGCCTACCATATCCAGTTGCTACAATCTTATCTATCGGATATCTTTCCTCAACTTCTTTAACCATTTTTAACAAAATATCTTCGTCAATAACAACCCCAATATCCTCTATTTTATACCAAACTATTTTGTCTTTTTCCATTAAAACCATTTTAGTTGTTGTAGAACCAACATCTATTCCCAAAATCATGGTATCATCTTCTTTAAATTTTATAAAAATTTAGATAATAAAAAAAGAATTTTTAGTATATAAATTAAATCATCTCAATAAATGCTTCCAATCTTGTTTTTAACTGCTCCTTATCACTTTCAGAATAATCAGTTTCAATCCTTATAACTGGAATTCCTTCTTCTTTTAACACTTCCTCTACTTTAGCCCCTTCAATGTTGAATGTATGGCAGTATTGTAATGTGTAGTAAACTACTCCATCAACATCCAACTCTTTAGCCAATCTCTTTATATTTTCTATCCTATCATCATTTTTAAACCTACAGGCACATGGGATTTTGAAGTATCTTTTTGCTATATCCTCTATACTATAACCTTCAACGAAGTTTTCAAAGTACCTTGTTCCTGTACAGCTCTCTTCTCCAACAACTACCCCTCTAACTTCTTCAATAAGTTCAACGATTTTGTTGTTTCCAGCAACCATTGGACAGCCAGTTATTAAAATTCTCTTTCCTTCGTAACCCTCTCCTTTCTTAACTCTCTCTTCCAACTCTTTAACTAATTCTTCCAAAATTTTTATTGTATCATCAATCTCCAATAAGTATGTGAACTGGAATATCTTTAAAACATCCAATCCTTTAATTGGAACTGGTTTATTCTTTCTTAACTCATAAAGCTTATAAAACAACTCTCTAAGTTTATTTACTTTATCTACAGCCTCTTTTAATTTCTCTTCAGTTATCTTATTTCCAGTTTCTTTTTCAACTAATTCTTTTAATTTTTCTACTTCTTTAATCCAGATTTTTAAAGAATCCTCATCCTTCATGTGAGGGAGGTGCATTATATGCATTGGAACCATTCTTTCCATTAATTCAAACATTTTCTTCTTTCCTTCACAAGTGGTTTCTCCAATAACAATATCTGATGCCTCAAAGTAAGGGCATGTTTTTGCCTTCTTAAATCCATAGGATGATTTTATTAAAGGGCAGAGGTTTCTTGGCAAATCTTCCTCTGCTACTGGGATTGTGTCATTTTTACCTCCACAAAGACCAACAGGAGTTGCATTTGCAGCTAAAATTAACTCTATTGGAACATAGGCACAGAAAAGCCCAAATACCTTCCTACCTTCCTCTTTTAGTTTTTGGAGCTGTTCTTTTCTATTAGCAAATTTTTGCATTAACTTCTCTATTGCCTTCAATTCCACCATATCACCAAACTTAATAGCCATTAGGTTATTAGATTTTTTAATATATTTTTGATATTTAGTTATTTTTGAAAAATTTCTAAGAGAGGAAATATAACATCTTAATGTTAAAAACTTTACTTTAAATTTTTATAATAACCTAATAGTTATTAGGAAAATTAATAACATGAGTGAGTTTGATACCTTACTCAGAAATATTATGAAAGATAAATTAAAACCACTACTTTGGAAAAATTATTTTTAAGAGAAAATATGGGTGGTATTTTGAAAGTTGTACATACAATATGCCCAGGTTGTAGTGTGGGTTGCGAGATCAGCTTAATTGTTAAAGATGGTAAAGTTTTCGATGGAAATTCAATAAACGACGAAAACTGCTTGCAATGGAAAGGCTATTACAAAATAATAGATCATGAAAAAAGATTGAAAAAGCCATTAATTAAAAAGAATGGCGAGTTTGTTGAAGCTACATGGAATGAGGCATTAAACCTAATCGCAGAAAAATTAAAAAATTACAACCCTGAAGATATAGTTTTCATAGCTTCTGGAAAATGTACAAATGAAGACAACTATGTATTAAAAAAATTGGCAGAGAGTTTAAAAGCTAAAATTGGGCATTGCATCTGTAACTCTCCAAAAGTTGATTATTCCAAAATTTCAACAACTATTGACGATATTGAAAATGCAAAAAACATTATAATTATTGGTGATGTTTTCTCTGAACATGCATTAATTGGAAAAAAAGTTGTTAAAGCTAAAGAAAAAGGAGCTAAGGTAACAATTTTAAACACTGTGGAAAAAGATATCTTAAAATTAAACGGTGATGAGTTTATAAAGGTTGATGATTATTCAAAAATTGATTTAAAATATGTTGATGAAGAAACAATAATTATAATCAACGCTCCAGTAGGTAATATTGATGAAATTATTGAAAATGCAAAAGCAGTTAATGCCAAAGTTTTACCAGTTGCAAAACACTGTAATACTGTTGGAGCAACGTTAATTGGAATTCCAGCTTTAAATAAGGATGAATACCTCGAGTTATTAAAAAATTCAAAGTTCTTATATATAATGGGAGAAAATCCTGCTTTAATTGATGGCAATATATTAAAAAATGTTGAATTTTTAGTTGTTCAGGATATCTTTTTAACTGAAACTGCGAAATTGGCGGATGTTGTTCTTCCAGCGGCATGTTGGGCAGAAAAGGAAGGGACGTTTACAAACACTGAAAGGAGGGTTCAAAAAATAAACAAAGCTGTAGACCCTCCAGGAGAAGCTTTACCAGATTGGATAATAATTAAAAAGCTATCTGAAAAACTTGGAATTGATTTAGGATTTAAGTCGTTAGAAGATATCCAAAAAGAAGTTATTAAGATGACGACATGATATATTTAAATATTCGTAATTATGTTTTTATTTTTTTCTATTTTGTAAACAAAAAATTTAATTAAGTTAGCTTCAAATAGCACATGTTTAAAGAATTATTTTAGCTAATACCAATGTAGGGGATATTATGGGAGTGCAATTTGGAGATTACATACCAAAAAAGATTATTTCTTTTGAAGATTTAAAAGGAAAAAAAGTTGCTATTGATGGAATGAATGCTTTATATCAATTTTTAACATCCATAAGGTTAAAGGATGGTTCTCCACTAAGAAATAGGAAGGGAGAAATAACCTCCGCATACAACGGAGTTTTTTATAAAACGATTCATTTGTTAGAGAATGACATAACACCAATATGGGTTTTTGACGGTGAGCCACCAAAGTTGAAGGAAAAAACAAGAAAATTTAGGAAAGAAATGAAAGAAAAGGCAGAACTTAAAATGAAAGAAGCTATTGAAAAAGAAGATTTTGAAGAAGCTGCCAAATATGCAAAGAGAGTTAGCTACTTAACTCCAAAAATCGTCGAAAATTGTAAATATCTATTAAGTTTGATGGGAATTCCTTACGTTGAAGCGCCTTCAGAAGGAGAGGCACAGGCAAGCTATATGGCAAAGAAAGGGGATGTTTGGGCTGTTGTAAGTCAAGATTACGATGCTTTGTTGTATGGAGCTCCAAGGGTCGTTAGAAATTTAACAACAACAAAAGAAATGCCAGAACTCATTGAACTTAATGAGGTTTTAGAAGATTTAAGGATTTCATTAGATGACTTAATTGACATAGCTATATTTATAGGAACTGACTATAATCCAGGAGGAGTTAAAGGTATTGGGTTTAAGAGGGCTTATGAACTCGTTAGAAGTGGAGTAGCTAAGGAAGTTTTGAAAAAGGAAGTTGAAAATTATGAAGAAATAAGGAGAATATTTAAAGAGCCAAAAGTTACTGACAACTACTCACTAAGCTTAAAACTTCCAAATAAAGAGGGAATCATTAAATTCTTAGTTGATGAAAATGATTTTAACTATGAAAGGGTTAAAAAACATGTAGATAGGCTATATAGCTTAATTGAAAATAAAACAAAACAAAAAACCTTAGATGCATGGTTTAAATAATTATCCTATTATTTGGTGATATTGATGGAAAAACCAATTATTTGTAAAATAAAAAAAGTAATAGAAGAAAGTCCAACGGTAAAAACATTTGTAGTAGACAAAGATTTTGATTTTAAGCCTGGACAGTTTGCAATGCTTTGGATTCCGGGGGTTGATGAAAAGCCGTTTGGTTTCTCCTCAAAAAATAGTTTCAGTGTTGCAAGAGTTGGTGAATTTACAAAGAAAATGCATGAATTAAAAGAAGGAGATATAATTGGAGTTAGGGGGCCGTATGGAACCTATTTTGAACCATTAGGAGATAAAATCTTAGCTGTTGCTGGAGGTATTGGAGCTGCACCAATTGTTACAGCTGTTGAAGAATTTTCAAAACAGGGGATTGAGATAACAACCATATTAGGAGCAAGAACTAAAGAGGAGTTGTTATTTTTAGATAGATTTGAAAAAGCTGGTAGATTAGAGATTTGCACAGATGATGGGAGTTGTGGGTTTAAAGGATTTACAACTGAAAAGATGAAAGAAGTTTTAAAAGAGGAGAAGTTTGATTTAATTATAACATGTGGACCAGAGGTAATGATGAAAAAGGTTGTAGATATAGCCAAAGAATACAATATTCCAGTCCAAATTTCAATGGAGAGGTATATGAAGTGTGGTATAGGGATTTGCGGGCAGTGTTGTGTAGATGATGAAGGGCTCTGCGTTTGTAAAGATGGCCCTGTTTTTTGGGGAGATAAATTAAAGTTTATTAAAGAATTTGGTAAGTATAAGAGAGACGCAAGTGGGAGACGCGTATTTTTTTAATGAACTAATTTATATTGATGAAACTTTTTCTAAAAGTTTCTTTGACAAATATAAAAGGGATGTGAGTGAAAAAAAGGTTTATTATAAGTTTATAAAAAAGATAAGGGATTGTTATGATAAAATTTGGAGAAGCAGTTTTAGGAAATGATGAGGCTAAAGCAATAGTCAATGTTGCATTGGGTAAAGGAAAAGAGATAGATGAGGTTTTTACAAATGCCTTAACAAGAGGTAGTTGCATATTTGCCAATTTAAGGCCAAACTTAATCGTTAAGCCCTTGACTTTAGTGGTTCCAAGGCATAATATTGAAAGCAGTATACAAGATGAGCTGTTTCATGGTGTTGTTCAATATGCTGTAGCTAAAGCAGTTGCTGATTTGGATTTAGATGAAGATTTAAAGGTTGTTGTTAGCGTTAATGTTCCAGAACTTCCACTAACAAATTTAACTAAAAGGAAGCTTTTCCAATACTTCTACGCTTCAGCAAGATTGGCCATAAATAGAGCTTTAAATGAATATCCTTCAAAAGAAAAGGTTAAGAAAGAAAAATATAGAGCTTTGCATCCATTAGTTGGTTTTAGAGATGTTAGATTGGAATATCCTCCATATTTACAAATTGCATTAGATGTTCCAACAATGGAAAACTTAGAGTTTTTATTACAAACAATCCCAAAGAGTGACCACATTATCTTAGAGGCGGGAACTCCATTAATTAAAAAATTTGGTTTGGAAGTCGTTGAAGTGATGAGAGAATATTTCGACGGCTTTATTGTTGCTGATTTAAAAACATTAGACACTGGAAGGGTTGAGGTTAGATTGGCGTTTGAAGCTACTGCAAACGCTGTGGCAATAAGCGGTGTAGCTCCAAAATCAACAATAATTAAAGCTATACACGAATGCCAGAAGTGTGGCTTAATTAGCTATTTGGATATGATGAACGTTCCTAATCCTCAAGAGTTGTATGATTCCTTAAAATTAAAGCCAGATGTTGTTATCTTACACAGAGGAATTGATGAGGAAACCTTTGGAGTTAAAAAGGAGTGGAAGTTTAAAGGAGACTGCATGTTGGCAATTGCTGGAGGAGTTGGAGTGGAGAACGTTGAAGAGCTTTTAAAAGAATGTCAAATATTAATTGTTGGAAGAGCAATTACAAAATCAAGAGATCCTGGAAGAGTTATAAGAATGTTTATAAATAAAATGGGATACGATATAGATACATATAGGCTTTACTTTGATGAGGATGAAGATATTGACATTTAAAATTTAATTTGGGATAATTATGTATGATTTTGCTATTATAGGTTCTGGAGTTGCAGGAGCTACAATAGCTAAAGAATTAGGTGAAAAGCATAGAGTTATAGTTATAGAAAAAGGAAAACATCCTACTTACGCTTCAGAAGGAAAAAATGTTGAGGTAAATTATGCCTATGGATTGGGAGGAAGTGCAGTTTATTCGTTAGGAAACGCCATAAAAACAGCTATTAAAGGTTACAAAATTGAGAAAGACATTTATAAAGAAATTTGGGAGGAATTAAAAATTAAAGCTCCTGATGATGATTTTCTAAACGATATTGACAAAAAATTCATTGAATTGGGATTTGAAAAGATGGAGAAGTTTATTGACTTTAATAAATGCAACAAATGTGGAGAATGTGCAAAAAAGTTGTGTAAAGCGAAATGGACACCTTTAAATTATTTAAAACAGTTTAAAGGGGATGTAATTACTGAATTTGATATAAAAACTATAGAATGTAATGGTTATTATGAAATCTTAGATAAAAACGGTAGAAAAGTTAAAGCTAAAAACCTTATAATCTCTGCTGGAGGCATTAATTCTCCAAGAATCCTGAAAAAATTAATTGATGATGAAAATATTGGAAAAAATCTCTTTGTAGATACCTTTGCGACAGTTGGAGGAATTCTAAAAGACAGCTATTTAAATAAAGATATTTCTATGCTTGTTTATAAAAAATACAAAAATTTCATATTATCTACTCATTACTCAAAACTTCTATTTGATGAAATAAAAAAGGATTATAAAGATGTAGAAGAAAAAGATATCGTGGGGATTATGATAAAGATCAAAGATGAAAACAGCGGGGAGGTTTTAGATAATGATGTTAAGAAGGAGATAACTAAAGAAGATTTTAAAACTATTGTAAGGGGAGTAAGCAAGGCAACAAAATATTTATACAAGTTGGGTGTTGATGATATATACACAACTATGCCAAGAGGTTCACATCCAGGAGGTAGTTTAAGCTTAGTTGTCGATGAATTTGAAGTGAAGGAAGGGCTTTATGTTTGTGATTCCTCAATATTCAAAGAAGCTTTAGGAGTTCCACCAATTGTTTCCATTATAGCCCTATCTAAAAAACTTGTAAGGGATGTTTTATAAATGAGTTCTAACAAATCTATTTTGATTATATTTTGTATACTTATTCTATTATACTTATAGGTGGGGATATCATGGGAATTTTTGATGCTATAGCAGGGATATTCAGAAAAAAGCCAAAAATTGCATATGCAAAATCACAAAGCGTTGATTTGATTGAATTAAAGAGAAACCCATATTACATAGTGGCATCAGTTGAGTTGGGGAATACAACCACAAAATCTATTATAACAGCCACAAATATGGATACTGGAAGAACATATATTGTCAGTAAGTACGTAAGGATGACAAGGGATGTTAGAAAGCCAAAGAAAGGGGAAGAGGTTTTTGGAGAGACTTTATGGGGAGTTAAATTAACAAGGGAAGCTGTTGCTGATATGGTTAAAGAAGTTTTATTAGAAAGTTTAAAAAAAGCTGGTTTAACAGTTAATGATTTACACTTTGTCGTTAGAAGTACTGGAGTTACTGCAGGTTTTGCATCTCCAGAAGAAGTTGGAGAAATGATTATTGCATTAGCTCAAGGATGTATGAAAGCAGGGGTTCCTCCAGGAAAGATGACTCCAGCAATGACTAAGGATCAAGTACCAAAACCATTTGACCAATACTCCTTTTTAGACAAAATTATCTTTGATGGGGCAGTTACGGGAGTTTTGCCTCCAACCGGTAAGGAGGTTGTAGCCAACGAGATGGAGGGTGAGCTCGTAACAGCAGGAATAAAAGTTGGGAGTAAATGGACTAATGTTGATTTCAGAAATCCATGTATGAGTATCGACTTTGGAACTACATTAGCTGGTAGAATAACCAACGATACATTACCTTATGCAAAAGTTATTGGTAACCTATGCGGTTTAGCTGGGGCTATAGCGGATGCAATTGCAAGAGGTTCTGGAAAGATAGATGAAAAAACAGGGGCAGCTTTAGATTTAGCCAATGTTAAAGGAAAGCCAAATGAAGAGTTAGCAAGGGAATATGCTGAGGAGATTCACAAATATATAATAATAAAAGAAGTTCCAAGGGATGTAGATAGATTTGGGACTGTTCCAGTAGATCCAAAATCAGCCGAAAAGGCAGGAACTACACTAATTGGATGTGATGTTGGTAAAAATGGTAGTGATTTAATAAAATTGGAAGAGTTAGGAAGGGAATTAGTTGAAAAAAGTAACATCCCAACGTTGATGTGTTGTTTAGACTATGTTATGAGTGAAGTCGTTAGAAGATTGGTAGAGTTGGCTTACAACAAAGGATTAATTAATGAAAAATCAGCTATTGGAATTACTGGAAGGGCTGGAATTACTGGAAAGAAACCAGAATTAATTATAGAAAAGCTCAAAACCTTAGAAATTTGGGATAAGGTTGAGGAGAACGTTGTGTTTGTTGAAGATGGACTGGCTTTAGGAGCTTCAGTTATGGCGAGATGTATGAACTGTTTAGGAACTCCAAAAGAGCCAATTGGCGGAGTTAGGGGAGGAGGATGTATATTAGGTTTAAGAAGAAAGTGGCAAAAAGAAAGAGGAATGATAAGAGATTAATAAAATTAAATTCCGTAAATCCCCTCCCCCATTTTTTAAACATCATTAAGAACAAAAAACTAGAATGGATATCTTAATACCCCCACAAGATAATATATTACCCAACCCGTATATATATTTTTTTATTTTTAAAAAAGTATGAAAAATTAACAAATATACATTACGCAATTCTCAATGTTGTAATTTACCAACATAAATATAAATGTACAAATAAAGGGAGAGAATGAAGTTAAAGTTGAAAGTTCCACAATGGCACTATTCTTTATTGACAGACTATGAAAGATTAGCAATCTTCAAAAATGCAATAGAAAGTGTTGTAGATAAAGATGATATTGTATTTGATTTGGGAACTGGCAGTGGGATTTTAGCAATGATTGCTGCAAGAAAAGCTAAAAAGGTTTATGCTATTGAATTAGATCCATTTACTTACGATTATGCAAAGGAAAATGTAAAAATCAACGGATTTGATAATATTGAAGTTATTGAAGGAGATGCATCAGAATACAACTTTAAAGAGAAAGCTGATGTTGTTATAGCTGAGCTTTTAGACACTGCCTTAATCACTGAGCCACAAGTTAAGGTTATAAACTCAATAATAAAAAGAGGTTTTTTGAAAGAAAACGCCAGAATAATCCCAGCTAAGACCATATCTACAATACAACTCGTAGAGGCGAGAATGAACCACATCTATTACGATGAAGACGTTAAATCAGAGGAAGTTTCTGAAGAAGTTATTTATGAGGAAGTTGACTTTTATAAAATAAACCCTATTGAAGTTAGCTATAAAATAGAGCTAAATGTTGAAAAGAGCTGTAAAAACTTAGGGATAAAATTAAGGACTTATACAATTTTAGATGATGAACATGTAGCTGGACAAACGCCTATGTTAAATCCTCCATTGGTAATTCCATTAAATAAAAATGCAGATAAGGGAAAAGTTAAGATAAACCTATCTTATAAAAGAGGAGGAGATTTAGAGAGTATAAAAGTAAAAATATGGTGGGAGAACGATAGTAAATATTAAGAAACTAATGTATTTAATGGATACAATTAAAATAAAAAGAAATAATCCAAGAAAATCGTCGGAAAGTATAAATATTTAATTCCTTCTGGAAAAAGAATATTCAACATACTTAAAAGAACTGAGGAAGGAAGGGTATAATTAAATATCTTTCGTATTTATTATTAATACTTTAAATTTTGCTTTATAGAATAATATCAAATTTTTGTGTGATATATACTAAATAACCACTTGATCTATAACTTAACTGCCAGAATTTTCCATTATATTTTTGTAAGATCTCATCAAAATCTAAATCAAATACACTGAACTCTGGCATTAAATCAAGTGTTTGTAACTCAATTGTAGATGTTTTTGTGTAGTATGAATATAGTAGTATAAATAATACCTTTTGTTTCTCATTTAATTTGATTTTTGGCTTTCTTGCATTGAAAAAATGAATATTATATCCTCTTTTTCAGATAATTCTCCAAGTATTCTAATAAACTGCATATCTTGATTAACATCCTCTCTATGTTTCTGTCTAAGAAAGTCAGATAACTCATCAAATGCAACTATAATACCCCTATCAGGAAATTTTTCTTTTACAGGTCTAATTATATTGTCGATTATGTATTGCTTGTGGTCTAAAATACTATTAAATTCTTCTTCCGTTTTTGGGACATTAATTTTTATTCCATAACTTTTCTCAAGGTGCGTTTGCATTATACGATAGAATATAAGTCCAAATGGTTGTCTAATTGGATTTAACTCATATACGACAATAATGAAATCCTTTTCTAAGTTTTCTTTTAAGTATTTTTTAAGATCTTCATCTCTTATATAATCAATTAAAGATTTATCTCTCGCTATATTTACAATAAAACCTAAGAAATGTGACTTTCCAGTTCCATAATCACCAATTATAAAGATTGAACGATGTTGAATATCATTTAGGTTCTGAACTATAAGCTCAATATCTTTCTTCATTTTGTCTGAAACTACAAAAGTAGAAACTAGATCTTTTGGATCGTCTTTCACTACTTGTATAACTGGACGAATTTCTTGAAAATTAAAAAGTTCATTTACCTTAACCATCGACCATCATCTCCTTTAATTCTACATATACAATTTCTGAGATATCTATGTCACTTCTATAATCCTCATCCCCAGGATTTCCAAATGTTGCAGTTTGTCTAAGTTTATTTAATTTTAATGGGACAAATAAAACTATTGGATGGATTCTTGAATGGTATTTAAATGTTCTTATTGGTTCTAATCCACCAAAATCTTTTGAAAACAATAATCCAACATTATCAAATATTATTGGTCCGGAAATACTACAATTTTTTGATATAATGTCGTAAATTATATCGTTAAGTTTTAATCCAATGTCTACTGGACATATATCATCTTCAAGCACTTCTACAACAATTTGAGAAATGTCATAATATTTTCCACCATTTTTGGTTATCCAATCTATTATTTCTTTCTTTAATTTTTTAAATTTAGGGTTAATATCGAGATTCTCAGGTTCTGAAATTAAGAGTATCTGATAATATTCTTAGAAACCACATTAAGAAGTTTTTCTAAATACTCACCATCTAAATATTTGTATGTGTTGTTCATAAGATTTACCCCCACATTAGTGATTTGAAATATAGTATTTTTATAATACAAATAAGAAGAATATATAAATTTTACTTTAGTATTTAGTATTATATACTTAAATAGTTTTAAGCAGTATTATCAAACTCAATTGGGAATAACTATGATAAATGAGGTTGTTGTAGCAACGAGAAAAGATAATAGGGATAATAAAGCTCCAATTGGTGTTTATCTTAAAGATAAAAAAGTTATTATGCATCTTTTTTCTGGTTCTCATACTTATGAAAATCTTTTAACTGAAGATTACTTCTCAGTTAATGTAGTTCCACCAATTGAGATAGCAAAGGCTGTTTTGTATGACGATGATAACTATCTCTACTATAAAAACATCCCATATCTAAAAAGCTCATATTATGTGATATTCTACAAAGTTGTTAAAAGAAAATTTGTAAATAGGGACGATAAATTTGGAAAACATGAATTGATGATTTTAGAGGGAGAGGAGATAAATAGAATATATTTAAACAACATCCCAGAGCCATACAATAGGGCAGATGGATTGTTGGTTGAGATGGCAGTTATTTATTCAAGGTTATCAAATAAAAATTTAAAAATCGATGAAAAAACAAGAAAAGAAATGGAAAACGATATGAAAAAATACTTTTCAATAGTAAAAAAAGTTGGTGATAGAGAGCGTAAGCATTTAGCTGAAATCATGCTTAAAAATTTGAATTTATTTTAAGTTCATTAATTTCCAAATCTCTTTTAAAGTCTCAATATCAACCTGCCCAGGAGCGGAGCTTTTTCCTTTGTAAGAGGCAAAGGTTAATATTGAACCAAAATAAACTCCCAATATCCTCGTTAATTTTCCATTTTCCCCCATTCCTATACCAATAATCTTTCCAGAATATTTATTTATCACTTCTAAAATATTTAAAACATCTTCTTTATTATTTGCCATCGTTGCAAATTTTGCTATATCTCCAATGCTAAGGGCTTTTTTTACTATATCATCCAATACTTCTTTTGAAGGAGTTTTTTCAAAGTCATGATATGAGATTATAATCTTTGTTTTTGAGCCAATCTCATCCCTAAATTTCACAATTTCTCTATTTTTCTCTTCCCTTAACTCAATATCAACAAATTTTGCATTACATTCAATTGCCTTTTTTATTAGATTTAATCTCTCCTCATCACTTCCTCTCCAATAACCCCCCTCCCACTCTGGTCTAACTGTTATAATTGAAGGATACTTAGCAAACTCCGCTATATCCTCTTCACTCACCTCTTTAAGCATATCTACTCTAAATTCAACGATATCTGCTATTTCTAAATATTTTTTAGCAGTTTTTATTGCCTCTTCCACATTATCTTCAACTACTGGCAAACATATCATATTCCCTACCTTTCTTTCTTTTACTTTATTATAATCAATAATTATTAAGCTTTTAATAAATTATGGAATTGCAATACACCTAATAGGTGAAGCATCGATATCAAATATCTTTAATGGCAATCCTAAAAAATAAAACCTCTTCCCAATCAAATTTTTTAAATTTTCATTTAGATTTTCAATAATTAAGATATTTTTTGATAAAAGTTTTTTATGCTCTTCAAATCCTCCAATTGTGCATGCATCAACACCTAAACATTTTATATTGCTCTCAACTATCTCATCCAAAAATTGTATCTTTGGAATTTTTTCAAAGTATTCTTCTTTACCCCAATATTTGGAAAATCCAGTATAAATTAACAAAATATCACATTCAGGAATTTTATTAATCTCAAAATCATTTAAATCTATACAATAACTATTTCCTTTAATTATTAAATCTTTAAAAGGAATATTATTTTCCAAATTTACATGTCTTGGATAATCAACATGCGTGCATATATGAGAACCCATACTTATTTCTGATATTATAAACCCACCTGCCTCTTTTTCAGAGATTTTCAACCCCGGATCTCCAGGATATGGAAAGTTTATTAATGGTTGAGTTAAATCCAAAATCTCCATAATCTCACTTTTTATACATTTAATTTTATATATTTAAATATATTTTCATTAAGTATATATACCTCTTCAAAAAATTTATATATAAAGTTTTCGAAAATTATATATACTACTTCCTATCAAAAATAAATTAGCATATATAGAGGGAGCAATTTGAAGATAAAAATACTCCACAAAACGCCAAAAGGATTTTTAATTGGTAGAGGAAAAAGAGAAATAAAGATTGGCTCAGTCGTTATTTTTGAAAATAAAAAAATTGGTAAGGTAGTTGATATTTTTGGGCCTGTAGCTAAGCCATATGTAAAAATACTCCCTATCAACAAAGATATAGAAGTTACTGGAACTGCATTCATTAAAAACGGTAAATCTAAATATAAAAATTCTAAGAAGAAAAATTAGATTCTAATGGTGTAGCCTATGGAAGCTCTCAAAACTAAAGAAGAAAAAACTTTAAAAGAAAAAAAGGTTATAACAAAATCTGAAAAAAAAGAAAGTAGTATTGGGGAAGAAGAAATTGTTTGTCCAATTTGTGGTAGTAAAGAGGTTGTTAAAGACTATGAAAGGGCTGAAATTGTTTGTGCTAAATGTGGATGTGTCATTAAAGAGAATCTATTTGACATTGGTCCAGAATGGAGAGCATTTGACCACGAACAAAAGATTAAGAGATGTAGAGTCGGGGCCCCTATGACCTACACTATTCACGACAAAGGATTATCAACAGTAATCGATTGGAGAAATAAAGATAGTTATGGAAAAGATTTATCTGCAAATAAAAGAGCACAACTTTATAGGTTAAGAAAGTGGCAGAGAAGAATTAGAGTTAGTGATGCTGCAGAGAGGAACTTAGCTTTTGCTTTATCAGAGTTGGATAGAATTACATCAAAATTAGGATTACCAAGGCACGTTAGGGAAAACGCTGCTATAATTTACAGAGGAGCTGTTGAAAAAGGACTAATAAGAGGAAGAAGTATTGAAGGTGTTGTTGCTGCTGCTATTTACGCTGCTTGTAGAAGATGTAGGGTGCCAAGAACATTGGATGAGATTGCTGAAGCATCAAGAGTAGATAGAAAGGAAATTGGAAGAACATACAGATTCTTAGCAAGAGAGTTAGGAATAAAATTAACTCCAACGAATCCTATCGATTACGTGCCAAGATTTGCTTCTGAACTTGGATTGCCTGGAGAAGTTGAATCTAAAGCTATACAGATATTACAGCAAGCTGCTGAAAAAGGATTAACGAGCGGTAGAGGCCCTACTGGAGTAGCTGCTGCAGCGATATACATAGCGAGTGTTCTCCTTGGATGTAGAAGAACTCAGAGAGAAGTTGCTGAAGTTGCAGGAGTAACAGAGGTTACAATAAGGAATAGATATAAAGAGCTAACAGAACACTTAGATATAGATGTGACCTTGTAGATTTAAAAATAAATTAAAAAATTAAAATTTAAATTAACTTTATTTTGAAATTGCATATCATTTGCAAGGTGGTACATGTTGGGATTATTTGATAAAATTCAGAAAAAATCAGAAAAAAGTATTGCAAAAGAACAAAAATCAATTAAAAAAGAGTCAAGATTATCAAAACACGAAGATAAAAATATATTAGACACCTACGAAGTTACTGTTGATGAAATTACTGCAGAAGTTGTAATAAAAAAAGAAGGGGGTTATGTTTATTATTTAATTCCCGAAATCGAGAAGATAAACTCTGCTCTATCAAAACTTTCAAAAGACAACATAAATTTAATAAAAATGCAAATTGGAGAGCTTGGATTGATTGAATATAAACAAATGAAAGAATATATTCAAGATTTTTGCTTAAAATATAATCTAAATGTCCCATACATTGATTCTTTAGCTAAATATTTTTATCTAATATCAGGCAGGTTAGGATTGTTAGAAATTCCAATAAATGATGATAGATTAGAAGAAGTAATGGTTAACGGTTACAATATCCCTGTTTTTGTATTTCACAGAAAACATCAGATGTGTGAAACAAATATAATATTAGATAGAAATGAGGTAGACAGAATTATAGAAAGTATTGCAAATTTAGTTAATAGACCAATTGACTCAAGAGTTCCTATGCTTGATGCATTCTTGCCAGATGGTAGTAGGGTAAATGCTACAACGGCAGATATAACAATGAATGGAGCTACTTTAACAATTAGAAAGTTCTCAAAAAATCCATTAACTGTCATAGATTTAATAAACTTTGGAACTTTAGATTTAGATACCGCAGCTTTTTTATGGCAGACAGTTGAAGGCTATTTTGGAGCAAAACCAGCAAACACGTTAATAGCCGGTGGAACTGGTTCAGGAAAAACCACTTTACTAAATGTCTTATCCTTATTTTCAATGTACAATGAAAGAATTATCACCATAGAAGATACTCCAGAGTTGCAGATTCCACACAAACACGTTATAAAAATGGTTACAAGGCCTGCTAGACCAGGAATGCCTGAATACGAAGTTACAATGAATGATTTAATTAAAAATGCTCTAAGAATGAGACCAGATAGAATATTTGTCGGAGAGGTCAGAGGGGAGGAAGCATATTCCTTGCTCGTTGCTATGAATACTGGGCACGATGGGGCTTTAACATATAATGAGCCAATATATTTATCAGATGGAGATGTTGTTAAAATTGGGGATTTCGTTGATGACTTTTTTAAATATGATAAAGGAGAAAAAGAAAGTAATGGGTTTGAATTTATAAATATTGAAGATGAAAACATCTTTATTAAAAGTTTTAATAAATCAACTTTAAAAATTGAAGATAAAAAAATAACAAGGGTTTGGAGAAAAAAATATAACGGAAAATTACTAAAAATAAAAACTGAAAATAATAGGGAGATAACGTTAACTCATGATCACCCAATATACAAAAAAGATGAAGGCATAATATTTGAAATTAATGCAGAAATGGCTAAAATTGGGGATTACATTGCAATTCCTTCTTTAAATTCAAAGATAATCTGGGATAAAATAAATGATATTCATGAAATCTATTATGATGGGTACATTTATGATTTAACAGTTAAAGATAACCATACCTATATTGCTGGAAAAGGAGGGATTGCAGTTTCTAACTGCTCAGGAACTTTACATGCAAATAGTGCTGATGAAGCAATTCTAAGATTAACAAGCCCCCCAATGAACGTTCCAAAAATTATGTTAACAGCTTTAGACTTTATTATAAACCAGCAAAGGATTAGGAGGGGTGGAAAAACTATAAGGAGAATTTTAGGGATTGTGGAAATTGTAAAAGGTGGAAGTGGTGAAGGGGGAGAAATAGCTAAAACCACACTTTATGAGTACAATGGTTTAAAGGACAGTTTGGAAAGAAAAGGAATATGTATGTGGGAAGAAGAAGTTTGTGAAATTGCTGGGATTTCTAGAGAGGAGTTGTTAAGAGATAGGGAGATGAGAAAAAAGGTTTTAAATTATTTATACAAAAATAATATTAAGGATCTCAAAGAAGTTTCTAAATATATAATGGCCTACCAAGTGGATCCTGAGAAGCTTTTAAAATCACTATCCATTTAAATTTAATTTGGGGATTAAAATGGACAAAAATTTTATGGAAAAAATTAAAAGAATTAAAATGAAGCTTAATATTTTTTTATATAAGTTGGGAATTAAATCCCTAGATGCTGAGACAATATTAGAAATTAAAAAAATAGGGGAGGAATCAGAGATTGATATCTCTGAATTTTATGATGTATATATAGAGCCAGATATAGATACACTTGCTGAAAAATACAAAGATTATGAGTTCTTATTTTATGAGGAAGAGTTTATTAAAAAACCTGCTGAGTCATTATCCAATTTGTTAAAAAATACGAAAATATTTTCAAGGAACCTTCTTAGATCCATAGGCTATGAAAATGAGATAGAATATTTTAAAAGAGTTATTTTATACATGATCATTGTGTTTATTGTTTTGTTAATACTTGGAATTTTAGATGGCAACATACTCGGAGGATTATTTAAGGGAATATTTGGAGCAATTTCAGTTTTAGTGTTATCCATATTTTACCCAAAAATTAGATTAATTATGTTCAAAGAAGAAGTAAAGCTTCAAGTTTTATTCACTTTATTATATATGGTGTCCATACTCAGAGCCGGAGCATCTCTCCCTGAAATTCTTGAGACCATTTCAAAAAGTAACGAGTATGGATTTATATCATTCGAGGCAAGGAGTATAATTAGGGATGTTAATGTTTCTGGTTATACTTTAGTTGAAGCTCTTGAAAGAGCTAAATTAAGAACTGAAATACCTCTACTAAAAAAGTTATACGATCAGATGATTATAGGATATAATAAAGGTAACTTATCAATGCTCTTAGAAAAATTGTATGAAGATATCGTTAGAGACTCTTTATCAAAGTTAGACTCCTCAAAATTCATGATACAAAATTTAGGAAACTTAACCTTTGGTGTGGGACTGATCCTTCCATTCGCTGGGATGATCTTATCAACCATGATAAGCAATCAAGGATTTCCAGGGATATTAAATACATTAGATCTCTTATTAACAAAAATTGGACCATTATTAACATTAATCTTTGGGATATTCGTTAAATTAAAAATAGATTAATGTGATAAATATGAATAAATATATAAATTTTTTCTATTATCAATTTATTAAAAAAAATGTTCTAATGCTTAAAAAATTGGGTAAAAATGTTGATGATAGGAAGTTTATATTCTTTATATTGGTTGTTACAGTATTATCAATCATCGTAAGCCTATATTTAAACATGACACTAAAAAGTACAGTGATTCTTGTTGCATTGTACGTTGGAGCTGCATTGTCATTACCATCAATGATGTATGAACAGAAAATTGAAACTCTTGAGAATAATATCCCTCAGGCACTTTATATCATGATATTATCCCTTGAATCTGGGAGGTCTTTAAATGAAGCTTTAGAAGAAGTTGTTAAAAGTAATATAAAAGAAGTTAGTGATATTTTTAGAAAAGTTATTTATTTAATTGAACATCAGAAGATAAGCTTTGAAGAAGCCATAACAGTTGTGTCCACTTTATATGGGTCTAGAGTATTAATGATGTTAGCGAGAATTATGATCGAAAATAGAAAGTATGGTGGAGATTTATCAGATTCCTTAAGAATTTTAGCTAAAACTCTTGAAGATTTCAAATCATATAAAAGGCAGTTATTGAGCGTTACAGCCAGTGGTTTAGCTGTAGGCTTTATCATATTATGTGGAGTGATTCCAGCAGTTGCTGGATTGCTGGGGGCTTATCTATTAACAATATCAAACATGTTGGATGGAATAACTCCAATACCTCCTGTCAAACCGGAGGATATATTACAGGGATTAGAAACTGTACAAATGGGAACAGCAATTATAGGGGCATTATTCTCAATTCCAATATTTGGACTAAAAGTCAAAAGAATGTTCTTAACTTCAGCTATAACTATGACCATTGGTATTTTGGCATATTACACAATCCTAAAGATTGCTCCTGGATTCTTCACCTAATAACAAAGTTATTTTAAAAGATCGTTTATTTCTTCATTTAGTAAAATAATCCTCTTAATTGAAGGATGGTTTTTACCTAACCTTTTCTCAAATTTTTTTATAACGTCGTCTACCTCCACCCTCTTACTTCCAAATATTAAGTTATCTGCATGAGCAACAATTTTCTCCTCCAAAGTTGTTGGAACATAATCCTTTGGAGGCAGCCCAAGCTCTATAGCTTCTTCCTTTGTTATCCCAGCCCCAATATGCCTCTCAGCTATTAATGCAAGTTTTTCATCGAAACCCAACTTCCTTAAAATTTCAGCCCCTACAACCCCATGCTCTATGCCATGAGTTTTACTCCTCCCAATATCGTGCAATAAACCTCCCAATTTAACAAGCTCGACGTCAACGTCATAGCCGTTATTTTTTATGGCTAAAGCTAATTCGTAAGCATATTCTGAAACTGCCAGGCAATGCTCAACTACATTCTCAGGGCATAAACTTTTTAAAATAGATAGGGCTTTTTCAAATTCCATGTTCTCACTTTAACTTTAAATTTAAAATTAAATTTAAATTATTTTAAAAAAGGGTTGTTTTTTAATTCTTCTCTTAAAAATTTTATTTGCTCTTCCAAATCTTTAATTAATTCACTGTTATCAAATTCTTGTAGCATGTTTCCACAACCTGGACATGAAAATCCATAATCCATTGCCTCTTCAAACGTAAACCTTACATTACAATTTGGACAGAAGAAAAACATATTGTTTTTTTCAAACTCCAACTTTTCTTCAAGGTCTTTAATTAACTCATTTATCTTTTTCTTTACAACATACGGTAGTTTTTCAAGTGTTGGTAGCCAAGTATACGAATACCAATTGGTTTCTTCATCCTTCCATCTTTTATAATCAACCAATCTTGCATCATACAACTTGTAAAGCAATTTTCTAACTACATTGAGCTTTACATTGAGCTCTTTAGCAATTTCTTCCTCTGTTGTCTCACCCTTCTCTAAAAGAACATCAATAACTTCAAACCCTTTCTCATCCCCTTCAAATATATTGAATAGGACTTCTTGAACTAAGGGATCGTTCAGCATTTCATACACCATCTCTATTTTCTTTTCTTTTTCCATACTCTGCACACTCCCTATAAACACTGTTTATTATTGATCTAATGTTTTCTTTTGCAATTACTGTAGCTATTGGTTCTCCCTTCTCTATAACTGCGTTTTTCTTTGGGATATCATATATAAAATCTCTTTTTGAAATATTTGCAATAATCTTTTCCTTAGCAAACAATATTCTTTTTATATAAAGTTCTTTTGGCTTAATTTCTTTAGCATAATTGTTATTTAATAATGCCTTCACTAAATTTTGAGATGCACTCATCTCTATAGTTTCAAACGTCCCTAAAATACGAGGATTTATATCAACAATATGTGGCGCATTATTTTTAATTAAAAAATCAATACCATTCATCCCTTTTAATTCAAAAGCTTCTATAATCTCCTTAAATATTTCAACAAATTTATTTGGTAAATTAACATATGGTGTTAAATTCCCAGCATACATTCCCCTAATAATAATTTGTTTGTTAAAGGTTATAAATGTATTGCCTATAAAGTTGGCACTAAAACTCTTCCCCTCAATAAACTCTTGAGCAATAATTGGGAACTTAATTTCATAAATTATCTCATCATTATTAACTTTTAAAATTCCTCCTCCGCTTCCATAAATAGGCTTTAAAACACAGGATTTAAATTCTTCCAAAAATTTATACAATTGAATTTTATTGTTAATTTTCTTTGTTTCTGGAACATTAAAACCAAGATTTTTTAATTTCTTGTATGTTTTATATTTGTTACTAATTTCATTTATCTTCTTTGGATCGTTGCCTACAACATTGTCCCATTTTGGGATTTTTGAATTTTTGAATTCAAAAACTCCTGAAGTTATAAATATATAATCAACTTCATCAGCCAATCTATCGGCTATTTCAATTAACTTATCTTCATTATAATTTTCTCTCAACCTCCCATGATTTAAAGGATCTATCAAATAATATTTTTCATCAGCATTTAAATCTTCTGGAGCGTAATAAGAGACTGAATATACATAAAACCCCAATTTTTTTAGAGAATTAACTACTGGTCTTGTATTAACCCCTAAAACCAAAGCTTTCAAATTCTCCACCTAATAAATCTTTAATAAAAAAAGAATAAATTAAATTTCAATGTATTCAAGCTCTTTTCTCAATTCCCCAAGTGTTGCCACTTTTTCTGCAAATGCATCATGCCTATGAATGCTCTCCATATTTATCTGTCTAATTGAAACCTTTGTTTCATCTGGTAAGTGTTTAAATTTATCTACAACCCTCTTAGCCATCTCCCTAACACAATCCTCTACAAATTTAGGATTTTTATGACTTTGTTCAACAACATAAGCCTCATCAGCCCTCTTCAATATTCCATAAATTTCAGCGCTCATTGATTTTTTAATTATCTCTATAATGTCCATAATCTCAATATCATATCCTGTAGGAACTTCCAATATAATTCTACCAATTCCCCTTTGATTATGGGTGGCGAAAATAACTAAATCCAATATTTTCTCAATATCTTCATCAGAAAATCCTTTTTCTTTTAAATTTTTAATAGATATTTCTTTTATCAAATTTTGAGCACATGGACATGCGGTAATGCCAACAACTTCAGCTCCAACAATTTTTGTTATCTCAAGTTTGTCATCTTTTTTTATCCCCTTAGCTCCGCCCATGATCTTATGGATTTCCTGAGAGTATTTTCCAGATACTGGACTTTTCTCCTTAGTCATGAAATCACTAACCATAAAAACCTCTGCCTCTGTAGCATATTCATGCTTTTCAAACAATCTTTTAACAATTTCCTCACAAATTGTTTCTATCTCATAACTTTCCATCTCTAAGGCTTCATCTATAATCTCCTCTATAACTTCCGGGTTTCTTGACATGTGAATACCTTTCTGAGAACTTGGAAGATTGACGAAAACTTCAAAAGTTGATAATAAAATTATAGGCCTTTTATTTTCTCTTTTTAACCTAACGAGTTTTTTTAAATTTGTAACACCTACTCTTGTCAATGATAATTTAACGTCAGGCTCGAAATTTTGAATATCACATTTCCAATTCATCATCTTCACCTATTAAAACATCCCTAAGTTCTTTAGACAGTCTATAATAAACATTGTTTCCATCCCTTTCCTTATAAATATATCCCATCTCATAGATGTCCGATAAGTGTGTTCCGATAGTGCTTGGTGATTTTTTTAAATACTCTGCAAGTTGTGTTACCGTCGCTGAGCCACCAAGCTCAGCCATCGCCCTAACAATATCTGATTGAGCTGGCGTTAGATGATTCAAAATTTGATGTCCTACACTAATCCCAAGGGAATGCATCGCCTCTTTAACAACGTTTTCATCTATCTTGGTCAAACCCTTTCTTATAGCTATTGATATCGATTCTGAACATGTCATTATTATCTTTCTTGGAATTCCATCACACTCCTCAACGATCTTATGTATGGCATTTTCAGTAAATGGCTCATACTCATCAGCACCATCTATATGTGCATCCTCTAATCTCCTCCTAATTAAATCGTAGGATTCATCCTTAGATAGAGGGGGCATGTTTATTATCTTTGGAATTCTATCTTTTATTGGTGGAGATATTTTTGTTAAATCATCCATCAACGTTGGAGAACCAGCCATAAAAGTTAATATTCCCTCCTCGTATAAAAATGAATGGAAAAATTGAAGTAGAGAAAGACAGCTCTTTTTTGCAAATTGGTCAGCCTCATCAATTAAAATTATACACAACTTCTCAGGACTTTTAACTTCATTTATTAAATATTCCAAATCCCGTTCAATTCTTTCCCTTGGATAGTGGATAGGAACTTTATCCCCATAGTTGTTTAACTTCCTATACATATCTAAGATTCTACTTGAATGCTCCATATAATCGGATTTTATAGTTCCACTCATAGTTAGGATGTTCTCAGTTAATATATTGTATAAAAGCTGAATTAAAAACTGTCTTGGTGTTACTTGAGATGCCGTCATCTCAACAACCCAATGCCCCTGCTTTTTTGTAGCGTAGTAGATGATGTTAAGCATTGAACTCTTCCCAATTCCCTTAGTCCCAACTATTGCAGCATTGGCTACACTACCATGTAAGGCAGAACCCAAAATTTCCCCAATTTCCCTTAGTTCACTAACCCTCCCAACAAAAAACTTTGTATTTCCCCTTATTGGCTTTTCAGAAAATGGATTGTATTTTAATTTTAACTTGTGCATTGTGCTTGCTATAGAGCTTGCAGATTTTTGTATAAACTCTATCGGATCCATGTTTCCACCGATAATAATCATGAATAGGTAGTTTCGAATTTTTGTTTTAACTGTATTATATACATTTCGAAAAATCGAACAATAGATTCAATTAATTATTTATTAACTTAAATATTTGACCATATATTTTACAATCGAATTTTAAAAAATATTGTGAATAAAACAATAAAATTAAAAAATAACATGAATCAAATAATATTTTGTATATCATAGAGAATCACAATTCCTAGAAGAAAACTTGAATAAAAATAAAAATAATATATAAATTATTCTAATAAAATAAAGTTAATTTTAATTCTTCTCATGAGAATTGCTGAAATATATGAAAAATAAAATAACGTGAATCAAAAATTATATTACATAAAAAACTATGAATCAAAAATTATTAGTAAATTAACAATATATCAAAACTATTTAAGATCAACAATTAAAAACAAAAAAGAAATATAAAACAGAAATAAATAAATACATGCCATGCAAAAACATATACAAAGAGATAAATCTTCAAAATGTCAGCAATATTGCAATGAAACATTGGTGGTTAAATCCACCTCATGAATCAAAAGTTTTATAAACAATTTTAACGAATATAATTGAACATTGATAAAATAATAAAATAAAAACAACCCATATAAAAAAATAAGGTGTCATTTATGGACAGATTGCCATACGAAATAGTATCCACCATATTCAGAAAGGCTATTTTGCATTATGTGTTAATACGTGGCACGACCTATCCACAATCATTATCAGAAAATTTAAATATATCAAAAGGTCTTTCCAGCTCTTTTTTAAGATTGTGCTCAGCACTAAACATAATGAAAAGAGAAAGGGTAGGTCATAAAGTTTTGTATTCATTCACTTCAAAAGGATTGGCGATATTAAAAAGATTAGCTCCAGAAATATTTGATTTGAGTTTTTCGAATGTTTTCGAACGATTACCTAAAAAGAAAATTGCAACCAAGTATTATCCAATAGATAAGATTGGATTTGAAATCAAATGGAAGGAGGATAAACTCGGAGGAATGACATTTTCATTCTTCGATTCTAATGGGGAGCATTTAGGAGACGTTTTTAGAAGTAACAAAGGATATTGGTGGTGTGTCATCTGCCAGAGTGATTCCTGTAAACATGTCGATTATCTGAAGAAGTTCTACAATACATTGAAAAATAAGAATCAATGACTTTCGAGTTTTCGAGTTGCATGTATGTATATGGCATTGGAATGGGTAAGATTTTTTCGATGGCTAAATTATCACAAAAATAAGATAGCGGATAGTATGACCTATTTTGTATATTGAACAATTAATGTTTAATCTTTTCGTTGTTATTTATCATTTTTTATTTTTTATTTTTAATGTAACAATTTTTTAACATTATTTTTTGCAAATGTATAATAAAATAACAAATTATAAACTTAAAAAATAAAAATTTACATGTTTTTACATATATAGGGAAAAAAAGTATAATAATACAACGATTGTGTTTGTGATATTCACAACAACAGTTTATCGTTGACCCAGGAATTTTGCATATACATACATGCAACTCGAAAACTCGAAAACCCTATATGAAATTGATGTTTATGTTTATTCCTTAAAATGTTGATTTCTTGTCAAAAAAGAAAAAATGGTTTTGTCATAACTTTACACAACCAATAATTATTAACACTACACCGAGGGTTAGTGTGATTAATCTATTATTATATATTCTTCGAAAATTCGAAAATCTGTATATTCCATGGCACATTATCTAATAGAAAAATGGAAAACCAACTAAGGTAATTATTTTTAGATTTTTTAATAAGTTCTAAAAGTATTTTCCTGTTTAACTTTATTTTGAATCTAATTTTATTTTTATATCTGATTTTTGTTAGTATTCCTAATTCAACCAACTCATCTAAATACCTGTATAGAGTTGATAATTTGTAATCAACCCTGTAGCAAATATCCTCAACTTTGAACTTTCTTAGCTTTACTATAGCTTTAACCAATTTTCGATATTTCGAATCTATTATATATGGTAGAATCTTAAGCCATGGGATCTTTAACTGCCTAAGATTTTTTATCTCTCTTTTTGAATGCCTTAAAATTAAATATATTACATCTAAATTTCCATTTGTTATGCTTAGAAGATACTCTGCAACTTTATTGCTTATGTAATAGCCATGAGCCTTTGCAAAGTATTTTATTGATGCTTTTACGTTTAAAATTCCATCTGAGAAAATTTTTGCAATTTCTCTATGACAATCAATTGGATATCTTATTACAACACTTAAATTGCTTTTTCTTAACTCTTTAACAAACTTTATAAAACTTTTTTTATAATGCCATTTTCTTATGTCGTGGATGTCAAATACAATTATTGGATTTAAAACTTTTAATAGGGAAATTGATTTTCCAATAACTTTTCCAAACTCCCATTTTCTTATATTTTTAAATAAATCCCCTATTCCTCTATACCATGCCTTTTTAGCTTTATAGTATTTATCAAATTCAATTTTATCATTAATGTATTCCAAAAGATTCTTTAACCAATTGGCTTTTTCATGATTTTTAAATAGATAATATTTGTCTTTAATTTGGTAGACAATCTTTGATATAGTCTTTTTTAAATTTGGTGTTACTAGAACTCTTATTATTGGTATATTATTGATTATTTCAAAACTTCCATTTTCATCTAACTTTAACAAATTCCCTCTATCCGTTGGAATTAAATACAATCCATTTAAAAATTCTTCTGGAACAGCTTTTATTATTTTCATTCCTTAACCCTCTTTATTATAGCTAAAGAAAGATAATCGTTGAATTCATCAAAATCTAACTCATCCAATCTACCAATAGCCACTTTTTCATCTTCAAATGTTGCCCTTCTTACCAATCCAACTATGTAGTTATCTTTGTCCTTTATTTTATCTAACTTCTCCTTTAAATTTTTTGTTTTCATTACAATTATTGTATCAAATTCGTCAACGTACTTTTCTAAATCTTTTCCTTGTGGAAGAATGCAGAGCTTTTCATCACCTTCAACCAATGGAATGTTTAAAGCAGCGGCAGAGGCAAATATTGATGAGATTCCATTAACTACCTCAACTTTAATTCCTTTTTCATTCAAAAGTTTCCAAAGATAGGAGAATGTGCTGTATAATGTAGGGTCTCCAATGGTTATCAATGCAACTTCTCCATCTTCCTTCAAAACTTTTTCTAAGGCATTTTCCCAATATTTTTTTAATTCTTCTTTATCTTTAATCATTGGAAATAAAAGCTCTTCTATATCTTTTCCATCAACGTAATCTTTTATTATCTCGTAGGCAATTGATTTTTTTCCTTCTTTTGATATTGGGATGAATATTTTATCCACTTTTTTTAAAATTTCCAAAGCTTTTAATGTTAATAGTTTTTTATCTCCAACACCCACTCCAACACCATAAACCTTTTTTACCATTTAATCCACCATTAATTTAGTTTCTAAACACATCTTCTTCTTTTGGTCTAATTAGATCTTTTCCTTTCCCATCACCAAATGGAACTTTAGCCCCTCTAATTATTACAACAGGGATTCCTTCATTAGCTTCCCCCATAACCACATTTGCCATGCTCGCCAACTCATCGGCAATAGCTACTTCAGTAGTTTTTAATTCCCTCCCAAACAAATCTTTTTCTCCTTTTCTATCCCACAATGCTAATATTCCACTAACTCCAATCGCGATCCCAACTGCTCCTTTTCTAAAAGGCCTTCCAACACTATCTGATATAATAACTCCAACTTTTTTCCCAGTTAATCTTTCAATCTCCTTTCTAATCTTCTCAGCACTTTCGTCGGGATTTTTTGGCAGGGTTTTTATTCCTTTAAATACATTACTTTCATCAACACCGCTGTTAGCACAGACAAATCCATGTTTTGTTTCTGTTATTATGAAATTTTTTCCAACTTTAACCACTTCTTTAGCCTCATCCAATATAACTTGAACTATTCTTGGATCTTTTCCAGTTTTTTCAGCTAATTCAATGGCCTCTTTTGAAGGGGTTATTTTATCTCTATATATTACATTTCCCTCCAACTTTGAGATTAATGTTTCTGCAATTACAATGATATCTCCATCTTCAATTGGATATTTGGCAATTAATTCAGACAAATTTACGTTTTCATTTCCTTTAAAAATTGGTAGTTCTAATCCAATAACCTCTACTTTTCTTTTTTCTTTTATCATGCAAATCATCTCTTTATATTGTCTGTAGTTGATAAATTTATAATTAAGGGGTGTTTGAATTAAAATACCTTTATATTCATTCATTATTTTAAAAGTTTAATAATCGAA
Source organism: Methanocaldococcus fervens AG86 (assembly GCF_000023985.1). GTDB lineage: Archaea > AGJL01 > Methanococci > Methanococcales > Methanocaldococcaceae > Methanocaldococcus > Methanocaldococcus fervens. Next base: position 974,387 of record NC_013156.1, read on the forward strand.
AAGTTTATATATTAGTTGCGTCATACGTTTGTTCATAGATGAAACACAATCGTGAATAATATACTATGGTTGTGCATGATTAAGACATAGGTGATAAAATGATAAGAAAATTTAAGGTTAAAGGATTGAGAAGTCCTTCATTGTTGTTGGATATGATTTTAAGCGATACAACAGAAGGAATCTTAGTTGTTGAAACTGATGGGGAAGAGCAGATAAAAGATATTGAAAATTTATTGAAAAAATACAACTTAAAGTATGAGGTTGATGGAAATACGGTTAAAATCTACGTTGGTGAAATACAAGCAGACAAAACCATAAACGTTGTGGGGGCTACATGTCCAGGACCTATAATGATGGTTTCAGACATTTTATCAAAGATGAAAATTGGAGAAGTGTTAGAAATAACCTGCGGAAAGAACGCTCTAACCGATTTAACTGAAGGATTAAAAGGAATGGGTCATGAAATAATAAAAGTTGAAGATAAGGGAGATGGAACTTATAGGATATTAGTTAAAAAAGGAGAAAAGAAGGAAGAAAAAGCAGCAGTGACAAAGATTGATGAAATCTTCATTATTAACACAACAGGTACTGGAAATGCTGAGAAGGCTTATGCAACATTCATGATGGCAGATGTTGCTTTAAAAATGAACTTAAAGCCGACGATATTCTTAATGATGGATGGGGCAAGTTTGGGATTGAAAGGGGAGTGTGATAAAGTTAAGCACCCAGCATTTCCAAAATTAGGTGATATGGTTAGAGAAATTCAAAAGAAAGGGGTAAAAATATATGTCTGTGAAGTTAGTGCAAAGTTCAGAGGAATTGATGAAAATAACTTAGAGGAAGGGTTTGAAATTGCAGGAGCCCCAACATTCTTGAATTACTTATCAAAGCCAAATGTTAGACCAGTTTGGTTATAAATTTATATATTGAAAATGAGAAATAATATAATTATACATTATTTGAAGTGGGGGAGGGCTTAGTAACCCTTTTCTTTTTTAATGAAAATAAAATATAAGGTGGTTTAAAATGAATGGTGTAATAACATTGGTTTCATTGTCTGTGATATTTGGAGCAATGCTCTCTGGATTTGCTACATTTAGGTTAACAGGAATGAGGTTGATGCCACATTTTGCATCTTTGATAATCGCATTTATATTAACTTTGGCTTCCTTGTTTGTAAATAATGATTTAGTTGGATATTTGGCAATAGCATTCCAAATAATAACTCCTCTAACCATCTGCCCAACAATATGTAATATATTAAAAACTCAATTCCAAAATACTGGGATTTATTCAGCCCATTTGGCGTTAATGGGAATGTTGGTTGTATTGGCTTTAGGGAATTTAGTGGTCTTTTAAATCTAATTTATTTTTGAAGGATTTAATATCAAATACTGTTGAAAAAGATAAAGCCTTCTTTCTACATGCACTTTTGCATTCAAAGCACCTTATACATTCTTTTTGGTCAATTTTTTCTGCTATTTTTATCTGCATTGGACATTTGAAACTACACAATCTACATTTATTACATTTTTCAGTAGTCTTTAGTTGAAATAATGGTTTTATAGAAAATATTGATAAAAATGCTCCTAATGGGCAGAAATACCTACAAAATGCCATTGGAATGAAGAAAGAAGCAATTATGAAGGTAATAAATATTATAAATGAGAGAACCGTTCCATGAAGATTTGTTAGAAATCCAATTGGGCATACTTGACAATACACATATGTTGAAAAATGATACGTTAAAATCAAAGAGACAATAAATATTATATATTTCAAATATTTTAATTTATTGTGAATTTTTTCATCCACTGTTGAAAGCTTTTTTATTTTGAACAGCTTTGCTCTTAACTTATAAGATAGTTCAAACAAAAAGCCTAAGGGGCATATCCATCCACAAAAAACCCTTCCAAATATCAATGTTAAAAAAACAATGCCAACTAATTTAAAAATAATCTGCCCAATTGTTCCTTTTAGAATAATCTTTTCGAGTATCCCAAAGAAACATAAACAAAAATTAACTAAGAAAACAAAATAAATAAAAAAGAAAGTTTGTGAAATCTTCCTCAATATCTGAATTTTATCCATTATAACCACCCAAATAACAAATCTCTTAGATTTATTGGTGAAAATAAAATTGATATTATTTTATTTACGGCAGAATTTTCATCCTCATTATTTTGGTTTGAGGTATTTTGGCTTACATTTAATTTAATTTTTCCTTCTTCAACCATACATTTAACTATTGCCTCTTTTACCATGCTTGTAGAAATGCCATAAGTCTTTTTTATCTCATCAAATGTTGTGTCATCTGAAACATCAACGTTCAACTTTTCCTTTAAACATTTTGGATTTATATCATATTTTTCACAAATTTCTTTTATAGTGTATAACTTTAGTTCCTTACTAGAGATATTCACATACTTATCAATCAATTCTTCAGTTAATACTATATTTTCATCACTCGAATTTTCTAAATTTGTTGGTGCTGGCTCACTATGGTCGCATATTCCATTGTTGTTTGTATCGACATATCTCCACATTCACCCGGATAATGGCATGAAGAATTCGTTTTTCCGAAAGGGCAGTCGTCCCATGCAAAAGATGTACTTAAAAAAGAAAAAATTAAAAGAATTATAAACCCTCTTTTCATGTCTTCACCATTCACTCCATTGAGTTTTCTGATTTATTTGATATTTGGTTAACTAAGACTTATGGAAATCTTATGGCTTTTTCAACGCTTTCAATTGCAATATAACCAGCTTTATGCAATATGGTATCTTTTAACTCTTTATCCATTTCCATACTTCCTAAACATGGATAGTTGTGGTGAGCGTTTGCTATCTCTTCTTTTAAATTATCTAAACTCTTTCCTTTCAACCTCTTTGCTATGTAGTAGGTTTCCCCACACGGAGAAGAAATTTTAACTTTAACATCCTTAATAATATTATTTTCAACTTCTACTTCCAATTCTGGCTTTCCTATCTTGAAGTAGTCAATAAATTTGTTTATAAATTCATTACCTTCTTTTTTCTCCAATGAACAGAATGGTTTCGGGTTTTCGAATTCAATATTATATCTTTCGCAGACCTTCTTTAAATCTCTCCTCAACGCTGGAGACAAATCATGAGGAGTTTCAGAAGGAACAATTAAAGCTTTATAATTTTTTTCTTTTAGCAATAAAGGTAGTTCATACAATAAATCTTCATGCAGTTGGGCAATGCAAACATCTCCTTCTGGAAGCTCTGGGAGATAATCGTAAGGATTATCTATAAATTCTTCATAAACCTCGTTAATGACAATATTCTTTACATTATCTTTGAAGCTCCAATTTCCTCTGCAATTGTAGCAATCTTCACAAATTCTGCAAAAATCTGGCTCGTTCAAAAGATGTTTATAGAATTTCTCCATTCTTTCATTTCCTCTGTGATATATGAATATGGCTTTCATAGAATCACCGATAATTAAAGCTTTTAAATTAAAGAATTTATAAATTTTAATATAAAATAGAAAAAATGTTATTTTTTGTTTTCATTGTTTAGGTAAAAATAAAATCTTTCATCATTTGTGAGGCAGTGTATCGTTGTTTGCCTTATTCCGAAAGTCATTCCACATTCTTTTATAAGCTTTTTCTCTAATTCAATAGTCTCTTTCAATATTTCTTTTATATCTCCACTTAATTCAACGCTTATATTTAGGTTCTCACCAACATACATTATGTATTTTTCATATAATGCCTCCACATCCTTCATTTGACTAACTGCGATATCTTCATACAATTCATTCTTATATTGCTCTATTGATTTAAATTTGCACAATAGGGAGAGTTTTATTTTATTTGATATTATTTTTTCCATCAACTCATTTATACTCATGTTATTCACCAAAATAAATAATTATTCACATTTAATGGCCTCTTCTGGAGCATTTAATTTCTTTGGATGTGGGGCTTTTATTACAAAGAACTCTAATAAATCAGAATTCAAATTCTGAATGAGCATCTTTACGTTATATGGTACATACACTATAGTACCTTCTTTGTAGTTGTGCGGTTCTTGATCTTCCAATGTTAAGGTCATCTCTCCTTTAATAATTATCAAATGCACATATGAGTTTGAATAGTGCTTAGGCATCTGTTCTCCTTTTGGCAATACAATATGGTTGATTTGAACATGTTCAGTATTGACTATTTTTTCAACAACCTTTGTTGTAGCATCTTTTTTAAATTCATAAACCTTTTCTATCATAATATACACCCAAAAAATTTAATAAGAGTTGGATTATCCAATTAATCTTTTAATATCTTCTTCAACTGTTGATATTGTTGAAATTCCAAACTTTTCAACCAATACTTTTGCGACATTTGGTGATAAGAAGGCAGGTAATGTAGGGCCTAATACAATATCTTTAATTCCTAAGTAGAGTAATGCCAATAAGACAGCAACTGCTTTTTGCTCATACCATGCAATGTTGTAAGCGATTGGAAGCTCATTCACATCTTTTAAACCAAACGCATCTTTTAACGCCAATGCAATTTTAACTAATGAATAGCTGTCATTACACTGTCCAGCATCTAATACCCTTGGAATTCCATCTATATCTCCCAAATTTAATTTAATAAATCTATATTTTGCACATCCACATGTTAAGATAACGGTATCTTTAGGAAGTTTCTTAGCAAATTCAGTATAATACTCTCTTGTTTTATGCCTACCGTCACATCCAGCCATTACAACGAATTTTCTTATCTTTCCACTTTTAACCGCTTCGATTATCTTATCTACCAATGCTAAAACCTGATTGTGACCAAATCCTCCAACAATTTTTCCATTTTCAAGTGGTGTTGGTGGCTTACATTTTTTAGCATGCTCTATAACTTCTGAGAAATCTTTTGTACCATCTTCTCTTACAGGGATTCTTTTTAACCCTGGATATCCTACTTCATTTGTTACATAAACCCTATCTTTGTATGAATCCTTCGGAGGAACCAAACAGTTTGTTGTCATCACTATTGGACCGTTAAATTTCTCAAACTCTTCTTTTTGGAATGGCCATGAACCCCCGTAGTTTCCAACAAAGTGTTCGTATTTTTTAAAGAATGGGTAGTAGTGAGCTGGTAACATCTCTCCATGAGTGTAAACATCGACTCCAGTTCCCTTAGTTTGCTCTAACAACTGTTCTAAATCTTTTAAATCATGCCCGCTAATTAATATTCCTGGCCTGTCCCTAACTCCTAAGCTAACTTCGGTTATTTCAGGATGGCCGTAGGTTTCAGTGTGGGCTTTGTCTAATAATGCCATCGTCTCTACTGCATATTTTCCTGTCTCCATTGCTAAGTTAAATAATTCGTCAACATCTTTGCTATCAACAATTTTGGTAAATGCTTCAACTACGAATTTGTGAATTTCCTCATTATTGTATCCGAGATGCATTGCATGGCTTAAGTAAGCGCCGATTCCTTTAATTCCATAGATTATAAGTTCTTTTAATGACCTTACATCTTCATTATCTTCTGCTAAAACACTAACTTCTTTAGCTTTTGATAGTTCTATTATGTCATTTTCATCTTTGTAAGTCCATGTAGCACAGTGGGGTAGTTCTTCTCTGTTTAACTTAGCTTTTTCAATAACTTTTTCCCTTATGACAACTCCTCTCTTTATCCAATCAATTATATCTTTATCATCAAAATTGACATTTGTTATTGTTACAAATAAAGCTCTTGGAATGTATTCCATAATTCCATTATCTAAGTAATTGCCCTTATTACAAACATAGCATAAACCTTTTATAGTATAAATTAATACATCTTGAAGGTTTGCCACCAAATCATTTTTTCCACAAACTCCCATTACAGTACATCCTTCATTTCTTGCAGTTTCCTGACACTGGAAGCAAAACATTTTAGTTGGTCTTGGCTCGAGACTCATATTTACCCCCATTTTTTTGGTTTAGATATATTTAGAAGTTTCTATTGATTATTGTTCATCTCATTATATAAATACATTTTTGACCTCTCAGTTATAAAAATAGGGATATGTTGTATCCCAAAATTGTAGATTTACGATGTAATTGGTATGAAAATAATTTAAAAGATAATAATATTGTCATAAATTTTTCCATTAATTTTTTCAATATTTTCATAAAACTTTGAAATAGTTTTAGAGTTCCCTTCAACAACAAAAATTTCTACTTTAGCATGTTTTCCACAAGATGTTGTTAAATATGACTGATTTATAGATTTTATAACTTCATTATATTCAAAATACAGTTTGCTCATCTTTTCCATAGCTTCTTTTGTTGGATTATAGACAATAATTACAATCCCACCAATATTTCCCTCTTTATCCAAAGAATTACTTTCCAAAATATGTTTTCTTACAGCATCCCTAATTAATTCACTCCTACTTGAATAACCTTTCTTTTTAACAATCTTATCAATCTCTTTTAAAAGAAATTTTGGGAAAGAAATGCTTATTCTCTCAGTATTAACCATAATTATCACTTTAAAATCTTTCCAGTTCTTAAATACCAAATATATAAATCTAACTTAGAGAGCTTTAAATCTACTTCTTCTCCAATATCTCTTAATATATTTTCAATTTTTATGTATTTTTTCCTATTCAATGTTTTTGGAATCTCATCAATATAATTATTTTCATAAAGTTCCCTTAAAATATGCCTGTCAATGATAGCAACATCGTCGTAACCAACATTCCTTAAAAAATGGCTTGCCTCTTTGTATCCAATTCCTTTTATATTTTTCACCAAAAACTCCCTTGCTATCTTTTCATTTTCAAAACTTTCAACAATATCTTTGATATTTTTAAATTTTCTTGCTAAAACAATATATTCAGCCCTTTTTCTATAAAATCTATGCCCTAAATTTTTTAATCTCTCTTCCAATTCATCTCTTGGTAGAGTTAAGAATCCATTTCCAATTTCTTTTTGTATTCTTATCCCACCTTCAGCAGTAAAATTGGCAGTTAAAATGCAAAAGCAGAGTTCTTTAAACCACTCCTCATTAGGTTTATTTTTGAATGATTTAAATTCTTGAATTCTTTTATCAACAATATCTTTAATTTCTGATTTTTTTAACTCTTCAATTTTTTTAATTAGCATTATTTCACCAAAAATTAAAAAAGTTTAAGGTTTTTGCTTTTTCATCTCTATATGTTTTAAAATAATCCTTTCAATATCCTCTGGTTTGTCTAAAACTTCAATTCCCTCCATCTTTCTAATCCTTTCGACATTCTCAACATCGACATCTCTAATATACAATGTTAGTTTTTTGTTTCCTGGTAGAAGAGTTTCTATTTTTCCTTTTTTGTTATCTGGTGGGAAAATATAGACGGGAACTCTCGCTTTCATTGCTTGGGCAACTGAGTTAGTTATTAAAGTGTCTGCGATTCCATAGGCAATTTTTGCCGTTGTATTCGCAGTTGCTGGAGCCACTAAAAATAAATCATACTTTCCTGTCTGCAACTTCCCAACTAAAAATGGAGCATTTGCATTAACTTCAACCCTCAAATCATAAAATTCATCTTCCAAAACCTGCCAGAGTTTATACCACTTTACAACAATCTTTGCATTTTTTGAGAGATAAATATCTACATCCAAATTGTATTTGTTTTTTAGCTTCTTCATTATTTCAACAACTTCTGGCAGTTTATCCCCACATCCAGTTATCCCCCATGCGATTCTTAACATAATTATCCCCAATGATATTTAGTTGTTTTAGTAATTTTATAAATCGCTTAATTTATTTTTACCAGTCCAATCTCCTTCCCTTAAATATAGATATGTCCATTTCTCATTTGTTGCTTTACTTATTGCTTCACACCATTTTTTAGCAGATATATTTTTATCTGGGACTTGGATTTCCTCCCTACCTTTGGTTTCTATTAGATAATATCCATCTTCTGCTTTAACTATGAAATCAGGATAAAACTTTCTCCATTTTCTTTCTCTTGAATCATAATATGACATTCCTAATTTTGTAACATGTCTAAGATTTTTTATAAAGTATATTACATCTTCTGCCCTTGTTAAGAATCTAACAAAGTCAGCTTCCATATCGTTATCTACTGGTGTGGATGGGATTTTTATCTCATTTCCATTTTCATCATAAGTGATTCTTGCAAATAAACTTTTATCATTATCTACAAAATTTTTAGACCATGGAAATCCATCTATGTCGCTTAATGATATAAATTCATCTATTTCTACTTTTGATGACATAACAGGATTATTTATAATTCCTTTGGCAATATTTAATATATCATTTTTTATTTTGTTAAACCATCCTTTGTATATTAGGAATTTTATCACCTTTTCATTGAGTTCAACTTTTTTATCAAATAGCCTTTCTTCAATATATTCCTCAAGTTTGTTCATTAAGACGGCATAAGAGTTTGGTAGAGGGATTAGTTCTTCCAAATCCCTTGCCAATTTTGAGATTTTTATAATTGGGACGTTTAGGTCTCCAATTATTGTTCCTCTGTCTAAGGTTGTTCCTTCTAAATCAACAACCTCATACTCATAAATTTTTTTAAGTTCTTCAATTTCAGAGGCATTAAAAACATTTATTGGCAATTTTGAGAACATTTCTCAATGATTCTTTCAGTGTCAATTTCTTCAATATAGGATACAAATTCCCCTTTTGGTATTTTAAAGTCAATATCATCCCTTGGAACAAATGAGATAAAGAATTTATTTGGAGCTTCAGGAATTTTTATGCCTTCAAGTGATTCAAGATTATCTATAACTTTTAATAAGTTTGGGGGTCCTACAACCTCCAATATATTTATCCATCTTTCCAAGTCAATGCCTTCATTTGGAAAGAGTTTTCTCAATCCCCTACCAATAACTTGTTCAGGTAGGATTTCTCTTTCTGATGAATAGGAACGGAGACCTAAAATAACTGTAACAGAACGGACATCCCATCCCTCATTTAGCATCATTACGCTTACAACAACCTCAACTGGGTTGTTAGGATTGTCAATGTTTCTTACAAGCTCAACAGCAAGGTCTTTGTTAAGTTCTTTTTCTTCTCCATTAATGATAATTTTTGATACAATTTCTTTACTTTTTTCTTTGATTTTTACCTTCCATTCATCTAAGTTTGAGTGTATTAAAAGCATGTTTGATGCATCTATATCTGGCTCTTTTAATAGTTCTTCATATATTAATTCTGCAGTTTCTGTTTCATCTGCCATCACAAATAATACAGATTTTTTTCCAAGTTCTTTTAATTTTTCCTTATGTTTTCTCCATCTTTCAAGAGCTGCTTTAATGTATGGTTGGAGGTCTTCTATTTTAAAACCTTTTTTAATTGGTGGGGCATCTTTAACTATAACTTTTGTTGGATATTTTATAATCCCTGTTTGGAGAGCTTCTCTTAATGAGAAATCAACAATAATCCATGGGAATAATTCCCCTCTTTCATTTTTTGGAGTAGCTGAAAAGTCAAGCTCCATAAAGATGCCTTTATTATGTTTGTCTATTAATTTTCTATTGAGTTCCCAAATATATTTTTGCCAGCTACTCTCCTCTCTATGGATATGGTGGGCTTCATCCTTTAAAATCATAATATTTGGGTAATTTATTAAAATATCCCAGAGCTTTATAGACGTTGCCTTATATGGGTCTTTTCCTGGGTTTGGAATACCAGTTAAGGATTCTAATATATCTTCTTTCTTTCTTTTTGATTTTTGGAATCCAATTTGATGGATGTTTGTTATAAATATAACGCCTTCATCTTCTGGGGGAAGGAATCTATCTGCATCTGAAAATGTATCTCTTGTGATTATTTGGATTTTGAAATCATTTTTCCAATTTTGGGGAATTAGGTTAAATTCATTAAATATTGAAAGATTTTCAATATCTCTTTTTAATCTATCATAGACAATTATATTTGGTGCTACAAATAGGAAAAATCTTGAATAGTTGTTACTTTCATAGAGATAATTAAAGAATGACCACACAGTAATTAAAGCCATTGTCAGTGTTTTTCCACTACCAGTTGCCATTCTAAATGCATATCTTGGGTATTTGTCATATTCTTCATAACTAAATATTGGGAAAGCTCCATATTTGTTTATAATTTCAGAGACATTTTTTATGCCTTCTACTTCGTAGAGATAGATGAGTGTTTCAACTGCCTCTCTTTGAGAAAACCAAAATGGTTTGTCTCTTGGATAATTAAACCAAAAATCTAATAGGTATTTTGAGGTTTCTGTTGTGTTTGGGTAGTTGTTTTCTCTCCATTCCTTAACTTTTATTCTGATGTTATTCACTGCTAATGCCTCTGATGGAAATCTTGCATAAGGGTTGTTGTTTTTTCTTTCTTGTTTTGCCCAATTTATGCCATTTTGTATGTATTCTTTGAACATCATAATAGAATTTTCATCATAACTTTTTAATCTTATTTCTTTTGGATAAGGGATGAGAATTGAGTCGGGGAGAATAAATGTTATCTCTGAAGGTGGCTTTTTTATATCAATTTTTATTGGTTTTCTTCCTGGCTTTCTTTTTGGCATTATTCCACCTTTATGGTAAGTTCTTTTGATGTTTCTCCCCCAAAAATATCGATAACTTTTACAACAACTCTATATGTTCCTGGGTTTTCATAAGTGTGTTCTGCTATTGGGCAAATTTTACCTTCTGCAAGTTTTTTATCAAAACTTACAAAATCATGCTTAAAGATTTTTCCATCATAATCCCAATCTACTGCCCAATAGTTTATTAAAGGTAAGAAATATTTTTTGCCTTCTTTTATTGATGATTCTATCTTTTTTCTTATTTTTTCTTCAATATCTTCATAGCCATGAGGCAATTTTATCCAAAAGTCCTCTATTTCTATTCTAACATATTTTTTGTTTTGTGTTACTTTGAGTTTTAGATAACCTGGCTCAATAAACCTTAAAATTTTTCTTATTTCTTCATCAAATGCATATTCAAAGTTTATGACTTTTGATAAATCAATTTTATACTTTTTAAGGACATCTTGGAGTTTTGAAATTGGTGGGATGTGTAAAAGTTTTATATTAATGCCTAATTTTTCCCATTCATCTTTTGCTTTTTCAAAAGTATCAGGTGCCCAGTCCCATCCTAAGATTGTTAAAGTCCAGTCATTAAATGGGGAATTTTTAAATTCTTCAATTGTTGTTGAGATTTCTGCGGGTGTTATTGGATAGTTTATATGCTCAACATGGATTATTTCTTTGTCTTTTTCTTTTATTCCGTGTAGATATTTGAATGCTCCTTTTATTGGTGATGCACCATAGAGATTTAAAATTAAATTTATTGTTTCCTTTCTATTTGTTAATTTATCAGTTAAATAATTGCCTATTGTTATTAAATAGAATGGTCTCGCTGAAAATCCATATTTTGGTCTTTTACTTTCATCTTTAACCTTTATGCCCAATGCTTTTGAGTTTGCAATATCTAAGAGTCGTTTTCTTGTAACATGAATGGCATATTTAGACATATCACAACCAATCCATCTCCTTCCTAATTTTTCTGCAACTGCTAAGGTTGTTCCAGAACCGCAGAAAAAGTCAGCAACTATATCTCCTTCATTTGTTGATGCTAAGATAATCCTCTCTAAGAGTTTTTCTGGTTTTTGAGTTGGGCATCCTAAATTTTCAATTTTGCTTCTTTTTGCTATTGGAAAATACCACCAATCTTCTGGTATCTTTCCTTTTTTCATGTATTCTTCTGCAGATTTTTCATCTAATCCTCCATGGAATCCCCCAATATGAACTTCTGAAGGAACTCTAATTAAATCATCATTAAAAGTGTAATTATCACTTTTTGAATACCACAAAATTACATCATGTATTGAAACATTTCATATTAGGTGAGCCAGGGCCGTGATATGTCCATATAATCTCATTTCTAAAATTCTCCTTCCCAAAAATCTCATCCATCATTAATTTAACATAATGCACCATTCTATAATCTAAATGCACATAGATAGAGCCATCATCTGCTAAAAGTTCCTTCATTAAAACCAATCTCTCATACATATATCTTAAATAAGAAGCAATCCTTTCCTCTGGTGTACTTCCTCCCCACATGTCTCTATATGCTAATTCTTCTATTATTGATGGTTTATACTCAATATCACTTTTTTTAACAAACTCCTTCCAACTCTCTGGAACCGGCACTTTAAAGGAAAAATCTGCTCCAGTAGCAAATGGTGGGTCTATATAAATCAGCTTAATCTTCCCTCTTAAACTTAAAATCTTCCCATCTATCTCTATTCCATTTAGCAAAGAAGACATTGCCAATTTATTATCTCCCCAAATTAGCAAATTTTTCCAATCTTTTGGATAGTTTTTAGGCCATGCATCTTCTGGAAATAATGTTGTTTGAGTTCTTTTATTTATCCCTAAAAGTTCAATTTTTTGAAATGGTAAGGAAATTTTTTTAACTTCTCTAACTTTTCCATAATATTCATCAACACTTCTTTTGTAAATGGTTTTTCTCTCTTCCCATCCCATAAAAGTTCTACCCATCCAGTCATATTACCTCCCCTTTATATAAATAAACTTTTAAGTTAAGTAAATCATAATTTAGTTTAAATTATGTTATTTACTACTTAGAGAATTAATAAAATAATTAAGAATAAAATAATTTTTAACTATTGTATAATGAAACATTTACAATAAAATCTTTACTATTTAGTCCTCGCTAATCTAATATTTATTTATTGTAACTTCTTCTTTTCTTTTAAAACCTCATAAAACCTATTAAGTGTCTTCCTCAAAACTCTTAATCCCTCTTCATCCTCTTCAACTCCTTTCTTCCCCATATCTTTAGACCAAAACGTAGCTCCTAAATTAGCACCAAAAGAGCCTCCTCCAACAGGAATCATTTCATTTATTATAAAAAAGTCATGTATCGTTCTTAAAGCAATCTCTTGCCCTCCATTTCTATCCCCACCAACGGCAATTCCCATACCTACTTTTCCCTTTAAAATTTTTGGATCTTTTGCCAATATTGCTCTACATCTATCCATTAACGTCTTTAACTGCCCAGAAACGTTTCCTTGATAGACTGGAGTTCCTATTATAACCCCATCCGCCCATATAAGGTTTTCATAAACTTCTTCCATATCATCTTTATTTATACAACCCTCTTTTTTCCTTACACAGTAATCACAATGAAGGCAGAAATTGATAGTTTTTCTATTAACTGAAAAGTATCTAACATCAGCTCCTTTCTCCTTTAGATAATTCAAGGCATAATTTACTGCAAAATGAGTCCCTTGCAATCTTGGACTTCCGCTAATACCAAAAATCTTCATAATTCCACCAAATAAATTTAAATATCTGCCAATCTTTTACCAAACTCATAACATTTTTTCAAATCATCTTCTTTTGGAGCAAATTTTACCTTTAAGCATTCGTCATCAACTATCTTAAATCCTAAGCTTTCAAATACTCTTTTAATTTTTTCAGTAGCCATTTCCATCCAACCATAAGAACCAAAAGCAACCCCTATTTTGTTTGTTGGCTTTAATCCCTCCATATATGTTAGGAATTTACCAACTTCAGGGTAGGGATTTCCATTTAATGTTGGCGAACCAATTAAAACATACTTTGCATCTAAAATTTCCTTCATTATCGTGTTCATTGGAGTTTCAGATATTCTATACAATTTTACTTCAACACCGCCATCTATTAAACCCCCTGCAATTGCATGAGCAATCTTTTTAGTTGAATTATACATTGTGTCATAGGCAATAACTGCCTTATTTTCAATTTTGTCGTTTGCCCAATCTAAATATTTTTTTATAATTTCATCTATCTTTTCTTTCCATATAATTCCATGAGAAGGACAGATAAGCTCTATATCTAAATCTTTTAGGGAATTTATTGTATTAGGGATTAGCATCTTGTAAGGCATTAGTATGTTTGCAAAATACTCTTTGGCATGTTCAAAAACTTCATCTCCAATTTCATAATCAAATTTTTCAGAGCTTGCTATGTGCTGCCCAAATGCATCGTTTGAGAATAAAACTTTATCCTCCTTACAGTAAGTTACCATGTTGTCAGGCCAATGTAGCATAGGGGTTCTTATAAACTTTAATGTCCTATCTCCAATACTTATCTCGTCTCCAGTATCTACAATAAGGAAATCCCAACCTTTAGTGTCATAATTTAAAGATAAATGCTCCTTTCCTTTTTCATTTGTTATTATCGTGGCGTTGCTAATTTCAACAATCTTATCAACACAACCGCTGTGGTCTTTTTCCACGTGATTAACAACAACATAATCAATATCTTTTGGATTTATTATTTGAGAGATTCCATTTATTAGTTCATCAAACATATAATCCTTTGCAGTATCAATAAGGACAGTTTCTTTATCTTTTATTAGATAAGAGTTGTAGGTTGAACCGTTTTGTGTTATATATTCATGGAAATTCCTAACTTCCCAGTCGATTACACCAACCCAAAAAATGTCCTTTTTTATCTCAACTGCCATAACATCACCTTAAAAATAAAATTTAAAAAAGAGTTAGAGTTCAATAATTCTATATCCTTCATCTAAATATTTCTTTAAGCTCACATGTCCAAATAAATCATTTTCTAATGTTAATTTCCCTTTAATTTCGTCTTTAACGTTAAACATGTCTGAGCATGCTTCACATACTACAAAATCATCTTTTAATTTTTCAAAATGGTTTTTTAATGGATGATTCTCACTCAGCAAATCTCTTGCCCATAAAACTGCCTCCCCCTCTAATAGTATTTTTACTTCATCCCCTTTTTCCTTCAACTCATTTGCAAACAATAAAGTGTGGAACATTACTGGCATATTTGGCTTATCCTTATGTGAGTATGATAAAATTAGAAATGCAACTTTCATATTCCCACCTAATATTTTTCACATTTAACTTCGAAGTATTTTCTCGGATGACTGCAAGATGGACATTCTTCTGGCGGTTCCTCCCCTATATGAACATACCCGCACTTTCTACAAACCCATTCTACAGGTTCATCTTTTTTAAATACTGTTCCCCTTCCTACTTCTTTCAATAATTTTCTAAACCTCTCTTCATGATGTTTTTCAGCTACTGCAATAGCCATCAACCTATCTGCAATTTCTTTAAGTCCCTCCTTCTCAGCAATTTCAGCAAACTTTGGATACATCTCTGTATGTTCAAAATGCTCTCCTTCAATTGATGCCTTTAAGTTATCAGCAGTGCTTCCCAAAACAATTGGAACTTCAACATCACTAACTTTTATTTTGTCTTCAATGTTATACTTTTTCTTCAGTTCAGTTATTAGATAATAAAGCCATTTAGCATGTTCTCTTTCATTTTCAGCAGTTAATAAAAACACTTCAGCTATTTTTTCGTACCCTTCTTGCTTAGCAATTTTTGCGTAGCATGTATATCTATTTCTTGCTAAACTCTCTCCGATATATGCCTTAGTTAAATTTATAATGGTTTCTTTCATAAAATTCCCCTTATTATTTAAGATTTTTATTCATCAAATACTAACCATTCATCTAATGGTTCAAAGGATTCTTTTCCTACTTTACCTCTACAAACTGGGCAAACTCAATCGTCTGGAAGTTCTTCAAATGGAGTTTTTGGAGGAATGTTTTGACTCGAGTCTCCTTTTAATGGATCATACACCCATCAACAAACTCTACACTTATATTTTCTATATTTTGGTTTTTCACAGGTATCATCTAATTTGCATGCCATTTTAAGCTCTACCATTACTATCACACTAAAAATTTAAACATAAAATTAGAATAGTTTATTCTAACTTTTTGTAGCAGAGCCACCAATCTAAGCATTCGATTTCTCCTTTTTCACAAGCTTCTTTTCTCTTTTTAATCTCTTCTACTGATGATGCTGGAGGAACTATTACCTTATCTCCAATTATATCATTTTCTGGCCAGTTTGCAGGCATAGCCACTCCTTTCTCATCTGAAATCTGGAGGGCTTTAACTAATCTTACGATTTCGTCTAAGTTTCTACCAACCTCTTGTGGGTAGTAGATGATAGCTCTAATAATTCCCTTGTTATCTACAACAAAAACAGCTCTAACTGTATTGTTCCCCTTATATGGGCTTATCATTCCCAATTTTTCTGCCAACTCCCCTCTATCATCTGCTATAACTGGAAACTCAATTTCAACATTTAATTTTTCTTTTATCCATTCAATCCATTTTAAGTGGCTGAAAACTTGGTCTATACTTAAACCAATTAATTCAGTATTTAGCTCTCTAAACTTATCGTATCTCTTTTGGAATCCTACAAACTCTGTTGTACAAACTGGAGTAAAGTCAGCAGGGTGGCTAAATAAAACAAACCATTTGCCCTTTTCTACGTAGTAATCTGGCAATTTTATAGTTCCATGTGTAGTTTTAACTTCAACTTCAGGAAATTTTTCTCCTATAACTGGCATTTTTTCTTCACACATACTCATCCCCTATTTTTGTGAATCTATTAAAAAAATTATTAAAAATAAAAAATTTAGAATTTGCTCTCCTCATCTGGTCTTCTTGCAACTAATTTTGGATCATAACCTTGACATCCGCATTCTGGAGTGTAGCATGTCACATCATAAAATGTGCACGCTTCCCCACAATTTGGACATCTTTCAGGAGGCTTCTCTGCTTCAAAGACATATCCGCAGTTTGAACATTTCCACCATGTCATATTATCACCTATAATGAGTTAGATTTATTTTCTGTTGTTGGAACATACACTCTTTGTCCAAGCTCTTTATCAAGCATGAATAATCCTCTCTTATCTTCCCCAATTAACTTTAATTTTTCTAAAATTTCTGAAAAAGACGCTTCTTCTTCAACTTGTTCATTTACAAACCATTGTAGGAAGTTTACTATTGCATAATCCTTCTCAGAAATTGCTAAATCCATTATATTATTTATCGATTCAGTTATGAACTGCTCATGCCTATATCCATCTTCAAATACTTCAATAATTGATTTCCACTCATTTTTTGGTTCTTCTATTTTGTACAATCTTACTCTTCCTCCCCTCCCTATAACGTAGTTGTATATCCTCATTGCATGGTCTAATTCCTCCAGACTTTGAACTTTAAGCCATTGGGCGAATCCTTTTAATCCTATGATTCAGCATAGGCAGACATGGATAGGTAGAGATATGCAGAGTAAAACTCTTTATTTATTTGCTCATTTAATGCATCCAATATTTTTTCTTTAATCATTAGTATTCACCAAACAATCTAATCTTTCTTTTTAATTAAACATTTGTTTGCTAATTTCATTGCCAAATCTTCTGGATCTTTTATTGGGAAATCGTTGTCAGTTAGTAATTTAACCAATTCCCCTGCCTCTACTTCCCCACATGGTAAAGATATGCCGCAAGGCAATGCTTCTGCTAACTCAACTTTACTTTTTATAGGGAAAACATCTTTCTTGTCTTTGAAATATTCAACTAACCTTAATTTAAAATCTTGAATATCCCTTAATGCCTCATAAAGTGGATGATTTGTTGTTATCATATTTTCACCTTTTTTACTCTATTTTTCTAAATGCATTTTTTGCTAAGCCACATTGTGGGCATCTAAACGTATCTGGAAGTTCCTCAAACTTTGTTCCCGGTGGGATATTTTGGGAAGGCTCCCCCTTATCTTCATCATAAATCCATCCACACATACACTGATATTTCGCCAACCTTATCACCAAACATACTTATTTGACATTATTTTTATCTCCATAATTTTGATATTTATCATTAACCATACGAAATTCGTCAAAAATCATTAAATTTATCCTAATTTAATCTCCTTTTCATATTTCCATATACCGTGTAGGTTGCATCTCATCAAGGCCCTTAAGGTGAATTTTTCATGACCTTTTGAAGGAGCTTTTACGACTAATTTAACCTCAGGCTTCATAAATTGGGTGAATTCAACTCTTGCTAAGTAGATATCCCCATGAACAACTCAATCCACTGGATAAAGTGCCCATCTTCCATAGGATGAGGAATTCCGGCTGATATTTTAATTTCAAAGTATTCATCTGCTTTAACAACATCAGGACATTCAATAAACGGAGTATGCTTTTTTTTTCAAAATCGTTTCCTTCTTTCATTTTGTTTATTCCACAAAAGTAGTTCATAATTCTTCCCCCAACTAAAAAATTATTTAGATTTTTTCCAAAATCCTCATAGCCTTTGTAAATGCTGGCATTCCACTTGTTAATAGAACAACTCTCAAAACATCTGCAATCTCTTCTTTTGTAATGCCAAGCTCTTTCATTCCACTAATCATCTGCTTTTCTGTTGCTATTTCATCACATTTTGAGGCAACTATCCCTATAGCTATTAATTTTTGAGTTTTATAATCCAAAACTTTTCCAGTATATGCAGCTTCATTTAATTTAACAATAGCCTCATACAAATCTGGGTATTTTTCTTTAACTGCTTTAATCCCCTCCCCAAAGAATACTTCATTTTTCATATTACCACCTCAAACTTTACAATAATAATGTCTATTTTTATAGGTATATATCTTTTACCAAATATTTCATAACCCAAGTTTTTCAATTAACAGTTCTGTTGATATAAAATGCAAGTCTAACGCAACATCTTTTGGAGACATCCCCATCGCCAACCCTAAAAGTTGAGAATAGTGAATAACGGGAATGTTGTACCCCCTACCAAATTTTTCCTTTATCTCTATTTGCCCCCTATCAAATTGCAAGTGACAGAATGGACAGACGTCTGTAATACAATCTGCTTCAGCCTCTTTTATATTTCTTAATTTTGTTTCCGTCATCTGCAAGGCAACATCAAGATTTCTCGCTCTAACTCCCCTCCAGCTCCACAGCACATATTTTTATCCTTATAGTTTATTGATTTAGCTCCAAGTGCTTCAACAAGTTCATCAAATGATTTAGGTCTTTCAGAACTTTCTAAATGCTTTATTTCAGTTGGTTTTAAGTAGTGACAACCATAATGAACTGCTACATATCCAATGGCTTTTTTACCTTCTCTTTTATGGCATCAACCCCTAAATCAAAGTAAAGAACTTCCGGTAAGTGTCTAACTTTAACCGTCCCTTTATATTCCAGTCCGTATTTTGACAATACTTCATTTACCATGTTTCTGGCTTTTTCGTTCTCTTGAAGGATATGATTTACCTCAAATAATGAACCGTAGCAACCGTTACATATTGTTAAAATATCTAAACCCATCTCTTCAGCAACGCATAGGTTTCTTGCAGCTAAGGTAAGCCATGTTTTTAAGTCAAAAGTACCGAAGACCCCAGGAGCTGGACAGCATGAGGCTTTTTCAAATGGGTGTAACTTTATTCCCAATTTTTCCATTGCTGTGTATGTAGCTTTTTCTATACCTGGATACCTATTTGGAGCTATACATCCTAAGAAAAAAACAAATTCCATAAAATTCACCTTATTTTATTATTCTGACATGTCTTTCCATTCAATAGGTTTTAATTGCATCGTTTCGGTGCATATTCCAACCATGTCACAGAATTTTAAATCTTTCATAATTCCCCTTACAACCTCTAACGCATCAGGATACTTGTGTGTTGTAGGAGGGATTTCACTTAATCCTAAAGATTTTCGTGCCTTTTTTATTTCTTCATTGATTGGAACAGCGTGTCCTGTTTTAAATACATAAAGTGCAGTTTTTTTATGAGCTTCTGCCATCCTTCCTTCTTTTGCAGCAATATTTCTAATAACTTTGATTATGTCGGTAATTTTTACCTCCCTTGGGCATCTTTCATAACACTCATAGCATGTCGTGCACATCCAAAGGTCTTCACTTTCTACTGCCAACTTTCTCATACCAAATTGAGCGTACCTTATCAATTTTCTTGTTTTAAATGCAGTTATTCTACCACTTGGACAACTTCCAGTGCAAGTTCCACGCTGATAGCATGCTTTAAAAGATGAGACATGCTCTTCTCCTAATATATCTTTTCCATTATCTATAATTTCTCCTACAAATGAATTTTTAAAGTCTGACTCTGACTTCAAGACTATATTTTCACCAATTATAATGTTTGTATATTGCAGGATATATATCCTTTATTATTTTTCATTCTCTATATTTAAATATATAAGTAATTATTACAATAAAAAACAATTTTAAAAGAAGGGGAGATTTTATTTAATATCAAAAAAGAATATATTTACAAGATTTAAGAATTCCTTTACCAATTTTTCATATTTTATGTTTTTGTTTTTATGCTTAACATCATCATTTAAACATCTTTTCTTCCATTCTTCACATAATTTTTTATTTATACCTAATTTTTTAAGAAAATTACAATTACCTTTTAAAACACGCTCTTTAAAATAATTATAACCAAAATTATACGTCTTTTTTAAAAAATAATCAAGATAGGCATATATTTTTAGATTTTCTTCGAGTGGAATGTTGTATTTTAACCTTATATTGTATTTCCATAGATTATCAATTTTTATATGTAAATTATGGCCTAAACAAAATGAATATTCAAAAATATTTTTTGGTTTAAAAAATTCAAAAACATCGCCATCATAAAAATGTGTAATCCTCCTCTCTAAGTTAGAAATATGATTTATGTCGGGAATTACGCAGCCAAAATAAAAGTTGTTTAAATCAACATTTGTTTTTAAATTTTTTAAATACAACTTTCCAAAAACTAAGTGGGCATAGGGGTTTGGCATATTTCTCACGTTTATTATTTTTAAATTATAATTTGTTTTTATACCTTCTCAAAAAATCTTTTATATCAATAACTAAAAATTTTTAAAATAAAAAAGGATGATACTATGAAGGTTAAAGAAATCATGAATAGGGATTTTGTAAAGGTTTCCCCAAACGATATCGGAGGGGAGGTTATTCAATATTTATATAGGGAAAGAAAAAGCTACGCTCCAGTTGTAGAGGATGGAAAATTAGCAGGTTGGATAACAGCTTTGGATTTGCTTGCAGGATGTAAGCATTCAAAAATTGAAGATTTAATGTTACTTATTGATGAAATAAAGATTTTAAAAGAGGATGATGAGATAAGTGATGAGCTTATAGATGAAATGATAAAAAATGAAGATATTGCCTATCCAGTTGTTAATGATAATGATGAAGTTGTAGGAACGTTGAGTGTTTTTGACCTATTAAAATATTACAAAAATAGGTAAAATCTTTTTAAGCTCTTTTAATGATTTTTCAATTTTTCCGAAATTCGTCTATTTTTTAAATATTTTATGCGAAAAAATGACGGTTAAGTTATTATTTACTCTATTTTTTAAAATATTGTTAATGGTAATTTTTAAAGGTGATATGTTGCAAATACAATATACAATTTAAATTAAATAAAAATACGAGTGAAATTTTTAAAGAATTATTGAAAGTAAAGATGATGAGTTTCCAGATGACGATGAAATTGTAAAAAGAACTGTAGAATATCTAAAAAATGGGTTTAATAAGGAGAAAATGAAATTTAACGATAAGAAAGATTCTGATAGAAAAATTAAAAAATACATCCCTTTAGAGCTTTTTAAAGTCATGATATACATTGTTATAAAGAAAATTAAAGAGAGGGGTTCAGAAATAACATTATATGAAATAGGATATGAATTTGGAAGATATTTAAATCCAAAAAATATTAGAGAATTAAAATCATTCTTTAAAAAGAACAATTTAGGAATTTTAGAGATTGAAAGTAGAAGACCTCTTATTTTGAAAGTAAGAGAGTGTGCAATGTGTGAAGGCTTGGATATTGATGAGCCAATATGTTATTTTGATGCTGGTTTAATTGCAGGGGCAATGGAATGCATACTAAAAAAGACTGTCGTAGTTGATGAAATAAAATGCATGGCCCAGGGGGCTGATGCCTGCTATTTTAAAGTTGAGGTTGTAAGGGGATGATTTTGAAAGTATATTTTATATCGATAATACGGATATCGAACCATAATTGTAATATATACATGAAGTAAAATAATAAAACTGTAAAAATTGAACTAAAAATTAACTAAACTTGGTGGTGAAGAATATGAAAGCAGACGCAATTAAAATTGCTGATGGAGTATATTGGGTAGGGGTTTTAGACTGGGATATTAGGATGTATCACGGATATACATTAAAAGGAACTACATACAACGCATACTTAGTCTTTGGAGATGAAAAAGTTGCTTTAATAGACAACACATACCCAGGAACCTCAGCCCAGATGTGGGGGAGAATAAAAGATGCCTTTGAAAAAGAGGGGAGGGAATTCAAAATTGATGTAATCGTTCAAAACCACGTTGAGAAAGACCACAGCGGAGCTTTACCAGAGATACACAAAAAATTCCCAGATGCTCCAATATACTGTACTGAAGTAGCAGTTGAAGGATTGAAGAAGCACTATCCATCATTAAAGAATGCTCCATTCAAAGTTGTTCATACGGGAGACACAGTTGATTTAGGAGGAAAAACATTAACATTCTTAGAAGCTCCATTATTGCACTGGCCAGACAGTATGTTCACCTTCTACAATGAGGGAGGAATATTATTCTCAAACGACGCATTTGGACAACACTTATGCTTCCCAGCACACAAAAGATTTGATACTGATGTTCCAGAGTATGTATTAATGGATGCAAACAAGAAGTTCTATGCAAACTTAATTACTCCATTATCAAAACTTGTATTGAAGAAATTTCAAGAAGTTATTGACTTAGGATTATTGGAAAAGATAAAAATGATTGCTCCATCACATGGACAGATATGGACAGACCCAATGAAGGCAATTAAATCATATCAGGACTTTGCTACAGGTAAAGCAGCTAAGGATAAGGCAGTTATTGTCTATGATACAATGCACTACTCAACGCAAAAGATGGCTCATGCATTTGCAGAGGGATTAATGAGTGAAGGAATAGATGTTGTAATGTATTTCTTACACTACGATGAGAGAAGTGAGATTGTTAAAGATATATTAGACGCTAAGGCAGTTCTCTTAGGAATTCCAACAATTTATGATGAGCCATACCCATCAATTGGGGACATCATCTACTACTTGAGAGGATTGAAATTCAATAGAACTGGATTTAAAAGATTGGCAGTAGCATTTGGTTCAATGGGAGGTAGAGGGGGAGCAGTAGCTAAGATTGCTGAAGATTTAGCAAACTGTGGATTTGAAGTTATTAACCAGTATGAACTCTACTACGTCCCAACAGAGGATGAATTAACAAACTGCTACAACATGGGTAAAGAATTGGCTAAGAGAATTAAGGAATTGAAGATTTAAACTCTTTATTTTTTATTTTTAGAAATTTATATTTGTATATCCATATATTTGCATAATTTATATGGTGAAAATAATGAAGGAAGTAATAAAATGGAGTAAAGACCTTGAAACAGGGATTAGGGCATTTGATGAAGAACATAAATTTTTGGTTAAAACATTAAATGAGATTTACAATTTATTAGGGGAAGGAAAAAATGAAGAAGCTAAGGATTTGTTAAGGAAGAGAGTAATTAATTATGCTGCAAAGCATTTTAAACATGAAGAGGAAGTTATGGAAAAATATGGCTATCCTGACTTGGATAGGCATAGGAAAACCCATGAAATTTTTGTTAAAACCGTTATAGAAAAGTTATTGCCAAAGATTGAAGAGGGTTCAAAGAATGATTTTAGAAGTGTCTTATCTTTCTTAGTAGGATGGCTTACAATGCACATAGCAAAACCAGATAATAAGTATGGAAAGTGGTTTAAAGAGAGGGGTATTGTTATTGAAGATGAACCTGTTAATATTGACTAAATTTTGAATTAATTCATCGAATATATAATGAATTTCGAACCATTAATATTATATATACGCGACTGCACATATTATTATTGTAAAAAAAATTAAGTAAAAATAAAGAATAAGGTGGAATCATGGAATTAGAGTTAGTAAATGAACACAAAATAGGAATAACAAAAGGTACAAAATTAGAAAAGATAGTCCAGGCAAACTTTGAGGGAGAGTGTAAAGAAGTTGGAATGTATTTAGCTATGGCAAGATTGGCTCAGAGGGAGGGGTTACCAGAAGTTGCAGAAGTTTTAAAGAGAATAGCATTTGAAGAAGCTGAGCACGCTGCACACTTTGCTGAAATGAATGGAGTAATCTCAGACAACTTGAAAGAGAACCTTGAAATGATGTTAAAAGGAGAATGCATGGCAAATAAAGAGAAGAAAGAAGCAGCAACAAAGGCAAAAGAATTAGGAATAGATCCAGCTCATGACTTCTTTGATGAGTCAAGTAGAGATGAAGCAAGACATGCAAAGATGTTAAAAGGAATATTGGAAAGATATTTCAAATAAATCTTTAATTTTTTAATTTAATAAATTTTTATTTTATTCATATTAGTTTATTTTAGCTGTTCTAAAATAATAGCTGGGCAAATCTTTTTTATACCGTCAATTTTTCCAATCTTATTAAAAATCAATTCTGAAAGTTCTTTTCCGTCTTTAGCCCAAATCTCAGTCATAATCATGTGGTCTCCTGTAGATGTGAATACTTTTTTAACCTCTTCAAATTTACAAAGTTCTTTAGCAACACTTAAAAACTTATCTGGCTCGGTGTCAAATCCAGTTAATGCAACAACGTTATATCCAATTTTTGAAGGATCCACTATTGCAGTGTATCCTTTAATAACTCCTTCTTCCTCTAATTTTTTGACCCTCTTTCTTATGGAGCTTTCACTCGTTCCCAACTCCCTTGCTATATCAGTATATGATTTTCTTCCATCCCTCATAAGAATCTCAATAATTTTTAAATCTTTTTCATCCATTATATCACCGAATTTCGGACAATTAATAATATTAATTATAACATACAATTGTATATTTAGAACATATCTGTTAAAAAATATATAAGGATTGTGGTGAAATAGGATGGCAGTTGAAATTATAGTAGATAAAGAAAAATGTATTGGATGTGGAAGATGTTATGATGTATGCCCAAAAGCCCCTCTTATTTGGAAAAAAGATAAGGATGGGAAGTATTACGCTTATAATTTTGAATACTGCCATAACTGTAAGTTTTGTGCTGGTAGATGCCCTACAAAGGCAATATTGGTTAAAGTAGTAAAACCAAAAAATAAAAATAAAGGCAAAGGATGATTATTTTTATTAGCTTTTTATTTCTATCTATTTTTTATTTTTTTATTTCAGCGAAAACTTCATCTAATGCATTAACTAAATCATCTATCTGCTCTTTTTCTACAATTAATGGAGGTAAAAATCTCAAAACAACATCAGATGTGCAGTTAATTAAAAATCCTTTTTCAAGCATTTTCTTAACTATATCTGCCCCATTAAATTCAAGCTCAGCTCCTATCATCAAACCAAGCCCTCTAACTTCTTTTATAAAGCTGTATTTCTCTTTAAGGTTTTCGAGTTTTCGAATGAAATATTTTCCTTTCTCTATAACTTTATCATCTTTAATAAGCTCTTCTATAACCTCAACTGAAGCTAAAGCGGCAGAGCAAGCTAAAGGATTACCTCCAAACGTCGTTCCATGGTCTCCAAAACTTAAAGCCTGTGCAATCTCATCCTTTAAAACAACAGCTCCTATTGGAACGCCTCCTCCAAGGGCTTTTGCCAACGTTAAGATATCTGGCTTAACACCATAATGTTCATAGGCAAACATCCTTCCAGTTCTCCCCATTCCACACTGAACCTCATCAAATATTAAAACAATATTTTTGTCATCACATAAATCCCTGACAGCCCTTAAATAATCTTTATCAGCTACGTGGATTCCCCCCTCTCCCTGAACTGGTTCAATCATTATAGCAACGGTTTTATTACTTATTGCTTCTTTTAAAGCCTCTATATTGTTAAATGGGACATGTTTAAATCCTGCTGGTAGTGGATGATAGCCTTCTTGATACTTTGGTTTTGGTGTTGCCGCCAACGTTGTTAAAGTTCTGCCATGGAATGCATTATACATGCTTATAACTTCTCCTCCATCCTTTCCCAATACTTTTGATGCATACTTCCTTGCAAACTTTATAGCCCCTTCGTTTGCCTCAGCTCCACTGTTACAAAAGAAAGCTTTATCCAAGCCGCTTAATTCAACTAACTTTTTAGCAAGCTTTATTTGTGGTATTGTGTAATATATATTGGATGTGTGAATTAGGGTCTCAGCCTGTTTTTTTATTGCCTCAACAACTTTTGGGTGGCAGTGTCCTACATTATTTACTCCAATCCCTGCCAAGAAGTCAAGGTATTTCTTCCCATTAATATCATAAACTTCCATTCCTTTACCTTCAACCAAAACAACAGGCAATCTTCCATATATTTGGAGATGATATTTTTTTTCTAACTCTATCCAGTTTTCGTTCATTCAATCACCAGTAAGATTTATTGGGAAATCATATATTTGTGTGGTGTATTTATCTTTATTGGAAAAATGTTTTTAAGCAATTTTAATTATTAAGTATTTAACAGTAAAAAAGGTGAAATTATGATGCATAAGATATGTGTTATTGAAGGAGATGGAATTGGAAAAGAGGTAGTTCCGGCAACAATACAGGTTTTAGAAGCTACTGGTATTCCATTTGAATTTGTTTATGCTGAAGCAGGAGATGAAGTTTATAAGAGAACGGGTAAAGCTCTTCCAGATGAAACCATTGAAGCTGCTTTAGATTGTGAGGCTGTCTTATTTGGAGCTGCTGGAGAAACAGCGGCAGATGTTATTGTTAAATTGAGGCAGATATTAGATACCTACGCCAATGTTAGGCCAGTAAAGGCATATAAAGGAGTTAAATGCCTAAGACCTGATATTGATTATATTATAGTTAGAGAAAACACAGAAGGGCTTTATAAAGGAATCGAGGCAGAGATTGATGAAGGAGTTACAATAGCTACAAGGGTTATTACTGAAAAGGCATGTGAAAGGATATTTAGATTTGCATTTAACATGGCAAGAGAGAGGAAGAAGATGGGTAAGGAAGGAAAGGTTACCTGTGCCCATAAAGCAAACGTCTTAAAATTAACAGATGGGTTATTTAAAAAGATATTTTATAAAGTTGCTGAGGAATACGATGATATAAAAGCGGAAGATTACTATATAGATGCAATGAACATGTATATCATAACAAAACCACAAACATTTGATGTTGTAGTTACCTCAAACTTGTTTGGGGATATTTTATCAGACGGAGCTGCTGGAACAGTTGGAGGGCTTGGTTTAGCTCCATCAGCAAACATTGGCGATGAGCACGGATTGTTTGAGCCAGTTCATGGTTCAGCTCCAGATATAGCAGGTAAAAAGATAGCAAATCCAACAGCTACAATATTGAGTGCTGTTTTAATGCTTAGATACTTAGGTGAGTATGAAGCTGCTGATAGAGTTGAGAAGGCTTTAGAGGAGGTTTTAGCTTTAGGTTTGACAACTCCTGATTTGGGAGGTAATTTAAATACATTTGAAATGGCTGAGGAAGTTGCTAAAAGAGTAAGGGAAGAGTAGCTTTTTTAAAATTTCTATTTTATTATTTTGTTTTTTAAAATTTAAAATAAATTAAAATTAAAATTTTTTCATTATGGAGGTGATTTTATGAGATTGGCTATTATTGATTACGATAGATGCCAACCAAAGAAATGTTCTTTAGAATGTATGAAGTACTGCCCTGGAGTGAGGATGGGTGAAAAAACCATAGAGATAGATGAAAATACAGGGAAGCCAGTAATATCTGAGGTTTTATGCTCTGGTTGTGGGATATGTGTTAAGAGATGTCCATTTAAGGCAATATCAATTATTGGATTACCAGAAGAGTTGAGTGAAGATAAGATAGTGCATTCTTATGGGCAGAACAGATTTAAATTATTTGGTTTGGTTATTCCAAGAGATGGAGTTGTTGGGATTATAGGGCAGAACGGGATTGGTAAATCTACCGTTTTAAGAATTTTGGCTGGAGAGTTAATTCCCAACTTAGGTAAGCATGATAAAGAGCCAAATTACGATGATGTTATAAAATACTTTAGAGGAACTGAGTTGCAGGAATATTTTGAAAAGTTAAAAAATAAGGGAATAAAGGCAATTCACAAGGTTCAGTATGTTGATATACTACCAAAAGTTGTTAAAGGAAAAGTTGGGGAATTATTAAAAAAGGTTGATGAAAAGGGCAAATTTGATGAAGTTGTTGAGAAGTTGGAGCTAAAAAATATTTTAGATAGGGAGTTGAGTCAATTATCAGGTGGAGAATTGCAGAGGGTTGCTATAGCTGCAGCTTATTTAAGAAAAGGAGATATTTATTTCTTTGACGAGCCGTCATCATGGCTGGATATAAGGCAGAGGTTTAACGCTGCAAGATTAATTAGAGAGCTTAACAAGGTTGTTGTGGTTGAACACGATTTAATTGTCTTGGATTATCTATCCGATTATATACACATCATGTATGGGGTTCCATCAGCCTATGGTATTGTTTCAATGCCAAAGAGTGTTAGAGTTGGGATTAACGAATATCTTTATGGAGAGTTGAGAGAGGAGAATATAAGGTTTAGAAAAGAGCCAATTATATTTGAAAAAAGGGCCATTATTGATTTTAAAAATAGACCAATTTTATTGAGCTATTCCTCAATGAAAAAAACTTTAGGAGATTTTAAATTGGAAGTTAGCGGAGGAACTATTTACAAAGGGGAGGTTATTGGTATTTTGGGACCTAACGGTATTGGAAAAACAACGTTTGTTAAGTTGTTAGCAGGAGTAATTAAACCAGATGAAGGAGAGGTTACAAAAGAGGAGGATATAAAAGTTTCCTACAAGCCTCAATACATTGCCCCAGATTATGATGGAACCGTTGAAGATTTATTGAGCTCAATAACCAATATAAACACATCCTATTACAAATCAGAGATAATCAATCCTTTACAGTTGGAGAAATTGCTGGATAGAGAGGTTAAAGAGCTATCTGGAGGAGAATTGCAGAGGGTTGCTATAGCCGCATGTTTAAGCAGGGATGCAGACATTTATCTATTGGATGAGCCATCTGCGTTTTTAGATGTTGAGCAGAGGTTAGTGGTTTCAAAGGTAATAAGAAGGATAGCGGATGAAAAAGAGGCAGGAATGTTTGTTGTTGACCACGACATATTGTTCCAAGATTACATTTCAGATAGGTTTATTGTTTTTAGTGGAGAGCCAGGGAGGTTTGGTATAGGAAGCAGTCCAATGAATAAGAGAGATGGAGCTAACAAATTCTTAAAAGAGATGCAAATCACATTTAGAAGAGATCCAGATACAGGAAGACCGAGAGCTAACAAAGAAGGAAGTCAAAGAGATATTATGCAAAAAGAAAAAGGAGAATATTATTATGTTGATGAATAAAATTATTTAAAATTTATTAAATTTTAAAATTTATAATAAAAATTTATTTTTATTCTGGTGAAAAATATGGGATATAATAAACCCTCTGCTTTAAAAATTTTTACTTCTTTTTTAAAATTGGGAATGGTAGCGTTTGGAGGACCAACGGCAATTGCATATGTTAGAGAGATGGTGGTAGATGAGAAAAAGTGGATGAATGAAAAAAGCTTTAATAATGGGGTTGCCTTATCCCAAATAATTCCCGGAGCTTCTGTAATGCAGGTAGCGGCTTATGTAGGATTTTATCTTAGAGGGATTTTAGGAGCTTTTGCCGCTTTCATGGCTTATGCACTACCCGCATTTTTAATGATGCTATTTTTAACGATAATTTATATTCACGCCAAATCTATACCAAAAACTGTCTCAATCTTTGAGGCACTAAGAATTATCGTGGTCTCATTAGCTGCAAATGGGACATTAAACTTTGGTAAAAAAAGCATCAGAACAGTGGCTGATTTAATACTGGTTTCAATAGCGGCACTTTTGTTTATTTTAAAATTTAGCCCATTCATAGTTATTTTTGTATCAATAATTATTGGCTTACTCATGTGTAAGGATAAAATTACAAAATCACAATTAAAAATAAACATTCCAAAAGAAAAATTGAGGGTATATAAATATGTGGCTTTTATAATATTGGGAGTTATTCTATTCAACTCTTTCCTATATATAATTAGCCCAAAGTTGTTTTTACTCTCAACACTTATGATGAAAGTTGATGTTTTTGCATTTGGTGGAGGGTATGGTTCAGTTCCATTCATGTTGCATGAAGTTGTGGATAAATATAAGCTAATGGATGCCAAAACATTTATGGATGGTATTGCATTGGGACAAATAACTCCTGGACCAATAGTAATAACAGCGACATTTGTAGGATATCTTGTTGCGGGTTTTATTGGAAGTGTTATCGCTACAATAAGCGTTTTTACACCATCATTTATAATATTGCTATCTTCAATCCCAATATTTGACAGTTTAAGGCACAACCCCATTTTTAAAAATATATTACATGTAATATTGGTCTCATTCGTTGGTTTGCTGGTGGCGGTAACAATAAGATTTACACTCTTAGTTGATTGGTCAATACCAGCATTGATAATATTTATAGTGTCATTCTTATTATTGTATAGGAAGTATAATATATTATTGGTTGTATTACTAAGCTTATTTTTGGGCTATCTGATGCTATAAATCTTTTTGGTGAAATAATGATTTTTAATAACTATGAAGATTTTTGCAAAAAAATGGATGAATATGTTGAAAAGTACAAAGGGAAGTTTGGATGTATCATAACTTTTAACGGATTTGTTAGGGAATATGATTTAAAAGATGGGGAAAAAGTTCCTTCAAAGGGAATGCATATAGATGAAAGTATTTTAGAGGAACTAAAATCAATTGTAGAAGATGCAAAAGATAAATTTGACCTTATTGAGGTTTTGTTTTACCACAATACTGGATTTTTAGATGTTGGAGAAAGAATAGCTTCAATAGCTGTTTTTGCAAAGCATAGAAAAGAAGGATTTGAAGCATTAGAGTATATAATAAATGAGATGAAGAAATATCATTAAATTATTTCATTTTTGGTGTTGATGATGAAAGTAAGGATTAAGGTTAAAGGTATAGTTCAAGGTGTAGGATTTAGACCTTTTGTTTATAGAATTGCCAAAAAAAATAATTTGAAGGGTTTTGTAAAGAATATGGGAAATTACGTAGAGATAGTTGTTGAAGGAAAAAAAGAAGATATAGAGAATTTTATAAAGGATTTAAAAAATAAAAAGCCTCCGTTGTCAAGGATAGATAAATTGGATATTGAGGAAATAAATGATAATTTAAGTTTTGACGATTTTTACATTATAAAAAGTGAGGACAGCAGAGAGGAAGAAGAGGGGACTATTCCGGCTGATGTGGCAATATGTGACGATTGTTTAAAAGAAATGTTTGATAAAAATGATAGGAGGTATAGATATCCTTTCACTGCATGCACAACCTGCGGGCCGAGATTTACAATAGTTGAAAAACTTCCTTATGATAGGGAAAATACTTCAATGAGAGATTTTCCATTGTGTGAGAAGTGTTTAGAGGAGTATAAAAATCCTTTAGATAGGAGATTTCATGCCCAAGCTACTTGTTGCCCAGTTTGTGGCCCAAAAGTGTTTTTGAGTGATGGAAAAGAAGTTATCGCTGAGAAGGATGAAGCAATTAAAGAGGCAGTTAAATTATTAGAGGAAGGAAAAATATTGGCTATAAAAGGGATTGGAGGAACTCACTTAGCTTGTAAGGTTAGTGAAAACGAGCCAGTTTTAAATTTAAGGAAGAGGTTGGGAAGACCTACTCAGCCGTTTGCGGTTATGAGTAAAAGGGATTATGTAGATTTATTTGCTGAAGTTGATGAAGATGAAAGGAATATGCTATTATCTTTGAGGAGGCCTATAGTTGTTTTAAAAAAGAGTGAGAATTATGATAAATATTTTTCAAAATATGTTTCCAACTTAGATACCATTGGAGTTATGCTTCCATACAGCGGATTGCATTATCTATTGTTTGATAAAGAGATAGCTTATGTAATGACCTCTGCTAATTTGCCAGGATTACCGATGGTTAAAGATAATGATGAGATATTGAAAAAACTTGACGGAATTGCGGATTATTTTTTACTGCATAATAGAAGGATAGTAAATAGGTGCGATGATAGTGTTGTTAAAAAAGTAGCTAATAGGCTGGTTTTTTTAAGAAGGTCAAGAGGATTTGCTCCAGAGCCCATAAAGGTTGATGTTGAGAATGATAAAAACATTTTGTGTGTTGGAGCTGAGCTAAACTCAACAGCATGTATTGTAAAGAAAAATAAGTTTTATTTGACTCAATATATAGGAAATACTTCAAAATATGAGACATTTTGCTATTTAAGAGATGCAATAAACAACATTTTAAGATTGACAAATACAAACAAAATTGACGCAGTTGTTTGTGACTTACATCCTCAATTCAATTCAACAAAATTAGCTGAAGAGTTGGCTGACAAATTTGGAGCTGAAATTTTTAGAGTTCAGCATCACTTTGCACACGCTTATAGTTTATTGGGAGATAACAACTATTTTGATGATGCAGTTGTTTTATCTTTAGATGGAGTGGGCTATGGTTTAGATGGAAATATATGGGGAGGGGAGGTTTTATTATTTAAAGATGGTAAGATTGAGAGGGTTGGGCACTTGGAAGAGCAGTATCAGTTAGGTGGGGATTTAGCGACAAAGTATCCGTTGAGGATGCTTTTATCTATACTTTATAAGGCAATAGGAGAGGAGGCATTTGATTTTATAAAAAAATATAATTTCTTTTCAGAAAAAGAACTTGCGTTATTGAAATTCCAACTTGAGAAAAAGCTTAACTGTCCAATAACAACATCCACCGGTAGAGTTTTAGATGCTGTTTCAGCTTTATTAGGCATTTGCTTTGAAAAAACATATGATGGAGAGCCGAGTATAAGATTGGAGCCAGAAGCAAATAAGTTTAAAGGAAATATGGAGATAGAGCCAAAAATAAAAAATAACATCTTAGATACTACAGAACTTATTTATAAATCTTATGAGATGCTTTTAAACGATGAAAGTAAGGAAAAAATAGCATACTTTGCTCATATCTATATAGCAGATGGATTGTTTGAGATTGCTAAAAAAATGGCTGATAGAACTGGAATAAATGCAGTGGGCATTACAGGAGGAGTTTCATACAATAGAATAATAACTGAAAGAGTTATGAATAATGCAAAAAGAGAGGGTTTTGATTTTATTTATCACAATAGAGTTCCTAATGGAGATGGGGGAATATGTTTCGGACAGGGCATTGCTTATATCTTAAAGAATAGGGCGGAGCCCTATGGTTAGAGAGGGATAAGAATGATAATTATAACACCAAGATATACCATTATAGAGGATGGAGCAATTAATAAATTGGAAGAAGTTTTAAAAAATCTCAACTTGAAAAATCCATTAATTGTAACTGGAAGAAATACAAAAAAATACTGTAAATTTTCTTATGATATAGTATATTATGACGAAATATTAAATTCTCAAATAAGGTTTGAATATGATTCAATAATTGGGGTTGGGGGAGGAAAGGCAATAGATACTGGCAAATATTTGGCTTACAAGTTGGGAATTCCATTTATTAGCGTGCCAACAACAGCATCAAACGATGGTATTGCATCGCCAATTGTATCTATAAAACAACCTTCGTTTATGGCTAGTGCCCCTATAGCCATTATTGCAGACACTGAAATAATAAAAAAATCTCCAAAAAGGTTATTGAGTGCTGGAATGGGGGATATTGTTTCAAACATTACCGCAGTTTTGGATTGGAAATTAGCTTATAAAGAAAAAGGGGAGAGATATAGTGAAAGCTCTGCCATATTTTCAAAAACAATAGCTAAGGAGTTAATAAGCTATGTTCTAAACTCTGATTTGTTAGAATATCACAGCAAACTTGTAAAGGCGTTAGTTGGTAGTGGTATAGCAATAGCCATAGCAAACTCTTCAAGACCTGCTTCTGGAAGCGAGCACCTCTTTTCACATGCTTTAGATAGATTAAAAGAGGAGTATAATTTGAATGTCAATTCTTTACATGGAGAGCAATGTGGGGTAGGAACGATAATGATGAGCTATTTGCATGAAAAGGAGAATAAAAAATTATCTGGATTACATGAAAAGATTAAAATGAGCTTAAAAAAAGTTAATGCACCAACTACTGCCAAAGAACTGGGATTTGATGAGGATATTATTGTTGAGGCATTGACTATAGCACATAAAATAAGGGATAGGTGGACCATATTAAGGACTGGGCTGAGTAGAGAGGAGGCAAGAAAACTGGCTGAAGAAACAGGAGTTATTTAGACAATTTTTACTAAGGCCAAGATTATTTCTAATAATATTAGGGTTACAATAGTTCCTTCTAACAGCAATCCATAAACTTCTGTCAGGCTCTGCCTTATCATTGCATATATATCGTTAATCATTTCCATTTTTTTCTCCACTCTTTTAATCCACTCTGAAACATAGAATATTTTACACAATCTTTCATACAACTCTGCATAATACCTATCACCATACAACATGAGGACGTTTTCAATACTATCAAAATATGAGATATAGCTAATCCTTTGCAAATATAAATCTTTAGATAATTTTTTTAATTTAAAATATCCGAGCTTTTCCCATTGTAACTTCGTAAAATATTGTATTGCCTCACTTAACATATTGTCAAAAATTCTTAAATTTAAAACTCTAATGCATGCAAGCTCAATGATATCTACTTCCTCCCAAAAATCTTCATTTTTATCTAATATTATTCCATTATCCCAATCTAATATAATTAAATCTTTTGTGGAGTATTTTATCTTGTTCACCAATATTTCATTTACATATTCTTCTGGAACGTCTTCATATTGATTTTTTAAGAGTTTTGCTAATATACTTTTATTTTCTTTAATAAATGAGTCAGGATCTGAATAATCACTAAAACAATATAATGTATAACTCTCTAAAAATTTATCTGCGTTATATTTTTTTAAATAACCAAAAGCTTCATCGAACAACTCTTCTTTGATTTCAAACAACTCTACTAAATCTTTATTCTTAAAATCTTTAACAATCTCTACAATAATGTTTTTTTCATATACCTTTATTGCGATTTCTTTATTTTCTTCGGTAATCCTCTCTATTAACGAGTATGTTGGTAAAAACTCTTCATAACTATAAATCCTCTTCATCCTTACTTTCATCATTTGTTCAGAGTAGATATTTTCTTTTAAATAGCCAACGAGTATTTGAACAATCTTACCACTTAAAACACTATCCATCTTCTCCCGTCTTTAATATCTTTTTAAATTTATTTTATTTTTTGACATATAAAAACCTTAAAAAATAAAAAAATGATAACCTTTAATTCAAGTCTATAAATCAAAAATAAAAAATGGTGCGGGTATGGGGGCTATAGCCCGCCTTCTGTAATTTCGGTGACATTCGGCTAAGCGCCGAAACCGGCTTGCACCCCGGGCAGGGGAGGTGCCCGTTTCACCGGTTCTCCGGAAGTCCTCAACTTTTACTATCATCGTCATCTCTTCCGGAGCCGTGTCGTTTCTGCTGCACCTCCCGCCCCTTCTCAGGGGACGCTGCCCATGAATGGGGTGGGCGGAACTTCCTCCCCTCTTGAAGAGGGGAAAGTCACCAGCCCCCTTACCCGCTATTTAATATTTGAATATATAAATATTATAGTCTAAAATAATAAAAAGTGGCCGGCGGCGTCGCCCCTTTCCCGCCAGATGGCAGTACTCGGGGCATCGCTGGGGGGCTTAACTTCCGAGTTCGGGATGGGTTCGGGTGTGGCCCCCCCGCTATGACCGCCGTACCAAGAAATAAATGGTGCCTCTTTCAGGCCATGCATAGGCTTCCACATCCGCTTAGTGTCTGGATACTCTGCCGAGCCCTCGGGCGATTAGTACCGGCGGGCTGAACGCCTCGGGCAGTGCCCTCGGCGCTTACACCCCCGGCCTATCAACCCCGTCTTCTACGGGAGCCCTCGTCCCCGAAGGGACTGGCCGCCTATTTTCGGGGAGGGTTTCGGGCTTAGATGCCTTCAGCCCTTATCCCTTAGCGCGTAGCTGCCCGGCAATGCCCTGTCGGACAACCGGTAGACCAGAGGCGCCGGCGGCTCGTTCCTCTCGTACTAGAGCCACCTTCCCCTCAGGCGGCCGACACCCCCAGCAGATAGCAACCAACCTGTCTCACGACGGTCTAAACCCAGCTCACGATCCCCTTTAATGGGCGAACAGCCCCACCCTTGGGCCCTGCTGCAGGCCCAGGATGGGAAGAACCGACATCGATGTAGCAAGCCGCGGGGTCGATATGGGCTCTTGCCCGCGACAACTCTGTTATCCCCGGGGTAGCTTTTCTGTTATCCCTGGCCCCCATCGGTGAGGCACAGGGGTTCGCTAGGCCCGGCTTTCGCCTCTTGGTCGGCCTCTGTTACCGACCAAGTCAGGCCGGCTTTTGCCCTTGCACTCCACGGCGGAGTTCTGACCCGCCTGAGCCGACCTTTGGGCCCCCCTGATGCATTTTCAGGGGGGTGCCGCCCCAGCCAAACTGCCCACCTGCCGGTGTCCCCCTATTCGGGGTTAGGGACATGGCCATGGGTGGGTGGTGTCCCATGGGCGCCTCCACCACCCCCGGAGGGGTGGCTTCGACGGCTCCCACCTACGCTGTGCACCCACGGCCATGCCCCAACGACAGGCTGCAGTAAAGCTCCACGGGGTCTTCGCTTCCCACTGGGGGTCTCCGGCCTTTGCACCGGAATGGTAGGTTCACCGGGTTCCGGCCCGGGACAGTGGGGGTCTCGTTACGCCATTCATGCAGGTCGGAACTTACCCGACAAGGAATTTCGCTACCTTAAGAGGGTTATAGTTACCCCCGCCGTTTACCGGCGCTTCGCCCGGTTGTACCCGGGTTTCACGTACCGGCACTGGGCAGGCGTCGGCCTTGGTACACACCCTTACGGGCTAGCCAAGACCTGTGTTTTTATTAAACAGTCGGACCCCCCTGGCCACTGCGACCTGCGGTCCCCTCATTTAGAGAAGACCGCAGGCACCCCTTCTCCCGAAGTTACGGGGCCAATTTGCCGACTTCCCTGGGCCGGATTCTCCCGACACGCCTTAGGATACTCGCCTAGGGGCACCTGTGTCGGTTCTGGGTACGGTCACCGGGGATCCTTGCCAGCTCCCTTTTCACGGGCTCCAGGGCTCAGCCGAACCCTCCTAACGGAGGGCCCATCACGCTTTTGCCCGGTTCTCGCCATTACGGCACTCCCCGGGCTTATGCGCTTGGCCACCCCGACGGGGGTGGTCGGCCTACCCCGAAGCGTCAGGAGCTGGCCTTGCGTTGCCGCACGTACCCCGGTGGCGCGGGAATATTAACCCGCTTCCCTTTCCCCTCGAGGGAATTACCCCGAGGGTTAGGACCGGCTAACCCACAGCTGACGACCGTTGCTGTGGAAACCTGGCCCCTTCGGCGGTGGGGATTCTCACCCCACTTTGCTGTTACTACTGCCGGGATTCTCGTTCCCACGGGGTCCACTCGACCTCACGGCCGAGCTTCTGCCCCCGCGGGACGCCCCCCTACCGGATGGCCTTTCGGCCCCCCCGGGTCTCGGCGGCCGGCTTAGCCCCCGTTATCTTCGGGGCCCCTGACCTCGACGGGTGAGCTGTTACGCACTCTTTAAAGGATGGCTGCTTCTAAGCCAACCTCCCCGCTGTCTTAGGCCAGGGACTCCCTTCTCATTTACACTTAGCCGGCACTTAGGGGCCTTAACCCGGGTCCGGGTTGTTCCCCTCTCGGACATACGGCTTACCCGTATGCCCTCACTCGGGGGCTACGGTGATGACGGGTTCGGAGTTTGACAGGGTGCCGAGGGCTTTCGCCCCCTAAACACCCTATCCGTGGCTCTACCCCGCCATCTACCTAACCCCCGGCTAACCTGCGGGTTATTTCGGGGGGAACCAGCTATCTCCGGGCTCGATTGGCTTTTCACCCCTAGACCGGGGTCAGAGGAGCACTTTGCGCGGTAACACCCCTGCGGGCCTCCACCCCTCTGGTGAGGGGCTTCACCCTACCCCGGCCTAGATCGCCCGGTTTCGGGTCGTACGGGTGTGACTCCGGGCCCATTAAGACCCCGCCCCTCGCCCATAAGGGCTGCGGGCATGTCGGTTTCCCTACGCCTCCGGGGTTGAACCCCTTAGGCTCGCCACACCCGTACACTCCCCGGCCCGTTTTTCGAAACGGACGGCACGACCCCGGCATGCCACCCCTCGTACTCCTCCCTCGCGGGAGTTTCCTTCGGGGTGGTTACCTTTCGGGCCGTGCCATTCCGTGCCCACCTGGTTTCAGGCTCTTTTCACCCCCCGCAAGGGGTGCTTTTCAGCTTTCCCTCACGGTACTAGTTCGCTATCGGTCTCGGGACGTATTTAGGGTTGGAAGCCTAATGTCTCCCAGCTTCCCGCGCGATATCCAACGCGCGGTACTCAGGGACACCCCAAGACCCTCCAGGCTTACGCCTACGGGGCTTTCACCCTCTATGGCGCCCCATTCCAGGGGACTTCGGCTTCGCCTGGGAGGGTCTGTATTGGGGGCCCTGCAACTCCACATCCCCTTCGAGTTTCCTCGAAGGGTTCGGTTTGCCCTGTGCCGGTTTCGGTCGCCCCTACTCCCGGCATCCCTGTTGGTTTCTTTTCCTGCGGGTACTCGGATGCTTCTTTTCCCCGCGTTCCCGCTCCCTAACGGGAGCGCCCCAAATGGGGCAGGAAGTCCCATTCGGGGATCCCGGGTTCTACGGCTGCCTGCGCCTCCCCCGGGCTTATCGCAGCTTGCCACGCCCTTCTTCGGCGCCCCGAGCCGAGCCATCCACCAGGTGGGCTGGTGGCCCGGCAGAGTATCCAGATTTCACCGGGATGTGGAAGCCTATGCATGGCCTTCATGTTTTGTCAGGCCCTTCACCTGCAACTCTTTGGAGTTGCAGGCTGCACATATAGTGGACCCGGTGGGATTTGAACCCACGGCCTCCGGCTTGCAAGGCCGGCGCTCTCCCAGCTGAGCTACGGGCCCACTTCTCCTATGAGGCAAGCCCACGACTGGTTTAGTGCCCCACAGCAACCAGCACCTTTTTTCTCAGGAGGTGATCCAGCCGCAGGTTCCCCTACGGCTACCTTGTTACGACTTCGCCCCCCTCGCTGAACCCAAGTTCGACCCTGCCCTCGCGGACAGGGCCTCACTTGGGCTCAACTCGGGTGGCGTGACGGGCGGTGTGTGCAAGGAGCAGGGACGCATTCACCGCGCCATGGTGAGGCGCGATTACTACGGATTCCGGCTTCACGAGGGCGAGTTACAGCCCTCGATCCGGACTACGACCGGGTTTAGGGGATTCGCTCCCCCTTTCGGGGTCGCGTCCCATTGTCCCGGCCATTGTAGCCCGCGTGTAGCCCAGGGGATTCGGGGCATGCGGACCTGTCGTTGCCCGCACCTTCCTCCGGCTTAGCGCCGGCGGTCCCCCATGAGTGCCCTCCTCCCGGAGGAGGAGGTAGCAACATGGGGCGCGGGTCTCGCTCGTTACCTGACTTAACAGGACGCCTCACGGTACGAGCTGACGACGGCCATGCACCACCTCTCGGCGCGTCTGGCAAGGTCGTCAACCTGGCCTTCATCCTGCCGTCGCCCCTGGTAAGATGCCCGGCGTTGAATCCAATTAAACCGCAGGCTCCACCCGTTGTAGTGCTCCCCCGCCAATTCCTTTAAGTTTCAGTCTTGCGACCGTACTCCCCAGGCGGCGGACTTAACGGCTTCCCTTCGGCACCGCGTCGGCCCGAAGCCGACGCGACACCTAGTCCGCAGAGTTTACAGCCGGGACTACCCGGGTATCTAATCCGGTTTGCTCCCCCGGCCTTCGTCCCTCACCGTCGGACCCGTTCCAGCCGGGCGCCTTCGCCACAGGTGGTCCCCCAGGGATCAACGCATTTCACCGCTACCCCTGGGGTACCCCCGGCCTCTCCCGGTCCCAAGCCCGGCAGTATCTCTGCCAGCCCTGCGGTTGAGCCGCAGGATTTAAGCAGAGACTTACCGGGCCGGCTACGGACGCTTTAGGCCCAATAACAGTGGCCACCACTCGGGCCGCCGGTATTACCGCGGCTGCTGGCACCGGACTTGCCCAGCCCTTATTCCCGGAGCTGTTTACACTCCGGAAAAGCCCACGCGGAGCGTGGGCACTCGGGGTCCCCCCGTCGCGCTTTCGCGCATTGCGGAGGTTTCGCGCCTGCTGCGCCCCGTAGGGCCTGGACCCGTGTCTCAGTGTCCATCTCCGGGCTCCCCCTCTCAGGGCCCGTACGGATCGTAGGCTTGGTGGGCCGTTACCCCACCAACTACCTAATCCGCCGCAGCCCCATCCTCGGGCGGCTTGCGCCTTTCGGGGAGGGATCATTCCAGACCTCCTCCCCTATGGGGGATTAGCCTCAGTTTCCCGAGGTTATCCCCCACCCGAGGGTAGGTTAGCCACGTGTTACTGAGCCGTGCGCCGGTGCTCCCGAAGGAGCCCCTTGACTCGCATGGCTTAGTCGGACCCCGATAGCAGTGGCCTCCGGCAGGATCAACCGGAATTAAGTGGGAGGTACGGTCGCAAGAAAGGATAAACCTTTCTTGCGGCTGGTTGCTGCGGGGTTTCACCACCAGTCGTGGGCTTGCCTCAGCCCCAACCTCTTCAGATTGGGGACGCATCCTTCGAGTGCACCCTATAGCGAGAAATTGTTACATGCAACGTTTTTAGGAATAGAACAATTATGATATAAAAAATAAAAAAGGGCCGGGACCGGGAATTGAACCCGGGTCAGGGGATCCACAGTCCCCCAGGATGGCCACTACCCCACCCCGGCCACTTTACCTATGGTGCAGGGGCAGGGATTTGAACCCTGGAACCCCTACGGGACTGGGTCCTAGGCCCAGCGCCTTTGGCCAGGCTTGGCGACCCCTGCACATGTTAAATATTTAAAAATTAGGAAAATGATGCTCCGGCCGGGATTTGAACCCGGGTCGCGGGCTCGAAAGGCCCGCATGATTGGCCGGACTACACCACCGGAGCTAATTAGGGATTATGGTGGGCCCGAAGGGATTTGAACCCTTGACCACTCGGTTATGAGCCGAGCGCTCTGACCAGGCTGAGCTACGGGCCCATATCGGGCATAAAAAAATAAAAAATTGATGGCGCCCCCAGCAGGACTCGAACCTGCGACCTACGGATTAACAGTCCGTCGCTCTACCATCTGAGCTATGGGGGCACATAAACTGGTGCCGCGGGGGTGATTTGAACACCCGACAACTGGATCTTCAGTCCAGCGTTCTCCCAGGCTGAACTACCGCGGCACCCAATGTTTGCATAATTATGCATTATGTTTCAGGTATATAAACTTTTCGGTTAGGTATTTAAATATTTTATTATAATTTAGTTAATTTTTCATAATTATTCATATCTTTATACTTTTTTGTAAACATGTATGTGCCTGATAAGACCTTTATGGATATACACCTTGTAAAGTCCTTCTAATTCCATATCAAGTTCAACTTTTTTTGGATATGCGAAAACAAAGTATCCATTTTCTTTAATAACTTCTGGAAGCATTTTTAATATTTTCTCAATTTCTCCTTTTTTTGCTGTAGATATTCCATAAGGCGGGTCTGTTACAACAGCATCTACTTTCTCTATATTTAATTCATTTAAAAACTCTTTCACATATTTAGCATCTAACTTTTTAACTTTTATCACATTATCCAATAGGTTGTATTCTTCAAGGTTTATTAAAGTTCCAGAAGCCATTCTCCAATCGATATCACAGCCAATAAGCTTAGCTCCAATTAAACCAGCTTCAATTAAAAACCCTCCAGTTCCACAAAATGGATCTAAAACAACATCTCCCTCTTTAACTCTTGCCAAATTTACCATAGTCCTTGCAAGCTTCGGAAGCATACAGCCAGGATGGAAGTATTTTCTTAAATGTGGTCTATTTTTTTGGAAATATTCTCTATCTCTCATTTCTAACACATTAGAAACGAAAAAATTATTCTCTAAAATAACCACTCTAACCAAAACATCTGGCTTTGTTAAATTTACTTTTGCATTAGTTTTTAACTTTATAATTCCTCCGAGCTCTCTTTCAATCTTCAATGAGTTTATGGATTTTGTAAATTCATCTTTATGGAGTTTTAAAACCCTAACAGCGTAAGATTTGCTTTCGTCAATGTCAGGATAATCCCTATCTTTTATAAATTCTTCAAATGATTTTATAAAATCATCAACAACTTTATCAACTAAATTTACGTTTTTTTCCTCTAAATCATATTTAAACACTATCCTATGCCCTTCATCAATATAACCACTCCTCTTAACAATTTTTTTAGCTGGGCTATCTTCGGTTATAATGTATCTTTTTAGTCTCTC
Organism: Methanocaldococcus fervens AG86; assembly: GCF_000023985.1. Classification (GTDB taxonomy): domain Archaea; phylum AGJL01; class Methanococci; order Methanococcales; family Methanocaldococcaceae; genus Methanocaldococcus; species Methanocaldococcus fervens. The sequence continues at coordinate 1,016,771 of NC_013156.1, forward strand.
AACACTACCATTGTAATTAAAGATTTCCAATAATGCCATGAGTTCTGCATAAGGAATTTCTTCATGTTCTCCGTTTAAAACATATCCAATCATGATCATCCCCTCATCTTTTAATTGTTTTTATTTTTGAGTAATGCTTTTATTGTCAAAATTCCAAGTAAAAAAGAAAAGATTCCTGCAGTAAAATCACCAATAACTAATCCCATGTAAATACCCAACATACCTAAACCCAAAATTACCGCAAAGAGGTATGCGTAGGATATATGGCAAATTAAACATCTAAATATAGAAATTATTAGAGATTTTTCTCCCTTACCAATACCCTGAAACATGGCGGATGTTGTTAAGATGAACGGTGTAAATAACAGATATGGTGGGATTGTTCTTAAGGCTCTAACGAGCTCTTCGTGAATTCCAATAGAAGCTTTAGTGTATGTGAATAAATAAGCTAATATTGGGGCTAACAGCATTATTAAAGCAATAATAACAATTTCCATTAATACTCCGATTTTTATTGTGTAGAGATAAGCTGTTTTTAATTTATCAAAACTCTTTGCTCCATAAGTAGCCCCTATAACTGATGTTGCTCCGCTAGCCAAACCCAACATTGGAATAAAGCCAAAGTCAGTTATCCTTAAAGCTCCAGTATATACTGCCAATCCTTCGCTATCCCCAACTATCATAATTATTGAAGTCATTATAAAAAATGAGACTGCAACACTTATATCTATTAACGCTGAAGGGATTCCAACTCTAATTAAATCAGCAATAATCTTTAAATCAGGTTTAAATTTTGATAAATTAACAGTAATGTAACATGATTTTTTTATAAATAGCTCATAAGCTAATATTAAGAAAGCTACTCCTACAGCTGTTAAAGTAGCATAAGCTGCTCCGACTATTCCTAAGTTTAATAGGTATATGAATATTGGGTCTAATATGATGTTTGTCAATGTTCCTAAAACACTGGCTATCATCACAATTTTTGTATTCCCCTCCCCTCTAAATATGCCATACAACGCATCACAGATTGTGAATATGAGAGTTCCTAAAACCAATGTGCCCGAATATTTTAAAGCTAATAATTTACAGCTTCCATAAGTTCCCATTAAGCTAAACAACACATCAAGATTTGGATAAATAGCTAATATATACAAAATTCCAGCAATTAAAGATAAGATAATTGCATGGTTTGCTACTTTATCAGCTTCTTCTTTATTTCTTGCTCCAACTCTCCGCGCTATTCCAGAACTAATCCCAATACTCAAACCCCAACTAACTGCAAATAAACTAATTAATATTGGAAAACTTGCTCCAACAGCAGCTAATGCATCGGCCCCTGACCCAGAAACCCAAATGCTATCAACTAAGCTATAAATTGATTCAACAAATGTAGCAACAATTATTGGTTTTGAGACTTCAATAACTGCCTTTTTTGGGTCATCTAACAATATTTCAACATTTTTCATTATGTATCACCACAATAACAGTAAAAAATAAATATCACTTATACAACTTAAATTCTCTTACCATCTAAAATTGTGGTAACAATGCCAAAGCTTTTTATATATCACGCAAATCAGTGCAATCCAAAAAAATGCACATCTTTGAAAATGGCTAAAATGAATAAAGCCATTTTGTTAAAAAATCCATATAAAGTTCCAAAAAACTCTTTAATATTAAATCCTTATGCTGAAAAAGCTTTATCTCCAGAGGATAGGGATATAGTTGAAAAGTTTGGCATAACTGCTTTAGATTGCTCATGGAAAGAGGCAGAGCTGATGTTTAAGAAATTTAAATTTAAAAATCAAAGGTCGCTACCATTTTTAGTTCCATGTAATCCAATAAATTATGGTAAGCCGTGCATGCTTTCAACATTAGAAGCTTTTATTGCAGCTTTATATATAACTAACTTTAAGGATGAGGCATTAGATTTAACCTCTTGCTTTAAATGGGCAGAAACATTTATAAAGGTTAATAATGAATTATTAGAGAGATACTCAAATGCTAAAAATTCAATGGAAGTAGTGGAAATTCAAAAAGAGTTTTTGTAAATAAGCTTATAGGTGATAAAATGCCATTTGAAGAAGCTATGAAAAGATTATTTATGAAAAAGATTTGTATGAGATGTAATGCAAGAAACCCTTGGAGAGCTACAAAGTGTAGAAAGTGTGGTTATAAGGGATTAAGACCAAAAGCTAAGGAACCAAGAGGATAAACGAGTTGCTTTTTTATTTTTTATATTTTATTTTTATTTACATTTATTTTAATTTATTATTTTAATTTATGAGAACATAATTTTAGCTATTTTAAACGTTATAGTTCCTTCAATAATCCCGGCGATTATAAATAAGATTATAGAAAGCAAAAGTAGCTTTAAAGACTCTTTTATGTAATACAAAACCTCTTTTTTCTCTCCAAATTTAATGTTTATTAAAAGATTAACCAACCCTATATTAAATAAAACCCCACTTGATGCTGAAAATATTAAGGCGGGAATTTCAATAATTCCATGTGGTAAAACTAAGTAGATAAAGCTTTCAACGCCAAATTTATAAAGCACGAAGGATAAAATATAGGAGTTGAATGCAACCACAAATAGTGAAAAAATCCCAACAATGTAGTTTAAAATACAGACAATTAAATTGTTTTCCCAAATTGCCAATATTATACTTAAATTATCTTCATCTAACGAAATTTTTAGATTTTCAACGTGTTCTTGAAAGTTTTGAAAAACTATATCCCCTAAATAGGAGAAATAATTCACATTGGCAATTAAAACATAAGATATTGCTAAAGATAATATAAAGACTAAACTAACAAATAAAACGACTTTTTTATTCTTTAAAGGGCTTTTTAAAATCTCCTTTAAATCAAATACTTCCTTCAATGCGTCTATTAAAACCAGCATTAAATAGGCATCCTTCATAACTATCTACCAAGTTCTTGGTGAGCTTTTCCTAAATGTCCAGCAGCTAAAGCTCCTAATAAAGATAACTCTCCAGCCAACACAGCCCCTCCAACAATTTCAGCAAACTTTAAAGCTTTATTATCTCCATAACAACCAAGCATCTCTAAGCATTCTTTCTGCGTCTCTACTCTTGTTCCCCCTCCAACAGTTCCAATTGGCACATCTGGGAGAGTAACTGAGAAATACAATCCATCATCTTCAACTTCAGCCATTGTTATTCCCAAGCTTCCCTCAACTATATGTGCTTCATCCTGTCCTGTAGCTAAGAATATAGCTCCTATGATGTTTGCATAATGGGCATTGAAACCCATTGAATTGCTTATTGCTGAGCCAATGTAATTTTTTAATCTATTTACTTCAGCAATAGCTTGGGATGTGGTTTTTAAATATTTATTAACTTCTTTTTCAGTTAAAAATACTTCAGCCACAATAGATTTTCCTCTACCATTAATTAAATTCATCCCACTTGGCTTTTTATCAACACATGCGTTTCCACTCACTGCAACTGTTTTAACGTATATTCCTTCTTTTTTTAACTCATCCTCTATAAAATTACAAGCCTTTTCTGTGGCAATTGTAACCATATTCATTCCCATGGCATCTCCAGTCTTAAATACAAATCTTGGATATAAATTCCTCCCAACGATTAAAATTGGCTCTATCCCTATCAATTTTCCATGTCTTGTTGTTGATTCAGCAACCTCTTTTATCCTTTCAAAGTTTTCTTTAATCCAGTCTCTAACTTTTAGTGCATCCACAACTGTTTTTGTTTTTAAGCAGGGAGCTCTTGTCATCTTGTCGTCTATAACCCTAACGGTAGCTCCACCACACTTTGTTATTATTGAACAGCCCCTATTAACTGAAGCCACCAAAGCCCCTTCTGTTGTAGCCAATGGAATATAAAACTCCCCTTTCGCATATTCCCCATTAATTTTTAAAGGTCCGGCAAAACCTAATGGGATTTGTATAGCTCCAATCATATTCTCTATGTTTTTTTTCATAGCCATCTCTTCATCTATTGAGTAATTACTAATATGTTTAAATTCAATTCCAACTTTTTTTTCAATGAATTTCCTTCTAATTTCTGTTGCTATCTTTGAGCCAAACACCTTATCCAATTGATATGGCTTTAGCTCTCCATTCAACATTTTTTCAAGAATTTCATCATAGTTCATTTTATCACCAAATTAATTTAATTACTATTTTGTGTTTATTATTTTGTGATTCAAGTTCTTTTAGTTTATCTTTGCATTTATTGGTTAATTCTTCAAGTCCTTCTTTTAGTTTGTTAAATATTTCATTACTTAACCTATTTTCGTTCTTTTCTTTTTCATATTTTTTTAATAATTCATTTAGATGATGCATGAATCTTTCAAGGCATGCTTTATTTTTGAACATCTCATAATTGTCAATGTTATTTTTTGTCTTATTTAAATAATCTTCAATATCTTTAATATTTTCTGATTTGATTTTTTCTTCAAGAGTTTTATCAAATAATGTTATGTATATTTTTATTATTATTTTATCAAAAGTTTCCCTACTTTTTTCATAATACGGACTGTCAACACACGTCCTATTATATTCATCTCTGAGTTTTTTTAATATCCCTAAAAAATCTTTGAGATATTTTTCACATTTTTCATCTTCAATAAACATCCAATATTTATCAAAATTGTTATATATCTTATTTAGACATTTTATTACGGCATAAACATCTTTTGCTTCAATCCTCTTTTTAATAATTTCATAAACTGCAAATAATCTCGATTCAGCATCTTTTAAATCATAGTCCTCAGATTTATCTCCAATATCTTTATTTCTCAAAATTAAATCAACAGCGTGTTTTGGATTAATAACCTTTGCAAATGCTGTTATATACAAACTATACATTAGGAAGTTTAACATTATGATGTAATAGATAATTCCATAATCAATTACATACAATTGAACATGCGTTAATGATATGATGATAAGTAGAAACACTGTGGCAAATGAAATTATTACAAATGTTAAAAATCTAACATCCCTAATCCACATCCACATTAAAATAGTGCTTAACCTATCTGATGATGTCTGAATAATAACCCAAGATATTGATACGAGTAATGCTGAAATCGTTGCTAAAATACCTCCTACTGTAAGGAAATTACTGCTATCATGATTATTTGCTAAAGATAATAGCGAATCAAAACTTTTTATTGCAAGAATTATAGCTATGGATGCAATCATAGAAAGAATAAAAAGGTAGTTTTGAAAAGTTGTTTGAAATGTTTTAATACCGCACCAATCAAATATTTCAGAAATTTCCTCTTTAAAACCTCCAAATGTGAATATATAAAAAATAGTAGCGAAAGCAAATAAGAGAAAAGTCGTATAATTATTTAAATCTCCTATAAAATGGTAGTGTAGATAAATAACTAATATTATGAAACTTATAAATAAAATTATCGCCAATATAAGAGTCGTATATGGAGATTTTTCACTTAATTTATTCAATTCATTACTGATTTTTGAAGATAATGTAATTATGAATAAAGATATTATTGTCAGAAATAATGTAAATGAAGAAATTGTAGCAGTAATTGCACTAATAACAATACCAACGATTGTAATTATTGATTTAATAACACTTTTACCTTTCATAGTACCATCTAACTACAACACCGCCTTTAATATATTTCTATAGAAGTATTTATTTTTTATTTGGCTGAATTCATCAACTGATAATACTTTTACAGAGATATAAACACCATATCTAAGCAATATTTCAATAACACTATCAGAAACCAATTTTTGCATTTTAAATGAATCGTAGTTTGTTATAATTAAAACATCCTATATTTGAATCTTCTTTACCCCACTTCTTGCTACAGAACCATAAAGAGTGATTTTTACAATTTTATTTCCATAATTTTTTAATTCATTAACAAAAAGATTTTAGTATAGCTAATTTATCTTTTGACATTGTTAATCACTAAATCTATTAATAATCTCCTCTAAATCTAAAACCCCTTTATGTATTGCTGTAGCTATTAAAACTCCACCAACTCCTAAATTATAACAAAGCTCTAAATCTTCAATCCCTTTAATGCCTCCACCAACATATATTGGATTGTTTGTTTTATCTAAAATATTTTTTATAAGTTTTACATTAACTCCTCTCTGAGTTCCTACTGAGGAGATATCTAAGATTATTAGTGGAGTGTCTTTTTTAACATAAGATAAAATCTCATCTAAATTATAATTTAAAAGGTCTCCATTTTTAAAATCCAAGCTAACAACTATATCTTTCTCTTTTAACAACTCAACATCTTCTAATGTCTCAGTTGCTACTATTGATCTATCATTTTTATTTAAAATTTTTTTAATATCTTCCAAATCTTCTCTTTTTTTAATTCCAGCATCAACGATTTTATTTACAAAATCTATCTCTTTTATTATATCAAAATTATCTCCATTCCCAATTATAGCGTTTAAATCAGCAATGTAAATGGTTTTAGCTCCTCTTTTTTTATAAGCCTCTGCCACATCAACAGGATTTGATGAATTGCAGATAACTGATTTTAGTGGCTTGTATTCATCTCTATTTCCACTTTTTCCATGCACAGCTATTTTATCCTTTAAATCAATAACTGGAATTATCTCCATTCTTACCCCCTTAAAAATTTAGTATCTAACTTCTAAAACTCCTCTATCCCATTCTAAATAATGCCCTTTTTCTCCAACCTTAGCCATATTTATTATTGGCACAATTGCAGGTGTTGGATTAATTCCCATCCTCTTCTGGAAATCTGTCTGCTCCTGAAAAGTCCCACTGTTAACCATAACAACTCCTCTATAAATTCCATAACCATTAATGTGTATGTGTCCTGTATGTAGGATGTCTATATCTCTATCAATAACCAAGTAATCTTTATGTTCTGGAGCTATAGGGCATCTTCCTCCATAAGTTGGGCATAGCAACCTTCTTTTTATTAACTCTCTCATAATGGTTGTTGGATTTTCATAACTTGCATTTCTTATTTGCCCAACTAAGTCGTCAAAGCTTCTTCCGTGATATAATAAAGTGTCAAAGCCGTGTATATTAACTACACATGGATTTCCAACGAAATAAATGTTATCTCTATTAAATAGCTTTGTTATTTTATTTGGTAGCTTTGGCTGTGGTTCTGCAGGTCTAACAGCATCGTGGTTTCCTGGGGAGATGATTATGGATATATGCTCTGGAATCTGCTCCAAATACATAGCAATTTCCTTATACTGCTCAACAATATCTACCTCATACAAATCCTCCTCCTGCCCAGGATAAACACCAACTCCATCAACCAAATCCCCAGCAATGCAGATGTATTTTAATCTGCTAACTACTTTTTCCTCTAATTCATTATCAACATCTCCATTTAAAAATCTAACGAATTTTTCAAACTCTTTGTGTAAAAACTCATTACTTCCAATGTGAATATCTGATAAAAATGCCATGTATATTTCTTCATCAATTCTTCTTGGTTCTTTTGGTGAAAATGTTGGTCTTACAATCTCATCAACATATATTGAACTCCCTGATCTGCTAACAGTCCCAATAGCTCCAATAACCTCATCCAATAGTATGTCATCAGGCAGTTGCCCTTTTTCCATTTTTTCCTTTGGTAAAATTAAGGTTATTTCACCTTCAGTATCTTCAATCCTAACTATTAAATTACCATTTTTTGAAGTGTCAACATCGCTAACAATCCCTACAACGAAGATATCTTTCTGACCTTTCATTCTACTTATATCTTTTAGAGGATATCCTTTTCTTTGAGCTTTTCTCTCAATGAATTTTTTCAATCTTTCAAATCTATCTTTAAAGTATTTGACAAAATCATCTATAGTTCCCGTGCATGTAGATTTCCCAGAAACGTCTGAATCGTCATAAATATCTATTATTGCCTCTATATCTTTAGCTATCCATTTTATTCTGCTATTTACACTCTCCCTTATTTTTGTTATTTTTTCGTATCTCTTAGCTCTTTCAGCATTGAAATCTTTTTTCTCTTCTTTTGAAATTAACTGCTTTAATTTTTCTTCAATATCTTCGTCAGATTTCTTTACAAAACTTTCTTTTTCATCTTTTTTAGTAAATTCTACTTTATCTTCAATTTCTTCTTTAATTTCTGTTTTTATTTCTTTTTCTTTTATTTTCTCTTTGTTCTCTTCTTTTTCTCCAGTGTAGTAAAATATGAAGTCAAAATCTTTATATTCTTTTATTATATTATTCAAATCTTTTTGTAAAAAAATTTCTAAAAACTTTTCATCTAACAAAATAAAGGCATCGTTGTATTTTTTAAATTCTTTAATTTTTTCAGTTAAATTTTCAATATCCTCTTTATCAAAATTTTTCAGCTTTTCATAAACAGTTGGTGATAGTAAAACCTCTAAATCTAAAAATTTATTTATTATTTCCATCTTTATCCTCCTTTTTCAGATTCTTAAACTTTTTATTTTTCAGATTTTTATTTATATTATAACAGAGATAATCTAAAGGATGAATGATAAACCTTTTTTTACACAGCTCATCCGGTTTGCAGTAATAACTTAAGCCCTTTCCTCCATCATCTTTCCAATTTTTACAGTATTCACAGTGAGTTAATCTTCCATGCCCTACTTTATAGCCAATGTTGTGCATAATGTAATATCTTGTCTTCTGTTCATTAAAATCCTCAACATTTTTGAATAACATCTCTATAAGCTCGTCTATAAATTTTTCAATCTCTTCTTCGGAGGCAATATCTGTAGCTGAAACATTGACTAAATTTCCATCTTTATCTAAAGGTCTTAAATTGGGATTAAATTTGGCACAAAACCAATAGACAACAAAACTTCTCCTTGCATAATGGGAAGGAGAGCCACCACTTAAAATATCGTTTAAAATCCCCCTAATACATGGAGGATGCCACTCTAACGGGATATTCCCTTTATAGTTTATTGCCTCTATACTCCCTATTTGCTCATACTTAACCTTATCTTTTAGGTAGTTGTTAATCTCATTTAATAAACTTTTTATTATGCCCTCTTCTGGAAGTTTTGTTCTCTTAGCTAAATCTCCGAGCTTTTTTAACTCTACTCTAATAAATTCCCTTGCGTAAATCTCTTTAATTTCAGTTATATCAACATAACCATTTTCCAAATCTAACCTCTCCAAATGCAAATCATTATTTCTTGATTTTGATGCAGTTTTTATAAATTCCCAGACGGATATTTTATTTGGAAGTTTTTTAATAAGCTCAAATTTTTTAATTTCAGCGTAATTTTTTACGAATGCATTAAAATATGGTGTATGAGATAATAAAATAATTAAAAGATAGTCAATTAATGCATCTAACTTTTCTCTCTCTATTTTTTCAATTCTTAAAAAATTTCTTAAATCGCTCTCATACTCATCATTATTTTCAAAAATATGCTTTAATTTAGACAATATCAATAATTCATAATCATTTAAAGCTTTTAAGAAATCGATGTCTTTGAATTCATCCAAATATTCTAAAAGCATATTAATCACGTATTTCTAAACTTATCTTCTAAATCAATAACTGCCTTAACATGTGGATATGCCAACTTTACATCTTTTTCTTTTTCTATTTTTTCTAAAATTCTTTTATAAATTTCAGTTTTAATTATAGCTTTTTCGTAAGTATTTACTATATAAACCGCTTTTATGTAGAAAGAGCTCCTTGTCATCCCAACTCTAATTAATGGCTTGTCACATAAGCTTCTTGATATTAAATATCTTTTCTTTGACCATCTTTCAGCCAATTTTTTCATTAAATCTCCAACAACTTCACAAACTGAGGAAAAAACAATCTCCTCAGCTTTCTTTATATCGCTATCGTAGGTAAAATGTATTGCAAAATAATCCCAAATATATGGTGTTCCCTTTGTAAAATTGATTATAGATGTTGTGAATATGTAGGAATTTGGAATAACTAAAACTCTTCCAGTAGAATCTAATGTGTCTAAGGTTAATTCACTTAGATAAATGTGTTGAGTGTCTATATCAAACACATCTCCAGCTCCGACATCTTTAATATAAATTCTATCTCCAATTTTTATTGTTCTTGTGTATAGTATAACAATCCATCCAGCAAAATTTAAAATTGGCTTTTGCAAAGCGTAGGTTATTGCCGCACCAATTAAACCAACTGAAACAACCAAAGATGATACATTTTGATATAAAACTCCAAAAATTGTCAAAGCAACGCAAAGATAAACAAAATATTTAAAGATATAGTTTAGAGTTAAATACTCTCCAGCCTTTTCTTCCCTCTTAATTGCATACTTTTTAAATATCTCAGAGGTAATATCTACAATAATAAGCCCAGATAGGATTATTATGGCAACAATGATTATTTGATTTTGGTATTTGGTAAATAACCCTATATAAAACTCTAAATTAAAAACTGATATGAGGCTGTGTAGTAAAATTATTAATAGCAATACCTTTATCCCCAATTTCAGCTTATTGTTGATCATAAATCTCAACGGTGATTTTGTTGCTATTGAAAGGGAAATTTTTGTATGGAGAGAATTATGAGCTAAGAAAAGGAACTTTGGTTATTGAAGATGGGATAATTAAAGGTTTTACAAATGAACATGATAAAGATGTTATTGAGTTTAAAGGCCTTATTATCCCTCCACTTATAAATGCCCACACACATATAGCTGATAATAGTATAAAGGATATAGGGATTAATAAAACTTTGGATGAATTAGTCAAGCCACCAAACGGTTTAAAACATAGATATTTGGCTGAATGCAATGACAATATGTTAGTTGAAGGTATGAAACTTGGTTTAGAGGATATGAAGGAGCATGGAATAAAGTTCTTTTGTGATTTTAGGGAAAATGGAGTTAAAGGAATTAATTTATTAAAAACTGCTTTAAAATCTTATGATTATCCTAAGGCAATAATATTGGGAAGGCCTACAAAGGTTGATAAGAAAGAGGTTGAAGAGATTTTAGAAATATCTGATGGTTTAGGGTTGAGTGGGGCTAATGAATTTGAAAATGATGAATTAAAACTAATATTTAGAGTTTTTAAGAGATTTAAAGAGAAAGATGATAAAAAATTATTTGCTATACACGCGGCTGAGCATGAAGGAGCTTTAAAATACAGCTTAAACAAATATGGCATGACAGAGATTGAGAGATTAACCTATTTGGGAGTAAAACCAGATTTTATCGTTCATGGGACTCATCTAACAAACAACGATTTAGAGTTGTTAAAAGAAAATAACATTCCAGTTGTTGCATGTGTAAGAGCTAATTTATCTTTTAATGTTGGCATGCCAAAGTTGAATGAGCTTAACGAAAATTTGCTTGTTGGAATTGGGACTGACAACTTTATGGCAAACTCTCCATCAATATTTAAAGAAATGGACTTTATTTATAAACTCTACCACATTGAGCCAAAGGATATTTTGAGAATGGCAACAATAAACAATGCAAAGATATTAAAGCTTGAGAATGTTGGATTGATAGAGGAAGGGTTTAAAGCTATTTTTACCTTTATAAAACCAACTAATGCAATATTGTTTTCTAAAAATATTGTTGCTTCAGTAGTTACGCGATGTGAAAAAGGGGATGTTGTGGATTTTAGATTAATATGATGTTTTAGTTAATGGAGGATGGAGACATAACTTTGATTATCGAATAAATTTAATAAATTATAAAATAATAATCAGAACCTACTAAGAGGCATTGCCAAGCGTAGCGAGGCAATACATCCTGAGGTATCCGAACAACCTTTTAACAAAAGGTTGATCAAAACTTTTGGGGCATGTCAATAGGGTGTAAGCCCTATGGGGTCGTATACCAATAGGGGCTTTGCCACTATGGTTATAACTTTATTTCTCCTTTGGTGCTTATAATCCCTTTTCTTTCATCAATTTTTGTGGCTAAATCTAAAGCAACACCAAATGCTTTAAACAACGCCTCAGCTTTGTGGTGTTCATTTTTTCCAATCACATCATAATGTATATTTAGCATTCCATAGCTTGCAACTGATTCAAAAAAGTGGTTTATGTTTTCAGTAGCTAAATCCCCAACAAATTCTCTATTAGGTTTGTAATTTCCTACACAATAGCTTCTCCCTCCCAAATCAATAGCTACAGTTGCCCTTGCATCATCCATTGGAATTATTGCCCATCCAAATCTGAAAATATTTTTCCTCTCAATCTGATTTAGAGCTAAACCTAAGCAAATTCCAACATCTTCAACGGTGTGATGGTCATCCACTTCCAAATCTCCTCTTGCTTTGACTATCAAATCAAAACATCCATGCTTTGCAAAAGAAGATAATAAGTGGTCAAAAAATGGAATACCAGTATCTATTTTATATTTTCCAGTTCCATCAATGTTTATTTTTAGATAAATATTTGTTTCCTTTGTTTCTCTCATTACCTCAAAAACTCTCATATTCCCACCAACCTTAGGTAAAATTAAAATGATTAGGGTTATTTATCCCTCCCAAACACCAACAAACATAATATGGTCTTTTTCAAATGGCTCTATATCAACTTCATCAACTATTTTAAATCCTCCAGATTCTAAAATCTCTTTCTGTTCTTTAAATACTTCTTCTGGGTCTTTTGTAACATCAATACTTCTTGCCTTTATCGCAATCATTCCATAACTGCCTTTTTTCAAAAACCATTTTGCATTTTTAATTAAAATCTCAGCTTGATTTGGTTGAGCAACATCCTCATAAACAACATCCACTTTCTCAACGATGTTTGCATACTCTTGGGGCTTATTTGCATCTCCCAATATTGGGATAATATTTTCTCTCTCAGCACACGCATCTAAAAGTTCCCTCATGATTCTTGGAGCGTATTCTATGGCATAAACAATGCCTTTATCTGCAATATCCGCAACGTGAGAAGGTGTTGTTCCAGCTGAAGCTCCTAAGTATAAGATTTTTGAATCTCTTTTTATTGGCATAACCTTTAAACCTTTGAGTATTGCAGCTGCTAACTTACTTTTGTTTGGATTCCAAATTCTATACTCATCATCACCAATTTTTACTATTTTTTCATCATAAACCTTTTTTCCTTTAACAATGGATTTTGTAGCTATTCTTTTCAGGCCATCTCCTAAATCAACTTCATAGATGTTTTCAAAAATCTCTTTAATTTTAATATCTTCCATTTTATCACCAAAAAATTATTCTCTGCTTTTAATCTTTTTCATGTAAAAGATTTCTCCATTATATTCCAATTTTATTAATTTTCCTTCTTCAACCATTTTATTTATAATATCAAAGCTAATGTTTCTTTTGTTTAACAGTTCTTTAATAACCTCCTCCCTCATAGGATGAACGGAAGTTATAGCCAATATGTCATTTTCAATATCATCGGATAATATAAATTCATAACCTTCAAATTTCCCTAAGAGTTCAACCTTATCTTTTCCAATAATTTCATTAAATATAGGTAATATTTTATTTAAAATCCCTATTTTAGGAGGTTTTACGTGTTTTTCAGATGATGGTCTTATTGGTGTATTTAAATAGCATTTATTTGGCTTTAAGTCTTTTAAAAACTCCGCTGTTTTAACTATAGCTTCCTCTGTATAGTTTACATTTCCCAAAATCATCGTCTCAGTTATTAACTTTCCTTTATAGCTATCTCTAAAATCCATAATGCCTTCTAAAATTTTATCTAATACTAAATCTTTATGAGGTCTATTTATTTCCATCCAAAGCTTTTCATCTGTAGAATCTACCTTAAATGATACTAAATCAAAGTTCAATAAATCATTTTTAACATCTTCCTTCCAAATTAATGATGAGTTTGTAATTATTGCTATTGGAATGTTAAAATTTCTAAGCATTTCAACCTCTTTTGATAAATTTATGTCCAATGTTGGCTCACCATCTGCGACAAAGGTAAGATAGTCAATTTTTTCATTGGATAACTTATCTATTTTCTCCTTTACAGATTTAAAAATATTCTCTGGATTATAAAAGTTCCTTCTTTCTGTTGTTTTGTTTAAGGTTCTTCCAACTTGGCAATATAAACAGTCATAGCTACAAAACTTGCATGGAATATTGTTTATTCCTAAACTCTTTCCCAATCTTCTTGATGGAACTGGTCCAAAGGCTATTGTCACAATATCACCAAAAAATAAAAAATAAAATAAAAAAGATTTATTCTTTTATTTTACTTTTCTTTATCTCAGCTGCCTTTTCATTGACAATCTCTAAATATTCACTTAACATCTCCTTGCTTTTTACTGCATCTCTAATATTTTTGTTCTCTATGCTGATTATTCCATCATATTTAATTTCTTTTAACTTTTCGAGAACTTCAATAAAGTTAATATTCCCCTCCCCTACTTTCAAATGCTCATCATCATAACCGTTATTATCGTGAGCATGGACGTGAATAATACCAATTCCAATATTTTGCAGTTTTTCAACAAATTCGGCTGGATTTCCAGCAGTATTTGCATGTCCTATATCAAACGTTATCCCTAAATTCTTTGAATCAATGTCTTTAACAATTTCCATTAAAGACTCTGGAGTTATTCCTAAAAGTCCTTTAAAGTTTGGCATATTTTCTAAACCAATTTTTATTCCATAATCTTCAGCTATCTCTACGATCTCAGAGAGTGTTGAGAAATTATTATCTAACACTTCATTTACATATTCTCCCCAAAGTGGTGGGATATAGCCGGGATGAACCACAACAACCTCGGAATCGAGTTCAAAAGCTCCCTCTATAGCATCTCTAATGCATTCAATAGTTAATCTCCTAATCCTTTCATTCATTGATGCTGGATTTAAATCTGAAAAAGGGGCATGAACTATGATATCAACCTCATATCTCTCTTTCAGTTCCATAAGATATTTTATATTCTTTGGGGATAAATAGTGCGTTCCTTCACAAACAATTTCCCATGCATCAAAGTTATGTTCAGCAATCTTTTCCAATGAGGATGTTAAGCTCTCTGGTAAAAAGACTAATGATGAGATACCAAACTTCATACTAACACCTTTTAATTTATTTATTTTTAGTTATGCTTAAGCATTATATATGTTTAATATACATAATTATAAATATTGTTGAGGAATTTTCTATAAAATTTTGTGGGGAGATTATGGAGCTATTTAATATTTTAAAGGAAAAAATTAAAGAAAAGGAAGTGGTAACTCCAAAAGAGATGGCAATTATTGATGATAATGCAGAATTTTTAGGGATTCCGAAAATACTGTTAATGGAAAATGCTGGAAAGGTAGTTTATGAGGAGATTAAGGATATTGAAGCTGAGGAATATGTTATATTTTGTGGAACTGGTAATAACGGAGGAGATGGGTTTGTAGTTGCGAGACACCTAGGTAAAGGGGAGGTTGTATTAATAGGGAAGGAAGGGGAGATAAAAACCTATGAAGCGAGAGAAAATTTTAAGATATTAAAAAATTTGGCAGAATTTGGAAATATAAAAATTAGAGAGATTAGGATAGCTGAAGAAGTTGAGGATATATTTGAAAGACTAAAAGATAAAAAAGCTGTTGTTGTAGATGCGATGATAGGAACTGGTGTTAAAGGAGAGTTGAGGGAGCCGTTTAAAACAATAGTCAATAAAATTAACGAGTTAAAGAAAATAAATAAGGATTTATTTGTTGTTAGTGTTGATGTTGAGACTGGAAACTTAGAGAGTGATTTAACCATAACATTCTACAAAAGAAAGACGATAAATAAAGAAAATGCTATTGTAAAAGAGATTGGCATACCAAAAGAGGCTGAATATGTCGTTGGATGGGGAGATTTAAAAGCCTTGAGAAAAAGAGATAGTAGAAGCCACAAAGGGCAGAATGGGAAAGTTTTAATTATTGGAGGAAGTAGGGATTTCTTTGGAGCTCCAATACTTGCAGGATTGGCGGCATCAAAAATTGCAGATTTGGTTGGAATTTTGTCTGTTGATGATGTTGTAGATAAGCTTAATAATCCAGAGTTTATTATGTATAGGGTTGAAGGAGATTATTTAAGCTCTAAACATGTTGATTACGCATTAGATGTAGCTAAGAAATACGATGTTGTTGTATTAGGTAATGGTTTTGGAGTTAATGATGAAACTAAAGCTTTTGTAAATGAATTTTTGTTAAAATATGATAAAAAAGCTGTAATTGATGCAGATGCGATTAAAGTTATTGATTATAATAACTTTAAATTCTCTGAAAATTATGTATTTACTCCACATAGAAAAGAATTTGAATATATGAATATTGATTTAAACAATATAGAGGAAATAAAATCAACGATTGTGTTAAAAGGAAAATATGATATAATATTTAATGCCAACAATGTAAAAATAAACAAAACAGGAAATGCAGGTTTAACAAAAGGGGGAACTGGGGATGTGTTAGCTGGCTTAATTGGAGCTTTGTTTGCTGTTAATGATGCTTTTATATCAGCATGCTGTGGGGCTTTTATAAATGGATATGCTGGAGATTTATTATTGAAAGAGAAGGGCTACTGCTTTACCCCTCTTGATTTGATTGAGAAGATTCCAAATGTTTTAAAAATCTTTGAATGAAACTTTAAGAAAGTTTCATCAAAATGATGCATTAGGAGGAGCTAAAGCCCCTCATAATGTCTCTTAGATAAAGTGGGGAGGAATAACGTGAATTTTAATGCTAAAAATGTTAAAAACCCCAAAAATGTCTTTAGTAGTTTAATTAATATTCGGTAAATTAAGGAGATATTATGAAAGCAGATTTGCATATACATACAAAATATTCTGGAATTTGTAAATTTTGGAAACTTAGCTTTCCAGATTCTGTTGAAGAACCGAGAAATATATTAAAAGTTGCTAAAAAAAGAGGAATTGGTGTTTTGGCGATAACAGATCACAACACTATCAGGGGAGGGGTTGAAACAAAGAAAATTGAGAAAGAGTTTGGAGTAGAGGTCATTGTAGGTAGTGAAATTATGACAAAAGAAGGGGAGATCATTGGTTTATTTTTAAATGAGGAAATTCCAAAATATTTGACCCCAGAAGAGACGATAGAGAGAATTAAAGAGCAGGGAGGTTTAGCCATAGCCCCCCATCCATACAGCCCAATATGTAAGGCTCTTGGAGATAGGATATTTGATTTAGATTTGGATGGAGTTGAGGTCTTTAACGCCTATCACAGAGACGGGATAGTTAACAACATCGCCTTAAATAAAGTTATAAAAAACTACCACAAAAAGCCGTTTGCATTTATTGGAAGTAGTGATGCCCACATAGCGAGGATGGTAGGTAATGCATATACACTATTTGAAGGAAATTCAGCAGATGATTTATATAAGGCGATAGTTAAAAAAAGAACGACTTTTGAAGGGAAAGCAACACCTTTATATCAGGCCATATTGTGGAGCTATGACATTGTTTACAACTCAGAGAAGAAGTTAATAAAATCTTTAATATTTAATGTAGATGATGATATTATAAATTCACTAAAATTCTATAAAAAGATTTTAGGGGTTTTTGGCGGAGCAATATATATGCTCACACCTCTTCCAATAGTTTCTGGATTTTTGGGAAATTATTATCTTAAAAAGAAAGCAAAGGAGAAAATAAAGGAGGTTTGAATTGGAATGAAAAACTATATAAATAACAATCAATATTTTACTTTTAAATAATTACATGATGATGCTATTTTTAATATAAAATTAAAAGAGCAAAATAAAACAAATTTAAAGCTATTAGCCTATTTTATAATTATTTTGAGGGAGAATATGATAGAAAAATGTCCAATTTGTGATGGAACTGGAAAAAAAGTAGTTAAATATAAAACATGTCCTGTATGTGAAGGAACTGGATTTATAGATGAATTTTCACCAAAACAACACATGAAAAGAGTTTCTAAAAGAGCTACTTATGATTTGGATTATGGAGAAATACCTTGTCCAAAATGTAAAGGAACAGGAAAAGTTCCTATTTATGCAAAATGTGATTTTTGTGGAGGTAGTGGAAAGGTAGTTAAATGTGACAGATGTGGAGCAGTTATTGGTAAGTATCCTGACTTTAAAGATAGAACGTTATGTGATAAGTGTTTAAAAGAGGAAGAGGAGAGGAAAAAAGGATTGAGAAATGTATATGTATTCGATGAACTTGCCACGTTCCATGATGTTGAACCAGGTAAATTTTACAAAGGAGTCGTTACAAGAATTGAAAAATATGGGGCTTTTATTAATTTAAATGAGCAAGTTAGGGGTCTTTTAAGACCAAGGGATATGATAAGCTTAAAATTGGAGAATTTAAATATTGGTGATGAAATAATAGTTCAAGCAATTGATGTAAGGCCTGAAAAGAGGGAAATTGACTTTAAATATATCCCACTAACAACTTATGATTTAGTTAAGTATGAGAAGGAGATTCCTTTAACCAATATAAAAGATATATCTCAAAATTTAGTTGAGATGAAAGACCAAGTAGTTCATATAAAGGGAGAAGTTGTTCAAATCGTCCAGACTCCAGGACCTACGGTATTTACAGTAACGGATGGAACGGACTTTGCCTGGGTAGCTGCTTTAGAAATAGCTGGTTTGAGGGCCCATCCAGAAGTTAAGGTTGGAGATATTGTTGATGTTATAGGGAGAGTTACAATAAGGGATGGAAGATTACAGATTGAAAGGATAAAGCTTCAAAAATTGGAAGGGGAAGAGGCTGAGGAGATTAAGAAGAAAATAGAGGAAGAGATTGATAGAAGGGCAGAGCCAGCTAAGAATATACCATTCTTAGTTAAAAGCGAAATCTTAGAGAGATTAAGACCAAAAATGGCAGATGTTGCTAAAAGGATTAGAAAGGCAGTTTTAGATGGGAGACCAATAATTATTAGACATCATGCAGATACAGATGGTTATTGTGGAGGAATTGCTTTAGAAAAGGCTATACTCCCAATAATTGATAAATTTGCAATAGATGTTGATGCAATATGGCATTTCTTTAAAAGGAGACCATCAAAAGCACCATTCTATGAATTAGAGGATGTAACAAAGGACTTAGTATTCTCCATAGAAGATGCTTTGAAATTTGGACAGAAACTGCCTTTGATTGTATTGCTTGATAATGGAAGTACTGATGAAGATATTCCAGCTATATCTAAGGCAAAGGCTTATGGTATAGAGGTTATTGTAATAGACCACCACTTCCCTGGAGAGGTTGTTGATGGAAAAGTTGAGGTTGATGACTACGTAGATGCCCATGTAAATCCATACTTAGTTGGAGGGGATAGCAACTTAACTGCTGGTGTTTTGGGAACAGAGATAGCAAGAATGATTAATCCAGATGTTGAGGATGAAATTAAACATATTCCAGGAATAGCAGTTGTTGGAGATCATGCTAAAGGAGAAGAGGCAGAGCAGTATATAAAAATAGCATTAGACAGATTGAACGAGTTGAGTAAAAAATACGGTAAGGGTAGGGATTACGATAGGGAGTATTTGGAAAAAATAGCTTTATGTATGGACTTTGAGGCATTTTACTTGAGGTTTATGGATGGTAAGGGAATTGTTGATGATATATTAGCTACAAATATAAAAGAGTTTAGTAGGCATGAGGAGCTTATAGACATATTATATGAGCAGGCTATGAAGATGGTTGAAAGGCAGATGAAGGCAGTTATTCCAGCTTTAAAAACAGAATTCTTAGAGAATGGAATTATCTTGAATACGTTAGATGTTGAAAAATATGCTCATAAATTCACTTTCCCAGCTCCAGGAAAAACCACTGGATTTGCTCACGACTACATAGTTCAAAAATATGGAGAGGATAAGCCAATAATAACTTTATCTTACGGTCCTGACTTTGGAGTTGTTAGAGCTACAGATGCAGTTCATGAAAAGTACAACTTCAACTTGAACTTGATAGTTGAGCAGTTAATGGAGGAGATTCCTGAGGCATCTTTAGATGGGGGAGGGCATGAGTGCGCTGGTAGCTTAAAATTCGTTGAAGGTTTGAGAGATAAGGTTATTGGAAGATTTATTGAAATCATCAAAAATATGAAACCAAAAGAATAAATTAGATTTTTTTACTCATCTCATGTAAGAAGATAGCTAAATTACCTAAAGCTCCAATCTCATTCTCCACGATATATCTTCCTAAACCTTTTTCCAGTTCTAATTTTGTGAAACCAGTTGAAGCTCCACAGAAAACAACTAAATCATTCTCTCCAACTTCTTCAATATTTAGTTTTTCATCACAGATACTTTTATTTCCAATTAAAAATACTTTCTCAGGTCTTAAAACCTCTATAGCATCATCCAACTCCTCAAAGAATAAAACATTCTTTCCTAACTTGTATGCCATCTTATGCAATATTGGAACTCCACTTTGAGCAGCTGATGCTGTTGCCTTTGTTACGACTATTGTATTAACATCAAACCCATAGGCGATTCTTCCGAACTCCTCTACCTGCTTAGCACTGTATGTATTGTGTAAGCAAACAAACATTTTTCTCACCTTTAATTTTTTGTTTTTAATTTTTTTGTAGTTTTTATTTATTTATCTTTTTATCTTAAATTTTCCTTAACTACCTTAACGATAACTCTACTTGAATCTTTTAGTAAAAGGTTCATCAAAATCTAACACCTCCTCGTCTTGCTCGGAGGTGTAAATTTATAGATTTTCCTTAACTACTTTGGCTATAGCTCTACTTAAAGCGACTGGAACACTTTCTCCAATTTGATTATAACAGCTCCTTATGCCTCCAGCAAATAAATGGTAATCAGGATAGCTCATTAACCTTGCCTGCTCTCTTGGAGTTAACAACCTATCTTCATAAGGATGGATGAAATATCTTTTCCCCATAACAGTCTCAGCTAATTTAAGTGGATGCAACCTTATATAATTACCCAACCTTCTATTGGCTCCTTTGAAATAGATAAATGCATCTCCCCATCCTAATTTATGAACCCTCCTCCTGAACCTTGCAGGTAGGGCAGCAAATTCATGATTTGGAACATCCCTGCCCTTATACATCAAATCTCCTATTGCCTCAATAACAGTTTTTGGTTGAGTTTTTTCAGGCTTTATCTCTATATTTGAAACAAAAACTCTCCTTCTAACAGATGGATTTCCGTAATCTTCTGCATTTAATGTATTAAAGTATATATCTTCATAACCGACTTCTCTAAATTCCTTAACTATTTCCCCTCTAACCTCTTTAATTCCAGGAACATTTTCCATAACGAATATTTTTGGCTGTAATTCCCCAACAATCCTTATATATTCTAAAACTAATCTTCCAGTTTCATCTTTATATAACCTATCATAAGGATTTTTTTCCCTCTTTGGATTAGCCCCAGTATATCCTTCACATGGAGGACCGCCAATAATAACATCTACTTTTTTATTTTTGCAGAATTTTTCTATTTCAATTGAATGAATTTCCCTAATATCATCGTTTATAACAACAGGACTTAATTTTTCAGTTTTTTCATTTAAAGTTCCCAACTTTTTTAGCCATTTTATATCTTCATCCTCAAATGGAAATTTAAATGGATATATCCCAACATAACCCTTTAATTCTTTTAATCTAAACTCCCCTGGTTTTATTTTCTCATATATTTTACCATTAAAGTTTAATGCATAAGAAAAAGCAGCATCTTCATTTAACTCCACAGCCACTAACGGCTCAAAACCCTCTTCTACAAATCCTCTTGAAAATCCCCCACATCCACAAAATAGATCAATAAATTTCAACATTATCACCAAAATAAGAAGTTATTTAAAAATGTAAATTAAAATTTTAAATAAGTCTTAAAAAAGCCAATTAATTTATTGTTGAGCTTTCTTTAACTCTGCCTTCAAATCTTGGTAAACTTTAGTCCATTTTAACTTTCTTGGGTTTCTTCCCATTTTGTAGCTTTTCTCACATTTTGATGAGCAGAAGTATAATACAGTCCCGTCTCTTTCAACTACCATTTTTCCTTTTCCAGGTTCAATTTCATAACCGCAAAAGCTACATACTTTCCATTCTGGCATGTTATCCCTCTAAATTAGTGTTTTAAAAATAATTTAATTAATATTATTTACCTTCTTCTATCTAATGGTCTTGCTTCTCTCTCTGTTTCTCTTAACATGATGATGTCTCCAACTTTAACTGGACCTTTAACGTTTCTAACTAAAACTCTTCCAGTATCTTTTCCACCTAAGATTTTACATCTAACTTGTAAGATTCCTCCAGTAACTCCTGTTCTACCAATAACTTCAATAACTTCAGCAGCTACTGCTTCTTTATAAACAAATTCGTCTTCCATTCTCATCACCTAATAATAATCAAAGGTTTAAAAATTTATAAAAAAAGTTGTAAGTGTTTCGTAGCCATATAATAATATAATAGCCAATAGCTTCTAATAATTTACTGTTTCAAAGCATTTATTTTTTCAATTAATGCCTTTAACTCGTCAGCGTTTCCTTCGTTAACTATAGCTACTGATGATGCAGCAACTTCTAATCCAGCAGCTTTACCTAAATCTTGTTTTGAAGCTACGTAAGCGTAAGGAATTCCTTTTTCTTCACATAAGTATGGAAGGTGAGCAACAACTTCTTCTGGTTGAACATCCTCAGCGATAATAACTAATTTTGCAATACCTCTTTCAACTGCCTTTGTAACTTCGTTAGCTCCTTTTTTAATTTTTTGTGCTTTTGCTACTGCGTCTAATAACTCTTTTTGAATGTCTTCTGGAACTTTAAATTTTACATAAACTGCCATATTTTCAACCTCCTTCATCTTTTATGGGCAATCCGGAGGAATTGCCCACTCCTACAGGGCTTCTGTGCCCTATAGTATCATCGTGGCTTATAATAGGTATAACAACATACTGACTTTTAGTATATAAAACTTTTGGATATATTTATAATATCCTTTCAATAGGCACTATCAATATATCTCTCGCTCCTAAAGCATGGAGTTTAGGAACTAAGGTAAATATCTCTTCCTCATTTACAACTGCATGAATTGCTACCATATTATCATCAGATAAAACTTCAGATACTGTTGGGCCACTCATTCCTGGAATTAGTTTTTTAATTTCTTCAACTTTATCTTTTGGAGCGTTCATCATAATTAATCTTTTTGTTTCTGCGAATAAAACACTTTTTATGGCTATAACTATTTGGTCTATTTTTTCTTTCTTTTCTTTATCTTTTAAGCTGTTTTTATTTGCTATCAATCTTGTAGTTGAGGAAATAATTTCATCTATAATTCTTAATCTGTTTAGCCTTAAAGTTGTCCCTGTAGATGTTAAATCACTAATTAAATCAGCAATTCCTATAAATGGAGCTATTTCAGTAGCGCCACTAAGCTCAATTATCTCAACTTTCTTGTTTAATTTTTCAAAATACTTCCTTGTTAGATTTGGAAATTCTGTTGCTACTCTCATTCCTTCTTTTATGTCATCAACGCTTTTTATCTCTGAGTTTTCTGGAGCAGCTAAAACTAATTTTGCAAATCCAAAGCCAAAATCTAAAAGAAAATCAACTTTATCTTCAACATTTCTCTCTAAAACCAAATCATAGCCAGTAACCCCTATATCTGCAACACTATCAGCTACAAATTCTGGAATATCTCTTGCTCTTGCAAACATCACTTTAATGTTTTCATCTACAGTATTGGCAAATAAACTTCTTCCTTTTACAGTAATCTTCAACCCTGCCTTTTCTAAAACCTTCAATACAGGCTCTGATATCCTTCCTTTATTTGGTAATGCAAACATTATCATCCTATCACTTAAAGAATTTTATATGTTTTTTACCTTGCTTCTTTTCCTTTGAATTTCTCTTTTTATTTTATCTCCGCTAACTCTAAGTAAGTTTGAAACACTTCTTGGAATTTTTCCATTATCCGATAAAATTTTTGCTATAATACTTGAAAGTAAAAAGATGGCATAGATATGCTCTGCCTTAGTTCTATGAATATGATGAGGGTAAATATTTAACATATCATACTCTTTAAATTCCTCATCTTCACAGTTGTATTTTTTTTCAATGTATTTTCTTAAATATATTAAAAGTTGATGTAGTTGGATTAATTCATCTTTATGCATTTAAATCACCAAAACTAACAACTGATAAATTTATTGGCTTTTTTATAATTTTTGCATCCTTACAGAAAAGCAAATTTGTCTTTTCATACAAAACATCAATAAGTTTTTGCGTAACTGTTCCGTTAATTATGATTTTGTCAATGGTTTCATAGTTATCTATATTGTTAATCAATTCTTCAATATCAACAACTTCTTCCTTATCTCCGACGATAATTAATGCCTTGGAATCTTCTAATTTAATAAGTTTTTCATAAAACTTTTGGTATTTGTTATATTTAGGAGGCAAGTTAAATAAATTACTTTCAACTTTAACCCCTACTTCATTATTGGCTGTATTTGTTTCAGGAATTTCAGTTTCAACCTCTTTAATTTCATTGACTTCAACTTTTTGTTTCTCTTTTAATATCTGAGCCAATATATGTTCAGCAGGAACTTTGCTTCTTAAACATTTCATTATTTCTTTTTTAGACAGCTCCTCAACTTCTTTACCTGGTGGAGCTCTTGCCACAAAATCAACATCACAAACCTGTAAAAGCTCTTTTAAGATTAATTCTCCTCCTCTATCCCCATCTGTAAAAACAGTTACTATTCTTTTCTTACTAAGCTCTACAATGGTTTTTGGGACAGAGGTTCCTTCAACAGCTATCACATTTTTAATACCACACCTCAACAAATTGAGAACATCTGCCCTACCTTCAACAACTATAATGTCATCTGAGCTATCAACTGCAGGACCTGCTGGCAGTTTTTCAGATCCATATTCAATAATTTCCCCCATCCTTACGCTTTCTTTGACTTCTTCAACAACTGTATTTATATCGATATTGCTCATCAACTGCTTTAAAATCTCTTTAGCCCTCTCAACAATATATTCCCTCTTCTTCTTCCTAACATCTTCAATATCTATTACTTTTACTGTTGCTACACACGGTCCTACTCTATCTATCGTTTCTAAAGTAGCGGCCAGGATGGAAGTTTCAATCCTGTCCAAACTTGAAGGAACTGTTATCTTAGCTATTGACTTTCCGTTAATGTTGGTTAACTCAACATCTATCCTTCCCACTCTTCCCGTCTTTTGCAGTTCTCTCAAATCCAATTCATCTCCTAAAAGCCCTTCCGTTTGTCCAAATATTGCTCCAATCACATCATGCTTTTCAACGTAACCATCAGCAATGAGTTCAGCATAAATGATGTATTTAGTAGTTCCTAAATCCATGAATGATCACCAGTAATAATTCTACCAGTCTCATTGGTGAGATTAATCTCACAATATCTAATAAAAGAAATCAAAATATAAAAAATTATTTTTTAATTTTTAAGTAACTTATAATTTGGATGAGCTAAGGTAAGATTATATCAAATTAACTATGGATGTTAATGATATTTTTTCTTAATATTTATCTGTTTTTCAATTTACAGCCTTAGATTGTTTTGTTAAAACCATGCTAAGTTATATATAATGGTTTTAAAAACATAAGATTTGTTTAATCCTTAAAAGAATGGGGTAGTATGGCAATAGGATTAGGAAATAATAATGAGAAACTTGATGCCATAGAGCAAATGTATCTTAAAAGGATAATAAACCATATTAAAAATGTGTTAAAAATAGACGTTACTCAATATAAAGATAGTTATGTTATGAGAAGAATTAAAGTAAGAATGAAAGCCACAAAATGTAAAACATTTAAGGAATATTATGAATACTTGAGAAATCATAGTGATGAAAATGAAAAACTGGCAGAAACTCTAACGGTTAATGTTACGGAATTTTGGAGGGATATTACAGTATACAAAGAGATACATAAGATTATTGATGGATGGGTGGCTGATAGAAGAAAAAGAATGATAAGGGTATGGAGTGCAGGATGTTCTTCAGGAGAAGAGCCTTATGGTATAGCAATCATCATAAGTGAAGCTATGGAAAAGCATAAGAGGAAATTGTTAAACGTTTCAATAACAGCCACGGATATAGATAAGGAAATTCTTGCTAAAGCGAGAAGAGGAGTGTATCATGCAAAACAACTAAAAAACTTGCCTCCAAATATTGTACAAAAATATTTCATAAAAATTAATGATGATGAGTACATGGTAAGAAATACACTAAAAAAATTTGTAAGGTTTCAATATCACGACCTTATAAAAGATCCTCCATTAAAAAATATGGATATGGTGTTGTGTAGAAATGTAATTATTTACTTCGATAAAAAAATTCAAGAAGAACTTTTTTTGAAATTTTATGAAGCGTTAAACCCGGGTGGATTTTTAATACTTGGAAAAACAGAAATACTTCATGGAGAAGCAAAAAAATTATTTAAAACATACAATGCAAGAGAAAGAATTTATCAAAAACCTGAGAATGATAATAATTAAATTCAGCCAAATATGCTATCCAATCTTTCAAGTGACTCAGGGTCGATAGTAATTATCAGATAACATTTTATTGGAAATCTTCCAATAATTTCAACTTTTGTGTCAAATAACATGACTATATCAGTTTTCTCAGCTATTTCAGCAATTAACGATTCAACTATTGTAAAACCAATATCTTTTATAAATGTTGGGGGAGTTATATCAATAGTGCCATTAAGCCTATTTGCAAAAACGTTTAAAAATGATGATATTACGATATTTCCAACTTCCCCGATTAATGCACTTTCCATCTCTTCGTAGTTTGGAAGATCTGTTTTACTAACCATACTGTCCCAGAGAATGTCAATGAGCATTAATTTTTCAAGTTTTACAGAATCTTTCTCAGGCAATAAAATCAGTCCTTTACCGTCAAGAACCCCACTAAAATCAATTCTTGCGGCTTTATATTGTTCATCCCCAAATTGCTCTGGGACGAACTCTACTAATGCAAACCTCAATCCTAAAAAATATACTTCAACATTTTCCCTAGTTAATTCCATAAAAGCTTTTGCCATATTTTCGGTAGCTTCTTTACTAATGTCTATTAGCTTATGGATGGGTTGTAGTAAACTCATATTCATCACTTTTGGCATTATATTGTTAAAATAAAAAGAGTAAAAATAAGAAAATTATTGCCCTTCATATTTTGCACTTAATTTATCATTAACTTCATTTTTATTCATACTCTCAAATAGTATATTTATTGAATCGTGCGGTAACACAATCAATACATCAAAACCAGTTCCTACTTCGCATATATGCAGTGTAGACCTAAAGGCCAGGATTATGTCATCATCCCCTATATTTTTCTCATTGAAAATTTTTTCTAAAAATTCTTTTCCAGAACCTACAATATAGGATGGAGGGGTCATATTTAATGAAGTATTTATAAAGTTTGCAAATGAATCCACATAGGCAGATATTAATATATTGCATATTTCATTAATAGCTGAGATTTTCATCTCATCCATTTCGTCACTATCTGATTCCATTCCCATTCCTAAAAGCATAGCTTTAGAAAGTTCTACAGCAGAATCTTCAGAGAAGATCAACAAACCTGTTCCGCTAATATCTCCTGAAAAATCAATTTTTGTAAATATTTTTTTCTCTTCCCCATACTCTTCTTTTATCTCTTTTGGAGTAATTAATCTAATATTGAATACCTTCAATTCAGCTGAGTATCCAGTCATTTCAGTGATAAATTTCATAGCTTTTTCTGAGGCGTATTTTCCCACATTTTCAATTTTACTTAGCTTATCTAAATCAAAATTGTTAATAATTGCAGTATTCGATGTCATTTCATAATCCCCCAATGTAGTCCCAATGATGGTTTTGATTATAACTTCCCAAGATCTTGGAGAAATCTCAATATTTTTGTATTTCATGCATCTCACACGTTGTAAATATTTTTGTAATACTTTTTATAGCTCTTTGGCGTATATTGTAATACATTTATCATTAAATATCACTAAAATGATAACCCTAATAACAAAATAACATAAGAAAAAATAAATTAATCAGGGAAAAGTTTATTTAACTCTTCAAGAACTTTTTGAGCTTGAAATGGTTTTACAATGTATCCCTCTGCACCAGCTTCAATGGCTTCAATAACTTTCTTTTCTTGGTCGACTGAAGTACACATAACAACTTTTACGTCTGGTAGAATCTGTTTAATTTCTCTTGTGGCAGTAATACCGTCCATTTCTGGCATAACAATATCCATTGTTATCAAATCTGGTTTTAGTTCTTTAGCTTTTTCAATAGCTTCTTTACCATTTGAGGCTTCTCCAACAACCACAAATTTACCTGTTGGTGTTAATATTCTCTTCAAAATGTTTCTCATAAATGCAGAGTCATCTACAACTAATGTTTTTACTATATTTGCCATGTTACCACCATATTTGGCTTTTAGAGAATTGTTATTTAGTATATATAAAGTATTGCAGTATTTTATATACTTTAGCAAAATCAATAACAACCAATATTAAAATGAGATTTAAATATTTTTAGAAGTTTGTTACGATATAGTTGGTTATTGCCCTACCTTTTTCAGATAATTCTACTTCTTTTCTAATTCTAACGAGATCTAATAGCCCTTTTTCTATTAAGTTATCTAATATTCTTTCCACTTCGTCAACGTCCATGTTTAACATGCTTGGAAGTTCAAGTGAAGAGATTCCTGTGTATAAAGACATTAATATCTCTTGCTCTTCAGGGGTTAATTTTTCAATTTCACTTTTTATTTTTTCTCCAGACCAGCTTTCAGCTGCAAATTCTGAAGTTACTTCATCTTCTGATTTTGGTAGTAAATCTTTTACAGCGTTTTTGTATTTGGTTAGTGTTGCAATGTATCTAAGCACAAATAATCTCTCTCTTGGCTGAATATATAAATAAGATGTTATGCTTTCTCCGCCTTTTATTTGTTTTATTTCTAAAACTTCCTCTTCTTTATCGTCTATAACTTTAGTTTTTATTCTTATGGATTCAATATTTGAAAACAAATTGTAGATTTTTGGCTTTCCACCTTCTAAAGCAGCTACAGCTAGTATTTCTCCACCAGCTAATGTACTCTTTGTTTTAACAAATATTAAATAGCCATCTTCCCATTTAACATTTGGGTCGATACTACCTCCTTTTATAGCTCCATATTGGACTTTTATTTCTTTCTTATTCAATAAGACATAAAAAAGCTTTCTTAAGAAGTTTTCTATAGGTTTTCTTCCGTATATTGATGTTTCTGGAGCAAATCCAATCATTGTTTTATCTGATTCAGGCAGTTGGAAAATTATTGAAGAGTGGTAGGTTATATCTTCCAAGGATGATTTGGCAATTTCTATAACTCTTCTTGGTAATTCTGCACCTACGTCTTCTATATACTGGATATCTACTTTTATTGATTTGTTTAAGAATTTAAATTCAATGCTATCCTCATACAATATTATATCAAGCTTTTCCCATTTTAATGTAGGTTTTTTTATTGTATATTGATTTATTAAAATTCCTTTTCCGTGAAATGTTGCAATTTCTTTAGATTTATCAGCCATTCTAATCACCAATCTTTATTTACCATGACAGCACAATTTGTTAAATTTTAAAATCATAATAATAAAAATTTGGAAGTAAATGTTTGTTAAAAACGATGAGTTTATAGATAATACTTCAATATAATAATATGAGTGTAGCTCTATAAATAGTTAACCAGACAGAAACCTTTAAACTATTATAAGGAGGTTAAGAATTATAAAACAAGATTACTTAAAAATATAAAAATCTATAATTTACGCATCTTTTTAAAATTTATAAGGGGAAAATTGTGATATATAGGAGTTAAATCAAATTTAAGGATTTATTGTGTATTACTCGCTTTTACAAGCTTACTTATTTTTCCTTCATCAATTTTAAACCTAAGTGATAACTCATCAACGATTTCAGATGTTTTTTTCAAGTCGAGTATTACATTTCTAAATTCTGAAATAGTTCTATTCAACTCCTCAGTTGATGCTGTTAACTCTTCAGCTGTAGCGGCAAACTCTTCTGATATCGAAGCTATATCTTGAATATGTTTTAAAGCCTGTTCTACATCATCTGCAGAAGTTTTTGCGGCATTTTTAATATTCTCAATAACTTCTTTAGTTTTATCAACAGCTTCTTTGATCTTTAAGAATGCTTTATTAACCTCATCTATCACTACAACTCCTTTATCCACTTCATTCTTTCCAGTTAATCCTAAATCGATAGTCTTATCGAGAGCTTTTCTAATTTCTTCAACCGTTCTGTTGATGTCTTCAATTGACTTTCCTATTTCCTCAGCAAGGTTTTTGATTTCACTCGCAACGACTGCGAAACCTCTTCCCGCCTCTCCAGCCCTTGCAGCTTCAATAGAAGCGTTTAAAGCTAACAAACCAGTTTGTTCGGCAATATCTTTAATTAAAGCAGTAATTTCGTTGATTTTTTGGCTTTTCTTACCCAAATCTTCTAAAGCTCTACCTAATTCGTCGATAACGTTGGCTATTCTTTGCATTGTTTCGATTGCATTTTCAACGTTCTTAACCCCTTCATCTGATTTTTCTTCTACTTCATTAATTGCTGAAACTCCCTCTTCAGCAGCTTTTAAGGTTTCATCTGAGAGTTGTACAGTATGCTCCAACTCCTGAGTTAAATCTTGAAGTTTATTTGACTGGTCAGTAGCTGCAGTAGCAACTTGTTGAGCAGCGTCTGCTATTTGGTCAGAGGTTTCTTTTACTACTTCAATCCCTTCTTCAACTCTTTTAATTTCCTTATTTAATTTGGCAACACTCTGCATTAATTCAAATATCATTGTTGAAAGCTTATCAAGAGCTCTATTAATGGTTTTTTGTATTTTATTTCTTTTTCCACTTTCATCCATTCTTGCAGTCAAATCTCCTTCAATTACAGCACTCATAACCTTTTGAATTTCTTTCATTAACTTTCTTAAACCTTCTCTACTTTCATTAAGCTCATCAATGGTTTTCTTGAAGTTAAAATATATTTCTTTCACATTATAATAGACTCTTCCAATCTCGTTATCTTTACTAAATTTTACTCTCTTATCTCTTTTTACATCTAAAGAACCTTTAGCAAATTCTTCTGTAACTCTTTCAAGTTCTTTTAATGGATCAAATACTATTTTTTTCATCATTATTATAAAAATTCCACTTAAAATTAACGCCAATACATCGAATATGATTACCAATTTAGATACATCTCCTCCTGACAAATACAATAAAATCGAAAACAGAATTATCATTGCAATATAAGCCCCAATTATTGAAAGGATAATAGTTTTAATATTGAATTTCATTTCTTTCACCCCTGTTCACAACTACATACAAATAACTAATAGCAACATACCCTCCTTGTATATAGATATATAGTATATAGTTAGCAAGTAATATATATATTTAACATACAAATAAACACTGTAAAAATTGAGGTGCTTATCATGGAAAGTGATGCTAATATAAACTTACACGAGTCTATTGAATATTTACTAAAAAGTGCCAAAGATTTTAGAAAAAGTAATGAGGAGATGGCCAATTTAATAGATCAATTGTCATCAGTATTGGATAATGTTGAAAAAACTTTAAATATTATAGATGAAAAATACTATTTAATGGTAAAAAGGTACGAAAACGGTTCAGAAATCGATCCAATAATTCTTGAAAAGTTTGTAGAAAATTTGGAAAATTTAACGCATGTAATTGATAACGTCGAAAAAATAACGAAAAGCTTAAATTCAGAAATTGATAAACATTCAGAATCAATTTTTAAATTAGATGATGTTGTATCTAAGCTAAAAGTTGTTAATACCAATACAGCGAATGAGGCGATATCTGAATTTGAAAAAGTTTTTGCCATTGTTAATGATAACAAGAATAGAGTTAATGAGTTAATTAATAAAAATCAGGCATTAGAAAATAGGTTAAAAGAATTGCTACTAGAAATTGATAAAATGATAAGTAGAATTGGATAAATTTATATACTTAGTTTATCAATGTAATATATTTGTTATGTAAAATTTACGATTTTTGGTGTCTGTAATGCCTGTGCAAAAACTATACATTCATGAGAAAATAAAAAATCCTTATGAGGATGGGTTAAAAATTGGGAAGAGGATTAAGGAAAATGTGGGTAATCCGTCTTTAATAATATTTATTACCACTGTATTTGATGAAGATAAGTTAAAAAAAGTTTTTGAAGGAATGCAAGAACATATTTCTTTGGATGGGCTTGTTGGATGTTCTGCTGGGGGGACGTTTGTAGGAAACAAGTATATAAAAAAGGATGGGGTTTTAATTTTAGCCTTTGACGGAACTTTTAAGTATGCAACTGCCTGTAAAAAATAGGCGACGATCCAAGAAAAACAGGAATAGAAATAGCAAATGAAATAAAAACACTCTTGGGGAAAATACGCATATTCGTTAAGTATAGAAGATAAATTTGTTGGATTCGTATTTTTTGATTGGCATATGGATCACGAGCAAGAAATATTGAACGCATTAGGAGGGGAGTTAGGATTTTCAATTGTTGGTGGAACTGCAGGAGATGATAGTTCGTTTGAAAATTTTTTCCAGATATATAAGGGAGAGGTTGTTAGGAATTCCTGCGTTTTTGGAGTTGTTGGTGGAAATTAAAATTCGATGTAATTTACGGACATGGGTATGAACCAACAAACGTATATGCAAGAGTTACAAAATCAGAAGGTAGAGTAGTTTACGAGCTAGATAACAAACCAGCCTACCAAAGATACTTAGAAATGATCTCCGAATACACAAAACTACCAATAAACATCGTTGAGAAATATCTCGATATTGGTAGGATTCATAAATTAAAATTTAGTATATATTTTATCCATCCATTGGGCTTTATAGACATGTTTGGAAATGTAATAACTGCATTTTTGGAAGCTTCTGATGGCGATAAGTTAATATTTAGGAGGGAAATTCCAGAAGGAATGTTTATGGTATTGATGAGAACTGATTTGGAAAAGATAGTTAGGGCAATTTATGATAGGGTATTGGAAATTAAGAAGGAGTATAAAAATCCATTAATCTTTATAAATCAAGGCTATGGAATTGAAATTCTTAAAAATCCATTATATAGGAAGTTTGAAAAAGAATCTCTTCCATATTTATCGGATTTTTACAATGATACAAAAAAATTGAGGAATATGTTCTCGGAGATGATTGCATTGGTTGGGTGGCTTATGGAGAAACAATATCTAAAGATATTATAAGATTACATAACAATATATCATTCACTGGTGTTGTGTTTGAATTGGAGGAGGGGTATATAGATTGGAGGGAAGCGTTAAAGTATTTTGATTTTACTGATGAAGAAATTGAGGTTATTGTCAATTTAATCAATAATAAGTTAGATATAAATGAATTATCGAAGGCAACGAATATTCCTGTGGATAGGCTTAAGGATATATTGAAGAAATTACAAGATAAAGAAGTAGTAAAGTATATAGATGTAACCGAAAAATATTATATAGACATTGATGATTTAAAAGATGCATTAAAAAAGATTGATGAGGAAATGGATAAGGAGTATAAAGTTAAAAAAGCTGGAAGGGAGATGGTACTAAAAAGACTATAAAAGGAAAATGAGTGGTTTAAATGACTAATGCAATGAAACTTATTGAAATGCTTAGAATTATTGATAATAGGGCAAAGTTCATGGGTATTAAATTAACTATGATGAAAAATTTATTGGAAAAATATAAAGACGATAGAGAACTGTTAAAAGAAATTTTAAAATTAACAGAAGGAACAAAGTTACATGATTTAATATTGGAGGCATATCCTCCCTTAGAAGGGTTAAAAAGAGAGCTTAAAGAAGAAGAGTATAAACTTAAAGTTACTACTGAAAAAGAAGTTAAAAAAGAAGAAAAAATGGAATTTTGTATTTTTGTAGATACCCCTTCCATTGTTGCATATATAAAAGAATATTTGAGGAAATTCTACATGGGAAATAATATTAAAAAAGTTTTTTATGATATTGGTAAAGATTATGCACTGAAATTGGGACTAAATACCTATGATGACATGATAAATTTTATGAGTAAAGAGTTTGGGGAAACCATTGTTGAGAAATCTGAGCCTTTAGTTGTTATTGTTAAAAATAACAAAGAGTCTATAAATTGCAGCGCATCAGAACCAATTTGCTATTTAACAGCAGGATTTATAGCTGGGTGTTTAGAAAATATAACAGAGAGAAGATATATTGTTGATGTTGTTGAAAAAAAATGTCAAGCTGTTGGTGATCCATACTGTTTATTTATTGCAGAAAAATCAATAAGGTTGTAATTTTGTTAATGTTATGTTGTTAATCTTCTTTCCACAGGATTGCAAAGTCTTTTAAAGCTTTTTTAACTCTCTCCATACTACCTTCAATAACTACTTTATCCTTCTCATCACTGTATTCAAATATAACTCCATGCCACTCTCCTAAATCTCCCAATCTTTCAATTTGTATTTCTTTTTTTAGCTTTATTCTTACGGATTCAACTCTTCCTCTCTTTTTTACTTCTTTATTGTATTTACTTTTACTTAATGGAAATTTAACGTCAAGCTCTCCTCTAACAGCTTTCATCATTTTATTTAAATATTTTTCAGTTAATTCAACATCACATAAGCTGAATAATTGGGATTGAACAAAATTTAGCTCTCTTTCAACATCTGATAATACATTTACTGAGGCATGCGGATCTAAAATGTAATATGAAAGGAGGGCATTAGCTAATCTAAGTTTTTCAAATACTGTTTCAGGAACTTTAACCCCTCTGCCAACCAATTCAGCTGATAACTCAGACAATACAACCCACTGCTTATCTAAATTTCTTGCATCTTTCATTTCCTTAACCTCTCAATGTATCTTTTTAAAACTTCTTCGCTATCATAATTAATTCTAACATTCATCTTTTTAAACTCTTCTTTTAATTTCTCTATGTCTGTATTTTCATCTATAAAAAATACCTGATAACTTGTTGTTGAGTTTATATTAAAGATTGCTACTTTATCATCATCTTTTAACTCTCTTTTCTCAATAGCTGCCCTAACTCTAATAAAGTTTTCCATCTCACTATTTAAGGCATCTTTAACTGTTAATATCGATATTAGCGTGGCAACAAACTCCATTTCAAATACCCCCAAAGTATATTTATTCTTCAAACTTAATTTCTTCCTCTGGTAGTATATAAAATACATAGTTTTCTCTCTTTGCAGGAACTTCTTTTAAAAACAATACAATCCCATTAACTGGAGTATTGACAAACCTTATATCTCCTTTCCTACTCTGCAAAGCAGCTATCCTATGCCCCTCCAAAATTCTACAACCAAAATCTACAATCGGATATACTTTATAGCCTTCAGCAGGGATTTCCAACAATCTCGTTCCTTTTTTGACATAGGTTAGTTGCTTAACCCCTCCAACCTCATATTCAATGAGCATATCTCTTGTAGTTTGCCCCATCAATACATAGTTGTCAAAGTCATCGTATATAACTTGATATAAAACTTTTCCTTCTCCATTGTATTCTTCATCTTTATCTAAAAATTTTATAACCTTTCCTTCATTTTCAATAACAACCTTTCTACCCTCATGTTTTTCAGCGTTTTCAACATAAAGCTTAGGAATTCTCATTCTTCCACCTAATATAATTTAATTTAATATATTCTACTTATTATGAAATCTGCCAAATCTTCTAAAACTTTTCTTCTATCTTTATCAAATATCTTTAAATATTCCTTAGCTTCCTCTGTTTTTTGCTTCATAAGTTCTTTTGCATATTCAATAGAAGGCTTCAATATCTCAATAGCCTCTTTAATCTCCTCATCTTTAATATCTTTATTTCCCAAAATATTTAGCAATCTTTTCTTTTTATCCTCATCCAATGTTTTTAATGCGTGAATAACAATTATAGTTTTCTTTCCTTCCCTTATATCACTTCCAACTGGCTTACCTAACTTTTTCTCATCTCCGATTAAATCTAAAACATCATCCTGTATTTGGAACGTCAACCCTATTCTTTTTGCATATTCTTTTAAGGCATTTCGTTCCTCTTCATTGCAATCTGCCATAACTGCCCCAATCTCAACTGAAGCTTCCAATAAAGCTCCAGTCTTTTTTCTAATCATTTCTAAGTATTCATCCATTGTTGGGTAGTAGTTTTCAAACTCCATGTCCATTGCCTGTCCTTCACAAACCTCAACACACGCCTTTGATAAGATTTTTAAAACTTCATGAGCTTTTTTATTATCTTTTATTTTTGAAACTGCCTCAAAAGCTTTAGCATACAATAAATCTCCAGCCAATATAGCCATAGGTTCTCCAAAAACAACGTGAACTGTTGGCTTTCCCCTCCTTTCATCATCGTGATCCATTATGTCATCATGTATCAATGTATAGTTGTGAATTAGTTCAACAGCTGCAGCAGCTGGCAAAACTTCTTCAATATCATCTTTTTTTAACATGTATGTTACAACCGCTAAATATGGTCTAATCCTTTTTCCTCCAGCAAATAGAAGATGTTTTGAAGCGTTATATAGCTTGTCATCCTTATCTACATAAGTTTTTAGCTCTTCATCAATTTTTTGTAATATATTTTTATCAAAGAGCATACTCTCACCATTTAATTATTTTTTAAATTATTTTTAATTTTAAAAATTAAAATTTAAATGATTCTTTCAAAGCTTAGGCACTGCCCATTTCTCAATAGATGGACATCTTCCCCCAATCTATATCCTTCTTCTTCAGCTAATTTTGTATATTCAGCAGTTAAGTTAAAGTCTCCATGTGAAGGGATGATGTGCTCTGGATTCAGCCACCTCAACATATCTCTATGGTCTTCTTTTGCAGCGTGTCCTGAAACGTGAGCTCCTTTAAATATTCTAACGCCCAACAACTTTAACCTTGACTCTAACATGTATCTTTGAGCAGCGTTCATTGGGTTTGGGATTGGGTCTGCTGAGAATACAACGCAATCATATTTATCAAACTTGTAAGGTGTTTTGTTTGTAGCCATTCTTGATAACACAGCCCCCTCTTCTCCCTGATGCCCAGTAGCTATTATCAAATATTTTTCTTTACCTTCTTTAACAATATTCTTTAAAGCCATTTCTATTGAACTTGGGTCACCATAAATTCTTAAATCCTCTGGGAATTTAACTAAGCCAATATCTTGGGCTATTCCACAATATCTCATCATACTTCTTCCCAATAAAACTGGAGTTCTTCCCATCTTTTCAGCTATATCGGTAATAGATTTTATTCTTGCAATATGAGAGGAGAAGGTAGTTACAACTACACCATTTTTGTCATTATCTGCTGCCAATAAATCATTTTTTAATAAACCAGAGGCAATAATCTCTGGTGGAGTTTTTCCTTCGTGATTTATCCTCGTAGTTTCGGATATAAAGCAGAGAACTCCATTTTTACCAACTCTTTTTATTGCCTTGTAATCTGGTCTTTCCCCAACAACTGGAAAGTTATCTAATTTAAAATCATTTCCATAAACTATTGCTCCGTAAGGGGTGTGTAAAACTGGTAAAACAGCGTCTGGAATACTGTGAGTTATTCTAATAAACTCTAATGTTATGTTTGGAGTTAAATCAATTGATTCTCCAGCATTTAAAACAATTAATGGATTTCTAACATCAAACTTCTTCTCACTCAAAATTTCTCTCTTAACCAGCTCAATTGTATATGGAGTTCCGATGATTGGAGCGTTGTATCTGTGAGCTAATTTTGGAACTGCCCCTATGTGGTCTAAATGCCCGTGGGATAAAACTATTGCCTTAACCTCTCCTTCAATATTTTTCATAACTGTATCGTTTGGGATTATACCCTTCTCAATCAACTCTAAGCTGTGAAGTTTTGATATGTCAGTATCTTCATGAATTAAGACCCTATCTAATCTAACTCCCATATCTAATATTATAATTTCTCCATCTACATTAACAGCCGTCATATTTCTTCCAACTTCTTCATAACCACCAATTGCAATAATCTCTAGTTTCACCTTATCACATCCTTTAATTTTATTTGAAATTTTATATTTATGTCTGTAAATATTTGGTTGTTTAAAATTAATTTACAGACTAACCTCTAAGATAAAAATAAATAAATGCAATAACAATAACTAACAATATAATTTATTTCAATCTCTGATTAATCCAATCTTTTAGAGTTCCTTTAACAATATAAGGTGTTTTTTTAAGCTCTTCAATATTTTCAGCTCCAACTAAAAACATAGCTATCTTTAACTCTTTTATATATTCCTCCAATACCTTAACAACTTCTTCCCACCCTTTTAAACTTGCTTTTAATATGGGTAGAGCAACAGCACAGCAATCGCAACCAATTGCTATGCATTTGGCTATATCCAAACCTCCTCTTATCCCACCAGAGCCGATAACTATACCATCATAAACACTTTTTACTTCAAATATTGATGCGGCAGTAGGAATGCCCCAATTAGCAAATTTTTCAAGTAGATTTTTTATTTTTTCATCTTTAACCCTATATATTTCAACCTTTGCCCATGAAGTGCCTCCACTTCCTTGAACATCAATTGCATCAAAGCCAATATCTTTTAATATTAAGGCATCCTCTTTTGAAAAACCCTCACCAACTTGTTTAGCAATAAATGGGATATTTTTATAGCTTTTTTTGTAGTTTGAGATGATTTCTTTAAGTTTATCTAAATTTTTAAAGTTTAAATCGCCCTCTGGCTGTATAACCTCTTGTAATGGGTTGAAGTGTATAGCCATAGCATCGGCATCTATCATTTCAACTGCTTTATCTACAACCTCCTCATCCCAATTATCAACGATAAAATTAACCGCCCCTAAATTGCCTATAACTAAATTATTTGTGTAATCTCTAACAACGCTGTAGGTGTCTATTAAATCATCATTAATAATAGCTGCCCTTTGTGAGCCAACACCCATTCCTAAGCCGAGTTCTTCAACAGCTTTGGCAATGTTTTTATTTATCTCTTTTGCCTTACTATGCCCCCCAGTAATACCAGAGACAATAATTGGGGCAGATAGTTTTTTTCCAAACAATTTTGTTTCTGTTTCTATATCATAAAAATTTATTCCACATGTTCCTTTATGAATTAGCTCAATATCTTCTAACAGTGTTGTTTTTTTGTATTCAACATCACAATAATTACATAAAAATATATGCTCCAATTTTCTAACTTCTATTTCATTTCTGTTATCAACCATAATTTCACCAAATTACTATATAAATATTTACCTTTCTGAAAATTTTTAATTAAAGATTGAAAATAGTATTTAAAAAAGTTTAGTATTAAAAATCTAAAAAAGAGTTAAAAAATAAAAATATAAAAAAGATTAGATTTAATTCAATATTTTATTATTCTATTCCTAATTTCTTTAAAACTGAGTCAACTGAAATTGCATGAACGCTAACAGCTAAATCTTCTGGTTTCATTCCAAATGCTAAACCTAACAACTGACTTAAGTGTAAGACTGGCAAGTTGTATTCTTCACCAAACTTCTCTTTTATCTCTACTTGCCCTCTATCAAACTGCAAGTGGCAGAATGGACAGACGTTGACAGTACAATCAGCACCTGCTTCAAGCATGTTTCTTATTTTTTCTCTTGTCATGTCTAATGCTGTTTCTAAGAATCTTGCTCTAACCCCTCCTCCAGCTCCACAGCACATTAAGTAATCCTTATACATAACTGGTTTAGCTCCTGTTGCAGCAACAATATCCTCTAATAATGATGGTCTCTCTGGTGAATCTAAATGCTTGACATCGCTTGGTTTTAAGAAGTGGCATCCGTAGTGAATAGCGACATTTAAATTATCTAAAGGTCTAACAACTTTTTCTTTTATTTTTTCTGCTCCAATATCTTTGGATATTAATTCAGCAAAGTGCCTAACTTTTACAGTTCCTTTGTACTGCTTACCAATCTTATCTAATTTTTCATTTACAAAATCTAATGCTTCTTTATTTTCGTGTAATATGTGAGCTGCTTCATACAATGAACCGTAACAACCGTTACATACAGTTACAATATCTAAGCCCATCTCTTCAGCAATGCATAGGTTTCTTGCAGCTAAAGTAAGCCATGTTTTTTGGTCAAAAGAACCGAAGACCCCAGGAGCTGGACAGCATGAAGCTCCAGGCATATATTCTAACTCAACACCTAACTCTTCCATAACTATCTTTGTAGCTTTCTCAACTCCAGGATACCTGTGTGGCATGATACATCCTAAGAAAAATGCATATTTCATCCTATCACCAAATTTTATTATTATTTTCATTTTACTCCTTCAAATCCATTTTTTTCCAGTCAAAGTCGATTAATTTATCAAATTCTAATTCTTTAACTAATGTTCTAACTTCCTCTAAATCTTTTTCACTGAATTGTGCTGTTGGTGATTTTGCTGGTAAGCCAAGTTTTCCTCTCAATTCAACAACCTCTTTGTTTGCAGGAACTGCATGTCCAAATCTTAAAACATAGGAAGCTGTTTTTCTGTGAGCTAAAGCCATGTTTCCTTTTTGAGCAGCTATATTTCTCAATGTTTTTATAATTTCTGTAATTTTAACGTCTCTTGGGCATCTTTCATAACAGGTGTAGCAGGTTGTGCAATACCAGATGTCGTCGCTATCTAAAACATCATCTAAACCTAATAAAACCTTTCTTAGAACTTTTCTTGTTCTATAAGCTGTTCTTCTACCACTTGGACAGCTTCCAGTACAGGTTCCACACTGATAACATGCTTTAACTGATTTTACAACGTCTTCTCCCAAAACTAACTTTCCAGCCTCAACAACCTCATCTACAAACTTTTTATTGGTTTTATCTAAATTTATAACTGCCATGATATCACCTCACATTAGAGTTAGAGTCTATTATATATATACTTAGAAACTTCGAATGTCAGTATTAGACAGTTGTATAATAGCTATTATAAAATTAAAAAATAACTAAATAAGATTAAAAAAAGAATATTTAAAGAACATCAAAAAAGGGGATTGGATGAGAATTACAATTTACAGCCCAAATGTTTATACTTACGGCTCAATGCTCATCGGCGGAATTTTAAAAGATAGGGGTTATAATGTCCATTTAGTTAGGAATATAGATAAAACACTGTTTTTGAAGTCAGATGTGGTTATATTTAGCTTATACTCAACATTACATATATTGGATAAGGAAATTAATGAGGCTATAAACTTTATAAAAAAAGTTAGGAAAAATAAAACCAAGGTTTATGTTGCTGGATGTGTATCAGCCTATCCAGAGATTATATTAAATGAGTTGAATGTTGATGGCGTTATTGTTGGAGAAGGGGAGCTAACAACACCAAAAATTATTGAAGGAGATAATGAAGGATTGGCATATAAAAATGGGGATGAGATAGTTGTAAATTATCCAAAAGAAAAACCTGACTTGAATCACCCTCTCCCCTTAATACCAAAGGATATTGGGCAACAGTCAGTTAGAGGGGCTAATGTTTATATTGAAACACATAGGGGTTGTTTGGGCAATTGCACATTTTGTCAAGTTCCAAAGTTTTTTGGTAAAACTATTAGGAGTAGGGAGGTTGAGGATGTTGTTGAGGAAGTTAAGGCATTTAAAAGAGCTGGAGCTAAGAGGATAGCAATAAGTGGTGGAACTGGGAGCTTATATGCCTTCAAAAAATCAGTAAATAGAGATAAGTTTTTTGAGCTTTTGGAAAAGATATCTGGGATTGTTGGTAAAAATAACTTGTCTGTTCCAGATATGAGGGTTGATTATGTTGATGAGGACATATTGGAGGCAATAAAAAATTACACTATTGGATGGGTATTTTATGGAATTGAGAGTGGAAGTGATAAAATTCTAAGGGATATGAAGAAAGGAACTAATAGGGAAAAAAACTTAGATGCCATAAAATTGGCTAAGGATTGTGGGGTTAAAGTAGCTGGGAGCTTTATAGTTGCATATCCAACAGAGACGGAGAAGGATTATCTATTAACAAAGGATTTTATTGTAG
This sequence comes from Methanocaldococcus fervens AG86, assembly GCF_000023985.1. GTDB lineage: Archaea > AGJL01 > Methanococci > Methanococcales > Methanocaldococcaceae > Methanocaldococcus > Methanocaldococcus fervens. The sequence goes on from NC_013156.1 coordinate 1,058,771, forward strand.
ATGCTGAGTTGGATGATGTTTTTGTTTCTATTGCTGAGCCAATTCCAACAACGGAGTTGTGTGATTTAGTTCTATCTATACCTAAGGAAGAGAATTTATTATATAAAATGCATGAGAGGGAGTATAAAAGGTTTGGATTGAGTGAGGCAGAGGCGAGATGTTTTGATTTATTGATTCATGCTGAGATGTGGAAATCTACTCCAAGACCTTTAACTCCTCAACTCTATAATTTATATTTAAATGAGGCAAGAATGCAGGGGAAAGATATAAGAGCCATAATAGATTTATTGTTTAAGTATAGGGATTTATTATTAAATAAAGTAAAATTTTAGGTGATAGAATGTGCATTTTCTGTAAAATAATAAATGGAGAGATTCCAGCAAAGGTTGTCTATGAGGATGAGCATGTTTTAGCTTTCTTAGATATAAATCCAAGAAATAAAGGGCATACTTTGGTTGTTCCTAAAAAGCACTATGAAAGATTTGACGAAATGCCAGATGATGAGCTCTGCAACTTTATAAAAGGGGTTAAAAAGACAGTTGAGGTTTTAAAAAAGTTGGGTTTTGATGGTTACAACATAGTTAATAACAACGGTAGAGTTGCTGGGCAAGAAGTTAATCATGTTCATTTCCACGTCATTCCAAGATATGAGGGAGATGGAGAAGTTGTTAAGTTTGGAGAAGTTAAAAAAGCTGATTTAGATGAGGTTTTAATGGAAATTAAGGAATAAAATAATCTTTTATTTTTATTAAATTAAATAATAATATTAAAAAACTCTTTTTTAAGGTTTCAAAATTAAAATTTGCTATACCGAAAACTTTAAATATATGTAAAGCATACTTTACATTTGGATGTAAAGGAAACTTTACAATGGTGGTAGTTGTGAGCCGTGATATGCTAAGAGGAATATCAATTATTGCAACGTTGATTGTTGCAGGTTATGTAATGGGTGTTGCTTCTAAACTTGGAGATGTTTTGCTATTTACAGCAACTTTTTTAATAGCTACTGCAGTTGTTAGCATAATTATATTAACCCTTGGTCCAATGAAAAAAGGAGACGAAAGAATGATTAAACGCTCTGAAGAAGCTGCTCTGCTATCAGTTAGAGTTTGCATGTTTATTGGATTGTTTGCTCTTGCATATTCAACAATGCTTGGATTTGAAGAAATGAAGATGTTCTTTCTTGGAATGTCAGTGCCAGGGATGTTGTGGGTTTTAGCTTATCTTGTACTTGTATGGAGGGATGTGCATTGAAAAACAGGTTGAGAGAGTTGAGAAAAGAGCATGGAATAACTCAGGAAGAGCTTGCTAAAGCTTTGGGAGTGACAAGACAGACGATAATAGCCATAGAGAAGGGGAAATACGACCCTTCCTTAAAACTTGCTTTGAAGATAGTAAAGTTTTTTGGAGTAAAGGTGGAGGATGTTTTTGAGTTGGAGGAATAAACTCCTTTAATTATTTCTCTATTTCTCCTCTCAACCCAAAAGTTTTGGCATCAGTAATTTTTACTTTTCTAAATTCTCCTATCTCCCCTCCTTCAAATTTAACAACTTTAAAGTTGTCAGTATAACCTTTTCCTTCATCTAAAACTAAAACCCTCATGGTCTTTCCAACATATTTTTTGTTGTTTAGATAGCTCAACTCTCTCCTCAATTTATCTAAAATCTCACTCCTTCTTTTCCTAATTTTTGTATCAACCTGCTTCATCTTTGCCGCTTCTGTTCCTTTCCTTTGGGAATATTTAGCTCCATGAATGTAATCTGGTTTTAACTCTTTTAAAACCTCTAATGTATTTTGAAACTGCTCCTCAGTTTCTCCTGGAAATCCAACGATTATGTCCGTTGTAAAGCAGAGATTTCTAACTTTTCTCCTAAATTCATCAACAATTTCTTTAAATTCATCTACTGTATAACCTCTATTCATTTTCTTTAAAATCTCATCATCTCCGCTTTGTAAAGGAAGATGTAAAAACTTTCCAACTTTTTCGTTTTGATAGGCTTCTATAAGCTCATCCAATATTGGTTCAACATTTTTTGCATGCATCATTCCAACTCTCATTATAAACTCTCCCTCTATTTGGGTTAAATCGTTCAATAAATTTGCCAAATTATCTCCAATATCAAAACCATAACATGCGGTGTCTTGGGCAGTTATAAATAAGCATTTAACTCCTTTATTTATTAACTCTTTGGCTTTATTAACAATTTTTTCCCTTGGGTAGGATATTAACTTACCTCTTGCTATTTTAACAATGCAATAACTGCAATTTCCTAAGCATCCCTCACATATTGGTAATGGAGTGATTAAAGAAGGTTTTAGGTAATCTAATTTTTTGTAAAGTGTTTTATTAATCTCTTCTTCAATGTAAGGCATTCTATAATGTTTTTCGATATAATACCTCAATATCTCTCCAGCTTTATAGGATTCCCTTGGATATATGTGCAAAAAATCCTTAACCTTATTTTTTAAAGCTTTTGGTAGGCATCCAGCAACAACAACCTCTTTCCCTAAATTTTTAAGCTCATTTATTCTGTAAATCATTCTATTTTCAGTTTCCAATCTCACAACGCATGTGTTTATTACAACAATATCCGCCTCCTCTAAATTATCAACTAATTTAAATCCTGCCTCTTTTAAAGAGTTCTTAATAATTTCAGTATCAGCAGTGTTTAAAACACATCCGTATCCTTCAACATAAACCCTCATAATCATCACCAATGTAAATTATACAAATCTATAAATTTAAATATTTTTGTTTTTACGTCATAAAAAATAAAAATAAAATAGGTATATAAAGTTTTTTATTATTTAATCAAATCTGAAAACAGTTTTACAATATCTTTTGAGCTTATAACTCCAACAATTTTATCTTCACATGGTGATTTAACGTATAAATGGTGGATTCCCTTTTCAGCCATGATTCTAACAGCTTTTTCCAATGGAGCTTCAGGGCTAACAGTTATTGGATTTGTTGTCATAATTTCCTCTGCTGTTTTATCCAACTCGTTGTAGTGTTTTAATACGTCTGTATCCGTTACAATTCCCCAAAATGTCTCCCCATCTGAAACAACTACAGAAGATATATCATATTTTGCCATTGTTTTAATTATGTCGCTTAACTTTGTATCTAAAGATACTTCAACAACGCCTTTTTTCATCACATCTCTAACTAAATACTTGGATATCATAATTACACCTCCTCATTATAATTTATAGCTTTTAATGTTTTATATTTATTTTTTAAATTTATTAGCGAAAATTTTATATAGTCAAATATAGCAATTGACTTATGGCAACCTTCATATACATCCTCGACAATATCATCTTATACTATTCAATTTATCCACATATTAATAATTATAAATTCATGCTCACGGTGATACAATGGATGACTTGACACAACTACCAGGAGTAGGTCCTTCAACTGCTGAAAAGTTAAAAGAAGCTGGTTACACTGATTTTATGAAAATTGCAACTGCAACAATTGGCGAATTGACTGATATAGAGGGAATTAGCGAGAAAGCTGCTGCTAAAATTATTGAGGCTGCGAGAGAGTTGTGTAATTTAGGATTTAAGAGTGGTAGTGAGGTATTATCTCAAAGAAAAAATATATGGAAGCTTTCAACAGGAAGTAAGAATTTAGATGAGATTTTAGGAGGAGGGTTAGAGAGCCAGTCAGTTACTGAATTTGCAGGAATGTTTGGTTCTGGAAAGACTCAGATAGCTCATCAAGCGTGTGTTAATTTACAATGTCCAGAGAGGATAATAGCTGATGATGCTATAAAAGAAGAGATTTTAAATGAGCCAAAAGCAGTTTATATTGATACAGAGGGGACATTTAGGCCGGAGAGAATCGTTCAAATGGCTGAAGCCTTAGGATTAGATGGCCAGGAAGTTTTAAATAATATCTTCGTTGCGAGAGCATATAACTCAGATATGCAAATGCTTTATGCTGAAAATGTTGAGAATTTGATAAGAGAGGGGCATAACATAAAGTTGGTCATAGTTGATTCACTAACATCAACATTTAGGACTGAATATGTTGGTAGAGGAAAATTGGCAGAGAGACAGCAAAAGTTAGGAAGGCACATGGCTACTCTCAACAAATTAGCTGATTTATATAATTGTGTTGTTATTGTAACTAACCAAGTTGCCGCAAGACCTGATGCCATATTTGGAGCTTCAGAACAGGCAATAGGTGGGCATATTGTTGGGCATGCCGCAACATTTAGAATATTTTTAAGAAAGGCAAAGGGAGATAAGAGGGTAGCTAAGCTTTACGACTCTCCACACTTGCCAGACGCTGAGGCAATGTTTAGAATAACCGAGAAGGGAATACATGATTAACCAAATAATACAGTTTTTTGATGAACGATGAACTTTTTATTTAAGAGACATTATGAGGGGCTTTAGCCCCTCCTTAATGCATCCCGGGTATACCAATAGGGCAGAGCCCTATGGTTTTGATGAAACTTTTTAAAATTCTTTAAATTAATTTTTAAATATGATTTTCGAAAAATAAATAAAAAAGTTTAAGAAGATTCTTTTTTCATCAGCTCTTTAACTTCTTCTAAGAATTTACCATAACCAACTCTTCTCATAACTGCAGCTAATCTCTCTCTTTGTGGTTTTTCAGCGTATTTTCCATAAACAACTAAAACTTTATCTATAAAGTTTATAATTTCATCAACGCTCATTAATTTCATTTTAATTCCTTCAACAACCTCTCTACCTGTTTTACCTCCAACATAAACTAAATATCCATCTTCTTTAACAACTCTTGCCTCATTTGGACAGTTTTTAATACACTTACCGCATCCAATACACACGTTATAGTTTGTGTAAGATGTTTCCCCCCTTACGTCAATAGCTTCAACCTTACAAACTTCAGCACATCTTCCACAGCCGTTACATTTTTCCCTATCAACTTCAGGGAATTTAACTCCAACTATCCCAACATCATGAACTTGCGGCCTAACGCACTTGTTTGGACATCCACTGATTGCTATCTTAAATTTGTATGGAGCAGGTCTTTCTTTGAATTTATCTTCAATAATTTTACATAGTTCAGTTGTATCTATCAACCCACTGCTACAATTTCCAGCTCCTGGACAGGCTAATGTTGCCCTAACTAAAGGTCCTTCTGAACCTGTAATTAATCCTTTTTCATTTAGCTTTAAAACAACATCTTCAGCGTCAAATCCACTAATGCCGTGAATTTCAATACCTGCCCTATCAGTTATTTTTATTTTTGCGTTATATTGTTCTGCAATATCCAAAATCTCTTTTATTTCATCTGGTTTGTACCAACCAGCAGGTTTTGCCCTAACTCTTATGAAGTAGGTTCCATCAGCCCTTTTACCAATTCCTCCATAATCTGAAATCCAGTAGAATGAAATATATTCATTGTTTTCTTTCCTTCTTTCAACTTCCTTTTTAAATCTTTTTAACTTCATCCTCCTCAATTTCTCAATAGCTTCTAAATCAACGCCTTCTTTTAATTCAATAGCATTTTTAATTTCTTCTCCTTTTTTAGTCCTTATTGTTATTGTTGAATATCCTTCTGGACTTCCAACACATCCAACTGAAACATCAGCCATTTCTGCATCGAAATCTCTACATATCTTACATCCTGGACAGATTTCAAACTCTTTTAAATCAATTTCCTTTTTCTCCCCATTTATACAAGCTAAAAGTTTTCCATCCTTAATATCAAATTTTTCAACCTTTTCTATATCTATGCCATGTTTTGATAGAACTTCCTTCATATTTTCATATTTGAACTTTTCAGTACAGAACAAACCAATTAAGTATTCAATTTTTGGTAATTTTGTAGGTTTTCCATCCTTACCAAGTTCTCCATCATGTTTTGCCAAGTATGGGAAATACTGCAGTTTTCTTAAACCGTTAATTTGGCATGGCAAACCAACAACAGCTACTCTTTCCAACCCCATTTCTCCAGCTTTTCTTAATGCGTCTAAAGTTGAGATGGCATATTTTGATTTTGCAGATTTTAATAAATCATCTGCATTTTGAACTACTAATGAAACTGGTTTCCAGCATTCATCTCCAACAACTATTGCCCCATCAATTTTTTTATTTTCTAACAAATATTTTAAAAATGCTATAACAACTCCCCCATCTTGTCCTTCAACGTCACTTTTTCCATAGTAGTATTTTTCATAGAATTTTTCTCTAATCTTTATTTGATATTTTCCTGAAGATACTCTTGGGCAGACATCATAGCACATTCCATTTCCTTTCCTTAAACACTCGTCCGTTAGTTTTGGCTTTTCATCAAAGGTTAATATATTGTTAGGACATACTATAGTACATGTCCCGCACCTTGCACATATTCCACTATCAACTATCTCATTCAACTTCCACTCATACATTTTTTCACCAATGAAAGTGTGATTACATTATTCACATCTTAATGTTATATAATTTAAAGCTTACTAATGTGTGCGTAAAAACTGCACAGGTTTATTTATTATGAATATTTGTTATAAATTTAGATATATGGATGAAAAATTATTACGTTTGGAATTACGTTGATAACTGTTAAAAGATGGTGATAAATGATGGATAAGCTTATAGTTGCAAGAATGCAGAAGTTTACAGTTGAAGATTTAATGAGATGTATTTTAGGGCTGCAAGAGATTGAGATTAGAATTTATTTTGAATTATTGGATATGAAAGAAGCTACTGTTCTTGAGCTTGCTGAGAGAGTTGAAAGGGATAGAACAACGGTTCAGAAAGCTTTAAGAAGTTTAATGAATTGTGGATTGGTTGAGAGGGAAAAGGTAACTGAAAAAAGTGGGTTTAAATATATTTACAGGCCTGTAGAATTTAAAAATGTAAAGACAAAAATGGAGGAGCTTTTGGATGAGTGGTATCTAAGTGTAAAAAAATGGTTAAGGGGTATTTAGCTTTATTAATTATTCAATTGTTGATTTTTCAAAAGAATACATTCCAATTAACAAAAAAATTGCACATAATATTCCTAAAATTACAAAATCTGTTATTATAGAAAATTTTGAAACACCTGTTAAAAGATGTCTCATCCCATCAACTGCATAGGTTAATGGATTTATATAGGCAAAGACTCTTATCCATAACGGTAGAACATCTATTGGATAAAACGCCCCACTCAAAAACATCAATGGGAGGGTGAGCATATTCATTACTAAACCAAATCCTTCTAAGCTTGACATTCTTAATGCAAAAGTTATGCCAATGGATGAGAATGTCCAAGCTAATAAAATTCCAAGTATTAATACTGGAATAATTGCAGAAACATTTATTGGGGTAATTAGCATGCAGATTATTAGTATAATAAGCCCCCTTAATAGGGATGTTATTGAATCTCCTAAAATTCTTCCAAATATTGCTTTACTCCTTGAAACTGGAGCGACTAATATTTCTTTTAAAAATCCATAATCTTTGTCAATAATAACAGACATCCCGCTCATAAAACTCGTTGTGAATATTGTTATTGCTACAACTCCTGGAACTAAATATGTTAGATAATCAACCCCTCCAAATATTGCCTTTGCTTGAGGGAAGTTTAAAGCTCTACTCCAACCTAATCCAAAGAATGCAATCCAAATAATTGGGTGTAATAAAGTGCTAATAACTCTCGATTTTGCTCTTAAAAATCTTAAAACCTGTCTATATGCCATTGTTATTATTACGTTCATGCAAAGCCCCTCCTTTTCATAATAAACCTTCTCATGTCAAATTTTCCTCCTTCATCCCTAATGGATCTTCCAGTTAAATAGATAAATACATCGTTTAATGTTGGTTTTCTGTAATCAACCTCCAAAATTTCTAAATTATTCTTTAAGGCAATTTCAAAGATTTTTGGAATTGTTTCAGGAGCGTTTTTCACTTTAATTTCAAAAATTCCGTCTATAATTTTACATTCACCAAATTGAGATAACATATTTTTTATTTTTTCATGATTATCGTTATTAAACCTTAAATAAATTATATCATCTCCAATAATGGATTTCAGCTCATCAACAGTTCCCATGGCGATGATTTTTCCATTATCTATTATGGCAATTCTGTCAGCTAAACTTTCAGCTTCTTCCATATAATGGGTGGTTAAAAATATTGTCATATTATACTCTTCTTTCATCTCCTTAATGTAATCCCAAATGTGAGCCCTTGTTTGAGGATCTAATCCAACTGTAGGTTCATCTAAAAATAATATCTCCGGCTTATGAATTAAAGCCCTTGCAATTTCCAACCTTCTAACCATCCCTCCACTGAAGTATTTAACAATTCTATGTGCATGTTCTTTTAGCTCAACAAACTCCAACATTTCCTCTATCCTTTTTTTCAACTCTTCTCCCCTATATCCGTAAATTTTTCCGTGAATGTAGAGATTTTCATAGGCTGTTAGCTCTCTATCCAATGTGGTATCTTGAAAAACTATTCCAATTCTCTTTCTAACTTCATTTGGGTTCTTAACTACATCATAACCCGCTACCTTTATTGTTCCAGATGTAGGTTTTAGTAGTGTTGTTATCATGTTTATTGTTGTTGATTTTCCTGCCCCATTTGGACCTAAAAATGCAAAAATCTCTCCTTTTTTAACTTTAAAGCTAATGCCTTTTACAGCATAAAAATCGTTAAATTTTTTTGTTAAATTTTCCACCTCTATCACGTATTCCATCTAATCTCCCCCAAAAATTATTAGATTTATCTTCCTTGCAGTTTCTTTTAAGGTTTTTTCAATCTCTTTTTTCTGCCTATCATTTAAATTATGGAAGTTTTTTACAATCAATCTTGCAGCATCTTTTAATTCTTTCCCTCCTAATTCATAAAAGCCCCTGACTGCCTCAATATGTGAAAAAATATTTTCCAATTTTTCTTCATTTTCTTTTAAATATTTCTTTCCTTTTTCAGTTATTTTGTAGAGTTTTTTATCTTCTTTTTTTACAGCTTCAATATATCCACTTCTCCTTAAACTCTGCAGAGTAGGATAAATAACTCCAGAGCTCGGTTTATAATAAACAAACATTTCATTTAATTTTTGCATTATAGCATAGCCGTGCAACTCCTCTTTCTCCAATAAATATAAAATGAGGTATTTTAAAGAGCCTCTTATACGCTCATGTTTCACAATTTCACCAAAATTTTTATACTATATCTTAAGATATATCTATCTACTTAGGAATATAAAAAGGTGATGTTATGGAATTGTTGATAGAGAGTATTAAAATCTCAGCATATTATACGATAAAAATATCGATTATCGTTTTAATTACAATGTTTATTGTGAATTATATTATGAACACTGGCATTATGAAAAAAGTTAGTGATTTTTTATCCCCAATTTTAAGAAAATCAAAGCTAAACCCCCTATCAATTTCATCAATCTTAGCATGTTTTTTTAGTCCAACTGTTGGATATTCAATATTGGCAGAAGGTCTAAAGGAAAATAAAATAAATGAAAAAGAGATTATAGGTACATCCTTAGCAAATTCGTTTCCTTCTGTTTTATCTCACACATTCACATTCTTTATTCCGGTTGTTGTTCCTATTTTGGGTTGGACTGGAGTTTTATATGTTTTAATAAGGTTAGGAGTTGCCTTAGTAAAAACAATAATTGGATTTTTATACTTATCTATAGTATCAAAAAACTCTTCATTCGAGCTTCCAGAGATAAATAAACTGGATAGAAAGGAAAATGTAAAGAAATCTTTTAAAAGCATTATTTCATTTGCCAAAAGGTTGATACCAACAATGTTTATCATGATGACGTTGGTTATCTATTTATCCAAAGTTGGATTTTTTGATTATGTTGAGAAATTTGTTGAACCAATAACAAACTTATTAAATCTAAATCCTAACGTTGGAATTTTGGCATTAACAGAAATTATGAATGTTCAGGCAGCTATTGTAATGGCTGGCGGGTTTTTAAATGAACATATATTAAATTCAAAAGAGATTTTAATTGGATTAATTATTGGAAATGTTTTAACATTCTCTACGAGGTATGTTAAGCATTCTCTACCATTCCATGTTTCACTCTTTGGAGCAAAGTTGGGAACGAAAATAGTTATGATTAATGCAGCTATTACTTTGATATTGGACATCTTTATAATAATTGGGCTGTTATTGATTTAAAATTTTAAAATTATATACTTTTTAATATATTTTTATTTGGTGAAATTATGAGAAAATTCTGTGTCTATGGGAAAGGAGGGATTGGAAAATCAACAACTGTAAGTAATATAGCAGCAGCTTTAGCAGAAGAAGGAAAAAAGGTTTTAGTTGTTGGCTGTGATCCAAAGGCAGATACAACAAGGAATTTAGTTGGAAGAAAGATTCCAACGGTTTTAGATGTTTTTAGGAAAAAAGGAGCAGACAATATGGAGTTAGGGGATATAGTTTTTGAAGGTTTTGGAGGAGTTTATTGTGTTGAAAGTGGAGGACCTGAGCCAGGAGTAGGATGTGCTGGGAGGGGAGTTATTACAGCGGTTGATATGTTAAATAGGTTGGGAGCTTTTGAAGCATTAAATCCAGATGTCGTTATTTATGATATATTGGGAGATGTGGTTTGTGGAGGATTTGCAATGCCTTTACAGAAGCACTTGGCTGATGATGTTTATATCGTAACAACCTGCGATCCAATGGCAATTTACGCAGCAAACAATATATGCAAAGGAATAAAGAGGTATGCAAGTAGAGGAAAAATTGGGTTGGGAGGGATTATTTACAATGGAAGGAGTGTTATAAACGCTCCAGAAATTGTTGAGGTCTTTGCTAAAAAAATAGGAACTCAAGTTATTGGAAGGATTCCAATGAGTAATCTTATAACAAAGGCAGAGATTTATAGAAAGACAGTTATTGAATATGCTCCAGATAGTGAAATAGCAGATAGATTTAGAGAATTGGCAATTGCAATCTATAAAAATGAAAATAGGGTTATTCCAAATCCGTTATTAGAGGATGAGTTGGATAAGATTACTGAAAAAATTGACGACCTTTTAAAAGAAAGTGTTAAAGAATAATTTTTTATTTTATCTTATAGAAGTATTTTAAATCTTCATCTCCACCAAATAATTCTGGATGAATCATTTTTGCATAATCCATCATGTATCCAATTGGGTCTCTTGCTTCCCACACATAATAATCGGTATGGGATACATAAAATCTTTCATTTTTCAATGCTTTAAAGTTGGCAAAGTCAGGATTTAACTTCAACAGGTCTTCTTTTGTTTTTATTTCATCACCATAGTAGTTTCTCATTATAACAACATCTGCATTTATCGCCCTCTCATAGAATGTCTCTTTATCTAAATAGTAAGATTTGGTTCCATTGTAATCAGCAAAGAGGTATTTACCTTTAAGTTCGGCAATCATTTTACTATAGTAATGGTTATTTCCATAAATTACAGCCATTTGTTTAGATTTTGACCAACTAAAGGAAGCAACAATTGACTCAGTTTTAACATCTTCTATTTTTTTCAAAATATCTTCTCTTTCCTTTTCCACATTTTTAAACCATGCATCTGCTTTTTTATAAATATCAGATCCATAAAATGCAGCCGCAAACTTTATCCACTCCACCCTTCCCATAAACGTTGGCTCATCATATGTGAAAAATCTTGCAGTTGTTATGCCCAATTCATTCAATTTAACTTCCATTTCGTCATGAGATGGCCAATCTCCTAAGAATACAATGTCTGGACTTATATTAACTATTTTATCATAATCAATTTTGCTTGATTTGCCTATATCTACAACTTTTCCTTCTTTGTAGTATTGAGAGAGCACTGGAGAGTACGAAATGTAAGTTTTTGGAACTCCTTTTATTGATTCATAGCAGATGCTTTCATTTAATATATCTGCAGTTGATATAACTGGGCAGTAAAATACCGTTACAACTTTTTTTACTGGGACATTTAAAACTATTGCGTTTGGTATGTTAGGAGCTTTTGCATTTTCTTCAACGAAAACAAACATTTTTCCTTTTGAATCAACTACTATGCAATATCCATCTTCCCAATGTGGCTCTAATTTGAAGGTCTTTGCATATTTGACAACATTTTTTGATATATTGTAGGTTTGTGTGGTTTTATTTTCTTCTACACAACCTGCAAATGCCACTACAACCCCTAAAATTAATAATAGTAGGATTATTTTTTTCATAAGTATCACCAAACACACATTTTATTAAAAATTTAGGATTAGAGAGTAATATAATTTATTATAATAAGTTATAAATTTTACTACATATTTTTTAAAAGTATTATTGAAAGTAAATTATAAAATTCAGAAATCTTAATTTTATATAAAAATTTCTTGAGTGACAATTATGTTGAGAGCAGAAAATTTATCAGTTGGATACGGAAATTACGTTGTAGTTAAGGGCATAAATTTAGAAATAAAGGAAGGAGAGATTTTATGTATTATAGGGCCGAATGGAGCTGGAAAATCTACACTTTTAAAAACAATAGCAAGTTATTTGGAGCCAAAGGAAGGGGTAGTTTATTTAAATGGAAAAAAGATTCATGATTTAAAACCTAAAGATTTAGCTAAAGAGATGGCAGTGGTTTTAACGGAAAGGGTTAATCCAGGGAATATGACGGGTTTTGATATTATAGCAATTGGGAGATATCCATATACTGACTTATTTGGTAGATTAAGTGAGAAAGACAAAAAAATAATAGTCGAATCTGCAAGGGCAGTTAATGCAGAATATCTGTTGAAAAAGAATTTCTTTGAGATGAGTGATGGAGAAAGGCAGAAGATAATGATAGCGAGGTCTTTAGCTCAAGAGCCAAGAGTTTTAATCTTGGATGAGCCTACTTCATTCTTAGATGCAAGACACAAGATTGAACTAACTTTGTTGTTGAGAAAGTTGGCTGACGAAAAGAATCTGGCAATAGTTGTAACCTTACACGATATTGAGCTTGCTTTAAGAATCGCGGATAAGATGGCTTTGATAAAAGACCATAAAGTTATTGCCTACGGATATCCTGAAAATATAATGAAAAGGGATGTGGTCAATAATCTCTATGATTTAAAAAATGCCAATTATAGCGAGGTTATTGGATATTTTGAGTTAAAAAATAATCATAAAATAGATAAAAAGGTCTTTGTTATCTGCGGAGGGGGAAGTGGTGTTAATGCTTTAAGATATTTGGTTAAAAATGGATATAAAGTAGTTGTTGGTGTTTTACATAAAAATGATGCTGATTACTTTGTAGCAGAGGCGATGGGAGTTGAAATAATTGCAGAGGAGGCATATAGTAGGATATCAGAAGAAAAATTTAAAGAAGCTTTAAAGGAATTAAAGACATCTGATGTTGTTGTTTATACGGATTTTCCAATTGGGGAGATGAATGAATTAAATGTAAATCTTGTTGAGGAGGCAAAAAAACTTGGAAAGAAAATTATTTATTACAATGGTGATATTTCGGTTTTAAAAGAGATTTAATCAATTTTTATATTTTTCTCTCCTTTATAAACCAAGTATATAACCAATAAACCACCCAATATGTCTAAAACTGCTCCAATAGGAAGAGGGGAGGCAGATCTTTCTATGCCGTAGATGTAGTTGAGCGGGACAAAGTATTTTAGAGAGACAATGTGGCATAAGACCATTAAAACAGCTCCTAATAGCATTGAAGTTGGCATTAAATACCTATGATCAGATGTTTTTATTAAAGGTCTTGCTAAATATGGGGCGATTAATCCAATGAATGCTATGGAGCCAACAAATGGAATTATAGCTCCAGTGATGAATGAGGCAAAGAACAATATTAAAATTCTTGTTTTCTTTATATTTAATCCAAAGCTTTTTGCATATCTCTCTCCAAATAACAAGGCGTTTAAGGGTTTTAATAAATATACAACTCCAATAACAAATATAATTGTGCAAACAGTCATTGGGGCCATATCATCTAAACGAATCCTCGTTAAACTACCAATTACAAATTCCCAATATTGGTGAATTTGGATATCTTCAGCATTGGCTATTAAATAATCTCTAACTCCTCCAAGCAAATAACCAAGCAATAAAGCAACTATTATAACTCCATTAGCTTCTTGAACTCTATATGCGATTATTAGAAGCATAATCATCGCAAAAATTCCACCAATCCAACCAGCAATAAGGATTTTTGTAATATAATCTGTAGTTATTGCATCTAAAAGTTTTGAAACATTATCTAAAAATATAACTAAAGATGCTATCAATAGAACTCCAGAAGTTATGCCAGTGGTGTAAGGAGAGGCTAATAAATTCCTAAATAATGTTTGTAGCATTAAACCAGCCCCAGCTAATGTTAAACCAACAATTACAGCCCCTAATATTGGAGGTATTCTACATTTTTTTATAATGAGGTCTTTAAATTCATCTCCTGAACTTCCTTTCAATAAAAAGTTGGTTATATCTTCATATGTTATTGATTTTGCATTTCCACCAATATAACATCCAACAATTGGCAGAACTACAGATAATGCTAATAAAATTAATATTATAGTTATTGCTCTTTTGTTCATTTAAATCCCCAGCTTTCTTACTTTTAAGTATATGAAAATTGCAATTGGAGCTCCAATTATTGACAATGGGCAGGAAAGCCCTAATATGTTTGATGATGCTGGAATCACAACTCCTGGTCTAACCAATATATCTGCAATAACCAAAAACAAACTGCCCAATAAAGCGGTTACTGGCATTACATAGATGTGTTTTGATGTTCCACATAACATCCTCGCTAAAATAGGACACATTATTCCTATAAAGGCAATAGGCCCAGTAAATGCTACAACAGTTGCAGTTAAGATACAAGATAACAAAATTAGTTCTGTTTTAAGTTTTTTAATATTTACTCCAACGCTAATGGCATATTTCTCCCCTAAAAGATTAGCATCAAGCTTTTTTGATAGGAAGATTATCGTCAATATTGAAGTTGGAATTAAGATTATTGCCATAATTTTAATTTGAAGGGCTGTTAAATTAGCAACAGAACCCATTCCCCACATTAAGTATTCAGATAGCTTGCTTGCCTCTTCGTTGATATGGCTTCCCATGTATATGATGATAGTAGTGAAACCATAGGCAATAGAACCAATCATCATTCCACAAATTAGTAGGGTTGAGACCTGCTTAACTGCCCTTGCTATGTTTATAACGACAAATACTGTTATTAAAGAGCCTATGTAAGCGGCAATAATCCTTCCCCAAATGTCATGAGGAATCCCAAACCCAAAAAGTATTGATGTGAATATATATAAAACAACACCTAAAGATGCTCCACTCGCTACCCCAATTAGGTAAGGATCTGCCAATGGATTTCTAAAATAGCCTTGCATTAAAATTCCTGCTAAAGCGATAGACATTCCAGCAATGATTGCTCCAACAGTTCTTAAAATCCTTAATTTTTCAATAATTTTATCTTTAATTGGATTACCTGTAGTGCCATTTAGGATGTAATTTTTTACATCTTCATAGCTAACTTTAATACTACCTGCAGTTAAGCTGTAAATTGATGAAACAGCAAGCAATACTGTTAAAATTACGCATAGGGAAATAACTCTTTTTACTCCCAAACAACCACCATAGAATTTTTATGAAAAATGGTTTAATGGTGTTATTTAAGTGTTATGATTTTATTTTTGTTAATATTTGGTATTACATCACAATTGTGGATAAATGTAATATTAAAGAATTTTTAATGAATTATAAAACTCATTTTAATATTATATACTTTATTGCAAAATTATTTTAGTGATTAAATAATTAAATATATAAATACATAATTACAAAAAATAAGTTAAATAAAATAATTAGCTTAAAAATAACATTAAAACAGTTTAACGATTAAGGGGGAATCATGAAATTAAATAAAATAATAAAAATATACGAATTTGATGAAAATGAAAGAAAAAAGATTTTGAATTTTTTAAAAGAGGAACTGTTGAATGGAAAAATTATTATCTGCGGAACTGATACGTTGTATGGCATTTCAGCAAACGCATTAGATGAAAATGCTGTAAAAAAAGTATATAAAATAAAGAAGAGGGATTTCAACAAACCACTATCAATATGTGTTAAAAATAAGGAGGAGATTGAAAAATATGCCTATGTAAATGATTTAGCTAAAAAAATTATTGATGAGTTTCTTCCAGGACCTTTAACAATAATTTTAAAGAAAAAACCCATAATTCCAGATATTGTAGCTAAGGATTACATTGGAATAAGGATTCCAGATGAGGCTATTATTAGAGAGCTCTCCATAGTTCCTTTAACAACAACTTCGGCAAACATCTCCGGAGAAAAAAGCCCAACAGCTGTGGAAGAGATAAATCCTGAGATTTTAAAAAAAGTGGATTATGTTGTTGATATAGGAAAATGTAAGTATTCAAAACCTTCTACAATTATTAAAATAGAGGATAACAAAATAATTCCAATTAGAGAAGGGGCCATCCCCATATCAAAAATTAAAGAGATGAGATAAGGTTTATCCCTCTTCTTCCTCACTCATAGTTTTGTAGAACTCTCCATACTCTACTTGACTCTCTTTGCTCATCAACTTGTCAATTGAGTTCTTCATAATCATTGCATACAAATCAATTAAATCCCTATATTTAACCTCTGGTAATCCAGTGTAGACAAATAAAACTTTTTTAAATCCTCCTCTTGTAGCGTTCTCGACTAAGTATGTGGATAAAGCCTCAACTAATGGATCTACTGGTGGATAACCTTTACCTAATGGAACTCTCTTTTTATAGAATCTTTTTCCGTATTTAAGCCCAATAACTTGTGAGAATCTGAAATGCATTATGTAATCTGATATTTTATCCATTCTTTTGAAAATCTTTAGCCACCAATCAACATCCGCCTTCTCAGATGCTTCATCTAAATCATCTTTCTCATAAACTTCTAATTCATTTAAAAATATATTTTCCAACTGTAAGGATGGAATAATCTTTATATCTTCCTCTTTAGCCGCTTTAACAAGCTCTTCAATCTCATCTAATGTTCCAAACTCCCCAATATTTGTCGCTGGCTCTGGAGAGTAAATAATATCGTTATTGACTTCACTGAATTTTTTCAAAACATCTAAATGGTAGTTCAAATCATCCCCCACTCTTCTACCTAAGTGATAGTTGTATATCTCAGCCCCACACAATGTAGCTTTTTCTATTGCTGAAAGATGTCCTTTTAACCCTTTTTCTGAAGATAAGTTGTAGTAAGGTCCATGAGCTATTATTGAGGTGAAATATTCTTCACTTAATTTTTTGTAACTTTCATAGTATCCAGATGGCAATCTTCTTGATAAAACTGCAGGAGGGATTTCTGTAATCCTTGTTCCTAACAATGCCGCCTGTTTTAATGTTGACAAAGCGTTGTAAGTCCCCCACTCGAATAGTATCATTTTCTCACCTAAATTTTTCTTCTATAGTAAATAATATAAGCATTAAACATATATAAACATTTCAATTAAAAACCAATGGTGACAAGGATGATAATCAAAAAAATTAAGGAATTAACGAGAGAAGAGAAGGAAAAAATAATTAACAGGAACAAAGCTAACTTTGAAGAAATACTGCCAACAGTCATGGAGATTTTAAAGGATGTTAAGGAAAAAGGAGATGAAGCTTTAAAGTATTACACAAAAAAATTTGATGGCGTTGAAATAGATAATTTTAAAGTTACAGAAGAGGAGATAGAAGAAGCTTATAACTCAGTAGATTATAAAATTGTTGAAGCAATAGAAAAAGCCAGGGAAAACATTTATTACTTCCACAAAAAGCAGATGGAGAATATAAAAGATTTAAAAATAAATAAAGATGGAATAATATTGGGGCAGGTTGTTAGAGCAATAGAAAAAGTTGGATGCTACGTTCCTGGAGGGAGAGCGTTTTATCCTTCAACTGTTTTGATGACAACAATCCCTGCAAAGGTTGCTGGATGTGAAGAGATATATATCACCTCTCCACCAACAAAAGAAGGAAAGGGAAATCCATCTACATTAATAGCAGGAGATATCGTTGGAGTTTCAGCAATTTACAAAGTTGGAGGAGTTCAGGCTATAGGAGCTTTAGCTTACGGAACGGAAACAATTCCAAAAGTTGATATTATTGTTGGGCCAGGTAATATATATGTAACAACGGCAAAAAAGATGGTTTATGGGGAGGTAGCTATTGATTTCTTAGCAGGACCTTCGGAAGTTTTAATTATCGCCGATGAAACAGCAAATACAGAATTTGTTGCATTGGATTTCATTGCTCAAGCTGAACACGACCCTAACGCCTCCTGTATAATAGCAACAACCTCTGAAACTAAGGCAGAGGAAATTAAAAATAAAATATTTGAAGAGATAGAAAGAGTTGAAAGGAAAGATATTATTTTAAAAGCTTTGGAAAACTCTGCCATATTAATTGGTGATTTAGAAGAGTGTATAGAGTTTTCAAACTTATATGCTCCAGAACATTTAGAAATATTAACTAAAAATCCAGATGAGGTTTTGAATAATATTAAACATGCTGGAAGTGTATTTTTAGGAGATTATAGCCCCGTTCCAGTTGGAGATTATGCCTCTGGAACAAATCATGTTTTGCCAACGTCACAGTTTGCAAGAATGAGCTCTGGTCTAAATGTAGAAACGTTTTTAAAGAAGATAACTTATCAAAAATTAGATAAAGAAAGTTTAAAAAACATTGCTGATATTGTTATTACATTGGCTGAGGCTGAAGGGTTGTTTGGACACGCTGAAGCGGTTAGAAGGAGGTTAGAAAAATAGTATAAATTAATTTAAGTTTTAGTAAAAATAAATAAAAATTTGGTTAGAACGGTGAAAATTAATGACATTATTACTTTTATTAATTTTAGTTTTTGGTTTGGTAGGTTTTGGATTACTATTGGGGTATTTATTGTTTGGCAGAAGAAGAGAAGTTGTTTATACTACTGGAGAAGCTAATAGAATGGTTGTGGTTGATAGAAGAGATAATTTATTAGGAACTGCAGCTGCTGTTGCTGGTGGAGTTGTAGCTGGAGAGTTAATAGCCGATGCTATGGAAGATTTGATGGATAGAGATGTTGAAGAGGAAATAATTAATGGAGTAGATGATGTTGGCGAAACAATAAGTGATGCTGTTGATGACTTTGGAGATATTGATTTTTAATCCAATAACTTATTATATGTGAGAGTATGGAAATTGGAATAAGTATAGAGGCAGATAACAAGATTGGAGTTTTACACAAACTTACTGGAATTCTTTCTGAATTGGGGGGAAATATAACTTACACTCAACAATTTATTAAAAGTGATGGTAATACTGGATTTATTTACATGGAAGTTGAGGGAATTGAAGATATTGAGGAATTAAAGAAGAGAATGGAACGTTGTGAATATGTGAAAAGCTTTGAAATTCACAGCTCACTAAAAAAGATTTATGGTAAAAGGGTTATTATTATTGGCGGAGGGGCTCAAGTTGCTGAAGTTGCAAGAGGGGCGATAAGTGAGGCGGATAGACACAACATAAGGGGAGAGAGAATTAGCGTAGACACTCTTCCAATAGTTGGTGAGGAAAATTTATATGAGGCTGTTAAGGCAGTTTCAACCTTACCAAGAGTTGGGATTTTAGTTTTGGCAGGATCTTTAATGGGGGGAAAGATAACTGAAGCAGTTAAAGAACTGAAAGAAAAAACAGGAATTCCAGTAATAAGCTTAAAAATGTTTGGTTCTGTTCCAAAAGTGGCTGATTTGGTTGTTGGAGATCCTCTACAAGCTGGTGTCTTGGCAGTTATGGCTATTGCTGAAACAGCAAAATTTGACATAAATAAGGTTAAAGGAAGAGTCCTATAAATGAAACTTTTAGAAAAAGTTGAATGAAAATCATAGATTTTCATAGCTGGAAAGCTTTGCTTTCCATTTCATCAAAACGGATGCATTAAGAGGGGTTAAAGCCCCTCATAATGTCTCTTTTATAGTGGAGTTGCCAAAAGGCAACTCCACTCCGGGTATAGCAATAGGGCGGTAGTCCTATTTTTCCTAAAAGGCTGTTTTAATAAATTTTTATTATTATTTTTTAACCTTTTCAACAACTCTAATTCCAAAAATCTCAGCGGTTTTGTATTGTCCATTCTCATCTTTTTCAGCAGATTTAACCATATCCCAAATTGTCAATAAAGCTATAGAAACTCCAGTTAATGCTTCCATTTCAATTCCAGTTTTATAAGTAGTTTTTACTGAACAAATTGCCTTTATTTTATCTTCAAACACTTCAAAATCAATATTTACTGAAGTTATTGGTATTGGATGGCACATTGGAATTAATTCGTAAGTTTTCTTAACCGCTAAAATTCCAGCAATTTGAGCAGTTGTTAAAACATTTCCTTTTTTGATTTTCTGCTCTTTTATTAGCTTAATTGTTTCTGGTTTTAATTTTATATAACCTTCAGCAACGCAAAACCTTTCGACATCTTCTTTTTCTGAGATGTCAACCATTTTAACGCCTTTATCATCAACATGAGTTAGCATTTAACCACCAATAGTTTATTAAATAATTTACAATTTAGTAGCATATGACTTAAATTATATAAATCATTTTTATGAGTATATTTATATATGTAAGTTTAAAGTTTATTGGTGATCATCATGGATGAAAAAACAAAGTTAATGAGATGTATCATTGAGAGGATATTAGAGGAGTATAAAGAAGGAAAAACATTAGATAAAAAAAGAATTGAGCAAATTAAAGCTGAGTGTTTGAGAATTCATAGAATTGGTATTGGACATCCTTCAAACTCTGAAATTTTGCAGTATGCTACTGAAGAAGAAAAAAAGATTTTAATTCCAATATTAAGAAAAAAGCCAGTTAGAACTATCTCCGGAGTTGCTGTTGTTGCTGTTATGACCTCTCCAGAAAAATGTCCACATGGAAAGTGTATGTTTTGCCCAGGAGGAGTTGGAAGCGTCTTTGGAGACGTTCCTCAAAGCTATACTGGAAGAGAACCGGCCACTATGAGAGGTTTGATGTTTGGCTTTGACCCATATCTTCAAACAAAGGCAAGGATTGAACAGTTGGAAAAGGTAGGACATCCAACAAATAAGATAGAGCTTATTATAATGGGAGGAACGTTTCCAGCGAGAGATATAAGTTATCAAGATTGGTTTATTAAGAGATGCTTAGATGCTATGAACGGAGTAGAGGCGAGTAGCTTAGAAGAGGCTCAGAAGATAAATGAAACTGCAGAGCATAGATGTGTTGCTTTGTGCGTAGAAACAAGACCTGATTATTGTGGAGAAAAAGAGATAAATCAAATGTTGAAGTTAGGAGCTACAAGGGTAGAGTTAGGGGTTCAAACAATATACAATGAGATTTTGGAGTTTTGTAAGAGAGGGCATACTGTTGAGGATACCATAAAAGCTACTCAGCTATTAAAAGATAGCGGTTTAAAGGTCTCTTATCATTTAATGCCAGGAATGCCAGGCTCTGACATGGAGATGGACAAAAAAATGTTTAGAGAGATTTTTGAAAATCCTGATTTTAAGCCAGATATGGTTAAGATATACCCATGCTTAGTTGTTAAGGGAACTGAGCTTTATGAAATGTGGAAGAGAGGGGAGTATAGACCATATAGAGAGGAAGAGGCAATAGAGATAATTAGCTATGCAAAATCAATAATGCCAAAATGGGTAAGAACTTCAAGAATTCAAAGGGATATTCCAGCTACAGTAATAGTTGATGGAGTTAAAAAGAGTAATTTGGGAGAGCTCGTTTATAAATATATGGAAAAGCATGGAATTAAATGCAAGTGTATAAGATGTAGGGAAGTAGGGCATGTGATGTATAAAAAAGGAATAATGCCAGAGATCGAGCATATAAAACTATGTAGGGAGGAGTATGAAGCAAGTGGCGGAACTGAAATATTTTTATCCTATGAAGATGTGAATAATGATATTTTAATAGCATTTTTAAGATTGAGAGAGCCATACAAACCATTTAGAAAAGAGATTGATGAAAATACTATGTTGGTTAGACAGTTGCATGTTTGTGGGCAAGAAAAACCATTAACTAAGGATTTGAAGGAAATTACCTGGCAACATAAAGGGTATGGAAGAAAGCTTTTACAAGAGGCGGAAAGAATAGCAAAAGAAGAGTTTGGAAAGAAAAAGATTTTAGTGACAAGTGGTATTGGTGTTAGGGAATACTATAGAAAGTTGGGATATGAGAGAATTGGGCCTTATATGGGCAAATATCTATAAATGAACCTTTTAGAAAAAGTTGAATGAAAATCATAGATTTTCATAGCTGGAAAGCTTTGCTTTCCATTTCATCAAAACGGATGCATTAAGGAGGGGTTAAAGCCCCTCATAATGCCTCTTAATAAAATTAGAAAAATTTTTCGAATTGTTGAGGGTGTATGTCAATATAGAGGTAAAGTTCTTCTATAGACTTAAGAGAAATGCCACAATAAGGGGGAGGTATAAATTATCATCTATTTTCAACCCTTTACTTACGAACTCTGCCAATGCAGAGATTAAAGCTACAAGAATTCCATAAACTCCATAAAATGGATACAAAATTAATGAGGATGATATAAAAAATGCCAAAAATCCTTCAACTGTTTTTTCAAGGTATTTCATCTTTAGTTTCCCTCTAACACCTATGAATGTAGCTAAGGCATCCCCAACTGCAAAAACTAAGATTCCAAAGAAGACAGCATTTATATCATCAATTAATAGAAGGGATATTAGCATCCCAATGGCAAAGTATATGGCCCCTCTACCATCTTCTTTCTCTCTTTTGCAGAGATTTAGCAAATCTGAGATTATTGGGATATAATAGCTTTTACATAAGAAATATAATAAAGTGCCAACAGCTATACTAACAACTAATGGAATTATCAGCTGTTTTTTAAATATTAATACTGAAAAAGCTATTAAAACTCCTGCAGTTAGATGAATTGTCTGCCTATAAAGTTCTTTCACATTTTCAGCCTCTAACATAAGAAACTTTAAGATTTTTAAACGTTGCTATAAGCCCCATAAATCTTCTCATGAAACTTTAAGAAAGTTTCATCAAAACTGATGCATTAAGGAAGGGCTTTCAGCCCTCCATAATGCCTCTTGGATTAAAGTGGAGTTGCCTTTTGGCAACTCCGCTCTGGAGTATAGCAATCGCCAATAGGCGAGTAATGAAATCCGTAGGATTTCATCTGATAGAGGCTATGCCTCTATGCATGTATTGCCTCGCTTCGCTTGGCAATGCCTCTTAATTACAGTGAAGATGAACATAGGGCCATCTTTCATAAACCTTTCCATAGGCTTCATAAACCTTTCCATTAACTACTGTGTATATTGGAAATCCTTTGATTTCCCATTTATCAAATGGGCTGAATTTTGCCTTTGATTTGAATAGTTCAGCGTTAATCTTTCCTTCTTTTTTCAAATCAACGATAGTTAGATTTGCCAAATTGCCTTCTTCAATTTTGTTGTTTATTTTGAATATTTTGGCAGGATTTTCTGATAAAACCCTAACAGCATCAAATAAAGTTATGAGTTTTTTATTAACCAAATTCAAAGTTAAAGGAACTATTGTTTCAACTCCAGGAATTCCAGAAGGGCAGTTTTTAACATCTTTAATTTTATCCTCCAACAAATGAGGGGCATGGTCTGAGGCAACGATATCAACATCTTCATTAACAATTCCTTTAATTAAAGCTATGTTATCTTCTTTTTCCCTTAAAGGAGGATTAAATTTTCCAAAACCTTTTAATTCTTCAGCCATATCCTTATTTAAATAAATGTGGTGGGGAGTGGCTTCAACACTAATTTTTACATTTTTCAAATCCTGTTTAGCTTTTTTTATTAGATGTAAAGCCTCTTTAGTTGATATATGGCAAAAGTGGACGTGTGGCTTTTTATCTCCCAATTTATCAATAATTTTTAGATATTTTATAACTTCTTTAACTGCTTCAACCTCTGATTTTTCATCTCTAATTTTACAGTGGTCTATCCAGCTTTTTAAACTATATTTCTTTAGATTTTCGTCTATCACATCTTTATGCTCTGCATGGATGCAGAAGAGCTTATTTTGGTTTAAAATATCTTTTAGCTTTGAATAATCCTCTATATATAAATCACCAACTGATTTTACCATAAATATCTTATATGCCTTTGCATCTTCTATATTTTCAAAATAATTCCTCTCAGTAACTCCAAAATTTAAAAAAATATTTATTTTGCTATTCTTTTTACAATCTTCGAGTTTTTTATAAAATAACTCTTTTGTAGTTATTGGAGGCTTGTTGTTTGGCATATCTATGGCAAAGCAAACTCCTCCATTTATTGCGGCTAAGCTACCACTTAAAAAATCCTCTTTCTTTTCCTCTCCCCATCTAAAATGGACATGTGCATCAATAACGCCAGGAATAACGATAGAGTTTTTTATATCAATTACTTCATCTCCTCCTTTAATATCTTTTGCTATTTTTTTAATTCTCCCATTTTCAATTAAAATATCTCCATCAATAATTTTTCCATCTTTTACTATTCTGCAGTTTTTTAATAACATATTATCACTTCTTATGGACTATAATCCAAATACTACCCTAAATCTTAGATTGAACATTAATTGTCTCTTAAGAGGGATTTATAGCAACCTGTACCTCCCTGGTTTTGGCTCATCAATGTCTCCATACTTAATTAGCTTTTTAATAATATTCTCTAACTCATCCTCTTTAATGCCCTTCTTCTTAGCCTCCTCAACAATATCCTCATGTTCAACGAGTTCTGATTTTTCACTTAACTCCTTAATTATTTCGTAAACAGTTGTTAGCTTATCTCTCTCTTTTTTAGACACTCCTAAGATTTTATCAACATCAAAGATTCCAGTTTCTGGATCATAGGCAATCTCTTTTAAACATTCGGTAACTATGTTTATAGCCTCTTTGGCATCCTCCTCATCAACAATATTTTTTAATTTTGCTTTTGCATGGGCTTCAGCAATCCTTATAACTGCCTCTAATTGTCTTGCAGTTATTTGATGCTTTTTCCTCATCTCAACGTAGTAATTAACAAATAATTCCTTAGCCTTCTCGCTAATCACAGGTTTTTGCTGCCTTGCATAGTAAATATATTTTATTATAAACTCCTTGTCTATTTTAACTCCATCAATCTCAAAATAATCCAAACCAATCTTTTTATTTATCTCTTTGTCTAAATAAGCCCTGTGCAAATCTACAATATACTCTGCTATATCTTTATCCTTATCCTTATCAGAAACATCCCTAATTGGGAAAATCAAATCAAATCTACTCAATAATGGGGCTGGAATATTTATCTGCTCTGCCACAGAAACATCTGGGTTAAATCTTCCCCATCTTGGATTACAGGCAGCTAAAATTGCACATTCAGCGGGCAGTTTTGCGTTAATACCTCCTTTGCTTACGTGTATTGTTTGACTCTCCATAGCCTCCAAAACATAGCTCTGCAGGTCTTTATTAACGGTTAGCTCATCTATACATGCTGTTCCTTTATGAGCTTTAACTAACAAACCGGGCTTAATAACCCACGTATCTTCCCCTATCTCAGTTTTTTCTCTTACTACCGCTGCAGTTAAACCAACACCAGTAGCAGTGGTAACAGAACCGTATAAATTTCCAGGAATTTCAGCAATTTTTCTTAAGATAACTGTCTTTCCAATTCCCGGATCTGTAATTAATAAGATATGAATATCTGCCCTTTTTCCTGGCTTTTTAACTCCCTTTATTTGTTGTAAAAAGACAGCTTTTTTTATTGCTGAGTGCCCTTTAATCTCTGGAATTAATCTATCTGCCAATATATCAACAACATCTTTTCTTTTAGCCAATTTTTTAATGTTTTCAATGTCTGAATTTGTTAACTTTATCTTTACTTCTCCATCTAAAACTTCGCAATTTACTGCCTTAACGTAAATATCATAAATTGGGAGCTTTTTGCTCTTCTTTATTCTTATTGGAATGCCTGTAATCTTAACTCTGCCTGCGTAAATTCCAGGGCTGTTTTCTAAAAATACTGTTATATACTTTGGAGGCTCTTCAGGATTTTCCATTAAATCTAAAGGCTGTTGGACTTTAATCTCTTGGAAATCAGTGTATACTGATTTATTCTCAATTAGGTTTAACTCAGCTCCACATTCGCAAACAGCTTTTTCAGAGGCATCATTTAAAATGTCTATTTCTTTTAAAACCTCTCTTCCACATTTTGGGCAGATGTAATAAGCTTTTTTTAACATCGGCTTTATCTTTGATGCCATAACTATAATTCCTTCAAATTCAACCAATTTTCCTAAAGTGTTACTCCTAATATCTTCAATCGTAAATTCTCTCCCTTTTTTTGTAGTTTTGAAGATTTTTGGAAGGTTTTTTACTGATATTATCACACTTGTAGGACGTTCATTTTTTAATGTGTAGTATGCCTCTTCATAACACTCTTTTATGAAATCAATACCTTTTTCTGGATTATTTATTAAAAAATCGACGAATTCCATCAATCCAGAGTTATAAAGTTGATTTAAATCAATTACAACCCTTTCATTATCTAAAATAATGTCTTCTTGATGAATATTCCTTATATATGCGGTTAAATAATCCCTGGCTTCTTCTAAAATTTCCTCTTCTCTCAATTCCATATTGACATCCCTTGCATTATAATTTTAAAAAAGAAATTTTAAGTGATTATATTTATTCATTTGCACTATTTAAACTATTTATATGATTAACAACTTTTAAAATGCCCATTGCTATACCTTCAACTTCTATTCCCCCTCTTCCTTTAGCACCATCTCCAACCAAATAAAGCTTATCATTTACAATATTATCAATATCAGTTCCATTTGATGCATGATTTACAGGCCAATCGTCCCTATATGACTGAATATGCAATATTTTATACTCTTTTCCTTTAAAGAGATTTTCAATATCTTCTAAGCCGAGGTCAATCTCTTTTTTTACATTGTTGGTTAGTTGTGTTTGATGAGTCATAACTAAATGCCAACCTTCAGGGGCTAAGGATTTATCCACATTTGTTACTTGATTTAAACCATTTATTCTTTCACATTCTGGAGTGAATAAAACTCCCCCATGTTTTATAAGTCCGTCTTTTGTAGCTATACTTATTTTTATTCCTTTAGAAGGCTTTGGCTTTGATTTTAAAAATTTTATGTTGCAGATTTTTTGAGTCTCAACAGGGGAGATGTTGCTTATAACAATATCAAATTCATAATCATCAATATAAGCCTTTTCATCAATTTCAATGCTTTTAACCTCATACTCTTTGATAATCTTTCCATTGTTTTTTTCAATAATCTTTGTAAGTTCATCAATAACTGCCTTACATCCTCCAATAGGAATTCCTGGCCCTCCAAATTTATGGTAGTTTTTTGCTATCTCAACAATCTCACTCATTGGTGTTTCATAGGCAGTTAAGCTTAAAGCCCATCCAGTAAATGCATTTCCAACCTTTAATGCTAAATCAACATCTTCCAAAAACTCTCCAAAAGACATATCTTTATCTACCATTCCTAATTTTAGTTTAGCAGCCATATTCATAGCTTTTACCTTATCTTTAAAGCCAACGAGTGAAAATAGCTCTTTATATAAGTATTCTTTTCCATAAATTAAAAATGTTCCATCTGGATTTGAATTTATTATTTTTACATTTGCTCCTACTTTTCTTAATGCTTGAGCTAAATAACCATCATTACCATGCGGTATCATGTGTAGAGCTCCGGTTGTTAATTGAAATCCTTCATACTCCAAATTTGTAAATCTTCCGCCTAAAAATGGGAGTTTTTCAAATACAACAACTTCATTATTTTTTGATAATAATGCTCCAGATAATAAACCACCTAATCCAGCTCCAACAATACCAATTCTCATAATATCTACCATTTTAATTTTTACAGTTCTCCAGTTTGTAAGTATTTTGATATCTTCTCAGCCAATATTTGTTGATTGTGCCATGTTCCATAAAAAATACCTTTAGGGATTTCATACCTCATAGCTCTTATTATCTTTTTATTAACAACTCCTGGTTTTGCCTTTGCAAACGGAGTTTGTGGTAGTGGCATAAAAGCATGCGCATGTATTTTAGCTCCCATTTTTATTAAATCTTTCATAACCTTTATTGTCTTTTCAACATCCTCCTCAGTTTCTCCCGGAAGTCCAAAAATGAAATCTAAGCTAACGCTAACACCTTTTTTTATTGCAGTATTAACAGCGTTGTATATATCTTCAACCGTATGCCCCCTATTGCATAAATCTAATATCCTTTGACTTCCCGATTGGGCTCCAATAACTAAATTTTTATTATCAGCATATTTTAAAATTAAATCAACCGTTTCATCATTAACGTGCTCTGGTCTAACCTCTGAAGGAAACGTTCCAAAAAATATCCTTCCGTCTTTTCCTAAAATTTCCCTAATGTTCTCTAACAACTTTTCGATTTTATCAATATTTAATGTTTTTCCATCTTTGGAGCCATAACCAAAGGCGTTTGGTGTTATAAACCTAATATCTTTTAAATTTCTTTCAGCCATTATTTCAACGTATTTGCAGATGTTTTCAATGCTCCTATGCCTCACATTCTTTCCAAATATCCTTGGAGTTTGACAGAAATAGCAGCTATAAGGGCAACCTCTCGTTATCTCTATATGTCCAAATTTATTGTGCTTTATGGGAAAGGGAGGATATTTATTTAAATCAACACACTTCCTTTTTCCAGTGTAAATAAAATTGTTCTCTTCTAAATACGCTATCCCTTTAACTTTCCTATAATCTTCGTTTTCATTCACAACCTTAATAAATTCTGGAAAGCTCTCTTCCCCTTCACCTATACAAACAACATCAAATCCCAATTTTAAAGTTCCTTTAGGATCTCCAGTTGGATGGGGCCCTCCGGCTAAGTAAATGATTTTGCTTCTATAGTTTTTATATTTGGCTTTTAATTCATTAATAAGCTCATAAGTTTTCCAAAGTTCAGTTGTAAAGAACGATATCGCTATAACAACCTTATCGTATTTTTTTAATATATTTTCTAAATTAAAAATCTCTTTTTTATTGGCAAAATATATTGGGAAGTTATTAAAATATTCATCGACTTCTAAAGCCCCAATTAATGCATTGAAACTGTTTTTATGTAGTTTTGTATAATAAACTACTAAGGCAGTGTTTCTTTCCATACTAATCACTAAATATTTATTTCTACAAATTCATAGTTGTTTTTGATAGGGATATATAATTGAAGTAACTTTTATGATTTTATAATTTTATGAGGGATGGCTATGATGATTATTGGTATTGATGAAGCTGGAAGAGGGCCTGTTTTAGGCCCAATGGTTATCTGTGGTTATGCAATTAAAAAAGATAAAGAAGAAGATTTAAAAAAATTGGGAGTTAAGGATAGTAAGGAGCTAACTAAAAACAAAAGAGCTTATTTAAAGAAGTTACTTGAAAACTTTGGATGTTCAGAAAAATTAATCTTAGAGGCGGAGAAGATAAATAACTTAATGGACACTATAAACTTAAATGAGATTGAAATCAACGCCTTTTCTGAAGTTGCAAAAAATTTGATAAAAAAATTAAATATAAAGGATGAGGAGGTTGAGATTTATTTAGATGCATGTAGTACAAATACAAAAAAATTTGAAAGTGACTTTAAAGAAAAGATTAGAGATGTTATTGAAGAAAGAAATTTGAAAATAAAAATTATCGCTGAACATAAGGCAGATTCTAAATATCCAGTTGTTTCAGCCGCTTCAATAATAGCAAAGGCGGAGAGGGATGAAATAATAGAAAACTACAAAAAAATTTATGGTGATATTGGAAGTGGTTATCCATCAGACTCAAAAACAATAAAATTTCTTGAAGATTATTTTAAAAAACATAAAAAACTTCCTGAAATTACACGAACTAAATGGAAAACATGTCAAAGGATTTTAAGTAAATTAAAACAAACAAAACTAAAAATAGAGTGATATCATGTTTGCCTACAAATTATTGGTGGATGAAAGAGGGAAGAGATACTTATTAAAAAAGAATGTTGAGAAGTTTGGAACTGATTTGGGAGTTGTAGATATGAAAGATGCTGAAGAAGGGAAGGTTTTAGAGTCTCATAAAGGGCATAAGTTTTATTTGGTTGAGCCAACAATGTTTGACATCTTAAAGAGGATGAAGAGAACTGTGACTACCTTATTACCAAAGGATATTGGATTTATCATAGCAAGAGCTGGGATTAGGGAAGGAGAGGTTGTAGTTGAAGCTGGAACTGGCTCGGGAGCTTTAACCATGTATCTATCAAATGCTGTTGGCAAAACAGGAAAGGTTATAACCTACGATATAAGGCCAGAATTTGCAAAAGTTGCGAGAAAAAATCTTTTGAGAGTAGGGGCTATTAGGAAAGGACAGGGGATTATTGGGTTAGATGAAGAGTTTGATGATGAAGATGAAATTGAGATTGAAGATGGACTTTTCAATGTTATTCAAAAAATTGGAGATGTTAGGGAGAAAATAGATGAGAAAGATGTTGATGTAATTGTTTTAGACCTCCCAGACCCTTGGAATGTTGTAGAGAATGCAAAAAAAGCCCTAAACAAAAAGAGAGGGAGGATAGTTACTTACCTCCCATACATAGAACAGGTTAAAAAAACTGTAGATAAGCTTAAAGAAGAAGGATTTTGGGATATACACACCTATGAGATCATTGAGAGGGAGATTGAAATTTCAGATAAAGGTGTAAGACCTTCAACGAGAATGATTGGGCATACAGGTTATATCACAATTGCGAGAGTTCCTCCAGAGGAAATTTAAGTGGGGCTGAACGTAGTGAAGCCCCGCTCTGGGGATACCAATAGGGCAAAGCCTTATGGACTGGCTATATTACAGTTGCAAGAGTTCCTCCTGAAGAAAGTGAGGAATGATTAGCCAATAATCCTTACATTAGTTGCTTTTATAATTGCATAAACTTCATCACCCTCTTTTATATCCAAACTGTATAATGCATTTGGAGTTAAAATACATATCAACTTAACTCCATTTATCTCTAAAATTAAATTTATTATATTACCTATCTTTTTAATTTCTTTAACTTTACATTTAATTTCATTCTTACTGCCTTTTTTACCAATTTTCTTAAATTTTCTTTTGTTTTCACATCTAAGGCACTGAATGGCTCATCCATCAATAACAACTTTGGTTTAACAACTAAAGCCCTTGCTAATGCAGTTCTCTGCTGTTCTCCCCCACTTAATGTCCCTGGTTTTCTATGCAATAGGTGGGAGATATTTAATAGCTCAGAAATCCTATTTACCTCTTCTTTAATTTTATCCTTATCTTTAATTTTTTTCTTTAACCCATAGGCAATATTTTCAAATACTGTTTTATGTGGAAAGAGGACATAGTCTTGATAAACAATACTCATATTTCTTTTTTCTGGAGGTAAATTAGTTATATCCTCCCCCTCAAGGAAAATTTTTCCATTTTTTGGCTTGTAAAATCCTGCAATCGTCTCCAATAATATGGATTTACCACTTCCTGTAGGGCCTATGATTGTTAAATAATCTCCTTTTTCTATTTCTAAATTAACATCAATAAGCTTAAACTCTCCCAAATCAATACTTAAATTTTTTATCTCTAAAAAACTCATACTTATTCACCTGAGACTTTTATAAAAATTAATAAGGAAATATTGTTAGTTTTCCAGCTTTTTTTAAATGCTGAAATTCTACTATTCACCTTTATAACCCTCAAATTTTTCAAATACTAATATTGCAATAAACGAGATTATCACAAGGAGTATTCCACTTGTAATTGCCATTCCTATATTTCCGTAGGAGATGTTTAGATAGAGTGTTATTGGTAGAATCTCAGTGTTCATATAAGAACCTCCAGCGAGGATTAAAACTGCTCCAAAGGCACCCATACATCTTGCAAATGTAATAATTGTAGATGCAAATAAACCGTTTTTTGCTAAAGGTAGAGAAACGTTAAAGAATGTTTCAAACTCCCCATAACCTAAAGACCTTGAAACAAGCTCATACCTTGGATTTATTTCCTCAAATGTTGAGTATATAATCCTAATAGCATAGGGAAGGGCTGTAAAGAATTGAGCTACAACAATACCTAATTTTGTAAAAACAACTTTAATTCCAAAATTTTCTAAAAATTCTCCAATAAATGATTGTCCAAATAATAAGAGGATGGCTAAACCTAAAACCAACTCTGGGAAAGCCATAGGCAAATCAAGAATTGATTTAATAACACTTTTTCCTGGAACTTTGTATCTTGATAGTGCATATCCAATTGGAATTGCCAATATTATAATAAGAAACGTTGAAATTGAAGATGTTATAATTGATAGCTTTAAAGAAAACATCATTTCTTCAGTTTTTAATGCATTCAAGATTTCAGAAGGATTGGGGATTAAAAATAATGATGCTATTGCTAAAAACAGTAAAAAAGTAAATAAAAATGATAAAATGATACAAAAATATTTAAAATTGCTCTGCCCCATTAACATCACCTAAATTATTGATTGCATGGAATAAACCCCCATTTTTTCCAAATTTCTTTTGCTTCATCGCTCGAGATGTAATCGTTAAATGCCTTGGCAACTTCTAAATTACCATCTTTTTTGGCATAGATAGTAACAGCAGTAGGGATTGTTTTTATAATGTTTTTCTCCTTTGGGATTCTAACTACGTCAATTTTTCCCTTTCCTTCTGCCCAAGTAACCATATCTTCCCATATAATTGCAGCATCTGCCTGATTTGTTGTTATATAAATAAGAAGTTGGCTGACTGTTGGAGTTTTAACAATAATATTTTTGCTCACATTTTCCCATAGCTGATTTTTTTCTAAAATTTTCTTGCTAACTTTTCCAATTGCACACGCATTTGGATCTCCTATAACCACTCTAACCCCTGGTTTTGCCAAATCCTCCAAATTTTTTATATTCTTTGGATTTCCTTTTGGAACTGCGATAACTGGGATGTGGTAAGTTATGTTTTTAACAGTCTCTTTGAGGATTAACTCTTTTTTCATCGCATCTTCTGTATATTTATAAGCTCCAGGGATAAAAACGTCCCCTCCTGTTGTAGTTAAAATTCCAAATAATTCAGCACTTCCTCCATAATGAACCTCCACTTTAGCCCCAGTTTTATTTTCAAAGTTTTGGATAAGTTCATTCATAGGCTTCATTAACCCAGCTCCACATAAAACGGTTATTGTCTTTCCTTCATAAGGTTTATTCTTTTGAATTTCCTCATTTTCGTTTAAACATCCACACAAAACCCCAAAAATGAGCATTGAGGAAATTAAAAGATAAATCTTGCCATTCACACTTTCACCTCCAAAAGTCTTATATTGGTTATATAGTTACTATTTATGCTTTATTGTAATTAAAATCGATTACATAAAGTTTAATAAATTTAAAACAAAAAACAAATTAAGACATTAAAATTTGTTAAAGTGAAATAATGTTGATATTTGGCACCGCCGGAGTTCCAACTTCTGCAGAAGATGAATTTAAAGGCGTTGATGTTTTAAGAAAATTAAATTTGGGAGCTATGGAGCTGGAATTTGTTAGAGGAGTTTATATGAAGGAAGATTATGCAAAAAAGTTAAAGGAATATGGAGAAGATATAATTTTCTCAGCCCACGCTCCCCACTACATAAATCTAAATGCAAATGAAGAGATAAAGGTTGAGAACAGCATAAGGAGGATAATTAAAACTGCAAAGGTTTTAAATCATTGTGGGAGGAATTTGGTTTTTCATCCCGGATATTATTTGAAAAGAAGTAAGGAAGTGACTTACAATAGAATAAAATTAAACATTCAGAGGATTTTGGATAAGTTGGAAGCTCTAAAATTAAACGTTATACTGAGACCTGAAACTACTGGAAGAACTTCACAATTTGGAAATGTTGATGAGACATTAAAGCTCTGTTTTGAGTTAGGTATTTTACCTTGTATTGATTTCGCCCATATATATGCGAGAAGTAGAGGGGCTTTAAATGATTACAACTCATTTTATAAAATTCTTGAGAAGATTGAGGATGTTTTGGGAAAAGAGGCAATAAAGGATATGCACATCCACTTATCTGGAATAGAATATGGGAAAGGAGGAGAGAGGAGGCATTTACCATTAAAAGAATCTAATTTTAACTATAAGGATGTTTTAAGGGCATTGAAGGATTTTAACGCCTCTGGAACTGTTATATGTGAAAGCCCTTTATTGGAAATGGATGCTGTTTTATTAATGAGATGTTATAATGAATTATAAGATCTACATTAATTAATATAGGTCAAGAAATATTGAAAAATTAAAATCATAGAAGCCCCAACAGAAATGAAAAAAGAGAAAATGACAATAGAAAAAGCAAGAAATGAATATGGGATTAATAAAGATTTAACAAGTGTTTAAAGTTTTTTAAAGTAATATGATCAATATGTAAATTCCCATTTTTTCCAGTATTGTATTTATTTTTCACTAGTTTTGGTAATTTTCCTTCTCCTTTAAGCTTATTTAAAATATTGGAAAGTCCTCTTCTATCGCCCCAAGATACTTCTTTTATTAAATGATCTATAAAATTAACCAAATATTTTGATCTATTAACATCCTGCAACTCAACATTTTCATGGGGTTTATAATCCGCCTTTTTTCTTAAATTATGTAGAGTTTCTAAAGTTTTCGCTAAATGTTTAATATCTTTATTATTTAAATACTCTCCAACACAGAAGATATAATCTCTAACTAAATAATGACTTGATGCTGATTTTAAAGCGTTGATAACATTGTCTCTATTATCATTATCTAAGATAATGCCCCTCAAAGTCAAATAAGCATAATAGTAATAACGACCTATAGCAGTTCTGTAAGCTCCATTAATTAACTCATTAGAAGAAAAATTGTTATGCAAAAAGTTAGCAATACCATAAAATTCTTTAATATCAAAATTTTGATGAAACATTTTTTTCACCTCATTCATAATCTAAAATAATCTGGATTCTTTTAAATTCATTTGGATATTTCTCATCAACTTTGTCCCAAATTTCTCTTAGAATTTTAATTTCCTGTTCTAGAGGGAGATATTGGTTTTTGACGAGTATTTTTATGACTGGCTCTTCTGATTCAAAGTCAGTATCATACACTAGTGAAAATTCTAAGGTTGGATAGTTAGAACTTAAAAAGTCAAATATTATATTACCTATATCATTGCAGATAGATTTCATTTCATCATCTATTATTTCATTAAATAGTGGAGTTCTTATGACTCTATTTTTAAAGTAATCATAATCAGCATTAGCTATCAAATTAGCTTTTGAAAGGCTTATTTTTCCTTTTTTTTAGAAGATAATTAGCATATTTTTTACGATTTTTGATAATTTTATCTATTACATCAGACTCATAAGTCATTGTTGGGTAATTAAAATATACCAAAGCTAATAAACAGTCATATGGAAGGTCATTAAATCTTTTTTGATTTTGCTAATTGTATTCAAAAGTTTTGGGCCAGCATATTTTTTTAACTCTTTTACGAGTTTTTTTCCATGTTCAGTTAGTGCTATTTTACCATTTTCTAATGTAATTACGAGATTCATTACTGAAAGTTTCTCAAGTTCAAAATCCACAACTTCACTATATGGGCCATAACGGTAGGCTTCATACTGGGCGGTGTTTTTAAGTTCTTCATCATTTAGTTCGTTGATTATTAAGAACATTTCTTTTTGTAGATGTGTTTTACTTTTAATAGGTTCATTTTCATTACTCTCAAGTAACAAAAGTAACAATGCCTGAATCTCAGATAATTTATCAATATTAACATTGTTAGGTGTTTCATTGGCCATAATTATCACACAATAATAGACATTGGTTAGTAAATTTAATATTATTGGGAATATTATAAAATTATTGTTTAGTTAGGCATATAAAATTTGTTGAGGGAGAGTATGTTCAAGATAAAGAAGTTAAAAGAAGATGAAGAAACATATTTTGCTCATAAATATGTAAAAATTAATAGAAAGTCTTTTGAAACTTCGGTAAAAGCTATTGACTTAAAGTATTATACACCTAATGTTCCTATAGCCTATGATACATTTGTTGAAGAAGTTTATAAGACTATTGATAAAACCCTTTTAAACGGGTTTATGGAAAACGGTGAAAATAAAGAAAGATTCAATAATAATTTAAAAAATATTTTAAATAATAGAGTAAATCCTAGCAATCCTTTAATATTTATTCCTGCTTTAAAAACTCTTGATATTTCAACTGAACAAATAAAATATCTACTCCTTACACAGAGATATTTTGATTTTTATACCGTTCCTACATTAATGAAATCAAAAAGTATTTTTGAGAATTATGGGAATTCAGCAATTGAAAAATATTATCTACCCATGATAAATGAATGTCTAAAGTTGGTAGAAGAGAGGAGTATAGAAAAACATACTATTGGTTCAATTCCTATGACTCTACCTATAAAGTACATTGAATCATTATTAAATGTATATTTAGAGTTTGGTATTGGGGCGGTTCTTGTAGATTTACAGGGAAGAACACCATTCACCGTATTTCAAGAATTGACATCAATATAGGAGATTATAAAAAAGTTCGAAGAAGAAAATAATGAAAGTGTTTATGTTCATGCAACTAATGTGAATATTGGTAAGCCAGGGAAGAAAAGTGGGACATTTTAGCTCATGATGTCTTATCATTTGGATTTGGTATTGACTCTGTAGGCGATAATCATATGCCTGCAGGGGAGGTAAAGGCAAATATACAATTCGACTATTCCGAAAAGATGAATATTCCTATCGAAAAGTAGATGATATTAGGAATATAGATGTAATATATCCAGAAGACTCAAAAATACCTATTGAAATGTTCAAAAATAGTAGTAGTCATAATAAAAAAAGAAAGTTACAAAGAATGGTAAATTATGAACAATTGGGTATAGAATGTATAAATTTGGCTAAAGAAATAGATACTGAATCTGTTGTAGAATATATAAGAGAAAAATCTATGGTTGAAATATCTCGTAATAAGGTAGATAAGCTTTTAAATATAAAAAAGCAAAAGTCCAAACGTGATACATCAAAAGATGTGGATATTAGGAAATTCTTAAGTAAATTTGGATAATTTTTATTTTCTTTAACTTTAAAATGATGAAATTAGAGTAATTTAAATTTATTATAACGAATACTTACAAAATCCTAAATTGATGTAACTACGAAAACTATATCTAAAATAAAAGTACGCTTAAAGGCAATAAAGTATTTTATAGCAAAATTTGGTGTTTAAAATGAGTGAAATGGATATTATAAAAGAAACCTATGAAAAAATTAAGAATATGGAGATTAGGGGGGCAGGGAGAATAGGAAGGGCTGCAGCTAAGGCTTTAAAGGAATTTGCATTAAAAATTAGTAATTTAAGTGAAGAAGAGTTTAAAAACAAAATGAAAGAAGCAGGAAATATATTGATATCAGCAAGACCTACAGCTGTTTCTTTACCAAATGCTGTAAAGTATGTTTTAAAAGGATTAGATGAAGAAAATCCAAAGGAAAGAGTTTTAGAAAGGGCTGATGAGTTTATAAACTCCTCATTAAAAGCAATTGAAAATATAGGAAAATTTGGAGCCAATAGGATAAAGGATGGAGATACAGTATTAACTCACTGTAACTCTGAAGCTGCGATAAGCGTTATAAAAACTGCCTACGATGAAGGGAAGGATATTAAGGTTTTCTGCACAGAGACAAGACCGAGAAATCAAGGCTACATAACTGCAAAAACTCTCTACGATTATGGAATTGATGTTACTCTAATAGTGGATTCTGCAGTTAGATACTTTATAAAAGATATAGATATTGTAGTCGTTGGAGCTGATGCAATAACAGCAAACGGCTGCCTTGTAAATAAAATTGGAACATCTCAAATTGCCTTAATAGCTAATGAAAGCAGAGTGCCATTTTTAACAGCAGCTGAGACATATAAATTTCATCCAAAAACCATAGTGGGGGAGTTGATTGAGATAGAGGAAAGAGAGCCGGAGGAGGTTGTAACATTTGAAGATAAATATAAAGGCATAAAGATAAGAAATCCTGCGTTTGATGTAACTCCAGCTAAGTATATAGATGCAATAATAACAGAAATTGGTTTAATTCCTCCACAGGGAGCTTGGTACATAATAGAGAAATACTTTGGATGGCTTGAAAAGTAAAAGTTATATACTCAAAAATCAAAATTAATATATGTCCCGGGTGGCGACCTTCCGCAGGGGATGAAACCACCTTGGCATTCTACCCACAAGGCGGCCGTGCCGAGTAGCCGTTACGGCTTCTATGAAGGCCACGGTTTTCCAAGGGTAGATACACTTTTTTATTAATTTAAATCAAAAATGATTTAACTTTTTTACACCTTAAATTTATATATTTAAATTTACAGTTTAATATTTTACAAAAATCAAAAATTATATAAAATTGTTTATCCAATGGTAATTACGAATAACCTTATAGTACAAACAAAGAAGTCAATTTTTCTTATAAGAAAAATTTTCTCTTAGGATGATAATATGGAGATTAGAGAAATCACGATTATTGGCGGTTATGACAAAAACGGTAACCCGGAGCCAGTTAGGGAAGTTACAATAAAAAGAGGGGAAATCGTTGGAGTTGTAGGGCCAACAGGAAGTGGAAAATCAAACCTAATTAGTGATATTGAGCAGTTAGCTCAGGGAGACACAATATCAAAAAGAAAAATTTTGGTTAATGGAAAAGTTCCGCCAATTGAGATGAGGAGAGATCCAAAAAAGAGGAGGATTGCCCAACTATCACAAAATATGAATTTCTTAGCAGATATGACTGTAGAAGAGTTTATTTTAATGCACGCAAAGAGTAGGGGAGTTTATAGGGAAAATATTGTTGATGAAGTTATAGAATTGGCAAATAGATTGACAGGAGAGCCAATAAAAAAAGATTACAACTTAACAATCCTAAGCGGAGGGCAATCAAGGAGTTTGATGGTTGCAGATGTTGCTGTAATAAGTGATTCTCCTATCGTTTTAATAGATGAGATTGAAAATGCTGGGATAAAAAAGCATGAAGCTTTGGAGTTGTTGGCAGGGTATGGAAAGATTGTTTTAGTTATTACCCACGACCCTGTCTTGGCTTTAATGACTGATAGAAGGATAGTTATGAGAAGTGGAGGAATGCAGAAGATTGTTGAAACTACTGAGGAGGAAAAGGAGATTTCAAGGAGAATAAATGAGGTTGATAACTGGTTACTATCTTTGAGGGAAAAGATTAGGTTAGGAGAGAGATTAACTTATGAAGATGTAACTTTGGCGGTGAAAGAATGAAAGTAGCAATAATTGCAGGAACTCCAGGGGCAGGAAAAACGTCTGTTCTAATCCACACAATAAAAACTCTGATTAATGATGGGCATAAACCGGTAGTTGTTAAAATTGATTGTCTATACACTGACGATGACATTAGGTATAAAAAATTGGGAATTCCTGTTTTGGTTGGTTTAAGTAAAGATATGTGCCCAGATCACTTTGCAATATACAACTTTGAGGAGATGGTTGATTGGGCTAAGGATAAAGGGGATATACTGCTAATTGAAACAGCAGGTCTCTGCCATAGATGTGCTCCTTATACAAAAAACAGCCTTGGAATTTGTGTAATTGATGCCACTTCAGGGCCAAACACGCCAAGAAAAGTAGGGCCTTTTTTAACAAGTGCGGATATTGTGGTTGTAACAAAAGGAGATATTATTTCTCAAGCTGAAAGAGAAGTCTTTAGGGAGAGAGTTTTAGAGATGAACCCAAATTGTAGGGTTTATGAAGTCAATGGGCTTACAGGACAGGGATGTGTTGAGATAGCAAAGGAGATTATTGAAAGCAGTGATATTAAGGAGCTGGATAATGAGGAGTTAAGGCATAATGCTCCATTGTGTATTTGCACCTTATGTGTTGGCGAAACAAGGGTAGGTAAAAAGTATCATAGAGGAATTTTAAGAAGAATAGATGGATTTATGAAGTATGAAGGGGAATAAAATGGCGGATGTAAATGAAATTACCCAACATCTTCCAGGATTCAATTGTGGAGCTTGCGGTTATAAGAGATGTGATCTATTTGCAGAGGCATTGTTAAATAAGGAGGTAAAATTAGAGGATTGCCCATTTTTGCTTAGAGAGAGATTTAAAGAAAACTATGAAATATTAAAAGAGATTTTAGAAGTTAGTGGAATTTCTAAAAAAGAAGAAAAATACGTTGGAGTTATTGATGGATATGAGGCAGAGTTTTTATTAAAGCCATTGCCAAATGAATGTTCTTGTAGAGAGACATTGTTAATTATGGACAAAAAAGAGCTTAAAGTTGGAGATTATATAAAATATAGGCCTTTGGGATGTCCAATCCCACACTTTGCTAAAATAATAGATGAATATCACGGCTTATACACAATTCATGTTATGGGGCCGTGCCATAGGATAACTAAAGAGGAAATAGAGTATAAAGATGTGGGTATTGCGATAGTTGTGGCATTTGAGGGAATTGTAGAAGGAAAAGTTCCAGAAGTAGGAAAAACTGTAAAGTTCATACCAAAACACTGCATGATGCAGAAGGTTCATTCTGGAGTGGTTGTGCAAGTTGAAGGGAAAAGAGTTTATATAGAGGGCATTGATTTGAAGGTATTTTAATGGCTTATAGGACATTTTTCACATAACGGCTTTTTTCTACAAAACTTTTTACAGTGCTCCACTATTAAAGCATGATACTCCTTGTATATCTCTAAATCCTTTGGAAGAGATTTTTCAAATATTTCTTTAATCTCATCATATTTGGCTTTTTCATTAATTATTCCCAACCTGCTGAACATTCTTTTAGTGTATGCATCAACGACAAAGCTTTCTCTATCTAAAGCATATAGTAAGATGCTGTCAGCTGTTTCCTTTCCAACACCATTTATTGATAAAAGCTCCTTCCTTAAAGTTAAGGTATCTTTGTCTGTTTTAGCCATCCCTTCAGTGCTTCCATAATTATCTACAATAAATTTAGTTGTATTTTTTAGACGTTTAGCCTTTAAATTATAAAATCCAGCTGGTTTTATTAGTTCTTTTAATTTATCTTCGTCAATATTCAATATCTTCTCTTCTTCCAACAAATTTTCATTTTTTAAGTTATTGATAGCTTTTTCTACATTTTTCCAACTAGTATTTTGAGTTAGAATTGCTCCAACAACAACTTCATACCTTGTTTCAGCAGGCCACCAATTTTGGTGCCCATAAAAATCCAACAAAACTTTATATATCTTTAGTAGCTCTCCTCTCATTCACATCCCTTTATTTGAGGTTTTAAAATCATTTCTATATATAAAAACACTATAAGACCGAAAAGTTTATATATGGGTTATACATATCTTAATTTCGCTTATGGTTGTGGGCTCGTGGTCTAGATGGCTATGATGCCGCCCTGACACGGCGGTGGTCGGGAGTTCGAATCTCCCCGAGCCCACCATTTATTTTTATAGGAATGTAAATTAATATATTTTAATATATTGGTATTTCAGCTTTACTTAACCTTTCAAACCCATTCTTTTTGATTAAATATAAATCTTCTATCCTCACACCAAACCTATTTTTTAAATATAAACCTGGCTCAATAGTTACAACCATTCCTTCTTTTAAAATAATATCTTCTTTTAGCTTATTTGACAATCTCGGCTCTTCATGCACTTCCAAACCAACTCCATGTCCTAAAGAATGAATAAACAGCTTTTCATAATCTCCAAAGAATGCCCTAACTATGTTGTCAATTTCTTTAGCAGATACTCCTTCTTTTAGATGTTCTTCTGCCAGTTCTTTTGCCTCATAAACTAAATTATAAATTTTTCTCATCTCTTCATCATCTTTTAACAAAAACGTTCGTGTTATATCTGAGCAGTATCCATTATAAACTGCTCCAATATCAATCAATAAAATATCCTTTATTTTATCTTTTGTTGGTAAAGCATGGGGGAAGGATGTTTTTTTACCAGAAACTACTATTGAATCAAATGCTGGTTTTATTGAGCCATGTTTTTTCATAATGTATTCAATCTCAGCCACTAACTCATATTCGTTTAGATTTTTAATATCTTCTAAGTTATTTGAAACATAATTTATAGCTTTATCACTAATTTCAGCAGCTTTTTTAATTAATTTTATCTCCTCTTTATCTTTAATCATTCT
This sequence comes from Methanocaldococcus fervens AG86, assembly GCF_000023985.1. Taxonomy (GTDB): domain Archaea; phylum AGJL01; class Methanococci; order Methanococcales; family Methanocaldococcaceae; genus Methanocaldococcus; species Methanocaldococcus fervens. Next base: position 1,101,018 of record NC_013156.1, read on the forward strand.
GAGTTCTTTAATTTTTTCAGAAACTATTTTGTAATCTTTATCTATGTATTTCAAATAACTAATTGGTAGCTCTCCTTCAACTCCATCACATCCTTTAAATATCCCTTCCCAGCTTTTAAACTCTCTAATCTCTAAAAAATCAAAAAGTTCTTCTGCATAATCTTTATCGAGCTTTCCAACGTATAAACATGGCTCTTCTTCAAAAACTAAAACTGAAAAGCTCATAAAGTATTTTCCTAAAAAGTAGTTTATATTTTCTTTCTTTAAAATCACAGCCTTTTTTATACCCTCGTCTTCCATATACTTTAAAAACCTCTTAGTCCTATTGTTCATCATATCACCAACTTTAAGGGTTGATATTCATGATTGTTTATAAGGAAATAGCCGAGTTAAATAAAAGATTTCCTTTACTTAATGAGGAAAAAATTCTCTTAGGGACTGATGGTAGTGTAACAAACATTTTGGAGATTTTATTTGAAGGAGATTGTAAGGTTGAAACCATTAATCAAAAAATTGTTGATAACACAAACTACAGGGAAGTTATACTCAAAGTTAATAATATACCTTTAGTTTATGCAATCTCAAAAACACCTTTTAAAAACATCGAGGAAGAAAACCTTAGGGAAGAGATAAAGAGAGATTTGCTTTCTGCAGATATTCCAATAGGTAAGATTATTAGAAAGCATAATTTAGAGACAAGGAGAGAGATTAAGTTTATAGGGATTGAAAAAGTTGATGAAAGATTAAAAACCCTCTTAAAAACGAACTATGCCCAACTACCAAAAAGGACATATAACATAATATACAAAAATAAAATATTAATGGAGATTACCGAAGTTTTTTGCATCAGAGGGAAACTGAAGTAATATTGTTTGATGAACTTTCTTAAACTTTCTTACTGAATTTTTTACATTAAGGGGGAAATTATGAGAGAAGCAATGTTTTATGAAAAATTGGGCGATAATAAAGTTAGATGTCATATCTGTCCAAGGCATTGTATTATAAAAGAGGGGGAGAGGGGTTTTTGCTGGAATAGAGAAAATATAAATGGAACTTTATATGCAGTTGGGTATGGAAAAATCTGCTCATTGGCAATAGATCCTATAGAAAAAAAGCCGTTATTTCATTTCCATCCAGGAACTCAAGTTTTGTCTTTAGCAATTGGGGGATGTAACTTTAGATGCTTACACTGCCAAAATTGGACGATTTCCCAATTTCCACCAGACCAAATACCTTACAGGGAGATGACGCCAGAAGAGGTTGTTGAAACGACTTTACGATATAATTGCCCAGGAATATCTTACACATATACAGAGCCAACGGTGTATTATGAATTTATGTATGACACTTCAGTCTTAGCAAGGGAGAATGGGCTTTTTAATGTAATGATAACCAATGGCTATATTGAGAAAGAGCCATTAAAAGCTCTCCCTGTAGATGCAATGAACATAGATATTAAAGGAAACGCTGACTTTTACAAAAAAGTTTGTAAAGCAAGATTAGAGCCAGTATTAGAGACATGTAAGTTAGCAAAAAGATTAGGTATTTGGGTAGAGATAACAAATTTAATTGTTCCAGGTTATAATGACAATATAGATGATTTATTGTTCATAATACACTTTGTGAGGGATGAATTGGGAAGAGAAACTCCTCTACATTTTTCACGATTTCATCCTGACTATAAATTAACTGACGTTCCTCCAACTCCAATAGAAACCTTAGAGATGGCAAGAAAACTGGCTATTGAAGAAGGGCTTAAGTATGTGTATATTGGAAATGTCTCAGGACATGAGGGGGAAAATACTTACTGCCCAAATTGTGGGGCTTTATTGATAGAAAGATATATATTCGAGGCAAGAATAATTAATTTAGATTTAGAGACAGGAAGATGTAAGGTTTGTGGAGAGAAGATTGATATAGTTCTTTAAATTTTAATAAAACAACGCGATGATGAGTGCTGACTTCACTGAAATTGTGATGACACCTGGGACAGCTGAGCGTTGCCATTTCTTTATTTTATAATTCTTTAGGTGGAATTATGAAACTATTGACCTTAGAAGAAGGGATTTTTGCAGTAAGGTACGCAAGGGCTGTTATAGAGAACTATTTGGCTGGTAAAAAATTGGTTGTTGAAAACTATCCTGAAGTGTTTAATGAAAAAAGAGGATGCTTTTGCACCCTACACACCTACCCAGATAGGGAGCTTAGGGGATGTATTGGTATTCCAGAGCCGGTAATGCCATTAATTGAAGCTTTAGAGGAGGCTGCAATAAGTGCAGCGACAAAGGATCCAAGATTTCCTCCAGTATCTTTGGAGGAGATGGATAGTATAGTGGTTGAGGTCAGTATTTTAACCCCTCCAGAGCTTATAAAGGTTAGTAATCCAAAAGAATATTTAGAAAAAATAAAAATTGGTAGGGATGGTTTAATCATTGAGTATGGATTTTATAGGGGGCTTTTATTACCTCAAGTTCCTGTTGAGTATGGATGGGATGTTGAAGAGTATTTGGCCCACCTCTGCCTAAAAGCTGGATTGCCTCCAGACATGTGGTTAGCTGAAGGTGTTAAGATATATAGATTTGAGGCACAGATATTTGAAGAGGTTGAACCAAGGGGGGAGGTTGTTGAGAAAAATTGATGTAAAATTAAGAAACTGCTCTATATATCTTCCTCGCCTCTTCTTCTACCAAATCATAAACCTTTATAACTTCATCAGAAATCATTTTCAAAGTTTCTGTTGGGAAGATTTCAACAAAAACAGAGATTAATTTAACGTTATGTTCATTTTTGAACTTATCAAACTCCTTTAAAAACATATCATTTACTTCAGCATAGCCATCAGTTATTAACAAGATATCTGCATTTTTGAAGCTTTCATTTTTTTTTATCACTTCCATAGCCTTATTTAACGGTTCTATAAAATTCGTTCCTCCACCAAAATATAATGAAGCTATTTCAATTATTTCTTCCATGGTTATATTTTTAGGATTTATCAGTTTTTCAAATCTAACTCCATCATCAAATGCTATATAGTATAGCTCCCTATTTTCCCTTTTAGCAATCTCTATTAAAGATAAAGCAACAGCCTTTCCCCAAATTTCTCTATCTCCATACATTGAACCACTGTGGTCTAATAAAACTACAATTGGACCTTTCTGCTTATCCAATTTATTTTGTATATCATAAATCATGAGCTTTTTATCTGCAAATCTCCTGAGAAAATCATAGTATAAAAGTTCATCAGACAGATTAACAATCTCTTTTGGTAATAAATGCTTCAAATCTCTCCCAATTTTTGTAGAATAAACCTCTCCAGAGTAGTGTTTAATCTTTGATTTGTACTCATTTGTTGCCAACAATTTTAATTTACCAAGTTTTTTAACAATCTCTCTAATTTTTTTATTCTCCAAAATTTTATCTGCTAACTTTATCCTATCCTCTGGAGATAAGAGCTTTTTATCTCCCAAGCCTTTACCAAAATTTTCAACCGCATCAAACCCCTGTAAAACTTCAGAAACCTCTTCAGAAATTTCTTTCATTGTTTCCTTGGCAGTTTCTTTTAATTTATCTTCCAACCCCTCCCCATTTCCATCAGATATAAATTTCTTCAACTCTTTATTTAGGTTTTTAAGCTTTAGATTTTCAAAAAATTTCTCACAGAACATTATTGTCGCAGTTCCAGCATTCATCTCATCCAATTCAGTAAAAAGCTTACTTTTTTCATATTCAATATTTTTCATAGCTCCCTCTAAAATTGCCTTATTTATCTTAAATCTCTCTTCTACATATTCATTGAACTCAACAACGTATTTAAAAAATGCATAAAATGTATCTTCAGCCAATTTTTCATGAATAGGATGAAATTGGGAATAATATCTAAGAAGTTTTTGTAAATATTTGCTATTTTTTAGAAATCTTTCAAATGCCTTTTTATCGTAGGCATCATGCTTTATAACATTTTTCATAATATCACTTCATAAGCCCCTCAACGTATTTTTTAAATCCTTCAACCTCTTTTAAAACATCATCAACAAGCTCATACGGTTTATTTGCTTCAATTGCCTTATTTTTAACATCTTTTAATGATATAGTCATGCTGTTCAACTTCCCCAATATCTCAAGGCACTTTCTATACTCTATTCCTCCTAACTTTATTCTTTCTTTGTTAATTTTTTTTATTTCGTTTATTAAGCTATCTAAAATTTCCCTCTGCTCTAATGCAAAGCCAGCAAAGTGATTGGACAATTTGAAAACCTCAACAGAAACTTTAAAGAATTCATCCGGCTCGTTCCAATATATATGCCTCAAAATGTCTAAATCATTCTCATCAGCTTTTTCTTTTCCGTTTAAATAGGCGAAGCATTTAACAGCTTTTACAGATTTTTTAAATCTTCTGTCAGATACTCTAATCCCTTCGCTCTCCAAAGCCAATTTTAGCTTAATCAAATCTTCCTTTATATTTGATATATCAACTTTTAAAGCCTCTCTCTGCATTTTTTTAACATCTTCAACATCAATTACGGTTTTTGGCTTATATTCCTCATCTAAATCAATAAGTTTCATTAAGTTTTCGTAGCTTCTTATTCCTCTGACGACTTTTCTAAATAAAAATCTATCATAAAATGCCAATAATTCATTCTCTTCTGGTAACTCGTTTGAAGCTCCGAATAAGCTTATCAAAGGAACTTTTTCAACCTTATCGCCGTTGTGATAAATCCTCTCATTAATTATTGAGAGTAAAGCGTTTAGTATAGAACTGTTTGCTTTAAAGACCTCATCTAAAAATGCTATTTCAGCGGTTGGTAAGTAACCAGAGGTTTTTCTAACGAATTTGTCATTATCTTTTAGCTCTTTAATGCTTAAAGGCCCAAACAATTCATCTTCCGTAGTGAATCTTGTTATAAGTTTTTCAAAGTATTCAGCATTTATGTGTGATGCTATAGCCCTAATTAATTGGGATTTAGCAACTCCAGGATTTCCCAAAAATACCGTATGCTCGTTAGCTAATATTGAAGTTAAAGCGATATCAATCTCCTCCCTCCTCTCCAAAAAATAAGAATTTAATTCTTTTTTTATTTTTTCAAGCATAATTTCACCTAAATTTTGTATTTATTTAAATATCCCCTTGGCGTTATCATTTTGTTGTTTATGGCTTTTGTTGAAGAGTTTCCAATGATTAGTATTGTGTTCATGTCTATAAACTCCAAATACTTATCTAAGTTGCTGTAAAACTCTTTAAAATTGGTTATCAAAGCCTCTTCTTTATCTCTTCCAGCATTTTTAACTATCCCAATAACATAATTGTTGTTTTTTGCAAATTCAGCCAAGATATCAACAGCTTTTAAAAACGGCTCTTTTCTCCTTTTGCTCAATGGGTTATATATGCAAATAACAAAATCTCCTTCCAATGCACATCTAAATCTTTTTAATATTTTCTCTAATGGTGTTAATAAATCACTGAAGCTTATAACAACAAAATCATGGTTTAGTGGGCTACCCAATATTGCAGATGCCAATGAAGCGGCTGTTATTCCAGGAATAACTTTTATATCTACATTGTATCCTTTAACAGCATTTATTTCGTAAGCTAAAGAGGCTAAACCGTATATTGTTGCATCACCACTTGAAACTAAGGCAACATCTTTATCTTTTGCCTCTTTCAATGCGTAATCAACCCTATCAATCTCTCTTGTCATGCCTGTTGTATATATTGGCTTGTTGAACCTCTCAACAAATTTTTTGTAGTTTTTGTAGCAAACAATCAAATCTACATTTTTTAAAATTTCCTCTGCCTCTTTTGTAAAATGCCTTTCACTACCACTTCCTACACCAACAACGAATAGCATATTTTCAACCATTACTTTCATTTCATAACAGAATAAACCAATAATGGAAATATTATCGTTGCATCTCCCCAAATCTCAACGTAATCTGCCTTAGCTCCAATTTTTCCCCATGAAACTCCTTCTTCTGGAGGGGCTCCGCTTAAAGAACCATCCCATGGAAGTGCTGTAGTTATATATATCGCGTAATCAGTTCCCTCCCTAAAAAGGTTGGCATTTATAATACTATGCTTTGGTAGTGAACCACCTAAAACAATACATGCTGTTTCTTTTGAATTTATCGCTATATCGTTAAGCTTTACAATATCGTTGGCTATGTCTATCTTCAATTCCTCATCCTTCTTGTATTTTTTGAAGAAATAGAGCATGTCTCCAATTGAACCGTCTGTTATTGCCGGGCAGAATATTGGAATGTTGTTTTTGTATGCCCAATATAATATTGATTTTTCTTTTTCTTTTCCCAATTTTTTATCCATAAATTCTCCTAAGTTATAGCAGAATTCACTTGCTGTAATGATTTTTCCACTCTCTTTCTGTAAATTTAAAAGCTCTTCAAAGAATTCCATCATATACTCTTCAAAGGCAATATACCTGTCATTTGGAACAAAGATATTTCCAATTCTGTTTATTCCCTTCTCTCTCAACGTTCTTCCATCTACATCCCAATCTCCCAATATAAAGGGCTTTAAACATTTTATAAAGTCTTCTTCAACTCCTCCAGCTGTTGTAACAATGACATCAACTTTTTTATGCTTTGCAAGATAGGCAATAATCTCTCTCAAACCAGAAGATACAATATTTGATGTATATCCAAAAAATACCGTAACTTCTTCTTTTTTCCTTTTCTCTTCAATGTGTTTCCAAATTTTTATCGCCTTACCAACATGTGAAGCTTGAAATCCAATTTTTAGGTAATAGTTTTTTACGATCTCCTCTAAACTTATATCTTCATCCAACCAAGGTCCTTCAATCTCAATTCCTTCAATATCTTCACTCTCTTTAAGCACGATATCTTTTGGCTCCTTCATATAATCACCATTTTTATTTGTTAATAGTAAATTCCTTTCCTTCAACTTTAAATGTTAGCTCTTCGTTATTTGCATTTTTTATTAACAACTCTGCCAAGCTTGGTTCTGTTTTTAATCCATAGATTGTTGTTGTAATTCGTGGATTAATCTCTATAATGTAAATTTCATCATTCACTATAACATCAACACCTACATATCCATTCAAACCATCTATACATTTAACTGCCTTAATAGCTTCATTAAATATCTCATCTTTTAATCTATGCTTTATATTTACCTCTCCACCAACAAATCCTCTTTCATCAATATACTGTCTATTTAATGATAAGGGATAGATTTTTTTACCAACAATTAAAGAGACTGATAAGCTCTCACCCTCAACAAACTCTTGAATCAAAAAATTTTCATCAAACAAATTAAATTTTCCTCCACAGCCATCTATTTTTTTTATTACATATTTTTTTGGTTTAAATGTTTTCGGAGTTTTTACGTAATCTTTAATTGTCAAATAGGTTAAATACTTATCTCCAGCAACTTTTATTGCATTAGAGGAGCATCCAAGGTTTTTTACAGGATATTTTTCAATAATCTTTGTTAAATTGTATAAGATATTTTCATCTTCCGGAGCTATTGTTAATGCATAATCTATTTTTTCATTTTTTAATATGTCGTTTAATTTTATTTCAATGTCTTTGTCATCTTCAATTTCAACTATTTTTAAATTTTCAAAATCTTTGTAATCATCAGCAAAGTCCTTATGGATTAAAGAGGTTACATTATCAATCTCTAAAAATTGATTTAGTAAGGTATTAAACATCATTTTTCCTTCTTCCAATATTCCTTCATCTTCAAAACCAGAGGCAATCGCATACTCGAAGAAAAGTATCATCTTACCACCGGATTCTATAATTTAATGAAACTTTCTAAAGTTTTTAGTCTATATATCTAATACCACTCTAACAATAATTGGAGACCTAAGAGGCATTGCCGAGCGTAGCGAGGCAATGCATCCGTTTTGATCAACGCACCATAGGACTCATGCCCTATTGGTATACCCATAAGTTTTGATCAACCTTTTCTTAAAAGGTTGTTCGAGCAACCTTTTACTAAAAGGTTGTTGCTAAAAGTTTCATTTTATTACCTTTAATATCTCTTCAGAAGCATCAGTCGGCTCTTTAAACCCTTTATAAACTTCTTTAACAACTTTCTTTATAAATTTCAATTTATTTTCCTTAATTTTACAGCTTTGAATACATAAAGGGCAGTAATTTAAATAACTTTCATCTTTTTTAATTTTTATAGGGAATAATTCAAAAAAGTTTATAATAATCCCCCTATCATATTTAAAAACTCCACAATTTAAACAGCTTGTAAATATATAACCTTCTATATCCTTAACAATCTTATCTTTCAAAAATCCGCATGGGAATGAGTTTATAAGAGTTTTTATTTCATCTTTTTCTAAATTTAAAGTTAAAAACTCATGCTCTATATTTTTTTCACTTAAATAATTTGAAATCTTCTCCTTAGTTTTTTGCGGAACTAAAGCTGGAAAGTCATAAGTTATTACTTTAACATTAAAAATATTTAATAAAATATCAACAGCATATAAATCGTATTGGCATTGAACCAGATATGTAACATCTATTTTCTTTCTTGGAATTTCCTTATATAAAAAATAATTGCAGATATTTTGGAAGGCAATATCATCAAATAAGGATTTAATAGCTTTTATTCTTTTTTCAAATAAAACCTTGTCAGTGTAATCTTCAACCCTTATAATTTCAAATCTATCCTTCATCTCTTCCCTAAGTTTTCCAACTACCCAGCCTCCAGGCCCTATAATTGTTGATTTGTCAGTTCTATTTTTTGTATAAATGGTTAGCATCTTTCCATTTACTTCAATATCAACTATATCAAATAACGCTTTACCTAAGCCTAAATCTTCTCTAATTCTTGAAACTCTCTCTTTAATCTCATTAATTAGCTCTAACTGCAATGATTGTTTGTCCTGCATAGACCCTCTCTCCTTCTTTTACTGTTACATTATAGTTGCTTGGAATTATCACAGCAGTTTGTGAGCCAAGCTTTATTTTACCAATTCTCTGTCCCATTTCAACATAATCTCCTTCTTTTAAATTTAAAGAGCATCTTCTTGCAACAAAACCTGCTATTTGAACAACTCCAACGTAATCTGAGCCATTTTTTATTATCACTATGTTTCTTTCATTTACCTTTTCTACATCTTTTAAAAATGCTGGATAATAACCACCATCTACATGCTCTATATATACAACTTCTCCGCTTATTGGGGCTCTATTAACATGCACATCCAACGGAGACATAAAAATGCCTACAACGTAACAACCATATGGGAAGTATTTTGAAACATTTAAGATATAGCTATTTCCATCTTTAAAAACCTCTGCTTCTCCATTTTCGTAGAATTTTATATATTCAACAGTTCCATCGGCTGGAGATAGAATGATATTATCCTCTTTTATTACATCCCTATCTGGATCTCTATAAAAATAAACAGTAAATAACAGTAGAGAACAGACAGTTACAGCAAAGAATTTCTTATATTTATTTGCCATGCTCTTCACACCATTTGCATTTTTCATAGCCTAGAGCTTTTGCATCATCTTCAGAATAAAAGTAAATTATATTTTCCTCTTTTATCCTTTTCCATATGGACAGCTTTCCAATATGTGATACTTCTTTCCATATTTTGATGCATAAATATTTGTCGGTGTTGGAGATAAATAAATATCCCTATCAAAGTTTTTCTTTTCAATTAGTTTAAAATCATCAATATTATTTAAAATTATCTCGTATTTTCCATTATATAGGGATATTTTTCCTTTAACCTCAATATAATCTCCTTCTTTAATCATTGGATTATAACTTAGTGTATAATTTAATAGTTCTTCCCTCGTCTTACTAAAAGCAACAACATCCAAGTTTCCAGTACCGTCGTTTATAACAATTCGTGATATATTAATAACATGCCGGTATTTATCTCTTTTAACATCCATCTTTTGGATGTAACCTTTTATAATAACGTAATCCCCTTCTTTTATCTCTGATATATGTTTTTCCTTTGGCTGAGTTGGATTTAAAAATAGCCAAGTGGTGGAAAGGATTATAAAACAAGCTAAGGCAAAGAAAATGGTATTTCTCTCCTTTAATTTCATGATATCCCAACTATGATTAAATATTAAAAAATAGTTTTTATTCAACAATTGCCGATGCGTAACCAACAACTGCTGAATAATCTCCAGTCATATCCCCAGATGTTGCATAAGCCAATAATTTAGATTTTTCAGCCCCCAAAGTTTTCATAGCTTTTAGCATAGCTATTACTGGTCCATAACCGCACATTGATATGTTGTAATTTACAACATCTTCATATAACGCTCTTTCATCCATCTCTAGGATATCTTTAATAACAATTGCATCTTTTTTTGAAGCAACTTCTTGGGGTTCGTAGTGGGTCAAATCAGAGGAGGCGATGATAACAACCCTCCTATTTAGTTCCATGGCAATTTTAGCTATAAAGTAACCAACCTCCACAGCGGTTTCATAATCTTGTAGCATCATGGTTATAGGGACTATTCTAAATTTGGCAATATTCAACAACTCTAAATGCTTTAAAAATGGTAATTGAACCTCTATGGAATGCTCGTTTAAATGGGCTGTTTCATCTAAATCAATAATTTCACATTTCTTCCAAAGTTCATCAATAAATTCTTCGTCAGTTTTTACATCTCCAAGGGGAGTTCTCCAAATTCCATCCATTACACTAACTCCAGAACCTAAACCAGTATGATTTGGACCTAAAATAACTGCAGTAATCTCTTCAAGAGCATCAACTCTTTTTGATAATTCATAGTAGGAATGGGCTTTTATAGGGCCTGAATAGATGTATCCTGCATGAGGACAGAGCAAACCGACAGGTTTTTTATAATTTCCATGAACAGGCATTGATTTGGGGCCATATTTGTGTAAATAACACTGCTCAATCATATCTATGAGTTCATCAGGATGTGAAGGATAAAACAATCCAGAAACTGCGGGATATCTAATTTTATTCATAATTTCCCCCTAATAAATTTGTTAAATATCTCAATATATATTACAATTGTCCTTTTTTGTTTATATAGTTATTTGTGCATTTTTGTGGCACTAATATAAACAAAACCAAAAGTTTTTTATATTTTTACACATATGTGTGTTATTAGAGAAAGTGAGGTGATACCTATGTTTGGATGGGGAAGAGGATGGTTTGGTAGAGGTAGGAGATTCTGGAGATATTACCCAGTTGAGAGAGTTGGAGGCAGATACAGATACGTAGGACCTTGCAGATGTGGTTTAGGACCACATGCATTCTATGTTGATGAAAAAACTGGAGCTTTAGTCCATGCATGGGATTTATATAGAGGTTATCCAGGATATACATATGATTTAGATGAAAAGAGATATTTAGAGGAAGTTATAAAAGAGTTAGAAGAAGAGAAAAAAATGTTAGAGGAAGAATTAGCAAAAATTAAAAAAAGATTGGATGAATTAAAGAAAGAATAAAGTGATACAATGGAAATGAAAAGATTTTTATGTGCAAAATGTCAAAAAGTCATAGAAGTTCCTTATGGAGTTCCAAAACCAGATGTTTGCCCCTACTGTGGAGCTCCAGCAACGTTTATCCATAGGATTGACGCTGGGGGGAGGGGATTAGGTCCTGGAAGAGGTAGAAGATGCGGAATGAGGATGATGGGAAGGTTTGTCAGGGAGTAATTTCTATTTCTTTTTTAAATGTTATATTTATTAATTCGAATATTTAAATTAAATTTTTTAAAAAAATAATGAAATAGGGCTTTATTTTTTTCTAATCTCTTTTAATGCCTCTTCAACATCAGCATTTTCATGAACTATTTTGCAAACAGCTCTTGTTATACCTACAACATCATCGTGCTGGAATATGTTTCTACCAACTGCTACACCAGCAGCACCAGCTTCCATGGCATCTTTAATCATCTGTAAAAACTCCTCATCTGTGTTAGTTTTTGGACCTCCAGCAACAACAACTGGAGCTGGACAACCTCTAACAACTTCCCTAAATGAATCAACATCTCCTGTATAGCTTGTTTTAACAATATCAGCTCCTAATTCAGCTCCCAATCTTGCTGCGTGAGCAACTAATTCAGGGTCCCTTTCATTTTGAATGTGTTTTCCTCTCGGATACATCATAGCAATTAAAGGCATTCCCCAGTATTCGCATGTTTCAGCTATCATACCCAAATCTCTGTATGCTTCCCAATCTTCATCTGAACCAACATTTACATGAACTGAAACAGCGTCAGCTCCCATTCTAATAGCTTCTTCAACAGTTGTAACAATAACCTTCTTCAATGGATTTGGAGATATTGCTGTTCCTCCTGATAAGTGGATGATTAAACCAACATCTTTGCCATAACCTCTATGCCCATGCCTGACAATTCCTTTATGTAAGAGAACAGCGTTAGCTCCTCCTTCAGCAACATCATTTACTGTTTTTTTCATATCGATAAGCCCTTTAATTGGACCGTTAGAAACTCCATGATCCATTGGAACTATAACGGTTCTTTCACTTTCTCTATTGAATATCCTCTCTAATCTTACAAGTTTTCCAAGATTTTTTATATCTTTAAACAACTCCATACTCTCACATTTTAACTTTTAATGATATTATTAAATAAGAGTTAAGACTTAATATAAAGTTATCTATCAATATTTAATATTTATGTTTGTGGTGATTTTTATGGTATTTAAAGCTTATGATATTAGAGGGGTTTATGGTAAGGAGTTGGATGAAGGCTTTGCGTATTCTTTAGGAAAATGTTTGGGGGAAAAGTTTGAAAATAAGAAGGTATTGGTTGGGAATGATGTAAGAATTGGTTCTAAAGGGCTTTTACCGTATTTTATAGTTGGTTTAAAAGAGTATGCTGATGTATTTTATGCTGGAACTATCTCAACACCTTTAATGTATTTTGGAACTAAGGGGAAATATGATTTGGGGGTTATATTAACAGCCTCTCACAATCCTCCTGAATATACTGGCTTTAAAATGTGTGACAAACAAGCTATACCATTATCTCCTGTGGAAGAGATAAAGCCAATATTTAAAAAATATAATTTGACAGAAAGTGTTAGAGAAGAGGCTAAAAATCTAAAATTGGATGATATTAAAGTTGATATTGTAGAGGATTATAAAAAGTTCTTTTTAAAGAGATGTAATACCTCTGATAGAAAAATAGCTGTTGATTTTGCTAATGGAGCTACAACCATAGCTGAGAAAGAGATTTTAAGTGATTTACTTAACAATGCTATCTTTATAAACGATTATCCTGATGGCAATTTCCCTGCTCATCAGCCAGACACATTAAAGATGGAATGTTTAAAAGATATAATAAGGGCTGTGAAAGAAAATAATTGTGAGTTAGGTTTAATCTTTGATGGGGATGGGGATAGGTTAGGAATTGTTGACGAAAATGGTAGCGTTTTAAGAGGGGATATACTAACAGCTATAATTGCAAAGGAAATTTTAAAAGAAAAGCCAAATGCTAAGATTGTTTATGATTTGAGATGTTCTAAAGTATTTCTAGAGATTATTGAAGAGTATGGAGGAGAAGCAATAAAAAGTAGGGTAGGTCATTATTTCATTAAAAAGTTGATGCATGAAGTGGATGCTGAATTTGCTGGAGAGTTGAGTAATCACTTCTACTTTAAAGAAATTGGTTATTTTGAAAGCCCGTTGTTGGCTTTAAACTATATCTTAAAAGCTATGGATGAAGAAAATAAAGCATTATCTGAGTTAAATAAGGAGTTTAACAAATATCCACACAGTGGGGAGATAAACTTTAGAGTTAAAGATCAAAAATACATTATGGATAAGATAAAAGAATATTTCAAAGATTGCGAGCTCGAGGAATTGGATGGTATCTCAATTTACTGCAAAAACTTCTGGTTTAACTTGAGACCTTCGAATACTGAGCCGTTGTTAAGATTAAATTTAGAGGCTGATAACTATGAAATAATGAAGGAGAAGGTTGAAGAGATTAAAAAATTGATTTCAGAGCTTGATAAATCTCTATAATAAATTTCATAATTGTGTCATTAATATGCACAAATCCAAAACATTTATATACAACTTTTTAATTATAGAAATTGTGCCTATTTTAGTAGGTTAAAGAAGCGGGGTAGGGTAGCCAGGTCCATCCCGCCGGGCTCATAACCCGGAGATCGGAGGTTCAAATCCTCCCCCCGCTACCATTTTATTTTAGAATGCAATATTAATAAATTTAAATATATTGTTTATTTAAACCTCTACAGTTAGAGGAATAGCCTCCTCTATAATGGCAATCTGCTTTTTTAATATCTCTTCATACCTATTTTTTAATATTTGCAAAGCTTTATAGGCTGATTTTCCATTTAAATACATAACTTCTTCTTTTCCTCTCTCAATGTATTTAACATAAGCCACATTCTCATCAAAACTTACTGTTAGAGATATAAACTTACAGGAACTTAAAATATCTTTCAACATCCCCTCATAAATATTTTTTCCGCAGAATAGGTTTAATTTAGCTATCTCCTTCATATCTTCATCTTCTAAGAGCTGTTCTATCTTTTCATACTCATAGATAATTAATTCTAAATTATCAACCAATTCTTTAAAACTTTCAGCCCTTTCAATTAAACAAATAAATTTAATCTCAATTTTTCCTTTTCCTTTCCATCTCCACTCTCTATTTTTCCATTCATTAATTTTTTTCTTAATTTCTTCAATATTAAATTCCATGATTTCACCGAAACCGTAAGATATTTATCCACAAATGCGGGAAATAGTTAATGGGTGATATTGTGATTAAGATACTGGTTGATAACACTGCCTATAAAAAATTTTTTGCCCAACATGGATTTTCAGCTTTGGTAGAAGTTAATAATAAGAGAATTTTGTTTGATGCTGGACAAAATCCTAAAGTTTTGGAAGAAAACTTAAAATTGTTCAATGAAAAAGAAGGATTTGATTATATTGTTTTATCTCATGGGCATTACGACCATTGCGATGGATTAAAATATGTTATAGATAACGATTTAATCAATGGAAAGGTTATAGCTCACAAAGATGCATTCTTAGATAAATACGCTGGCGATAGGTATATAGGAATTGATAAAGAAATAAAAAATTACCTATTAAAAAAAGCTGATTTGGAGATTGTTGAAAAACCTTATAAGATAGATAAAGATGTTATTGTTTCTGGCTATATTCCAAGAGAGCATAGTTATGAAATGGAAGAGTTCCAATGCATTAGAGATGGAAAGAAGGTTAAGGATGATATAAACGATGATATGTTTTTAATAGCCAAAGGAGTTTTAATTACTGGTTGTTCTCATAGCGGAATTATAAATGTGGTTGAATACGGAAAAAAATTGAGTGAAATTAAGGGGGTTTTAGGGGGCTTTCATTTGGTAGGTGTTTCAGAAGAATATTTAAATAAGGTTTTAGATTATTTTAAATCCCAAGATTTCTGGTTTATGCCTATGCACTGCACAGGATTTAAAGCTTTAACAAAGCTTTCTCAATTAAAAAACTTTGTTTATGGGCATGTTGGTAGAGTTATTGAGATTTAGGGGCTTATCATGAGAGAAGTAGAAAAGCCTTTAATTTTAAGTATTGTTGGAAATGTGTTGTTGGGATTAATAAAAATAATTATTGGTTATGTTTATTCAAGTATATCCCTAATTTCTGATGGAGTGCATTCATTATCTGATGTTATAACGAGCGTTATAGCAATTGTTGGAGTGAAAATATCTTCAAAACCAGCAGATGAATCTCATCCTTATGGACATTCAAGATTTGAATGCCTATTTTCTTTTTTTATTGGTTTGGCTTTGTTCTTCACGGCTTATGAGATTGGTAAGTTTGCAGTGGAGAGAATTATCTATGGAGAGGTAATTGAAGTAAATGCAATAATGGTTTTAGTTGCTATTTTATCCATAGTAGTTAAAGAGCTTATGACGAGATATTCATTATATGTTGGGAAAAAGCTGAATAACCAGCTTTTAATTGCTGATGCTTATCACCATAGGAGCGATGCTTTAAGTAGTGTTGTTGTTTTAATTGGTTTGTTGTTGCAGAAATTTGGCATATATTATGGAGATGCTATAGCTGGGATAATATTAGCTTTTATGATTGCGAAGGTGGCGGCTGATATATGCCTAACAAATATGCACTACTTAACTGGAAGAGCTCCAGGTGCTGAGTTCTTTGAGTCTATTAAGAAAGAGGCTTTAAGTGTGGATAAGGTTATTGGAGTACATGACATAAAAGCTCATTATGTTGGGCCTAAAATCCACGTTGAGTTGCATGTTGAAGTTCCATCAAACATTTCAGCAAGAGAGATGCACGATATTGAGGTTGAAGTTAAAAATAGATTGGAAAGCTTAGATAATGTTGAGAGGGCTTATGTTCATGTGGATATTGTGGATTGGTATTTTTAATCTTTATTTTTACTCTTTAGGTTTTATAGCTACAACTCCTAATGCATTCTCAACCCTTCTTACATTTACAAACCCAACCTTTCTCAATCTCTCCATAACTCCCCTTTGCAAATCCTTTCCCCTATATTTCTTTCCTGGGTTGCCCACATAATGAAACAATCTCCCTCCGGGCTTTAAGACTCTAAAAATTTCCTTATAAAATTCTTCACTGTATAAATGTCCAGCTAAGCTAAATCGTGGAGGGTCGTGAATAACAACATCAAACTCCTCATCTTTAAAATTCTTAATTACATCAAAGGCATCTCCCAAAATAATTTTAATGTTTCCTTTAAATAGATCTTCACTATATGGATTTATTTTAGCCAATTCTAAAACATTTGGATTTTTTTCTATTGTTATAACTTCAGCCCCTCTTCTAAAAGCCTCTATGGCAGTATATCCCAAACCCATACATGTATCTAAAACCTTTTCCCCTTTCTTCACTTTTACAGAGTTTATTTTATTCAGAGTGTCTTCGTAGGGGTTGATATCTTTAGTTCTGTGCATCCTTATTCCATTTATCTCAATTGTTGGTGGAATCGTTGGCACTAACTTGTAATATCCGTTGTTTGATATTGCAGCTTTGAAAACCTCTCCATCCTTTATAAAGTATATATGCCCTTCATCTTTGGCTATCTTTTTTAGAATATCAAAGTTAATCTCACCTTCAGGGAATCTTGCTACTTCTCTTTCCCTATCTATGATTATTTTTTCCTTTTTTTCTGTTTTATTCAAATCCAAATTTAAAAAAATCTCTTCATTTTGTGAATTTAATATTTTTTTAGCTGTTTCTGATGTTAAATAATTCATGATAACACCAAAAATTACATTTATGCTAAGTTTTAAAATATCGATTGAACCTACATAAGGATAAACACAAAAACATTATCAATTATTATTGCCCAATCTATTAACTAAGGGTATCTTTATAATTATTGTTTATATTTACCATGTTTGTATTTTTATATTTGAGTTATTTGATATTTATTTTGGTGAGTTTCATGGAACTTGAAGAAAAGTTAAAAGAAATTGCTAAAAAAGCAAAAAAAGGAGGTAAGGATGATTTAGCCGATAGAGTAAAAAATTTAGAAAAAGTTGCAATTAAGCTATATAACAATTTTAAATCAGAGTCTCAGCCTAACGAAAAAACAATAGAACAAGAACAACACGAGAACGAGATAGAACAACATCCTAATCAATATTTTGACAAAATAGAGGAAATTAATAATAAATTGGATAAAATTCTCGATATTATTGGCAATAACAAAAATTGCGAAAAAATTGAAAATTTATTAAAGGAAATATTGGCTAAATTTGACGAGCTAAAATATACAAATCTTTCAGAAGAGGCTATAAATAAGATTTCAGATAAGGTTAAGCAAATATACGATTCATCAAAAATGGAGTTGATGGAGAAGTTGGATACAATAATAGAAAGAATAAACGACTATTCTTCAAAATTGGATAGATTATCAGATGGCGTTGACGATATTTCTAATAAAATTGATACAATCTCGGAGAAAATCAAAGATTTGTTGGATATTGGTGGGGTTAAGGTAGTTGATATTATAAAACTAATAAAAGAAATTTATAAGGGAATTGATGAAATAAAAAAGATTTTAAATAGTTCTGATGATGAAAATATCGATAAAGCTATTGATATTGTTGACGAGCTGAATAGCAAAATAGACAACTATATTGAAGAAATTGAAAAAGAATTAAGCTAAAATAAAAAATTTTTAGATTTTTCTTTTCAATATCTCAATTATCTCATTATCTACGAGCTTCATCGCTTGCCCAATTTTTCCAATATTCTCTATACACTCTTTAAAATCTTTTCCAACAATTCCGTTTGTGTATGGAACTTTTGAGTGTAAAGATAAATAAATGGCAAAAACTCCTGAGGCAATTTTTAAGGCACAGCCAATTTTCCCTCCATCACAAACAATACCTGGAAGATTTGCTGTAAAACTTTTAATGCTCTCCTCAATTTTATCAGTTCCAAATATGTAATAAGCTAAAGCAGAAACAGCTCCAATTCCACCTCTATTCACACATCCGCACATTGCTGAGATGTAAGATGAATAATAGGCTGAGTATATGGTTGTTAGGGCAGATAAAGTTATAGATTTAATTAGTTTTTCTTCATCACTTCCTTTTATTTCATCATAGGCAATTATTGGCAATGTGGCTGTTAATCCCATATTTCCACTACCAGCAATAGCCATAGCTGGTTTATTAGCCCCAATCATCCTATTATAAACTGCAGAAACTGTTTTTTTAAGCATGTAATTTAGAATTTCATCATTTATATCTAAATTAACAAAATCTTCTGGAACTTCAGGTGTTGAGAGATTTTTGTTAGTTTCTATTGTTTCTTTTATAAGTTTAACAACATCTTCAGGAATATCATCACTATAATCAATGAAATCTTTGAGAGTTAGATTTTTATAGGCGTTTTTTAAATTTTCAGGCATAGATTTTCCAGAATGGCTTCCTTTAGTTTCAGCCTCATATAATTTATCGGCTTTTATAATTACTTTACAGTAGACATCTGAGTTAATTACTTCAATTTTCAATTTACCCTCTATGAATTTTTCTAATTCTTCATCATATTTTATATCTTTGAATACTTCGAGTTTATTATCTTTATTTCCTAATAATCCGCCAACAACTGCTGGTAATATGCCAAATTTGCCAGTATTTGGAACTCCAACAGAAAATGCATTTTTAAATGTTCCTTTATCCAATGTTAATTTTATTTCTTTTATTGAATAAACATCTTCTGGTTTTGCCTTAGCTACAGTGTATCCTATTAACCCAACTTCAGTGCAACCCAACGCTTTAACAACTTCATTTTTTAAAACTTCTGTTATTAACTTTTTTTTATCCATGATAGCCACCATTTTAAATCTTTTTGATTATTTCTAAAAACTCATCAACTTTTTTTAAATTCTTCTTTCCTCCATAATCTTCCAACGATGATGATACATCAATGGCATAAGGTTTAACTGTATTTACAGCCTCTAAAACATTGTCTTTGTTTAAACCGCCTGCTAAAATTAAAGGTTTTTCTAATAATTCCCTCAACTTCTTAGAAACTTCCCAATGGTGTGTTTTTCCTTCAAGTTTTATTTTTTCTATTTTTGTATCAACCAAAATTGCATCAACGTATTTTTCATAATCTTTAGCAGTATTTAACAACGTTTTAAAATCAATCTCTTCATCTTTAGGTATATGAATAACTTTAATAATATCAGCGTTTAAATTGCCATTATTTTTTAAATTCCTTAGCTCTTTAACAAAATCTAAGCTTTCAAATCCATGTAGTTGTATGGCATTTGGTTTTAAAGCGTTATAAACTTCCAAAACCTCATCTATACTATTTGGCATTAAAACTGAAACTAATGAGGTGAATGGAGCAACATATTTCTTTAACTCTAATGCCTTATCTAAGGATATTTTTCTTGGGGTTTTTACTGGGACATCTATTATAACTCCAACTGCATGGACTTTTTTTGATATATACAGCATATCTTCTTTATTGGTAATTCCACAAATTTTTACTTTAACCAAATTTTTCACCTTTTAACATTTAGCCTTCATTTTTTGCCTTGTTTTTTATTTTTACTTTTTCTTTATCTTTCTCTTTTAGAGGTAATTTTTTATTATCTTCAGTAACTTCATCGATAATTTTTAGTAAGTAATCTACGAGTTCTTTTAAAGTAGCGATAATCTCGGGAGTGACTTTCATTATATCGTTTTCAGTTATCACTCCTATAATTTCTCCTTTCTCATCTACAATAAACAGCTCTTTAACTCCACGATCTCTCATAATTCTTAAGGCTTCATCAATTGGAGTATCTGGTGGAATAATAACTAACTTATCAGAAGCAATATCTTCTATTTTAACTTTATCTGGGGGTAATTTTTTGATTAATACTTTATTTATTAAATCTTCATCTGTAGCTACTCCAATACGTTCCTTATTAGGTTTTCCACGTATTACAAGAACAGATGGCATATCATCTTTAACCATAAGTTTTGCTACATCGTATACTGATATATCTCCGCTAACTATTATTGGCTCTCTCATGATAAGTAAAACTGGAATATTTCCAGGCATTTTTATTCCCCACTGTATATTAATTATAAATAAAATTTTTTTGTTATTTTTATCATATTTGTTGTTTTCGATATTGATGATTAAACTTTAAACAGTATAGAGTTTATTTCTTTGAAAAACTTTTCTTTTAAATTATTATAAGTGAACCCAAAAATATATAAAGTTGTGTGTAAAAGAAGTTAACATAATTTTATTAACAATTTTATATGCCATATAAATAATTAGTATTACTATATTATAAAATAAATATTAAAAAGTGTGATAATATGCAATATATTTATCCATTCACTGCAATCGTTGGACAGGAGAAGATGAAGAAGGCTTTAATTTTAAATGCAATAAATCCAAAGATTGGTGGAGTTTTAATTAGAGGAGAGAAGGGAACAGCAAAATCCACTGCTGTTAGAGCTTTAGCTGATTTACTTCCAGAGATTGAAGTTGTTGAAGGCTGTTCATTCAACTGCGACCCTAATGGAGAGCTGTGTGATATCTGCAAAGAAAAGAAGGATAAAGGAGGATTAAAAATAACAAAAAAGAAAATGAAAGTTGTTAATCTTCCAATAGGGGCTACTGAAGATAGAGTTATTGGAACTTTAGATATAGAGAAAGCAATAAAAGAAGGAATTAAAGCATTGGAGCCAGGTATTTTGGCAGAGGCAAATAGAAACATCCTATACATTGATGAAGTTAATTTGTTAGATGACCATATAGTTGATGTTCTATTGGATGCTGCAGCAATGGGGTGGAATATTATTGAAAGGGAAGGAGTTAAGATAAAGCATCCTTCAAGATTCATATTAGTTGGAACTATGAACCCTGAAGAAGGAGAGCTGAGACCTCAAATTTTAGATAGGTTTGGTTTAATGGTTGATGTTGAGGGATTAACTGATATTAAGGATAGAGTAGAGGTTATAAAGAGAGTTGAAGAATTTAATAATAATCCAGAGGAATTTTACAAAAAATTTGAAGAAGAGCAAAATAAATTAAGAGAGAAGATAATTAAAGCGAGAGAAATTTTAAAAGATGTTGAGATTAGCGATGAACTCTTAGAATTTATATCTAAAGTTTGTATTGAATTGGGAATTCAAACCAATAGGGCGGATATAACGGTTGTTAGAACTGCTAAGGCGTTGGCAGCCTACAACGGAAGAACAAAGGTAACTTTGGATGATGTTAAAGAGGCGATGGAGTTAGCTCTTCCACATAGAATGAGGAGAAAACCGTTTGAACCACCACAATTAAATAAGGAAAAATTAGAGCAGATGATTAATGAATTTGAGCAACAAATAAATAAAAATGAAGAAGAGAAAGAAAAAGAGGAAAAAAAGGAAAATAATGACGTAAAAAAAAAAACAAGAATAAATTAAATAATGAATCAAATAATAATGAGAATAATAATCCAAATAATGAACATGAAAATAATAATCAAAACCAAGATGAAAATACTGGAGATTTTGAGCAAACATTTGGTATAGATGAGAGCGTTAAAGTTAATCCAAAACTTATACAATTCAAGATTAAAGATAACATCCACAGATATAGCTCTGGAAGGCATATTAAAAGCTACAGCATGAGAGGGAGATACATTAAATTTAAACCTGCAAATGATAAAATCGTTGATATTGCCTTTGATGCAACATTTAGAAGAGCCGCTATTCACCAAAAAAAGAGAAGAGAGAAAGCAAATAAAAAATTAGCTATATATTTGGAGAGAGAAGACATCGTCGAGAAAGTTAGGCAGAGGAAGATATCTTCCCACATATTGTTTGTTGTAGATGCAAGTGGTTCAATGGGAGCTATGAAAAGGATGGAAGCCGCTAAAGGGGCTATAATATCCCTACTCTTAGATGCTTATCAAAAAAGGAATAAAATTGGAATGATTGCATTTAGAAAAGATAGGGCTGAGCTTATTTTACCTTTTACATCTTCAGTAGAGCTTGGGGAAAAACTACTAAAAGATTTACCAACAGGGGGAAAAACTCCTTTAGCTGATGCGTTTATAAAAAGTTATGAGGTTTTTGATAGGGAAATAAGGAAAAATCCTAATATTATCCCAATAATGATTGTGATAAGTGATTTTAAACCAAATGTGGCTGTTAAAGGAGATTACATTAAAGAGGTTTTTGATGCATGTGAGAAGATAGTTGAAAAAGGAATTAACGTTGTATTAATTGACACAGAACCACAATCCTTTATAAAAATTGGAATTGGAAAAGAAATAGCTGATAGATTTGGATTTAAATATTACAAAATAGAAGAATTGAGCAAAGATAAGCTCTTGGATATTTGTAAGGGTTTTGTAGAATATTAGAGTTTTTCTTCAACCATTCCCTCTATTTCCAAATATTTTTTTCTAAGCTTTTCTTTCATCTCATCCTCAGCGTTCCACATTCCTCTTTCTATAGCTTCTAACAACCTTTCAGTTATATTTAATAAAGCATAAGGATTGTTTTCTTTGAAGAATTCTTCCATTTCCTTATCAAAAACATATTTTTCAGCTATCTTTTCGTACATCCAATCATCTATTATATCTGAAGTGGCATCCCATGCAAACATATTATCTATATACTTTGAGAAATCTGAAGCCCCTTTGTACCCATGCCTTTTCATTCCTTCAATCCACTTTGGATTCATTATCTTTGTTCTAAATATCTCTTTACCTTCCTCTTTTAAATGTTTGGTTCTTACATTGTTTGGATTTGACGTATCTCCAACATAGCTAACTGGTTTCTTCCCTGAAAAGTGAGTTACAGCGGCAATTAAACCCCCATGATAACTGTTGAAGTCATCTCCTTCAAATATATCCCATTCTTGGCTATCTTCATTTTTAACTGTAAGCTCAATCTTAGATAACCTATTTATAAACTCGTCCTTAGCCTCAACTCCATAGATGCCCTTTCCATAAGCGTAGCCTCCCCATTCTACATACACTTTAGCAAAATCCTCTATTGATTTCCAGTTTTTCTCATCTATTAAATGGGAAACTCCAGCTCCGTAACATCCCGGTTTATCGCTGAATATCCTAAACAAAGATGTTTTTTTAGCATTTTCTTCATCAATCCCTTTCTTTATCTTTTCTTCAACCTCATCTTTATAATGTTTTTTTACAAAGTTCATTTCATCCGGCTCATCTAAATTAGCAACAATTCTTATAGCTTCGTCTATAAGCTCAATAACATTTGGGAATGCATCCCTAAACAACCCAGAAACTCTTAAAGTAACGTCAATTCTCGGTCTTTTTAATTCTTCTAAAGGAATAACCTCTAAGCCAACAACTCTTCCCATCTTATTCCAGACCGGCTTAACTCCTAACAAATATAAAATCTCCCCTATATCATCCCCTTTTGTCCTCATAGTTGGGGAGCCCCAGACAATAACGCCTATATACTCTGGATACTTCCCTTCTTCCTTTAAATATTTCTCAATCAACTGCTCAGCCAATATTTTTCCCATTTCATAGGCTGACTTTGTAGGAATCTCCTGTGGATTGCATGAATAGAAGTTTCTTCCAGTAGGTAGGCAGTTTATATCTTTAGTTGGAGCTCCAGCAACTTTTGGAGGAATGTAAAAGCCCTCCAATGCATTTACTGCATTTATAATCTCTTCATCAACCCTCATTAGGTTTTTATAAATTTCTGATACAGTTTTTAAAACCTCTTTTAATTTTGAGTTTATTTTTACTGTTTTTAACTCATCAATTTTATTTTCATCAAAGTTGTATTTCATATATTCCTTTAACAAATTCAATCCAATTTCATTTATTTTGTCCAATATTTTGTGATTTTTACCTTTATTTTCATTCAATTCTTTCCAATCGTATCCCAAAATTTCAGATAAAATCTCTAAGTAGTTAAATTGGTATCTAACAATCATAAAGAGCATGTTAATTAATCTATCTCCTTCCAAAGAGACTCCCATTATGTGTAATCCATCGTTTATCTGCCTATTTTTCAAAACCTCTAAGTAATCGTGGATTTTGTTTAAAAGTTTTTCAAAGTTTTTGTCATTAATTTCCTCATCTATATTTTTTCCATCCAACAAATCTTCATCCAATTTTAGCTCTTTAATCTTATTTAAAATCTCTTTCTTTAAAAATTCTTTTTTCTCTTTATTTTCTGTTTCATAATAATCATCTATATTCTTTTCTAACTCTGCTAAATCCTCATAAAGCTCAGACATAGTCATTGGAGGTATTAAATGGCTTATGATTGTTGCATAAGCTCTCCTCTTCGCCTGAGTTCCTTCTCCAGGGTTATTTACGATAAATGGATAGATGTTTGGAAGTTCCATACAGATGTCGGGATAGCATTCATTAGATAAGCCGATAGACTTCCCAGGAAGCCATTCTAAGTTTCCGTGTTTTCCTATGTGCATAATTGCATCTGCCTTAAAAACATCCTTAATCCATTTATAAAATGCTATATAGTAGTGAGTTGGAGGTAAATCTGGAGAGTGATATGTGGCTGAAGGATTTTCTCCAAATCCTCTTGGTGGCTGAACTGAGATAAAGACATTTCCGTTGATTATTCCGGGAATTATTAAGCGGTTATTAAAGTTCATAACTTCTCCTGGAATTTCTCCCCAATTTTTTATTAATTCTTTTTTAACCTTTTCAGGTAGAGAGTTGAACCACTTTTCATAATCTTCTTTTTTAACTTTACCTACAGCTTTTTTTATCATCTCCTCAGTTAAAAACCTCTTATCGTTTGTTGCATAGTTCAGCATCTTTTTTATCAACTCAGTTCCATTTTCTGGAATTTCATCGACTATAAAGCCCCTCTTTTTCATCTCCTTCAAAATATTTACAACACTCTCTGGACTATCCAAACCAAACGCACTTGCTATTTTATCATTTCTTGGAGGGTAGTTGTGGAATATTATGGCTATTTTTTTATCTTTATTTTGCTTTAATTTTAGATTTGCATATTTTAGAGCTAAATCGACTATCTTCTCAGCTCTATCTCTTATTGATTTATATTTAATAATTGGAACTCCAACATCCCCATCTTTTATCTTTTCCTTTCCACCAATTGGAAAGTGTATTATAGCTCCATCAAACTCTGGCATCGCCATTCCTATTATCAAATCAATTGGATTTAAGCCAGAAACTGAATTTTTCCAATCTTCAATAAATCCAGTTGATATAATTCCCTGCAGTATTGGAACATTCAACTCCTTTAAAAACTCTGGTTCATCCTTTAACAACTCTGCCTTAACCCCCATTGATAGTGTGAACATGGTAGTGTTTATTAAAGCATGGATTATTGGCTTTCCATCCTTATAGAAATATCTTTTAAATGTCTCCAAAGTTCCTATAGAGCCGAGTTCATTCTTTAAATGGGAACAAAAAACAGCTATTGGAATCCCTCCCTTTTTCTCAATGATTTCAATTAAATCATCAACATAATCAATATTGTTTGCCACAAACCAATTTCTATAAAATAGGATTCCTATAACTGGTTTATTTAAATCTGTTTTCAACTCTTTTAAGTAATCATTCAAAGTTTCAAAATACTTTCGTTTGTAATAAATTCCCTGCCAAGGCATTGGTTTTGGCTCATCATATTTTATATCCAAATTTCCAAACTTATTTGCCAAATATAGAAGGAGATTTTTATAGTTGTAGATGCCTTCATAACCCAAATATTTGAAGACTTTATTTTTTACCTCATCATCTACAGTTCTATCCTTCTCTAAATCCGGATGAACCTCTGATACTGTTGGTAGGGGTAAAAATGGGATGTTATGTTTTTTACAAAACTCAGCCAATTCGTTGTAATATTTAAATACATTATTTCCTCCCATAAGTTTTGTAAAAACAATATTTGCATCTTTGATAAATTCTAAAAATTCTTTAAACTCTTCTCTGCTACATTTATAATCCAATATTTTAAATTCAATGCTGTATTTTTTAACCTCTTTGTATGTCTCCTCAAAAACTAAGTCATCACTATCAACCGTTGAAACAAAACCTATCTTTACCATTAACATCACCACATATATTAAAGAAAATCTTAACTAACTTAATATTATCTTTAACATTATTTAATTAATGCTCTTTTTATCATTTTTTATAATAAAAAATTGGTGAATAATATGAAATATTTGATATTGAAGATAACAAATAGATGTAATTTGAACTGCATTTATTGCTATGTAAATAACAAAGATAACAAAGATATGGATTTTAAAACAGCTAAAAACGCTATAGATTATCTACTAAGCTTAGATAATAAAATAAAGATACAATTCACTGGAGGGGAGCCGTTATTAAATTTTAAGTTAATAGAAAAAGTTGTTGATTACTGTGATAATCTCAACGCTAATATTAGCTATGCAATTCAAACAAACGGAACTTTGATAACTAAAAAAATAGCTAAAAGGATTAAAGAGCTTGATATAAAAGTTGGGGTTAGTATAGATGGATTGGAGATAAATGATATTTTAAGACCTTACAAAAATAGAAAATCATCAACGTTAGATACTTTAAAGGGATTATATATTTTAAAATCTTACAATATCCCTTTTGGCATAACAGCAGTGGTAACAAATAAAAATTTGCCTTATTTAGAAGATTTTGTTAAATATTTGATAGCGTTTGGTGTAAAAAGTATAAGTTTTGATTTATTAAAGCCAAAGAAAAGAGAGTATTTAAATTTAATGCCAGATATTAAGGAGTTTAACAAATTATTGGGGAAGTTAAAAGTTTATCCAATTTATATAAAGAATTTACAAAAAAGACCTAAAAATAAATACTGCTATCTAAACTCTGGAGATTTGTTATTTGTTAATGAATTTGGAGACATTTACTTATGCCCAACTTTAGAAGGTTTTTTATGCTTAGGAAATATAAACAAAGATAAAGTTAAATTGCCAAAAATTGAATGTAATAAATGCTATGCACGGGAATTTTTAATAAAAAATGTTAAAAATATTTAGCTCTTCTCGATAACTAAAATTCCATTACCCAATCTATCTATTTTAAACTCATATCCTAATGATTTAAGAGCATCTACGATATCTTTCTCTGAATAATATCCTACAAATCTCTTATTCAATCTATTGTAAAATTCAAAAACATCTTTGTAAATATTTTCATTTTTGCCAACTATAAACTCCTCTGAAATGAATATTTTTCCACCACTGTATATGGAAGATACCATATTATTTAAAAACTGCTTTAAAGATGGAGCGTATTTCATTGTATGTGTGCATATGACATAATCATATTTTTCTTTAGGAATTACTTCATTGAAATCTATATTTTTAAGGTCATATGAGTCATGATATAGCCTTTTAATCCTACTTTCTGCAATCTGTAAGAGCCCTTTGGATATATCAACTCCCATGTAGTAACCTTTTGGATACACTATATCCATAAAGTATTTAGGAGATCTTGAACCACATCCAACATCTAATATGTAATCCTCCCCCCCGATCTTTAAATAATCACTCGCAATCTCTCTGCAAAATGCATAATATGGGCTACTTAATATCATATCCCAAATATCAGGGTCTTTTTTAAAGCTTATGGCAATCTTTGGATGATTGTAGCTTATTAGAGCGTATCTTGACACATGGGTTATAAAATTATATTTCATTACATAATCGCTAATGATTTTATCAAATTTTGGCATTTTTATAGTTAGCTCAAAATCGTCGTTTATTTTAATTTTATCGTCATCGTATTTTAAAATTCCTAATTTTAGAGCTGTTTTTATATAGTCGAGGATAAACTGTTTATTTGGGTATTTAACTAATGATGGAATTTCTTCAAGTTTTGGATGATACTTTGCAATTATTGGGAAGATACCAAACTCTACACCCTGTTTTATGAATGTAACAAGCAATTCATAGTTTAAATACTCTACAGTACTATCAATCATTTCTATTTTCTTTTTTAGTTTTGTCTCTGATGGAACTATGTCGTTTACGACTTCACTAATGATTTCTTCCAATGCTGACACGTTATTATTCATTTCAAAAGAATTTTCAACCAAATTTTCAATTTTTGCTGAATCAAATTTCATAATTACCACCTTAAAGATTCTATAATATCACTATCTTGGTCTTTTAGGGTTTCAACTATCTTCTTCCCGTAATCTGTTAGTTTGTAGATTTTCATCCCTCCCCTTTCTATACATTCAACCAAACCTAATTCTATAAGGGAAAAATGACCATTATATCGTCCATTCATACCTTTTAGGCATCCAAGTACATTACTTGGGTCGGATTTAACCTTTCTTGATATTTCTGAGAGATAAGTGCCATAGGGATACATATTATAAAGCAGATACAGAATCTTTTTTCTTAACTTACTTTTATTTAGCGATCGGATAATCATAGGATCTATAAACACTAAGCTCATGTTTTCACCATAATATATGAAGTATTATTTGTAGTTATCCGAATATTCCAAAAATTGCAGAAGTTATGCCGCCTATTACTCCAAATATCCTATCAAATATTGACATATTTTGAGAATTGACTTCATTTAACTTATTTTCTTGAAAATTTTTAGGAATTTTTTCCATTTTGTTATTTAGATATGATTTCGCTATATTTTCGTTATATTCTAACGAATTATCTATTTTTTTATTTTCATTTTCTTCACTTTTATTTATTTTAACAGACGTTGATTTTTTTAGGATTACAGGAACTTTTTCATTATTGAAAATGGCAAAATCGTTAATTTTAACATATAATGTTATGTTGTAAGTTCCATTTTCTAAATTATTCAAATTTAGAGGAATTTTTAGCTCTTTTTCAGATTTTGGATAAACATTAGTTTGGTAAATGGAGCTTTTATAATGGATATTTGAACCTTCCCTAATTTCAACCCAATACTGAACTGTTAAATTCACTGGAAACTTGTCATTTCTGATTTTTGCAGATAAAAAGCTACTGTTATAGCTTAAATCTTCAATATTTATTGGGGAAATAACTTCAGTAACTACATGCATTCCAGTAGGTATTTTATTTCCTAATACATCTATTTCCGAGTATCTTCCAACTTTGTAATAGCTTGGAATTTTAACTAAATGGATTCCATGACCTTCCGTGTAGATGATGTCAACATTCTCAACAGATTTTGGGATTATATGAACTAAAGTGTATCCTTCAAATCCTTCCTCGAAGAAGATTGGAAATGCTATTTCAACTTCTGAATAGTTGTTTAATTTTACTGTTTTAACGTCACTTTTTGCTCTAACATTTCCATCTCTGTCAACAACTTCAACCCACACATCACATTTAACTTCAGAGTTTATTTTGTTTCTAATCTTAACTAAACAAGTGTTATTAAATCCTGCGACTGGTTTGGCTGAATATATTCCCCCACAACCTTTTACCACGTTTATTCTTCCTAGCAATAAGGTGTTATTGTATTCTACTTTCACAACATCTACTGGAAATGTTGCAAAAAAGTGAGTTATGCTTGTATATTCTTTAGCCCCTCTTTCAACTGAAACTGTTATTTTTAAATCCCCGTTCACTTCTTTGTAAAATGTTATAGGGACATTTATTTCCTTAACTTCATGAGCCTTTATAATGAATGGAATTTCTTTAGTGTAATTTGCTATTCCTTTTTCAAAATCATCGTCTATGGTAATTTTCCCTGATAATGTTTTATTGTAGATATTTTTTATAATAATGGTCATATTATACTCTTTTCCTGCCAATACGTATCCACCAATATCAGAAACTTTATTAATTTTCTCATCACATGGTAGAATTATTTTTTCAATAACTACTGGCGAGACAGCTTTAGGATTTATGTTAATGCTGTAAGATTCTTCGAAAGTTAGGGTATTAACATCTACAGGATTTACAGATACTTCTACGTTTTTATTACCTTTTTTTGTATATATTGGAACCATTACTTCTTCAGTTTCTTCCTTTTCTATGTCAATTAATTTGCTAAAGACTTTATTATCGTATCTAACCGTTAAATTGGCTACAACATCCTTATCATATTTGTTTTCCAAAGTAATTTTTAAAATAGACAGTGTTGGGTCATCTTCAACGTAATATCTTGGTAATATATCTTCTTCTTGTAAATATTTGTCCGATAAAGCATCTTCTATTTCATCATCCAAAATATCTGCTGATTTATAAAAATCTTTTACGATATCTGAAGTATTTTCATCAATCTTTTTGTAAAGCTCTACATCCTTTACAACCACTGGGAAGTAATAGTATTTTTCTACACCATTATGTTCGTAGTATATTCCGCTCTCATCTCTCCTTTGAACAGTTTCTTCAATTCCTTCAACAGAATGAGTAACATTCATTACCTCTACATTTGTTTCAATTGTAAATTTTTCTTTATCAAGGATAATTTTAGGTACTTTAATTGATAATTCTACCTCTTCTCCAAAAGGAATGTATACTGTTTTAAAATTGTCTTTACCATCGTAAATTACATTATCCCCATCTTTTACATTTATCCAAACTTTGGCAATATAATCACTTTTTGCGGTAGGATTACTCTTTAAAACTACATCAAACCAGTTAGAATAGCAAACTTCAGAATTTCCAATATCATATGATTCCTGACAAGTTACATTTTTAACATCTATTGGGAAGTACTGCCTCACTTTAATTGTTTTTGAAGCGATAGTTTTTCCATTTTCAATTAAGGATATCTTGGCATCATGCTCTTCGTCATCACTAACTGGAACTCTCACTTCAACGATTTTTTCTACATGACTATTTGGTGGTAGAGGTATTAAGCTAGACTCCCAACTTTTTCCTTCACATTCTACTCTAATTACAATATCATGCTCATATTCATCTTTATTTACAATTCCCAAATATAGAATTTGTTCACTAATATCTACGTGAATTATTGGTGAATTTGGTGGATCATAAGGTGACCATACTTTATATACGCTAACATCAGCAAATACTGCTGGCAATAATAAAAGTAAAATTATTAAAGTTATTTTTTTCATCAGTATCTCCCCTGTAAATTTAAGTTACAAGGATATATAATAAATGTAATAACATTAATTTATATTTAGCTATATTATTTATGATATTATTTTGTTAGTATAGTATAAATCTGTTAGCACAAATTTATTTCTACATTTATCGAAATCTAAAATCTTTGATTTAAAAATATAGGGGGAGATAATGATAAATTTCGCTGTTGGGGCAATAGGATTGTTGATAGCTTCAATTTATGATTTGAAATGTAGGGAGATTGAGGATTATATTTGGATTTCAATGGTTATTTTTGGATTTTTGTATAGTGGATGCTTATCATTTGTTTTTCACGATTCGATATATGTTTTTCAGTCTTTTGTTGGGTTTATAGTTTGTTTCTTTTTAGGATTTTTCATGTTTCTGTTGGGTATGGGTGGTGGAGATGGAAAGCTATTAATGGGAATTGGAGCGTTGGTCCCAAAATATGGTATGCCAATATACACGCCATTGGGTATAATTTTAAATTATCATCCTTATATTCCATCTTTTCCAATAATGGTGATTATTAATGCAATATTTTTCTCCATAGTAATTCCAATAATTGTATTTCTAAAAAATATCATTAGAGGGGTTAAGCCGAAAACAAAAAAAGAATTTATGTGCATGTTCCTTGGAGAAAAAATGAGAGTTTCTGAAGCTATGAAAAAAGAGAGGCTTATTCTTGGAAATCAGGAGAATTTGAAATTATTGCCGAGTGCTGAAGAGGATTATAATTTTTCAAATTTTGATGAAAATGAGGAAATTTGGGTGACTCCAGCGATACCATTTGTTGTGCCAATGTTTTTATCTTATCTCATAACGCCGATTATTGGAGATAAAATTATTGATGTTGTTTTATCTCTTTTCGGCCTTTAAAAATATTTTTAGTATATTGGAACTGATAAACCCAATATCTGTGAGACTATTAACTTTGTTATATACGCCACAATAGAACATATCCAAAGTATTACAACAAAGTGTAATAAAGATACATAATTATGTCCTCCATCCATTATTTTGATTAGTACTGCTGAAATTGCTGAATAAACAATTAGTGAGCCAAATATTATGTATTCAACAGTTTTTGAGTCAGTTATTGGGGCAATGTGCAATATTTGGATAACTGTCTCTGGAATGCTTAGTGATGTATATAGATCGCTAACCATCTTGGCAACTCCCAACGAAGCAAATAATGCTAAAGCTAAACCCCCACCAAGACCGTAAATAACTCCAGCAAATTGCTGAACACTCTGATATTTAGATTTTCTTAACTGCACTATTTTACGGAAATTGTTACTTATTATTTCGGCAGCCATTTTCGGTTCTCCTCCAAAATATATACATCGTGAAAACATATCGGAAAATAGCTGTATGAGATAGCTGCAAGATTCAAGACCAAAAAATCTCCAAGATTTGTTTTGATCAATATTTAAGGCCAATCTTTTGTACAACCTTTTGATATCTTTAGTTAATGGACCAAAGTCATGGTTTGAGAGATATTCCAAAGATTCAACCATCCCTCCCCCTTTAGCACTTACAGAATCTCCTAAAGATCTTAAAAAATCAGGAAATACTGATTCCTTTCTTTTTACTTTTTCTTCCTCTCTTAATGCTACAACCCCTCCAATAGCCAGTGGCGTAAATCCCAAGGCTGTTAGTATCATATAAGGTATTTTATAGAATGGAGATAACCCAATGTATTTAGCCCACGCAAGGAATATTAAAGATATTATAGTTAATATAACGGAGAATATCACCCATTTCCTAAGCATTAAATCAGTTTCTGTGGGTTTTTCCCCTGTATGCCACAATCTATCAAAAGGCAGTTTATTCTTTATTACAATAACGATGAGTAATTCAACACCAAAAAATGCAAACAATGCGAGGGTCGCCATAAATACAAAATCGTAAGGTATCAAATATGGAACTAAAATTGAAAATGCTAAGAAAAACGCAACAGATGTCATTGCACTAACATATAACTCTTTGTATAAATCAAGAGAATATAACATCCTCCTGTAAAATGCAGCATAATCATCCATAACGATGTCTTGCTCCTTTATTAAAAACTCCTTAAGTTCTTCACCACTATCTAATGCATAAGCCAATCTATCCAAAAAATCTGCAAATTCACTACTAGGGGTTCTTTGAGCTAAAAATCTACAAGCTTCGGCTAATGAACGCCCCCATGTGTTTGTTAGAACATATAATTTTTCAGATTCTTTTGCCAGTTCTCCAAGCTCTTCTTTTTCTTCTGAAAGTATTCTTAATAAATCT
Source organism: Methanocaldococcus fervens AG86 (assembly GCF_000023985.1). Lineage (GTDB taxonomy): Archaea > AGJL01 > Methanococci > Methanococcales > Methanocaldococcaceae > Methanocaldococcus > Methanocaldococcus fervens. The sequence goes on from NC_013156.1 coordinate 1,134,839, forward strand.
TTTCTATTTAAATCAGTTATTGACAAAGTTCCAAATTTTGTTATAAATATGTGTAATCTTTCATTTATTTTATTTTTTTGAGAATCTAAAACAATGTAAGGATAACCAATTGCACTGGCAAGTATTATAATTGGTAAAGTTAAATATAGATACAATGTAATTCCACTAAAAAACATGAAGCCAAATATAATTAGTATAATAGATGCAATAACGGCAGGCAATACAATTTTTAGTAAATAATCTCTGGGCTTGAGCCCAATTCTTGGTAGTAAATCTAATACCACAATAACCACCTCAAATTGAGAATGGAAGCCCTTCCAAACCTTTTTCGTAAAATGCCCATATTATATCCCTAACTTGATAATAATCGAAAATTTCTCTTGCTATCATTTCTTCCAATATTCTTGCTCTCAATTCCAACTCATTGTAAATATCTCTTGGATCTTCATACCCTGCTGCCTTAGCTATCTTTTCCTCTAAAACATAACTGTTATTTCTACCTGTAAATACATGCCTATCTTTATCGGGCTCCCATTGGAATACAGCTCTTGTAATAACTCCATCAACTTCTTTATAGTATCCTTCGATTTCTTCAATTGTAACTACTCTTCTCAAAACCTTACCTCTCTGATAAACTGCCAATTGAAATACAGCAACGTTTAGGTTGTCCATAAATGTTAGTGGAACGTTAATAGGGTCTCCATTCAATCTCTGTATCATCTTTCTTACATTGGCTGCGTGGAATGTTGATAAAACTGGGTGTCCAGTCTGCATAGCTTGGAATGCAACAGCTGCCTCAACACTTCTAATCTCTCCAACGATGATATAGTTAGGTCTTGACCTCAATGCAGCTCTTAGCAAGTCAAACAGCGTAACTCTACTCTCTTCTGGACCTCTTTCCCTTGTAATCAATTGCTGCCATACTGGGTGGGGTGGTTTAACCTCTGGAGTATCTTCACAGGAGAATATCTTAGAGTCTGGTTTTATAAATGGCAAAATTGCGTTTAATGTTGTAGTTTTACCTGAAGCGGTTTCCCCACATATAAAGATACTCATTCCATACTCTAAACACAACCATAAATATGCTGCAATCTCTGTAGAAAATGTCCCCCAACTAATGAGCTGTGTAATGCTAATAGGAACATCTGTAAATTTCCTAATGGTAAATGATGACCCTTTTGGAGAAACATCTGTAGAGAAAACGATGTTAACTCTTGAACCATCTGGTAAAGCTCCATCAACTATTGGATGAGCATCTGAGACGGGTCTACCCATTCTTTCTCCAATGTTTTTTAAATAATCAGCCAACTCAATATCGTCTTCCCATGTAATATTGGTAGGTAACATTCCAAAAATCTTATGAACAACGTGACAGTTTTTTGGTCCAATAACGTGAATATCTTCTAAATAAGGATCTCTGGCGATAGGTTCAAGATTTCCTAACCCTATCAAATCTCTCTTTAATATATAAATGTACTTTTTCCTCTCTTCTGGAGTAATTTTAATTTTATTATCTACAAATTTAAAAAATCTTTTGAAGAACCCTTCTTTTTCTTGAGCTTCAGTAACCTTTGTACATTGATCAAACAGTCTAATCAAAACTTCTTCAAATTCTTCCACACTTTTAGGGGTCTCTTCATATGGAGCAAGTTCCAAAATTCTATTTAATATCATTTTATATTTTAGCTTCTCTTCAGGAGTCTCTAATCTAGGTTCAATAACTATATACTTTGTTTTAGTTTCTGGAGTCCCAAATATGTGGATAAATATTGGATCTCCAATTGGATAGATGATGTTAGGGTATTTTAATTCTTTTAATTCTCTTGAAAGTGATGTTAAGAAGTCGGGAATTCTCATATAGACTCTTTTAAAATTTTCAACGTATTTTCGTAAATGTGGATTCCTATTCATTGCTTCTCTTAATTCTGCTTCACTCATTATTATCACCAAAAATTAAGAATTATGCAACAGAAGCAATCTCAACAGCAATACCAATTTTAGGTTCTACTCTAAACACGATACTTTTTTGATATGGTCCGGGAGCTATATTATATTTCAGTATTTTAGCCAAGTTCTTCAAACTTCCAGCAAATGTATATATTTCTGTTTTTATTAATATTGTTGCAGAGGTTCTTATTACTGTTAAAACCGATTCTGGTAGTTCTTTTGGATTTATTGTGCAAATTATTATTTTCTTTAAAGCTGTAATTCTCTTAAAAAAAGCCATTAAATCATTGACATTAACTTCACTAGCGTCGTTTGCTATCAATGCAGATAAAGAATCAAATATAATAACGTCTTTTTCATAAAACGCCCTAGTTTCCATAACTTTTTTTAAAAATCCATCCTTTTTTTTATTATCTGCAATTAGTGGATAAACCGGGATATATAACAAAGCTCCAGACAATAATTTTTTGTTAATAGAATAATCTAAGGAATTCATCTGTTTTATAAATTCTAATGTTGTGAGTTGGGTAGAAACGTAAGTTACTGAATGCCTATTCTGTAAAAAACCGTAAGTTAATCTTTGGCATAGTACAGATTTACCTGTACTTTCCTCTCCTTCAATTATTATTAGGCTACCATATGGAATACCACCCCCTATTCTTTTATCCAAATCATCTCTACTTAAATCAATTCTTGCTATATTCATAATCCTCACCTAAAAAACTTAGGAGATGTATCCCCTAATGACCCTTGAAATTCCAGAATCAGATACTACCTTTATTTTATGATATCCGGTTTCGTTGTAATTTACATCAATTTCTCCAACATCTCCAGGATATAACGTATTGCTTTCAGGATTTGATAATTGCTTAGTATCGCTGATTTCAACAATATTTCCATCAATAATCACTGTAAATGAGTCATCAGTAAATATAATGGGGTCTTTGCCCGTATTTTTAATATAAATTATAGTTATGCCAGCTGAAGAGTTTCTTGGTATACTTCCTGGGTCGTTTATGATCTCGAAATCTTGCGATAGTTTAGTGGATAACTCATCACCTTTTTTCCCAATATTTACAGAGATTTTATAGGTAGAGGTTGTTAAAATCCCTGCAACAAATGCGGCAATTAACAATACAGCAACGAACATAATTATTTCAGATAGCGCACTTGATGCCAATTAAATCACCTTAAAACTACGAAATCATTTCTTAATGGATTTAATTTTTTAGAAATAAATAATAAATTATGCAGGGGTCGCCAATTTAACTCAGGGAATAGAAATACTTATTGCCATTATCTGAGATGATGCATATTCTATTAGGGGTGGGCCAATTAACAATTATTGTTATATTATCAAGAGGTACTAAATAATCTTTTTGTGGATAGTAGGAGATATTTTCTTCTGGAACTACGCTACCGTTAAATAACACACTAAATTTTCTCGGTTCAACGACAACTGAACCGTTGTTATATATTGTTATATTTGTTTGTGAAGCACTACTCTTAACATTGGTAATTACCAACTTCTCATGCAATTTATCATTTAAATGGGAATAATAGGATTCGTGTGCATTATAGATGGTCTCATAATGACTATCTACTGTTGTATAAAGGTATGCTCCACATATAAGCAATGCAATAACCATTACTGTTGCTCCTACTACTGAACTAAATCCCATAGAACTGTTCAGCCCCCTTCTTTATTTTTCTTAACTCCCATTCAATTTTATCAAGCAATTCTGCAGATATTTTCTTTCCATTCAATCTTTCAATAAATAACAATGATATTATATGATCCGCAATATTTAATTTTCCTGAACCATCAACTAAATTTTCTTCATCAACCTTAATACCCTTTAGGTATTTTAATAATTTTGTCAATGCTTTATCACCTAACCAACCAAGCATGTAATAGAATTCCAATACATCAGGTACGTTTTCAGAGCCTACTCTTTCACATAAGTATTCTAACCACTTCAATGCCAATATTATTGCAATAGGATCATCGTCAGATATATCTTCTAATTTAGCAGGTTTGTGAATCTCCAATATTGCTGATGTCATTGCATCCATTTGAAACACCTCCTTAACAAATCTTTTTTTGATGATTAGATTGATTGTAGTTCTTCAGCCCATTTTTTTATTCTTCTAATTTCAATTTCTAACATTTCAAGAGTTTCAGGGTTTATTGGATTACCTGCAAGCTTTTCAATATACATTAATGACATTATATGGTCACTTGGGGATAACTTATCTTTTGGCCTTACCTCTTCTGTATCAAATACAATTCTCATATTTTTGGTAAACTTCAATAATTTTAGTATAACTTTGTCGGATATCCATCCAATTTTGTTATAGTAGTCTAAAACATCAGGCAAATTTTTAATGCCTACTTTACCAATCAAAAATTCCAACCATTTGAATATCAATGTCATAGAGACTGCATCTTCAGGGATATCGTTAAGTATATATTGCTTTTCTTCTTCAATAGGTTCCATGGAACTTCCCTCCTCAATAGGTTCTTCAGGGATTTCTTTTATTTCCAAGACCTCTTCTTCTACTACTTTTTCAATTTCTTCAGGTTCTTTTACCTCTTTTTTAACTTCTTCTTTTTCTTCCTCCACTTTTGTACTTTCTGTCTCCTCTTCAACAGCTTCTTCAGTTTTTTCAGCAGTTTCAGGTTTCAATTCCTCTGAGAGTTTGGTTGAAGCAGTCATTGTAGCAAGCTTCATTATGGTATCGAGTTTTTGCTCAAGACTCTGAAGTTTTTTATTAAGCTCTTCAGTTTTGTCTTCTTTTCTTTTAGATAGGACTTCAGTAATTCTCTCTACGATTTTATCAAGCTGGCTTTTGGTAACTCTTTTACCTCTTAAATTATTTTTTAGTAGTATTATGACGAAAGAAGGTAATTTTGATTTTAAGTTATCTAAATATTCTTCAATTTCATCTTCAGTAAGTATTTCCTCATCAGAGATTATAGGAATCGATGACATTTCATTCATTGTTTTTTGTATCATGGGTATCCTCCCCGGACACTGACTTTATAATCTCTTCCTCCAATACATCTTCAATTATCCCCTCAAGATCAATATCAAGCTGATTTAAGTACAATGAACCCAATATTATTAGGTCATTTGTTAACTCTTCAACAGTTTTTTTAAGCCTTTTATAGTCAGTTTCTAACCTTTCAAGTTTTTCTAAACTCGTTGCGGTTATTTTTGAAACACCAATAAACGGGTTAATTTGGTTTGAAACTACTTCATAGAGGGCCATTATATCTTGAAGGTTTTCGTTGATCTTATTGATCTCTATCCTTAGCATCTCATTTTCTTTTCTTAAGTTGTTGAGTGAAGATTCAAATCTTGGTAATCTCGATTCAATGTCATTGATTTTTGCCATTAAACCTTCAGTAGTTTCTGTCAGCTCTCTAACGGTTCGTTCAAGTTCATCGTATTTGTCAATATCTTCAAACTCTTCAAGAGTCATTTCATCAATAGAAAGTTCATCTGTTTCAGTTTGTTCTTGTTTTTTTTTAATTTTAAATTAGATAGCTTGTTTTTTATTGATTCAATAATATCTTTTACCCCCATAAAGGTTCACCTAACCCAAGTGTTTAAAAAAATTTATTGGACCAATTATTGAAGTGGCACGACATTTTCAGTAAATACTGATGGAGCTATAAACTCAATAATACCTGAAGCTCCATATTCTGGAATAACTTCTCCATAAACCTTGTCTCTTGGGGATATTGGCATTTCTATTGCACTTAAATTAATTGCAATTGCTACTTTATCCCCAAAGTTTATGGTTGGATGCTCAACATTACTTGCTGAACCATCTGCATCCTGTAACACAATTACACCAAATGATACATTGTTATTTGACTGAGCGGTTGTTAAATCGTTCCAGAAAGTGTTTAAGTTGGAATTATCTGTTCCAAATATATCTTTAGTTCCATTATTTCCACAATCTGCCAGTAATCCAGAATATACTAAAGATGCCTTTTTATTTCCATTTGATATCACAACTATTGTTGATGATAAATCAACTTCATCTCCAACATTTGGGGATACAAATATAACCAAATCCTCTATTGTAGATGTATTTGGGGCATATCCTACAACTTTAATTACTTGGAGTCCGCTTGCCACTTGTTTAGTAGTTTCTTGACCTACCCTTGCAGCCTTGTGCTGGAGGTTGGCTGCCGTGTTTATAATGACTGCCGCTGCAACTGCAGCGACTAATACTAAAGCGATGAAAATGATAAGCGTACCTATACCAACTGCCCCTCGACGGCTTTTAATATATTTCAACAACATATATGGCCACCTCAATTTAAAATAACTTTAAAATTAAAAAAAATTAATATTGGGCTTATTGTAGCTGTATTACTTCCTGATCTCCTAAGTATGTTGCAGGTGTTGTGAATTCAATAACAGCTGGAGCACCAAACTCTGGAACTACTGAACCAGTTACTGTTGTTCTTGGTTTCAAGTCAAGACTTATCTTTGAAGCATTTATTGTTAAAGCAACGATATCTCCTTTGTTAATTACAGGTGTTATATTCTTACATGAATCATCTGCATCTTGTAAGACAATTATTCCAAATTCTCCAGAACTTAAATTCCATGCTGGTAATGATGTATTGGTAACTTCTCCTCCGTTATCTAAGTCGTTCCAAGCTGCAGCTCCTTTATATTTCAATACAGCTTTCTTATTACCATCTGTAATTAATATCTTAGTTTGATTTAAATCAATTGGAGCACTTCCAGCGTTTGGAGTTATGTAGATTGCTAAGTAATTAACAGTGGAGTTGTTGTGTATTCCGATTACCTGAAGTGTTGATAAACCACTTGCTACTTGTTCTGTACTTTCCTTACCTGTAGCCATTGCTTTTTGTTGCAAGAACCCACTTGTGTTAATTAAGACTGCTGCTGCAACTGCAGCGACTAAGACCATAGCTATGAAGACTATTAAGGTTCCTATACCTGTAGCCCCTTTCTTACCCTTCAAGAACTCGAGAAGTTTCATTTGTATCACCTAAATAGTTTATTTTGGTTGGGTTAATTAAATCGGAATGCTTATTGTAATTCGATAACTTTTTGTGTGTATGCGGCTGGTGTGGTGAACTGTATAACAGCTGGAGCTCCGAATTCTGGCTGATATTGTCCTGAAACTTCTTTTCTTGTAGGTATTGGATTACCAAATACTTGGCTTACATCAACTAATAAGACAGCGATATCTCCCTTGTTAATAACTCCATTTGATAATGAACCGTCAGCGTCTTGGATAACTCCTACAACATATGAAGAACTGTCTGCTGAACTCCAATTACCTACACTGAATATGTCAGTTGCTCCCAATGTCTCAGTTGTAGCTGTACTGTAGTTTAAAACATGTGATTCTCCATCATAGATTAAGAACAATTTTGCCTGCTTTAAATCAATTGGAGCACTTCCAGCGTTTGGAGCTATGTAGATAGCAAGTTTGTCAATACCGTTACTTCCATCATAGTGTCCTGTTACTCCCATGCACATTAATCCACTTGCTACTTGCTCAGTGCTTTCCTTACCTGTAGCCATTGCTTTTTGTTGCAAGAACCCACTTGTGTTAATTAAGACTGCTGCTGCAACTGCAGCGACTAAGACCATAGCTATGAAGACTATTAAGGTTCCTATACCTGTAGCCCCTTTCTTACCCTTCAAGAACTCGAGAAGTTTCATATCGTATCACCTAATATGTTAACTCTATATTGTTACAATATGCCCCAACACAATTTCCCCTATACAACCTCCAATCCACTCCGATATATACTGTAATTTTCTTAAAATATATTTTTTTTGCGTAATACATTGTGCATTCGGTTTTATCGGTGTTTATGTAGTAATTTATGTAGGTAGGTGGACAATAGTCGAATTTTAAATAATTGATTAACGTAGTATTATGTATTATTAAAAATAATTTGGTGAAATCATGGATGATGAAATATTAAAAACTCTATCTAATGAATTGTTAAATGGGGCAAGAATGCTTTCAACTCACTGTAAAAAATGTGGTTGTCCATTATTTGAAAAAAATGGGGAAATTTACTGTCCAATATGTAAAAAATTTGAAATTGATTCTGAAAGTGAAAAATATGCTGAAGATGAATTAAATTTAAATGTTGATGGTGTTTTAAATGAGAAAATAAATTATTTAGTGAATAAACTAAAAGATGAAGATGAAGTTGGCAGAATCAAAGAAATAGGCGAAGCTTTATATATATTAATCAAAATCAAAAAGAAGATAAAAGAATAAAAATCTTATTTCGTTATTTCCTTCTCTTCTTTAATCTTGATTTAACCATTTTTCTCTTTAAAGGCCTTCCACAAATTTCGCATATATCTCCTTCATAATCCGCTGGATATAGTTTTTTACAACCCTCACAAACTTTCCTCCAAATAAAATCTTTATCTGTTGGTTTGAAAGCTATTCCTTTAACTTCAATGTTTAATTTTTTAGCAACATTTTGAATACCGTAATCGTCAGTGTATAGTATAGCGTTTAAATCCAAAGCTAACGCTAACACACCAATATCTTGTTTAGATAGATTATCTCCAGTTTTTTTAACAACTTCCTCAACCTTTTTTATAGATTCTTTACTTGGGCTCATTATCTTCAATTTTCCAAAATTCAATGCCTGCTCAACAATAATTTTTTTTGACACTATCTCTTCTAAAACTTCTGGGGTTGTGTAATGCTCTCCCTCCTCTATAACTGGATTATAGCCGTGAATAATTGCTGAAGCATCCAACACCTTAATGTTCATAATCTCACACTAATTGTTAAATAATAACTGGTTTAAATAAATTAAAGAATAAACCTTATGGGTGAAGTTTATGATAACAACAGTTGTTGGTAGCTATCCAGTAGTTAAAAAAGAAGAAACTTTCTTAGATAAAATAAAAAAAACATTGGGAGTTTATGACGAACATAAATACGCCATTGAAAGAGCTGTTAAAGATCAAATTAAAGCTGGAGTTGATATTATAAGTGATGGGCAGGTTAGGGGAGATATGGTTGAGATTTTTACAAACAATATGTATGGATTTGAAGGAAAGAGAGTAATTGGTAGAGTAGAGTTTATAAAGCCAATAACAGTTAAAGATATTTTATATGCTAAAAATATGGCTAAAAAATTAAATCCTAATGTTGAAGTTAAAGGAATTATTACAGGACCTTGCACAATTGCTTCATCTGTTAGGGTTGAGGGATATTATTCAGATAATAAGGATGAAAAATTAATTTACGATATTGCCAAAGCACTTAGGAGGGAGGTTGAGGCATTAAAAAATCACGTTCCAATAATACAGATTGATGAACCAATTTTATCAACTGGCTTGTATGATTTTGATGTAGCAAGAAAGGCTATAGACATTATTGTTAAAGGTTTAGATGTTACTTTTGCAATGCATGTATGTGGAAACGTTTATAACATTATTGATGAGCTAAATAAATTTAATGTAGATATTTTAGACCATGAATTTGCTTCAAATAGGAAAAATTTGGATATTTTGGAATGTATAGAAAAGAAAGTTGGGTTTGGATGCGTAAATACAAAAGTTAAAAGTGTTGAAAGTGTTGATGAAATAAAGAGCTTGATAGAAGAGGGATTTGAGATATTAAAAAATAATGAAAAGCTGAATAAAAACTTATCTGAAAATATTCTAATAGATCCTGATTGTGGTATGAGGTTGTTGCCAATAGATGTAGCTTTTAATAAATTAAAAAATATGGTTGAGGCAACTAAATTAATAAAAATTTAATTTTCTTCTATTAATGGTTTATATCCTACCGAACCCCAACTACTATCTGTTTTATTTGTGTATAAGCCAATTATGGAGTAAGAGCCGTTATTAACAAATATGTATTTTCCTTCTTCCCCATAGTACATTAGATTTTTTGATTTTTTCTCTTTGTAGTCTGGATTAGCATATTCTTCACTAATGGTGGTATTATATATATCACCTATATTAACAATCGACTCATTTTGCCTATCAATTGTTGTTGTTGAATTATATAATAGGAGCATTTGGTTGTTATTGAGTAGTTGACCTTTATTGCATTCTACCAAAATCAATGATTTTTCATCACTTCCATTTCTCCACATTAGTACCTTATAGGGCAAAAGGACGTAATCATTTCCAATAATCCTAATTTCTACTGGTGATGAAGGATTGTGCATGTGACTATAATCAAAATTTGTGCTGTCTAGCTGTATTATACAATGTATATTGTCACCAACATTTGGGAGATCAGTTACAGTTATAATCCTATAATAACCCCAAGTGTAGTAGAATTCATTTAAATAAACGTATGGGTCTGGAATTCTTGATAATTTCACATTTTTATTTATATTTAAGGTTCTTGAAGCCCATAATTCTCCATTGTTTAATTTCTTTTTATACTCAATGTATGCTGTAAGTCTAACATTAACAACTTCGGGTTCTGCTGTTGAACGAATATTTACGGAACTTATGCTATATGAGATGTTTTCATTTCCTTTTAGATAGTTTAAGGAGTTGCTAGCTTCATTTTTAATATATTCTGTTATGTATGTTAAGGCATCCTCTGAATTATCAAAAAATTTTCTTTCATTCATTATCTTGTAGCTTGCATTTACAAATGCATCATTAACAATTTTATCGATATTTCTTTCTAAGGTATTTACCATATTATCATAATTTAAATCTGCTTTTTTTATTGTTATCTCATCCTCTACAGCCTTTATTTTGTATTCAATAGTTGAATAAAATACAGCTGAGATAACGAACATTAGCAAAACCAATATTATTGCATTTTGTGAGAAATACATAAATAATCCCTCTTTAGTTTCCAAATACTCGTAATTTAACTTTTGATGAGGTTATGTTTCTTGATAAATAAACCGGCAAGTGAATTTTATATTGTTTATAATCTTGACAGTTATATGCCTCATTCCAATCCAAAAATCTCTTATCTGAGATGTCTATGCTGTTTTCATCTCCATAAATTACATACCAACCTTCTTTTCTGTTTAACGTTAATATTACTAAAACTTCAACGGTGTTATTATAACTCCCACTTTTGTTAATCAGCAAATTTTCATCAATATACAATTCATAATGCTTTAATGGAATTCTATCCTCTAAAAGTTTCTTAGCTTCATCAGTTCTATTAAAATAATACAAAAGAACAGTGTTTTCTAAAGTTCCATCTTCAGATAGATGTTCCATTGTTGCTAGGCCTTTATCAAAAATATAATCGGTTTTTATGGCATCAACGTAGTTGTTATTATGTTCAACAACAGAAACTGTCCAATAAGCCATTCCAATGAGTAAAATTGCAGTTCCAATAACTAAATCTATAGTGTTAATCATGATCCCACCAATATGGTGACATTTCTCGGAGATAATGTTAGATAGTAAAAGTTAGCACTATCGTTAGTTTCTATTGTGAATTCCACGGGATAAGTGGTATTTAAGCTCAATATCCTAATTTCATTTATTCCTTTCTTTAAATTAGGAGTTATTCCAATATCTTTAGATGTTGAGTTTAATTCTTTTTTGTATATTTGCCCATTCACGGTGAATGTTACATTAAAACTAAGCTCTTCATTATTGGAGATAATCCTTGCAGAAGCGTTTATAATCTTTTTATCTACTTCAAAGTATATATGGTCCCCATTACACCCATAAACTTTTACTTCTGTTGTATTTTTTGTAACTCCAGTAATTTTTGGAATATAGAGGTTTTCATTAAAGTAAACTAAGGTACTATAACCACCTGAGGAATTTGGCAATGTAAAATCTGTTACAACGTTTGAGTATACCGAGAAATATTCTTCATTACTGAAATTAAATTCTATTCTATTTAGATTAAAGTTATTATTCCCTGAGGCGACTTCATCTAACGTTTCATCGTATTCATTGGGGAGGGTTATAAAATAAAATCCATTTAACTCCTCAGTAAAATTATTACATGGATCAAATATTTTCTCATTTAATTTTATTTTATTGGTGAAGTTTTCAATGTAATCTTCGTTATAGCTCCCAGGGAAATCGTATTTTTTCAAAAATAAATCTTTCAACAACAATATCTTATGAAATTTTTCAGTATCTTTCTTTTCTTCTAAAGATGCCAATATATTGTAATTGTAAGTTGTATATCCCAAATAAAAAATGCCCATAAAAATAAAAGCAATTATAACCGCCTCATAAGTGAATACATAACCTTTATTTGATTTGAGCTTTTTTAACATAATATCACATGTTTGTAATTTATAAATTTATATTTCTTTTAGGTTTATTATTATTTATCTATTAAGTTAATTTTGATATTTTTTACGATTCCTACTTTTATTAATATTCTTACCCAGATGATATTTAAAATTAAAACAGTAGGAAAGATAATAAAACTTATCATATCATGTATGAGGGAATAGTTTGTTAGATGTGCATTTTTTAGGATAAGGATTATCCTCAATATATTTATGAGATTTATTACCAATATTCCAAAACTTGAATATATTAGTTTATATTTCATTGGAGTCTTTGGCGTAGCAAATACATAAGCTAAAAACAAAGACATTTCAAAGGAGCATGTGCATGCTGGAATTATAGAAAATAACGTTTTGTTATAGATTATGATATTATCAAAATAATAGGCATTCAAAATAAGTCCTACAATCACTGCTAAATATCTGGATATTTCAAATTCAAAAATTTTTAAAAAAAGATAGATTAAAGGTAATAAAATAAGGAAATTTATCAAATATCTTTTATTTTCCATTTGCGGTAACCTCTTTTACCTTATCTACTTGTTGCATGACTTTATTGTTGGTAGCAATTTCTCCAGAAACACTAATTTCTTTGGCAGTTGTTGATGATGTTTTTACAGTTTTCAAATAATAAAATCCAACTATTGAAGCTGTAGCGATAATACCAGCTAATAACAAAGCAAATTCTAAGCTAATCTGACCTTTATTTGAAAATATTTTTTTAAACATGTTTCCACCTTGATATTTGAATAATAATTATTACAGTGGTTATAAACATTAAGATTTTAATTGGTATTGGAATTGGAATACTTTTTTTATTTTCACCAATTGAGACAAATCTTACTGTTGAGTCACTGTATCCATCATCATCCACAACAGTTAATCTTGCAGTATATACACCTTTTTTAGTATAGATGTGGCTGGTTTTTGGATTGGGCGGATGTTCATAAGTTCCATTTACAGAAATAATTGTTCCATCTCCAAAGTCCCATATATATTTTACAATTTTTCCATCAATGTCGTAGGATTCCGAAGCATCGAAATATACCATAGTCCCATTTATTGTAAAATTAAATTTTGCTATTGGAGGATAGTTTCCTTCTCCCTTAACCAATACTATTTTTGATATGGAATCTTTCAAACCTATATTATTCCAAACAATTAATTTTACAACATATATTCCTTCTTTTGTGTATTTATGCAATGGATTTTTTTGTGTTGATGTCGTTCCATCTCCAAAGTTCCACAGCCATTTAACTATATTTCCAGGATTGGATATTGATCTATCTACAAAATTTATATTTTGATCAACTACGACCATAGAAGGGCCTTCAAAATCTGCTTTAATGTAATATACGGTTATTGTTTTTGACATTATGGATGATGCATTTAATTCATCGTAAACTGTAAGACTCACGTTATAAACACCCTCTTCCTTATACACATGAGTTACTATTGGATCGGTAGTTTCTATAACTTCTCCATCTCCAAAATCCCATCTGTATAATTTAATAGCCCCTTCTGGATCGTAAGAAGATAACGCATTAAATATAACCTCCTCATTAACTTTTGGATGTTTTGGAGAATACATGAATTCAGCAGTAGGGAGAGAGTTTCTAACTTCAAAGTTAACTTCAATGGAATTTTTATCGCCCATTCCATCCCAAACAGTCAGTATTGTAGTATAATTGCCAATGTTAAATTTATGTGATACTGTTTTTAACTCATTTGATGAATAATTCCAAACAAGAGCTCCAGAAGAATTATAAACCGTTAAGTTGAATCCATAGATTTTTGCCATTGGTGAACTTGGAGGTATAGTATAGTTGCCTATTATATTACCATAGGAATTATATTCAGGAATATTCCTACTAGCATCTGGGTCGTAGGTATTTAATGGATTGAAAAATATTGTATCCTTATAGCTTGCAGGATTTGGATAAATATAGAGTTTAGCTATTGGATTTTTGTTGTCAATTATATAAACTGTTTTCATATTTTTTGCGGTATATACTTTCATATAGATTGGATAAACCCCTTCTGAAGTATATGTATGATTGAATGAATATGGTGAAGTTTTAGGCCTTATCCAAATACTACTGCCATCTCCAAAATATATATAATGCCGTAACCTTGCCCAAGATGCAGGTTCCATTATTGTTATGTTAATTGGATAGTTTGTAGGAGCCAATGTAGGAGAGGCATAAATTTGAGGATAACTACTATAACCCCCAACTCCAATTGGTGGAGGAATTCCAACTTCTATATTCCCATTTTCATCTATAACAAATACATGAGGATAATACAAACCCCTTGAGGAATATCTATGTGTAGGAGATTTTTCAAATGAAAATGTTCCATCTCCAAAACACCACATTATGAATATTGGATTTCCATAAGGTGAGCAGTCAAATTCAACATTTTCATTTACATTAACTTCTGTTGGAGTAGCAGTTGCTGTTATATCAATATAATAGCCATCTTTTAGCTTTACATTCAATTTTGGTGTTGAAACTACATCTGAATAATAATACAAATTAACAGTATGATTTTCTTTAATATATTCGTAATCATAAGATGTTTTGTCATGGGATACTGATGGATAAAAATTATATCTTGTATTTCCCACATCATCCACAACTATAAAGTTGAGAGTATCTGACTTCCACCAACTACCTGACCCATAACTCATCCAGAAAAATGGCCACATAAATGGGAATTTATATCTATGGTATGCAGGAGTAAAATAATCTTTATATGTATAGTAAGTTTCTGTTCCATCACCAAAATCCCACTTCCAATATAATCCCCAAGCTCCTGACATTTCAAACTTAATACTATCATCAACCCGGTATGTTACTTTATAAGGGTCAGTATATGCATTTCCTCTATTGTCGTTATCGTTTCCAGAACTATTATATACATAAGTATAAGCCTCTCCATTATAATGGCTTGGTCCAGTAACCCAGTAAATATAACCTCCTCTCTGTCTTTTTACTTTAATTCCTTCATCCAAATAGCCGACCATTACTCTACCAAAATAATCAACAACCAGAACCCTTGGATAATATATTCCAGGTCTGTCATATACGTGGATAGGAGATTTTTCAAATGAAAATGTTCCATCTCCAAAACTCCAAACATTAAATATAATATGCCTACTAACTGAATAATTAAATTTAACGATATCTCCTTCAACAATCTCATTTTTATTAGCATTTACTGTTACCTTCTCAGTATCTACATCTAGTCCAATAAATTTCATGTTTATGGTATTTTCTGAGTAATATTTTACAATAACAGTGTTGTTTACACTATTGTAATAGATGTCCCAGCTTGTTTTTGAGTTTGACGGGCTGCCATTAAATATATATTTGGTTGTCTGCACATCCCCAACAACAAGCCAGTTATAAGTTAATGATTTTGAATATCCTGTATTATTCAAATAGCCACACCAAGCTACTGGGTAAGGGAAGGGAAATTCATAAACATGTGTTATTTCCCTGTAATTTCCATAATCAGTTTCAGTTAAATCTCCAAAATCCCATTTTATAGCACCATTCTCTAAGGTCTCATTAGCTATAGAATCGGGGGCTAAAGCTTCAAATCTTATTGTATCATTTACATTATATGTGATAATGTAGGGATTAGTATTTGAGTCTCCAGAACTGTTCGTTATATTCATAGTGTTCGGATGAATTTGGATTATATATCCGTTTGATAATGTTAATGCTAAAAATAAACTAAATAATAGAATTATTAAAGATTTGATATGCATAATCTCACCATAATATTGATTAGCTAACATTTACTTCTATTTTTTTTGAGACATAAACCGTTCTTCCATTTATATTTGTAGTTATGACTATATTATTCCCTATGTCTACATTTGAAGGGCTCACATACCCTCCAATTGTAACTCCATTTTCATTGGGAGTGAATGTTACGACTGTGTCACCATAGACATTAATTTTTTTATTTGAAATTGTTATTTCATAATCAATAGAACCTATAGGTTTTAATATATAAAATATTGTTTTATTAGTTGTATAAGCAAGGATTGCGTAGTTTTCAAATGTATCTGCTATACTGTGCATCCTATCCACAATTAAAGCATCTGTTGTGCTATTTGAAAATTTAAGCTCCACATTATATAAAAATAGAGAAACTAACATTAAAAACATCATTGCAAGTATGAAATCTAATGATATCTGTCCTTTTTCTGTTTTGAACATATTTAAACCCCACTAAATTTAGTGTTATAATATAATTTTTTGGTCAAATTGATATATAAAAATTAACAATAAAATAATATTAATTAATCTATTTATTTAAATTCATAAATATTAATTAAATAAAAAATAAATTTGAAATATTAAAAAGAAGTTATTTATTCAGAGGAGTTAAAATTCATCACCTCCCATGTCCCCTCCTTCTCCTCCTTTCTCATCTCCCTTAACTTTCTCAGCAGCTATGACGTCATCAATTCTTAAGAGCATGACTGATGCTTCTGTAGCTGAGTCAATTGCTTGTGTTTTAACTTTCAATGGTTCAACAACTCCTTTTTCTAACATGTTGACAACTTCTCCTTCGAAGACGTCTAATCCACAAACTTCTCCGCCTTCTTTCTCGTGAGCAGCTCTTAACTTAACGAGCATGTCAATTGGGTCTAATCCTGAGTTCTCAGCTAATGTTCTTGGAATGACTTCTAATGCATCAGCGAATGCTCTAACTGCTAACTGCTCTCTTCCAGCAACTGTTTCAGCGAATTTTCTTAATCTCTTAGCTAATTCTATTTCAGTAGCTCCCCCACCAGCAACAATCTTACCTTCTTCTAATGCACACTTAACAACTCCAATTGCATCATCAATTGCTCTTGCAACTTCTTCAACAACGTGCTCTGTTGAACCTCTTGCTAAGATTGTTACTGCCTTTGGATGCTTGCACTGTTCGACGAATATCATTGCATCTCCAGCAACTTTTCTCTCTTCAACTAATCCTGCCTCTCCTAAGTCTTCTGGTGTTAAGTCGTCAATGTTTGTGATGATTTTTGCTCCTGTTGCCTTAGCTAATTTCTCCATGTCTGATTTCTTAACTCTTCTTACTGCTAAGATTCCTTTCTTAGCTAAGTAGTGCTGAGCTAAGTCATCAATTCCTTTTTGGCAGAATACAACGTTAGCTCCTGTGGCAGCTATCTTCTCAACCATATCTTTAATCATTTTTTCTTCTTGCTCAATGAACTCCATTAACTTAGTTGGGTCAGTAATTCTTATTTCTGCATCAGTTTCAGTTTCTTTAACTTCAATTGGGCAGTTTAATAATGCAATTTTAGCATTTTCAACTTTCTTTGGCATTTGTGGGTTGACTCTCTCCTTGTCTACAACAACCCCTCTAATTAAGGTTGTTTCTTCAATTGGAGCTCCTTCCTTCTTCTCAACTTTAATTAAGTCCTTATCAACTTTTCCAGTTTCTTCATCGACAACAGCTCTAACTGCCTCAACAACAATTTCAGCTAACTGTTCTCTTGCTTTCTCTGCTCCTTTACCGGTAATTGATGTCATTGCAATTTTCTTTAACATTTCTGTATTTTCTGGTTTAATTTCTTTAGCTATTGTTTTTAATTCTTCAATTGCCTTGTTTCTTGCTAATTCGTAACCGTTAATTATAACTGATGGGTGGATGTTTTGATCTAACAACTCTTCAGCTTTTCTTAACAACTCTCCAGCAATAACTACTGCTGTTGTTGTACCGTCCCCAACTTCTTTCTCTTGAGTTTTAGCAACTTCTATTAACATCTTAGCAGCGGGATGCTCAACACTCATTTCTTTTAATATTGTAACCCCATCGTTTGTAACAACAATGTCTCCTAATTCATCAACTAACATTTTGTCCATTCCTTTTGGACCTAATGTTGTTCTGACTGTCTCAGCGATAATTCTACCTGCTAAGATGTTCATTCTTTGAGCATCTCTTCCAACGTATCTCTTAACATTTTGTGGTAAGACTACTATTGGTGTACCTGCCATTGCCATTCTAATCACCTCGGGTTGTTACCTTATTCGGTATGTATATGTTAATGGAATTCTATATAAACTTTTTGGTTTTGTGCAGGGTTAATTCAACAGCAATATAAGCGAATATAAAAATATTTTTGAGATTAAATAAATATCTCGCAAACAAAGATTTATAAGATATGGGCACATTTAATTAACAAAATAATTTAACAAATTTGTAAGGATGATAGTGATGTTTCAAAAACCGAGAGGGACGAGGGATTTTTTACCAGAAGAGATGAAGAAAAGGAGGTTTATTGAAAATAAGTTGAGAGAAGTTTTTGAAAGATATGGGTATAAGGAGATATTAACACCAACCTTTGAAAGCTTTGAATTAATAGCTAAAAAAACAGGAGAAGAAATTAGAAAGCAGTTGTATGTCTTTAAAGATCATGGCGGGAGAGAGATGGCTTTAAGGCCTGAAATGACATCCCCAGTAGTTAGATTCTATTTAAACGAATTGAAGAATTTACAGAAGCCGTTGAGATTGTATTATTTTGCCAACTGCTTTAGGTATGAAAGACCTCAGGCAGGGAGATTTAGGGAGTTTTGGCAGATGGGTTGTGAGTTAATAGGATGTGAAAACCCAATAGCGGATGCTGAGGTATTAAACTTAGCAATGGATGGTCTAATAAATATTAATTTAGATTTTGACGTCCATATAGGTCATTTGGGAGTTTTAAAAGGTGTTTTAGAGAAATTTAATGTTAGTGAGGAAGAGGAGGTTAAAATAAGAAGGTTAATAGATAAAGAGGATTACGATAATTTGGAAGCTTATTTAACTCAAATATTGGGAGAGGAAAAAAAGGAGTTAATATTTGAAATATTAAAGTTTAAAGGAGGTAGGGAAGTTTTGGATGAGTTAAGAGAGATATTAAAGGACTTTCCAAAATCAATAGAGGCAATAAATAATTTAGAGGAAATTTTGGAGTTTGTTATTCATGACAAATATACAATAAATCTTGGAATTGCGAGGGGTTTAGATTACTACACGGGAATGGTATTTGAGATATATGGGAAAAAAGGAGCTAAGCAAATATGCGGTGGAGGAAGATATGATAACTTAATTGAGACATTTGGAGGAGAGCCCACACCAGCTGTAGGTTTTGCTTACGGGTTTGATAGAATTATGATGAATATCGACGATTTAGAGATTGAGGAAGAAACCATCTTAGTTATTCCAGTAAAAAAAGATAAGGAATTGATTAAAAAATCATTAATTATAGCTGATAAGTTAAGAAAATCTGGAAAAATTGTAGAATTTGAAATTATGGGTAGGAAGTTAAGAAAAGCTTTAGATTATGCAAATTCAAGAGGATTTAAGAAGGTAATTATTGTTGGAGAGAAGGAGCTTAATGAAGGAAAGGTAACTTTAAAGGATATGATTACAGGTGAGCAGAGATTGGTTAAAATAGATGAGTTGGCAAACCTCTAATTAAATTTATAATTTTTTCTCGGGATTTTTATGGTGAAGATAACAATCTTATCCCCAGAAGGAAAGAGTTGCAGTGTATGGAGCTTAAAACATGAGATTGAAAAATTAGGGGCTGAGTGCGATATATTTTTACTATCAAATCCAGAAACATTAATGACTCATGATTTCAAATTAGATACGGATTTAATTCATTCAAGATGTGGTATAGGGGATTATTTTGATAGACTAACGCTCTACTCTTGGCAGTTTATAAATGCATTGGAGATTGAGGGCTTTAAATTTGTTAATCCAATTAAAACTCTCTACCTCACATCAGACAAATTTAAATGTATAAAATTACTTACAAAAAATAAAATAAATGTCCCAAAAACAGCTTTAATTAGGGATTATGAGGATGCAGTCAAATTTATTGAAAAATACAATCTAAGTTTTCCAGTGGTTGTGAAAAATTCTTTCTCAAAGTGTGGTTTAAAGGTGTTTATGGCAAAAAATCATGATGAATTAAAGGAACTTACAAAAAATGCTATCTGGGAAGGGAAGCTAATTCAAGAATTCGTTGATTTTAAAGAGAATGGCTTATATAAGGATATGAGAATATTGGTTGTTGATGGAGAAGTTGTAGGGGGATATAGGAGAGTTAGTAAAGATTTTAGGACAAACCTTTATTTAGGAAATGCCGTTGAAAAATTAAATATAGATGAGGAGCTTAAGGAGCTTGCTTTAAAATGTGCTGAGTTATCTAACGCTATAATATTAGGCGTAGATATACTACCAACAAAAGACAACTATTACGTTATAGAGCTCAACTCCTCTCCAGGAACTAAAGGTTTTAGAAGTATAGGAATAAATGCAGATAAAAAGATAGCCGAAGCTTTAGTCAAATATGCAAAATCCTAATAAGAGACATTATGTGGACCTAAGTCCTCTTTATCATAGGGATTCTTTAATTAAGAGGCATATGAAGGGCTGAAAGCCCTTCCTCAGCATAGGGCTTTGCCCTATTGTATACTCAGAGCGGGCTTCACTACGTTCAGCCCCACTGTAATCTAAGAGGTATTATGAGGGGCTTTTAGCCCCTCCTTAATGCATCCATTTTGATGAAACTTTTTCTAAAAGTTTCTTCTAAAAGATTCATGGTGAGTTAATGGTTGCCAAGCATATAATAAAGCATGGGCTCGAATTGGCTTATGACATTAAGGCAGATGCATTTATGATATTTACTGAAACTGGAAAATCTTATGAGCTTTTAAAACCATTATTGAAAAAGGATAACAATTTAAAAAAATTGAAAATACTCGATAAAGTCGATAAAGTGATACACAAGGATATAAAAATAATTGTTGCCACCCCAAACGAAACAACGTATAAAAAAATTAGCCATGAAGGTGAAATAAACATCTACCCTTTATTTATCAAGCATAGGGAAGATAATAGGTGTATGATAATAAGTAGTGGTATTGTTCACGCCCTTAAGAGGGATATATTAAAGGAAAACCATAGGATTGTTGCAGTGGTTGGAGAACCAAAAGTTCCTGGAAAATTAGATACAATAATGGTTGTTAATGTAAAAGACCATGTGAAAGAATTAACCTTATATAAACTCTTTGAAACATTAGATGAAAAACAGAGGAAAACATTGAAAGAAGTTTTGAAATTAGCAATGGAAATTGGAAGAGAGGGGAGAGAAGGAAAGGGAGTGGGAACGATATTTGTTATTGGAGATACGTTAAATGTTATGAACATGTCAAAACCTTTAATATTAAACCCATTTGCTGGACATAACGCAAGTATATTTGATGAAAACGTAAAAGGAACTATAAAAGAGCTTTCATCAATAGATGGGGCATTTATAATTACAGATGATGGAAAAGTTGTTTCTGCAGGTAGATTTTTGGAGACAAAAGGAGAGATTGAAATACCAAAAGGTTTGGGAGCGAGACATGTTGCTGCTGCAGGAATAACAAAAAATACAAATGCAATAGCTGTAACTGTATCTCAAAGTGGTGGGATAGTTAGAATATTTAAAGATGGAAAGATTGTTTTTGAAACAGATCCAAGAGCAAATATAGTGATTGTTTAAGGTGATAGATTGACATTAATAGAGGAGATATTATCAAAAAAAGTAGGATATGAGGTTTGTGCAGGAGATAGTATTGAGGTTAAAGTAGATTTAGCCATGACACACGATGGAACAACACCTTTAACCTACAAAGCTTTAAAAGAAATGGGAGATGGGGTTTGGGATAATGAAAAAATTGTTATTGCCTTTGACCATAATGTTCCAGCAAATACTGTTAAAGCCGCTGAAATGCAAAAATTAGTTTTAGAATTTGTTAAAAGATTTAACATCAAACATTTCCATAAAGGTGGAGAAGGAATTTGCCATCAAATATTGGCTGAAAACTATGTTTTACCAAACATGTTTGTAGCTGGAGGGGATAGCCACACATGTACACATGGAGCTTTTGGAGCTTTTGCAACTGGCTTTGGGGCAACTGACATGGCTTACATTTATGCAACAGGAGAGGCGTGGATTAAAGTCCCTAAAACAATTAGAGTTGACATTGTTGGGAAAAATGAAAATATCTCTGCCAAAGACATTGTTTTGAGAGTTTGTAAAGAGATTGGAAGGAGAGGAGCTACCTATATGGCTATTGAATACGGTGGAGAAGTTGTTAAGAGGATGAATATGGATGGAAGATTAACGTTGTGTAATATGGCAATAGAGATGGGAGGGAAAACTGGAGTTATAGAGGCTGATGAAATAACCTATAACTACTTAAAAAATGAAAGAGGGCTTTCAGATGAAAAAATTGCTGAACTAAAAAAAGAAAGAATAACGGTAAATAAGGATGAAGCAAACTATTATAGGGAGATAGAGATTGACATAACAGATATGGAGGAGCAAGTGGCTGTTCCTCATCACCCAGACAATGTAAAACCAGTTAGTGAAGTTGAAGGAACTGAAATAAATCAGGTTTTTATTGGAAGCTGTACAAATGGAAGGTTGAGTGATTTAAGGGAAGCAGCTAAATATCTAAAAGG
Source organism: Methanocaldococcus fervens AG86 (assembly GCF_000023985.1). Taxonomy (GTDB): domain Archaea; phylum AGJL01; class Methanococci; order Methanococcales; family Methanocaldococcaceae; genus Methanocaldococcus; species Methanocaldococcus fervens. The sequence goes on from NC_013156.1 coordinate 1,157,619, forward strand.
GGGAAAAGTTCATAAAGATGTTAAATTAATAGTTATCCCAGCGTCAAAAAAGGTATTTTTGCAAGCGTTAAGAGAGGGGTTGATTGAGACATTTATCAAAGCTGGGGCTATGATTTGCACGCCTGGATGTGGCCCCTGCTTAGGAGCTCATCAAGGAGTTTTAGCTGAAGGGGAGGTTTGTTTATCAACTACAAATAGAAACTTTAGGGGAAGAATGGGGCATATAAACAGTTATATTTATTTAGCTTCACCAAAAGTTGCTGCAATAAGTGCAGTTAAAGGATACATAACAAATAAATTAGATTAAGTGCATAGATAATTAATGCAAATTAAAAAATTTTTTTGGGATACTATGAAAGTAAGAGATTTAATGGACAAGAATTTTGCTAAAATATATTTAGATGAAACTGTTGAAGATGCAATAAATCTATTAAAAAAGAAGAAAAGATACTCAGCACCAATTGTTGATAAAGAAGATAAGTTAGTTGGTTGGATAACCGCTTTAGAGTTGTTGGGGATTTCAGAAAAGGATTTCAAAAAGCCAATAACTGAGTTTATGAGACCTGTTGATGAGGTTATTACCGTATATGAAGATGATGAGGCAAGAGATGTTGTTTTAAAATTCGTTAAGTATAAGGTAGTGAGCATTCCAGTTTTAACAAGGGATGGTAGAGTTATTGGAATGGTTAGAAACTGCGATGTTGTCAAAACATTAGCTAAGCTTTATGAAATCCCAGTGTATAAGATATTTAAGGAATTGCAAAGCCATATTGGGGATATAACTTGGGAAGAGTTAATGGAAGCAGCTGCAGTAGTAACAAAGAGGATGACTGGAGAAGATATAACTCCAAAGGAATACGAAGATAGGATTAAAAAAACAACATTTGGAAAGGCGATATGGGCTTGTGGTGGATTAGAGAACTTCTTTGCTGGGTTAATTGAAATAGGAATGGTAGCTTTGGCAAGAAAATTAGCAAAAAGAAGGAAGGGGGTCGAATGAAAATAGAAGAGGAGATAAAAAATATAATAGAAAGGAAAGATTATGATTTCTGGAAATTTTTAAAAAAGGCTTATGAACATAATGTAAAATTGGATATTGGACACTTTATTCTTTTGAATATTCTTATTGGTGTTAATGATTTATACAATAAACTATCTACGAAGTTCGGAGAAGAAGAAGCAAGAAAAATATTGGAAAAAAATAAAATATTTGCCAAAAACTCTGATTTTATATCTGGAGAGTTTCTAAAAGATTACATTGATAGGAAGAGTAGAGTGGCTGTTCATAATAGGATAAAAGATTTAAAAACTCTTGGATTCAAAATAGAAAGCAAATCAGGACCATTTGGGGGTTATAAAATAGTTGGATATCCAAAATGGTTTTTAGAAGATGAAGAATAAAAAAACTTTTTATTTTTTTATTTTTTAAAGTTTTAAAAAAGAAAAGAAAAAAGAATTTTTAGCCTTATGCTTGCTCGACCAATAATCTTGCTGTTTCTGGTGTGTATCTCCAATCTGATGGTAAGACTCCTCTTGACTTGTAGTATTTAACCAATCTTCTAATCTTTGATTCAATTAACTGTAAACCTCTTTTTGAATGTAAGTCTTTTGGATGCTGTTCTAAGTGTTTTCTTAAATTAACAGCTCTTCTCATTAAGTTCAATAAATCTTCTGGAACTTTTGGGTACAAGCCATGTTCTTTCATTATTTTGCTGATTTTTTTACCAGTAATTAATTTGACATCTGGAATTCCGTAAGTATCTCTTAATATTAAACCAATCTGTGCTGACTGGTAACCTTTCTTAGCTAACTCTACTACTAACTCCTCTACTTGCTCCGGTGTGTATTGGACCCATTCAGGAACTTCTTTCCTGACGGGTCTCTTTGAACCGGAGCGACCTCTTTTTCTTGCGTGCATTCTTGCCATTTTATCACCCGATGGTCGCCAGTCCAAAGAGACCTGGCTTGTTTTCAATTTAATTTGTCAATTTATTTTTATACATGGTAATCTTTTTATTGTATAAGCTATTAAAATATATCCGCTTTTAATGAACATTCATTAAAGGAGTATTTATAATTTTTGGTGAGTATCATGTTATTGAAAATAGAGGATTTGCATGTTCATAGGGGGAACAGAGAGATTTTAAAAGGCGTAAATTTAGAGGTAAATGAAAATGAGATTCATGCCATCATAGGGCCAAATGGAGCGGGAAAATCAACTTTAGCTTATACATTAATGGGAGTTTCAGGATATAAGCCAACTAAGGGTAGGATAATATTTAAAGGTGTAGACATAACAGATAAAAGCATCACTGAGAGAGCGAGAATGGGAATGACTTTGGCTTGGCAGGAACCTGCAAGATTTGAAGGAATTAAAGTTAAAAACTATTTAATGCTTGGGATGAATGAAAAATATAGAAAAGATAAGGAAACGGCAGAGGAAAAGATTAGGGAAGCTTTAAAATTGGTAAATTTAGACCCAGATAAGTACTTGGATAGGTATGTTGATGAAACACTAAGTGGAGGAGAGAGAAAGAGGATAGAGTTGGCTTCAATTGTATGTATGGAGCCAGATTTGGCAATATTGGATGAGCCAGATAGCGGGATAGATATTGTGTCATTTGATGAGATTAAGAGAGTTTTTGACTATTTAAAAGAAAGAGGATGTTCTTTATTGGTTGTTACACATAGAGAGGAGTTAGCTGAACATGCTGATAGAGCCTCTTTAATCTGTGCTGGAGAGGTCGTAAAGAGTGGGGATCCAAGAGAAGTTGGAGAGTTCTACAAGAAAAAATGTGGAAAATGCTATAAAAAAGTCCCTGAAGAAATGGAATAATATAAAATAAACAAATTATGAGTGAGATTATGAGCATTAAAGAAGAATTAATGGAAATAATTGAGGCAATAAAATACACGTCTGAAAAACCTGAAGAGATTGTGCATGGAAAAGGTCCAAGAATGATAGTTAAGGAGAGCAAAATTGTTGATGTGAAGGGGGATGAAGGCATTATATTGGATGGAAAAGAAGAAGATGGAAAAATAAAGGCAAAAATTGTTGTTAAAAAAGGGTACAAATTTGAATATCCAATTCACATGTGTTTTGGGATAACTGAAGAGAATATCTCCCAAATTATAGATGTTGAGATCATCTTAGAGGAGGATAGTTCAATCACTTTAATGTCTCACTGTTCTTTCCCGAAGGGTAAGGGAATTAAGCATATAATGAACGGTATCATAAAAATAGGAAAGAATGCAAAGTTTTCTTACAATGAATTCCACTATCATGGTATGGATGGAGATATATTGGTTAAACCAACGGTAAAAGTTGAAGTTGAAGAAGGAGGAGTTTATATATCAAACTTTACATTGACAAAAGGGAGAATTGGAAAATTGGATATAGATCAGGAGATTGTTGCTAAAAAAGATGCGATAATTGATATAACGACAAGAACTTATGCTATAAAAGAAGATGTTGTTAATATAAATGAAGTAGTTAAATTGAATGGAGAAAGTGCTAAATGTATTATGAAGAGTAGAGGAGCTGCGATGGATAACTCCAAAGTGACATTAAACTTAAAAATTGAAGGAAACGCTCCATACAGCAAAGGGCATATTGACTGTGCTGAAATTGTTAAAGGAAATGCTGAAGTTGAATCTATACCGATAGTTGTTGTTAGAGATGACAGGGCGAGAATAACTCACGAAGCTGCTATTGGAAGTGTTGATAAAAAGCAGTTAGAAACTCTGATGGCTAAAGGGTTGGACGAGGATGAAGCAACCGAGATAATTGTTAAAGGAATGATAGGGGAAATTTAATGTCAATCAAATATTTATCCGATGAGGAAGCTAAGAAAAGATTAAAGGAATTCGGATATAATGAAATATCTCCTCCTAAAAAGGGCACTTTTTTAAAAATATTTTTTAATCAACTTATAAATCCAATGATTTATATATTGTTAATTGCTGCTTTCATTTCACACCTTGTTGGCGATGTGTTTAGTTTTTGGTTTATCATCTCAATAATCACCTTTATAATATTAATTGGATTTATTTTGGAGTATAAAGGAGAAAAAGCTGTAGAAGCGTTAAAAAAATTTGTTAAAACAGAGGTTAAAGTTTTAAGAGATGGAGTTGTTAAAAAAATAGATGCTAAAGAAGTAGTTCCCGGAGATGTTGTTATTTTAGAGGCTGGAGATAAGGTTCCAGCTGATGGTGAGATTTTAGAAGAAATGAATTTAAAAGTTGATGAATCCCTTTTGACTGGAGAAAGTTTGCCAGTGGAGAAAAAAGTTGGAGATGAAATATTTGCTGGAACTTTGGTAGTGAATGGAAAATGCAAAGTTCTTATAACAAAAACTGGAAGGAATACAAAAATTGGACAAATCTCCAAATATGTAGAGGCTCCTGAAGAAAAAACACCACTACAGCAAAAAATAGACACTTTGGTAAAACAGCTCTCTATTTTGGCATTTTTTATAACCGCATTAATTTTTATATTTGGATTGTTTTTTAGCTCCTCGATATACTCTATTTTAATGACAGCATTGGCCATCTCTGTTGGAACTATTCCAGAAGCTCTTCCTTTAGTTTTAACCATAACTCTTGCCTATGGAATGTACAACATGGCTAAAAGTAATGCGATAGTAAAGAGGATGGTAGCTGCTGAAACTCTTGGCTCAGTTACAGTTATTTGCACAGATAAAACTGGAACATTAACAAAAAATCAAATGCATGTGGAGAAAATCTATACAAATGGAAAAATCTATGATGCAAATTCCATAGATACAAAAAAAGATAAAGCTTTAGAATTTTTATTAAAAATAGGTGTCTTATGTAACAATGCTGAATTAAAATCTGAAGATAAGGTTATTGGAGATCCTACAGAAGGAGCTCTTTTAATTTTAGGACATAAGGAAAATATGTTAAAAGATGGGCTTGAAAAAGATTATGAGAGAGTTTATGAAATCCTATTTACATCAGAGAGAAAGATGATGACAACAATCCATAAACACAATGAAAAATATTTTGTTTTTTCTAAAGGTGCTACTGAAGTCATTTTAAATAAATGCAGGTATATTCTCAAAGAAAATAGGATAGAGGAGATGTCTAAAAAAGATGTTGAAGAAATATTGAAAGTGAATAACAAATTAGCTAGTGAAGCCTATAGAGTTTTATCTTTAGCCTATAAAGAGATGGATAATTTTAGTAAAGATAAAAATGAGGTTGAGAAAGATCTAATCTTTGTTGGATTGATTGGAATGGCTGATGCACTAAAAGAAAATGTAAAAGAGGCTATAGAACTTTGTAAAAGGCTTGGAGTTAAAGTGGCGATGATTACTGGAGACAATCCAATCACAGCTAAAGCGATAGCTAAGAGATTGGGAATATATGAGGAGAGAAAAATAGAATTTGAGGTAGAGGATAAGCTTTTAGAGATTATTAAAGATGGAATAATTACTGGAGATGAGTTGGAGAGGATGAGTGATGAAGAATTTGAGAAAGTTGTTGATTATATCAATATATATGCGAGAACTCTACCAGAACAAAAACTTAGGATTGTCAATGCATTAAAAAAGAAAGGACATGTTGTAGCTATGACCGGAGATGGAGTTAATGACGCCCCAGCTTTAAAAAAGGCAGATATTGGTGTAGCAATGGGGAGCGGGAGTGATGTGGCTAAAGAAGCGAGTGATTTAATATTACAAGATGACAACTTTTCCACTATAGTTGAGGCAATAAGAATTGGAAGAACGATTTACAATAACATTAAATCTTTCACATCCTATTTTGTTTCAACAAATTATTGCGAGGTGTTTTTAATTTTAATGTCCATATTTTTACTTGGAGCTGATTATCTTCCATTACTGGCTACGCATATATTGATAATAAATATGATCGCTGAAGACCTTCCAGCTGTAACAATAGGCTTAGATTTTAGTGGAACTGGTTATAAAAAACCTATAAGTCCTAAAGAGAAAATATTTGGGAAGAAGGAGCTGATATTATCATTTGGATTGGCAATTTCTATGGCTTTTGTATTATATTCAATTTATGTTGTTAATCTCAGCTATATGGAAAAGGCGAGAGCTATTTTATTCTCATCCTTTATTTCTATGCTGATTGCAAACACGTTAAACTTTAAGGTTAAGGGTTCAATATTTAACATAAATGTTAAAAATAGACTTTTAATATTTTCAACATTTACAATCTTTTTAATACTGCTAATTTTGATTTATACACCATTAAATACCTATCTTGGATTTGCTCCACTGGCATTTGGAGATTGGATTTATCCTATAATATCATTTATTTTAACACTGGCAATAGGTGAAATTTTAAAAAGGATTTATACTAAGTTTTAATATAAATTGGCGATGATGAGAATTTCGCTATCTGATTTGTGATGACTACCCCCGCGGCTGAGCCAAACTTTTTAAAGGTTTTTTAAAATTTCATCAACATTATAATCTAACTTTTCAAACCACATTTTTTCTCCTTTTATAATAATATTTCCTCTCCATTTTTCATCAGTTTCTGGGAAATCTTCCCTATAATGAGCTCCTCTACTCTCCTCCCTATATAGGGCAGATTTTGTAACTAACTGGGCAACAACAACCATATTTTTTAATTCAAAGTATTTTTGCAAATCAACAACCCCATTAACTTTAACATCTCCCACATTTTTCTCAATTTTATCAATTTTTTCTAAAGCCTTTTTTAACCCCTCTTCATTCCTAATAATGGATACGTAATCCCACATGGTCTTTTTTAAGTCTTCTATTAAGCTATAAATTTTTAAATTTCCATCTAATCCTTTTATTTCATCCAATATGTTGTTAATATCTTCCTCACAATCTACAAATTCAAACTCGTTATTTTCCACAAATTCTTTGGCAGATTTCCCTGCAATAGCACCGAATACTTGAGTATCAGCTAAGGCATTTCCTCCCAATCTATTTGCTCCATGAACTCCTCCAGTAACTTCTCCACAGGCAAAAAGTCCAATTATACTTGTCTCGCATTTTTCATTAATCCTTAGTCCTCCCATAAAGTGGTGTGCAGTAGGAGAAACAATCATCGGCTCCTTCCTAATATCAATTCCAACCCTTAAAAACTGCTTTAACATTGTCTCCAACTTTTTTTCAATAACTTCAGCTGGTAAATGGGAGACATCTAAATAAACTCCCCCATTAACCCCCCTACCCTCTTGAATCTCCCTATAAATAGCTCTTGCAACAACATCCCTTGTTGATAACTCCATCCTCTCTTTATCGTATCTTGCCATAAACCTTTCTTTGTTTTTGTTGTATAATATTCCCCCTTCTCCTCTAACTGCCTCAGTAACTAAAATTCCAGTTCCTACCATCCCTGTTGGATGAAATTGAACCATTTCCATATCTATGAGTTCAGCTCCTTCATTGTATGCTATTGCAAAACCATCTCCTGTTTTTTGTATTGGATTTGAGGTTATAGGGTAGAGTTGTCCAGCTCCTCCAGTGGCTAATATTGTTGCCTTTGCAAATATTGGGAATATTTCCCCTGTTTTCAAATCCAAAAATATGGCTCCATAGCATCTATTATCTTTGACAATTAACTTTATTGCCGTAACTTCTTCTAAAATCTTAACTCTTTCAAATTTTGATATGTATTCCATTAAACCTCTCATTATCTCGTGTCCTGTTCTATCCCCACAGTAGCATGTTCTGTTAAAACTCTGCCCACCAAATGGTCTTTGAGCTATAAAGCCATCTTCATTTCTATCAAAGAGAGCTCCAAACTTCTCTAAATTTAAAAGTTCTTTTGGTGAGTTTTTAACTAAAATCTCAACCAACTTTGAATTGTTTATAAATCCTCCACCTTTAACGGTGTCATAAAAATGCTTTTTAAAGCTATCTTTTGGATTAAAAACTGCGTTATAGCCACCCTCAGCCATAACTGTACAGCCACTTTTTCCAAACAATCCTTTAACGGCTATTATAACATTTTTATCTCTACACTCTATCGCAGCCCTTGCAGCGGCTCCTCCTCCACCTATGATTAGTATATCAGTTTTCATTTTACCACCAAAAAATAGGATTAGCATTAAGATATTTAAAAGTTATAAATTCAAAATAATATGAAAAATAAAAATTTCCAAATTCTATAAATTAAAATTCTAAAAAAAAGAAAAATAGAAAAAGGTTTAGTATGGAACTGGTAAGCCAAGCTCTTTTCTATGCTCGATTTCTTTTGCATTCTTTTCTTTCTTCTGTAATGCTAATTTTTCAACTAATCCTAAACCTGGCTTAACCTCTTCAATTGGTTTAACTTCTAAGTACCCATCTTCAACCATTTTGTTGAATATCTCTTCTCCTTTAGCTGTTCTTATAAACACTGTGCTCCATCCATCTGGGCTTCCAACTGAACCTGTTGAGATATCTGCTAACTCTGCTGTATAATCTGTACAGACGTGACATGCGATTTGTTCGTAAGGATGGGTTTCTTTTAATTTAACTGTTTTTGTTTCTCCCCATCTTGTGTAAACCCAGAATTTACCTTTTCCAATATCCATTTTAACAACATCTTCCATTTTAACTCCGCAGTGTTCCTCAACAATTAATTTTAATCCATTGTATGGGAAGTTCTCCATACAGAAGATTCCAATAACTAAGGCAATTTTATCTGGAACATGTCTAAATCCAACTGGATATTTCATTAACTTTCTTATAGCTCTAACTTGGCATGGAGTTCCTACAACTCCAATCTTTTCACAACCGTATTCTCTAACTGCACTTTTTAATACTGAGATGTTTGGACAGACAGTATATTTTGTTCCTGCAGCTTCTAAAACTTCTTCTGGTGTTGTAGCAACTTTAGGAACTGCCTGGAATTCTCCAGCGTTATCTGCAACTACAACTCCATCCAATAGATTGTTCTCTAACCCATAAATAAATGCTGTTGAAACAATTCCACCATCTTGTGATTTCTTTAAGACTTCTTTCAATGTACTTCTTGCTGAAACTACTTTTTTATAAGCTCCGAAAGGGTTCATCCTATTCCACCTCAAAAAATTATAATTTTATTTTTTATTCAATCTTTTCAATTAACCCTGGGAACCTAATTCTTGGACATTGGACAGAGCAGGCTCCACACTTGATGCAGAGTTCTTTTAAGATATTTGGTCTTCCATCTAACATCTCTATAGCTCTTGTTGGACATGCTGAAGCACAGGTTCCACAACCCATACAGAGGGATTTGTTAACAACTTTGGAAATGACATCACATCCACATGCTTCGCTTCCCAACTCTGCAAACTCTGCAAATGGTTGTAAGTATTCCATATCCCCGTTTAAAGCCGCTGTTATAACTGAAACAATTGCTTCAGGTGAAGGAGGGCAACCAGGGATTGCTAAATCCACTTTAATAACTTCAGTTAATGGAGAGAATGAGCTGTGAACAGGTTTTGACATTTGGTTTCCTTTACAGTATCTTGTAACCCCACCTGTTGCTGCACAAGCTCCTAAAGCTACAACGATCTTTGCCTTCTTTCTAACTTCTTCAGCTACCTCTAAAGAGTGGTGGTCATCTAAGCAGACAGAACCTTCAACTAATGCTATATCACATTCAGGAATCTCTCTTGCGTCAGCTAAGGTTTGGCAGTAAACTAACTCAATTGAATTTAAAACATCTAAAAGCTTTTCATACGTATCTGCTAAAGAAACTAAACATCCACAACAACTACATAACTGAACGTGGGCAACTTTAACCACTTTAATCACCTCTTAGTTCTCTAAGAATCATCTCAACTGCTTTATCAACGGCCTTTTCAACTTCTTCACTAAGCCCAATGTAAACGTCTGGCTCTGAGATATACTTAGCTTGACAGCCAACGACCTTAACTTCTATGTTGTATTTTTCAGCAACTTCCCTTAGTAAAGGAGCTAAAGGCCAGTCGTGGGAATCTAATCTATTATATTTTGGGTTTGGTAGTTCATTTTTTTCAATTATTTTTATTTCTCCAGGTTTTAGCCCCCAATCAATCACATCAACAACAATTATCTTTTTAGTTTTGGAGTTTTCGTCTATTAATGTTAAAACTTGTTGGGGAGCTCCAGCTCCAGCATCAACTAAAGCAATTTTTTCTTTTTCTTCATCTGTCAATATTTTGTTTAGTTTTTCAATAACATGAACGCTAAATCCGTCATCAGCAAATAATATATTCCCACAAGCCAATACCATAACTTCTTTTTTTAAATATGAAGGAGTTAAGTCAAATAATTCATCGTCTTGAATTTCTGTTCCAGCTTTCATGGTTTCATTCGTCTTATTTTTTAAGGTTTAATTTTAAGTTTAGGGAAGCAATATTTTCCTCACGAAAGGCTTTTTATGCCTCTCGGGTCCCTTTCGGGTTCCCCTTGAGGCTTTATAACATTTTTCTTACTTCGATAACTTCTTTTGTCTCTTCATCTTTAACTATAACGTGTGTTGCACATGAAGCTCATATGTCATAAGCTCTCATTATGACTTCAGCATACTGCTGAGGATAGCCTTCAATTGCCTTCTCAACAATTGGGAAGTTCCATGTTGATGCCGCTATAATTCTATAGCTCTTAATTCTTCCATCTTTTCCAACTTCTGCCATGTGGGTGTTTGTAGCTCTTGGAGCTTCGTGAACTCCTATACCAAAGCCATCTTTGTATTCTACTTCAGCTCTTGTTTTTCCATTTAAGTTGAGCTCATCCAATATTTCTAAAGCTCTATAAACAGCTCCAAGGTTTTCTTGAGCTCTTGCAATGTTGATATCTAAAGCACTTCCTCCCTCTCTAAAGTTACCGAATTTAACCATTCTTGCCCTTGGACCTCCTTCAGCTGGAACTCCACAATATAATGGAATTTGAACTGTTGATGTCTGTCGTGCTTCTTCATCTTTGTAGTATCTTTGAGCTGGGATTTCTGTTACGTCATCCCAGTTTATAGCGTATCTATCTCCATAGGTTGTATGTGTAGCTATGTATGGGTATTCGTGAGCACCTAAGTCAGGAATTCCAACCTCTTCTAAATATCTTTCAATTAATTCAGTATATACCTCATAAATTTCATAAGCATCTTTTTCATACTGTCTTAAAGCATAGTATAGCTTTGATTTAGCTCTTTCTGTTATGTTTGTTCTCATTCCACCAATTACAATATTTGGTGGGTGAATACCTTCTCCTCCTACAACATCTACAACCAACTGTCCAACTTTTCTCATTCTCTGAATTAATTTTATTAATTCAATTTTTTTCTCAGCTTCTTCTGGCTTTAAGAAGTCATCAATTGTTAATAAGTGGTGTAGTGGGTGTGAATGTAATCTATTTCCAATTCCAACCAATTCTCTTAACAACAATCCATCGTCTGGAACTTCGCAGTCGATAGCGTTTTCTATAGCTTCACATGAAGCAATTCCGTGAGTTGTTTGACAGATTCCACAGATTCTCATAACAGCTATTGGAGCAAACTCTGCTGGTTTGCCTTTCAACATTGTTTCGAATCCTCTAACTGGGGTTGTATTTAGATAGTATGCTTTATTTACAATTCCTTCTTCATCAACTTCTAAAATTAATTTTGCATGCCCTTCATGCCTTGTTGTAGGGGCAATTTCTATTCTATTACTCACAAAATTCACCTCCAAAATAATAAAACATTAAAAGAGATTATTGACACATTAGTTTGTTTTATATATGCTTATATAAGCTAATATCTCTTTAAAAATATCAATATAGGGATTTAATTTTCCAGATATGCCAAAAAATAGTTTTTTGTATTATTTTTGAATAAATTATTTTAATGAAGTATTAGCATACCTTAAAAAGATTTAAATAAATGTTGGGCTAAGATATTTGTTGGCAGATGATGACGTTTATCCCCGTCTGAGTTGTGATGAGTAGCAAGCCGGCTGATGCCACTTTTTTATTTATTGCTGTTGAGGGGAATGCTATGAAAAAGCTTATTTTGTTAATAATTTTGATTATTTTAACGATGTTTTCCGGATGTATCGATTATCAAAATGATTTTATGGAGGAGGACATATCTTCGATACTTTTGGAGTTAAATGAAACTAAAGATAATTATATTTTGAAAATTTATCTTATTGGAGAAAATTCAAACCTTGTTAAAAGAGAGGGAATTTTAAAGATTAGTGTTTATGATGATAAAAACAATCAGCTATACTACAAAGAGATATTCATAGATTTAGGAAGTTTTGAACATTTAGACTATGGTGATGGAGTTTTAGTAGCGATTAACAAAGATGAGATAAATAAAAGCTCTTCAAGAATGGGAAGGGTATCAATAGATTTTGTTTATAATGGAAATGAAGTATGGATTGATAAACCAATAACTCTCCCTTATGAAAAAGAAAATACAAATTTAAAATCTTCTGATGCTTATCATGTAACCTATTCATGGGAATATAAAGGAAGAATACATTATTTAGATTTATATATTCCAAAAAATCTTTATGATTACTACAAATCTAAAAAAAGAGAATATGTTGAAGATTATTCATATTATGTTTTAGACCCTTACGATGATTGGTATTTAAACAGGATTATTCAAAAAATAGATGAAATATGTAAGGAAAATGGCTATGATGAGCGTGATAGGATAAATTTAGTAATTTCCTTTGTTCAACAACTTCCTTACACCTACGATAATATCTCTACAGGCTATGATGAGTATCCAAGGTATCCGATAGAAACTTTGGTTGATGGAGGGGATTGTGAAGACACCTCTATATTAACAGCTGCCTTGTTAAATCAGATGGGATACGATGTTGCATTAATGCGATTTTCACAACACATGGGGGTTGGAATAAATTTAGATAACAATTACGGATACTACTATGAATACAATGGAAAAAGATACTTCTATTTAGAAACTACAGAGACTGGATGGGAAATTGGAGATCTTCCAGATGAATTAAAAGATGAAGGGGCTATGATATTTCCAATAACTGAAAAACCCATTTATATATGGAGTTGGGAAGGTTATTTGTATAGCAATGGATACGCTGAAGTAACCGTTAATATAAAAAATGCAGGAAATTTGGAAGGAAGGATTAAAGTTTACTGTGCATTTGATGCAGGTGAGGGGTATGTTTACAACCCAACAGAATCTCCGATATTGGTTATAGAACCAGGGGAAGAGAAAGTTGTAAAGCTAAAGCTTAAAGTTCCTGATGATGAAAATACAAGGCTAATTGTTGGACTTTTAGACCCAGAAACAAATAAATTGATAGATGTTAAATATTCAACAGAATTAACAACTTAAGAGGATAAAAATGGATGAGATAAAAATAATTGAGATAATTAAAAAAACATTAAAATTTTCCAACAAAAATGTTGTAAAAGGCATTGATGATGATTGTGCAGTGATAAAAATTGATGAGAATTTTTATTTAGTTGCTACCACAGATATGATGGTTAAAAAAACTCACATTCCTTCTATTTTAACCCCTTATGAAATTGGAAGAAGAATTTTAACGGCAAATATCTCTGACATTGCCTCAATGGGAGCTAAGCCTTTGGCTTTTTTGCTCTCTATTTCATTATCTAAAGAAGAGGCTAATGAGCTGTTTATTAAAGAGCTTTATTCTGGATTAGATGAGTTTTCAAAGCTTTATAACTGTCCAGTGGTTGGTGGAGATACAAACAAAGGAGATGAGCTTATATTATCTGGAACTGCTTTAGGAATAACTGACAATCCAATTTATAGGAGAGGGGAAGTTGGGGACGATATTTGTGTAACTAACGATTTGGGAAGAGTTTATTGTGCTTTACATTTATATTATAAGCTTAAATATAAAAAAATTAGCTACAAAGAATTTGAAAAACTCTGCCAAAAATATCCAAAGATTTTTGAAAAATTGAAAAGGCCAGTTGCAAGAGTTAAAGAAGGTTTATTGATGAATAAGCTCATAAATGGATGTTGCGATATTTCAGATGGTTTAGGAAAGGAAATAACCTATTTTAAAAATTTTGAAATACATACTGATAAAATTTTTAAGCTTATTCCAGAGGATGTCGTTGAGTTTTGTGAGGCATTTGATTTAAATCCAATAAAAGTAGCTTTAAATAGCGGAGAGGAGTTTGAGCTTTTATTTACAACATCTAAATTTAACAAAGTAAAGAATACATTAAAAAATTACTCAAAGGTTCATAAGATAGGAAAAATTATAGAAGAGGGGCAGTTTATTGATGGAGAGGAATTTCATGGGGGAGGGTATATACACAAATGGTAAATCTAAGATATTGTTTTTAATAAAATTTTATATTGTCTTTTTAATTTTATTTTTTATTTTAAACCATTTTTCAAAGTATTTGGTAGGAATAGTTGCTTACTTAAGTTATTTATTTATAAAAGTAATATTCCCAAGTGCAACGTTGTCAGGTAATCTTATATATTTGCCAAACAATGTTATTGAAGTGGCTGAAGAATGCACTGGAAGTTTTTTGGTTGCAGGATTTTTATCTTTAATAACTGTCTTTTCAAAAAATATTAAAGAGTTTATGATTGGGCTGTTTTTTGTATTGTTGGCATTCTTCGTAAATATTTTTAGAATAGTGTTGATTTGCTATTTAGTTAATATGCATCCAAATAATCCGTGGCTATATCATGAAATTGTTAGTTATACTGTAATATTAACGTTAGTTCCTATATTAGTTATAGCTTATTTAGAATTATTGGCAAAGCTAAGGGGAGATAATGCAGTTTATAAGGGTCAATACTCTAAAGATAAATCCAGATGTATTAAAAAAGAGATTGGAAGATAAAGGAGTTGTTTTAAAAGAAACTTTCTTAGATTATGCTTTTGAAGTTATAAAAAGCCCATTCTCAATTGGTTCAACTCCAGAGTATCTTTTTGGCTACTATATGCCACAATCGATATCCTCAATGATTCCACCAATTGTTTTAAATCCAAAAGAACAGGACTTTATATTAGATATGTGTGCTGCTCCAGGGGGAAAAACTACACATCTAGCTCAATTGATGAAAAATAATGGAACTATAGTTGCAGTAGAGATTAGTAAAACAAGGGTAAAGGCATTAAAATCAAATATAAATAGGATGGGGGTTTTGAACACAATAATAATAAATGCAGACATGAGGAAATATAAAGATTATTTATTAAAAAATGAGATATTTTTTGATAAAATTTTGTTAGACGCTCCATGCTCAGGAAATATTATTAAAGATAAAGACAGGAATGTTTCAAAAGAGGATATAAAATACTGCTCTTTAAGGCAGAAGGAGTTGATAGATATAGGAATTGATTTATTAAAGGAAGGTGGGGAGTTGGTTTATTCCACATGTTCAATGGAAATAGAGGAGAATGAGGAAGTTATAAGATACATATTACAAAAAAGGGATGATGTTGAGCTTATAAAAATAAATAAAGATGAATTTAAGGGAATTAATGTGAAAAGTGGTTATATAGAAGGAACTTTAAGAGTTTTTCCTCCGAATGAACCATTTTTTATAGCAAAGTTGAGAAAAATCTAATTTGGTGATGAAATGGATTTTATAATTATCGATGGCAGTTATTTAGAAGGAGGAGGGCAGATTGTAAGAACTGCAGTTTCTTTATCAGCTCTAACTCAAAAGCCAATAAAAATTATCAACATAAGGAAGAAGAGAAAAAATAGGGGATTGGCTCATCAGCACGTATCTGCAGTTAAAGCAGTTAAAAAACTTTGTAATGCTGAGGTTTATGGATTAAAAGTGGGCTCAGAGGAATTAACCTTCATACCTTCAAAATTATCTCCAAAGGATTTCACAATAGACATTGGAACTGCTGGTAGTATATCTTTGGTTATACAAGCCCTCCTCCCTTTGTCATTGGGAATTGATAAAAAATTTACCGTAAAAATAAAAGGGGGAACTGATGTCAAAAGAGCTCCACCAATTGATTACATAAAAAATGTAACTTTAAAAATACTTAGAGATTTTGGAGTTTTGACAGAGTTGAAGGTTTTAAAGAGAGGATTTTATCCAGAGGGAGGAGGAGAAGTTATTTTTGAAGTTAAGCCATCTAAAGTTAAAAAATTTGATTTGATAGAGCATTCTAAAAGTGATTTAGTTGGGGGAATTTCATATGTGCAAAATTTGGATGAAAATATAGCAAGGAGGATGAGAAAAAGGGCGGTGAATTTATTAAACAAACGTGGATTGATGCCAAATATAAAAATAGAATGTTCAAAAGGTATCTCTACAGGGGCAGGGATAGTTTTATGGAATGATACTTTAGGAGGAAGTTGCTTAGGTGAGAAAGGTTTAAGGGCGGAAATTGTTGCTGAAAGGGCAGTTGATGAATTATTAAACGCAAGAAAAAGTGGAATGGCTTTAGATAAATACATGGGAGACCAAATAATTCCATTCTTAGCGTTTGGTAAAGGTGTAGTTGGGGTTTCAGAGATAACCAACCATACAAAAACAAATATTTGGGTTGTTAAGCACTTTTTAGATGTGGATTTTGAGATTAGAGAATATAGGGAAAATAACTGTAATGGATTTACTATAGAGGTGGTTTAAATGTTTAATTATTTTGAAACAACTGCTGATTTGGGTGTTGAAGCTAAAGGGAAAACTTTAGAAGAGGCATTTAAGGAGGGTGCTAAGGGACTATACAACATTATGGTTGATATTGATAAAGTTGATAAAAAGGAAAAGGTGGAGTTTGAAGTAACGGGAGAAGATTTAGAAGAACTTTTGTATAATTTTTTGAATGAACTACTTTTTTATACTGACGTTGAAAACTTAGTTTTTAACGATTTTGATGTAAAAATTGAGAGATATGAAAATGGTTACAAGTTGAGATGTATAGCTTATGGAGAGAAGATAGATAAGGAGAAGCATAATATAAAAGAGGAGGTTAAAGCAGTAACTTATCATAAAATGGAGGTTAAGGAAGAAGAGGATGGGTGGAGGGTTAGGTATATTGTTGATCTATAAACCATAGGGCTCCGCCCATTGGTATGAAACTTTTACTAAAAGTTTCATCAAAACTAGTTTTCCCCGGCTTTTTTAAAAGGTTGTTCGGGATACCGGGATGCATCGCTTCCTTACGGAAGCAATGCCTCTTAGACATTATTTAATTCTTACTCAATAATTCTTAATCAATATATTTTCCTAAAACCTCCCCATTCATATCTATAATTATACAGCTAAATTTAATGCCTTTCCATCTTTCGCTTAACCTTTCAACAATTCTTTTAGCTATTAGGTTAAAAACTTCAGTTATAACGCCTCTTTTCTTTAAAATTTTGATAACTTCTTCTGTTGTATTTGAATACAAAATCTTTTTTATAACTTCCTTATCATCAATAAATAGTGATGAATAGGCTGCTAATATCTCATTTCTACAATCAGCTATTTTTGAATGTGTGTTGTATATCCCCCCAGCTAACTTAACGATTTTCCCAGCATGTCCAAAGATTAAAATCTCCTTAACTCCCTTTTCTTTAGCTTTATCAAGCATAAATCCCCAGAAGTTTGAGACTTCAACAATCTCATCATTATCTGCATTTAAAAGTTTTTTTGCATACTTAGTTCCAATGTTTCCTGGGACGAAAATAAGCTTTTTATAGTCATTCGCTAAAGCTACATCTATCTGTGGAACTAAAGAGTTCATATATGCCTCGTTTGACATTGGTCTAACAATTCCAGTAGTTCCTAATATGGATAATCCCCCAATGATTCCAAGTTTAGGGTTTAATGTTTTTTTAGCCAACTCTTTACCTTTAGGTACTGAGATAATTACTTCGGCAACTTCATCCTCATTTAATAGCTTTAGAAGATTCTTTTTAATCATCTCTTTTGGCTTTGGATTTATTGCTTTTTCTCCTTTTTTTACCTGCAAACCGTCCTTTGTAACAGTTCCAACCCCCTCCCCACCTTTAATAATAACATCCTTTTTTCCTTTCTTTAATTCAACTTCAGTAATGATTTCAATGCCGTTTGTTATATCTATATCTTCCCCAGCATCCTTTATAATAACAGCTTTAGCTTTATTTCCAGATTTTTCAATTTTTTCTATTGGAATAATTAATTTATCCCCATTTAAATTTTCAATCTCAACATGGCTAAGTTTTTCTCCAAATTTTAAATAGTAGAGAGCTGAATAAGCCCCTGCAGCAGCACATGAGCCAGTTGTATAGCCAAATTTTGACTTCTTCCTAAAATCGTAAATCATGCTCTCATCTTTTCCTTCTTCTTCTAAACTTTAATTTTTTGGTTATTAAAGGGATTCTCTCAACCTCTAAAGCATCTGCAGTTGGATAGATTTCTGAGATATAGGCTGAAAACGTTATTGGAAATCCTTGTCTCTTCATCTCATCAATAATATCCTCCAATATGAATGGATTTAGGTAGATGCTTTTATCAACAATTTCAAACTCTATCTCATTCTCCTTCAAAATTTCAGCCATTTCTTCTAAATCTTCATAGTTATCAAAAACCATAATACCTCTCAACAATAAACCTTCTTCAGTTATAACCTCATAGGGCTTAGCTACATTTTTAGCTCTATTTATTAACCTACTTTTCATCTGTATGGCATCTTTTAAGACTGATGGGCAGTAGTGGATAAATAAATCTCCTTTAAATTCTTTTATAACTTTTAGAGCAGTTTCTTCGCTTCCAGCAATCGCACTGCTTATGTCATCCTTTGGTTCAAAACCTCTCTTCTCCAACTCATAATAATTTTCCTCAGAAAACTCGAGCTCGTTGATGTTCATAAATTTAGCTGTTCCATCAACCGCTTCAGCCAATTTTAAAATCTCTTCATCCATATTTGGAATTGCTGGAATTTCAACTCCAACATCTTCAATGTATTTATTGCATAGGCTCAATTTATCACATAAAAATCTTATATAATCTTCATCATAACCTTCATTAAATATCTTAGTTGGATGAAGCCTTATCTCATCCAAACCAGCCTCTTTTAAAAGTTTTAACTTTTCTTCATCCACTGTTTCCGGTGTTGCATATAAATGGGAATGAAATTCATCAAACTCATTTTTTAAGGCATTTAAAAATTTTACAGTTCTATTTATTTTTAATAATGGATTTCCTCCTGTTATTCCAACCCCTTTACTACTACACAGCTTCGCCTCTTCAATGGCCTCTCCAACTGTAGTAAGTAACCTCTCATTTGCATATATTACATCTTTATTCTTTCTTTTTTCAGATAATGGGCAATAATAACAGTTATTGTTGCAAATTCCAGTGATAAATAGAACTAATTTTTCTCCTCTAACGCACTGCTTGCATCCTTCTGGTAATTTATCAAAATTTTCTTCTAAATATTTCTCAATCTCTTCAACGTTCATGTTTTCACCTTGAGGTAAGTATATATACTTAAGTTGCTTAATATATTTATGGCGGATGATGATCGGAGTAGCTGCTGATTTCTGATGATGATTGATGGGCGAACTGACGCCACTTTTTATTTTTATTTTGGATATTTTCATTTATTTATTTGGATATATTTAGCATTTATAAAGATTTTTATATTTTTTTGCTTATTTTATTTTTATAAAATCACTTAAAGGTGGAATAATGGATGTTGGGGATATTATAAGAGTAGAAACAGATAAAGGGATTTTTGAAGGTATCTTATTGCCATCAACTGACGAAAATATAATAACAATAAAGATGAAAAACGGTTATAACGTTGGAATATTAAAAGAAAACGTAAAAAATATAGAGATTATATCCAAAGGAGAAAAACCAAAGTATGAATTGCCTCCATTAAACATTGAAAAGAATGAAAAGTTTAAAACAATCTCTATTTTATCCACTGGAGGAACAGTTGCTTCAAAGGTTGATTATAAAACAGGAGCTGTTCATCCTTCTTTTACGGCTGATGATTTAATTAGGGCTGTTCCAGAGCTTTTAGACATTGCCAACATAAAAGGAAGGGCAGTAATGAACATACTAAGCGAAAATATGAAACCAGAGTATTGGAAAAAGATTGCTGAGGAAATAAAAAAAGAGATAGAAGAAGGGGCTGATGGTATAGTTATAGCTCATGGAACTGACACAATGGCTTATACTGCCTCAGCTCTCTCATTTATGGTTAAGGCTGACGTACCAATAATCTTAGTTGGAGCTCAGAGAAGTAGTGATAGGCCATCATCAGACGCAGCTTTAAATTTAATAAGTGCTGTTTTAGCTGCAAGAGAGCCAATTAAAGGAGTTTATGTTGTAATGCATGGGGAGAGTGGAGACACTTTCTGCTATCTCCATAAGGGAGTTAAGGTTAGGAAATGCCATTCTTCAAGAAGGGATGCATTTAAATCAATAAATTCAATCCCTGTAGCTAAGATAAATCCATTTACAAAGGAAGTTATCTATTTACAAGACGTTGAAAAATCTAATGGTAGAAAAGTTGAGATAGACACAAATTTGGAGGAAAAGGTAGCTTTAATAAAAGTTTATCCTGGAATGGATGGAGAAATAATTAGATTCTATGTGGATAAAGGATATAAAGGCATTGTTTTGGAGGGAACTGGATTAGGGCATGCTCCAGAGTATATTTTTGAGGATATAAAGTATGCAATAGATAATGGAGTAGTTGTTGTTATGACAACCCAAACAATCAATGGAAGAGTAAATATGAACGTCTATTCAAATGGAAGGGAATTGCAGAAATTAGGAGTTATTGGCTGTGGAGATATGCTTCCAGAGGTAGCTTATGTCAAATTAATGTATTTGTTAGGAAACTATGAACCAGAAGAAGTTAAAAAATTGATTAATAAGAATTTGGTTGGAGAAATTGAATACAGAAGTAGATTTGATGCCTATTAAAAAATAATATGGTGATAAGATGGAGATTGATTATGAAAAACTTGGTTTAAAAGTAGGATTGGAGATACATCAACAACTAAATACAAAAAGAAAGTTATTTTGCCACTGTCCAACAATTTTAAGAGATGATGAGCCAGACGGAGAAATTGTTAGGGTTTTAAGACCTTCACTAAGTGAGATGGGAGAAGTTGATAAAGCGGCTTTAATAGAGGCAAGGAAAGGAAAGAAGTTTATTTATCAATTTTACAATGACACAACATGTTTAGTTGAGTTGGATGAAGAACCTCCTCATCCACCAAGCGAAGAGGCATTAAAAATAGCGTTGGAAGTTGCTTTATTGATGAATATGGATGTTGTTGATGTTGCATACACAATGAGGAAGATAGTTATTGACGGTTCAAACACATCTGGATTTCAAAGAACTATATTTTTAGCAAGAGATGGATACATAGAGACATCCGAAGGAAAAGTAGGAATAACAAGCTTATGTTTGGAGGAAGATGCGGCAAGGAAAATAGAAGATAGAAGGGATGCTGTAGTTTATAACTTGGATAGGTTGGGAATTCCATTAGTTGAGATTTCAACAGCTCCAGATATAAAAAGTCCTAAAATGGCTAAAGAAGCGGCAAAAAGAATTGGGGAGATATTGAGAGCTACGGGTAAGGTTAAGAGAGGTTTGGGAACAATAAGGCAGGATATAAATATATCAATTAGGGATGGGGCAAGGATAGAAGTTAAAGGTGTCCAGGACTTAGATTTAATTGAAAAGGTTGTTGAGAATGAAGTTATAAGGCAATTAAATCTTTTGAAAATTAGAGATGAGCTAAAAAATAGGAATGCAGAAGTTGTTGAGGAAATATTTGATGTTACAGAGATATTTAAGGACTGTAAATCAAAGATTATACAAAGTGCCTTAAAGAAAAAGAATGGGAAAGTTAAGGCAATTTTATTAAAGGGCTTTGCTGGATTAGTTGGAAGAGAAATTCAACCAGGAAGAAGATTGGGAACAGAATTTTCAGATAGAGCAAAGGTTATAGCCGGTGTTGGAGGGATTTTCCACACTGATGAATTGCCAAAATATGGCATTACAGAGGAAGAAGTTAAAAAACTTAGAGAGTTCATTAATGCCGATGATTTAGATGCTGTAATTATTGTTGCAGATGAAGAGAGCAAGGTAGATAAAGCATTAGAGGCAGTGATAGAGAGGGCTAAGGAAGCATTAATTGGAGTGCCAGAGGAAACAAGGAGAGCTTTGGAGGATGGAAATACTGCCTATTTAAGACCTCTACCAGGAGCCGCAAGGATGTATCCAGAGACAGATATCCCACCAATATTTATAAAGAAAGAGCTTATTGATGAGATAAAAGCAAATCTACCAGAACTTCCGGAGGAGAAGTTTGAGAGGTTTAAAAAAGAGTATAAGTTAAATGATGAATTGGCAAAAAAGATGGTTTTAAGTTATTATGTTGATTTGTTTGAAAGATTATGTAAAAGATTCAAAAATATTAAACCAGTTTTAATTGCTACAACATTAGAAAATACGTTGAAGGAGATTAAAAGAGAAGGTTATGATATAGATAAATTGGAAGAGAGACATTTTGAAGAGATATTTATGGCGTTGTCTGATGGTAAAATAGCTAAAGAGGGAATTGTTGAGGTCTTAAAGGGCTTTTGTGAGTATCCAGATAAAAGCATAGATGAGATTTTAGATATTAAGGGATTAAAGGGATTATCAAAGGAAGAAGTTGAAAAGATTATTGAGGGGATAATCAAAGAGCATATAAATGTGGTTAAAGAGAAAGGAGAAAAAGCTTATGGATTTTTAATGGGTAGATGTATGGCAAAGTTGAGAGGAAAGGCAGATGGAAAGTTGGTTAATGACATATTAAGAAAGAAGTTAAAGGAATTTATTTAATTTGGGATTATTCTGTTTTTAATATTAATATTGGCTTAGGTATTATTAAAAATTTTGATGTGCTGGTTTTTAAACCTTTATTATCAACAACCGTAAGCTTTACCAAGTAAGTTTTACAATCTGTGTATGTGTGATTTATTATTGGGTTTGTGGTTTCTATTCCACTTCCATCTCCGAAATCCCAAATGTATTTAATAATATACCCATCTGGGTCATATGATGCAGAGGCATCAAATGTTACTACAACTTTGTTATCTGCTTCCATCCCATCAGTTTCTTCTATTGCAAGTTTTCCATTACGTATGACAATTTTATATGTTGGGGTATTACTTTTCAAACTACCAAGTTTGTAATATAATGTACCATACGCTGTCAAGTTTATGAGATATTTTTTAGGTCCTTTTTTATCATCATCATTTTTCTTTTTGTTATTATTTGTCAATTCTTGAGTTGTTAAATTTTCAATAGTTCCAAAAATATATATGTAGTGATTTGCTCCATGTCCCAACGTGATGGTTGAATCGCCTAATGTAAGTGTGAAGTCTTTGTCTAGTATTTTAAATGATATATAATCACCGCCGTTGTATAATGCCACGGGCCAACCTTCTCCAGGAACTATTGCTTGGTTAGTTATACTTATAGCGTATACTGAGTATTCAATTACATTGTAGGTGAATTCAGCAACAGGGTATCTATTGATTATAATTATATTTGGGTTATTGGAGGTTATGTTTAGGGGGGTAAGTTCTGCTTCTTTTATAAAAATACTAAGAGTTTCTTTTTTAATTTCAGAAGATTTATTTCCAATAGATTTTGGGCTTTCTTCAACCAATTGTAGGGTGATAACAGACCCTACAAGTATTAAGCCTAATATCAATAGGACAAACTCTAAAGACAACTGTCCTTTTCTTTTAACCAGTAACATATAAATCACCAAATATAACTTACATCGTAATTTATTTTTTTACGTATATAAATTTAGTTGTAATAAATTATAAAACATAACAGGTCAAAAAGAAATGGTGGAAGTGTTTGTCAATTAAATTTATAGGTTTATATATTTTTGCCTATGGTAGAGATTAAAATTATATAATCAACAGATAAATAAATAAGTTTGTTAAATTGTTTGCTTTGTTTTGTTTGTATTTCATTTGATTGTTAGAGGGATTTAAATGCATGAGGAAAAAATAAAAAATTATCTTGTTCTTGTTGTTGATATTGATGACGATGTCGGAAGAAAAGCCGGTTTAAATACTCCAATTTTAGGAAGAGAGAAAAATATAAAGGCTTTGATAAAGTTGGGTTTGACAGACCCTGGAGATAGTGATGTCAATGCAATACTTGGAGGAGTTAAGATATATGATGAATTGAAAGCTAGTGGAAAGGGTGTGGAGATAGCTACAATCTCTGGGGATGTTAATGTTGAGTCAGAAAAATGTGCATTAAGATTGAAAGAGCAAATAGACTTTCTATTGTATTTGTATAATCCAGACTTCATTTATTTAGTCTCTGATGGAAAAGAGGATGAAATGATTTTAAGGTATTTAGAATCAAAAAATGTATTTGTATGGAAAAAGAGGATTGTTGTTAAACAGAGTGAGACATTAGAATCTACATATTATTTAATTCAAGAATTCATAAAGAAAACTATGGAAGAATACATCCCATTAATTTTAACGTTTACTGGTTTTTCTTTAATATTGTATGCGGTGTTTGCAGATATAGGTTGGAGAATTGTTGTGGGGCTTATTGGATTATATATATTATCAGAGGGTGTAGGGGTTAGGAGATTATTGATCGAGAGGATTAAAAATAAAGAGGAATTTGCTATAGGAAGGGTTTTTCCAATATCGGCAGTTATATCTTTATTTATATTGATTATTGGACTTACATACTCGATAAGCTTAACTCGCCAATTAACAACGTTGAATGAATTTATTGGTAAATTTTTGTTACACTTTTCGAATCCTTTAGTTTTGGCACTGTTAATTTTAGTGGTAGGAAAGTTTGTAGATAACGTTATACACTCTGAACAAGAACTCTTAGAAATCTTTAAAAAGTATTTTTTCTATTTGATATGTATATTCATTGCAAGGGAGTTAATTATCAGTGGTGGAGATTATTTATTGGGTGAAATTGAGTTTATAACGTTTGTTATGTATGTTATAATCTACATATCCATTACAATCATACTATCTGTTATCCTATTCACCAAAAATTCAGATAAGGAAAAATAAAGGGCTAATATGATTACAGTAATTGCTATATCTAAGGAAGGTAGTATTGTTGAGCCAAAATTTGATGAAATTAAATTTGAAGATTATAAACTTATTTGGATCGATTGTTACGACCCAAAAGATGAGGAACTTTATAAACTCTCCAAAAAAATTAATATTTCTGTCTCTGAGCTACAGATTGGTTTAGACGAGCAAGAAATTCCAAGAGTAGAAGAAGAGGAAGATTTTTACTTAATTATTTACAAAGCCCCATTATTTGAAGAGGATATTACAACAACTTCTCTTGGAATTTATATTAGAGATAATATACTTTTAACAATACACTCAGATAAAATAAAAGCTATTGGAAGATTGCATAAGTTGATATTAACAAAAAAGCCAAGGATTGTATTTGAAAGAGGGATTGGATTCTTGTTATACCATATACTAAATGAGATTACAAGGAGCTATTCAAGGATTTTAATTGGCTTAGAGGATGAGTTAGAGGAATTGGAAGACAAGTTGTTGATAGGATATGATAGGGAGATTATGGAAGGGATATTGAGCTTAAGAAAGACTTTAGTTTATTTTCACAAATCTTTAATAGCTAATAGGGATGTTTTAGTTTTATTAAAGAGGAAGTATCTCCCAATAACTACAAGGGAAGATAGAGAGAACTTTGAAGACTTATACTATGACACTTTACAGCTCATCGATATGTCAGCAACTTATAGAGAGGTTTTAACATCAATGATGGATATGACCCTCTCATTAGAGAATATAAAAATGAACCAAATTATGAAGATATTAACGATGGTTACCACAATTTTCGCTGTTCCCATGTGGATTACTGGAATATATGGGATGAATTTTACCTACTTACCATTAGCAAATAATCCCCAGGGTTTTTGGATTATAATGGCTTTGATGATTATTACTATAATAACATTTGTGTATATATTTAAAAGGTCTGGGTGGATTTGAGGTGATGATTTATGATTATTTGGCCAGCTTATATAGATAAAAGGAAAAGTAGGAGGGAGGGAAGAAGAGTTCCAGAAAATTTAGCTATAGAAAAACCATCTTTAAAGGATATTGAGAAAGCATTAAAAAAGCTTGGATTAAAACCAAAGATTCATAGAGAAAAGAGGTATCCAAGACAGCACTGGGAGATTTGTGGATGTGTAGAGGTTGACTATAAAGGAAATAAACTGAAATTATTAAAAGAGATATGTAAGATTATAAAAAGAAAGGAATAAAATAAAAAATTAAAAAAGTTAATTTATTGGTAATTTATTGTGGTTTTTCCATTAATGCCTTTTTACTTAATCTCTTACCTTCTGGATGGTGTGGTTTTCTACTAACTGCGTCCATTGCTTTCTCTAATTCTCTTGCTTCATCTACCAATTTAGCAGCGTATCTAATCATTTCATGAGCTGATGCAACTATTGGAATATACTTCTCTGCCTCTTTTGTCATAAAGCAACCTTTAACATCAACATCTGCAACTTTTTCAGCAATAACAAATGCAGCCATTGCTTTTGCCTTTGCATAAGGATTTGTAAATTCCATTGCTTCAACTGCTTTTTGCTCATTAATTACAATTCTTGGAAGTTCTGGCTCTTTACCTTCTTTAATCGCATCAATCATTTTGTCAATTGCTTCTTGAACTACTCTTAAAGTCCCAGTTCCAGCTAAGACCCTTAAAACATCTGAGTTAAATAATGCCATCTCAACTGGGTCTAAAAATTCTCTTCTTGCACCAATCATTGGGTCGCATTTTATAATTATGTATCCTAAACCTTGCTGTTCCATCTCATCCTTAACTCTTAAACCTGGGGCATCCCCAATAATTATTGAAGGAATTCCACTCTGGCTTAATATCTCTCTCGCTTTCTTTGGACCAGGAGCGGCTGGGTTTGGTCCAATATAGATGATAAAGTCAGGTTTAACTTCTTCGACCATCTTTTTTGTAACTTCTTCAACAGATTCTGGATCCATCTTTGCCCCACTACCTAAAACTCTAACTGCGATATCTTTTCTATCTGCTCTCTCATCTAATGCCAAATCAACTACTGGGGACATTCCAATGTTACCACATTTTATTATTCCTATCTTTACTACCAAATTATCACCTTTTAAATTATTTTATACAGTATATTAGTATTATTGAACTCTTTTAATAAATATCTTACTCCTTGTTTGGAGTATTCATTTGATATATAGTATATTTAGGATTTGTTATTAAAAAATAATAACTATTAATTTAGCCAATATATGATATTATAAATATTAATAAAATAAACGAGAGGAATAAGTATAAAACGCAAAACAAAATAGAAATTAAATATAAATAAAATATACACTAATTAAGAAACATCGGTGTTTTTTATGGATGAAATTCCAATATTCATCGCAATTTTGAGTTTTATTGTTATGTGTATTGGTGAGATTTTAGCATATTACTCTATATCTCTAAAATACAGATATGAATTTGAGGCAATTTCATTTGGGTTTATATTTGGGGTAGCAACCCTAATATTGATTCCAAAGTCTTTCTTTGAAGGATTTGAAATATTTGTAGTTTTTGGGATGATAGTAGTTTATCTTATTGAAAAATATTTAGCATACTGCCCTTTATCAAGGAAATACTGTATAGAATGTGATAACTTAGAGGAAGTAATTAAAATTAAATTTATCTATCCAATATCGTTCTTTATACATACATTTATAGATGGATTGATTATTGCTGTTTCGTATATTAGTAATATAGGTCTTCCATTGTATTTTGCCATACTTTTACATAAACTGCCAGCAGGATTTGTTTTAATGTCTCCATTAAAAGGGGTTTATAAAAATCCTCTATATCCAGGAGTTATTGTATCATTTGGAACTGTTTTAGGAACTGTTATTGGATTGATAACTTTAAAAAATATCTCTCCAAAAATACTGTTAGCATTTTCAGGAGGTATTTTTTTAGGAGCATTTCTCATGCTTGTTCCTCACATTTATGAGCATAAAAAAGAAAAATCCTTTTTATACTTATTGATCGGCTATATTTTGGTGATGGTTATAACTTTGATTCAATAATTTTGCAAAAAACTATATATCGTTCCTATCCTATATTTTAAAAAACATCATATTTACTTCTTGAGGTGTCTATCTTGAAGAGATACAAAGATAAATATCCGGATGAAAATGGAAAGTTTGGAATATACGGAGGTAAATTTGTTCCAGAAACGTTAATGCCTGCAATAACTGAGTTGGAGGAAGCTTTTAAGAGATTTTGGATAAACAATGAAGGGAATTTTAGAGAGGAATATTTTGCCTTGTTAAGAGATTATGTAGGGAGACCAACGCCATTGTATTACGCTGAAAGGTTGAGTGAAGAACTTGGCTGTAAAGTTTATTTAAAGAGGGAGGATTTAGCTCACTTAGGAGCTCATAAAATAAATAACGCTTTGGGACAGGCTTTATTAGCTAAAAAAATGGGTAAAACGAGAGTTATAGCAGAGACAGGAGCTGGACAGCATGGAGTAGCCACTGCTGCAGCATGTGCTAAACTTGGGTTAGAATGTGTTATATACATGGGAGCTAAGGATGTTGAGAGGCAGAAGTTGAATGTCTTTAGGATGGAGTTAATGGGAGCTAAAGTAATTCCCGTATTTGGAGGATCACAAACACTAAAAGATGCTGTAAACGAAGCTTTGAGGGATTGGACAACTAACGTTAGAAACACTCATTATCTACTTGGTTCCGCTTTAGGGCCTCACCCATATCCAATGATGGTTAGAGAATTCCAAAGAGTTATTGGTAAAGAAATTAAAGAACAAATACTGGAGAAGGAAGGAAGGTTGCCAGATGTTATTGTTGCATGTGTTGGTGGAGGTAGCAATGCCATAGGGGCATTTTATGAATTCTTAGATGATGATGTTGAATTATATGCCGTTGAAGCTGGAGGAAAGGGAATTGAAACAGGAATGCATGGAGCTTCGTTGTGTGCTGGAGAGATAGGGGTTTTACATGGAGCTAAGATTTATGTTAAAGAGGATGAGTTTGGGCAGATAGAGGAGAGTTATAGTATTTCAGCAGGTTTAGATTATCCAGGAGTAGGTCCTGAGCTTTCATTTTTAAAGGATGAGGGAAGGATTAAAGCAGTTTATGTAACTGATGATGAAGCTTTAGAGGCTTTCCAACTACTATGTAGATTAGAGGGTATATTACCAGCATTGGAAAGCTCTCATGCTTTAGCTTATGCCGTTAAGTTAGCTGATAAGTTAGATAAAGATGATATAATGGTTATTAACCTATCTGGAAGAGGAGATAAAGACGTTCAAACGGTTGCTAAAGCATTAGGTAGGGAGATTTAATTATCTGGTGAAATTATGAAGATAGAAGAAAAATTTGAAGAATTAAAAAATAAAGGGGAAAAAGCATTTGTTGCATTTTATGTGGGAGGAGATCCAAACTTAGAAATTTCAGAGAAAGCTTTAGAGGTTATTTGTAAGTATGCAGATATTGTTGAGATAGGTATCCCATTTTCCGACCCTGTTGCAGATGGGATTACAATACAAAAGGCAGATGTTAGGGCTTTGAGTAGTGGGATGAATCCTTTAAAAGCGTTTGAATTGGCTAAAAAGTTGAGTGAGAAGTTTCCAAACACTCCAAAGGTGTTTTTAACCTATTATAATATAATATTCAAAATGGGTGAGGAGGAGTTTGTTAAAAAATGCAAAGAATCAGGGGTTTCAGGAATTATAGTTCCTGATTTACCAATTGAGGAAGCAGATAGCTTATACAACTACTGCAAAAAATATGGTGTTGATTTAATATTTTTGGTAGCTCCAACAACGCCTGATGAGAGATTAAAGAGAATTTTAGAAAAGTGTAGTGGATTTGTCTATGTTGTGTCTGTAACTGGGACTACTGGAGCGAGAGAAAAAATTGCTGAAGAAACGAAGGAACTTGTTAGGAGAGTTAAAAAGTATTCAAAAATTCCTGCATGCGTAGGGTTTGGAATATCAAAGAAAGAGCACGTTGAGGAAATAACTGAGATAGCTGATGGGGCTATTGTAGGAAGTGCAATTGTTAAGATCGTTGAGAAACATTTGGATGAAAATGGACAGATAAAGGATGAGGAAAAATTCTTGAAAGATTTGGAAGAGTTTGTTAAAAATTTGAAAGAAGGGACTAAAAAGAAAGTTAAAGCAACTGCAAAGAACTAACAAAATATTCGAATAAAAAAATATAATTATAAAAGAATAAAAGTAAAAAATAAATATGAGAAAAAAATATTTCTAAGGATGCATCACAGTTACCTTATCTTACTAAGTTGTTTCTTTTTTTAATTTTTATTTTTTTAATATTTAAATAAAACTGTAAGGGAGGAGTAACCTTGAAGGTCACAGACCACATACTGGTTCCAAAGCATGAAATAGTCCCAAAAGAAGAAGTTGAGGAGATTTTGAAGAGATACAATATTAAGATTCAGCAATTACCTAAAATTTATGAAGATGATCCTGTTATTCAAGAGATTGGGGCTAAAGAAGGAGATGTTGTTAGAATAATTAGAAAAAGTCCAACAGCTGGTGTTAGTGTAGCTTATAGATTAGTTATTAAAAGAATTGTTTAAAAAATAGGTGGCAATTATGAGAGAATTAGTAGATGCTTATTTTAAAGAACATGGCTTAATAGACCACCAGATAGAGTCATATAACGATTTTGTAGAAAATAGATTGCAAAAAATTATTGATGAAGTTGGTTATATTGAGACAGAGATTTCTGGTGGGTTTAAAGTTAAATTAGGAAAAGTTAAAATAGGAAAACCGGTTATTAAAGAAGCTGATGGTTCAATAAGACCAATAACTCCAATGGAAGCAAGAATTAGAGATTTAACATATTCAGTTCCATTGTATTTAGAGATGACTCCTATTATCGGTGAAGGAGAGGAAGAGGTTGTAGGGGAAACAGTGGAAGTTTATATTGGAGAGCTTCCAGTAATGCTTGGTTCAAAGATCTGCCACTTGTATGGAAAATCAAAAGAGGAGCTTATAGAACTTGGGGAAGATCCTGAAGATCCATTTGGTTATTTCATAATCAATGGAACTGAGAAGGTTTTAATTACTCAGGAAGATTTAATCCCAAATAGAATTTTATGTGAAAAGGCTGAAAGAAGCGGAAAGATTGTAGATGTTGCAAAGGTATTTTCAACAAGACATGGATTTAGGGCTTTATGTACAGTTGAAAGACACCCCGATGGTTTGTTATATGCTACATTCCCTGGAATGCCTGGGCAGATTCCATTGGTTATATTGATGAAGGCATTAGGGGCTGAGACAGATAAAGATATTATTGAGGCAATAGATGATGAAAGATTCTTTATGGAAATTGTATTGAACATTCAAGAGATTAGGGAAGAGCATAACATAAACACTCCCGAAGATGCTTTAGAATTTATTGGAAGAAGGGTAGCTCCAGGGCAGATAAAAGATTATAGATTAAAAAGAGCAGAAACAGTTCTATGCAATTATCTGTTACCTCACTTAGGAGTTGAAAAAGAAGATTTCCCGAAGAAAATTAGATTCTTAGGAATAATGGCAAGAAACGCTTTAGAACTTTACTATGGATACAGAGGAGAAGATGATAAAGACCACTACGCATATAAGAGAGCTAAATTAGCTGGAGATTTAATGGAGGATTTGTTTAGATATGCATTTAACCAACTTGTCAAGGATATAAAATACCAATTAGAAAGGCAGACGTTGAGAAATAAAACCCCATCAATTCAAGCTGCTGTGAGAAGTGATATATTAACTGAGAGGATTAAACACGCTATGGCAACAGGAACATGGGTTGGAGGAAAAACTGGGGTAAGCCAGCTTTTAGATAGAACAAGTTATTTAGCAACAAACTCCCAGCTAAGAAGGATTGTCTCACCATTGGCAAGATCACAGCCACACTTTGAAGCAAGGGAGTTGCATGGAACACATTGGGGAAAAATCTGTCCTTCAGAAACTCCAGAAGGTCCAAACTGTGGTCTTGTTAAAAACTTTGCTATAATGTGTAAGGTTACAAGGGAAGAAGACGATAGCAAAGTTATTGAGTTGTTAAAATCTTTTGGAATTAATGAATACAGGTCATAATAAACTTTTAAAACAAATTTTTTGATTTTTTAGATTTTTAATGATAAAAATAAAATCTTTCTTAGGTGAAAAACTTGGCATCAAGGGAAGTAAATATTTACGTTAATGGAAAGTTAATTGGAACCACAGATAAACCAGAAGAACTTATTAATTATATCAAAGAAGCAAGAAGAAAAGGAGAAATCTCCAAATATACAACAGTTGCCTATAACGAAGAGAACAACGATATACACATAAATACCGATGCTGGAAGGATTGTTAGGCCATTAATAGTTGTTGAGAATGGTAAGCCAAAATTAACTAAAGAGCATATTGAAAAATTAAGGAATGGGGAAATTACATTTTCAGATTTAGTTAAAGAGGG
Source organism: Methanocaldococcus fervens AG86 (assembly GCF_000023985.1). Lineage (GTDB taxonomy): Archaea > AGJL01 > Methanococci > Methanococcales > Methanocaldococcaceae > Methanocaldococcus > Methanocaldococcus fervens. Next base: position 1,190,085 of record NC_013156.1, read on the forward strand.
GGTTATTGAATATTTGGATGCTGAAGAGGAAGAAAATGCTTATATAGCGTTATCTGAAGAGGAGTTGACAGAAAAACATACACACTTGGAGATAGATCCATTAACCATATTGGGTATTGGGGCTGGAGTCGCTCCTTATCCAGAGCACAACTCTGCACCAAGAATTACAATGGCTGCGGCAATGGGTAAACAGTCATTAGGAATTCCAATGAGTAATATAAAATGGAGATTAGATACAAGGGGGCATTATCTCCACTATCCACAAGTACCTATTGTTAGAACAAAACACCAGGAGATTTTAGGATTCGATAAAAGACCAGCAGGGCAGAACTTCGTTGTAGCTATTATGAGCTATGAAGGATACAACATGGAGGATGCTATCGTCTTTAACAAATCAGCAATTGATAGAGGTTTGGGGAGAAGTACTTTCTTCAGAACTTACGATGCCTGTGAGAGGAGGTATCCAGGAGGACAGATGGATAGATTTGAAGTTCCTGACAAAGGAGTTAGAGGTTATAGATCAGAAGAAGCTTATAAACATTTAGAAGAGGATGGTATTGCTTCTGTAGAAGCTCATGTAAAAGGAGGAGATGTGATTGTTGGTAAAACATCCCCTCCAAGGTTTTTAGAAGAGCATGAAATAACTATCCAAGTTAAGCCACAGAGAAGAGATTCATCAGTTGTTGTAAGACACGGAGAAGAGGGTTATATTGACAAGGTTATATTAACCGAAACAAAAGAAGGAAACAGACTGGTTAAGGTTAAAGTTAGAGATTTAAGAGTTCCAGAGCTTGGAGATAAGTTCGCTTCAAGACACGGGCAGAAAGGGGTTATTGGGCTTACAGTTCCACAGGAAGATTTACCATTTACAGAGAGTGGAATAGTTCCTGATATTATAATCAACCCACACGCAATTCCATCAAGAATGACCGTTGGGCAATTGTTAGAGATGCTTGGAGGTAAAGTAGGAGCTTTAGAAGGGAGAAGAATAGATGGAACTATATTTAGTGGGGAAAAAGAATGGGATTTAAGAAAGGCTTTAGAAGCTTTAGGATTCAAGAATCACGGTAAAGAAGTTATGTATGATGGTAAGACTGGAAAGAAATTTGAGGTAGAAATTTACATTGGAATCGCATACTACCAGAAATTGCACCACTTAGTAGCTGGAAAGATACATGCAAGAAGTAGAGGACCTGTTCAAGTGTTAACAAGACAGCCAACAGAAGGTAGAGCAAGAGAGGGAGGTTTAAGATTTGGGGAGATGGAGAGGGATGTTTTAATAGGACATGGAGCTGCTATGCTATTGAAAGAGAGGCTTATGGATGAATCCGACCCTTACGATATCTGCATATGTTCAAAATGTGGAGACTTTGCTATATTAGATTACAAGAGGAATTTAAAATACTGTCCAATTTGTGGTGAGATTGAAAACCTTTACAACTCTAAGAAGATTCCATTTGTTAGATTGCCTTATGCATTTAAGCTCCTGTTAGATGAGTTGAAGAGTATGTGCATATTACCAAAGATTAAAGTTAAAGATAAAGTTGAGTTAGAGGATTTTGAGGATTTTGTTGAAAAATTGGAAAAGGAAAAAGCTGAAGAGAAACAATAAAATCTTTTCCTTTTATAAACTTTTTAATGAAACAATTTAACAAATAAATAACCTTAACATTTGGTGATGTTAATGGAAAAATATGAAATCCCTAAGGAGATTGGAGAAATAATGTTTGGTTTATTATCTCCAGATTACATAAGGCAAATGTCAGTGGCTAAGATAGTCACACCTGACACCTACGATGAGGATGGTTATCCAATAGATGGAGGTTTAATGGATACAAGATTGGGAGTTATAGACCCTGGTTTAGTTTGTAAAACATGTGGTGGAAGAATTGGAGAATGTCCAGGGCATTTTGGGCATATAGAGTTAGCTAAGCCAGTAATTCATATAGGATTTGCTAAAACAATTTATAAGATATTAAAAGCTGTCTGTCCACACTGTGGAAGGGTTGCAATAAGTGAAACTAAAAGAAAAGAGATTTTAGAAAAAATGGAAAAATTGGAAAGAGATGGAGGAAACAAATGGGAAGTTTGTGAGGAAGTTTATAAAGAGGCTTCAAAAGTAACAATTTGCCCACACTGTGGAGAGATTAAATATGATATAAAATTTGAAAAGCCAACAACATACTATAGAATTGATGGAAATGAAGAAAAGACATTAACTCCATCAGATGTTAGGGAGATATTGGAAAAAATCCCGGATGAGGATTGTATTTTATTGGGATTAAATCCAGAAGTTGCAAGACCTGAATGGATGGTTCTTACAGTTCTACCAGTTCCTCCAGTAACTGTAAGGCCATCAATTACCTTAGAGACAGGAGAAAGAAGTGAGGATGATTTGACTCACAAATTAGTTGATATCATTAGAATTAACAACAGATTGGAAGAGAATATAGAAGGAGGAGCTCCAAACTTAATTATTGAGGATTTATGGAATCTCTTACAATATCACGTCAATACATACTTTGATAACGAGGCTCCAGGAATTCCTCCTGCAAAGCATAGAAGTGGAAGGCCATTAAAAACATTAGCTCAGAGATTGAAAGGTAAAGAAGGAAGATTTAGGTACAACTTGGCTGGTAAGAGGGTTAACTTCTCATCAAGAACTGTAATCTCTCCAGACCCATGTTTAAGTATTAATGAAGTTGGGGTTCCTGAAATTGTAGCTAAAGAATTAACAGTTCCAGAAAAAGTAACAAAATATAACATTGAGAGGATTAGGCAACTATTGAGGAATGGTTCAGAGAAACATCCTGGAGTTAATTACGTTATAAGAAAGATGATTGGCAGGGATGGAGTAGAGCAAGAATATAAGGTCAAAATAACTGAAAGTAACAAAGATTTCTGGGCAGAAAATATAAAAGAAGGAGATATTGTTGAAAGACATTTAATGGATGGAGACATTGTTTTATACAACAGACAACCTTCATTACACAGAATGTCTATCATGGCTCACAGGGTTAGAGTTTTACCATACAGAACATTTAGACATAACTTGTGTGTCTGTCCACCATATAACGCTGACTTCGATGGGGACGAGATGAACTTACACGTTCCACAGTCAGAGGAGGCAAGAGCAGAGGCAGAAGCTTTAATGCTCGTTGAAAAGCACATCCTCTCTCCAAGATTCGGAGGACCTATTATTGGGGCTATACACGACTTCATCTCAGGAGCTTATCTCTTAACCTCAAGCTACTTTACAAAGGATGAAGCAACTTTAATCTTAAGAAGTGGGGGAATAAAGGATGAGTTGTGGGAGCCAGATAAGGTAGAGAATGGAGTTCCATTATACTCTGGTAAAAAGATATTCAGTAAAGCATTACCAAAAGGATTGAATTTGAGATACAAGGCGAAGATTTGTAGAAAGTGTGATGAATGTAAGAAAGAGGAATGTCCATATGATGCATACGTTGTTATAAAGGATGGAGAGTTAATTAAAGGAGTTATTGATAAAAACGGTTATGGGGCAGAGGCAGGTTTAATCTTACACACAATAGTTAAAGAGTTCGGTCCAGAAGCTGGAAGAAAATTCCTTGATTCAGCTACTAAGATGGCAATAAGGGCAGTGATGTTAAGAGGATTCACTACTGGAATTGACGATGAGGATTTACCAGAAGAAGCGTTAAAAGAAATTGAAAAAGTCTTAAATGAAGCAGAAGAAAAAGTTAAAGAAATTATTGAGAAATACGAAAGAGGAGAACTTGAATTGCTCCCAGGTTTAGACTTGGAGGAATCAAGAGAGGCATATATAAACAACGTTTTGAGGGAAGCGAGAGATAAGGCTGGGGAAATTGCTGAGAAATACTTAGGTTTAGATAACCATGCGGTTATCATGGCTGTTACTGGGGCAAGAGGTAATATATTAAACTTAACACAGATGGCGGCATGTTTGGGGCAGCAGTCTGTTAGAGGTAGAAGGATCTTTAGAGGTTATAGGGGTAGAGTATTGCCTCACTTTGAGAAAGGAAGCTTAGATGCAAAATCCCACGGGTTTGTTAGAAGTAGTTATAAGAAAGGGTTGAGTCCAACAGAGTTCTTCTTCCACGCTATGGGAGGTAGAGAGGGATTGGTTGACCAGGCAGTTAGAACTGCTCAGTCTGGTTACATGCAGAGAAGATTAATTAACGCTCTACAAGATTTAAAAACAGAGTTTGATGGAACTGTTAGGGATTCAAGAGGAGTTATGATTCAGTTTATGTATGGAGAGGATGGAGTCGATCCAATGCTCGCTGATAGAGGAAAATCTGTAAATATTGACAGAATAATCGATAAGGTTAAGATGAAATATAACAAATAAATCCCTTTTAACTGATTTTTAATAAATTTTTAATTTTTTAAGGTGAAAGTATATGGATATGGAAGTTTTAAAAGAAAAAATTGAGGGTTTGGATTTACCACAATCATTAAAGGATGAGTTATTTGAGAAATTATCAAAAGAGAAGGATTTGACAGATGAAATGATAGAAGAGATTATTAATGAGGTTGTTAATGCATATAGAAATGCCATGGTTGAGCCGTATGAGGCAGTAGGGATCGTTGCAGCTCAATCCATTGGTGAGCCAGGTACACAGATGACTATGAGAACCTTCCACTATGCAGGGGTTGCAGAGATTAACGTTACCCTAGGTTTGCCAAGGATGATTGAGATTGTAGATGCAAGAAAAGAGCCATCAACACCTATTATGACTATCTATTTAAAAGAAGGCTATAAAAATGATAAAGAAAAGGCTGAAAAGATAGCAAAAGAGATTGAAAGCTTAACATTGGAGAATATAGCTGAGAGTATAAGTATTGATTTATGGACTCAGTCTATAAAGGTTGAATTGGATGAAAATAGATTGGCTGACAGGGGATTAACAATAGATGATGTTGTTGAGGCAATTAAGAAGAAGGTAAAGGTAAAGATTGATGTTGAAGGAAGCACATTATATTTAAAAATAAAAACTCCATCAATAAAAGCCCTTAGAAAGAGAATTCCAAAAATTAAGAACATACAGTTAAAGGGAATTCCGGGAATTGAGAGAGTTTTAGTTAAAAAGGAAGGGGACGAATACGTTCTATACTCCCAAGGTTCAAATTTAAGGGAAGTGTTTAAAATTGAAGGTGTTGATACAACAAGAACAATAACAAACAATATCATTGAAATTCAGGAAGTTTTGGGTATTGAAGCAGCAAGAAATGCAATAATAAACGAGATGAGGAATACATTAGAACAGCAAGGTTTGGAAGTTGATATAAGGCACTTGATGTTGGTAGCGGATATGATGACAGCTGATGGAGAGGTTAAGCCAATAGGTAGGCATGGAGTTGCAGGAGAAAAAGGTTCTGTCTTGGCAAGAGCGGCATTTGAAGAGACCGTTAAACATTTATATGCTGCTGCAGAGAGAGGAGATGTTGATAAGTTAAAAGGAGTTATAGAAAATGTTATTGTTGGAAAACCAATATACCTTGGAACTGGATGTGTTGAACTATCAATAGATAGGGAATATGAGGAGGGCAATAAAGAGGAGTAAAGTTTTTATATTAAAATCTTTAACATTTTAACATAATCTATTTTTTATATAGAGGGATGATGATACATCGATGTGCTGAAATAATGATGATGAACGCGCCCTTCTCTGACCTTAATAAATAAAATTGATATGATTTTTTGACATTTTTATCATCCAAAAAGTATATAAATATAGAGGAACTATTATCAAAAACCAAATGTTCTTACCGGTAGGGAGTTAGGACTTTCGTAGGAATGAATATTTTTAGAAGTTAAAGATATATCTACCTACGAAAGTCCTAAAAAAATCCCTCCGGAGTAAAAAATGAGAAGGAGGGAGAATATGGACGTAAATAGGGCAATTAGAACTGCAGTAGATACAGGTAAAGTAATATTAGGTTCAAAAAGAACAATGAAGTTTATCAAACACGGAGAAGGTAAGTTAGTAGTTATAGCTGGAAACATTCCAAAAGATATTGAAGAAGATGTTAAATACTACGCTAAATTATCAAACATCCCAGTTTATCAACACAAAATCACATCATTAGAACTCGGTGCAGTTTGTGGAAAACCTTTCCCAGTTGCTGCTCTTTTGGTTTTAGATGAAGGGCTTTCAAACATCATGGAGCTGGTAGAGAATAAAGAAGGTGGTGAATAATGGCTAAGGTAAGATTATCAACAGAAGAAATTATGAAAATTGGTTTTTTTGAAAAAATTGCTAACGTTCCTATAATTGACTGTATATTAAATGATGAAAGGGTTGCTTTTATTGTAAAGGAGGGTGATGTTGGAGCGGCAATTGGGAAAGGGGGCGAAAACGTTAAAAAAGCTGAAGAAAAGTTTGGAAAAAAAGTTGATATCATTGAATACTCAGACGATTGGAGAAAGTTTATAAGAAATATATTTGCTCCAATACAATTAGAGGATGTTTGGGTTAAGAGAGTTGGAAAGGATGTAGTTGCTTTTATTAGAATAAATCCAAGAGTTAGAAGAGCGGTTTTTGGAGAAAAAGGTAAAAACTTAGAAAGAGCTTTACAAATTTTGAAAAGACATACAAAAATTACAAAAATAAAAGTTATTATTGACAATCAAAAATTTAAAAGAAAAAAAGCAAGAAAACCTGTAAATGAAGAGCAACAGCAAGAGCAGGCTGAAGCTAAGCAGGAGGTAAAGAACGAGTAAAAATATTTATATGTATATGTGATTTGAATTATCATGAATAATATTATTAATACTATTACGATGCTAAACCAATTAAAAATAAAAGGTGAAGATTATGAGTGGAAGTAAATCACCAAGAGGAGAATTTGCTGGAAGAAAGTTGAGATTAAAAAGAAAATGGTGCAGATGGCACGATTACAACTACGTTAGGAGAGTTTTGAAATTAAAGCAAAAGTATGACCCATTAGAAGGAGCTCCAATGGCAAGGGGAATAGTTATTGAAAAAGTTGGTTTAGAGGCAAAGCAGCCAAACTCAGCTATCAGAAAGTGTGTTAGAGTTCAGTTAATTAAAAACGGTAGAGTTGTAACAGCATTCTGTCCAGGAAACCATGCTATAAACTTCATTGATGAACACGATGAGGTTATTATTGAAGGTATTGGAGGTCCTAAAGGGCCAAGAGCTAAAGGGGACATTCCAGGAGTTAAGTATAAAGTTATAATGGTCGGTAGAAACTCATTGAGAGAATTAGTTAGAGGAAGACAGGAGAAAATCAAAAGATAAATCCATTATATTTAATTTATTAAAAATTTGGAAGGATGAGGTGGTAATTTGGAGCTTGACGAAATTAAGATATTTGGAAGATGGAGTACAAAGGATGTTGTTGTTAAAGACCCTGGTTTGAGAAACTACATAAACTTAACTCCAATCTACGTTCCACACACTGCAGGAAGATACACAAAGAGACAATTTGAAAAGGCAAAGATGAACATTGTTGAGAGATTAGTAAATAAAGTTATGAGAAGAGAAGAAAACACAGGTAAAAAATTAAAAGCATTGAAAATAGTCGAAAATGCTTTTGAAATAATCGAAAAAAGAACAAAACAAAACCCAATTCAAGTTTTAGTAGACGCAATTGAAAACGCTGGTCCAAGAGAAGATACAACAAGAATCTCTTATGGGGGAATTGTCTACTTACAATCAGTTGATTGTTCATCATTAAGAAGAATTGATGTAGCTTTAAGAAACATTGCCCTTGGAGCATACATGGCTGCTCATAAAAGCAAAAAACCAATTGAAGAAGCATTAGCTGAGGAAATTATTGCTGCTGCAAGAGGAGATATGCAGAAAAGCTATGCAGTTAGAAAGAAAGAAGAAACAGAAAGAGTTGCTCAATCAGCAAGATAAATTATATATTTTTCAATCTCTGCCGAAATTTTCTGCCTATAAACTTAATTTTATAAAATTTTTAACAAACTAAAATAAGGTGAAGGTTATGGGAAAGAGAGCAAAGATGATTGCTAAAATTAAAGAATTGATGGAAAAGTATGATAGGATAAGAAACATTGGAATCTGTGCACACATTGACCACGGAAAAACAACATTATCAGATAACCTATTAGCTGGAGCAGGAATGATTTCAAAAGAATTGGCTGGAGAGCAGTTAGCTCTTGACTTCGATGAAGAGGAGGCTCAAAGAGGTATCACAATCTTCGCTGCAAACGTTTCAATGGTTCACACCTACGAAGGAAAAGAGTACTTAATTAACTTAATCGACACACCAGGACACGTTGACTTCGGAGGGGACGTTACAAGAGCTATGAGAGCTATTGACGGGGCCATAGTTGTTGTCTGTGCAGTTGAAGGGGTTATGCCACAGACAGAGACCGTTTTAAGACAAGCATTAAAAGAGAGAGTTAAGCCAGTTCTCTTCATCAACAAAGTTGATAGATTAATTAACGAGTTAAAATTAACACCTGAAGAGTTGCAGAGCAGATTCATTAAGATTATCAATGATATCAACAACTTAATTAGAAAGATGGCTCCAGAAGAATTTAAAGACAAATGGCTCGTTAGAGTTGAAGATGGAAGTGTCGCATTTGGTTCAGCTTACAACAACTGGGCAATTTCAGTTCCATTTATGAAGAAGAGTGGAATTACATTTAAAGACATCATCCAATACTGTGAAGAAGACAGACAAGAAGAGTTAGCTGAAAAAGCTCCATTACATGAAGTTGTTTTAGACATGGTTATTAAACATTTACCAAGCCCACCAGAAGCTCAAAAATACAGAATTCCACACTTATGGAAAGGAGATTTAAACTCAGAAGCTGGAAAAGCTATGCTCAATTGCGACCCTAATGGGCCATTAGCAGGGGTTATTACAAAGATTATCATGGACAAACACGCTGGAGCTGTTTCCGTCTGTAGATTGTTCAGTGGTAGAATTAGACAGGGAGACGAAGTTTACATGGTAAATAGCCAGCAAAAGGCAAAGATTCAACAAGTTTCTGTCTTCATGGGTCCAGAGAGAATTCCTGTAGAGAGTATTTCAGCAGGAAACATCTGTGCATTGGTTGGTTTAAAAGAGGCATCAGCAGGGGAAACAATCTGTTCTCCAGATCACATAATTGAACCATTCGAGGCTATAACACACATCAGTGAGCCAGTTATTACAGTAGCTATTGAAGCTAAAAACACAAAAGATTTACCAAAATTAATTGAAATATTAAGACAGATTGCAAGAGAGGACCCAACAGTTAAAGTAGAGATTAATGAAGAGACTGGAGAGCACTTATTAAGCGGTATGGGAGAGTTGCACATTGAAATTATCACAAAATTGAAGATTGAAAGAGATGCAGGAATTCCAGTTGAAGTAGGTCAGCCAATCGTTGTTTACAGAGAGACAGTAACAGGACAATCACCAATGATTGAGAGTAAGTCTCCAAACAAACACAACAAGCTCTACTTCATAGTAGAACCATTAGAAGAAGGAGTTTTACAAGCATACAAAGAAGGTAAAATCCCAGACATTGATACAAAGAGAAAATTAGATGATAAAATTGTTCAAGAATTAATCAAAGCAGGAATGGATCCAGAAGAAGCTAAGAGAGTAATGTGTGTCTACGAAGGAAACGTTCTCGTCAACATGACAAGAGGTATTGTCCACTTAGATGAAGTTAAAGAATTGATTATACAAGGATTTAAGGAAGCTATGAGAAACGGTCCATTGGCAGCAGAGAAGTGTCAGGGAGTTAAAGTTAAATTAATGGATGCTGTCTTACACGAAGATGCAATCCACAGAGGGCCTGCTCAAATGATTCCAGCTGCAAGATTTGGTATTAGAGATGCAATGATGCAGGCAAAACCAGTATTGTTAGAGCCAATGCAATTCGTCTACATCAACACTCCTCAAGACTTCATGGGAGCAGCGATGAGAGAAATCAGCAACAGAAGAGGACAAATCTTAGATATGGAGCAAGAAGGAGATATGGCAATTATTAAGGCTAAGTGTCCAGTTGCAGAGATGTTCGGATTCGCTGGAGCTATTAGAGGAGCTACCCAGGGTAGATGTCTCTGGAGTATAGAGTTCGCAGGTTATGAAAAAGTTCCAAGAGAAATGCAAGATCAGTTAATTAAGCAGATTAGAGAAAGAAAGGGACTTAAATTGGAGTAATTATTTTCCAATCCCTTTAAATTTTAATTTAACATCTTTTTGTCTTATGACCAAAAGATTTATATACCCCCTAATTAATAGTTATATCACCACAAACCACAAATTGTGTATTCTTATTCCAACTTTGTTAAGTTAAAACTTAACACCATTTTACAAAAAAATAAAAATAAAATAAAATTGGTGATGAAATATGGCAAAGCAAAAACCAGTATTAAACGTAGCATTCATTGGACACGTCGATGCAGGTAAGTCAACAACAGTTGGAAGATTATTATACGACAGTGGAGCTATTGACCCACAGGTATTAGAAAGATTAAGAAGAGAAGCTCAAGAAAAAGGTAAAGCAGGATTCGAGTTTGCTTACGTTATGGATAACTTAAAAGAAGAGAGAGAAAGAGGGGTTACAATTGACGTAGCTCACAAGAAATTCGAAACCCCAAAATATGAAATTACAATTGTTGACTGTCCAGGACACAGAGACTTCATTAAAAACATGATTACAGGAGCTTCACAGGCAGACGCTGCTGTCTTAGTTGTCGACGTTAACGACGCTAAGACAGGAATTCAGCCACAAACAAGAGAGCACTTATTCTTAGCAAGAACATTAGGTATTAAGCAATTAGCTGTTGCAATCAACAAGATGGATACAGTTAACTACAGCCAAGAAGAATACGAAAAAATGAAAAAGATGTTATCAGAGCAGTTATTAAAAGTCTTAGGTTACAACCCAGACCAAATTGACTTCATTCCAACAGCTTCATTAAAAGGAGACAACGTTGTTAAGAGATCAGAAAACATGCCATGGTACAAAGGACCAACATTAGTTGAAGCTTTAGACAAGTTCGTACCACCAGAAAAACCAGTAGACTTACCATTAAGAATTCCAATTCAAGATGTCTACTCAATTACAGGGGTTGGAACCGTTCCAGTTGGAAGAGTCGAAACAGGTATCTTAAAACCAGGAGACAAAGTTGTCTTTGAACCAGCTGGTGTCCAAGGAGAAGTTAAGTCAATTGAAATGCACCACGAACAAATCCCACAAGCAGAACCTGGAGACAACATTGGATTCAACGTTAGAGGGGTTAGTAAGAAAGACATTAAGAGAGGAGACGTTTGTGGACACCCAGACAACCCACCAACAGTTGCTGATGAATTCGTAGCTCAAATCGTTGTCTTACAACACCCAACAGCAATTACAGTTGGTTACACACCAGTCTTCCACGCACACACAGCACAAGTTGCATGTACATTCATTGAGTTAATGAAGAAATTAGATCCAAGAACAGGGCAAGTCATTGAAGAGAACCCACAGTTCTTAAGAACTGGTGATGCAGCAATTGTTAGAATCAAACCAACAAAACCAATGGTCATCGAAAACGTTAGGGAAATTCCACAGTTAGGAAGATTCGCTATTAGAGATATGGGTATGACAGTTGCTGCTGGTATGGCAATCGAAGTTAAACCTAAAAACAAATAAATTCTTTTAATTAACCTTTTTAACCCCATTTTTATTTTTTTATAATTTAAAAGAGGTTAAGAGGAGGGAGTATGCAAAGGGCAAGAATTAAGTTATCAAGTACAGATCACAAAGTTTTAGATGAAATTTGCAGACAGATAAAAGAGATTGCTGAAAAGACTGGTGTTGATATTTCAGGGCCAATACCATTGCCAACAAAGGTCTTAAAAGTTGTTACAAGAAAAAGTCCAGATGGAGAAGGTTCATCAACATTTGATAGATGGACAATGAAGATTCATAAGAGATTAATTGACATAGATGCAGATGAAAGAGCTTTAAGACACATCATGAAAATAAGAATCCCAGATAACGTTCAAATAGAGATACAGTTTAAATAAGAGCTCTATTTTATAGGATAAACTTTCATAGGCAAAAGCGTTGCAATCTGAACAGTGAGGATTGCAACGAATCTTTTCTTTTTTATTGTTTATTCAATATTTCTCAATTTTTTGAATAACCTAACTCTTTCAATAATTTTTTTCTTTATTTCTTCAATCCCTTTACCTTCTTTCAATATTGCAGGAACAATAAACTTCCACTGATGCCATGGTGGCTGGCATTTTAGATATTCACAGATTCCATCTAAAACCTCATCCCATTCTTCTTTCTTTATTTTGTCCATCTTATTAGCCACAAGAATTGGGCTTATTTTTAGATCAGTTATAAAGTCAAACATCTCTAAATCAATTGGAATCTCTCCTCTCTCTTCCCATCTTTCAACTATTTCAAAAAATGCCTTTGCATCTATAATTTGAACTGCTGCAGCTATCTCATCTGCATGATTTTCTATATAATGGACAATCTCATCCTTAATCTTTTCCTGTATTTTTTTTGGCAATCCGGCCATATAACCAAAACCTGGCATATCTACCAAAATATACTCTCCCATATCATATTCATTAATCTTTAAAGTAACACCAGGCTTTTTTCCAACTTTAACATCTTTTCTACCAGTTATCAATCTAACAAAAGTAGATTTACCAACATTACTCCTTCCAACCACTACAACTTTTGGTTTTATCTTTTTTTCTTCATACTTTTCCTTTAAATTTTTGTATTTCTCAAAAAAGTCCATGTTATCACACAACTATTTAATTTTTAAAATAGTAAAAAAGATGGGATGTTTGTTATTTTTATTTTTAATATCTGTCCTGTGGAGTTCTGACTTCCTCAATAATCTTCTTACCAGCAACAACCTCATCTATACTGTGAATGGTCCCTCCCAAACTTTCAATAATTTCCTGAATTTCATCAAAATCTAAGTTATTCCCTTCAATAGTTACCTTAACATTCTCAGTTTCTTTATCAATCTCATAAACGGTAATATTAACCCCATCGATATTTGGTAATGATGTTAATTTTAACGCCATATCTGTTATTTTTGGTTCATGTGGCTTTAATATATCTAAAACAATTCTCCTAATGCCATTCAATTTTATCCCTCTAAGATTTTAATTTTTTAGTTCATGTTACCTATTATCAATATTGGATTATTTAAGATTATTGTTGATATATTTTTATTTATGGATTTATAAAATATTAAAAATCAAATGATAAGATATTAATAACACCTAAGATAAATTAGTAATGTTATTAGCTATTAAGACCTTAATGGAGGGAAACGATGGAGATAAATGGAGTATATATTGAGGACACATTTGCAGAAGCATTTCCAATATATGTATCAAGAGTTTTAATAACAGCTGCTACAAAGAAGTGGGCTAAGATTGCAGCTACAGAGGCAACCGGTTTTGGATGCTCTGTCATAATGTGTCCAGCAGAGGCGGGAATTGAGAAGTATGTCCCACCATCAGAAACCCCAGATGGAAGACCAGGATTTATAATTCAAATTTGCCACCCTAAAAAGTCAGAATTAGAGCATCAAATGTTAGAGAGATTAGGACAGTGTGTCTTAACATGCCCAACAACAGCTATTTTTGACGCTATGGGAGATAAAGCTGAAGAGCAACTAAAAGTTGGATTTAAGTTGAAGTTTTTCGGAGACGGATATGAGAAGAAAGATGAGATGTACGGAAGAAAAGTTTATAGAATTCCAATCATGGGAGGAGAATTTATAACTGAAGCTAAATTTGGAATTAAAAAAGGAGTTGCTGGAGGAAACTTCTTCATAATGGCAGATACAAATGCTTCTGCTTTAATTGCTGCTGAAGCAGCAGTTAATGCCATTGCAAGTGTTGAAGGTGTTATAACTCCATTCCCAGGAGGAGTTGTTGCTTCAGGTAGTAAAGTTGGAGCAAGCAATCCAAAATACAAGTTCATGGTTGCTACAACAAACCACAAGATGTGTCCAACATTGAAAGGAGTCGTTGAAGATTCAGAAGTTCCTGAAGATGTAAATGGAGTTTACGAGATAGTTATTGATGGAGTTGATGAAGAGGCTGTTAAAGAGGCAATGAAACAAGGTATTTTAGCAGCTACAAAAGTTCCAGGAGTTAAGAAAATCACTGCTGGAAACTACGGAGGTAAATTAGGTAAATACCAATTCAATTTAAGAGAATTGTTTGAATAAATCTTAAATTGTTTTAATTTACTTTTTTAGTAAATATTACAAATAAAATTTAAATAGTTGATAATTTAAAATTATATTAAAATAATTTAAATAAAACCAATAGGAGGTTTTTGGTTTGAAACCAAAATATGCATTAAGAAAGGATATGATTGGAGAATTTACACTAAATAAATCTTTTAACACCTATAGAGGGAGAGTTTTAAAAGCTGATTTTAATGGCCCTATTGAAGGTATAGTGATGAAAAACAAGAAAGAGCATATATATTTCTACCCTCTTTTAGCTCTGCATATGGTTAAACCTATAAACTGCATCCCTATAAACGTTATTCCAAAAACTTCCCTCCCAACAAACCCAAAGAATGTACATATTAAGGAAGCTCTGTCAAGGATTGTAGGCAGAACTTTGAAAGTTTATTATGAAACGCCAAAAACATCTTATTTGGGTAGATTGTTGGGTTTTACAAGAGGAGTTTTTTCATGGACTTTGGTTTTAGAGATACATGGAGAGGTTGTTTTATTATTCAATCCTGATTATATTGTTTATTATGGGACAAAGTGGAAGTTTTTGAAGAATAATCCACCATACAAACCGCCAAAATTGATGAATATTACAAAGACAGCCAACTACTTAAAAAGATGTTTGTTGGAGGATGTAATTATAGAGCCAGAGTATCCGAGAATAAACATTGAAAATAAAGTTTATGTTTACCCTTACGGAGTTGTATCTAAGGATGATTATTTAGGAAAGACTGTGGAAGAGATATTAAAAGAAAAAGAGTTCTTAATTTAAAGATTATCAAAAAATAATAGATAAAATCTATTTTTATACGTTAATGGTTTTAAAAATTTTAAAATTTTCTTTTTTGTTAGTATCTTCCTGATTTAATTAAAAATAGTTTGTAATATTCTGTTTTTTTACATAAAAGCTTAAAAAATTTTGATTTATTTTAGCACCGAAGAGTTTATATATGAGTAATCATTATTTACACTAAAAAATCTTATAGCAATTATATATAATCGCCTATAAATTGAGAAAAATTTAAATTTTTGGAGGTGCGTTGAATGAACGCTGAGATAAACCCTCTAAATGCTTATTTTAAGTTACCAAACACAGTTTCTTTGGTAGCTGGAAGTAGTGAAGGTGAAACACCGTTGAATGCGTTTGATGGAGCTTTATTGAATGCAGGTATAGGTAATGTTAATTTAATTAGGATAAGTAGTATAATGCCTCCAGGAGCTGAAATTGTTCCTTTACCAAAATTGCCAATGGGTGCTTTAGTTCCAACAGCTTACGGTTATATGATTAGCGACGTTCCAGGAGAAACAATAGCAGCTGCAATAAGTGTTGCTATTCCAAAAGATAAAAGCCTATGCGGATTAATTATGGAGTATGAAGGAAAATGCTCAAAAAAAGAGGCAGAGAAAACAGTTAGAGAAATGGCAAAGATGGGTTTTGAAATGAGAGGTTGGGAATTGGATAGGATTGAATCAATTGCTGTTGAGCATACAGTAGAAAAATTAGGATGTGCATTTGCTGCAGCTGCATTGTGGTATAAATAAACAACAAAAAATAAGAATAAAAATTTAAAAATAACACCAAACAGTTAAATATGATTAGGATAAATAATTATTAGAGGAAAATAATTTAAAGATAATCTGAGATTTTTGGTTTTTTCAAAAATTTATTTTATATTTTTACCTTTGGAGGTGAAAACATGTTAAAATACTTAGGAAAACACTTAATATTGGAGTTATGGGGGTGTGATCCAAAGGCTTTAGATGATGTAGAAGGTATAGAGAAGATGTTGGTAGATAGTGTAGAGGCTTGCGGAGCTACGTTAATCTGTGTAAGAACACATAAATTTTCACCTCAAGGAGCTACAGGAGTTGCTGTTTTGGCAGAAAGCCACATATCAATTCACACCTGGCCTGAACTTGGATATGCTGCTATGGATATTTTCACCTGTGGAACTCACGTTGAACCAGCAAAAGCACTACCAATTATTAGGGACTTTTTAAAACCAAAACACGTTGAGATTTTGGATTTGAAGAGGGGTATAAGGCTAAATGAAGGTGATGAAGAGTGAATCAAAATAACAATTTTAAATGCCACATATGGTTTACCGAATATCACAACAACAATGTAGCTTTATCAGTTAGAGTTAAGGATATTTTATATATGGACAAATCAGAATTTCAGGAGATAGAAATTATTGATACATACGATTTTGGAAAGGTTTTAATTTTAGATAACACTTTTCAAACAACAGAGAGAGATGAATTTATATATCATGAGTTAATCTCCCACGTTCCTCTTTTCACCCACCCAAATCCAAAAGAGGTTTTAGTTATTGGAGGAGGAGATGGAGGAACTGTTAGGGAGGTAGTTAAGCACAAATCAGTTGAAACAGTAGATTTCGTTGAATTGGATGGAAAGGTTATTGAGGCTTGTAAAAAGTATATGCCAAAATTGAGCTGTGAAATAGACAATGAGAAGGTAAATTTGATAATAACAGATGGAATTAGGTATGTTGCTGAAACAGACAAGAAGTATGATGTAATTATTGTTGACTGTCCAGACCCCGTGGGACCTGCTAAAGGATTATTTGAAAAAGAATTTTACAAAAATGTGTTTAAATGCTTAAAAGATGACGGAATTATGGTTCAACAATCAGAGAGTCCATTGTATAATTTAGATTTGATACAAAATATTTGTAGATATTTAAAAGATGCTGGATTCAAAATTATCATGCCATACACATATCCAATGCCAACATATCCAAGCGGATTTTGGAGCTTCACATTGGCATCTAAAAAATACAACCCATTAGAAACTGATGAAGAAAGGATAAAAGAGGCTTTAAAAGATATGGAAACAAAATACTACGATGAAGAAGTCCATAAAGGAGTGTTTTTAGCTTCACCTAAATTTTTAAAAGAAGCTGTTAAAAAAGCTCTTGAATAAATTTTTATTTTTTATCTCTAAAATAATTTTAAATAAGGGCTCTTTTTTATATTTGTTTATTATTAAATTTAAATTTGGTGAAAAAATGGACTTAGAAGGATATGTTAGAAGATGTCTAAGAAAAAAAATTCCTGAAAATAAAATTATAGAGGATGGATTTAAAAGAATTTTAGAGATTAAAGAAGATGTTGATGAAGAGTTTGCAAGAAAGTTTATAAAGGCCATATTGGAGGAGGTAAAGACAACTGAAAAATTTAAAGAAATAGAGGATGAAAATTTAAAAAATATATTAAAATATCCTGAATCTGAAGTTACAATGGGTAAAATGGGAGTTGGTAGTAGAGGAGAAGGCGATTTCTTTGTGCATAGGGAGATAGCAAGGATTGTTAAAAGCACTAAAGTTAAAGCCTATGTCTCAGCTGAAGAGCAGGACGATGCAGGAATTGTTAGAGCAGATGCAAAATACATAGTTGCAGCAATAGATGGAACACATTCAAGATTAAGTGATTTCCCATTTTTAGGGGGGTTTCACGTAGCAAGAGCTGCTTTAAGAGACATTTATGTTATGGGAGCTGAGGCAGTAGCTTTAATTAGCGATGTGCATTTAGCTGATGATGGAGATGTTGGAAAGATATTTGACTTCACAGCTGGAATATGCGCTGTTTCTGAGGCAGTTAATGTTCCTTTAATAGGAGGAAGTACTTTAAGAGTTGGAGGGGACATGGTAATTGGAGATAGATTGGTTAGTGCTGTTGGAGCTATTGGGGTTATTAAAGAAGGAGAACCAACTGCGAGGAGAAATGCTGAGGTTGGGGATGTTATTTTAATGACTGAAGGTAGTGGGGGAGGAACTATAACAACAACCGCCCTATACTATGGATGGTTTGATGTGATCTATGAAACCTTAAATGTAGATTTTATAAAAGCATGCCAAAATTTAATTAAAAGTGGTTTGGTTAAAAATATTCACGCTATGACTGATGTTACAAATGGTGGTTTAAGGGGAGATGCTTATGAAATTTCAAAAACAGCCAAAGTTTCATTAGTATTTGATAAAGAGAAGGTCTATAAAACAATCAATCCAAAGGTTTTGGAGATGCTTGAAGCATTAAATATAGATCCTCTCGGAGTTTCCACTGATTCTTTAATGATAATCTGCCCTGAAGAGTATGCTGAAGATATAAAAAAGGCTACTGGAGCTATGGAAGTTGGATACGTTGAAGAAGGAAAAGAAAGCTACTTAGTTGATGGAGATAAAAGAATTCCATTAAAACCAATGTTTAGAGAATCTGCCTATACACCAGTTAAGAAGGTTGTTGGTGAGAAAAAACCAGAAAACTTTGAAGAGATGAAAGAAAAAGTTAGAAGGGCTTGTGATGAAGCTATTAAAAAGAAAGATTTTGTTGTAAACTTGTTAAATAGTAGGAAGAAATAATTTATTTTTTTTTAATATTAATCTTTTTTAACTTCTTTTAATATCTCAATAAAGTTATCAATGTGCTCTCTTTTAATGTGTGGCATAACAACAACTCTCAAAGCTTTAACGCAGTTGCAAACTGAAACATAAATCCCCTTATCTCTAAGCTTCATGCAAACATCTTTGTAATCTTCATCCTCAATTGCTACAATATTCAATACTGGTTCGATAACAGGATTAAAACCATTTTCTTTTAATTTTTTGTAGAGGTAGAGTGTGTTTTCCATGCACTCACTAACTATCTTCCTCTGCCCCTCTCTACCCAAGTATTTTAAAACAGCATAGGTGCAAGCTCCTCCAAACCCTACCCTTGTTCCTAATATCGTTGCCTGCTTCGTTTCTGTTAAATATGGAGTATAAACGTCTAAATACTTCCTATAGCTTATATCTTTAAATAAAATTCCTCCACTTGGAATTGGACAGTGTCCCATTTTATGTGGGTCAATAGTTATAGAATCAACACCTAAGGAGAAATCAAAATTATAGTTGATATTTTTCTTCTTATACTTTTCCTCTAAAAAAGGAATTACTAAGCCTCCAAAAGCTGCATCTACATGAATGTATATGTTGTTTTCTTTTGCTATCTTGCTTAGCTCTTCTATGTTATCAATAGTCCCAAGTTCCGTAGTTCCAGCTATTCCAACAATGCCATCTATTTCATAATCTTCAACGGCATCTTTAACAAACTTCTCATCTACAGTATAATCTTTCTTCAATGGAGCATATATGTAGCTTAAATCCATCATGTCTCTTCCTTTTTCAAATGAGAAATGGGCAGTTATTGGTATAATAATTTTAGGATGTTCATTTTTTGATAGTCCTTTTCTTCTCTTCTCCCTCCAAATATTTTTTATACACCTTAAAGCCATTAAATTTGCCTCAGTTCCTCCGCTAACTATGTGTCCATAGGCTTTTTTGTTGTTTAATAATGAGCCTAACAATTCTACAGCTTTTTCTTCCAACAATTTAGTTCCTTTGAATAACCCTGGGTCTCCTAAGTTTGTTTCTAAAAACATATCTACAATTTTTCTTGTTATTGGTAATACATTTGAACACATTGAGCCAAAGATTTTTCCATCTTCATACTTTAAATCCAATTTTCTGTAATTCATTAGTTCTTCCAAAATTTCTCTCTCACTAACACCTTTTTCATCCATAATTCTCACGTTATACTCAGCTGTATTTTAAGATAGGTAATAAGATTTTTTCAAATAAAAATCTATCTTTTGAAATTTTGATGTTTTTTAAATAACTACTCCTGGTCATTGAGTATGGTTACAAAAGTAAAGTTATATAAACTAGTGTAACAAAAAATTTAATGATTAATAGTATTAACAATTATGGACAATTATAATAGTTGTCATTGTTATTAGTAAATTTGGTGGCGTTTATGGTAACTGATATCCCAGTAGTTGTTGCTATGTCTGAACCTTTATTTATTAAAAGTTCACTTTCTGCATACGATGCTATGAAAATGATGATTGACAAAGGGAGGAGATATTGTATACTTCTCGATGAAAATAATGGCCCTGTTGGAATAGTTACAATAACAGATATTATAAAACATATTCTTTTAGAAAGAGTACCTCCAGAAAATGTTAAGATTTATGAAATTGCTACAAAAAAACTTGTAACTATCTCACCGGATACATCAATAGAGGAGGCATTAAAAATTATGAAAAAATATGGTGTATCAAAATTACCAATAGTGGATAACGGGAAAATAGTGGGTATAGTAACTGAAAATGAATTAATAGATATTTTGCCATATATAATAGATCCTTTAAAAGAGCTTGTAAATCATTTAATTGATATAATTAATAATGAATTAAAAGAAGAGCAAAAAAAGAAGGAAAAAGTAAAAGTGTTGGTAAAAACTGGTAAGTGATTTAGTCAATTATTAATTTATTTTGGTGAGGGTATGGATTACGATGTAGTTATTGTAGGAGCAGGACCAGCTGGATTATTTGCAGCTTATGAGCTGGTAGAGAAATCTAAGCTAAAAGTTTTGGTTGTTGAGAGAGGAAATGATATAGATGATAGAAAATGCCCTATGTTAGTTACCGGAAAGTGTCTAAAATGTGATACTTGCAATATTATGTATGGTGTTGGAGGAGCTGGAGGGCTAAGTGATGGAACACTCAACCTAAGGCCTGACATCGGAGGGGATTTAACTGAACTCGTTAATGATGAAAATTATGCTTGGCAGTTAGTTTATGAAGTGGATGAAATATTTTTAAAGTTTGGTGCTCCGAGAGATATTTACAAAGGGGATGAGGAAGAGGTTAAAAAGCTTGAGAAAAAAGCTACTCAGGCTGGGATAAAATTCATCCCTATAATTCAAAGGCATATAGGTTCTGACAACACTCCAAAGGTTATTAAAAATATAAAACAATATTTGGAAAGTAGAGGAGTTAAATTTATGATAAATTCTGAAGTAATAGAATTTAAGAGGGGAGAGGTTAAAGTAAAAACTAAAGATGGAATAAAAACGATAAAAACAAAATACATAATTTTAGCTCCAGGAAGAGGAGGGGCAGAGTGGCTTCACAGCATTATGGATAAAGTTAATTTGAAAGCTACCCATGCACCTATAGATGTTGGTGTTAGGGTAGAGGTTCCAGCCCTAATTATGGAGCACATAACCAAAATAAATCACGACCCAAAATTTCATATCTATACAGACACCTACGACGATTTTGTTAGAACTTTTTGCACAAATCCAAATGGATTTGTAGTTAAAGAAGTCTATGATAATTTAATTGGTGTTAATGGACATTCAATGAGGGGAATAAAAAGCAAAAACACAAACTTTGCATTTTTGGTTAGAGTAGAGCTAACTGAACCTGTTGAAGATACAACGAGCTACGGAAGAAATATTGCTCAAATAGCTACAACTATTGGCGGTAATAAGCCAATACTTCAGAGATTGGGAGATTTATTAAAAGGAAGGAGAAGCACTTGGAGTAGAATAAAGAGAAGTATTGTAGAGCCTACATTAAAGGATGTAACCCCTGGAGATATTGCCATGGTTCTTCCACATAGAATTACTACAGATATAATTGAAGGACTAGAAAAGCTTGATAAAATCATTCCAGGAGTTTTTAGCCCTAATACTCTAATTTATGCTCCAGAAATTAAATACTATGCTATGAAGTTGGAAGTAAATGAACATTTAGAAACAAACATAGAGGATGTGTTTGCAGCTGGAGATGGTGCTGGATTAACAAGAGACATAGTTAATGCTGCAGCTACTGGTTTAATAGCTGCAAGGGGAATTTTAATAAAAGAAGGATTATATACTGATGAGGATTTCAAAAAACCAAATAATTGGAAAGAGATTGTAGAAAATCTGTAGTGAGATTATGAAAATGGTTATAGTGATAAGAACTGATTTAGGTATGGGAAAGGGGAAAATGGTTGCTCAAGGTGGACATGCAATAATAGAGGCTTTTTTGGATGCAAAAAGGAAGAATCCAAAAGTTGTTGAGGAATGGTTGAGGGAAGGGCAAAAAAAGGTTGTTGTTAAGGTTAGTTCTGAAAAAGAGCTGATAGATATATACAATAAAGCAAGAAGTGAAGGCTTACCATGTTCAATAATTAGGGATGCTGGGCACACACAGTTAGAGCCAGGAACATTAACTGCCGTTGCCATAGGTCCAGAGAAGGATGAAAAAATAGATAAAATTACAGGGCATTTAAAACTCTTATAAATTTTGCTTAGCATGTTTAAATGCTTTAAAACCACCTATTAATCTTTTGACTTTAAAACCTAATAGCTGTAAGATTAAAGCCATCGTTTGACTCCTCATCCCTCCTCTTGCACAGAAAACAACAATCAATTTATCCCTATCAAGTTTTTTTGCTTCATTTAAAATTCTTTTCAATCCTTTTTCAATAATGTCTATAGCTACATCAATAGCCTTTTCTCTACCCTCCTGTTTGTATATTTTCCCAATCAATGCATGCTCTTCATCTAAAAACAATGGGATGTTTATAGCTCCTGGGATTGTATCTTCTTTAAACTCTCTCGGACTTCTTGTATCCACAATAATAACATCTTCTTTATCCATTAATTTTAAGAGATCGCTTACAGTAATGGTGTTTTTAACGAGCTCTCCTCCAATAGTCTTTAAAAATTTGTTTATATCTATTCTTTCAAAATATACATCGTAATCTTTAAATTTCATTACACCAACTTTTTTGTCTTTTAAGAATTCTTTGGATGTATTTAATATAAAAGAGGCTAATTCACCTTCAATTTTTCCAGCTAATATTTTTTTACCGTTTGTTATCATTTTCCGCCCATCATTTAAAACAATGCATAAAACAACATCCTCGGTAAATGTTACCAGCCGAGCTAAAATTTCTTCATCCATTTTCTCCCTCAATTAATTTATGTTCCTTTAATTTTTCTTTAATAAATTCATCTATTATTTTAGCTGATTTTTTGACATCTTCGTTATAAACTATCAAATCAGGTTTTATTTTTTTCACATTTCTCATATAATGCTCTCTATAAAGCTTCTCCTCAATCAATTTTGCCGCTTCATAGTAGTTATCTTGCTTTATCAGTTCTATTATATTATCAACAGCTTCAATCATCTCTGGTTTTTTAAAACTATTCCTTAATATTAAAAACTTGTTTATTAAAATTTCTTTCTCCCTTTCATTTTTTGGTTTGTAAATTGTGACTAATCTGTTTATTTGGCACTCATAAGGGCAATCAATTAAAATTTTATAGGTGTAGTTTTTAATATCTGCCAACAATTCTGGGATTTTTAACTTCTTTTCTCCTCCAATCTTTCTTCCCTCATATTCTACAACTGCATAACCAATTTTTTTAGCCTCCTCAATCTCTTTATTAATTAGCTCATCAAACTCTTCTTGAGTTCTCATGCTTAAGTGGTAGAGGTCGCCTAATATGCTCCCTCTCGTCCTTGCGATTTCCTCAATATCAATTACAGGATGACATTTTTTTAACTCCTGAAGTATTTCAGTCTTTCCACAGCCTGTTTTTCCAAACAATCCAAAGATAATCATAATTTCACCAAAAATTTGTTTTATGTTTTGGTATAAATATGTTGGGCTAATTAATTTATATATCATTATCTATGTTGGCAAAAGTTTTAAATATAATTAAAAAATTTAACTAAGATTAAAAAGTATGGTGAACCTATGAAAGATACAAAAAAGAACAAAAATAAAAAAGAAACTATCGTTGATAAAATATTAAATAAATTGAAGTTTCTTGCATGTTCAACATGTTCGTGTAAAAATAATTGTATTAAAAAGAAATTAAATAAATAAATTATTTTTTAACGATTTCACATCCTCCAGGTGGTAAAACCCTCAAAATGTCTTCATCATCCACGCCATAATCTTTAAAAATCTCTTTCAACTCTTTAACGACCTTTCCTTTCTCTTTATTTGAAGGTTTTAATAAAACCCATTTAATAAAGCTTTTTTGCAATGTTTTTGGTGGAGCTGTGGTTATTTTTATATCTCCATCATATTCAATAACTCCTATACCCAACTCTAACGGTGTATTCCTATAATAATGCCTCTCTCCTCTAATTACAAATGCTCCTCTTTTTAAATACTCTCCACTTTCAGCAGTTTTTGATATTTGCTCTGGTTTAACCCAATAAGTGTCTATAGCTCCATATCCAAGTTTCCAAGCTCTTGAGTGGGAGACGGAGAATTTAGCAACCTCTTCAAGTGTTTCTTCATCAACCTCTCTTCCTTCAGTTTTTATGACTGTGAATGGAGCTCCCTGAATATCCGCGTGAAATACAATGTCATCTTTATCGGTATATTTTTTAATGATAATCTCATTTGTTATTGCATCCTTTCCAGCAATAACCAAAAATCCATTAATAACAGTCCATTTAAACTTTTCGTACCACTTTCTTTCTTTCCTTACTTTTTTCTTCATCTTTAACTTCTCTTTTTCTTTCAGCTCCTCCTCTCCTTTCTTTTTAAGCTCCTCTATTTTCTTTTTAGTTAGTTCGATAGCGTTTTCAATACCTTCAATTTTATTTTTAAGCTTTTTAGCTTTTTCATAATAGTTTTCAGCGTTTTCAAAGGCGTTTTTTCTTATATCTAATGAAACCCTTTCCTCTATAACCTTATCGTCAACCTCTGATTTTAACCTAATAACAATCTCTCCAACATTTTCATTTATATTTTCAATCAAACCTAAAATTGGATGTTCTTTATTTTCTCTAACTATCTTTTTTATTCTCGCCCAATCCATTTTTTCTCTTGCCTGTCTTATGGCACTTAAAAGCTCTTCAACAATTTGATAGTTTGCATAGATTAAATCCCCTTTAATTTGATTTTTCTCTGCATCCTCTTTATATTTTTTTAATGTATCCATTTGCCTTTTCAATATATTTTCCTGTTTCTCAATCTCCCTTTCAATCTTTGATTTTTCTTTTTTAACCACAATGTTCGTTAAGAATTTGGCAAAGTAATCATCAACTGCCTCTAAAAAGCTGTTATAATACTTTTTCTCCAAGCCATCATATTTTTTTAAATCTATAGGAACTACATCAAAATAACGGTCATCTTTTAAAACAATTTGTGGCTTTTTGTTGTTAAATATCTCATTAAATAGGTTTTTAGAAGCTTCAAAGAGATTTTTAATCTCATCTTCATTTAAATCCTTCTTTTTCTTATCTATTCCAGCCCTTTCACAAATCTCCTCAGCGTAAAGCCCACCAATACCAAAGATCCTTGATATTAATCTAACACATTCAACATCTTTATTATTTAAAAAGTAATCTTTAAAAACTTCATAGGCGATTGAGAAATCTAAATTATAGGGATTTAATGGCTTTTGAGGAGGGAACTTATATTCTTCCTTTGGAACGATTTTTCTTGTGCTCCATCTCTCAACTCTAAGTGGGGCTATAATTACATTCTCATTATTCAAAAATATAGCATTACCTTCTCCAAACAACTCAACAACTAACTTATAAATCCCCTCCTTTGTTTCAAAGTGGAAAATAACAATTCTATCAAAATTTACCTGCTCAATTTTCACTAATTTGGCATTTTTTAAATATTTTCTCAATAACATGGCAAATGATGGCGGAAGTTTTGGCTTTTCTCTTTCATAATTTGTTAGAGTTATATACTTATATTTACCAATGCTTATAACAAGTTCTCTACTTCCGCCTTCAGGAACGTGAATTTTTAAAATCAACTCTCTGTTGTTTTCGTTATCAATTAAAAATGCTTTATCTAATCTACCATTAATTAAGCTTTGTAATTCATCAACAACACAGCAAACATCAACATTAGTCATTTCAGTTTTCATAATATCACCAGAAAAGTTTATCTATCAATCTTTTAGTAAAAGGTTGATCAAAACGGATGCATTGACTCGCTCCACTCGGCAATGCCTCTTAGACTAAAGTGGGGCTGAACGTAGTGAAGCCCCCGCTCTGGGTATCCCAATAGGGCGGAGCCCTATGGTAAGGAAGGGCTTTTAGCCCCTCATAATACCTCTTAAATAAAATAAGGCTGAATGTAGCGAAGTCGCTCTGGGGTATCCCGAACAGCCTTTTAGAAAAAGCCTGGGGAAACCTAATTTTGATGAAACTTTTCATAAAAGTTTCATACCAATAAGGGCTTAGTTCCGAAGGTTATTTATTTCAATTATGATATTTTATTATTTGTGATAATATGGAGAGAGAAGAGTTTTTGAGATATTTGAGGCAAGGTAAGTATGATAAATTATCTAAGTTAATTAATAGCAATCCAGATATTTTAAAGTTTTTAGACGAGCTATTTATATCAAACAAAAAAGATGACATTAGGAGGGCATTGTTGGTTTTAAAGAGGTTGGACAAAAAAATAATTGGGAGATATTTATTTTATGTTTTATTGGCTTTAAATGAAAGAAGAATTATAGCTAAAGAGGCAGAAGATGTTTTAAAAAAGTTAAGTAATAAAGAGAAGGTTGACGATGCAATAATTGAAATTTCAAAGAGAGATTTAGATGAGAAAGTTGTTTATTTATTTTTAAAGAATATGAAATACGAGAATGTATTTTTTAAAGCTATTCTTGAGTATACAAAGACCAAAAATATATACGATGGGATAAAAGTTTTATTAAAAAAATACAACTCAGATATTTTAAAAATTTTAGCTAATAAGCTTTATTCAAAAGAAAAGGATGAAAGAGAGTTAGTAGTTGATATACTATTAAATATAGTTGATTCGTTAGATGAAAATCAAAAAGATATTTTAAAAAGTTTTTTGAATTTAACGTTGCTGGGCGATGAAGATAAAAGGTTATACAAAAAATTTAAACAGTTATTTGGAAAATTAAATATTAAAGTTGAGCTTTCAGATGAAGAGCTAAAATATTTACTAAAATCACATGGAAAAAATATTTTAAATGTAATTTTAAGAGAAGAAGTTAAAATTCCGTCAGATTTTTACGATAAGGAATTTTTAAAAGAGTTTTTATATAAAGGGAATGAGGAAAAACAGTTTGTTGGAGTCAAATTAATATCATTAAAAAAGGATTCGAAAACTAAGGTTGATTTGTTATTTAAATTTTTAAATTATGGTTATGGTAAGGCAAAAACTTCGGCAATAAGGGAGCTTAAAAAGATAGCAAAAAACAATAAAGATTTAAGGGAGTATATTGAAAATAAAGCGTTTATTTATGCAAGAAAGATGAATTTAGGATTAAAAATATCATCGTTGAGGATATTAAAAGAATTTGCAAAAAAAGAGTATTTGGAGTTTTTAATTAACGAGCATAAAAGGTTAAAAAACTTAATTTATAAATTGGAAGAAGAGAAGTTTATGGGCGGATTTAGGCATATGTTGATGATGGAGGAGGAGATAAGGAAATGTAATGTTGCCATGGGAATTATAGAGGAGATTATAGCGGAGATTTGTTTAAAGTATAATATACACTACAACGATTTAAAGATAGCTGAAAAAATTGGATATGAGTTTTATAAAACAATTGAATTGATAGGGGCTAAAAATCTAAATTTAATAGATATTTATGAGCTTTTAGATGATATTGAAAGAAATGGAGAGCTTATAGTTCATTTAACTGAAATTGTAATTAATAATAAAATAAGTGATGATTTGGCTGAAAAAATTTTAGAAATAACTGAAAAGGCAGATATGGAAGATAAAGATTTGCTAAATGCGAACAAAATTATGATTTACGCATCATTGAACAGAGTTGATAAAATTGGAGAGATTATAAATTTGGCGGTTGGCTATTATTCAAAATTAGCTTTTATTAATGCTATCAAAAAATTTATAGATGAAAAATTGTTGGATAAAGAAAAAATAAATCTATTAATTCCAAAAATTGCTGAAATGATATTTGCAACAAAAAAATTAAGGCTGATGGCATTAGAATTCTTTAAAGAGCATCCCAATGAGCTTGTCATTCCAATATTAATAAATGAGATTGGAAGTTATAAAGGAGAGGAGAAGTTGATGGTGGATGTTATATCAAACGTTATATTTAAATATCCGAATAGCATACATAGTATTGGGAATTTGTTGAATACTGATAAAAGAAAGCTATGCCTAAAAATATTTTATAAGGTTAGTCAAAAGATGCCTGAACTTTTGGAAGATTATATTTACTTACTTGCTGGAATCTATAACTCTGCAGATAATGAAGATAAAAAGTTAATAAAAAAGATTTTGAAAAATATTGTTAATGAAGAGCAAAAGGCAATATTAAAGCCGATAGTTGGTGAGTTATAATAAAAATAATAAAAATTTTTGGAAGATGACTATGAGAAGGGATGAATACTTTGAAAAATTATTGGAAGTTATTGAAGAGTTAAAAATTGAAGCAGAGGAAAAGCCAATCATTGTTGAAGGAAAAAGGGATGTGGAAAGCTTAGAGAAATTAGGTATTGAAGGAACTTTTATTGTAATATCTAAAACTCCTGTTTATTTAATAGCTGATGAACTTGTAAGAAAGGGAATTAAAGAAGTTATCTTGTTGACTGACTTTGATAGAAGGGGTAGGCTATTAGCTAAAGCCATAGTAGAAGAGTTTAGACATAGAGGGATTAAAGTGAATACAAAGCTAAGACACGAGATATTTATTTACACAAATAGTGGAATTAAGGATATAGAGAGCTTGTTTTCATACGTCAATAAGAGGTCGTTCTAATAAAAAACAGAGAATTAGAAATTAATATATATGATGTCCTAAATAATTAAAATGTGGAATAATAATATCCAATATGGAGTTGTCCAATATGAAAATAATAAAAAAAGTGCTATCCAATAGGGGGCAGGTGTCGATGGAAATTATCATCTTAGCGTCTGCAGCCGTTTTAACTTCAATAATTGCTGCATATTTTTTTGTAAAATCCGTAAAAAATTCGGGGGAAGGGGAAAATAAAGTTGGGGAAAAGGCACAAAAATTTTTAAACGTTACTGAAAATAAATCCTCACATTTCGTGAGATTGTTAAATAATTCTAGTATATAATTTAGGATCATGTTAATTAAATGTTTTATAAATCATGAAATTCAAAAATTATATATACTTTTACATTACAAATATTAACTGTACATAGTTAGATTTTAATTATGGTGTTGAGGTGGGTAAGATGAAATTATTGAAAAAATTATTATCAAAGAAAGGGCAGTTATCAATGGAAGTTGGAGTTTTAGTCGCAGCTGCTGTATTAGTTGCAATTGTTGCAGGTTATTACTATGTAAAAAATGCTAGTTCAGCAGCTCAAAAAGCAGGAACACAAGCTGAAAACTTCACAAATATTACTGAAGAAAAAACTACATCATACATTAATAAATTAGATACCGAGGTACAATAAATTTGTTTAGCATATTATTTCTAATTATACTCTTACTACTTTTTTATTTATATTTTAATATTTTATTTTTTAAGAATCCAAAATTTATATAAATATTTTATATTTAATATCAAATATTTTTGGTGATAGGTTTATGATTCTTAGCGACAAAGATATTATTGACTATGTTACATCAAAAAGAATCATCATAAATCCATTTAATAGAAATTTCGTAGGACCTTGCTCATACGACGTAACCTTAGGAGATGAGTTTATAATTTATGATGATGAGGTCTATGATTTATCAAAAGAGCTAAATTACAAAAGAATAAAGATAAAAAACTCTATTTTGGTTTGCCCATTAAATTACAATTTAACTGAAGAAAAAATCAACTATTTTAAAGAAAAATATAATGTTGATTACGTCGTTGAAGGAGGAATTTTAGGTACAACAAATGAGTATATAGAGCTACCTAATGATATATGTGCTCAATATCAGGGTAGAAGTAGTTTAGGTAGAGTTTTTTTAACATCTCACCAAACCGCTGGATGGATCGATGCTGGTTTTAAGGGAAAGATTACCTTGGAAATTGTTGCATTTGATAAGCCAGTTATTTTATACAAAAATCAGAGAATTGGGCAGTTGATATTTAGCAAACTGCTCTCTCCAGCAGATGTTGGATATTCAGAGAGAAAAGGTTCTAAATACAGTTATCAGAAAACAGTGATGCCATCTTTAATACATTTGGATAATCATAAAAAATAAACAAAAAATAAAATTTAATTTAAAAAGTTACTTTCTCTTTTTTACCATTTCATACAACATTGCCTGCAGTCCATGATATTTAACCATTCCAGCTAACTCTCTCTGGTCAACATCTTTTTCATCAAATGAAACCATCTCCTTACTATACAAAGCGTAAGGGCTTTCCCTACCAACAACCCTTGCAGTTCCACCAAATAACTTAACTTTAACCGTTCCAGTAACTCTTTCCTGAGTTTTATCAATAAATGCATCTAAATCCTCTCTTAATGGGTCAAACCACAATCCTTTATAGATTAACTCTCCATATATGCTATCAACAATTTCTTTAAATCTGAGTTCATCCCTTGTTAAAACTAACTGTTCTAAAGCTTTGTGGGCAGTTAATAATAAAACAGCTCCTGGACATTCATAGTTTTCTCTTGATTTTAAGCCAATAATTCTATCTTCCATGATGTCTATTCTTCCAATACCATGCCTTCCAGCGATTTCATTAGCTTTCTTTATAAGATCAACTGGATTCAACTTCTCTCCATTGATAGCTACTGGAACCCCTTTTTCAAATTTAATTTCAACAATTTCCTCCTCTTTATCTTCAACTGGGTTTTTAGTCCATGCGTATATCTCTTCTGGAGGAACAAAATCAGGATTTTCCAACTCACTACCTTCAATACTTCTTCCCCATAAGTTTTCGTCTATGCTGTATTTCTTACTTTCAGTAGGGATTGGAATGCCTTTTTCTTTTGCATATTCAATTTCTTCAACTCTTGTTAAGTTTAAATCCCTAATTGGTGCAATAATCTTTAAATCTGGGGCTTTAATTCTTATTGTTGTTTCAAATCTAAACTGGTCATTTCCTTTTCCAGTGCATCCATGAGCTACAGCTTCAGCTCCAACTTCTTTAGCGACTTCAATAACTTTATAGGCGATTAAAGGTCTTGCCAAAGCGGTTGATAATGGGTAGCCTTCATACATTGCATTTGCCTTTATAGCCTTGAATATATAATCTTTAACAAACTCCTCCTTTGCATCTATTGTGTAGTGTTTTAAAACTCCCAACTTTTTAGCTTTCTCTTCAACTTCTTTTATTTCTTCTTCTGGCTGTCCAACATCTACACAGACGGAAACTACTTTATATCCATACTTGTCTTCCAATAATTTTAAGCAACAGCTTGTATCTAGCCCTCCAGAATATGCTAAAACAGCTATTCTCTCCATGGCAATCCCTCATAAATATTTTATACTTTGTGAAGGTTAACTATAAACCTTAGGGTTTTTGTATTTTATGCTTAACTACTTTATGGATATATAATTATCCTTGAATGAAACAAATCTATAAATTGGGGATAGAATGGTAAAAGTGGAAAAAAACGGAAAAAAAGTATGTGTAATTGGTTTAGGATATATTGGCTTACCAACCGCTTCAATGTTGGCCATACATGGGTTTGAGGTTATTGGTGTGGATATAAATGAGAAAAGGGTAGAGGAGATTAAAGAGTTAAGTTTTAAAACTACAGAAAAAGATTTAGTGACTTTAGTTAGAGGAGCTATAAACTCTGGAAATTTAAAAGTGCAGGCAACTCCAGATAAGGCAGATGTTTTTATTATCTGTGTTCCAACGCCATGTATTGAGAATAATGGGGAAAAGAGATGTGATTTAAGCTATTTAGATAAAGCCATCGAAAATATAAAACCATATCTTGAAGATGGGAACTTAATAATAATTGAAAGCACAATACCTCCAGGAACTACAGATGAGATTTATGAATCATTATCAAAAGATAAAAAAGTTTATGTTGCCCACTGCCCAGAAAGAGTTTTGCCTGGAAATATATTAAAGGAATTGGTTGAGAATGATAGAGTTATTGGAGGAGTTGATAAAAAATCTGCTGAAATGGCGAAGGAAATTTATGAAAGCTTTGTTACTGGAGAGATTTATTTAACTGACGCTAAAACAGCAGAGATGGTTAAGTTAATGGAAAACACATATAGAGATGTTAATATCGCTTTAGCTAACGAGTTTGCAAAAATTTCAGAAGAGATTGGTATTAATGTCTGGGAAGCAATAGAGTTGGCAAATAAACATCCGAGGGTCAATATTTTAAAGCCAGGACCTGGTGTAGGGGGGCATTGCATAAGTATAGATCCATGGTTTATCGTTGAAAAATCAAAAAATGCCAAATTAATAAGAACTGCGAGAGAGTTGAACGATTCCATGCCGCTATTTGTTGTTGAAAAAATAAAAAAGATAATAAAAAAGGATAATGGAAAAGTTGCAATATTTGGAGTAACATACAAAGGTAATGTAGATGACACACGAGAAAGCCCAGCTGAGAAAGTTGTTGGTAAATTGATGGATGAAGGTTTTGATGTTAAATGCTATGATAAGTATGCAAGAGATTTTGTATATCCATTATTTAATTTAGATGAGGCTGTTGATGGGGCAGATATCATCATTGTGTTGGCTGAGCATGATGAGTATAAAAACTTCAGTGAGGACGAGATGAAACATATTGCCTCAAAGGTAAAAAATAAAATAATCCTTGACACCAAAAATATAATAAATAGAGATTTATGGGAGAAGGCAGGGTTTAAAGTCTATGTATTGGGTGATGGAAAGAATGCATAATCTAAATAACGTATATTTAAAAGAGTGTATTCATTTCTTGGATAGTTGTATTAACGCGTTAAAAGAATTTGATTTAAGAACTTTTGTGTCGAGGTTTTATTATGCAATGCTCTATCTACTAAATGCATTTGAATTCTATATTAAGGAGAATATAGATGATTGGCACAATAAAGATAGGTACGCAAATTTTAGCAAAAAGATTAGAAACTTTTTAATGGACTTAAAGCTGTATAGGCACGCATCTGACTATATTTTATCTCCAAGACTGGAGCATGGAAAGCACTATGAAGAGCACTGGGAAGAGTTTAAAGAGAGCTACCTGAAATTAAAATTTTTTCATTATTTGCATATATTGAGGCAAGAACTTTATAGCTATAGATACAACCAACTCATCGCAATCATCATTGAAAAGCTTGAAATCATTGAAAAACTCTTAAAATTATATATAATGTTAGAGGAATGACCCATGGAAAAATTAATAAAAATATTAAAACAATTTGGCATTTACAATGAATATTTGAAAATTTTAGACGTAAATATCGACGGAGATAGGTATCTAACTATTTTAACGCCTACTACGTTAGATTGGATAGAAGAAGAGGAGATTGAGGAAATTTTAGAGGATGTTTTTAAAAATGTGAGGGTTAAGATTTCAAGACTTCCCTTAAATAAATTTATTAAGGTTTATTTGGAAAAAAACGTTAAAAATAAAGCTTATGGGGAAAATATTGAAAATATTGAAATAGAAGGGGAAAATTATGCATTGTATATTGATTGGAAGAATAAAAAAATAATTATTCATAAATTCAATGGAAAGAAACCTATAAAAGAGAGTTGTAAGCTCTCATCAAATTGGGAAACAATGTGGGGGATTTGGGTTTTGGGGTTTGAAAGTAAAGAAAAGGCTAAGGAATTCGCTGAAAACCTTGCAGATGAAATCTATAAATATTATGTCATAGATTTTGATATAGAAGAGCATAGGAGATGTTTAAGTGAAGATAAATAAAGGTGGTAGAATGATTAAAGTAGCAGTTACTGGAGCTTTGGGAAGGATGGGGAGCAATATAATCAAAACCATAACTCAACAAGATGATATGGAAGTTGTTGCTGCCTTTGAAGTTCCAAATCATCCAAAAAAAGGAGAAGATGTAGGGGAGTTAATAGGTATTGGGAAGATTGGAGTTCCATTGTCAACTGCAGATGAGTTAGATAAAGTTTTAAAAGAAACAAAGCCAGACGTTTTGGTTGATTTTACCATAGCTCATGCATGTGTTGAAAATGTAAAAATAGCCGCTAAAAATGGAGTTAATTTAGTTATAGGAACTACTGGGTTTACTGAAGAGCAGAAGGAAGAGATTGAGAAGGCAATAAAAGAAAATAACGTTGCTGCAGTAATATCTCAAAACTTTGCAATAGGAGTTAATATATTCTTTAAAACCTTGGAGTTTTTGGCTAAGAAACTTGGAGATTATGACATTGAGATTGTGGAAATGCACCACAGGTTTAAAAAAGACGCTCCTTCAGGAACTGCTTTGAGAGCAGCTGAGATTATAAAAGCAAATAGAGGAATTGATAGTGTTTTTGTATTCGGAAGAGAAGGGATGACTGGGGAGAGGAAGAAAGAGGAGATAGGAATTCATGCATTAAGAGGAGGAGATGTTGTAGGAGATCATACAGTTATATTTGCTGGAGATGGTGAGAGGATTGAGCTAACTCACAGGGCAAGTAGTAGGCAGGCATTTGTTAATGGCGTTATATTGGCTATAAGATACATCGCCAACAAAAAAGAAGGTATTTACAACACATTTGACGTTTTGGGATTGAATGAGATTAAATTTTAAATTCTGAATATCAATTATTCAATCAATAGCCAAAAATTTTAAATAAGATAAGAGTTATTAAATAAAATAGTCATTTTCTAACCCTACCTCAAAGTAGGTAGGGTGCATATTTTTTACCGCACCCCATAGTGGGTGCGGTGCATCTATTAACAAAATTTAAAGATTAAGTTATTCACCGTTTAAGTTAGATTCTGTTTCTTCTTCTTCAGAGCTATTTTCCAAACTATCATCTAAATCTTCTCCACTATAAACTCCCCATAAAGCTATTAAAGCGGCAGGAATGGCATGTTCAGTGGCAAAGGTCATGTGTGGGGCTAAATCTACTATATAGTCAGCAAATCTAAACAACCCTCTTGGAATTCCCTCCCTTGAACCACAAAATACAATAATTTCCCTCTTTTTTCTTAAATCATAAGATAATTTATCTTTAATTTTTGATAACTCGTCTCCTTTTGGGTCAGTAATTATCAACAGCCTGTTATTCCTCCTCTTATCCCTAACAACCTGATATAAATCCTGAACAGTTACTGGAACTAACTTAATCTCAAATGGATAAGCTCTTTTTTGTATTTCATATCTTGAATGTTGCCCAATCTTAACTCCCTTAATAAACTCCATCAACTCATAGGCATTAACTTTTTCTTTTGGTGCTATAATTAACTCCTTAACTTCAAATCCTTGAGCTGCTCTTCCAATTGCCTCACCAAACCTCTTACATACAATTTTCTCCCCTAAATAAGGCATCTGCACAATGACAACTTTTTTAAATAATTCCCTTGCATTTCTCTTCTCTTTGGTGTATTTTTTGAACTTTTCTCCGGGAGTTATTGATATGTAAGTTTTATTTTTAAAAACCTCAACATGAACAACCTTATCTGGATTGTTTAAATCAACTGAAGCGTTTGTTAAGTCCTTAATCTTAGCCCCCAAAACAATATTTACATCTGTTGAGCTAAAATCTTGTTTTCCTCTTTTTTTAGTTTCAACGGCAAAGGTCTCATCCTCTTTTATGTAATCTTTAATCTTCTCAGCTAAATTAACTATCTTATCAAAATCTGTCTCTGTTTCAAAATAAACTTTTAAAACCCTCTCAACCTCTGGAATCTCTAAGATTTTATCCTCAATATCTTCATCACTCTCAACTATAACAATCCCCTGATACCCATCAGGAGAAATGATGTAATTAAAGTTATTAATAATTTCTTTTAAATTATTCACAACAATATTTTCAAAGCCCTTTTGTGTTTTTATAATGTATTTCTCCATCATTATCCCTCTTTAAGAGTTTTTAATTCTCATATTTATATATAATAATAATGACAAAACTACTAAAAGCCCATAATTAATGCCTATTTCACAATAAGCTAATAATAAAGAGGCGTATATTGCATAGAGCTTTTTATCTCCCTCATATATAAATTTTGATACAGCCCCTAACAATATGGCAAATAAAATTCCAAAAATCCCAAAGTCGAGATATATTGTTCCAAATAAGGTTGTTGTAATATTATGAGGATATCCAAAGAGTAACTCTCCAATAAGTTGCTCTCCATTTGGAGTTAAAGTAATTTTCCCAAGAGTTAATATATTGCTTTCAACAATCTTACTAAGAACATACAAATCAAAATAAGCTCTATAACATAAAAGTTCTATTGGATTTAAATTCCAGTTTTGATTGGAAGATAATAATATAATTTTTCCCATAACTCCTAAAAAGATTAATAAAGCAAATGCCGATAAAACTATATATTTAAATGGAATGTTTCCATATCTATATACAATATAAGCAATAAAAAGTATTAAAACTCCAGCTTTATATCCTAATAGAACCAAAATCACAAACGCAATTATGAAATAAACTTTATTCTCAATACCTGCATAAATTAAAGCCCCCATGGATATTAATCTTAACGGTTCTGAATTAATAGCCATCCTTACCTCATAATTAAATAGAGGAATAGCCCCATAAATAAAAACTATTAAAATAAAAGCAAGAACTCCAATCACAAAAAGTATGTCATTGAAAACTCTTTTTTTGTGGAATCTTATAAAGAATTCAACAATTATAAGGATAAATAGCAAATAAATTATGGACAATAATAGCGAATGTGTAATTTTAAAAACTCCATATAAGGATAAAAATGATAAAAACAAAAAAGACAAATATGCAGTATATTCATTAAATTTAATCTTTAAATTAAAAATAAATGGAAGAGAAAATCCAAGAATGAAAATTGATGCTATCCCTGCAACTTTAAATAAATTATATAATCCAATTTTCCCCAAATATGGTAAAGCCAATATAAATATTGCCAAATGCCCAATTATAACAATAATAACGGGATGGAATAAATCTACCTCTTTAATTTTTTTAGCTTTTTTGATAATATCGCATATATACATAATATCAACCCAAATAAATAGTAGGCAATTACATCAATATCTAAAATTCCACTTTCTATTGCTATAAGTGTATAGGCAAATAATATCCCAAAAATTCCCAAATAAATCCCTTTTAACTCCTCTGCTAATTTGTAGAAAAATCCTAAAAATATCCCCAACATCCCAAAATATGGAATTATAGCCAAAGTTCCATAATCTCCTATAACTGCCCCAACTATTGTTGGTGTTATACTCACATTATAAATCCCTAATGTTTTAGCTATAATGGTTCTCGCTCCATTACACAGTCCAAGATACGAAAACACTGCCGCATAATGAATATGTCCATTAAAAACACCATTAAAGTTGTTGAATATTATGTCATAGATGCTCATAGTTAAGGCTATTCTTGATGTGATTGGATTTCCTTCCACTCCCAAAGCATACAACCTTAATATTGACAATCCCAACAAAATAACAAAGACAAGAATTCCATATTTCAAAATCTCTCTGTTAGATATTTTATTTTTATAATACAAGACTACACCAACAGAAATTAACAAAACTAATACATTTGTCCTATATCCAAGAAGCATAATTAGTATTGAAAATATAATCGTATATAACAAGATTTTTTTCTTATCAATATTAGAAGAAGCTACTACAATTGCCCAACCTACTAAAAAGAGATGTGATAATGTTGTAAAATATACATTTAAAAATTTTCTTGATAATGGATTAAATAAAGGGACATCCTTTACCCAAATTAAGTCAGATATTACTGCTATCAACCCAACTATCATTAAAAAAATTCCAAAATTATAATGCTTCTTTAAGTTTATTTTTAAATTCTCTTTATCTGTGCCAATTAAATAATATAACCTTTTACCAGCAATAAATGATAAATAAAAAAATATTGCCGAAAATAAAAAAACCATTGCTGAATTTATTGAAATGTCTGAAAATATTAAATAAATGCAAGATAATATAACAAATACATGATGAAGCTCAATCTTCCTCATGTTATCCCAATGTAACAATGGCATATTTTTCCTTTATTTTGGTAGGTATTTCATCTA
Organism: Methanocaldococcus fervens AG86; assembly: GCF_000023985.1. Lineage (GTDB taxonomy): Archaea > AGJL01 > Methanococci > Methanococcales > Methanocaldococcaceae > Methanocaldococcus > Methanocaldococcus fervens. The sequence continues at coordinate 1,228,258 of NC_013156.1, forward strand.
TTGAATTATTTACCACAACATAGACAGTTAGTTTTGATGTTGATATATTTGAAGCTCCTATACATTTATCAAGATTTTTTAATGTATTCAAATGGATTTTTCCATTAATTATAATTCCATACTCAACAAAATATAGTTCTAAACCTTTTTTAATATCAACATCAAGATTGTTTATAATCCTCTGTCTCTCAGCTGGCGTATATGTTTTTGAATCAACTCCCATACTACCCTCAACTATAACATCAACAATATTAAAGTTTTTTGTTGTGTTTTCTATTTTATTTGCAATATCTCTGAATGACTTTCCTTCTATTGGATCTAATTCATAAAATATTATTGACTTTCCAATTGGATGCAATATTATCTTTTTTGCAGCTATGTCTTCCTGATAAGCCAATTCTCCACCAATAGTTATTGGTGTTCCATTATATATTGCATATAACGTCCCACCTTTTGCATCGTATATCTCAACCTCTCCATTGAAAGGTTTTTTAGATAGCGTCCATTTTCCAATGATAGTGGCATTTAAAGGAAAATTTTTATCCAAAATTTTCTCACACACCCATGCACATTTATACATCTGGTTTCCATCAAACTCATAATCATTTCCATTATTACTATAAAATTTATATGCCAAAGATATAGAAGTTATTAATATAGACAACATGACAACTACCTCGAGTATGCCAATTTTTTTCATAATTATCACCAATATCATAAAACTGTTAATAATTTATGTTAGTAAAACTTAAATTAATAGATTATCTTAATGAATCTTAAAATAAAAATTCTTATAAATAGTATCGGGGACATCAATGAAAGTAGATTTACATGTTCATTCTATAGTAAGTAAATGTTCTTTAAATCCAAGGAGCTTCTTGGAAAAATTTTGTATAAAGAGAAATATTATTCCAGCAATTTGTGACCATAATAAACTAACTAAATTAAATTTTGCAATACCTGGGGAAGAAATAGCAACAAATAGAGGAGAATTTATTGGTTTATTTTTAAATGAAGAAATTCCTCCAAACTTAGATTTGTATGAAGCATTAGATAGAGTTAGAGAGCAAGGGGCTTTGATTTATCTTCCACACCCTTTTGATATGAGTAGAAGAAGAAGTTTAGCAAAATTCAATGTATTAGAAGAGAAAGAGTTTTTAAAATATGTTCATATTGTTGAGGTTTTTAATAGTAGATGCCGTAGTATAGAACTAAATTTAAAAGCTTTAGAGTATGCTGAAAAATACGATTTTGCAATGGCTTTTGGAAGTGATGCACATTTTATATGGGAGGTTGGAAATGCATATACAAGATTTAGTGAGCTAAATATAGAAAAACCAGATGATTTATCTCCAAAGGAGTTTTTAAATCTATTAGAAATAAAAACAAAAGAGTTAATAAAAACAAGATCTAATCTATTAAAAAATCCATGGAAAACAAAATGGCATTTTGGAAAATTGGGGAGTAAATATAATATTGCATTGTATAGCAAAGCTGTTAAAAAAGTTAGAAGAAAATTGAACATCTAAATGAAGTTTATGGTTTTCTTTTAAGCCTGTAACCGCAGTATGGGCATATAATCCATTCTGGCTGTATCGGTCTTTTACAATTTGGACATCTTAATACTCCTTCCTCTTCTTCTTCTTTCAACTTTGTACCACAATGAGCACAGAATTTCCAAGAATCTGAAATATAGTTGTTACAATTTTTACATCTTTCAATTTCCTCCTCAAACGTCATATTTTTAATTTCAGCTCCACAGTTGGTACAGTAATCCCAACCTAAGTCAATAGGGGATTTACAGGAATTACAAAGTGGGACGAATGTTGAAAATTTAGTACCTAAAGCTTTTTTTACCTTTTCAAGAGTTATAGTTGCTTCTCTTCTTAGGATATCATCAGAATCGTATTCAATTATTTGATTTAACAATGTAATTATCTCGTTTAATGTTACTTTATCGTAGACATCCAAATATAAAATTGCTTCTGGTCTAACTTCAGCAATCTCCTGTAACTTTCTTAATGTAACTAATTTTGTAGCAGGTACTGAACTTCTTAGACCTGAGACAATACTCATCTTTTCTTCATCAGTTAAAGGAATTACACGTACCATATTTTCCACCTTTATCCATATACCGATAATCTACTGTTAATCCAAAGATCCCCCAATGATTTTAATTTATCAAAGCTGTATATAACCACAGTAGGTAGTTCTCTTTCTGTAGCATTTAAAAGCCCGGATAATTCAGCTTCTTTCCTCCTTATTTTAAACTTGTAATATGGCTGAAGCTCCCCTTTTCCTGCATAGTAGCATATAATTTGAACTTCATCAACATCTGTGTTTTTAAATACATAATATGTTATTTCTCCAATATCTCTTTTACTATCCGCATCTAAACTGTATGGGGTAGGTCTTGAACCAATATTTGATTTTACTTGATACACAATAGCAACATTTACACCGTTTATTGTTTTATTCTCTATTTTTACAACGTTATATTCTTTATATAAAAAATCAGGGTATTTTTTTGGAAATAATAGAGTACAACCACTCATTACTGAGATGATCAATGTAAATATTATAAACACGCACAAGTTGGAGTGTCTCATCTTATCCCTACTTTATTAGTAAATAATTTGTAGTAAAATACCTAAACATAATTTTGTGACTAAGGTTATTTATAATTTTATAATGCTTAGTTAATATTAAAGTTAAAGTATGGTTGATATCTATGCAGGTTTCAGCATACGCTTTGGATAAAATAGCAGAAAAACTTAATTTGTCCATAAAAGACTTGAATAAAGCATTTAAAAAGAAAATTTTAAGAGAAGATGAATATAAAGAACAAAAATACCTGCTATTTAAAAAAGGATTTAGGGGGATAGAAAAAGGGACAGTCATATTTTTAAATGAAAACCTTGATGTCGTTAGGGGATATCCAAAAACTTATAGGGCCATAACCCTCTACCCAACAATAAAAAATCATTTTATTGACAAGGTTGTTGTTGAAGAAAAATTAAATGGCTACAACATAAGGATAGTTAAAGTAGATGATGAGATTTATGCGTTAACAAGGAGTGGTTATATCTGCCCATTTACAACAAAAAAAGTTAAAAAATTCTTAAATTTGGAGATTTTAGATGACTACAATGAATATATGCTATGTGGGGAGATGATTGGGCTAAATAATCCATACACTCCTTATTATTACAAAGAGGCCGATAAAGGATATGAAAACCTTGGATTTTACATATTTGACATAAAAGAGAGAGAAACTAACAAATCTCTACCAGTAAAAGAAAGGATGAAGCTATGTGAAAAATACAACTTACCTTACGTTAAGCCCTTAGCAATTGTTGATAAAGAAACTGCCCACATACAAGTAAGAAAAATTATTGAAAAATTAAATAAAGAGGGAAGGGAGGGAGTTGTTTTAAAAGATCCCGATATGGCCGTCTCCCCAATAAAATACACAACCCATTATACACAATGTGAAGATTTAAAATCCGCATTTACATTTTTCTTTGATTTAGGTATTGATTTTATATTCAGTAGAGTTGTAAGAGAAGGATTTATGAGTTATGAGTTTAAAGAAAGTCTTGAAGAAAGAAAAATAAGGGCTAAAGATTTGGGAGAGGCAATTTTGCTACCGATGGTTGAAACAATAAATAAAGTGGCTAATGGGGAGAGGGTTTCTGAGGACTTTGAGTTAATATTTGATAGTGAAGAGGATTTTGAGGAATTTCTATATTTCATGAGAAAGATGAAGATGATCATAAATATAAAAAACGTTGAAGAAATTAATACCAATGAAGGAGTTAAAATTAAAGCGCTGATTGGAAAGATCTACAATAGAACTAACGATAAAATCATTAGCTATTTAAATGGAACGCTCTGGGAATAACAAAATTTAAATACTTTGGAATATACTTAAAGTTTTTATCAAATTTTTATTAATTTATGATACGTAAAAGTGAATTAAGGGGGTATATGTGAATTTGAGAGATGTAACTTTAAAAGTAATCCTCCCGATAGGTGTTATCGTCGCATGGGAAATTTTGGCCATATATTTAAACAAACCGGTTATATTACCAAAAGTTGAGGCAGTTATTAATGTTTTAGCCCACCCATTTGAAGGAGTTTTAGGAACTGGAAGTTTAATAGGGAATACAATAATTAGTATAAAAAGAGTTTTAAGCGGTTTCTTATTAGCTTCAGTTGTGGCAATTCCTTTGGGAATATTGATGGGGCATTATAGGGTAGTAAATAACTTCTGCGATGCATTAATTGAAGTTTTAAGGCCTATTCCTCCATTAGCTTGGGTTCCATTATCGTTGGCATGGTTTGGACTTGGAGAGATGTCAATGATATTTATCATATTTATTGGGGCGTTCTTTCCAATATTAATAAATACAATATCTGGAGTTAAAGGTGTCCCTACTCCACTAATTGAAGCGGCTTTAACATTGGGAGCTAAGGGGAAGGATATTCTAATAAAGGTAGTTATCCCAGCTTCATCTCCAAGCATTTTAACTGGACTTAGGGTTGGAGCTGGAATCGCATGGATGTGTGTCGTTGCCGCTGAGATGCTACCATCAAGCAACGCTGGATTGGGTTATTTAATTATGTATGCCTATTCGTTAAGTAGGATGGATGTGGTTATTGCCTGTATGATAATCATTGGATTAATTGGGCTTGTATTAGATAGGGGCTTGAGATATATAGAAGATAAATACTTTGTTTGGAGAAAAATGATGAAATAATTGAAAGAACTATTATTGAGCTAAATATAAGAAAAGTAGATAAATAATCTTGATAAAATCTACGCTCTCTTAAAGTTTCATATCAATAGGGGGCTTTCCCCTATGGGGAGTAAAATGATGAAATAAGCAAATTATAAAGGGATAGGATGAAAGTAAAGCTAAAGGTAGAAAATTTATCAAAAGTTTTTGAATTTAATGGAAATAGGGTTAAAGCATTGGATAATATTAATTTGGAAGTTTATGAAAATGAATTTTTGACAGTTATGGGTCCAAGTGGTTGTGGAAAAACTACCTTATTACGGATTATTGCTGGGCTAGATTATCCAACTGAAGGAAAGGTTTTGTTGGATGGGAGGGAAGTTAAAGGACCAGGAGCTGATAGGGGTGTTGTGTTTCAGCAATACACATTAATGCCATGGAGAACTGTTTTAAAGAATGTTACGTTTGGTTTGGAGTTAAAAGGCATTCCAAAAAAAGAAAGGATTGAGATAGCTAAAAAGTTCATTAAAATGGTTGGATTGGAAGGGTTTGAAGATGCCTATCCTTATCAATTAAGCGGAGGAATGCAGCAAAGAGTAGCTATAGCAAGAACTCTTGCAAATAACCCAGAGATTGTTTTAATGGATGAGCCTTTTGCAGCATTGGATGCTCAAACAAGGAATATTTTGCAAAATGAATTGTTAAAAATATGGGAAAAAGAGAAAAAGACCGTATTTTTTGTTACCCACAGTGTTGATGAGGCAGTTTATTTATCGGATAGGGTTGTTGTATTAACTGCAAGACCTGGAAAAATAAAGGAGATTGTTGAAATTGATTTAAAAAGGCCAAGAGATAGAACAAGCATAGAATTCCTTGAGTATAGGAGAAAGATATTGGATATATTGGGAGATGAGGTTTTAAAATCATTAAAACAGGGATAAATTATTAATTAAATTTTATAACAACCTCATAGGAATTCCTCTATCGGCACAATATTTCTTTATCTCTTCTATTGTATACTCCTTATAGTGTAATATTCCAGCCATTAATGCCGCATCCGCCTTTCCATGAACAAATGCTTCATAAACATGTTCTGGTTTTCCACAACCACCTGAAGCTATAACTGGTAATTTAACGCTTTTGGAAATCTCCCTTGTTAATATTAAGTCGTAACCACTTTTTGTTCCATCTTTGTCAATACTTGTCAATAAAATCTCTCCAGCTCCCAATTCTTCAACTTTTTTAGCCCATTCTATGGCGTCTATACCTGTCTCTTTTCTACCTCCATATATGTAAACTTCAAACCAGCAATAACCATCTTCTACCTTAACAACGTTTTTATCTATTTTATCTATCTCATCCTCATTAATGTAATGCCTCTTAGCATCTATGGCAACGACAACACATTGAGAGCCAAATATTTCACTCGCCTCTTTAATTAAATTAGGATTTTTTACTGCTGCAGTGTTTATTGAGATTTTATCAGCTCCAGCTCTCAAAATTTTTCTAAAATCTTCAATTGATTTAATTCCTCCACCAACGGTTAAAGGGATAAAAACCTTCTCAGCAGTTCTTTCAACAACATCAATAATTATATCTCTTTTTTCAGCTGAAGCTGTTATATCTAAAAATACAAGCTCATCGGCTCCTTCATCATCATACAGCTGAGCTAATTCAACAGGATCTCCGGCATCTCTTAGATTTAAAAATTTTGTTCCTTTAACCACCCTTCCATCCTTGATATCCAAACATGGGATTATTCTTTTTGTTAGCATCTATATCACTCCATTATTCCAAATCTTTAAATTCAGTCTCTTCTTCAGATTTTTCTTCTTCAGTTATTCCAGATATGGCTTTTGCCAATTTCAATGCTCTTAAAGATGCCAAATCTTTCTCTAAATATATACTTGCAAGCTCATTAGTTAATTTGGTTAGCTCTTTTGTGAATTTTGTTTTAATGTTTGCTATTGGACTACTCTCCACCCACTGTCTCTCTACGTTTGGATCATAAGGCAGGATTCCAATAACATCCTCTATTATTTCGGTAATATCTGTAAGCCCCCTGTATTTATTTACAATTATTCCTGTAAATCCTATGTCTAAATCTCTTATAAGATCCATAGATTTTAATGAATTTACAATTGATGGAACGCTATCTTCTCCGACAATAACAACTTTATTGACTAATTCAAACTCTCCAACGTATCCAATTAATGGATTATCTTCAGTAATGTTTGGCGGGAAATCGTAAACTATAACATCATACTCTTCTTCCAAGATGTTAATTAGGTTTTCAAATCTTGATATATCAGCTTTGTATCCAAAAACTTTTGAAGAAACCTCTGTAGGTATAACTGCCAAGTCATCATAGTTATATATTATCTCATCAATTGTAGATTCTCCTGAAAGGTAGGTATTTAGATTGTGTTCTTTATCTTCAAGGTCAAATAACAAAGCGGTGGTTCCTCCATATATATCACAATCAATTAATACGGTTTTTACTGATTGACTAAGGATATAAGCAAAATTTGCGGCAACTGTAGTTTTTCCAGTACCTCCTTGAATATTATAAAATCCTATTTTCATTTTTATCACCAAAAAATTTAATTTAGATTAATTATTTCAGGAGGATTTACAATCACATATTTGCAATGCTCTTTATCAAATTCTTCAAAAGCATAATTGCTTATAGAAAAGTTCTTTTTAAATAAGGTAACTTTTATTCCGTTGTTGTCTTTTATTTTTATGGCAGTTCCATTGTAGAATATGTTGTTTTTACTGTATTTGTTAAGCCATTTAGCCAAGTCTTTGAACGAAACTATCGCAGTTCCATTTTCTTTTAATTCGATAATTAAGTTTTTATCGTAATCTCTAATATCTGCAATATAAACTCCAAAGTCTTCATCCTCTGGAGGGATATATATGGTTTCAACGACATTTACCCCATAAATTTCTTTTAGAGGTGTCGGAACTCTTACAATAGGGATTCCTTCATGAATTTCAAACCCCCTGTCCCCTGGAATTACTAAATACTCAACTTTATCTTTTGAATCCAATTTCCAATCTAAATCTTTGTTATAATTTCCAAGTATTGCATCTGTCAAGTTTTTATCTGAACTTTCTAAGAATAAGCCATTACAACCTCTCGCCAATGCATAACCGTAATTTTTCACAAACCAATGGTTGAAATATTCATATCTACTCCACATTTCACTGTCATCTTTTACTGAAACTGGTTTTCCTTCATAATACCATTTTGAAGGCTCTTCAGCTTCCTCTGTCCAATATGGTTCACCATCATCTAGATGATGGTAGTTATTTTCGCTTTTAGCTCCTTCTTCCCAATACCCACTTTCTATAGTTCCTTTGTAACTTATAGTTTTAGGGTAATAATCTCCAATAGGGTCGTTTCTAAATGTTTCTGGAGCTTTATCAACATAGATTAATGGGTAGTAGCTTAAAGCTAATATATCATCAGCTTTAATGTCTTCCAATTTTGATGGTCTAAAGTAGAGGTGGGTGTAGTTATCTTTGTACCATTTTTTGAACCAGTAATAGTTATATAAATCTTCAAGTTCGTCTTTATCAACATTAGATTTCTCAACGATGTCGATGCCTTCACTACCTGCTACTATATAACTTACACTTATGTTTAGAGCCTCCAACGCCTTTATATGTTTTAATTTTTTGTTTATTATTTCATCTTCAAGCATATCAACTTTGATTTTTCTCCCTGCAACATCTATTGCATATTCTCCATTTTCATCAGGGATTATTTTATTTACTGCAACCCCTGAAACGAGTATCTCTTTATAGTAAGGTGGAACTTTATTTATGTATGCAAAAACCCCTCCCTTTTTAGCTACATACTCTCCAATAATATCAAGGGTTTCTTTATCGTTTAAGGATGTTGGATACATAAATAGAAGTTTATTTTCCTTAATTTCATAAACTCCATCGGATATTTTTTTGTGATCAGATGTGTAATATACTTTATTTTCATCTAAGCTATTATTCTCATAATCTGGTATTCTGGGTGGAGCATATCTTTTTATTCCTAAGTAAGATAGGATATCTTCGTTGATGGGCTCTGTATCAAAACAAAATACAGTTAAAGAGTTTTTATTTAAAAATGTATTGAGTTCATCAACATTTTTAACCTTTGACAATGGGACGAACTCTACTGGGATTGAGCTGGTGTATTTATAATTAACTTCTGACGAATATGCAAAAGTAAGTGCAAATAGCAAAATTAGTACTGCAAACTTTTTCATTTCATTCACCTGATAATTTAGTACATATCAAAATTTTCTAATTAGTAAAATAAATACTTTTATTCTTCGTACAACTCTTTTACATACATAAGGGGGTAATCAATTTCCGCTATATACTCAAGTTTTAAATGGGCAATTGTCCTGTTTATTTTAATTTTTAAGTCAACATCCAACATTCTTCCATCTAAAGAAGTATATTTTTCCCCAACATCTTTAATTTTAACTTTTATGTCATAAACGCATGGCTGATTTTTCATAGCCTCTTCTATAGCTCTCTCTAAGGACTCTTTGTTGTCTTTACTAACTGGAGTGCCAACAAACTGATGAAATAAAGCTCCTAATGTAATTCCCCCTTCAAAAACTGCCCTCTCCCTATCAGTTAAATTCTCAAAATATTTTTTAAAAATTTCAGTTTCTTCTACCCTCATGTTCCCCCTACTTAATCTCTAACATTCTTTCAATAGCATTTTTAGCTCTTTCAATAATCTCTTTGTCTAATTTAATTTCATACCTCTCCTCTAATAAACATCTTTCTACTTTCTCCAAAGTAATTTTTTTCATCTCATTACAAATAGCATCTTCTCTCAATGGGATGAGTTTTTTAGTTTTACCCAATTTTTCAAGTTCTAATTCAATTCTATTTATAAGTCCTACTTCAGTTCCAATTATAAATTCCTCATCCTCAGAGTTTAATACAGCTTTTACCATTCCACTCGTGCTTAACACGTAATCGGCATTCTCCTGTAGCTCTGGACTACATTCTGGATGAATTAAAACTTTAGCATTTGGATATTTGCTTTTAACTCTTTTTAAATCATCCATTGTGAATTTTTTATGTACATAACAACCTCCACCTTCTGGAATAGGGATTATTTTTTTATCAGTTCTTTTTTGAACATAATAGGCTAAGTTGTTGTCTGGTCCGAATAAAACCGTATCTGCATCTAATGAATTAACAACTCTATCTGCATTTGCTGAAGTGCAGGTTATATCAGCCATTGCCTTTGTTTCAGCAGTTGTGTTTACGTAAACAACCAATGGGGCATCTGGATATTCCTCCCTATATTTTTTTATAACTTCTGAAGGTAGTTGGTGAGCCATTGGGCATTGAACTCCTTCAATCTCTGGCATCAGGACTTTTTTATCAGAATTTAAAATCTTTGCAGATTCAGCCATAAAATCTACTCCACAAAATACAATTATATCAGCATCAGTTTCCTTTGCTTTAATGCAGAGTTCTAAAGAGTCCCCTAAAAAATCAGCTATTTTCTGTATTTCTTTTGGCTGATAGTTGTGGGCTAAGATTACAGCGTTTTTTTCCTCCTTTAATTTATTTATTCTCTCCACAATATCCATAATATCCCTCAAATGTGTATTAATTTTATTTTAAATTTTAAATCCATGCTTTTCCAATCTTTCAACAACCATATCCCATGTTGGTAGGTTAGTTTGACATCCTTTTGCCTCAACAACAAATGAAGCAGTTGTCGCTCCAATTAAACCACATTTTTTTAAGCTGTATCCTTTAACATATGCAGATAAAAATCCTGCTCTATAGCTATCTCCAGCTCCTGTTGGATCTACAACAGCCTCTGCTTTAATACAAGGAATATCTATTTTTTCATCTTTGGTGTATATTACACTACCCTTAGAGCCCTTTGTTACTATAAGGACATCAACCCTCTTTAGATAATCATCAATGTCAAAATTCAAGAGTTTTAATGCTCTCTCAAATTCATGCTTATTCATAAATAAAAAGTTTGTATGCTCAATCATCTCTAATAAATTTTCTTTTGAGTATTGTGGTAGATCTTGCCCAGGATCGAAAGATACTAGATTATTTCCATATGCTTTTTTAGCACATTTTAGATTAAATTCCGGATCTCCTGTGGCTATGTGAACAATTTCAGTATTAAACTTTGGTGGATTCAGCTCTTTATAATGCTTAGCCGCTCCCCATAGGAAGAAGGTGATTTGATTGTTATCTTTATCTGTGAATATCCATGCCTTTGGAGTTTCCTCCTCTTCAGAGTAGTAAAGTTTGGAGATATTTATTCCTAAATTCTTTAAATATCTCTCATATCCACTGTTTTTAAAATCATAACCAACACATGATAAAAGTTCTGAATCAACATCAAGCTTTTTTATCCCTACTGCTGTATTAGCAGCGGCTCCACCATAATACTTTCTCGCTGAAGGAATTTGTACAGAAGTGTTTGGTTCTGGAAATTTTTCTACATTAAAAATATAATCAAGGGCTGTATGTCCTACACAAGTAATTTTTTCCATTCTACCACCTAATTTTTAAGAAGAATATGTTTATATACAGTTAGCTTTTAAACTAAAATTATCAAACTATTACTTAAAGATTTATGGGGGATAAGTTATGATAAATATATCTGAAAATTCTGAAGCAAAGGAATTAATACCTATTGCCCAAGCTGTTCATATATTGGTTAACAAACTACCTGTTGCTGCAAGAAGTAAAAATAAACCTGGAGTTAGATTAGAGAAAGGGGAGGTTGTTGATACAAACTATGAAGGATATGTTTTAAGAGTAGCCATTAAACAAGGAAAGGTTATTAGAGCAACGCCTATTGTAGGCCCTTATGCGGGACTTCCAGTCATTGTGGCCCCAATTAAAGATGGGGATAAAGTTGTAGGTGCTATTGGTGTGGTTGATATTACAGCAGGGATATTTGAGGATATAATAGCAATAGCAAGAAGACCTGAGCTCCATAAATTCCTACCAGAAGATGCATTTCCAAAATAAGTAAAATATATAAAACCGCAAAAATCCCATACTATAACGGTTTGCTCAATGTTGCAAATACGTCAATAGTATTTAAAAAGAGCTGGACATTAATTGCCCCTAAAAGGGGGCAACTTAATGGACGTGGGTATACCAATAGGAGTTTACCCTATGGTTTCAAAATAAAAATTTTAAGGTGATGAAATGAAAAAAATATTTATCTACCCCCCAAATAGCTTAATATTGAGTGATTTAGTTGAAAGATTTGGACATAAGCCGTTAAATCTAAACATAGTTATAGGAAAGTTGGTAAGAAATCCTGAGATAGACAGCCCACCAATGAACATAACTGATGAAGAACCAAAAAAAGGTTTAAAGTATGCTGCTGTAGAAGTTCCTTCAGGTGTTAGAGGGAGAATGGCTTTAATTGGGCCTTTAATTGAAGAAGCTGAAGCGGCAATAATAATGGAAGACGCTCCAATAGCCTTTGGATGCATAGGATGCCAGAGAACTAATGAGTTAACCCTATACTTAGTAAGAAGAAAAAATATCCCTACATTGAAAGTTAAATATCCAACAAATGAAGAAGAGGCTGAAATTTTAGTTAATAAGATAGCCAACTTTTTAAAAAGCTTAGAAGAGAGTAAAGAGAATTAAAAAATTTGGGAAGATGATTATAACAACAACACCAACTATTGAAGGAAAAAATATAGCAAATTTTTGGGAATTGTTGATAGAGTAGCTTGTATTGAAATTCTATATTACCATGAGGATATGTATGAAAAAGCGTTAAAAGAAGCAAAAAGATTGGAGCAAATGCGATTGTTGGAGTAAGATCTGAATTTAAAGGAAATGTAGTAGTTGTTTAGTAAAAAATAAAAATAAATAATTTTATATACTTTATTTTTTTAGCAATAGATAAACATCTTCTCCACTTTTAACATTCTTTAGGTATTCAGCGTTTTCAACTATTCTTCCAACAATGTTTGTTTTTTCAAAACTCTCCCCTGTAGGACCAAATTTATCGCTTTCTCCTAATCTAACCCCAATCATTCCTTTATACCTACTAACCATGTTTGTTACTCCAATGGCGCATGGCTCAACCTTATCGGTTGGGATGTTTTCAGGTAACAAACCTTTTGAGTAATCTGGATTTCCTTTAAACATTACAACATCTTTATGTTTGAAATAAACGTGGAGCTTTCCAACTCTTTTTGTTGTTAAGCCAGTAGTTTTTCTAAAGTACCATGTAGTTATAGGTGCCTTATCTTCATAAAGCTCAATAACAACTATTTTGCTCTTATCCAATCCTCTTATTTTAACTTTCTTTTCCTTTAACACATCTAAGGTATATTCTGGCTCCTGTTCAACAACAATGGCATTTTCTAAATCTCCCTCTTTCTCAACCTCTATGTTGTATTTTTTAAACATCTCCTCTGCTTCTTCCATAGTTAAACCAATAGCACACAACCTTTCAGGAATTGTTTTTACAGACAAAATTCCTGAATCAGAGAAATCAATTAGTTCTATTCCTTCTTTAACTCTTCCAACAACTGTATGGGATAAAGAGGAGCTTCTACCCTCCCTATAGATATAAACTTTACCTTCTCCAACTCCATAATTCCTTACGGTTATAAATCCTCTCTCCCTGTCAATTAAATTCCCTTCTTCAATCTTCAATGTTTGTAATCTACAATCAGCGACATAAGTGTTTGTTTTTTCAGAAATTTCAAATATTCCATCTTCCATTAAAGCTAAACAATGTTCTACAGCTGAAGGTGTTCCATCAAACTCAGCTGTGAAGTATGTAAAGATTTTCCAACCATCTTCCAACTTTGTATCTAAGTTTGTTGTTACTAAGTAATCAACAGCTTCTTTTTCCTCTTTAATTGGCTCTATGTCAATAATTTTGTCTCCGATATCTAATCTATCAATAACCCATTTACCTCCAACAACAATACCAATTTTTGGATTTTTTAACCCATAAATCCCTTCAGTTTTTTTCTTAATAAATACTATATGCCCTTCATCCTTATCTAAACCAGAAATGCTTAAAAGAACATCCCACTTTTTAAAAGCTCCTGGTTCAGCTGAAATCTCTAAATCGATGGTTGTTGGACCAAATGCGGTATCAACTCCACTAACCCATCTAAGCTTTTTTACGAAATTTTTGTAATTATTTACAAAAAATTTGGCTGTTTCATTATCTTCAGTTATCGCCACCGTTATATTCCCTTTAGTGGTTTTAATTAAAAACTTCTTAGCTATCTTTTCAGCTTCCCTTTTAACTCCCTTTATAATAACTATATTTGCCCCTTCTTTGTAATATTCATCTTTTATTACATCTTTCAAAGTTTCTCCAACTTTTTCCTTTCCGTTTACAATTACCTTAGCCATAGTTCCACCAATTATTTGGATATTATAACTGTCTTTATACTGCTCATCTCTTCCATTGCATATTTAATTCCTTCCCTTCCTAAACCACTCTTCTTAACTCCTCCAAACGGCATATTATCCTGCCTAAATAATGATGAATCGTTTATAATAACCCCTCCAAACTCTAAGTTCTCTGCAAATTTCAATGCCTTATTTATATCATTTGTAAATACAGCTGAGTGCAACCCATACTCTGTACTGTTGGCTATATCAATCATCTCCTCTTCATTAGCCCTAATTATTGGAATTACGGGAGCAAAAGTTTCTGTTTTACATAAGATGTTGTCTCTATCAACTTCTAATATTGTTGGATAGAATATAGCTTTATCCCTCTTTCCTCCTAAAAGTAATTTTCCTCCTTCATCTATGGCTTTTTCAACAATTCCCTCAACCCACTCTGCATGTTCAACACTTATTAATGGTCCCACATCAGTTCTCTCATCCAATGGATTACCTACATTTAGCTCTTTAGCTTTATTTACAAACATCTCTATAAATCTATCTGCTATACTTTCATCAACTAAAATCATCCCTACAGAGATGCAAACCTGCCCAGCGTATATAAAGCTACCTTTTATTAGAGAGTTAACAGCTTTCTCTAAGTTTGCATCCTTTAATACAATATTTGGATTGACTCCTCCTAATTCTAAAGTAATCTTTTTAAATCCAGCTTTTTTAGCTATCATCTCTCCAACTTTCAAACTTCCAGTGAATGAAATCATATTAACCTTTTCATTGACAACCATTTCATCTCCTACAACTTCCCCAGCTCCAGTAAGTAGGTTATAAACTCCCAATGGAACTTTATATTTCTTTAAAGCTCTCTCTATAATTTTAGCCAACTCTATGCAAGCAAGAGGGGCTTTTGATGACGGGTGGTGAATTACAACGTTTCCAGTAGCTATTGCTGAAGCTATCTTATGGGCTGATAAATTTAAAGGAAAGTTGAATGGTGTTATAGCTCCGACTATTCCAACAGGTTCTCTTTTTGTAAATATCAATTTATCGTCTGAAGGAATTGCCTCATCTCTAAACTCTTTAGCATAAAAGGCAGCTAATTTGAATGTTCCAATACTTCTTTCAACTTCTACTCTCGCCTGTTTTATTGGTTTTCCAGCATCTATAGCTAATATTTTAGCAAGCTCTTCTTTCCTTTCTTTAATTTGTTTTGCAATATTCATTAAGATGTTGTATCGTTTAGATATAGAAAGGTTTTTCATAACTTCTTTATATTTCTCTGCAGTATCTATTGCCTCTTTAACTTCTTCCCTACTTAGAGCAGGGATTTTTTTAATAACTTCTAAAGTATATGGGTTGATAACTTCAAAATCTTCCCTATCAATCCACTTTCCATCAATGAACATAATTCCACCATAATAAAATTTAGAAAATCTACTTAATAGTTTTGTATCTCATATCTTAAATGTTTTTAGCAAATGTATTTATATCTTCATTTAGTAAAATAGTAGTATCCAAATATAAATCAATAAATTAAGTGGGATATCATGGATTACATAGATTTAAATTATACTCCAAACGAAAATGATTTGTTATCATGCATGATAATCAAAGGAGAAAATTTAGAAAAATTGGCAAATGAGATTGCTGGTGAGAGTTCTATTGGAACATGGACTAAAGTTCAAACAATGAAGAGCGATATTTATACAAAATTAAAACCAAAAGTTTATGAAATTAAAGAGATTGGAAATGAAGGCAGATACAAAATAGGCCTAATAAAGATTGCTTATCCGTTGTATGCTTTTGAAATAAACAACATGCCAGGGGTTTTGGCAGGGATTGCTGGAAATATATTTGGAATGAAGATTGCCAAAGGTTTGAGGATATTAGATTTTAGATTTCCAGAAGAGTTTGTTAAATCCTATAAAGGCCCAAGATTTGGAATTGAAGGGGTTAGAAAAACTCTTAAAATTAAGGAAAGACCATTATTGGGAACTATAGTTAAACCAAAAGTGGGTTTAAGGACAGAGGAGCATGCAAAAGTGGCTTACGAAGCATGGGTAGGAGGGGTTGATTTAGTTAAGGATGATGAAAACTTAACGTCCCAAGAATTTAACAAATTTGAAGATAGAGTTTATAAAACCTTGGAGATGAGGGATAAGGCGGAGGAAGAGACTGGAGAAAGGAAGGCATATATGCCAAATATAACAGCCCCATACAGAGAAATGCTGAGGAGGGCAGAGATTGCTGAAGACGCTGGAAGTGAATATGTGATGATTGACGTGGTTGTTAGCGGGTTTTCAGCAGTTCAATCATTCAGAGAGGAGGAATTTAATTTTATAATACATGCACATAGGGCAATGCATGCGGCAATAACAAGAGGGAGGGATTTTGGAATATCGATGCTCGCATTAGCCAAGATTTACAGGTTGTTGGGAGTTGATCAACTGCATATAGGAACGGTTGTTGGAAAAATGGAAGGAGGAGAGAAGGAGGTTAAAGCAATTAGGGATGAGATAGTTTATGATAAGGTTGAGGCAGATAACGAAAACAAATTTTTCAATCAAGAATGGTTTGGTATTAATCCAATATTCCCAGTATCTTCAGGAGGAGTTCATCCTAAGTTGGTTCCAAAAATAGTTGAAATTTTAGGAAGAGATTTAATTATACAAGCTGGAGGAGGGGTGCATGGGCATCCAGATGGAACTAAAGCTGGAGCTAAGGCAATGAGAGCGGCTATAGAGGCAGTTGTAGAAGGGAAGTCGTTGGAAGAAAAGGCTGAAGAAGTTGAAGAATTAAAGAAGGCATTGGGGTATTGGAAATAAGCATAAATATTTAGTTTTTTTGTTAGCGCAATATTTAAATATTCAATTTTTTTATAGTAATCATCTTATACCAATTTGAGAATAGATTATTTGAGAGAAGTTTTATCGAATTTTAAAAATATTTAATTATGTGATTATTATGGTTCATGTCGCATGTTCTGAAAACATGAAAAAATATTTTGAAAGTATTGTTGATGAAGTTAAAAAAATTTACAAAATTGCAGAAGAGTGTAGAAAAAAAGGTTTTGACCCAGTTGATGAAGTAGAGATTCCATTAGCTGCTGATATGGCTGATAGAGTTGAGGGATTGGTGGGGCCGAAAGGTGTTGCTGGGAGAATTAGGGAATTGGTTAAAGAGTTAGGTAAAGAGCCAGCAGCATTGGAAATAGCTAAAGAAATTGTAGAAGGAAAATTTGGAGATTTTGACAAAGAAAAAAAGGCAGAGCAGGCAGTTAGAACTGCATTAGCTGTATTGACAGAAGGTATTGTTGCCGCTCCACTGGAGGGAATTGCAGACGTTAAAATCAAAAAAAATCCAGATGGGAGTGAATATTTAGCTATATACTATGCAGGACCTATAAGAAGTGCTGGGGGAACAGCTCAGGCGTTATCTGTCTTAGTTGGGGATTTCGTTAGAAAGGCAATGGGATTGGATAGGTATAAACCAACAGAGGATGAGATTGAGAGGTATGTTGAGGAGGTTGAGCTGTATCAATCAGAAGTTGGAAGTTTTCAATACAACCCAAAAGCTGATGAAATTAGAACAGCTGTAAGAAATATTCCAATTGAGATTACTGGAGAAGCTACAGATGATGTTGAAGTTTCTGGGCATAGGGATTTACCGAGAGTTGAGACAAACCAGCTAAGGGGAGGGGCTTTATTAGTTTTAGTTGAAGGGGTTTTGTTGAAAGCTCCTAAAATATTGAGGCATGTAGATAAATTAGGAATAGAAGGATGGGATTGGCTTAAAGATTTAATGAGTAAAAAAGAAGAGGAAGAAGAGGAAAAAGATGAAAAAATAGATGATGAAGATGTGGATGAAGAGGAAGAAGAGATAAGTGGGTACTGGAGAGATATTAAAATAGAGGCAAATAAAAAGTTTATAAGCGAAGTTATTGCTGGAAGGCCTGTATTTGCTCATCCATCAAAAGTTGGAGGATTTAGGCTGAGATATGGAAGGAGTAGGAATACTGGATTTGCTACTCAAGGATTTCATCCTGCTTTAATGTACTTAGTTGATGAATTCATGGCTGTTGGAACTCAGTTAAAGACTGAAAGACCTGGAAAAGCTACATGCGTTGTGCCGGTTGATAGCATTGAGCCACCAATTGTTAAGCTTAAAAATGGGGATGTTATTAGAGTTGATACAATAGAGAAGGCTATAGAAGTAAGGGATAGAGTTGAGGAAATCTTATTCTTAGGAGATGTTTTAGTTAATTATGGGGATTTTTTAGAGAACAACCATCCTTTATTACCAAGTTGCTGGTGTGAAGAGTGGTATGAGAAGGTTTTGATAGCTAGCAACGTAGGGTATGATAAAGAGTTTATAAAGAATCCAAAGCCAGAAGAGGCTGTTAAATTTGCCTTAGAAACAAAAACTCCACTACATCCAAGATATACATATCATTGGCATGATGTTAGCAAAGAAGATATAATATTATTAAGAAATTGGTTATTAAAAGGAAAAGAAGATGATTTTGAAGGAAAAAAAGTTTGGATTGTTGGCTTAGAAACTGAGGATGATAAGAAGGCAAAGAGAATTTTAGAGTTAATTGGTTGCTGTCATTTAGTTAGAAATAAAAAGGTGATGATTGAGGAATACTATCCACTTCTATACTCTTTAGGTTATGATGTTGAAAATAAGAAGGATTTGATTGAAAACATAGATGAAATTTTAAATTCTGCAAAAAATAGCATGCATCTTATAAATCTATTGGCTCCATTTGAGGTTAGGAGAAACACCTATGTGTATGTTGGGGCAAGAATGGGAAGACCTGAAAAAGCTGCTCCAAGAAAGATGAAACCTCCAGTTAATGGTCTCTTCCCTATAGGTAATGCTGGAGGACAAGTTAGATTGATAAATAAGGCTGTTGAAGAAAATAACACGGATGATATTGACGTTTCATATACAAGATGTCCAAAATGTGGGAAAATCTCTTTATATAGAGTTTGTCCATTCTGTGGAACTAAAGTGGAATTAGATACTTTTGGAAAAATCAAAGCCCCATTAAAGGAGTACTGGTATGCTGCTTTAAAGAGGTTAGGGATAAATAAGCCAGGAGATGTTAAATGTATTAAAGGGATGACATCAAAGCAAAAAATTGTTGAACCATTGGAAAAGGCCATATTAAGGGCTATGAATGAGGTTTATGTCTTTAAAGATGGAACTACAAGGTTCGATTGTACAGATGTGCCAGTAACTCACTTCAAGCCAAATGAGATAAATGTTAGTGTTGAAAAGCTTAGGGAACTTGGCTATGATAAAGACATTTATGGCAATGAGTTGGTTGATGGAGATCAGGTTGTTGAGCTAAAGCCACAGGATGTTATTATTCCAGAGAGTTGTGCAGAGTATTTTGTTAAAGTAGCTAATTTTATTGATGATTTATTGGAGAAATTTTACAATATGGAGAGATTCTACAATGTAAAAAAGAAAGAGGATTTAATTGGGCATTTAGTTATCGGTATGGCTCCTCACACATCAGCAGGGATGGTTGGAAGAATTATTGGCTACACAAAGGCAAATGTTGGCTATGCTCATCCTTATTTCCATGCTGCAAAGAGAAGGAACTGTGACGGAGATGAGGATTCTTTCTTTTTACTTTTAGACGCATTTCTAAACTTCTCTAAAAAATTCCTCCCAGATAAAAGAGGAGGACAGATGGACGCTCCATTAGTTTTAACTACAATATTGGATCCAAAAGAGGTTGATGGGGAAGTTCATAACATGGATACGATGTGGAGCTATCCTTTAGAGTTTTATGAGAAAACCTTAGAGATGCCTTCACCAAAAGAGGTTAAAGAGTTTATGGAAACTGTTGAAGATAGATTAGGAAATCCAGAACAGTATGAAGGAATCGGTTATACGCATGAAACTTCAAGAATAGATTTAGGTCCAAAGGTTTGTGCTTACAAAACCCTCGGATCAATGTTAGAAAAAACAACATCTCAATTATCAGTTGCTAAAAAGATTAGAGCTACTGATGAGAGGGATGTTGCTGAAAAGGTTATTCAATCCCACTTTATCCCGGATTTAATTGGAAATTTAAGGGCTTTCTCAAGGCAGGCAGTTAGATGTAAGTGTGGGGCTAAGTTTAGAAGGATTCCGTTAAGAGGAAAATGTCCAAAATGTGGCTCTAACTTAATATTGACGGTTTCAAAAGGGGCTGTTGAAAAGTATATGGACGTAGCGGAAAAGATGGCTGAGGAGTACGATGTAAATAATTATATAAAACAAAGATTAAAAATTATTAGAGAGGGAATAAATTCAATATTTGAAAATGATAAAAGTAAGCAAGTTAAGTTAAGTGATTTCTTTAAAATGAAGACCTAATTTTATTTTATATTGGTGGGATTATGAAAGTCATTCCTTTAGCTTCTGAAAGCTTAGGGGTTAGGTCAATGGCAACCTATGTAAAAACAAACGATGTTGGGATTTTAATAGACCCTGGTGTTGCCTTAGCCCCTGATAGATATGGATTAAAGCCAAATGAAATTGAATTCAAAAAATTAAAAGAATTGAGAAATAAAATTAATGACTATGCAAAAAAATCAGATATTATAACAATTTCTCACTATCATTACGACCATTATACACCATTTTTTGATGATATTTATTTGGATTCAAAGGATTATGCTAAAGAACTATACAAAGATAAAATTTTACTGATAAAGCATCCAACTGAGTTTATAAATAAGAGTCAGATGGAGAGGGCAAGGAAATTTTTGGAAAGTGTTAAAGATATTGCAAAGAAGATAGATTATGCTGACAACAAAACGTTTAAATTTGGAAAGACTGAGATAAAGTTTTCTCCACCATTCCCACATGGAAGGGATGATAAATTAGGATACGTTTTAATAACAACAGTTAAAGAAGGGAATTTTAAGTTTATGCACACTTCTGATACTCAAGGAGTTATATTTGATGATATTAGGGATTATATAGTCAAGGAAAAGCCAAACTTAATACTCATGGGAGGGCCTCCAACATATTTAATGCATAGGTATGGTAAGAAGAATTTAGAGAAGACCAACGAAAACTTAAAATATATAGTTGAAAATACTGGAGCTGAGATTATAATTGACCACCATTTATTGAGGGATAAGAAGTTTAGAGAGAGAATAAATATTGATTTTAAAACAGTTGCTGAGTTTTCAGGAGAGAAAAATTTGCTATTGGAAGCATATAGAAAAGAGATTAATCAAGGAAAAGATATCAATGAGTTGTTTAAATAATTTTATACCTCGATGATGAAAGTTACCCCCACTGACCTTTTGGAATGAAGAAATCGGCACTGTCTGAGAGGTATTATTTTTTGATTTTAATTTATTTTTAAAAATCATAATTTTAGTGATTTCCATGTTCATAGATGAGATTATTGGCAATTTAAAAGGAAATGAATTTTTAAACGCAGCTCTTTTAACTAAAAGTAATAAAAATAGGTTGTATTATGCAGTAAAACAGCCAGATGGTAATATAAAAGTAGTTCTTCCATTTGTTTTTCAAAATAAAAATTTTTTAAAACTTTCTGAATATAAAGAGGGGATAGAAGGAGCTACACAGAGAGTTATTGAAGAGATAAAAAATGAAATAATTAAGAAAAATAGATTTTTGCCGTTGGCAGGATATTTTGGTAGAATATATAAAGCTTTGTATGAGCCATTAACCGTGGTGAATTGTGATTTAAATATAGGCTATGACCTATGGAGAGCTGATAAGTACAACTATATTGAAGGAGATAAGATATATTTAATGCTTAGAATGATTTTTAAGGAAAGTGAAGCTAAAGATATAGCCAAACAAATTAATGAAATCTGCTATGATTTGGATAAATTTATTAAAAATATACCTATTGATTTGTTGATTGAAGAAGCAAAGAATATAATAAATCAAAAATATCTTAGGAACAAATTGGATGAGCTTGGATTAGTTTGCTTTATAGCTAATAATTCAAGACCTGCGAGAAAGTATACTGATGTTAGGAGGCATTACAGAATAGCAGGACCTAAAGAGGTGAATATTCCATTTGAATGCCCAGAAGAACTTGAGCCAGTGGAGATAGAGCTTAAATATGGTAAAAAAGTTAAAGGATTGGGAATAAAGAAGGGGGAGATATTTATAATTACTGGAAGAAATGCTCAAGGAAAAACTACTCTTTTACAGGCAATAGATAGTGGGAGAGACGACCACCTAATTGGGGATGGAAGAGAATTTATAATAACAACTAAAAGCTTGTCAAAAGCATCAACAGGAAGCATGGAGATGAGTGGGCAAGATATAAGCTTATTTTTCCAAAAATTACCTCCAGGAATTAAAGGGACATCACAAGCTGTTTATGGAACCGCTTCTGGCTCAATGTATATGGCTTATCAAATACAAAGAGCCATAAAAAACAAAATTAAGCTTATTTTAATAGATGAGGATAATTCTGCAGTTAATTTATTGGTTAGTGGGGTTTTAAGCAAGTGGTTTGAAGGGGTTAAATCGTTGGCTGAAATAATTATTAAGGAGAGGAAAAAGCTTGGAGATAGCTCATTTGTTATAGTAACAAGTTCATTGGACTTATTGACTGCTTTAGGTGATAGAGCAATTTATTTAGAAGACCACAAAGCTAAATATCTCGATTTGGGTCTTTTTAGAGAAGAGCTTGGGAGATATTATTTGGAGTTGGCCTCAAGGTTTATTGGGATAAAAAATGAAAGGTAAGTTTTTGTAATGGAAACACATTTATTTTATAGTGAATATTAAAATAATTTTTTATAATTATGATTGGGATATCATGAGCAAAGAAAGCAAAATAACTTTGATTGGTAGTAAGCTGGCAAAGACTGGAGGAGAATTTGTATATTTAGGCGAGATTGAAGAATGCAAGAATTGCAAGTTTAGAAGGTTGTGCCATGGAAATTTGGAAGTTGGGAGAAAATACAAAATAATTTCAGTTAGATCTGCAAATCATCCTTGCACTGTTCATGAAGGAGGAGTTAAAGTAGTTGAGGTGGTTTTAGCTGATTTGACAATTATGATTGAGTCAAAAAAAGCACTTGAAGGGGTTATATTAAATCACAAGCCAATAAATTGTGAAAATTTTGATTGCGAATATTATAATTTTTGCAACCCTGATGGGATAATGGAGGGTGAAAAATATAAAATAAAGCAAGTCCTAAATGAAAAAATAAACTGTCCAAATGGAAAATCATTAAAAAAAGTGGTAATTGAAATTGTTGAAGATAACAATACCTCATAAACTTAAAATATGATAAAAGCTGAAAATATTATTAAGTTTAAACTAATGGTTTAATCTGATTTTTAACTTATTTTTTGATATTGATCTTGAAGAAATGAAAATTGGGGGAAATTATGAAACCAACAGCTTATTTCTGCATGGAATTTGCAATTCACCAACCACTAAAAACCTACGCTGGGGGATTGGGATTTTTAGCAGGTTCACATTTTAGGGCTGCTAAAAGGTTAAATCAACCTCTTGTGGGGGTTTCCATTCTATGGAGTTATGGGTATTACGATCAAGTAAGGGATAGAGAAGGAAGGATGAAAGTTGAATACATAAGGAAATATTACGATTTTTTAGAAGATATTAATTTAAAAGTCCCAGTTACAATAAATAACAATACTGTCTGGGTTAAGGCTTATAAATTGGAAGAAGATGTTTTTGGAACATGTCCAATCTATTTTTTAACTACTGATATCCCAGAGAATGATGATTTTTCAAGAACTATAACTCATAACTTATATGATGCAAACAACATACTCCACATAGCTCAGCAGATTGTTTTAGGTGTTGGAGGTTATAAGGTTATAAAAGAATGTGAAAATGTAAAACTCTTTCATATGAACGAGCCCCATCCTCTTCCATTGGTATTTAAATTAATTGAAGATTACGGTTTAGAGTATACAAGAGAGCACGTTGTTTTCACAACCCATACGCCTCTGCCAGAAGGTAATGAAGTCCAAGATATTAATTTATTGAAATCCATGGGATTCTTTGGAAACGTTGATGTGAGCTTAGCTGAAAAATTAGGAGGAAATCCATTTAATTATACAGTTTGTGCTTTAAGAACATGTAAAAGAGCTAATGCAGTTTCTAAAAAGCATAAAGAAGTTTGCGATAAAATGTGGAGTTGGGTTAAAGATAAGTGTGAGATAATAGCTATAACAAACGCTCAAGATAAATATTACTGGCAAGACCCTGTTATTAGGGAAGCTGCAAAAAAATATGATATAGATGCATTAAGAGAGAGGAAAATGGAGTTAAAAGAGATTTTGTTTGAAGAGGTTGCAGATCAAACAGGAAAATTATTTAAAAAAGATAGATTGACGGTTGTTTGGGCAAGGAGATTTACAGCTTATAAGCGGCCCCATATATTGCTTCATGATGAGATGAGGTTGATAGAGCTATTAAAGAAGAAAAAAATACAGGTTATTTGGGCAGGAAAGCCACATCCTAATGATAGTAACATGATAGCAACATTTAACTGGATTGTTTCAAAAACAAGGGACATGAAAGGGGCTACAATATTAACTGGCTATGAGTTGAAGTTAAGTAAGATGTTGAAGCAGGGTTCAGATATCTGGCTTAATACGCCAAAATTAAACCATGAAGCCTCTGGAACTTCTGGAATGACAGCATCTATGAATGCTTCCATACACATGAGTACCTTAGATGGGTGGCATGTAGAATGGGCTAAGATGTATCCGGATGATAGCTTTACAATTGGTGATGGAGTTAGAGATGACGATGCCTATGTAGCTAATTGCATCTATAACTTATTAGAAGAGGCTGCTGACATGTATGATACTGAAAGATGGTGGATGAAAGCCTGCAACTGTGTAAACCATATAGTTGAATACTTTGACGCTGAAAGGATGGCTAAGGAGTATGCTGAAAAGTTATATAAATGAAACTTTAAGAAAGTTGAATGAAAATCATAGATTTTCATAGCTGGAAAGCAGAGCTTTCCATTTCATCAAAGCCTAACATCTCCTCGCTTACGCTCGGAGGTGTAAATTAGAAAGATTTGGAGATAATATCAAAATTTTATCAAATAGAGGGGCTATGCCCCTATGGAAATAAAATTTTTGGTGGTTTAATGCTAATCTCTCACATCTCTTTAAGTGATAAAATAACCCTTTTAACTTATGGATGCAATTTTAAATGCAAATACTGCTTTTTCAAACCATTATCTTGTAAAAACTATAGCGTAGAGGAGCTTTTAAATAAGATTTTGGAAGTTAATGAAAATTACAATATAAATAAAATCTTAATTGCAGGAGGGGAGCCAACGTTACAAAAGGATTTGCCAAAATTAACAAATATTTTAAAAGATGAGGGATTTTACATCATGCTCTCTACAAATGGTTATTATTTAAAAGATATGGTTGATAAACTTGAAGTTGATGAAATACATATAGATCTAAAGGCTTACACTGAAAAGAAGCATATTTATTTAACCTCTTTCTCCAACAAAAAAGTTTTAGATTGCATAAGTTATATTGGAGATAATAGAGATAAGTTCAATTTTAAAGTAGAAGTTGATACAGTTTTAATACCAAATATTATTGATTTGGATGAAATTGAAAAGATAACTAAATTTTTAAGCAATTGGGATTTGCCATATAGAATTACTGGCTATGTAAAATACAACAACAATTTAAATGCAGAAAAACCAGATAAAGAGAGGATATTAAAAGCAAAGGAAATTGCTTCAAAATACCTTTCCAATGTATCCTGCTCATTAGATTTTAAAAGGCATAAAAAATCCAAAAAGATTATTATTTAATTATTTTTCCTCTTCCTTTATACCTATAATTTCCAATATCTTAGCTCTAATAGCTTCTTCAACCAATTTTCTTAATGCCTCTTTATCAGAGACTGATTTAAATATCCCTAAAGGAATTTTAGCTGCTGCCGCTGTTTGATGCCCTCCCCCACCAAACGCTTTACTTAATATCTCTCCAAGATTTAACCTTAAATCCTTGGTTCTTGCAGATATGTGAATTTCATCTCCAACAATGCCAAAGACAAATGTTGTGGAAATTCCTTCCATCTTTAATAAGAAATCAGCAGCTTTTGGTAATGCATCTCTATTTGAAATTTCACCAACGTATGCTAAAGCTATGTTTCCTTTAACGACCTTTCTATTCATTATTGCTTTTGCTAGAACTTCCATTACTTCAGTAGAGATTTCCGGATTTTCTATCATGTTTAAGAGGGAGGCGTCTATATAACCTTGGAGATAGGCAGCTGCCTCAAAATCTAACTTTGAAACTTCTCTTTTAAAGTAATCAGTATCTGCCTGTATCCCATAAAATAAAGCGGTTGCTAAGTTTCTTGACGGCTCCATCTCCAATTCCATGAGGTATTGTGTTAATATAGAGGCAGTAGCCCCAACATCCGGTCTAATATCCATATATTTGGCTGTTAAATCAGTGCTGTTGTGGTGATCTATAATTATATCAATTTCATCAATCTCTACTGGCAATTGTTTTGATACAGAGGTATCTACAACTGCAATAACGCAATAATCATTTAAATTTACATCTTCAATATTTAGAAGATTTATCCCCAATAGGTTAATCATTGCCTTGTTTTCATCATAACCAATATTTCCTCCGTAGGCGATGTCTGCATCAACCCCCCATTTTTCAGCAAGTGTCTTTAAAGCCATCGCACTTGCTATAGCGTCTGGATCAGGATTTATGTGGGTTAATATTAAAAGAGGAGCTTTTTTCTCTTCTTCAGTTTTTTCAGAACTTAGGCATTTTTTCTTACCCTCAATTAATAGAGATTTTAATTGCATTAGCTTTCTCTTTAATTTTGCATCTTCAACTTCTTTTGCAATATCTTTAGCTCCACTTTCTAAAATGTTTATAACTTTATCTATATCCAATCCACTATAAAGCTCAGGATATCCCGGAATAGCTCTTGCTATTTTGTATGAATTTGGGCTTAATTTACAAACATTTTCGGCTATTTTCCTATTTACTTCTGAATTGTTTGTTAATATCAATACAATATCTGCTTTATCAATTTCAGCTTTTTTTAACACTTCTTCATTAGTAGCATCTCCAACAACTACTCTCACACCTTCTTTTATCAAATCATCCGTATCGTCAATATCTTTATCAATAATTGTGATAGGTTCCTTATTTTTAATAAAGTTCACAACTTTTCTACCAAAAGAACCAAAACCTATTACGGTTATCATAATCTCACGTAAAAATCTTATTATTGTTTGAGTTCTTATTTTATGATCACAAAATAAGCATGATTCTATATAACATATATTGGGTGGTATATAAATCTTGCCTAAACTTATTTTAAAAATTCTATCTCTATTTTGTCCTTTAAATAGTTTATCAACCTTTCAGCATATTTTAGCTTTTTAATCTTTACTTCATCACCAACAGCTATATCACCATTTATATTAGGTCTCGAATATTTAGTTACATATATTCCAAAATCCATGCCCCCCAATATTAGCTTCTTAGCTTTAAAATAATACGCTAAAAAACAACACCTATCCCCATCTGTAAATCCTCCAAAGTTAATTATATTTTTTAAACCCAACTCTCTATAACTAGGGATTTGGCAACTTCCAATAATGTTTTTTAATTTTGGAACGTATTCTTTAATTTTTTCAATATTATCCCCATGTGCGTGAACTACAACAATAGAGCCGTTTTTATTACATTCAATTAAGGCATTTAAATCCCCATCTAAATCTGAAACTATAATATCTGGGATTATCCCCTCTTCCAAAAATGCCTTACAAGCTCCATCAGCCACTATTATTGGATAATCTTTTTTTAATTCCTTTATGATTTTAATATGCCTTTTTATTGACGGTCCAGCACCAAAAACAAAGACTTCTTTACCTTCAACAATATCTTTAATTTTGTCAGTTGATAACTTATCGGCTTTTTCTAAAATGTTATTTAAGATAATTGCAGCTTCAACATCTTTATCTTTATCAAATCCAAAATCTTCAATAATTTGATTGTAAAATTTTTCCCACTCTTTCATGTCCATATTATCACATTTATTTATTCCATTTAAATAAACTCAAATCATAAATTATAAAAAAGATATAGCTACAACTTATATAGGTTATAGCCATAAAAAAGCTATATAAAGCTATTGTCTTCTTTGGTGATAAGATGTTGAGTGTAAATAAAAAAGCTTTGGAGATTGTAAATAAGATGATAGAAAATAAAGAAGAGTTGAATATTGATGTTTTAAAATTGGAGAACGGAGCAACTGTTTTAGATTGTGGAGTTAATGTTACTGGAAGCTGGGAAGCTGGGAAGTTATATACAAAGGTTTGTTTAGGTGGCTTAGCTCATGTTGGCATATCATTATCACCATGTGAGTGCACTGGATTAAACCTTCCTTATGTTAAAGTGAAAACATCTCATCCATCAATAGCTACATTAGGTGCTCAAAAAGCTGGATGGGCTGTTAAAGTTGGAAAGTTTTTTGCAATGGGTTCAGGACCTGCAAGAGCTTTAGCTAAGAAGCCAAAGAAAACTTACGATGAGATTGGATATGAAGACGATGCTGATGTTGCCGTTTTGTGTTTAGAATCATCAAAATTACCAAATGAAGAAGTTGCTGATTATGTTGCTAAAGAATGTGGTGTTGAGTCAGAGAATGTTTATTTGTTGGTTGCTCCAACAGCTTCATTGGTTGGTTCAATACAAATTAGTGGAAGAGTTGTTGAAAACGGAACATACAAAATGTTAGAGGTTTTAGAGTTTGATGT
Organism: Methanocaldococcus fervens AG86; assembly: GCF_000023985.1. GTDB lineage: Archaea > AGJL01 > Methanococci > Methanococcales > Methanocaldococcaceae > Methanocaldococcus > Methanocaldococcus fervens. The sequence goes on from NC_013156.1 coordinate 1,257,245, forward strand.
CTCAAAGGTTAAGTATGCCGCAGGTTTAGCCCCAGTAGCTCCAATAATTGGTGATGACTTCGCTATGATGGGAGCTACAAACGATATGGTACTGTATGGAGGAATAACATACTACTACATTAAAAGCGATGAAAATGATGACATTGAAAGCTTATGCAAATCCCTCCCATCAAACAACTCAAAAGATTACGGAAAACCATTCATGGAAATTTTCAAAGCAGCTGACTACGACTTCTACAAAATTGATAAAGGAATGTTTGCTCCAGCAGTTGTCATAATTAACGATATAACAAATGGTAAAGTCTATAAAGCTGGAAAAGTTAATGCAGAGGTTATTAAAAAATCATTAGGATGGGTTGAATTATAAAAGCTCTAAAATATCGATTATATTTTTAAATCCTTCTTCTTCATCAACCACTCTTCCCCTAACTTCTCTCAAAATTCTCTGAATTGTAAATTTATATCCTCTATTGTTTTTGTGATAAGCTTTTAATAATGGGCATCCATAGCTCATTTTTAGTTCAATGCCATTATTTTTTAATATAGTTCTTTCTTCATTTTTTGTTAGGGCGAAAAAAGACGGTAAATTAAATCTAAAAATTTCATTATCTTTATATAAAGCCAAATACCCAAAAGCCAATAAATCTCCAAATATGACAAACTCAACATTATTTTCTTTAGCATAATTCATAACAGCACTTTCAACGATTTTATGGCATCTACCGCATGGGTGGTATCTCCCTTTAATTGTATCTTCATAAACTTCTTTTAAATTGATATCTATGAATTCTAAATCTACACCAATCTTTTTAACTAACTTTTTAACATTTTTTTTCATTTCTTCAGTCATAATATATTCTGAATAGCAGGAAACTGCCTTAACATTAAAAATCTGCTTAGCTATTATCGTAGATGTTGAGCTATCAACCCCTCCACTGAATGCAACAACAGCATCTGGCTTTTTATCAATGGAAATTTTATAAAACTCTTTATCTCCATTTAATCGTTTTAAAAGCATATTTTTTAAAGCTTCTTTAAGTTCTTTATATATATTTAACTTTTCTAAAAGTTCTAAAGAATTTTTTAATCTCAATTCTTTGAGTTTTTTATTTACTTCTTCTTCAATAATTTTTTCATAATTCATAAAATCCCCTTTTATTAGATATACTAAAAAATCTCTTCTTTTTTATTCAGTATTGTTAAATCCCCTTTTGTCCAACACATTATGTATTATTGTTATGCAGTGGTTTGCATGCAATTCCAAAGGTGATAAAGAGACTTTTTTAGCACCAATTTCGTCTAAAAATTTTTCATCATCTTCTCCAATCCCTATATGATCTCCAATTACAAAGACTGGATTTTCTATATCAACGTTTTCAACATCTTCTCCATCTCTATGTAAATAGTAAATATTCTTCCCTTCTCTTAACTTTTCTAAAATTAAATCCCTAAATCCTAACCTTTTTACATAAATACCAGGGGTTGATAAATTCCAGTATTTTCTATCTTCCTCATCGAGCTCTTCAAATTTTTTAAGAGCTTTTTTTATAAATATGGCTATATTTCTCTCATCTGGGGAAACCTTCTTTAATTCATTACCTACAAACTTTATGCAAACTGGTGGATTTGGCTGTCCATACAAAACAGCGTAAAAAACAACATCCCTCCTAATGTCATGGGATAAAAAGAATGCATCGCTAACGCATCTACAGAGTAAATCCAACCTTCCACAACTTCCTGGCAAATCTTTTAAATTTATATCTGAAGAAGTTATTGTTTTATTTGCTTTAAATATAAATTCTCTCATAACATCCCTCCGAAACTTTAAGAAAGTTAAACAAATCCTACGGATTTGTAGCCAGAAAGCAAAGCTTTCTGTTTCATCAAAGCAAACATCTCTTCACTTACGTTCAGAGGTGTAAATTAAATTTCAAAATTGGTTGATTTGGTAAAATTAATTTTCTTACAACATCCCTCTTTTTAACCTTTCAGGAACTGGATTTCTTGGTATGTTGTGATACAACTCTAAGGCAATATCTACAATATTCACACATCTATCTCCAAATCTTTCAATATCCTTTAAAAACATTCCAAATTGAACATAGAAGTTTAGATCTTCCCTTCTATTTTCTAAAACCTTTTTCAATAATGATTCAAGATTTTTATGCAATTGTTCTTCAAGCTCATGAATCTTTGTTTCCTTTCTTTTGCTTTTAACAACGTCTATAGCTTCAACTAACATCTCTCTAAGTATGCCAAATATTTCTTCCACATCATTTTCAATATCTTCATCTAACTTGAGCCCATGAACTACCTCTTCAGCAATGTTTGCTATATAATCCCCCAACCTCTCGAGATTTGAGGCGATTGTTGAAAAAGCATTGGCATAGGCTCCTGGTAAATATTTTAAAGCATTCATTCCTAAAAGTAATCTAATCTCCTCCTCCATTTTATTTAATGCGTAATCTTTAATTATTATATCTTCAGCCAATTTTTTATCGTTATTTTTTAAAGCAGTATATACTAAATCCAAGTTGCTTAAAAGTGTTTTTTCCATTTTTTCCAAGGTTGTTTTTATCTCTTTCATCAAAAGATTTTCATCAAACTCTAAGTTTATTTTGTGTAATTTGCTCATATCTACTACATAAGGATGTTTAACGATTTTTTCATCAATTAGTGGCTTTAAAAGTTTGGCAACGTATCTCCTACTAATTCCAAGTTTTTCAGCTATTTCATCCTGTGTTTCAGGTTCTTCTTCAATAATAACCCTTATTATCCCAGCTAATGTGGCTTCCTTCCCTCTCAACATGGTATCCCGTAAATTCATATTTTATGTAATTAATCACCCAACTTTCTATAAATAGTTTTTTAAAATTACCCAAATGCTTATAAAAGATGTCAAACAAAATAATTAATGAATTTAAAATCATTGAAAAATAAATTGCTCTGAAAAAAATCGAAAGGTATATATACTTTGAACTAATATATTATAGTTCGTAAGATATACACAACCATTCACAGGTGATATTATGGATGTCAATGAAATAAGAGAAAATGCAAAAAAATTAATGGAATTGTTAGGAGTAGATAAACCATTAGTTGCTGTAAAATTGGCAAAAACAAAGGATGAGATTCCAGAAGGCTATGAAACTTTAGAAGAAGAGAAAAGACATTGTGAAATGATTCAACTTGCAAGATTAGAAAGAAAAAAATTGTATGCAACAGCTGACAAACACCTCTGTAAGGGAGGGGCTTACGCAATTGGAGTATTTAGAAACCCACCAGAACCTTTAGCAACAGGAAAATTGTATGTTAAGTTAGGAAACTACAAAGATGAAGAAGCAGCTAAAAAAACTGTTGATGCAATACCAAGAGTTGAAGAAGAGATTTACGCATCAGTCTATGCCCCATTAGATGAAACTGATTTCGTTCCAGACTCAATTGTCTTCATTGGGTTGCCAAAGCATGCATTAAGATTGGTTCAGGCAATACTCTACCACAAAGGTGGAAGATTCCAGGCAGATTACTCAGGAATTCAGTCATTGTGTGCTGATGCTGTAGCAGCAGTTTATACAAGAAAAGCTCCAAATATGACCTTAGGATGTAACGGTTCAAGAAAATACGCTGGAATACAGCCTGAAGAGGCAGTTGTAGCCTTCCCACCAGAGAAATTGAAAGATATTGTAGAGGCATTAGAACACTTCAAACAAGTGTGGGGCTAAACTTTTTTAATTTAATTTTTTGAAAAAACTATTTATAATATTTTAACCAAGAGTTTTTATGTCAACAAAATAAGATTTGATAAGGTGTTAGTATGTCAAAAGTAAAAATAGAACTCTTTACATCTCCTATGTGCCCTCACTGTCCTGCAGCTAAAAGGGTAGTTGAAGAGGTAGCTAATGAAATGGCAGATGTGGTTGAAGTAGAATACATAAATGTTATGGAAAATCCACAAAAAGCTATGGAATATGGAATAATGGCAGTCCCAACTATTGTAATAAATGGGGATGTTGAATTTATCGGAGCTCCTACAAAAGAGGCATTAGTTGAAGCAATAAAGAAAAGATTGTAAATTCAGGGGAGGGTATGAAATTAAGGATTGTTTGTAAAGATGAGGAGCTTACAGATGATGAGCTCTGCATAAAATGTGAATTATGCCTTGGAAGAGATTTAACAACAATGATAGAGATTATGCAGGAAGAATATGATATTAAAGAGATTGTAATTCCAGACTGTGAAAAGTTGAAGAATATTTTGATTTTGGAATAAAATTAAATTCTTTTTTATTTTTATTTTTGAATTTTAAATCTTTTTTAAAACTTTATATACTTAAATATTGTTTCAAATTTCGTTATTTGATAACCAATAACTGCTCCTATTGATGCTGGAACTGCAAAATCAAATCCAAAAATCTCTGTGCATAACACTGCTCCACCCAATGGGGAGTTTGTTGAAGCTGATAATGATGTTGCTATTCCTAAAATTATGAAAGGTATTGGATCTGCCCCAATTATGGAACTAAATATCATTCCAGAGATTGCCCCCACACAGATGGATGGAAACACAACTCCTCCAGGGACTCCAGAACCAACTGTAAATGATGTAGCTAAAATCTTTCCAATTAATAGCAATATTAGTAATTCTAAAGGAAAACTTAGGAAAAATAGGTCTTTTACAAGCTCTAAACCTAATCCCAAAACCTCTGGAATAAAGTATCCAATTATGGCAACTAAAATTCCTCCAATTAATGTTTTAATGCAGTAAGGGGCTTTAAAGTTATCAAACGTCGTTGCTATTTTTCTGTAAGTTTTTATATAATAGTAGGATATGGCTGAACAAAAGAACGCAGCTAATAAAAACAAAATAAAATCGAGTGGGTGTATTGAATAGGATAGGTAAATATCAAAAAGATGTTTTTTTCCAGTAATCATATAGAAGATTATATAACCTACAACACTTGCAATGATTGGGGGGAGTAGGTTAATGTAATTAAAGTTTTCATGCTCAATAATTTCACATGCCAATATTGCTGTTCCTAATGGAGCTGAAAACGCCCCTCCTAAACCTCCAGCAATTCCTGTTATAATAACTAACTCTCTATTTTTTAGTTTTAACAATCTATAAAGCTCATCTGCAAACGACGCACTCGACTGCACACAAGGTCCCTCTTTTCCAGCACTTCCTCCTACGGCAATAACAACGCCAGCCAACAAAACCTTTAAAAAACCGTTTATCCACGTTAATTTCTCGTTAATGTTTAAAGCTTTTAAAACCCTATCAATACCAGAACCTTTTAACTCGTAAATATAATCAACAAATAAACCAGAAATAAAAAATACTATTGGTATCAAAAAAATATTGTGTTTTTCTGGAAAATATTTTATAATAATTGCCATAATTACTGAGCTTAAACCCCCAACAATACCTATTAACGATGCAATACCAATCCATCTTATCATCTGTATAAATTTATCAAATACATTAACAACCATAAATATCCACTTTGTAATTTACTTTTTTATCAGATATTAATATATAGGTTTTATTTATTTGTAACTGGCATAGCAAAATAAAATTTACAAAATTTGGTGATATGTGATGTTTATTGGGATTGACGACACCGATAGCCCAAATAAATACTGCACCACCTATATAGCAACTTTATTGGTGGAGGAGTTAAAAGGCAATGGATACAGTGTAGATATGCCAAAACTCATTAGAATGAATCCAATGGTTAAGTATAAAACAAGAGGTAATGGAGGAGTGGCAATACATGTTTTAGATGAGCTTTATTCAAAAGATAGGGAGGAGATTAAAAATATAACAATTAGTTTGGTTGAAAAATATACGGATTTTGAATGCGAAAACACGAATCCTGGAATTGTATTTTTAGATGAAGATAAATATAAAGAAAATAGGGAAAATCTCAGCTATTATTATAAAAAAGTCCTTTATGATATCGTTGACGTTAATTACGCTGAAAAATTTATATTAAAGGTTGGAGGGGAGTTTATAAAGTATAAATTAGGTAGGGGAATAATTGGAGCTTTAGGGGCGATATCATCAACTCCACCATACACCTACGAGCTTTTAGCTTATAGAAAGAGGGAAATGTGGGGTAAAAAAAGGGAAGTTAATGAGAATAGCGTTATAAAAATGGATAAGGAAACATTCCCACATACCTTTGACAACTACGATTATGAAAATAACAAAATTTTAATAACTCCAAATACACCATGCCCTGTTTTGTTTGGGATTAGGGGAATTGATGCTGAGGTTTTACTAAAAGCCATGAACATGATTGAAGGAGAAAAACCAGAAAGATTTATGATTTTTAAAACAAATCATGGGACAGATGTGCATTTAAGAAGATTAGATATTAAAGATATTTATCCAAATACTGGAGTTATTGTTTATGGTAAAGTTGTTGAGGAGCCAAAAAATATAGAAGGGGGGCATGTTATATTTAAAATATCGGACGGCACTGGAGAAATTGACTGTGTAGCTTATGAACCAACAAAAGGATTTAGGGATATTGTAAGAAAGCTGATAGTTGGGGATTATGTAGCTGTTTACGGCACTATTAGGGAAGAGCCATTTGGAATAAATATAGAAAAAATAAAAATCTTAAAATTGGAGAAAAAATTTGTTAAGGATAAGAGATGTCCATACTGTGGAGGAACTTTAAAATCAAAGGGTAAAAAGGCAGGTTATAAATGTAAAAAATGTAAAAAATCTATAGCCTATGATGAGATTAAAAAGATAGAGGTTGAAAGGGATTTGAAAGTTGGATTTTATGAAGTGCCGGGTTCTGCAAGAAGGCATTTAAGTAAGCCAATACAGTTGATAGATTTAATAGGGTAAAATTATAATGAGGTTGATTATATGGATATAAGGTATAAGTTGGCAAGTTATAGAATTTGTTCCCCAGAAGAGACATTTGAAAAAATTCAAGATGCTTTAAAAAAGATACAAACGATAGAGATTGGAAATATACAACATTTAGATAAGTTAGGAATTCCAGTTTATTATTTAAAGAGGAGGGTTGTTGTGAATGGAAAAGAAGGGGAAGTTGTGCACTATGGAAAGGGGGCTACTGATATTCAAGCAAAGGTCTCTGCATGCATGGAGGCAATAGAGAGATTTTCAGCAAGTTATGATGAAGATAAAGTTAAAGAAAAGGCGGATAATCCAATAAATATTGAGGATTTAATATTACCACAATATGCGGATAAAAATGTTAAAGAATGGGTTGAAGGGGTTGATATTATTAATGATGAGATTGTTGATGTTCCAGCAGATGCTGTTTTTTATCCCACAGAAGGAAAATTGTTTAGGGGGCATACAAACGGTTTGGCTAGTGGAAACACTTTGGATGAGGCAATTTTACATGCTACTTTAGAAATTATAGAGAGGGATGCTTGGAGCTTGGCTGATTTATCAAGAAGAATTCCAACAAAAATAAATCCTGAGGATGCAAAAAACCCTCTAATTCATGAATTAATTGAAAAGTTTGAAAAAGCTGGAGTAGAAGTGATTTTAAAGGATTTAACATCAGAGTTTGAAATTCCAGTGGTTGCCGCTATAAGTGATGATTCAAGCAAAGACCCTCTAATGCTCTGTGTTGGTGTAGGTTGCCATTTACATCCAGAGATAGCTATTTTAAGAGCTTTAACTGAAGTTGCTCAAAGTAGGGCTTCTCAACTACATGGATTTAGGAGAGATGCTAAATTGAGGAAAGAATTTACGTCAAAAATTCCTTATGAGAGGTTAAAAAGAATCCACAAGAAGTGGTTTGAATATGAAGAGGAGATAAATGTTGCAGAAATGCCAAACAATGCGAGATACGATTTAAAGAAAGATTTGGAGTTTATAAAAGATAAAATCTCTGAATACGGATTTGATAAATTGATATACGTTAATTTAAATAGGGTTGGAGTTGATGCTGTAAGAGTTATAATTCCTAAAATGGAAGTTTATACAATGGATAGGGATAGGTTATCAAAAAATGCCTTAGAGAGAGTTAAAAGGAAACTTTAAGAAAGTTTCATCAAAACGGATGCATTAAGGAAGGGCTTTCAGCCCTTCATAATACCTCTTAATTTAAGTGAGGCTGAACGTAGTGAAGCCACTCTGGTTATATTCAATAAAATTAGGATTTTCCTTATTAATGTGAAAAATGTTTTAAAGTAAATGCATCTAACTCTTTGTTCATTTCTTTATTTTTTTCTTTAAAGAAATCTTCCAATATCTTTCTCTCTTTTATTAAACCTGCTGAATCAGCCCTACACTGCCCACAAGCTCTAAATTGTGGGAGGTATTTTTCACAATCTTCTCTAACTCTTTTTATCTCTTCACATGTTGGAGGCCTCAAATGGCTCATTTTGTATAATGGGATTAAAGGAATGATGTTTTGTATGTAGGCGAAGTCTTTCAACTCTCTAGCTATATCAACAACGTGATTCATATTTATATCTGGGATTAAGACAGTGTTTATTTTTATTATTAAACCTTCATCAAAAGCCTTTTTTATCCCATCTATTTGATTCTCTATCAATATTTTGGCTCCTTCAATGCCATGATGTATTTTTTTATCATAATACACCCATTCAACTATATCCTTTAAAATCTCTGGATCTATGGCATTCACAGTAACAGTAACTGTCTTTACATTTAAATCAGCCAATTTTTTATAGTATTTATTTAACAAAAGCCCGTTTGTTGAAATACATTTTATTAAATCTGGGAATTTTTCATCAAGAATCTCTAAAGTTTCAAACGTCTCCTTATTGAATAAACTATCTCCCGGCCCAGCAATACCAACAACTTTGATGTTTGGAATCTCTTCCAACAATTTTTTTACATAGCTTTCAACGTCCTCTGGCTTTAATACTGATAAAGCCACTCCTGGCCTGTGCTCACACGCGTCTTTCCCCAAACTTCTTCTGCAAAACTTACATGCAATGTTACACTTTGGAGCTACTGGAAGATGAACTCTCCCAACTTTATCATGGATTTTTTCGTTAAAGCAGGGATGTATTTTTGTTATATGGGCAAACTTCGACATCTTCTTTTTATCCATATTATCACATGCATAATTTAGTTATTTTGAACAAAGTTATAATTTTGTTTTTAGATTTAGATTTTGCTTATAAAACATACATTTGTTTTTACTCATATAAAATATTATCAATAAAATTTGGTTAGACAATACATTCAATTATTGGATGAATTGCTGTATATATTCCGATAGATATTATAATTCCCCCAGTTATTAAAGGGAGTTTTGTTATTTTTCTACTACCAATGTATTTTTTTATTAGTTCTTTACTCTCAACAAATGCAACAGCTAAACCAGTTAATGATATGGCCAACCCAACACTAAATATTGCTACATAAATCAAACCATCAATTAAATTTCCTGATGAGATTGATAACAGCAAAACTGCCAATGCCGCAGGGCAAGGGACTAAACCAGCAGATAATCCTAAGGCAATAACTCCTTTTTTTGTATCTACATTGTGCTCATGGGGGTGAAAGTAATGCCTAACTATCCAAACCCCAACGGCAATTAAAATTAATCCCCCTACAACGCTCATCATATCATGAACTAAATCAATATTCAATTTTTCAACCAAATATAATGACAAAATTCCCAATAAAAATATCACTGCTGTGTGTGAGATAGTTATTGTAGTCCCTAACAATATGGCATCTTTTAAATCCGATTTTGTTCCTAAAATATATGCTGCTATAACGCTCTTTCCATGTCCTGGTTCTAATGCATGAAGCATTCCGAGTATGAATGCGGTAACTGTATATAGTAGATTCATGGGTATCACGATAATACTTAGTTTTTATATAAACCAAATTTATGTAATATTTAGTATTACTATATTGTCACATATATTTAAATAGTTTATTACTAAAAAAGAAAACTTAATCACTACTAAAAATGTCTTTAATTTAGATTATTAATAAAAAATAATAAAAAATTAACAATAATTTATTAAAGATAATACAATTAAAGTTTATTTTATTAATAATAAAATACCGTTAAATTTTTATATGATAAAAAATACTGTAAAAGTGTTAAGTTTTTTTGAATTATATTATATTGGGGTGATAATTTGCACATAATGGAAGGGTTTCTTCCACTCCAATGGTGTATAATTTGGTACGTTATCTCAGGTATTGTTGTTATTTATGGGATAATGCAACTAAAGAAAATAATCTCTGAAAATCCAGAAGCAAAACCATTAATAGCAGTTGCTGGAGCATTCATGTTTGTTTTAAGCTCTTTAAAAATGCCATCTGTTACAGGAAGTTGTTCTCACCCATGCGGTAACGGTTTGGGGGCAGCATTGTTTGGTCCTGCAGTTACGGCAGTGTTGGCAACTATTGTTCTATTGTTCCAGGCATTATTGTTGGCCCATGGTGGAATAACTACCTTAGGGGCTAATGTTTTTTCAATGGGTATTGTTGGGCCATTTGTTGGTTGGATTATTTATAAAGCGTTAAAAGGAAAAATAAACTCAACTTATGCAATTGGTTTGGCAGCGATATTTGCTGACTGGGCAACTTATGTTACAACATCAATTCAATTAACTTTGGCGTTCCCAGGAGCTGATCCAATTAAGACATTTACAGCCTTTGCTACGGTGTTTGCAATAACACAAATTCCACTGGCAATTGCAGAAGGTCTTTTAACAATGATATTGTGGGATTACATAAAGAAATTGAGACCAGACATTTTGTTGAAGTTGGGAGTTATTGATGAAAGTGAAGTCCCTCACTTAAATGTAACTCCATCTGCAGGGGGTGAATAATTTGGAAACAAAACACATTTTAATGCTCTTAGGGGTCGTAATTTTGTGTATCATTCCATTGGTAATGTATGCAGGCAAAGGTGAAGAAGAAGGATACTTTGGAGGAGCAGATGATGCAGCAGGGGATGTAATTCAAGAGGTAAATCCTGATTATCAGCCATGGTTTGAACCAATCTGGGAGCCACCAAGTGGGGAAATTGAGAGTCTATTATTTGCTTTGCAGGCAGCAATTGGGGCTATAATTATTGGCTACTTCATAGGCTACTACAAGGCAAAATCTCAATATGCTTAAATTTTTATTTTTAATTTTTATTTTGAAAGAAATTTAAAGGTGATGTGTTGTTGCAGAATACAATTGATAACATTGCTTTTAACAACAATTTAAGGAATATTAATCCAAAATTAAAGGTTATTTTTGCTATTTTATCATTATTTGTCTGTGTAGCTTCAAAATCTATAGTAGTTCCTTTAATTATAGCAGCTGTAATGATTTACTTAACCCTGTTTAAGGCAAAAGTGCCAAAAAAAGTATATTTAACTTTATTTCTTCCAGTTGTTGGGTTTGGGTTATTTACGTTAGTATTTATGGGCTTTTGGTATGGAGAAGAGATTATATGCTCGTTTAAAATATTAAACTTTACAGTTGGATTTTATAAAGATGGTTTGGGTATGGGTTTGCTGGTTTTTAGCAGAATGCTTGGAGGAGTCGCATCAACTCTATTTTTAGCTTTAACAACGCCAATGACTGAAATTTTTTATATATTAAGGAGTTTGGGTTTGCCGAGTGTTGTGGTTGATATAGCTATGATGATGTATAGATACATCTTTGTATTATTGGATGAGCTTATAAAAATGCAGAATGCACAGGAAACAAGATTGGGTTATAGAAATTTAAAAACAGCGTATAAATCACTAGGGATGTTGGCATCACATTTATTTATAAGGACTTGGGAAAAAGGGGAGCGTTTATTTATAACCATGAGTTCAAGATGTTATGATGGAGAGCTAAAGCCACTCGGGGAAATAGAGAATCCAAAACTGATTTATATAATTGGGATAGTATTATTTGAAATAATACTAATAATAATCTCCCACCTTACTATGGATTTCAAGCTCATTTAGGTGAAATAGATGTATATGATAGAAACAAGGGATTTGCATTTTAGATATCCTGATGGAACAGAGGTTTTGAAAGGTATAAATTTTAAAGTAAACAAAGGAGAAATTGTTTCCATACTCGGCCCAAATGGGGTAGGAAAATCTACTTTATTTTTACATTTCAATGGAATTTTAAGACCTACAAAAGGAGAGGTTTTGATAAAAGGAAAACCAATAAAATATGATAAAAAAAGTTTAATAGAAGTTAGAAAAACTGTAGGTTTGGTTTTTCAAAATCCAGATGACCAGATATTTGCCCCAACAGTTAAGGAAGATGTGGCCTTTGGACCTTTAAACCTTGGCTTACCAAAAGATGAAGTTGAGAGGAGAGTTAAAGAAGCTTTAAAAGCTGTGGGAATGGAAGGGTTTGAAAATAAGCCTCCTCACCATTTAAGCGGGGGACAAAAAAAGAGGGTTGCCATAGCTGGGATTTTGGCAATGGAGCCAGAAGTTATTGTTTTGGATGAACCAACATCCGGTTTAGACCCTGTTGGAGCATCAAAGATTATGAAATTGTTGTATGATTTAAATAAAAAAGGAATGACCATAGTTATCTCAACCCACGACGTGGATTTAGTTCCTGTCTATGCAGACAAGGTTTATGTTATGTATGACGGAAAGATTTTGAAAGAGGGAACGCCAAAAGAAGTTTTCAGCGACATTGAAACAATAAGGAAGGCAAATTTAAGATTGCCAAGGGTTACCCATTTAATTGAGATTTTGAATAAAGAGGATAAGATTCCTATTGAATGGGGCTTTACCATTGGGGAGGTTAGGAGAAATATAGCCGAATATTTAAAAGAAAAGTGTTAATATACCATTTTGCACTCAAAGATTTTTACATTCTCTTTATTTAACTCTTTTAGTAATTCTTTTTCCTTTTCTTCATTAACTAAGATTATTACACATCCTCCTCCTCCAGCTCCTGTTAGTTTTGCTCCAAAACCAAGTTTATTTCCAATATCAACAACTTTATCGATTTTTGGTGTTGATATATTTAGTTTTTTTAATAAATCATGATTTTTTGCCATACATTTCCCAAATTCCTCTTTGTTATATGTTTTTAAGGCATTTTCAATAACCTTATCTATCTCCTTAAATATCTCATCCTTATTTTCAATTTTTGCTACTTCATTGACTAATTCAGCAGTTTTTTTCTTTCTTTTTTCAACATAAACAATTAAAAATTTACAACTTTTTAAAAATTCCTCAAAATCCTCTCTAATTTTTCTAAATTTATTGTTTTTTATTTCTAAAATCCCTTTATAAGTTATTGTTGATGTATCTGTAACACTCGCCTTTCCTTGGATTTTTTTCTCAACACTGAAGCCGAGTTTTGCAATCTCATCATCTTTAAGAGGTTTGTTGTAAAATTTGCCAATTGCTTTTATAGTTCCAATTGTTATTGAAGCTGAGCTACCTAAACCACAGCTTATTGGAATATTTGAGCTTATATTTAATTCAAAACCTTTTTTTGGCTCTATATTTAAATAATCCATGGTTTCTTTTATTGCACAAAGGCAATATTTAAAATCTCCAAAGTTATTTGGCTCTATTTCTTTTAAATCCTTCAAATTTAACTTTAAACTTTTATTCAAATCGTTTAGATTTAAAATTATTTTGTCGCTATTTTCTTTAATTTCTACAGTTGATGTTAAATCAATTGCCATAGATATGGCTCTATAACCATAAACTACTGCATGCTCTCCAAATAGTATAACCTTTGACGGAGTTTTGACTATCATAGCAATACCTATCATTTATGTTTTCTTAATTTTATGTACTCATTAAACGCCTCTCTTGTAGTTCCAACAACAATCCTTTTGTAGTTTTCTCCATTTTTGCATATAACTTCTTCTAATTTACCTCTCGCTATAATCTCTTCACCATTGAAACACTGACCCGCATAGGTGTGGGTGAAGGAAACAACTTCCTTTATATCATTATCGTTATAGCACTCTATTTTATAAACTGCAGGGTTGTCAAAGGCAAAGTCATCGTTTAAAACTCTTCCCTCTATCTCTTTAAATCCTAAATTTTTATATCTTCTATCTCCATATTTTTCATTTATTTCTTCCCACTCTCTTGTAAATAACAAATCAAACATTGTATTATCTATAACTCCCCTATTAAACTTCCTTTTTTCATAAAATACAAATTCCTCATAGCTTAGAGTTCCGTCTTTAATTCTCTTTTCATAGGCAATCTTCCAAAAATTATCTGACAATGGTGTTAATTTGTTATCTTCAAATGCTTGCTTTAAAGCCTCTCTTGCCTTTTTATGCATTTCTTTTCCATAAATCACAAAATCAATATCTGAATTTTTATTGTTTAATTTTAACAACAATGAACCGCTAACACCCATACTTTTAATTGAAACTCCGTAATCTTCCAATGTTAAAGCCAATTTTCTACATTTTTCCTCCAAATTATTTAAATTTCCATCCTCATTTACAATTTCTTTTAATCTCTCTTTTGGACTTAAAATTCTCTTAACATCTTCTTTTGGGATAGCGTGCATTAAAACGTTAATTGTTTCATCATAAAAAAGATATTTATCAAATTTTTCTTTTAAAAATTTGTAGGCTTTATCTGTCTCAGCCATTTTTACATACTTTTTTCCATTAATCTCCCTAAGATTATTTTTATCCACTTCAAAATCTACAAATTCATAAGGAACGTATCTTAAAAAAGCAAAAAATCTATCTTCTGGGTGATAATAGGTGTTTACAGCAAAGTATAGCCCTTCAACTGTTTCTATAAAATCTCTAATCCTTACTTTCATAATCTCACTTCTTTATCTTATCAATTATTGCATTTTTCATAACTTCTATATTTGGTTCTACTCCAGTCCATATCTTAAATGCAACAGCCCCTTGATAAATCAACATTCCTAAACCATTTATTGCCTTTGCATTGGCTTTTTTAGCCTCTTTTAACAAAACAGTTTCTAATGGATTGTAGATTAAATCCATAACCACCATATCTTCTCTCAACTTATCAGCTTTAACTATCGGCTCAACATCAACGTTTGGATACATTCCAATAGGTGTGGCATTTATTACTACATCAATGTCATCTAAATCAACATTTAATCCTCCAAATTTAATTTCTTCACCAAATTTCTTATTTAATTTTTCGGCAATTTCTCTTGCCAATTTTTCAGCTTTTTCAACTGTTCTATTAGCTATTATAATATTGTTATCCTTTGCCAGGTCAAAAGCTACTGCCCTTGCGGCTCCCCCAGCTCCATAGATAACTATATTTTTCCCTTTAACTTCTCCGATTTCTTCCTCTAAAGCCTTTCTTGCCCCAATACCATCTGTGTTGTATCCAATAGCTTTTCCATTCTCTATCTTTATTGTATTCACAGCTCCAATCAATTGGGCGTCTCTATCAATTTCATCTAAATACTTCATAATCTCTATTTTGTGAGGAATTGTTACATTAAATCCAACTATTCCAAGAGCTTTAGCTCCATCTATTACATACTTTAAATTTTCTGGTAAAACATCAAATGCAACATAAACGTAATTCAATCCTTTATCTTTAAAAGCAGCGTTGTGCATAATTGGTGAAAAAGAGTGTTCTACAGGATGACCAATCAATCCAATAACCTTGGTTTTTGCATCTATCATACTATCACGTAATTTAGCTTTAAAATAAAAAATAAAATTAAAATTTATTTTTTCATTAATTTGAGAACTTCAGCTATCTTTTTACCTAAGTTTCTTGATGTTTCTAGCCCAATCTTATCATTTTTACAATCTCCTGGGGCACCACCAACACCAGTACCTCCATAGTGGGCTGATGGGTCACTATCTCCGACAACTATCATTGAGTGGATTAAGAAGAAGTTGTGAATTTGTTGAATTGTTGTTTCTTGCCCACCATTTCTAGCTGCTCCAACTGCTATTGCTCCACCAACTTTGTTTTTTAATTGAAAACCTCTTCTTAAAACTCTTGATCTGTCCATCAACATCTTTAATTGGGCTGTAACCCCACCAAAGTAGACTGGTGAACCGATGATGATTCCGTCAGCTTCTTTCATTTTCTCCAATATTTCATCAACATCATCAACTATCTGACAGCTTCCTGTCTCTACACATACATTGCAACCAATGCATGGGTTTAATTCCTTATCAGCTAATGATATGAATTCTGTTTCAATTCCTTCTTCAGCAACGGCATTTAAAGCTTCTCTAACTAACAAAGTTGTATTTCCTTCTGGTCTTGGACTACCGCTTATTCCAATAACTTTCATAATTCTCACCCACGTTTAATTGTCATTAAAATATTCAATTATTATGTTTTAAATAATTTTCGCTATTTATTTACTTAAATTAAAATATTTAAGTCATTTTTAACGTTATTTGGTTATTTCTCATTATCAGCTATTATTTTTACATAAAATTCCCTTCTTCTCGGTCCATCAAATTCAGCAAAAAATATTCCCTGCCATGTTCCCAATAGTGGTTTTCCATCTTTGATAATGATTGTTTGGGAACAGCCTACTAAAGAACTTTTTATATGCGCATCTGAATTTCCTTCTAAGTGTGTAAAATTCCAGTTTTTTGGAATAAGATGGGATAAGAAGTTTATTATATCATGCTTTACTGAAGGATCGGCATTTTCATTTATGGTTATTCCAGCAGTTGTGTGTGGAACATAAATTACAGCAATTCCATCACTAATTTTTGATTCAGATATTGCTGAAACTATTTGTGGAGTTATATCTACTAACTCTTCCCTTCTATTTGTTTTTATTTGAAATTTGAATAGCATTAACACCACCAACAGGGTTTTATAGAATTTTTATTCTGACAGTTTTAAATATCTTATGACAAAAAATTTAAATATAAAAATATATGGATGTTATGGATTATTATTAAAAAACAAAACTTATAGATTAATTTTTAAAATTAAAAAGAGTTTTAGAAAAATCATGGCGCGGGGGCCGGGACTTGAACCCGGGCTGGGCGTTGCCCAACGGGATTAGCAGTCCCGCGCCGTACCAGGCTGGGCCACCCCCGCACTAAAAGCAAACACTAATTGTGTATAAGAGATATATATAGTTTTCGTTCAACATACCATAAAAATTTTATACTCTAACTATTTTTAAATTCTTATTGATTGGGCTCGTGGTCTAGTGGCTATGATGCCGCCCTCACAAGGCGGTGGTCGCGGGTTCGAATCCCGCCGAGCCCACCAAATATTTACCTACATAGGAACAAAGCTCCTATAAGATGAAATCCTACGGATTTCATTACTCTCCTATTGGCGATTGCTATACTCCAGAGCGGGCTTCACTACGTTCAGCCTCGCTTAAATTAAGAGACATTGCCGAGTGTAGCGAGGCAATGCATCCCGGGTATACCAATAGGGCGTAAGCCCTATGGTTTTGATGAAATGGAAAGCTTTGCTTTCCAGCTAGGAAATCTATGATTTTCATTCAACTTTTACTAAAAGTTTCGTTCGAATCCTCTTGAGTCCACTATATTTACATTATGTAGCTTTTTTATTTGTTTATTTTTCTTTTTAAAGAGTTTAAATTCGAGGGGTGATTTTATGAAGCTTAGAATGAAACCAGAAGATTTTATAGTTGAAGAGATTGTCGATTTTGATAAGATATCTGGAAATAAGTGTTATCTCTATAAATTAACAAAGAGGAATATAGAGAGTTTAAGGGCATTTTCATACATATCAAAAAAATTTAGAATTCCACTTAGGGATATTGGATATTGTGGGTTAAAAGATAGGCATGCTTTAACAACTCAATATGTATCGATACCAAAAAAATATGGAAAGTTTAGCTTAGATGAACCAAATTTAAAGTTAGAATTGATTGGAGAATCAAAATTTTTATTATTAGGTGATTTAGAGGGGAATAGATTTACAATAACAGTTAGAGGTTTAAAAAAGGAAGATATTCCAAAAATGAAGGAAAATTTAAAATATTTGGAGTTTGGGGCTCCAAATTATTTTGACAGTCAGCGGTTTGGTAGCGTCTTTGATAAAAAATTTATCTCCAAAGAGGTGATAAAAGGAAATTATGAAGAGGCTGTAAAAATATTATTAACAAAATACAAAAAATCTGAAAAAAAGATAATAAAGGATTTAAAAAGATTTATTGCTAAAAATTGGGGAGATTGGAATAAAATTTGGAATTATATTGAAAAAAATAATATAAAAGCAAGATTGTATGTAAATATGGTTAAAGAGCTTAAAGAAAGTGGAGATTATAAAAAGGCACTGAGTTATGTTGATGATAGGTTAAAGAAGATTTTTGTCGCTGCTTATCAAAGCTATTTATGGAATGAGTGTGTAAAAGAGTTGTTAAGTAAATACATACCTGAGGAGGATAGGGTCTATTATGAATATGAATGTGGAACTCTCATGTTCTACAAAAAAATGGATGAAGATATTTTCAACATGTTAAAAGATAAAAAATTTCCAACAATAGCTCCAGATATTGAATACAGCGGAGAGGAGAAGAAAATTATTGAAAAAATTTTAAAAAATGAAGGTGTTGGTATAAAAGATCTAAACAATATAGGGGATTTGGGAAGATTCATATATAGTGAGAGAAAGATTTTATCAATACCTAAAAATCTAAAGATTGGAGATTTTGAAGAAGATGAGTTAAATAAGGGAAAATACAAAATAACTTTGAGCTATGAATTGGAAAAGGGAAGTTATGCAACAATTATTATAAAGAGGGCTTTCTTAGGTGTAAAAACTAAAAAAAGGAAGAGATAATATTGGTGATTACTTTGAAATATATTAAAGTGTTTAATGGAGTTAATGAATGTGATATCTATTTAATTGGAACCGCCCATGTTTCAAAAGATAGTGTTGAAGAAGTTGAAAAAATCATATCCTCTACATCTCCAGAAGGGATTGCCGTAGAGCTTGATGATAGGAGGTTTTTCTCATTAATTACAAATGAAAATAAAAAAATAAGTTTAAAAAAGGTATTGGAAGAAGGAGATTTCATAAAATTTTTTATATATTTAATTTTGGCCAATTCTCAAAAAAGGATAGGGGAGAGTTTTGGAATAAAGCCTGGTAGTGAGATGAAAAAAGCTATAGAAATAGCTGGAAGATATGGGGTGCCAGTATATTTAATAGATAGAGATATAAATATCACATTATCAAGGTTGATAGACAAAATGTCCTTTAAAGAAAAAATGAAGATTCTTTGGGAGCTTTTAAACTCTGAGGATGAGGATTTAGAGGTGAATGATGATTTATTAAAGGAGATGGTTGAACATCCTGAAAAATTTACAAAACTGTTAAAGGAGATATCCCCGACAATATATGAAGTTATGGTTGATGAAAGAGATAAATTTATGGCTAAAAGATTATTTGAGTTAAGCAAAGGGAAAAATTCATTAGTTGCAGTTGTAGGGGCTGGACACGTTGAGGGAATTATAAGATATTTGAAAAAACTTGAAAGTGGGGATGATATAGATTTGATGGAATTAATAAAAGTGAGGAGAAAGAAAAAATCCTTAACAAAAGTTTTAGCTTATGCTATCTCATTTTTAATAATTGCTATATTTTTGTATGCCGTATATTATGCCTTAAACAACCCTGAGCTGTTAGAGATGATCACCTTTCAATGGGTGTTATTTACTGGGGGGTTATCTGCTTTAGGTGTTTTATTGGCGAGAGGTAAGTTAATAACCGCTTTAGTTGCCTTTCTCTCAGCCCCTATAACAACCCTCGTTCCATTGCCATTAGCAGCTGTTGGAACAATAGCTGGACTTGTAGAGTTGAAGTATAGGGAGATAACAGATAAGGATTTAACTGGAATAATAAACGCTGAATCAATAAAAGAGCTTTTAAATAACAATTTGTTCAGGATTTTGTTAGTTGCTACTCTCTCAAATATAGGCGCTTCTATTGGAGTATTTTACTGCTTAGGAAAGTTTATTGGATTTTTAGGATAAAAAAAGAAAATTTAATTTATTTTAATAAATCAACGATAACCTCTGCAACACTAACCTTGCTAACCTCTGATAGGTATGTGTCAGTTCCTACAACCTCTTCAACACCAGCTGAATAAAGCTTGTTTAGAGCATCTCCAATTAAAACAGGATGAACACACGCGGCGATTATCTTCTTAGCTCCCTGCTCTTTCAACAACTTTACTGCAGTAGCCATAGTTCCTCCAGTAGAGATTATGTCGTCAACAATCAAAACATCTCTTCCATTAACATCTAATGTCTTTGGAGCTATTTGAATTTCTGTTGGGGAGAGTCTTGTTTTTTCTAAGTAATCGTATTCAGTATTTAGGATTTTAGATGCCGTTTTAGCGAATTCTAAAGCTCCTTTGTCTGGAGCTAAGACGATAGGGTTATCTAATTTATCTTTAACATATTCAGCCAATTTTGGAACTGCATCTCCATAGATGAATGGGATTGTGAAGAAATCTTTTATGTGTATTTCGTGTGGGTTGATGGTTATGAGTTTATCAACAATGTTTGAGTAGATTCTTGCTAAAGCCCTAATGCTTATAGCTTCTCCAGGGTTGAATTTTTTATCTTGTCTTGCGTAAGCTAAGTATGGAGCAACTAAGGTTATTTTTTTAACTCCCTCATCTCTTAAAGCATCACATAGCAAAATCGTCTCTACAATTGCATCATTTTGATTTTTTTGTGTATTTATTATAACTGCCTCATCATCGTTGATTTCATCCACCACTCTAACATAAATTTCATTATCTGGGAATCTTTTGTACTCCACTCTTGTCAATTTTGTATTTAAAAGCTGAGCTACTTTAAAAGCCAAATTTTGGGATTGACTGCCAGATACTACAATCATCTTTATCACCAAATTTATTTTATTATTTCTTAAAAATAAAAATAAAGGAGATATAAAAATTTTATTCAATTGAACCTTTTTATAACAACCTTTTAGTAAAAGGTTGCTCGAACAACCTTTTAAGAAAAGGTTGATCAAAACTTATGGGTATACCAATAGGGCGTGAGTCCTATGGTGCGTTGATCAAAACGGATGCATTAAGGAGGGGCTAAAGTCCCTCATAATGCCTCTTAGACTAAAGTGGGGCTGAACATAGTGAAGTCCCGCTCTGGGATATAACGAACAACCTTTTACTAAAAGCCTGGGAAAATTAATTTTGATGAAATGGAAAGCAAAGCTTTCCAGCTATAAAAATCTATGATTTTCATTCAATTTTCTTAAGTTTCATATCAATAGGCAGAGCCCTATGGTTATTCAATCTCTAATTCAAACCCAACAACTGGAAACTCCAATTCAAAGTTTGTAATAACCTCTGGGTGAATTTCCCCAAAGTATCCAATGATTTTTCCATCCTTTATTATCTTTGCACATCTTCCTTTAATAAATGATGGATGTTCGAAATTATCAATCTCGTATTTAATTTTGAGCTCTCTTAATAAGCCCTCAACATAGCTCTTTATCTCATTAAAGTTCGTTTCATTATCTACAATAACTCCAGCTATTTTTTTAACAACCCTTGATCTTGTTTCAGTATTTTCATCAATAATTACGCAATCTCCAATCTCAAATATTTTTTGTGGCAACTCCTTATGTTTGTTTATCCTTAAAGTTTCCATTAATAATGGTAGAATGCTTTTCCTAACAATTCTATGTTCAATTGATGCAGGTTTTAGAACTTCTATGTAATTGCTGTCTTCAATTCTCATCTTTTTAAATAAGACATCATCATTTGATAGCATTAGGTTTATAACCTCATAGAATCCAAATCCAACCATAATCTCTCTTATAAAATCACACTTCTTTTCCAATTTATTTAGTTCTCCAATAGTTCCAATAATTGGATATTCTCCAGTGAATTTGTTGTAGCCGTAGGCGATAGCTACCTCTTCAGCAATATCAATCTCTCCAAATACATCCACCCTATATGCAGGAATATAAACCTTTATTTTATTGTCTGCAAATTGAGCATCTAATCTACATCTTCTCAAATAGTTTATTATAGCCCCGGGTGTTAAATTAGTCCCCAAAATTTTGTTTATAAACTCTGGAGTAGTTTCCACGACATCTTCTTTCAAATCTGGATAAATAATCTTTTTATTATCTTTAATTACTTCAACAGCATGTATTTTACCATATTTCCTCTCTGCTAATGCAGTGACGATGATATTTAGAGTTTTTTCTACGGCATATTTATCAGTTCCAGTAACATCAATAAATAAATTCCTTGTTTCAGTTGTAACCCTTGTTAATTCTCCGTTGATTATTGGTGGCATGGATAAAACGTTTCCTTCACTATCTAAAATGATTGGAAACCTATCATCTTTAATTAAATGAGCGTATTTTATCCCTTTTTCATGTTTTTCTAAAATCTCTTTTGGTGTTATCTCTTCATCATAGTTTAATGGAACGAATTTAATCTCATCCCCTTTAACTTCTTTGTAATAGAAAGGAGGCTTAACCTTATCAACATCATGAATTCCTATTGCCACTTTTTTCCTATCTCTACCCATAACCCAGTGTAATTTTTCTTGGAGGTTTATTATGCTCTCTAAAACATAATCGTCAATAATAACCCCTTTAACCATAGCCGCAGCTATATATGGTCTTGTTTCAACACCTTCATTGTATAGCTTTACATCAGAATATTCGATATCATATTTTTTTAAACCTGTTTCTATCCCAATAATTCCTCTAAACCCTCTTGCCAAACCTTCAGCACTTAAATAATCAGGTCTATTTGGATTTATTGAAAATTGGATAACTTTTTCTCCATCTTCTTCAAAGATGCCTTCAACTTCAACACCCATCATTGGAAACTTTTCTTCAATAAATTCATCTTCTAATGGCATATTTACCAATCTCTCTAAATCAACTTTCTTAACATTTATTGTAGGCATTCTTATCACCCATATGATAATAAGTTAAACTTATAAACTTAATATTTTAATAGGACTTTGTAGTTTATATATAAAAGGTGTGGTGAATTTCATCTTATTTATATCATCTCCATTAAAAATTAACTAAAATTGGAATAAATAGCTCTTATTTAGTAGAGGAAAATTTTAAATATTTGATTTAAAAATTTTTTGTTCAATCATAAACGTTTTTGGTGTAAGTTATGGTAACTGTAATGAAGTTTGGAGGAACTTCAGTAGGTTCTGGAGAAAGAATTAGAAATGTAGCAAAAATAGTGGTAAAAAAGAAAAAAGAAGATGATGTTGTTGTTGTAGTTTCAGCTATGAGTGAGGTAACAAATGCCTTAGTAGATATTTCCCAACAGGCTTTAGATGTTAGAGATATTGCAAAAATAGGGGATTTTATAGAATTTATAAAAGAGAAACACTATAAAGCTATAGAAGAGGCTATAAAATCTGAAGAAATAAAAGAAGAGGTTAAAAAGATAATTGATAGCAGAATTGAGGAGTTGGAGAAGGTTTTAATTGGAGTTGCTTATTTAGGAGAGCTAACACCAAAATCAAGAGATTACATCTTATCATTTGGAGAGAGGCTTTCTTCCCCAATACTAAGTGGAGCTATTAGGGATTTAGGAGAAAAATCAATAGCTTTAGAAGGAGGAGAGGCAGGAATTATAACCGATAACAACTTTGGTAGTGCAAGGGTTAAAAGATTGGAAGTTAAAGAGAGGTTATTGCCACTATTAAAAGAGGGAATTATCCCAGTGGTTACTGGATTTATAGGAACTACTGAGGAAGGGTATATAACAACCTTAGGAAGGGGAGGAAGTGATTACTCAGCTGCTTTAATTGGTTATGGTTTAGATGCAAATGTTATTGAAATATGGACTGATGTTAGTGGAGTTTATACAACAGACCCAAGGTTAGTGCCAACTGCAAGAAGAATTCCAAGATTGAGTTATATAGAGGCAATGGAATTGGCATACTTTGGAGCTAAGGTTTTACATCCAAGGACTATAGAGCCAGCAATGGAAAAGGGGATTCCAATATTGGTAAAAAATACATTTGAGCCAGAGAATGAAGGAACTTTGATAACCAATGATATGGAGATGAGCGATAGTATTGTTAAGGCAATATCTACAATAAAAAACGTTGCCCTCATAAATATATTTGGGGCTGGAATGGTTGGAGTTAGTGGAACAGCGGCAAGAATATTTAAAGCTTTAGGAGAAGAGGATGTTAATGTCATTTTAATAAGTCAAGGTTCTTCTGAAACAAACATTTCCCTTGTAGTTAGTGAGGAGGATGTGGATAAAGCAATAAATGCATTAAAAAGAGAGTTTGGAGACTTCGGAAAGAAGAGCTTTTTAAATAACAATTTAATTAGGGATGTGAGCGTTGATAGAGATGTTTGTGTAGTTTCAGTTGTTGGAGCTGGAATGAAAGGGGCTAAGGGCATAGCTGGAAAGATATTCACAACAGTATCTGAAAGTGGAGCGAATATAAAGATGATTGCTCAAGGTTCTTCTGAAGTAAATATATCATTTGTTATCGATGAAAAAGACTTATTAAATTGTGTAAGAAAATTACATGAGAGATTTATTGAAAAAAGAAATGGCTAATTTTTTATTTTATAATTTTTGGGTGTTAATTATGGATGAGAATGTTAAAAAGGCAGAATATTATTACAAAAAAGGTGTTGAAATAGGAAATAAAGGAGATGTGGAAAAGGCTTTGGAGTATTTTAATAAGGCAATTAAACTAAATCCATTTTATATAGATGCATGGTTTAATAAAGCTTTGGCTTTGAGAATTTTGGGAAGGTACGAAGAGGCAAGGAAGTGTTTTTTTTTAGAGGTTTAACCCTTCAAAATAGTAAAAAATAGTTATTATTTTTTGATTATCTATATTAAAACATTTAAATATTTTTTAAACATATTAAAACACATTAATTAATCGAAAATTATAAATATCATCGAAGTTTTAAATTCAACTAAAAGGTTACGTTTGTAATTTTTTATAATTTTTATTATAACTAATTCAGTTTGGTGTTATATATGAAAGCTGAAGAAATGGCAATGGTATTTTCAAAATTGATATTGAATCCAATCACAAGAAAACAAATACTGGGACTTTTTAAAAAAGGTGAAAATGGAAAGTTAATAATTGAAAATTATTTAGATGCTTATGCAAAGGGGAAGGAGGTAAATTCAATAAAATACAAAGTCCTAAAGGAAATTTTAGATAAAGGACTTAAAACTTTTGCTGGAGAGTGTTATAAAGAAACATTTAAAGAATATTTGAAAGACCCATACTTTAAAAGAGGATTGATAAGTGTTGTAAGGGGATTAGGATATTTTGGAGTTAAAAAGCCCTTCACTTCTGGCTCTCCTTTCTTAGTTGTATGGGATGTAACGTATAGATGTAATTTAAGATGCAAGCATTGTTATGCAAATGCTGGGAAGCCATTAGAAGATGAATTAAATACAGAAGAGGCTAAGAAAGTTATAGATATTTTAGGAAATGCTGGGGTTGTAGCTTTGGCGTTTTCTGGAGGAGAGCCGTTAATGAGGAAGGATTTATTTGATTTAATAAATAGGGCAAAAGATTATGGCATGTCTGTTTCTATAGCAACAAATGGAACTTTATTAACAAAAGAGAATGTGAAAAAATTAAAAGAGCATGAAGTAGATTTTATACAAATAAGTTTGGATGGAACAAAGGAAACTCATGAGAAATTTAGAGGAATAAAGGGAATCTATGAGAAGACAATTAACGGAATAAAGAATGTTGTTGAGGAAGGGATATGCTGTGCAATAGCCATAACTGCAACTAAGTTAAATTATAAAGATGTTCCTAAAGTCATGGATTTAGCTGAAGAGCTTGGAGTTAATTTCTTTATGCTCTACAACTACATTCCAGTAGGTGCTGGAGATTTTGACATAGATTTGTCTCCTGAAGAGAGGGAAGATCTGTTAAACATGTTGTGGGAAAAATTGAATAGTGATACTGGGAAAAAATGCAAAACAGCGTTTTTATCGACAGCTCCATATTACTCAAGAATTGCATTGGAGCATAATAGATATTACCTTGCAACACATTTTGCAAATGTTGATTTGGATAAAAATGAGCATTTAAAAAGCTTAGCTGATTTTATCGGCGGTTGTGGATGCGGAAGATTTTACTTAAGTTTGAGGGCTAATGGGGATATTCAACCATGTGTATTCTTCCCATTAAAATTAGGGAATATTAGAGAATTTAATGATGAAAATGACTTTTTGGAGTTTTGGAGAAATAATAAGGTATTAAATGATTTGAGAGATAGAGATAAGTTAAAAATCTGTGGAAAATGTAAGTATAGATATGTATGTGGTGGTTGTAGGGCAAGGGCTTATTCATACTATAGAGATTATTTAAGAGAAGATCCTGGATGTATTTTAACTAAAAAACTCTCATAAATTGTTTTTATTTTTATTATTTTATTAAAATATATCCAAAAATTTAAATATTTTTTAAAAATATTAAAATACATCGATTAATCGAAAATTATAAATATTACCTAAATTCTAATTAATAACAACAACAAAAATGATAAGTGTATTGGTTGCGGAGTTTGCTTTATAACTTGTGCTAATAGGGTTGTTTTTGATTGGGATATGGAAAAGAAAAAGCCAGTTGTAGCGAGACCATACAATTGTGTTGTTGCATGCACAACCTGCAAAACTCTATGTCCAGTAGATGCATTGGAATTCCCGGATAAAGAGTATATGCAAAACATTATTAAAGAGTATAAGATTTTGGTAAAGGCTAAAGAAAAATTAAAGGAGCATGGTTTAATTGAATAAGCTAATTAGTTATTATTTTATTTTATAACGTTTTTTAATTTTAATTGGTATAAACAAAAATAAATTTAATTGGTGATAAGATGAACCCAGAAATGATTAAAGAAATGATGAATTCAGAAATGGCTAAGGAGATGGCTCCAAAGATGATGCCAGAAATTATGCCTGAAGCTTTAAACAAATTTCTGCCATACATTCCAGAAGATAAAAGAAAAGAGTTTATAGCAAAGATTGTCGATATAATAGTAAGTAAAGATGAGAAAAAGGAAATTTACGCCGAGTTTTTAGATATGTTTGAAACCTTATTAAACATTAAGGGGCTAATAGTTCATTCAAGGGGAGGAAAAGGTAGTGTAAAAGAAATGGTATCTCCAATGGACTTATTTTTAGCTGGATTATGCGGATGTATCTGTATAGCGGTTGGAAACACATTAAAAGATAATAACATTAAAGCAGAAGTAAAAGTTGATGGAAAAGTTGAAAAATCATTTGAATTGGGAAAAATAACAAAAGTAACTCTAAACATACATGTAAAAGTTGATGGAGATGTTGATAAAGAAAAATTGAAAGATATTATTTTAGAGGGCTCCAAAAAATGTTTAATAAGCAATAGTTTAAATTGTGAGGTTGAGAAAAACGTTATATTTGAATAATAGCCGTGAGATTATGGCAAAGATTTTGGTTGTTACTGATGGGGCTTATGGTTATAGAATTAGAGGAACAGTAGATTCATTTGGAAAGAAAAATGAGTTTATTGGCATATATAAAATTGAAAAACCTAATGATTTGGTTGTGGATGACATAGAATTTCCAGAGGAATTATTGGAAAAGATTAAAGAGGCAGACATTTTATTGCTATATACTCAACATCCAGACAACACATATTATTTATGCTATGAAGCAAGGATATTGAATGAAGATATTGCCATAATAGTTGCTACGTGGAAAGGAGAGGGGGAAAAGAAAGAGCTGAGAAAGTTTGATGCTATATGTCCAGAAGAGATGTGTTTATTAGATGAGAATGAGGTTGGGGACTTAATAAATAAATATCCAAAGTTAAAGGAGTTTTTAGAGGAATTTGGAGCTCCAAAGGTTAAAGTTTATGTTAAAGATAATAAGGTTGTAGATGTTGAGGTTTTAAGAACTTCAATATGTGGCTCAACTCTATTCATGGCTAAGTTGATGAAAGGGATGGAAGTTAATGATTTGGAAGAGTTTGGCAAAAAATCAGCCATGTTAATCCAGAGATATCCATGCGTTGCCGGAAAGATAAAGATTTTTAGAGGTGACTGTAAAAAGCAAAAAGCTTTAAACATACATAAAGAGGCAGTTTTAAAGGGGATAACTTATATTTAAATATTTAAATCTTTTTTAAAAATATTAAAATATATCAATTAATCAAAAAGTATAAATATTTTATACATTATTTTGCACTTATGTGTAAAACTTTAAAAATAGGGGATAGTATGTTAGATGCATGTGAATCAAAATTGGATGTAATAAAAAACTTCGTTCCTTCATGGTTCGCCGCAGTAATGGGAACTGGGATTTTGGCAATCAATAGCTTATTGTATTCTGGTTATTTGCCAATTTTAAAAGATGTTTCTGTTATATTATTTTACTTTAATGTGTTGTTATTCTTTGTTCTCTTAGTCCCATGGACTTTAAGATGGATAATATTCCCTAAAAATGCCTTAGCAGATTTAAAACATCCAGTTTTAAGTGCATTCTATCCAACCATTGCAGTTGGTTGTTTAGTTTTAGGAGCTGATTTTATAAGTATAGGGAATAATATGTTTTGGGGAGAAGTATTTTGGTCTCTTGGAGCAGTTGGGATGGTTTTATTCAGTTTAATAGTTTTATTTTATATGTTTAAATCAGACAGTATAAAATTAGACCACGTTAATCCTGGATGGTATATTCCACCAGTAGGTTTAGTTGTTATTCCAATAGCTGGAAGTTTAATAATGCCTCATTTAACTGGAATTTGGCATGAGTTGGCAGTTCTTATTAATTACTTTGGATGGGGAACCGGATTTTTCCTATATTTGGCTTTATTGGCTGTTGTAGTTTATAGATTTATACTGCATCATCCTTTACCTTCAGCGATGGCTCCAACGGTCTGGATTAATTTAGGTCCGATAGGAGCTGGAATTGTTGCTTTAATAAATATGGTAAACAACTCACCATTTATAACTGTAAAAGAGCCATTTTATATTTTTTCCTTTGTATTCTGGGGCTTCGGTTTGTGGTGGAGTGTAATGGCAATGATTATGACAGCATATTATATTAAAAAACTAAAACTGCCTTATGCAATGTCTTGGTGGGCATTCATCTTCCCCTTAGGGGCTTATGTAGCATCATCCCATTTAGTTTATAACATATTCAAATTTCAGATGATTGATTATATTGGCTTTGTGTTATATTGGCTTTTATTCGCCTTCTGGGCAATAACTTTAATAAAAACATCTGCCAAAGTATATACTGGGGAAGTGTTTAAAGGGCATTAAAGTGGTGATTATTGTGTATAAAAAAATTCTTTACCCGACAGATTTTTCTGAAACTGCAGAATCAACATTAAATCATGTTAAAGCATTCAAAAATCTTGGTGGAGAAGTTGTTATTTTACTACATATTGTGGATGAAAGGGATGTTAAAAAGAATGACATATTTTCTTTATTATTGGGAGTTGCTGGCTTAAATAAATCAGTGGAAGAGTTTGAGAATGAATTAAAAAAGAAACTTACTGAAGAGGCAAAAAGTAAAATGGAAAAAATTAAGAGAGAACTTGAGGGCGTTGGATTTAAAGTTAAGGATATGGTTATAGTGGGAAAACCTCATGAAAAAATAGTTAAAGTCGCAGAAGAAGAGGATGTTGATGTAATTATAATTGGAAAAACTAACTTAAAGGAGATCTTAGGTAAAATCACTGAAAATGTTATTAAAAAGTCAGATAAGCCAGTTTTAATTGTTAAAGGGGAGGGGTATTAAATAAACTCTTTTAATTTTTCATACAACTCTTTTATTGATTCAGAGACTTTGCTATTACTATCACAAAGTAGAATTTTATTTGCGATTAGCTTTGGCACGTCTAAATCAAAAGGAATTGAATGGAATATTTTAAACGGATACTGAATGTTGTTCATGCCTTTTTTATTCTCAATAATTAGGCTCTCTACATTAAAAAATTTTAATGTATCTATTAATCTTAAACAATCATTAACGCTCGATTTTGTTGGCTCAACTATGCAGATGGCTAAATCCACATCTTTAACCGTTGATATTAAGGGACATCCAATTCCCGGAGGGCCGTCTATAATCTCAACTTCAGCATTATGCTTTTTTGCATGTCTTTTTATATGCTCTATGATATTCCCGCTTCCACTTTCTCCAACTTCCAACTCTCCCCAGATTAATGGAAAGCCAACAAAGCCCTCATATATATAGCCACTTTCGCGTTTAATTGGCTCTACTGCGTTAAACTCGCATATTAACTCACAGGCACCACAACCTTCGCATAGTATTGGATTTATTTTAAAATCTTCTATAGCATCAAATTGGCATATTTCTAAGCATTTTCCACATTTTATACAGTTATTGTTTATTTTATACACTTCCCTGTAAATAATTTCCAACAATCTTTTATCTTTAACATCAAACATTAAATTAAAGTTTGGAGCATCAACATCACAATCCAATGCCACTATATTAAAATCTTTTGAAAATAATTTGGCGAGAGATGTTGAGATAGACGATTTCCCAACTCCTCCCTTTCCTGATACGACTGCTATCTTCATCCTATCCCCAATTTAAATATATGTGAAGAGGCATTGCTGAGCGTAGCGAAGCAATGCATCCTGTTTTGATGAAACAGAAAGCTTTGCTTTCTGGCTATGAAAACTCGGAGAGTTTTCATTTAACTTTTTCTAAAAGTTTCCCTGAGATGATTGCTATCTTCATCCTATCCCCAAAATCCAATTTGCTATCTCTCCCACATAATTTCTCAAATCATCATACTTTAAAAAGCTCTCTCCTTTGCAGTAGCATTCAACTATCCTTTTATCATATGGAATTTTAAAATCATAGTTAATTTTTAAATCACTAATCCCATACCTATTTAAAACAATCTTGTATGGGATATTTAACTTTTCAACAACTTTAATTATTCTCTTAGCATCTGAAATGCTAAAAGGAGTTGGTTCAGTGACTATAATAACTTTATCTGCGTTAATTAATGCCCTTACAACATTACAGTGAGTTCCTGCGGCAGTGTCTATAATGTTAATTTCGCAATGTTTTGATAATCCGTATTTTTTTGTTTCAGTTACAATTTTTGCTGTCTTCCTCTCTCCTAAATTTGATTTTCCTACAATTAAATAACCGTTATCAAATTTTTTCTCATAGATTTTTCCAATACTTCTCTTTTTAAATGTTATATTGCTATTTATCCCACATGCTTTGCATCCACTACACAACTCTTCAACAAATATCAATTTATTTCTAACTTTCAATAAAGCCCCTTCTTTACATACATTATTGTAGTTATATGTTTTTCCCTCCTCTATATTTGGAACTTCAATGAAAATATCTTTTATTGGATTTAGATTCTCACAACCTAATAGATAAGGAAGGTTAGGGGTTTCAACATCACAATCAATTAAAGCAGTTTTATAATTCTCAACAAAATAAAAAAATAAATTGGATGAGAGGGTGGATTTTCCAGTCCCTCCCTTACCTCCAGTTACTGCAACAATCATTATCTCACTCAAACTTTTCTAATTTTTTCTCTAAAAATAGCTTTATGCATTCATCAATAGATGTTGAATTTGCCTTATAAATCTCAATGCCAAGCTGTTTTAAAACATTGTATGCCTTTGGACCTATATTTTGGACTATAATGGCATCTACCCCTTTGTCTGCAATTAACGATGCTGATGTTGTTCCAACCCCCTCCCTTCCCTCTCTTGCAGTGTTTTCAATAATTTCTTTTCCTTTTATCTCCCCATTTTCAATCTCTACAATCATAAATTTTTCACATCTTCCAAAGTGTTGAGATAATTCATTATTTTCTATTGGCAGTGCTATTTTCATCATATTCACCTTAAAATTTTTTAAACGATATTAGCACTTATGTGTAAAAATATATAAACCTTACTGACCATATAAAATAGATTTATAAATTCAAATCTTTTTAAAAAATATTAAAATACATCAATTAATCGAAAACTATAAATATTATGTTAACTCCAATAACATATGGTGAAATCATGGTCGTGATAAGGATATTCGGAACTGGTTGTCCAAAATGTCAGCAAACTTATGAGAACGTTAAAAAAGCAGTAGAAGAGCTTGGGATAGACGCAGAGATTGTTAAAGTTACAGATGTGAATGAGATAGCTGAGTGGGTGTTTGTTACACCAGGAGTTGCATTTGACGATGTAATAGTCTTTGAAGGAAAAGTTCCATCTGTTGAAGAAGTTAAGGAAGAGTTAAAAAGCTACTTAGAGGAGAAAGAATGAAAGTGGCAATTATAGCATGTCAAAAAATGGTTGAAATGGGATGTCCTGGAAAAGAGGCATGTGTATCATGTTTTAAAGCGATAAATGAGAAGAGTGGAGCTTTTGAAAGGTATAAAGATGTTGAGTTAGTTGCATTTACAACTTGTGGAGGATGTCCTGGAAAGAGATTTCCAATGAGAGTTAAGTTGTTAAAAAATGCTGCAGGAGCTGAAGCTATTCATATAGCAAACTGCACCTTCTTACAGCCAGAATGCCCATACATAAACTTTGATGAAATCTGCAAAAAATTAATGGAAGAATTGGAGATTCCAATTGTGTTTGGAACTCATACATTGGTTAAGAAGGGAGAAGTTGTTTGCACTTGTGGAGACGACAAAAAATAACTTTTACTTATTTTTATAAATATTTTGATTAATTAACTCAAATTTATAGATTATGTGGTGAGAAGGTGATTGTCTGGAACTTAATCTGTCCAAAGTGTGGGAAGAGGTTGAGGTATAAAGTAGATGTCTGCCCATGCATGGCTTCTGAGGTAGAATTGCCAAACTGCCCAGATTGTGGAGAAAAGATGGTTCACGACTACACATCATTAAAAGGTAGAAGAAGAATTAGGAGGGGATGAATATGGATGTTGTAAGCTTTATAATGAATATTATTAATGTTATGATAAATACAATCATCGATTATTTAAATGTAAATAGAGTTTTAGCCCTACTCTTAGCTTTTTTAATGGCTGGTGGAATTGCATCAATGATTAATAAAAACTTTATTATAAAATACTTTGGCTCAAACACACCAAAATATATCTCCTATACAGTAGCCGCAATTAGTGGAACCTTATTGGCTGTTTGTTCTTGCACCATCCTTCCATTATTTGCCAGTATTTACAAAAGGGGGGCTGGAATAGGACCGGCAACAACATTCTTGTTTTCTGGACCAGCAATTAATGTTTTGGCAATATTTTACTCAGCAGCATTACTTGGTTGGGATATTGGATTTTTAAGAGCTGTTTTTGCAGTAATTGTTTCCATATTTATAGGTTTAGGTATGGAATTAATTTTTAGAGAACATGAGAAAAAAAGAGCTTTGAGAGTCCCAAAGGCAGATAAGATATCAGATAGACCATTATATCAAACAATAACATTCTTTGGATTGCAGTTTGTCATGCTACTTGTAATCACCGCTTCACCTAAGCTATTCCCAACATTATCAACACCAATATACGGCGGATTTTTATTGAAACACTTGCTGTTCATAATATTTGGGGCCATATTAATTATAACAACAAAAATGTGGTTTAAAAAAGAAGAAATAAAAAACTGGCTTAGAGAGAGCTTTGCATTATTAAAAATTGTCTTTCCACTGCTAATTATTGGAGTTGCAATAGCGGGAGCTATTAAAGCTATTATCCCACCAATCTATATAGCAACGTACGTAGGTGGAAACTCCATAACCGCCAACTTTATAGCCTCGTTTATTGGAGCTTTGATGTATTTTGCCACATTGACAGAAGTTCCTATTATAAAGGCGTTAATGGAGCTCGGTATGGGTGTGGGGCCGGCAATGGCTTTGTTGTTGGCAGGACCAAGTTTAAGTATTCCTACAGTTTTAACAGTCTCAAAAATATTGGGTAAGGTAAAAGCAGTGACTTATTTAACTTTGGTCGTTATATTCTCAACTATTTGTGGTTATTTAGCTGGAATAATTCTTGGATAAGTTTTTAAAGCTCTTTTTTAACCTTTTCATTTAACTCCTTTAATTTGTTATATAACTCTTCATATTCCTTAGTTTCTAATCCAAGTTCTTTTAATTGGTTTATTATGGCTTCAAAGTGCTCTTCTGTATGCTTTAAAGTATGAAGAAGCTTTTTTATCAACTTTTCTTTTTCCATAGTTCCACCAGTTAGTTATTTATACCCAACGATTATAAACTAATGTTATCAAACTATATAAATGTTATTAAATTTTTGAGGGATAGTAATATGCAAATGTGTGAGTTGTGCGGAAAGCTAACAAATAAGCTTTACAAGGTAATAATTGAAGGTTCTGAAATGCAAGTTTGTAAAGAGTGTGCAAAATTTGGAAAAAGCCCAAAGACATATTCAAGATTAGGTAAAAAACCAACAATAATTGGAAGAGGAACATCAACCAACATGCAAACTAAAAAACCTGCAAAAAGAAGAAGGGATATATTTGATACCTTACCAATGTTAAGAGAAGATTATGGGGATGTTATTAGAGAGGCGAGGGAGAAGAGAGGTTTATCAATAGAAGATCTTGCTAAAAAACTTAAAATGAAAGCTTCAACATTACAAAAATTTGAAAGGTATGAATTGGAGCCAAATGAGAGAGAAATTAAGATATTGGAAAAAGAGTTAAAAATTAATTTAACTGAGAGTGCTGGAGAAGAAAGCCCATACTACGCTGGAGGAGATGAAGAAGGCTTTACTTTAGGAGATTTCATTAAAATTAAGAAATAAGTTATTTATTAATTTTATTTTTATTTTTTCTTCTCTATAAATTCCCTTAAAACAGATGTTGCATAGTTTCCTTTTTTTAAGCAGAACTGTAATACATAGCTACCATCTTCAATCCAATATTTCATATTGTATATTTTTCCAATCATTGCCCTTCTATCTCCAATAAATGAACCAAATTCTCCAATTTTGAAATCTTCGGGGCTTAGATTTTCTCTTTCATAGATTTCTTTCTCAATCTCTCCCTGTATTCCAGAGGCAAATTTTGTTTTATATCCAAATAACGCTCCACTTGGAACACCATCAATTAAAATATCTCCTTCCATAGGTTCAAAGCCATATTCAAACCTTCTATTAATTATCTCATTGAATAGATAGGATTGATAGGCGTTTATAAACATACACCTTAAATGTGGGGGGAGAATCATAAATGCCTTTTGATAGCTTCCAGTTTCTATATATGCCTTAATCATCCTCCTTTCATAAAAGAAAGCCTTAGGGAATTTTTTATATGCCTCTTTAAAGTTTTCTTCATCAACGAGTTCCCTCGCTAACGTTGATTTTTTGTCATCATAGGGAAGAGGAGTTCCACAGTATGCATGAAAAGCTCCTTCCCAATCTCTTTCTATAATAAGCCTTCCTACAATATGCGTTATCGGTCTTGTAGTTCCAAACCTCTGAATGCCATAATAATTTAAAAAATATTTCAGTTTGCATAACTTGTTTAAAACCTCTTCTAATTCTTTTCCTTTAATTTCTGGTTCTCTAACCCTTATGGTGAATCTATTCCCCCACAAATCACCTAATCTTATTTTTCTATTTGTTTTTTGAAAATCTCTCAATACAATGCCTTTAATTTTAACTTTCTTTAGGTCTTCCAACTTTACATTAAAGCAACCAACTCTTTGAGTTGTTATGGCATGTTTATCTTTATTTCCAGCAAATCCAAAATGCTTTCTCTGCTTACCTACCCTATTTGCTATTTCCCTAATAGCATCTAAGGTTGTCCAATTTCTTTTTTCTAAAGTGAAATGTATAAAATTTCCTTTCCAATTTTCTTCGTCTTTAAATTCTATGCTCTTTCCCACCTCTAAAATTATTCCTTCTGGAGTTATCTCCTCAACTATAAAATCCTCAGGATATTTTTTTATAATCCCTCCTGTGTATGCATCTGTTAAGTATTTATTCATGTTTAAGGGCATTTCTTTTAATTTTTCTTTGATTCTGCTTTCTCTCAATTTTTTTCTGTATCTTTTTAATTTTTCCTTTAAATTTTTTTCACTTTCTTCTTTTCTCTGCTGAATCAAAAAATACATATAATCACCTTAACAACTTTAATAGTAATTAAATCTTAATTTTAGGTGAGAGTGTGAGAGCTAAGGAAGTGTGGAGAGAGTTAGTAGAGATTGCGAAAAGCTGTTATGATGAAGACAAAATTTTTTACTCAAAAACTAAAAGAGGAGTTTATAAGATAAAAAGCTTTAGTAAAGATAAGATAGTTATTGAAAAATTGAGAGGAAAATTAGATGAAGTTTTAGGAAAAAAGAGGTTTGTTGAGAATTGGGATAAGCTTATTCATGGGGTCGAATGGAATCTTCCTCCTGCAATAAAGTCTTTTTTAAAACTCCATCCAAAAATAGTGGAAGATGAGAACGGAAATTTAATCTATAAAGAAGAATAAATAGTTAATTTTTAATTATTTTTTAAATAGGTGGCTGTGGGCTCTATTTACATGTTTTGTGTAATCTTTTGAGTATCTAAATACTCTTCCACATCTTGGGCATTTAAAGAATGTTTCTCCATCTCTACTTGTTATTTTTATTGCTTTTAATCTCATAAGCTCACCTCCTATAATTGTTGTTGATGAGGAGGTGAGTTATATATAACTTGAAAATAGATATTAATCTTGTGTAATATTAAAATGCATATAAAAATTTTTCTCTAAAAAGATGTGGGGGAGATAATGAGCTTAAAATATATTTTTTATCCAAAATCAGTGGCAGTTATAGGAGCTTCAAATAAGGAGGGAAAAGTTGGATATGCAATAATAAAAAACTTAATGGACTTCAATGGAAAAATCTATCCCATAAATCCAAAATATGATAAGGTTTTAGGATTAAAATGTTACAAATCAGTTTTAGATGTTGAGGATAATATAGATTTGGCAGTTATAGTTGTTCCAAATGTTGCAGTTCCAAAGGTATTGGAAGAGTGTGGAGAAAAGGGAGTTAAAGGGGCTGTAATCATAACAGCTGGGTTCTCAGAAGTTGGAAATTATGAGTTAGAGGAAAAGATTAAAGAGATAGCAAAAAAATACAACATAAGAGTTATAGGACCTAACTGCTTAGGTATAATGAACACACATATAAACTTAAATGCCACATTTGCAAAGGTATTTCCTCCAAAAGGAGGGGTTTCAATAATCTCACAAAGTGGGGCTGTTTTAAATGCCATATTAGATATAGCTCCTTTATTAAACATTGGCTTTTCTAAGGTTGTTAGCATTGGAAATAAGGCAGATATTCAGGAAAGCGATTTATTAGAGTATTTTTTAAATGATGAAGACACTAAAATAGTTGTTTTATACATAGAGGGGTTGAAGGACAAGAGATTCTTAAAAGTGGCTAAAAAACTATCTAAGAAAAAGCCAATAATTGCATTAAAATCTGGAAGAACTGAAGTTGGAAAGAAAGCGGCAAAATCTCATACTGGCTCATTAGCTGGGGAAGATGTTATCTATGAAGCTGCATTTAAAGAAGCTGGAATAGTTAGGGCTTATACTTTTGAAGAGTTAGTTGATTTAATCCATCTTTTTTCAACTCAGCCAACGATGAACTCAAATGAAATTGGAATTATTACAAATGCGGGAGGGTTTGGAGTCTTAGCTGCAGATAGCTGTGTCGATTATAATATGAAGCTCCCTAATTTTGAAGAATCAACTGTGGAGAAGCTTAAAAACATCCTCCCAAAAACTGCAAATATATCAAATCCATTGGATATTATAGGGGATGCTACACCAGAAAGATATAAAAAGGTTATAGAGGTTTTGGCTGAAGATAGCGTTTTAAAAGGACTTTTAGTTATATTAACTCCACAGGAGATGACAAAACCGTTAGAAGTGGCTAAATCCATCATAGAGGTTAGAAATTCTCATAAGGAGTTTAAAAATAAGCCATTAATTACTTCATTTGTTGGAGGAGTCTCAGTTAAAGGGGCTAAGAGTTTTTTAAGAAAGCATGGAATTCCTTCATATATAACGCCAGAGAATGGAGTTAAGGCATTATCCCATCTTTATAAATACAGCCTAATGAAAGTTAAAGAGGACTATGACGAATATTTAGAAAAAGTTAAAGAGGAGTTTTTAAAGATAACTGAGAAGAATAAAGAGATTATTAAAGAGTTGTTATCAAATCCGAATGAATATAAAGCTAAAAAACTACTTGCCATTTATGGATTTCCAGTTCCTGAAGGGTATTTAGCTAAGAATGAAGATGAAGCTTTAAATTATGCTAAAAAATTAGGAAAATGTGTAATGAAAATTGTATCTCCTCAAATAATCCATAAGACAGAGGCGGGAGGGGTTGCAATAAATCCAGAGAATCCTAAAGAGGCGTTTAAAATATTAATTGAAAACGCCAAAAAATACGCTGAAAAAATTGGTATTGATGATTTAATTATAGAGGGGGTTTTAGTTGAGGAGTTCATTGAGAGAGATAAGATGGAGATTATCATTGGAGCTAAGAGGGATGAGATTTTTGGCTCTGTAGTTATGGTTGGGTTGGGAGGGGTCTTTGTTGAAGTTTTAAAAGACGTTTCCTTTGGAATTTCACCAATAACGAGAGAGTTTGCCCACGAGATGTTAAAAGAATTAAAATCGTATAAGGTTTTGGAAGGTGTTAGAGGTAGAGCTAAGAGAGATATTGAGTTTATTGTTGATTGCTTAATAAAAATTGGTGTGTTTATGGATATTCATAAAGAAATTAAAGAAATGGATCTAAATCCAGTATTTGTCTTTAATGATAAAGAAGGAGGATGTATTGGAGACGCGAGAATTATAAAATAAAAAATAAAAAATTAATAAAAAAAGCTAACCGGTCCCAAACGGGTTCCCGGTTAACACTCACCACTACCTTTTATCTTTAGATACTTTCCAAATATTGACTTTCTTAATGAGATATTGACCTCATCAAGCCATTGATCTGCTATAGGGTCGATGTAGATTTTAAATTCATTGTCATAGATTAATTTATCATTTTCACTTGGTTGAGCTATTGCAACTCCAAACTTAGGTCCTCCTCACCCAAATCCATCGAAGTGTATAACTATCTTATCTTCATTAGCTTTCTTTAATTTTTCTAAGATGAATTCTTTAGCCTCATCAGATATGATGACTTTCTTCATCGTATCACCTTCTACATTTATTATTGGGGATGTCCTATATATAATTTGTGGTTATGACAATATTTAACACAACCACAATAAACAATGAACTACAAAAGAAATAAAAAAGGATAAAAATAATATAAAATAATATAATTAATTTTTATAATAGAATAATTAGAGAACATCAAAAGCTGATGTTTATTAAAATTATTATAATTTTGGAGGGAAAGTTATGCAAATGGTACCACCAAGCGCTTACGATAGGGCTATTACAGTATTTAGCCCAGAAGGAAGATTATATCAAGTTGAATATGCAAGAGAGGCAGTGAGAAGAGGGACAACAGCAGTAGGTATTGTCTGTAAAGATGGTGTTGTATTGGCAGTTGACAGAAGAATAACAAGTAAGCTCGTAAAAATTAGGTCAATAGAAAAAATATTCCAAATAGATGACCACGTTGCTGCTGCTACATCTGGATTAGTTGCTGATGCAAGAGTTTTAATTGATAGAGCGAGATTGGAAGCTCAGATTTACAGATTAACTTATGGGGAAGAAATATCAATTGAAATGTTAGCTAAAAAGATTTGTGATATTAAGCAGGCATATACACAACACGGGGGAGTTAGGCCGTTTGGAGTTTCATTATTAATTGCTGGTATTGATAAAAATGAAGCAAGATTATTTGAAACAGACCCAAGTGGGGCCTTAATTGAATATAAGGCAACAGCAATAGGTAGTGGAAGACCAGTAGTTATGGAATTATTAGAAAAGGAATATAAAGATGATATGACATTAGAAGAGGGCTTAGAGTTGGCTATAACTGCATTAACAAAAGCAAATGAGGATATAAAACCTGAAAATGTAGATGTTTGTGTTATAACAGTAAAAGATTCACAATTTAAAAGAATCCCTACAGAAGAGGTAAAAAAATTTATAGAAAAAGTTAAAAAGAAATTAAATGATGAAAATAAAAAAGAGGAAGGGAATAAAGAAGAAGCTGAAGAAAAACAAGAGGAATAAATCATAGAAAAATTTTTAAATCCAACTATTTTAAATTATCTTTTGTTAATAAAAATAACGGTCATTTTCGTTATTTAAATAACTTTTATAAATCATGGCTTTTAGCGAAAGATTTATATAATGTGGGGAGGGATATTATGGTGTCCTTAGAAGAGGCAGTAATTGCAAGATATAGTTCACACGGAGAAAAGTTTGAAATCCTGGTAGATCCATACTTAGCAGCTAAACTTAAAGAAGGTCAAAATGTAGATATGGATGAACTTTTAGCCATTGAGGTAGTATTTAGAGATGCAAGTAAAGGGGAAAAAGCCCCTGAAGAACTTTTATCAAAAGTCTTTGGAACAACAGATGTTAAAGAAATTGCTAAAAAAATTATATTAAAAGGTCAAGTTCAATTAACTGCTAAGCAGAGAGAAGAAATTAGAGAACAAAAGAAAAGACAAATTATAACCATAATTAGTAGAAACACTATAAATCCACAAACTGATACTCCACATCCACCACATAGAATTGAAAAGGCAATGGAAGAATTAAAAATCAATATAGATATTTACAAAAGTGCTGAAGAGCAAGTTCCTGAAATTGTTAAAAAGCTTAAAAGAGTTCTACCTATTAGATTTGAAAAAAGAGATATTGCTGTTAAAATCCCAGCAGAATTTGCTTCTAAGGCATATAATGCTTTGTATCAATTTGGAGCTGTTAAGCAGGAAGAATGGACATCCGATGGTTCATTAATTGTATTAATTGAAATACCAAGTGGTATTGAAGCAGAGTTCTATGCTCATTTAAACAAAATAACCAAAGGTAACGTTCAAACAAAAGTTGTTAAGAAGTATAGTGAATAATTTGAGGTGAGAGGATATGTTCAGCCACACAAAGAAAGTAGGTCCAACAGGAAGATTTGGAGCAAGATATGGTTTAAAAATAAGAGTTAGAGTTAGAGATGTTGAAATTAAAGCTAAAAAGAAATACAAATGCCCTGTTTGCGGATTTCCAAAATTAAAGAGAGCTTCAACATCAATATGGGTCTGCGGAAAGTGTGGAGCTAAGATAGCTGGTGGAGCATATACACCAGAAACAGGAGCAGGAAAGGCAGTTATGAAGGCTATTAGAAGAATAGTTGAAAGAAAAGAAGAATAATTCCGAACTCTTTATATATTTCAATTTTTCTTTTTAATTTTAATAATATTATTGGGGATAGATCATGGTTGAATATAAATGTTTAAACTGTAAAAAAATCATAAAATTTGAGGAGTTAGGAAATAGGGCAAGATGTCCATATTGTAGTTATAAAATATTGGTTAAGCTTAGACCAAAAGTAGTTAAACATGTAAAGGCGAGGTAAAATGATCATTACAACCTCAAGAAAACCCTCCCAAAGAACAAGAAGTTTTGTTAGAGATTTAGAAAGAACGTTAAATTTACCTTATGTTCAAAGAGGTAAGCTTTCATTAAAAGAGATTTTTGAGATGGATAAGCATATTCTTTTAATTGGTGAATTTAAAGCTAATCCTGGAACTTTAGTTGTTTATGATGTTGAGAATGAGAGAAGGTTGTCAAGCTTTATCTCTGTTAAGTTGCAGAGAGAAATTTGTGGAGAGAAAATATACAACGATGATGGAATAAGAATAAAAATAAGTAAAGAACTTAAAGATAATGAAGAGTTCCAAAAATATTATGAGATTTATGATGAATTTTTATTCCAACACTTAAACGTTGATGAAGATAGCGATATAACATTAAGATTAGAAAAAGATCCAAAATATCTATTTGCTATGCAGTTTTATAAGGGAAGGGTTAAGATAGGTCCTTTAATTAGGGTAAAATCCATCAAGCTGTTTGACAGCCTCATATAAATATAAGGGATTTTTATGAATTCTTTTGAGTTAATATTAGAGTTTGATAGTGAGGAGGAGGCAGAGGTTATTTATAAATCCATATTTTTAGAACATTTAACTTCTCAAATAAAGTCCTCTGCCAAAATGGAAATAAATAAAAATATAATAAGAATAAATGTTAAAGCTGAAGACATCTCCATACTAAAGGCATCTATCTACTCTTACTTAAGATGGATAGGTGTGG
Organism: Methanocaldococcus fervens AG86; assembly: GCF_000023985.1. GTDB lineage: Archaea > AGJL01 > Methanococci > Methanococcales > Methanocaldococcaceae > Methanocaldococcus > Methanocaldococcus fervens. Next base: position 1,299,456 of record NC_013156.1, read on the forward strand.
CACAAAACATTTATAAAATTTGTAAAGAATAATAAACTCTTTTAGGAGGTGGTAATTTGGCTAAGATATTTAGAATAACAGGGCAAATATTAAGAAAAGGAGAACCTATGTTCTTTAGAAAAGAATACAAAGCTTTAAAACCAGAACATGCTTTAGAGATTTTATACTCTGAGTTTGGAGGAAGGTACAAAGTTAAAAGAAGTAGAATAAAAATCTTAAATGTTGAAGAGATAAGCCCAGAAGACGTTACAGATCCAGTATTAAAAAGATTGGTTGCTGCTTAAATCTCTCGTTTAATTCTTTTTTATCTTTTTTTATTTTTTATGGATTTTATTATTTTTTAAAACTTATTTTGGTGAGATTGTGGAAGATAAAATTGAGTTTATGGCGAAGCATAAAAAATGGTTCGTAGTGAAAAAATTAAAAATAGATGAAAATACTGAAGATATTGAGATAGCTCGGCTGTTGGCATCAATAGATGAGACGGTTTTAAATAAAATAACTGAATACTTACCTTTTGATATGAATAAGTTATATGAAATTGCAGATAATATATACCAAAAGAAAAAGGGAAGAATTACTGAAGAGGAGATTGCTGAAGTTTTGAAAAAATTAAAATCTCCAGCAACGACAAGAAAATTAAATGAAATTACAGAATCAAAGGAAGGTAAGGAAATATTAAAGGTTATTTTAAATAACATAATATTAGAGAGGTTGGGCATTCAAACAAGAATCTCCCCTAAAATTATTGAGAAATATATTGAGAAGGAGAGAGAAAATGAATGTTGAGGAAATTTTAGAAAATGCAAGAAAGGCATTTAAACTCACAACAAAACATTTTGGAAATAAGATTACATTTGAAAGGGCTCTTTTTTTAGGTTGGTATTGTAACTTAAAACAACCATGCAAATTTTGCTACATGTCAACTCAAAAAGATAAAATTAAAGATCCAAAAAAAGCCAGAAGGAGATTGGAAAGTATTTTAGCTGAAGCAATTTTAATGAAGAGGATTGGGTGGAAATTAGAGTTTATCTCTGGAGGTTATGGTTATACACCAAAAGAAATAAATGACATTGCTGAAATGGTTGCCTATGTTCAAAAATGTAAGCAGTATTTGAATGTAGGGGTTGTAGATTTGGATAATATTAATTTGAATGTAATTGAGGGAGTTGTAGGGGCTGTTGAGACAGTAAGCGAGGATAGGGATTGGATTTGTCCAGGAAAACCTTTGGATAAGATTAAAGATAATTTATTAAAGGCTAAAGAATTGGGTTTAAAAACTGGAATAACAATAATTTTAGGATTGGGAGAGAAAGAAGACGATATTGAAAAATTATTAAATTTAATTGAAGAACTGGATTTGGATAGAATTACCTTCTACTCTTTAAATCCGCAGAAAGGAACTATTTATGAAAATAAGCCGTCAGTAACCACAATTGAATACATGAATTGGGTTTCCTCTGTTAGGTTGAATTTCCCAAAGATTAAAATCATAACAGGAGTTTGGGTAGATAAAATCCCAATGATAAGCCCTTTAATTATGAGTGGTTCCAATGTGATAACGAAATTTCCATTATTTTCAGTATTTGGAACAAAAGAGGCACATTGGATTGAGAAAGAGATTTTGGCAACAGGTAGGGAGCTTTTAGGAACATTTACAGATATAGATGTTTTATCTGGAAAAAAGATGTTGGAAAAAACTCCATACGTAGAGGAAGAGATAAATATAAGTAAAGAAAATATTAGGAGGGTTGAAGAACTTAGAGAAAACATAAATGAAAGAATAAAAAGCTACGTATCCAAAGTTTTGAAAAGGGTGGTTAAATGAATATAAAAGATATAAAGTTAAACGCGGATGAAGTTAAAACAGCTAAGGCAATATTAAAGGCAAGTTTTGATATGTGGTTAGATGTTCTGGAGGTTGATGTTGCCATTGTCGGAGCTGGGCCGAGTGGTTTGACATGTGCGAGGTATTTAGCTAAAGAAGGATTTAAGGTAGTTGTTTTAGAGAGGCATTTGGCATTTGGTGGGGGAACTTGGGGAGGCGGAATGGGCTTCCCATATATTGTTATTGAAGAGCCAGCAGATGAACTTTTGAGGGAAGTTGGGATTAAGTTAGTTTATGCTGGAGATGGATATTATGTTGCTGACTCTGTTGAGGTTCCTGCTAAGTTGGCAGTTGCGGCAATAGATGCTGGAGCTAAAATATTAACTGGCATTGTTGTTGAGGATTTAATTGTAAGGGAAAATGGAGTTTCAGGAGTAGTTATAAACAGCTACGCAATTGAAAAGGCTGGATTGCACATAGATCCATTAACTATAAAAAGTAAAATTGTCGTTGATGCTACAGGACACGAAGCCTCTGTTCTAAATATCTTAGTTAAAAAGAATAAGTTGGATTTAGAAGTTCCTGGAGAAAAATCAATGTGGGCTGAAAAAGGGGAGAACGCTCTATTAAGAAATACAAGAGAAGTTTATCCAAACTTATTTGTCTGTGGAATGGCGGCTAATGCAGCCCATGGAGGATATAGAATGGGAGCAATATTTGGCGGAATGTATTTATCTGGAAAGTTATGTGCCGAATTAATAGCTGAAAAGCTAAAAAATAAACAATAAATAAAATAATGAACAATTAATTTTTTATGCTCTCTTTCAATAAAACAATCTTCTCTCTCAATTTATGATTTCCTACTTTTCTCGCAATACTTAAAATCGATTCAAGTTCTTCATCAAAATTTTTTAAAATCCCTTCTTCAATTCTATGAATCTTTAAATTTATTAAGAAGAGGGCTTCATAATCAAAGGGTGATTTATATTCCTTTTTATCTATAAAATCCTTAACCATCTCTAAAATCTCTATAACTGATAATCTCTTCTGTATAAATTCCTCAGTTAATTTTCTCCTTTTTCTTCCAGTTAAAAGTAGCTCAATCTCCCTCTTTAGTTCATAACTCCCAACTCTTAAAGCCATATTGGTTAAACTCCTAACTTCAGATTTATAATCTAAAACAATTCCCTCATCCAATCTTAAAATTTTTAAACCAATTAAGTTTAGAATATGTCTATCTTCATAAGATTTGTATGGCTTTTTTTCTATATAGCCTCGCAAATACTCTAAAATTTCAATAATTCTCTTTATTTTATTTTTTTGAGATTTTGTTAATCTTGTCTTATCCCCAAACAGTAAAAGATTTATTTCTCTCTTCATATCAAAGCTACCAACTTTTTTGGCTATCTCCGAAATCTTACTTGCTATTGGCAATATATCCTCATCTAAAAGCTGTCCTTTTTCAAGATAATTTAACATTAACCTTATAATTGCCTTTTCATCACTTCCTTCCTTTGCATACATATCCAAAATCTCTAAAATATATATAAATTGCTCTATAATTTCTATTCTACTTTTTTCTAGTAGCATTTGAATCACTTTTATTAGAAATTAATTAAAAAATTAATTGAGTGTAAAATTTACTCTAAACTTCTAAATACATCTTCCATAGCATTTATTGTTTTATCGATAACTTCATCATCGTGCTTTATTGATGTGAAGCAACATTCAAACTGTGATGGGGGAACAAAAACACCTCTCTCCAACAGTCCCCAGAAGTATTTCATAAATTTGTTAACATCACTCTGTTTAGCAATCTCATAATTTACAACGTCCTTGTCATTGAAATATATTTGGAACATTGATGCAATGTTATAAACTTTAGCTTTAATGTTGTATTTATCAGCCAACTCTCTCAAAGCATCTGCCAATATTTTAGCTGTTCTTGACGTTTCTTTATAGAATTTGTCATCCAACTGCTCAAGTGTTGCAATTCCAGCAGTTATTGATATTGGATTACCATTAAAAGTTCCTGCTTGATAGATAGCCCCTAATGGGGAGAAGTTCTCCATAATTTCTCTTTTACCAACTATAGCACCAATTGGGAATCCTCCACCCAAAATTTTACCTAAAGTGGCAATATCTGGAACCACATCAAAATATTCCTGAGCTCCTCCTTTAGCCAATCTAAATCCTGTTATAACTTCATCAAATATTAATAAAATGTCATTTTCTTCAGCAATCTCCCTTAAAAACTTTAAATATCCTTCTTTTGGTAAGATACATCCAACGTTTCCCATAACTGGCTCAACTATGACACAGGCAATTTCATCTTTATTTTCATTTATAGCTCTTTTAACAGCATCTTCATCATTAAATGGAACTAAAATGGTATTTTTTGTTGTTTCTTCTGGAATTCCTGGAGAATTTGGATGTCCATGAGTTAAGGCTCCACTTCCACTCTTAACTAAAACGTAATCATGTGCTCCATGATAAGCTCCATCAAACTTAATAATCTTTTTTCTTCCAGTAACCCCTCTTGCCAATCTTATAGCAGACATTGTTGCCTCTGTTCCAGAATTGACGAATCTAACCATTTCAGCACATGGAACTCTTTTAACCACTTCTTTAGCTAATATAATCTCTTTCTCTGTTGGACATCCATAAGCACTTCCAAGCTCAAGCTGTTTTTTTACAGCTTCAACTATCTTTTCATTTGCATGACCCAAAACCATTGGACCATAAGCTAAACAGTAATCAATGTAGCAGTTTCCATCAACATCATATAAATAGCAATCTTTAGCTTTTTTAACAAAGAATGGATATGGTTTAAAGTACCTAACTGGGCTGTTAACTCCTCCAACTAAGTATTTTTTTGCCTCCTCAAACAATTCTTTTGATTTATCCATTTTTAAGCTCATAATTTTCACCTTAATTTCTTTAACGATTAAGAAAGTTGTTATAATACCTTATTTATTCATCATATTAAAATTTTGATATTTGGAAAAAACTATTTATATGAAAAAATTCAAAATTTTTAATCCCCTCGGGCCCACGCTCTCGACATGGCGGAGCCAAGGATGAGAGAGGGTAGGATGGAGGGGGAACAGCCTTTTATAATTAATTTTAGCTATTTTATCAAAATTTAAATTTACTCTAAATGGTGACTAACATGAAAATTGTGGGGATCACTGATTTGCATGGAAAGTTACCTCCAGCAGTTAGGGAATTTAAAGATTTTGCTGATGTTTTAGTTGTTTGTGGGGATATAACACACTTTGGTAGGGGCATTGAAATTATAGAAAAATTGGCTGAGTTATCAGATTATATGGAAGTTCTCTGCGTTCCTGGAAATTGTGATAACAAAGATGTTATAGATGAATTGAATAGCTTCAAATTAAATATAGATGGGAAAGTGAAAAAGATAGGAAATATAAATTTTGTTGGAGTGGGGGGGAGTAATAAAACACCATTTAACACTCCAAACGAATACACTGAAGAAGAAATATACAATAAGGTAATAAATTTAGTTAAAAACCTAAAAAACGTATTTTTAGTTACCCATGCTCCACCATACAATACAATGGCTGATATTGTTGATTTAGATAAAGATATTCACGTTGGAAGTAAAGCAATTAGGAAAATTATTGAAGATTTCAATGAAAATATAATACTCTGTGCTTGTGGGCATATACATGAAAGTAGGTGTATAGATAAAATTGGAAAAACTATAATTGTTAAACCATCTCCAAAGAGTTATTTTGTCTATGATACAAAAAAGAACATGGTTGTTTTAGAGGATTTTAATGGGTTATAAAAATAAAAAATAATTATTAAATTTACTGCATGGCTTTTTCAAATGCAATCATTGCACTTAAAACCTTCTCATCTTCAAATGGTTTTCCTTGAATCTGTAAGCCAACAGGAATGCCGTTTATATCCCCACATGGAACTACTCCAGCACATAAACCACAAATATTAGCTGGAACTGTTAAAACGTCGTAGCTATACATTTCCATTGGGGTTAATTTTTCTCCCAATTTATGTGGTAATTTAGGAACTGTTGCCCCTACTATGATATCAACATCTTTCATAATCTTAATCATCTCGTTTTTCATCAAATTCCTTGCTTTTAAAGCGTTTTTGTAGTATTTACCACTATATTCTTTCTGACTAATCATTGAACCAATCATAATTCTTCTTAAAACCTCTTCTCCACAAACTTCTTCTATTTTATACCCATATTTTCTTCCATCGTATCTTCTCGTTGCTGAGAAGAACTCAACGTAGTTAATTAAATAGTAGGTTGGTAAAGCTAAATCAATATATTTATAGCTTAATTCAACGATTTCACAGCCTAAATCTTTAAAGACTTCAATGCCATTCTCTATTTTATCCCTAATCTTTTCGTCGGTAACTTCCATAAACTCCTTAACAACTCCAACTTTAAAGCCCTTAATATCTCTCTTTACAAATTCTTCTGTTTCCACTGTTGTTGTGTCTCTAACATCTTTTCCTTTAATTACATTTGTTAATAATAAAGCATCTTCAGCTGTTTTTGTTAAAGGACCTATTTGGTCAAAACTCATTGCCAAATCGCACAATCCATACCTACTAACAACTCCATAACTTGGCTTAAAACCTACAACTCCGCAGTGTGAAGCAGGGTTTCTTATACTTCCTCCAGTATCGCTACCTAAAGCCATATCGCATAAATCAGCAGCAACGGCAGCGGCACTTCCTGAAGAGCTACCTCCAGGTATTCTGTCTTTTGCTCTTGGGTTTTTTGTAGGCCCAAAATAAGATGTTTCTCCACTACTTCCACATGCAAATTCATCCATATTAGCAATGCCTATAATTAAACCGCCATTTTCCTTTATTTTTTCTATAACTGTAGCATCGTAAGGGGCTACATAGTTTTCTAAAGTTTTTGATGCACATGAGATTGTATAATCTTCAACGTTTATGTTTGCCTTGACTGCAATAATCTTTCCATATAATGGTTTTTTCTTAGCTTTTTCATCTTTTTCTAATTTTTTTGCCTCTTCTAAAACTTTTTCTGGCTTTACCTCAATTAGAGCGTTTATATCTTTGTTAATTTTTTCTATTCTATCTAAATATTCTTCTACTTTTTCAACAATCATCGCATCACCGTAATTTTTTAATTATATTATAAAAATAAAAATAGATAGTTAAAATTTTCCATTAAACTTAATAATCTTTTTGGTTGAATCAACCTTTAAAGTTCCAAATCTTGTCTCCTACATAGTGAAGGTTTTTGATGGCTTTACCTTTATCAGCTTCTTTCATCTCTTTTCCATCCATTAAGGCAATGCCAATACATATTGGTTTTTTGTGATTTTCATCTACAACAAAAACTACATCTCCTTCATTAATGTTTTCATCTGCATCTACAATTCCAGGAGCCATAACATCTGCTCCATTTATCAAAAATTTTATTGCCCCCATATCAACAACAACTAAATTCCTGTTTGGGAGTTTTTTTAGCAACAACTTTAATGTTGGAATTATTTTATCCTCTTTTTTAAATGCAACTGGCTCTTTATCAACTAATATTATCTCAAAATCATCTGTTATGGCTATCTCTACATTACTCTTTTTTGGAATAATCTCATCAACATCTTCAAAAAATTCATTTAATTCATTTTTTATTTTTTTAACATCTTTCTTACTTAAAAAGTATCTTTTCCTTATCTCCAACCTACCACCTTTTTAATCTAAAATTTTATACAATGTAGTTCTTTGCTTGGGAATCAATCCAACTCTTTCAATCATATCCCTGATCTCCTCAACGCTCATATAAACGCCATGCTCAGCTCCAGCACTTCTTGATATGTTTTCCTCTATTAAAGTTCCTCCAACGTCGTTAGCTCCACATCTTAGAGCAACTTGGACCATCTTTTTACCTAATTTAACCCACGAAGCTTGGATATTTTTTATTAAGCCTTTGAATATTATCCTACTAACTGCAAAAACCTTCAAATCTTCAATACCTGTAGCCCCTGCCTTAGCTCGTCCATCTCTATAAATTGGAGCTAATTTGTGCATAAATGAAAGTGGAACGAATTCTGTAAAGCCGTTGGTTTCTTCCTGAATTTCTTTTATTATAAATAGATGATTTACCCAATGCTTGTAGTTGTCAATATGCCCATACATCATGGTTGCAGTTGTTGGTATTCCCAATTTATGAGCCTCTTTAATTATGTAAATCCATTCTTTAGTTTTTATTTTATGTGGGCAGAGTTCTGCCCTAACTTCATCGTCTAAAATCTCAGCTGCAGTTCCCGGCATGGAGTTGAGACCATTCTCCTTTAAAATTTTTAAGGCTTCTTTTATTGTTAAGCCGGCATTTTCAGCTCCAAAATATACTTCCATTGGTGAGAATGCATGTATGTGTATATCTCCATAAGGTTTTGTTGCCTCATGAACTGCCTTTAAAATCTCTGCCTGATAATAAGTGTCTATTTTCGGATGTAAGCCACCTTGAATACAAACTTCAGTACATCCAAATTTCTTTGACTCTACAGCTCTTTTGGCAATTTCATCTATATCTAAAAAATAAGCATGTTTGTCATTTTCATTAGCCCTAAAAGCGCAAAATTTGCAATTTCCAACACATATGTTTGTGAAGTTTATGTTTCTATTAACTACATATGTAACAACATCCCCAACTTCTTCTTTTCTCAAAGCATCGGCAAATTTAAACAACTCAAATATATTTTCGTTATCTTCAAATAACTCTAAAGCTTCTTTTTTTGAGATTTCCTTTTCTTTGAACTTTTCAATGTCCATGCTCTCATCTCTTGTAATGTTCTTCAGTTACTTTCAGCTCTTCATCCTCTATTTTATAATGGAAGCATGAATAGTAGCCTTCGTGACACGCAACTCCTTTCTGTTCAACTATAAATAATAAGGCATCTCCATCACAATCTCTATAAAATCTTATTAACTTTTGTGTATTTCCACTTTCCTCTCCTTTTTTCCACAATTTTTTCCTACTTGTTGAATAATAGTGCATATATCCCGTTTCCAATGTCTTTTTTAAAGCCTCTTCATTCATAAATGCTGTCATCAACACATTTTTATTTTCATCACATGTTATTGCTAAAATCAACCTCTCTCCTTCTATATTTCTAAATTTTAAATTTAATCTCTCGATTATTTTATCTATATTATTTTTATCCATATTGCCACCAATTATTTAAGAATTGTTATTTATGATTGAATGGAACATTTAATCGCTCCTTTATTATACAATATATCCAAATTTCATAAGCTCTTTTTTGCACAATTCCACGAGCTCTTTGTTCGGTTTGTAATTTTCTGGAGATTCACAGTATTTATACATTTCAGCAGGGAGCTTTCTCTTTAACTCCTTAAGAAGTTCATTTATTGTTTTTAACTTTTCTTCATCATTAATATATTCAAGTATGTCTGAATTCTCAATGAAATGGAGGTATATAAAAGCCCCTATTGGATTTACATTTACGTATTTGTAGAGGTTAGCAAGATAATACTGGACGTGATCTATTTTATAATACATTACTGGAGGATTTTGTAGTGGAGAAGGAATTTCCAAGTCTTTTATCTCATTATTCATCAATTTTTTGAATATTTCATCTGCTTCATCATTTTTTAAAACATTCTTTAACTTCGTGGTTGCTGAAATAACGTCATCATATTTACCTGCTTTTTCATATACAATTATTGAATATTTCATTATGTCAATGTCATTTGGATTTAATCTTAAGGCATTTGTAAAGCATTCATTAGCTTCTTTATAATTTTTTAGTTTGTAAAGTAGATAGCCTTTAATTTTCCATAATTCGCTATTTCTTATATCTTTCTCTAATAATTTATTTACATGTTGTAGTGCGCCCTCATAATATTTTTCAATTCCAGTAGTTTCTGCTTTTCCAATTAAAGAGTAGATTATAAAGATATCCATCTCATTTTTTAAGAAATCATCTACATATATTTCCAAAACCTTATCAAAGAAATTGGATGCTTTTTTAATATTCCCATTTCTGTAATAATAGATTGCCAAGCCAAAATATGCATAAGGATTTGGATATATCTCTATAGATTTGTTATACATTTCCACAGCTTTTGAATGTCCAATTTTAGTTAAAATATCTCCAATCTTGGAGTAGTGAATGCTCCTCTCAAATATTGATGTCACTTTATATATGGATTCAAGAGCTTTTTGATAATCTTCAAATATCTCAGACACCACGCTTTTGTAATAATGGGCAATATCGTTATCTTCATCAATTTGAATAACCTTATTAAAAAATTTTAGTGCATTTACATAATCTTTACTTTCCAACAATTTAATTCCGTTGTATATATCCCCATAAACATTTTTTTCAATACTTTCAACAATCTTATCCATGAATTCAACAATCTCTTTACAACTATGCTCAGGCTCTTCTTTCAAAAGTTTTTTAAATAATTCGTAAGCCCGGTCTAAATTACCAAATAACAAATAAATCTTTCCAGCCACAAATAATGCGTTAGTATTATTTTTATTCAATCTATAAGCTTTTAAATAGCAATCTAAAGCTTTTTTGTATTTTTTGTATTTTAATGAAATTTCCCCCAATATTTCGTATAAATCTCCTTTTTTAATTTTCTCCGACGCTTTAATAAGGCACTTGTATGCCTCATCAAAATTCTCAAGCTTGTAAAGTATAGGCCCCTTTAAATATAAAAATTCTGGATTTTCTGGAGAGAATGATAGGGCTTTATTTATGGCTTCAAGAGCATTTTTGTAATCTCCCAACTGGTAATAAGCATAAGAAAGATTAGCCCAATCAACATCCCTACCTTTATTTTCTTTAAAAGCTTGTAGATAGCATTCTATAGCTTTTTCATGATCTTTTTCATTCAAATAACGCTCTGCTTCTGAAATCAAATTATAATAAGAGCTATCCCCCGATATTAATTTATTTAAAAGTTTTTTAATCAAATCCATGATTATTCACCAAATTTTATATCCAACGTTATTTGCTTTAGTTACAATTATGTCTCCACTAATTCCATGTTCATCAAAAATTTCATTGGCTTTATCAATGATTAGCTTTTTTTCTCCAAATGCATAGATTGTTGGACCAAAACTTGAAAGTCCTGCATATGCATCTTTATGTAACTCCCTAATTAAATCTTTAACAATATCTGATTGCAAAGAGACTTCAACTTTTTTAAATCCTAAGTATTGAAGTTTATTAACTACCTCTCCAAAATCTTTTAAATTTTTTTCAACAACTGCGGGCATCATCTTCATTAAAACGAGATGGCAGATTTTTTCAACTTCATTTAACGGAACTGGGCAGTATTTTTTAAATATATCAACCTCTTTTTTTCCATAAACATGCTCTCCTTTCGGAATTATTAAAACAACTTCCCAATCAAAGTCATGCCTAAATATTATTGGTGCTGGTTTAACACCTTTTGAAGCAGATGATGGTCTAAAATCCTCTTTATCTTTTCCTTTACCAAAACTATGCCCCCCATCAATCAAAAATCCGCCATATTCAAAAGCCCCAACGCCAATACCTGAAGTTCCTCCTCTTCCAGTAATTTTAGCTATTTCATAGGTATTTAGCTCTTTGCCATATATCTTTGATATCAATTTACCTACAGCTAACGATAGTTGAGTTCCACTGCCAAGACCAGAATGAGCTGGGAATAATGATAGGATTTTTAATTCAGCACCTTCTCCATCAACAGCCTTTAAAACCTTATTGGCAGTGTCATATGCTCTATCTTTAATAGATTTTAAAAAATCTTCCCCAAAACTTTCAATTAATTTTTTATCAAACTCAATAACTATTTCATCACTTTCTTTCCCTTTAATTTTTATATTTGGATTTTCTAAAGCCAACCCTATGCCCCCATCTACTCTCCCAATAGAACCATTTAAGTCTATCAACCCCATGTGAATTCTTGAGGGTGTTTGAATTATCAAAATCTCACCTTAATTTTAAAAAATTTATTAAATTAATGCCTCAATCAAATCTCCTCTCGTAACAATTCCAATTAAATTTCCTTCGTCATCAACTACTGGTAATCTTTTAATGTTATGTTCAACCATCAACTTCGCCGCATCGTTGACTGTCATATCTGGCTTAGCAACAATAACCTTTTTTGTCATCATATCTTTAACTTTTGTTTTTAATGCCTTCTTCAGATCTTCCATAAATTCTTCTATCTTTAATGCTGTTTTTAAAGGTAACTCTATTAAATCTAACGGGGAGGGTAGGATGAGGTTTAAATCTTCATCATGTGTAACAATGGTTTTTATTATATCACTTTCAGATATTATACCAACTAGTTTTCCATCTTTATTTAAAACTGGAGCACCACTTATCTTATTTTCCCTAAATATTTTTATAACATCTTCTAAATCATCGTCTTCATAAACTACAATAGGTTTTTTCATTACATCTTTTATCAACATTTATTTCACCACGTAATCTTCAATATTTAATCCTAACTCATTGCAAATCTCTTTTAATTGATCATATAGCTTTTCATCAATTTCAAATCCATTTTCTCTTTTCATCTTATTTCTCTCCTCTATTTCTCCTGGGATTAATATTTCAAAACCTTCTGCTGGTTCTGAATTTTTAATCTCTTCCAAAAGCTCATCAACTTTTTCTTTGAACTTATCTTTACCCATAAAAAATTCTGGATTTATTGCTATAAATAAATCCCCTTTGGTGCATCTTTCCTTTGGATTTGCTGTTCCTCTGACCTTAGTTCCTACTTCAGTCCCTCCAATAGCAGAAAGCATTTCAATAGCCAACGCTAAACCATATCCCTTTGGTCCTCCAAATGGTAGTATACATCCCTCTAATGCTTTTGCAGGGTCTGTTGTTAGTTTTCCATCTTTATCCACTGCACAACCTTCAGGAATTTTCATTTTTTTCCTTAAAGCTTCTAAAATCTTACCTCTTGCTATTGATGCCGTAGCCATATCTAATGAGAATTTATATTTATTCCCTTTAAAAGCTATCGCAATAGGGTTTGTTCCTAAAATTTTCTCTTTTCCTCCAAAAGGAGCCATTGCCGGTTCTGTGTTTGTTATGGTAATGCCGATCATATCGTTGTTCATAGCCAACTCTGAATAATAGCCAGCAATGCCAAAATGATTGGCATTTCTTGTAGCAACTGCCCCAATTCCAACATTTTTTGCCTTTTCTATAGCCAACTCCATAGCTTTTTTTCCAACAACTTGCCCTAATCCTAAATCTCCATCTACAACTGCTGTTGCTAAGCTCTCTTTAACTACTTTTATATTCGGATTTGGGTTTATATTTCCAGATTTTAAGCCAATTATATATTGTGAGAATCTTCCAATTCCATGAGATGTGAAGCCCTTTAAATCAGCATCAACAAAAACATCGGCAGTTATTTCAGCATCTTCTTCTGGGATACCAAATTTTTTCAACACGTCGATTATAAGCTTTTTTTCACTCTCTGGCGTTAAAATCATAATATCCCTCTTAAATTTAATCTATGGTTTTACATAAGTCATGTTGTAATAAACGATATCTCCATCTGCATCAACTATAGCTATTAACAACTTTTTCCTAACAGAATGGGCAACTCTAACAAAGCCAGTTAGCTCATTTAATAAGAAAGAGCTATCTTCGGTAAATACCTTAACCAAATAAACGGAGTGTTCTTTATCAATGTTTGCTCCTCTCTCATAAAGCCTAAAATCAGCTCCATACTTTAAACCTGTTTTTACTATATAGCCTCTACTTCTTAAATCTTTATAAACTAAATATTTTAGACATAGCCGCTCTTCAATATTTTTTGCGTATTCATACAACTCCTCAAAACTTAAAATTTTGTTGTTGTCTTTAACTGCCAACCATCCTAAATTTGTTAAATATAGAGCTTCAACTAAAGATAACGATAAAAAATTCCCTTCAACGTTTCCATAATGCTTTGATGATAGCTTAGATATTCCATTCTTGTCAAATACTATAACCCTATCTCCATCCAACGATCCAATTATTTTTTTGCCCATTTTATCTCTCACCAATTATTTTATAATCTCCAAACTTTAAACATATTGTTGGCGGTAAATAAATATTGTTATGGTTTAAGTTATCCAAATGAATCAATACGAGGTGGGTAAATGATATATCATCCAAGACCTTCACCAATAGCCGCTGCCATGTATCAACTTAGGGATTTAGGGGTTGATGCTATAATTTTACACGGTCCAAGTGGATGCTGCTTTAGAACAGCAAGATTATTGGAGTTAGATGGTGTCAGAGTATTTACAAGTAATATAGATGAAAACGCCATTGTTTTTGGAGCTTCAGAAAATTTAAAAAGAGCTTTGGATTATGCAATCAACTATTTAAAAAATGAGTTGAAGAAAGAAAAGCCAATGATTGGCATTGTTGGGACGTGTGCAAGTATGATTATTGGTGAAGATTTATGGGAATTTGTAAATGACGATAGGGCCATAATCATCCCAGTTGAAGTGCATAGTGGTAGTGGAGACAACACCGTTGGTGCAATAAAAGCTATGGAATCAGCTTTAAAATTGGGAATAATCGATGAAAAAGAATTTGAAAGGCAGAAGTTTTTATTAAAGAAGGCAACAGAAATTGAAAAAACGAGAGGTATGGCAAAGAAAGAGTATATAAAGCCAACGTATGATGATGATTTAAATGAAGCCATAAAAGCTTTAAAAGGTTTGAAAAAGAAAAATGCAAAAATAGCCTGTGTTTTAAATGCTAAAAAAGAAACTGCCTATTTGTTTGCTCATCCTTTAATTGTGTTGAATAAGTATTTTAATTGCGTAAATATAGCCAATTTAGATACAAATAAAGGACTTCCAAAAATAAGAAGGGATGCAAAAAATATATTAAATAGATTTAAGGCAGATTATATTACAGGAGGTTTAGATGAATATCCAATAACTGGAGAGAAAGCGGTTGAGATATTAAATGATTTAGATGTTGATGCTGTTGTTGTCTCTGGCGTTCCTCATGCTTTACCAATAGAAAAAATAGATAAAGATGTAGTAAAAATTGGTATAAGTGATGGGCCAAGAACTTATCATCCAATAAAGGAGATTTACAATTATGCAATTGTTGAGCTGGATGCCCACGCAAAGGTTTTAGGAAAAAGAGATATTGTTAAATCGAGATTCGGGGAGATTTTAGATTATACGCTAAGAGACGCCGTTCAGCCCCTCTAAATTAAGAGGCATTATGAAGGGTTGAAAGCCCTTCCTTAATGTATCCGTTTTGATGAAATGGAAAGCCTTTGCTTTCCAGCTATGAAAATCCATGATTTTCATTCAACTTTTACTAAAAGGTTGTTCGGGGAAATCTTAGACTATGCGTTGAAAGAATGATAATGTGGTGACAAAATGGACAAACCATGGGTAGAGAAGTATAGACCAAAAACATTAGATGAGATTGTTGGACAAGATGAAATTGTAAAAAGATTAAAAAAATATGTTGAAAAAAAGAGTATGCCACATTTGTTATTTAGCGGACCTCCAGGGGTTGGAAAAACCACCGCTGCCTTGTGTTTAGCAAGGGACTTGTTTGGAGAAAATTGGAGAGAGAACTTTTTAGAGCTAAACGCCAGCGATGAAAGGGGGATAGATGTTATTAGAACAAAAGTAAAGGATTTTGCAAGAACTAAGCCGATTGGAGATGTGCCATTTAAAATCATATTCTTAGATGAGAGTGATGCATTAACCCCAGACGCGCAGAACGCTTTAAGAAGAACTATGGAAAAATATTCAGATGTTTGTAGATTTATTTTGAGCTGTAATTACCCAAGTAAAATTATTCCTCCAATTCAATCAAGATGTGCTATATTTAGGTTTTCACCATTAAAGAAAGAAGATATAGCTAAAAAATTAAAAGAGATTGCTGAGAAAGAAGGATTAAAATTGACTGAGAGTGGTTTAGAGGCAATAATTTATGTTTCAGAAGGGGATATGAGGAAGGCAATAAATGTTTTGCAAACAGCAGCAGCTTTAAGTGAGGTTATAGATGATGAGATTGTTTATAAAGTATCTTCAAGGGCAAGACCTGAAGAAGTTAAGAAGATGATGGAGTTAGCCTTAGAAGGAAAGTTTGTAGAGGCGAGAGATTTGCTATACAAGTTAATGGTTGAGTGGGGAATGAGTGGAGAGGATATATTGAACCAAATGTTTAGGGAAATAAACAACTTAGATATTGATGAGAGGAAGAAGGTTGAGTTAGCAGATGCCATTGGTGAAACTGACTTTAGAATAGTTGAAGGAGCTAATGAGAGAATTCAGTTGAGTGCTTTATTAGCTAAGATGGCACTAATGGGAAAATAATCTAAACTCTCATCTAAAAAAGTTTTAGAAATAATTTAAAAAGCTGTTTTAAAAATTTTTAAATAAAAAGAGTTATAATTCATCAACTAATTTAATTATTTCCTTAACTCTGTCGTCAACTATATAATAGAAGTTCCATGTTCCTTCTTTTCTTGCTTTAACAATTCCTGCTTTCTTTAAAATATTTAAGTGGTGTGAAATTGTTGGTTGTGGCTTTTTTAATTCATCTATTATCTTACAAACGCACATGCTTCCATTCTCTGACAATAACTTTAAAATCATTAATCTTGTTGGGTCTCCAAATGCTTTAAATATTTCAGCTGCTTTTTCGTATTTTTCCATGATCTCCCTCGCTATATTTTTATATGTTTATCTATGACTATTGAAACATTTATAAATATGGCTAAATCTATATTCTTTCATATTGATGTTTAAATCGCAACTAACTTTACTATAATACATTACTCATATTTAAATATTTTGGTCTTATTGGTCATAACCGATTATTTAAGGCTAAAATTGTTATAAAATAGTTAAATATGCATAAAAGAATTCTTAATAACTCGGAGATGTTTCTGCTATCACTTATCCCATTAGATATACTTAAACTTTTAGCTCCAAGGTATGAATTATAATTTCACAAATATTATTTAGGCAAACCTTTTTATACTATAAACCTATAGTCATAAAGATTGATTTATTAGGAAGTGGAATATATGAGTTTTAGTGAATTGAATTTGTCAGAAAATGTGTTAAACGCTATTAAGAATAAAGGTTTTGAAAAACCAACAGATATTCAGATGAAAGTTGTCCCACTATTTTTAAATGAAAGTTGCAATATTGTTGCTCAAGCAAGAACTGGTAGCGGGAAAACTGCTTCATTTGCAATTCCATTAATTGAGCTTATTGATGAAGATAGTGGGATAGAAGCTATTATTTTAACTCCAACAAGAGAACTGGCTATTCAAGTGGCTGATGAGATAGACTCATTAAAAGGTAACAAAAATTTAAAGATAACTAAAGTTTATGGAGGAAAAGCAATTCATCCTCAAATTAAAGCTTTAAAAAAAGCTAATATAGTTGTCGGAACACCTGGAAGAGTTTTAGACCATATAAATAGAGGAACTTTAAACTTAAAGAATGTTAAATACTTTATATTAGATGAAGCGGATGAAATGCTTAATATGGGATTCATTGAAGATGTTGAGAAGATTTTAAACGCATGTAATAAAAATAAAAGGATTCTGTTATTCTCTGCCACCATGCCAAAGGAGATACTAAATTTGGCTAAAAAATATATGGGAGATTATGAGTTTGTAAAAGCTAAGATAAATGCAAATATTGAGCAGAGTTATATTGAGATAAATGAAAATGAAAGATTTGAAACTTTATGTAGAATTTTAAAAGATAGAGAGTTTTATGGATTAGTTTTTTGTAAAACAAAGAAGGATACTAAAGATTTGGCAAATATGTTGAGAGATATTGGATTTAAAGCAGGAGCAATTCATGGAGATTTGAATCAATCTCAGAGGGAGAAGGTTATAAGGCTGTTTAAACAAAAGAAAATTAAGATTTTAATAGCAACCGATGTTATGAGTAGAGGAATAGATGTAAATGATTTAAACTGTGTAATTAATTATCATCTCCCACAAAATCCTGAATCTTACATGCACAGGATTGGAAGAACAGGAAGAGCTGGAAAGAAAGGAATGGCGATATCAATTATTAATAGGAGAGAGTATAGGAAATTAAAACATATAGAGAGAAAAATGAAATTAAAAATTAGAAAATTAAAAATTAAATGATCTTAACATATTATATTTGATTTTTTGCTATCTATTTTATTTGGTTTCATAATGAACCTACATATATACATGTAGAAACGCATACCAAAAATTTATAAATATCAGCATCCATAAATTGTAAGTTAACTAAATACGGAGGGTGAATTTTTTAATTTCAATATTTTTGTATTGTTGTTTTTTATTTTATTATTTTTGGTGAGACTATGAAAAATGACGAAATTGAAAAAATAATAAATGATTTGGAAGTTATTAACAACAATCTAAAATCTGAAGGTATTAAAATTATTATGGCACAAAATCGCATTAAACCTCATATACACAACGAAGAAATGATGAACAAAATATTAAACTCCATTAAGGATAATAAATTATATAATTTAGTTCTAATAGCATTGGAAATGTTAAAAAAAGTTTAGAATCTTGAAATTTTTTGAAGCAACATACCCTCAACTTTCACCGGATATAATATTCTCGCTAACTTAGCAGCTGATTTTAACCTTTCTTCTGAATCAGAGTATATTGTGTATAAAACATCTCCTTTTTCAACTTTATTTCCAACTTTTACATTTAAATAGACACCAGCTTTTTTATCATTTGGAGCTCCAGCCTCTTTAGCAATTCTTGTAATTCCAGCATTTGATATTCTTGTAACATACCCATCAATTGGTGAATGGATATCCACCTTATATTTTCCTAATTCAATCTCATCAGAGCTAACTTCTTTTCCCCCCTGAGCTATTATAATTTCCATAAATTTATCATGTGCTTTTCCACTTGCCAATAAATCCTCTGCCATGTATTTTCCTTCTCCAGTAGGAGCTACTCCACCCATCTCTAATAAAATTCCAGCCAAAGATAAAGATTTCTCTATCAAACTCGTTGGAGCTTGTTTATAATCTTCTAAAGCTAATAAAGCTTCTCTTGCCTCTAAGGCTGGACCAATTGCCCTGCCAATTGGCTGACCTCCGTAGGTTATAGCACATTCAGTAACTATCCTCAATCTATCACTCAGTTCAATAAACTTTCGTGCCAAGCTTGAAGCTTCCTTTATGGATTTAACTTTCGCCCCGTATCCTGTTGGTATATCAATTAAAAGCTTATTAACGCCCATAGCCAATTTTTTTGCCATAACACTTGATAACAGTAATGGCTCAGGGTCTATACCAAGAGGTCTTTCAACATTTATTGTTATGTCATCTGCTGGAGCTAAATCTAAAGCCCCTCCCCACACCATACAACCGTTTGTCTCTTTAACAACCTTTTTTATCTCTTCGACAGTTAAATCTACTCTTGTTAAAACCTCTACAACGTCTGCAGTCCCTGCCGCCGAAGTTATTGCTCTCGATGATGTTTTTGGTATCTTCAATCCTGCAGAGGCAACTATTGGCACAACTAATAAAGCGTATTTATTCCCAGGAACCCCTCCAATTGAATGCACATCAAATATATGTCCTTCCCAATCGACCATCTCTCCAGTTTCAGCCATTCTAATGGTCATCGCTTCAATTTCATCCATATCCATTCCATTTATATATAAGGAGGTAACAAAGGCAGATATTTCAATATTTGTTAGATTTCCATTAATCATCTCATCTATAATTGCAAAAATCTCCTCTTTTTTTAATTTATTACCGTCCATCTTTTTTCTTATGTATGGGAGGGATTTTGGTTTTTCAGCATGCCTTATTGTAACTACGTCCCCTTCCTTAACTCCCAATTCTTTAACCAACTTTTGAGGTAGTCCTATCTCTCCCCTATTTATCAATGTAGTTGATGAATATAAAACCCCAATAACCTTTTTTCCTTTAAATTCAATAACCACTCTATCTTGAGAAAAATACTGGGAATTTTTCAAATCTTCAGAGTTAATTAAAGCTAAATTTTCCAAATTGATATCTAAAACCCTAACTTTTAGAAACAGCATCTAAATCACCATTCCTTTTTATACATTATTAAAATTTTTATATCTCTTAACTTTACTTTATATAATTTCTCTATTAAAGCATAACTTTTGGTGGGAGTATGAAGCTAATAAGAAAGTTAATGCCACTAAATGATGCCCAAAAAATTGTTTTTGAAAGGTTATCAAACTATTTAATTAAAAATAACAAAATTAAAAAAGTTGGAATTATTGGAGCGTTAAATAGAATATCTGCTGAAGATATTAAATCTCCAATTGATTTACCATATTTTAATAAAGCAGCAATGGACGGGTATGCTGTTAAAGCTGAAGACACTTTTGGAGCTTCTGAAACAAATCCAATAATATTAAACCTTGTTGATGGGGATGAAATATTTCCAGGAGAGGCTAAAAAGGTATTTACTGGAGAAGAATTGCCAAAAAACACAGATGCTGTTGTAATGAAAGAATTTTGTAATGAAGTTGATGATTTTGTTGAAATTTATAAATCAGTTCATCCAAATGAAAACGTCTCGAGAATTGGAGAAGATGTTAAAAAAGGAGAGGTAATTTTAAAAAAAGGAGATGTTATAAATCCATATCATCTAAATATGCTTGCATCTTTGGGAATTAAAGAAGTTAAAGTTTATAATTTAAGTTTTGGTATAATTGCTACAGGAGATGAGCTTATAAGCTTAAATGAAATTAAAAATATTGAAAAAGATATTAAAAAAATAAAAGGGAAAATTATAAATTCTAATTCTTATATGCTATATGGGTTAGTAAAAAACCTTGGGTTCAATGCAAAAATCTATGGTATTATTGAAGATGACAAAGAAAAGCTAAAAAAAGCCATTAAAACAGCTTTAAATGAAAATGACATCCTACTAATAACTGGAGGGACCTCCGTTAGTGAGAGAGATATAACGGTAGAGACAGTTAAAGAAATTGGTGATGTTTTAGTTCATGGTGTAAATATTAGACCTGGAAAACCGTTTGGTTTTGGAATGGTTAATGGTAAGCCAGTATTTATGTTATCTGGATATCCTGTAGCTTCAGCTGTCCAATTTGAGTTATTTATTCAAAGATTTTTTGTTAAAAGGAAGAAAATTATACTGCCTTTGAAGAGAAACATAGCTTCTGAACTCGGTAGAGTTGATTTTGTTAGGGTTAGGGTAGATAAAGAAGTGGAGCCAATAAGAATAACTGGAAGTGGAGTTATCTCCTCACTAATAAAAGGTGATGGCTATATTTTGATTCCTGAAAATGTTGAAGGTTATGAAAAAGGAGAGTTTGTAGATGTTTACTTGACTAAAATAATATCAAGTGGGTGATT
Organism: Methanocaldococcus fervens AG86; assembly: GCF_000023985.1. Taxonomy (GTDB): domain Archaea; phylum AGJL01; class Methanococci; order Methanococcales; family Methanocaldococcaceae; genus Methanocaldococcus; species Methanocaldococcus fervens. Next base: position 1,320,702 of record NC_013156.1, read on the forward strand.
GGTTTGGATGTGTGGATTGATTTAACAAATGCACCACATGTGCATTATTTCTGCCAACTGATAAAAAAATTTGAAAAAGACGGAATTGAATATCTATTAACTTTTAGAGATTCACGAAATTTAGTCAAATTAGTCAAAATTTACAATTTTGTTGGGAAATGTATAGGAAAGCATGGAAACACATTGAAAGACAAATTAATTTTTTATGCTGAGAGAGTTATTGGCTTAGCTGAGTTAATATCCAATATAAAACCAAAAGTGGCTATAGCTAAACATTCTGTTGAACTGCCAAGAGTTGCTTTTGGTTTAAATATCCCAGTAATCTTTGTTGTAGATAATGAGCATGCAGAGGCTCAAAATAGATTAACTCTCCCTTTAGCAGATGAAATTATAAAACCGGTAGCAACAGATGAAAATAAATTGAGGAATTTTGGGGGAAGAAACTTTATAAGTTTTGATGGAACTTGTGAAGTGGCTAATGTAAATTCAAGGTTGAAGGGTTATTATCCAATGGATAATGAAATTTTAAAAAAATTGGGAATTTTTAATGAAAATCCAACAATAGTTATGAGACCTTGCCCAAACTCTTCGTATTGCAATGGGCATAAGGACATTTTGCCAGATGTTATTAAAAAGATTAAAGAAAAGATTGATTGTAATATTGTTGTATTTCCAAGGGATGAACAACAAAAAGAAATATATGGGGAGCTTGATGTTATCGTCCCAAAAGAAACAATAGATGCTCTCTCTTTATTGTATAATTCTGATTTCATGATTGGTGCTGGAGGAACGATGAATAGGGAGAGCGCAATCCTCGGAATTCCTACAATATCCTGTTATCCTCAAGAGTTACTTGGAGTTGACAAATACCTTATCGAAAAAAATAGGATGATTCACACAAACGATATTGGGGAAATAATAAACTATGTTGAAGATAATTTAGGAAAAAGGCAGGGGGTTATTGAGTTAGAAGATCCAACTGATTTGATGTTTGAGAGGGTTTGTAGTTATTTAAAAAAATAGGGGATAAATGATGAGTGTTGATATAACAACTAATCACAAGATAATTTTTGGCGACTCAAGAAGAATGAATGAGATAGAGGATGAGAGTATTCATTTGGTTGTTACTTCTTCCACCATACCCAATGATAGAAATGTGGGACGAATTATTTAAAAACTAAATCCAAAAATAAACGAACTTTGGATAAAAATGGAAAATGAAGAAGATGAAAAGAAAAAAGAAAAACTCATTATGCAAATCTACAATTCAATGCACCAAACATTATACCCAGTTGGGAGGAAGTTTATAGGGTTTTAGTTCCTGGAGGTATTGCATGCATAAACATAGGAGATGCTACAAGAAAAATTAACGGAGTTTTTAGATTATTCCCAAATCATTCCAAACTTATAGAAAACTTTGAAAAAATTGAGTTTATCACACTCCCATACATACTATGGAAAAAGCCATCAAACAAGCCAAATGCTTTTTTAGGCTCTGGATTCCTCCCACCAAATGCTTATGTAACTTTGGATGTAGAGTATATTCTAATATTTCGAAAGGGAAAACCGAGAAGGTTTAGACCAAAAGACCCGTTGAGATATGCGAGTGCATACTCTAAAGAGGAGAGAGACGTGTGGTTTTCTCAAATATGGGAGATTGTTGGAGATAAGCAAACACATCCAAAAATAGAGAGGAGAACAGCATCATTTCCTGAAGAAATTCCAAGAAGATTGATAAGAATGTTCTCCATAATTGGAGACACCGTCTTAGACCCTTTCTTAGGAACTGGAACAACAATCTGCTATTGATTGAATTTTATGGGATGGTAAAAGATTAGTAGAGTTCATTAATCGTGAGTAATTACTTTTTAATTTGAAATTGATAAATCTCTAGGTTATATCAAGCCAGTAATTGAAGAGAAATTGGTATTTAAACAAAATAACAACTCAGAGTAATCAACAACAATTTTATTTTTCTTCTTTTCATAAATAATAAATATCCTCTAAATTCTTCAGACAAGTGTTTTTCTTGCATAATATATGTTTTAGATTTAATTGATACAGGAATTTCTTTATCATCAATAATAATTACTCCATCAATACCCTTAGATTCTTCTTCTATAGTAGCAGGGCGATAATTTCCACCAAGTTCCTCTGCAACTTTTTTCAAAATAGCATCCTGCAACATAAGACCTTCGTAAGTTTTTATAAGGACTAAATCCTCAACCCATTTTCTTACATCATCTCTTTCCAACTGTTCTAAGGTTTCTTTAAAGTTATTAATCATATTCCAAATTTTTTCAGTAGCTTCATCAATTGTATTGGGGTATTTTTGCAGATACCATTTCTTCCAATCTTCAAATGTTCTACCTCCACTTTTTCTAAATTCTTTAATTAGCTCACTCATCTGACCAACAACTTTTGGACGAGTGCCTTGTGAAAATATATTTGCAAGATTAATAAGTTGAGAAGCATATTTTGGTAATTCAGGTTTTGGAGGCAACTCTAAGATTTCTCTTTCTTCTTCAAACGTAATTTCTATAATTCCTTTTTTTATCTTCCAATTTTTTCATAAGTTTCACCACAATCTACTTGTGATTACAACTTTTCAAATAACCGTTAAATTAATATAATAGTTGTTGATAGTTATTTACTCTAAAGTTTTTATAACAAAGGGGATGTGGCGTAAAGGCTGAACCCTTAAAAGAGGGATAGAATGGGAATCTACAAGTATATAAGAGAGGCATGGAAAAGACCAAAAGACAGCTACGTTAGACAGTTATTATGGGAGAGATTACAACAATGGAGAAGAGAACCAGCTGTTGTTAGGATTGAGAGGCCAACAAGGTTAGATAGAGCAAGAGCTTTAGGATACAAACCAAAACAAGGAATTATAGTTGTTAGGGTAAGAGTTAGAAGAGGAGGTTTAAGAAAACCAAGACCAAAGAACTCAAAGAAGCCAGCTACATTAGGGGTTAACAAGATAACAATGGGTAAATCAATTCAAAGAATTGCTGAAGAGAGAGCAGCAAGAAGATATCCAAACATGGAAGTTTTAAACTCATACTGGGTTGGAGAAGATGGAAAACACAAGTGGTATGAGGTTATATTGGTAGACCCATACCACCCAGCTATTAAAGCTGATCCTCAACTCAACTGGTTATGCACTGGAAAACACAGAGGAAGAGCATTCAGAGGTTTAACATCAGCTGGTAAGAAAGGTAGAGGATTAAGAAACAAGGGTATTGGAGCTGAGAAGGTTAGACCAAGTATAAGAGCTCATGGAAGAAGAGGTAAGTAAGTTGATAAAATTTATATATTCCTTCTATCATTTTCATCTTTGGGGTAACAACCACTAATTTTTAAACCCCGACAATATTTGAAAAACAACAACTATTTTTAAAGGTGGAAAATATGAGTGAGAAGGAGCTGTTAGTACCATTAGATACATACTTAGCTTCAGGTATTCACATAGGGACACAGCAAAAAACAAAGGACATGGAAAAGTTTATTTACAGAGTAAGAAGTGATGGGTTATATGTTTTAGATGTTAGAAAAACTGATGAGAGATTAAGAATAGCTGCTAAATTCTTAGCAAGATATGAACCAGAGGATATATTGGCTGTTTCAAGGAGAATCTATACAATGGGACCATTAGAAGAATTTGGAAAATACACAGGAATTAGAACAATCCCAGGAAGATTTGTCCCTGGAACATTAACAAACCCTGCATACAAAGGGTTTATGGAGCCAGAAGTTGTATTTATCAGCGACCCAAGAGTTGATAGGCAGGCATTAAAAGAAGCGACAGAGATTGGAGTTCCTATCGTTGGTTTGTGCGATACAGAGCATTTAACCTCATTTATCGACTTAGTAATTCCAACAAACAACAAAGGTAAGAAGGCAGTTGCTTTAATCTACTACCTATTAACAAGAGAATACCTCAAAAACAGAGGAGTTATATCAGACGATACAAACTTACCATTCACATACGAAGAGTTCTTAGAGAAGGCTGCAAATCCAAAATACAGGGTAATCATTCAGCCAAAAGACAAGAGAAGAAGAAGGAGAAAAAGAAAATAAACAAAATACTTAGAGGTTTTTGAAGATGAGTGAAAAGATATACTTGGAATGCGAGAATTGTGGCTATGAAGAGCAAGAGGTATTAAAGAAAAAGATTTATAATAAATCTTCTTATTATTTAGTTAGATGTCCAAGGTGTGGAGCTGTAAGGGAGATCGTTGATAAGGTTAAATTAAGCCAGGCAAAGCTGATTATCAGCAGATATGACATCTCAGAATCTAAAATAATCAACATCCCAGAAGATGAAGAGTATAAGGTTGGAGATACAATTGAGGTAGATGGAGAAGAGATTGAGATAACAAAAATTGAAATACCCGAACCAGTAAAATCTGCTTTGGGTAGGGATATTAAAGTTATTTGGGGGAAATCTTTATCCATACCTAAAAAATTAGGGATATCAATTAATGACAGAAGTAAAACTTATGGAATCTACATTTATGTTCCAAATGATTTTGAATTTGAAGTGGATAAAGTTTATAGAATAAATGATGGGTTCTTTAGGTTAAAGAGGATAAAAACTGAAAAAGGAATGGCTAAAAAAGCAAAGGCTAAAGATATAAAAAGATTGTATGGAGATGTAACAAGGCCTACAAGGAACTATGTTGATTTAACTGAGTTCTACAAAGTGTTATAAATTAAACTTTTTAAGGTGAAAAGATGGCTACCGCAAGGAGTGCAAGATCAAGAAGAAAAGTAAGAAGAGTAAAAGATAAATGGAAAGAGAAAGTATGGTATGAAATCTATGCCACTCCAGAATTTGGAGGAGTATTTATCGGCTACACTCCAGCAAGTGATCCAAGCTTAGTTTTAGGAAGAGTAGCTGAGACAAGCTTAAGAGATTTGACAGGAGACCCAACAAAACACATGCATAGGATATACTTCAAAATCTTTGGAGTTACTGGAAATAAAGCAATAGCTCAATACTATGGGCATGATACAACAAGAGAATTTATGAAATCACAAATTAGGAGAAGAAGAAGTAGAATTGACGCTATCCTCGATGTAACAACCCAAGATGGTTATAAGATAAGAACAAAGGCAATGGTTTTAACTGCTTACAGAGCTAATACAAAACAAAAATCAGACATTAGAAAGAAAATGGAAGAAATTATAAAGACAATGGCTAAAGAGAAGACATTCCCACAGTATGTTCAGGCAATGTTATTTGGAGAGATGGCTGAGAAAATAAAAAATGAATGTAAAAAGATATTCCCAATTAGAAACGTTATTATCTACAAATCAGAAGTTTTATCATTAGCTAAGAAAGAAGAAAATGAAGGATTTGTAAAAGAAGCTGAAGAAACAGCTGAAGCACAAGAGTAAGCCATAATTTTATTTTTTTATTAATTTTTATTTTTTATTTTTTGTTATCCACTTTTTTCTATCGCTTTTAACACTTCTAAACCAAATAACCTTGCATAGTCAGGTGATTTTGCAGTAACCACATTACCATCAACTACAACCCTTCTATCTTCATAAATTGCACCAGCCTTTTTTAACTCCTCTATAGCTTCTTTGGCAGGATATACTGTAGCTTTTTTTCCTTCTAATACTCCAGCTTTCGCTAAAACTACCGGAGATAAACAGATTGCGGAAACAACCTTATCTTTATTGTAAAATTCTTTAACCAATTCAATTAGCTTTGTGTTGTTCCATAAATACTCTTTTGAACCAACCCCTCCCACAATAACTATAGCCACATACTCATCAGGATTTACATCGTAGATGGTTTTTTCAACGTTTATTTTATTTCCTAACATCCCTACACATTCTCCTTTTGTTGTTGAGACAACATCAACCTTAAACCCGTTAGATTCAAATACCGCCATTGGTTCAAATAACTCCTCATCTCTAAAATCTTTTGGAGCGATAACCATTAAAACTTTTTTATTTTCCATATTTTCCCCTTTTTCTTTATTTACACACATTGAGAACGTTAAAGCTAATACTATAGCTATTATTGCTATAACTGATTTCTTCATACTCTCACATTAATTCTTTATATCTGAAGATATATATTAAATTATGTGATATTATGAAATTGGCAGTTGTTTTTGACAGTGCAGGAACACTTGTAAAGATAATGAGAGCTATTAAAGATTTAAAGAAAAATAAGTTTATCTGCAATAGGCAGACTGTTGATATTGTAGATGAAAAAAATGGAAGGGCTTTAGTTATTATCAAAGAAAACCCGTTGAAAGTTGTTGATAAAGAAGATCCTGAAAAATTAATATCTGATTTATTAAAAGAAGTTGAAATTGGCATCTCTTATTGCAATCCACCAATAAATAAGGAAGGAATTTACAAGGATAGAAAAACAAGAGTAAAGGAGTTGCAAGATCCATTAAACCTCCTAAAAAAGTATGAAGTAGAGACTGGATACGGCAGTGCTCTAATAATAGATACTCATGCTGGAGAGGTTGAATACACGATAGCTACTGCTGGCTGTTTGTTTCCTGAAGTTAAAGAAACTATTAAGCAGTTAAAAGATTTAGGAGTTAAGGTTTTTATCGCCTCTGGAGATAGAAAAGGATTTATAAAAAGGTTAGCTGAGCTTACTGGAGTTGATGAAAAATACATAATGCCTGAAGCTCATCAAGAGCAAAAGAGAGATCTGGTTGTAAATCTAAAAAAAGAAGGTTACTTTACAATAATGGTTGGGGATGGAGCTAATGATGTTCCGGCAATGATTGAGAGTGATTTAGCTATTGCAACATTACAAAATGGAAATGTCTCAAAGAAAGCTCTCGAAGCTGCTGATATAAAAATATATAACATAAAAGAAATAGTTGATGTTTGTAAAAAAGTGATAAATGGAGAGATTAAAAGTAAATGGCAAAAATAATTTAAGAGTTTAATAAAATCTAAATTCCATTTTAGTTATTTTTACTCTTCATAGCTCTCCATGTGAAGTAGGCTGCTCCACCCCATAAGATTGTAGCACCGAATATGAACATTACAATTGCTCCAATGTTCATGATATCACCTCTATTCTATATTTGTAGTTTTTATTTTTTGAAGGATCATACTTAAAATAAATGCCAATGGAATGATTGAAGCTCCTAACAGGACGTAGGTCATATTGTATCCTCCATAACCAGTCGTTAAAACATTGAAGGCATCTAACAACACGACGATAGCCAATATTATTGGGGAAAATACTCCAGTTATGTATTTCCACCAAGCTCCAATCTTTATTTCTGAAAGCTTATTTATATACTCTCTAAGTTTATCTCCACCAAACAACCATATAGCCACTATAATCTCTAAAATTGCAGCTATTGGGAGGAGATAACCAGAGGCAAAGTGGTCAATGATATCTAAATAATAAAGCCCTGCTCCAGTTGTGAATATTAGCGAAACTAGAACAGATAGGGATAAAACACAACTTAGAGCTTTTTTCCTACTTAATGAGAACTTATCCATAACTGCTGAGACACATGCTTCTACAAGTGAAATAGCTGATGACACTCCAGCAAAGACAAGGGACAAGAAGAACATAACTCCAAAAATTTTACTTCCGAATGGCAATAAGGACAATGCCTCAGGGAATGTAACAAAAGCTAGTCCAACTCCTTGAGAGACGACTTCACTTAATGGAACTCCACTTGTATAACTCATATATCCAAGGGTTCCAAACACTGCAAAACCAGCTAAAAATGAAAATCCACAGTTTAATAAAGATACTGTAAATGCATTTGTTGTTATATCACTTTTTTTAGGAAGGTAACTTGCGTAGGCAATTAAAATTCCAAATCCTAAAGATAATGTAAAGAAGATTTGTGAAAATGCACTTAACCATACTTTATAGTCAAGTAATGCTGAGAAATCTGGAGTTAAATACTACTCAATCCCAGTTGAAGCTCCTGGCAGTGTTAAAGCGTTCAACGCCAATATAACTACCAAAACAAAAAGAGTAGGCATCATTATTTTATTTGCTTTTTCTAAACCGTTTTTAACTCCTGCACTAATAATTGCTGCTATAGTTCCCCAAATTATTAGGGTAGATGCTAAAACTCCGTAGGCGATTCCACCAACGTTTTCTACACCAGATGACAAGTGTAAAATATCATTGAAGAAATAAGCGTTAGGATCTGCTGGGTAACCACCAATAATTAACATTATCAAATAGTAGAAACACCACGCAATAATAACAGTGTAATAACTTGTTATAATAAACCCTGAAATAACTGCAAACCATCCAGCCCATTCTGAACCTCTATATAATTTTTCTAAAGCTAAAGGAGCAGATTTCCTTGTGTAGTGTCCTACACCGAATTCGAGAATCATCAAAGAAATTCCCACACAGAAAAGAGCAATGATATATGGAATTAAAAAAGCTCCTCCACCATTTGTGTAAGCCATGTATCCAAATCTCCATATATTTCCTAATCCAATAGCCGATCCAACGCTTGCTAGTATGAACCCCAAGTTAGAACTCCAGCTTTCCCTTTTCATACTCTCACACTCCATATTTTAAAATTTTTATGCTAGCCTAATTATTTAAATATTATGGTTGTAAAGTAGTTTATTAAAAGTTGGAGGGAGAATATGAAAAAAATTCTTGCAGCGCTTTTAATAACTTTTCTATTAAATTCTGCCTTTGCAGTTGTTATAAAAGCTCCAGCAGTGTCTTTAACAGATTATGGATATGTTGGTGTTCCAGTAAATATTCAAATAAATGTTACAAAGGGAGATGGGCACGTTTTTATGGACACTCTACCATTAACTGAATTAGATATGCAAGGTTCTGCAAGAATCGCTTCAAAGGTTGCTGGAGAGATAACTGGAAAGGATATGGGCAACTATAATGTATATATCACTGTTAGAAGTGATGTTCCAGTTGTTGGGGGGCCGTCAGCTGGAGCCACAATGACCATTGGCATTATATGTGAGTTGATGAATTGGAGTTTAAATAAGGATGTTATGATGACTGGGACCATAAACCCTGATGGTAGCGTAGGGCCAGTTGGGGGGATATTGGAAAAGATTGAAGCAGCTAAAAAAGCCAATTGTACAGTTATGTTAATTCCAAAGGGACAGAGATTTGTTAATGAAGGGGACAATAATATAGATGCAGTAGAATTTGGTGAAAAATTAGGGGTTAAAGTTATAGAGGTTGGAAGTATATATGAGGCCATTCCCCACTTCACAGACAAAAAAATTGTTATAAAGGATTATCCTGAAAATTACATTGTTGAAGAAAGATACAAAACAATTATGAAACAATTGAATGATAATGTTACAAAATTAGCTAACAAAAAATATGAAAACTTATCTAAAGAATTGGAAAATAGTTATTTTGGTTATGAATATCAAAAAATGCTTCTATCTGAACTAGAATCTTCAAAAAGTTTATTGGAAGAGGCTAATCAAGAATATATGGATGGTAAATACTACTCTGCAACATGTTCTGCATTCAACGCTTTAATTAAATTAGAAACTATCGAACACACATTAAAATACTTAAAAGGGGAGGAAGATGTTAAATCTTACTTATTTGAGGTTCAAAATGAAATTAATGATGATAAAAAAACTGTTTATTCAAAAAACTTAACTTTGGACAATTTTGAAGAGATATTGGCTGGAAGGGTTAGAATTTCTGAAGCTGAAGAGCTTTTAGATAATGCATGGAAATCTTATTATTTAGGCAAATATGATGAGGCAATAAAATACGGAAGCTTTGCAAAGCTAAGGGGAGAGAGTGCAGTCTGGTGGGTGTCCTTATATAATGATAATGACGGCAAGATAATAAATGAATCCAAATTAAAGCCATTAGCTCAGCAGTATTTAGATAATGCCGAAACAATTTCAACTTATGTAGAAACTTTATTCCCAGGTTTGGTTGCCAATAGTTTTGAAAATGATTTAGATAATGCAAAAAAAGCTTACGAGGATGGGGATTATTTATTGGCAATAGCTAAGAGTTTAGATACATGCGTAAAGGCAGAGATTCCACTTGTTATGTTTGGGGATATTGATTATTTAAAAAAATATTCAAGGAATAAAATAAATTTAGCTGAGAGCTTAGGGGTAACACCAATTTCAGCTTTAGGATATTATGAATATGCAGAGAGTTTAGATGACAACATATCAAAAATAATGTATTATAAATACAGCTCTTACTATGCTCAAATGGATATTGATGTGATGAAGGAGTTGAATAAAAGTAACAAAATTGAAATTACTGAGGTTGAGATAGTTCCAAATGAAAATGAGAAAGGTAAAGAAATTGTTAATGCTAAAGAAGATAATAATGTTGGTGTAATTACCTCTGCGTTAATTGCTGGATTAGTAGGATTTGTAGGAGGATACTTTGCAAGAGCCCGAACTTAATCAATTTTTAGGTGGGGAGTTATGATTAAAGATAATGAAAATAGTAAAAAAGAATTGTCTAAAAACGTCTATTTATTGGGATTTACAAGTTTTTTGAATGATATGAGTAGTGAGATGATAATGCCAATTTTACCAATGCTTATTACAAGTTTTGGAGGGGGTAGCTTATCCATTGGTTTAGTTGGAGGGTTGAGGGATTTAATATCAAATATTTTAATGGTTTTAGTTGGTTATTATTCGGATAAAATAAGAAAAAGGAAGATTTTTGTAGTTTTAGGTTATTTAACATCCTCAATTTTCAAATTACTGTTAGGTTTATCAAAAACGTGGTTAGAGGCTGTTATCTATTCCTCTCTTGAAAGAATGGGAAAAGGGATAAGAACAGCTCCAAGGGATGCAATAATATCAGAAAGCATGCCAAAAACTTTAGGTAAAGGTTTTGGAATACAGAGGGCTTTTGATACGGCGGGGGCTATATTGGGCTCTACCTTAGCACTATTATTTGTGTTGTATTTACAGTATAGCCTTAACCAAATAGTTTTGATAGCTGCAGTAATAGGATTTTTAACGATTCTTCCTTTATATTTTGTTAAAGAAAAAGAATCTTCTCAAAAACCTGCTGAGATAAGTTTTAAATTTGGAATTAAAAATCTATCAAAGGATTTAAAGTTATTTATTTTAATTTCAGGAATATTTACATTGAGTAATTTCAGTTACATGTTCTATATTTTAAGAGCTCAGGAGTTTTTAATGATAATGGATGAAAGAATGGCTATTGTTATTCCAATAGCTTTATACATTTTATACAACATCTTCTATACTTTATTTTCAATTCCATTTGGAATTTTATCTGATAAAATTGGAAGAAGAAAAGTATTAACTTTGGGATATATGCTTTACGGTATAGTCTCTTTAGGATTTGCATACTTTATCTCTCAAAAAAGCTTAATATTGCTGTTTGCTTTGTATGGTATCGCTTATGCATCATTTGCTGGAAATCAAAAGGCATATGTCTCTGATTTGTCATCAGAAGATATTAGAGCAACTGCTTTAGGGCTGTTTTATACTGTAGTTGGATTAACAAGTTTGCCAGCAAGTTTAATAGCCGGCTATCTCTGGAAAATAAGCCCAGAAATAACGTTTTTGTATGGAGGAGTTTTGGCAATTATCTCAAGTTTATTATTGCTTTTGTTTTTGAAAGATTAGGACTTTTATTATTTTTTATATAAAATTTCTCCAGTTTTTTTGTTTCTAATTTCCAATATTCTGTGAAGTGGGATGTGGGTATCAAAATAAACCAAATAGTTCCCTTCAATCTCCACATCTTCTAAAGGAATTACTTTTTTATTTCCTTCAGCTCCTCTATGCAATATAACAACTTCAAAATCTTCTTTTTTATAGTTGGGATGCCAAAAAATCTTATTCAATATTTCTTTAAGCATGATATCACTTTTTATATTAAATCCCTATCCAACAATCCAAGTTCTTCTCCATTTTCATCAACTTTTATCCTTCCGATTCTTATCTCTTTAATGTTTTTAATTTCATCCTCGCTTATTGGGGATAAAATTTCCAACCTCTCATTTTCAAAATCAATAGATTTTAAAATTCCCAATCCAATACAAAAGCCTTCTTCATCAATCAATCCAACGATTAAATTGTTAAATCTTTCTGGTTCAATGTAGTAGAGCACATTTTTATCTATCTGTTTTGGGATATTGATTAAATCTTTTTTTATTATTGTGTATCTTCCTTCACACTTACTGCCATACAATACTTTCCACTTAAAAATTGACTCTAACAAATATCTTTCATCTTCAGAAATTTTTTCTCCTTGAAACACCCTACTCCCGCTGATAAATACCTCATTAAATCCAATAACATAAATTTTTGAGTTTTTAAAATATTGTTTCCATTTTTCTACTCTGATTTCTCTCCTCTCATCTCTGTTAAATGATTTTGCATATTCATAGACTTTTAAGTAAAATATTTTAATTTTATTTTCAAATGGCTTTAATATATGGTTGAGTTCATTTCTTTTTTGTAGTGCAATCACAATATCTGGCTTAACAGCTTCTATTTTCATCCTCTTTAAATCAGCTCCAGAATTGGAGATTAATCCAGTTGTGTCAATAATAATTACATCTGCCTTATCTTCTGCATAGTCACATAGCAATTTAGTTCCGGTAATCATCTCTCCAAAAAATTGAATTGGGGAAGTTGAACCAACAAAATAACTTTTATGTGGTTTAATTTCACATAAATTACTGAAATTTTCTTCTAAAAATGCCAAGCTTATGGTTGCTGGAGGTAAAATACTCTTCTGCCCAATATCGCAGTCAATTATCGCCACTTTAAATCCTAAATTTAAAAGTTCATTTGCTAAAAAAGTGGTTAAAGTGGTTTTTCCACTATCAATTCCCCCAACGATTAAAATTTTAAGAGGTTTTTCAATATCCCTAAGGTTATTTAGAACTTCAAATCTATCCCTTGGGACTTCTATAGTATAATAAGCTTTATTCATCATAATATCAGCCAAATTATTGTATATAAGATTATAAAGGCAAAAACTACACAATCTACTGCCTTAAATGCATTTAATGATTTTTCAACGTCTATTTTTCCACTACCAAGTTTATAATATCCAATCTTTTCCAAGGTTATATTTAAAGCATTTGCCAATGTAGCCATCGTATAGCCGGAGTTTGGAGAAGGAACTTTTCCTCCCTCTTTAAAAAATCCATATACTGCCTTTTTAACACTACCTCCATAAACTGGGGCTGTAATAATTAACAAAATCCCTGCCAACCTCGATGGTATAAAATTAGCTACATCATCCAACCTCGCCGCTAATCTACCATAATACAAATATTTTTCATTTTTATATCCAATCATTGCATCTAATGTATTTATCGCCCTATATGTAAAAGCTCCAGGCAATCCAAAAATAACTGCATAAAATAAAGCTCCTATTATGGCATCGGTTATATTTTCAGATAAACTTTCAACAGCAGCTGAGAGTATATGCTCTTTATCCAATTTTGATGCATCTCTACTAACAATGTGTTGAACTGCCTTTCGTGCATTTTCAATCTCTCCATTTTTTATAAATTCAATAGGTTTTTTGCAAAAATTAAATAATGATTTATAACCAATGATTGTTGATAATAAAAAAGCGTAGACAAGATAATTCAAAGGAAATAGCAAAAGCATTATATATTTTTCAACATAAAAAGCTACAACTCCTACAACAAATATTGTAATTATTGTATTTAGCGAGCCAAATAAAAAATCTCTATACTTATTCTTACAATTTGTAGATTTGAATATATTTTCTAAAAAACTTATCAGCTTCCCTATCCAAACTGTTGGATGTACCTTCTCTGGCAATTCTCCAATAATCCTATCAAAGATAATTGTTAAAATCAAAATTATCGGATTTAGCATTATCTCCCTTTTATTATCTCATCAACATCTCCAAAGATTACTTCACTTTTACAAAAGCTTGGTAGATAAACAGCTGCCTTTCCAGAATTTGTTGCTACATTTTTATAGCCTAAATCCTCAATTGGTGAGACAACCATACATGTATCTTTAACAACTCTTCCTCCAGCCTTTTCAATAATCTTTGTATATCCCATTCTATCTGCCATTGCTTTTATATGCAGAGAGCAGCAAACCCATAAATCAGCATCTAATTTTTTATCTTTTAAAATTTCAGCTATTTTTTTAATTTCTATTAAACTGCAGTGGGGACAGCCAATGCAAATTAAATCTGGCTCATCGTTTGTTGTGTTTAGATTTTCATAAGCTTCTTTTATATCTTCAACTCCAACGATTATTTTTTCAACCTTATCATCAACGACATCTTTAACTTTACACTCAGCAGTTAATTCCTCTGCATGATATAACGCTACTCCACCACTAGCCGCCATTGCCGCTCCTAAAGATTTCAAATCATCATTTTTTGGATTTAATTGGTAAAGATTTTTAAAATATGGGACGCCATTTTTTACGATTTTTCCAACCAAATATCCCAAAGCCCCATAGAAACTCTCTTTATATTTAAAGTTTGATATTAAATTTTCATCTAACTCAATAATATGCGTTGTTCTCCTATTCTCATCTAAATGATAACCGTAATAGGGTGTTTTACCAATAATAGCTGATGCCAACGCAGCTGGTCCTCCTTCTCTATTTGTCTTAGCTCCTAAAACAGAGTTTGCAAAGCTCACAGCAGAGCTTTCAGCCCAACTTATATGTTCACCAAATTTTGGGAGATTTCCAGTTAAGTAAGGTGTGCAAGTGCAGCCAATCTCAATACCCATTTTTTTAAATGCGTCAATAATCCTTAACTGTTTTTTAGCAAACTCCTCATTTATTCCAAGCTCTTTCCATAAATCTAAATCCATTCCAGCTGGATTTAAAGTAGAGTAAACTTTAACTTTAACATCTTCTTTAGCTAAATCCTCTAAAAACTCTAATCCAATATCTTTAATGGTTTTATATGAAACCCCAGATATCTGAGCTGAGCTTATAGGGATTAGTTTTTCAGCTCCATAAATGTCTCCCAAAGAAACCAATAAATTTATACATCTTCTTAAAACTTCTCCATACTCTCCATCCAATATTTTTTCCTCTTCATTAGTTAGATACATTTTTTCACCAATTTAGCTAATAGGTTAAGTTATAAATCATAAGCTTTAAAAATTGATTTCTATTTTTTAGCAATTTATTTTTAATAATAACCTTTAGAGTCAACACAAACTATATATAGCCATTTATACTATATGATAATTGGTGTGCATGGCTAGGCCGGGGGGTTGGGCGTCCCCTGTAACCCGAAATCGCCCTTATGCGGGGGCCGAAAACTTGGGGGCGGTATGTTGTTTGGCCCCCTCTTCCCAGATTCCTCGATGATGCCTCGTCCCGTGGGGCTCGGCGGTGGGGGAGCATCTCCTGTAGGGGAGATGTAACCCCCTTTGCCTGCCGAACCCCGCCAGGCCCGGAAGGGAGCAACGGTAGGCAGGACGTCGGCGCTCACGGGGGAAGCGGGGCTGAGAAGGAATCTGGGGGCGAGAGGGGGCTAGACAACATACCCACCCCAAGGAAGCCATGCACACCACTATTTTTTGAGTTCTTTTTTATATATCTTAATTTTTAGGTGGGGATTATGCTTATAGGTGTTATCTCTGACACTCATCTCTATGATAGAGCTTTAGAACTGCCAAAAGCTGTTTTTGATGAATTTTCCAATGTTGATTTAATTATCCACTGTGGAGATGTAACTGATAAAGAAATTTTAGATTTATTAAATGATTTAGCTGAGGTTGTAGCTGTTAGAGGAAATATGGACTATCTCGACTTACCAAAAAAAGAAATTTTAAATATAAATGATATAAAAATAGGAGTGATACATGGGAATATTATTTATCCAAGAGGAGATAGGTTAAAATTAAGGTTGTTGGGAAAGGAGATGGGAGTTGATATATTAATCTCCGGACACACCCACACACCATTTATAGATGATTGTGGAGATATTTTATTGTTAAATCCTGGCTCACCAACAGTTCCAAGATGCCCTATAAAATCAATTATGAAGTTGAATGTTGAGGATAAAGTAGATGTTAAGTTAATTCCAATAGAATGAGTTTTGGTGCTGAATATGGAAGTTTTAGAAAAATGTGTTGGATGTGGGAATTGTGTTGTATTCTGCCCAAAAAAAGCAATAAAAACCTATGGTGTTGCAATAGTTGATAAAAATAAATGCACAAATTGTGGAATTTGCGCAAGATATTGTCCAATTGATGCTATAAACCCATAGAGGGGGCGGAGCCCCCTCTATTGGTATACTCCCCCAAGTTTTGATGAAACTTTACTTAATTAAAAATTAAGAGGCATTGCCGAGCGTAGCGAGGTAATGCATCCGTTTTGATCAACCTTTTAGTAAAAGGTTGTATAAAAAAAGCTCGGAGGTTTTAAAATGTATATTGGAAGATTTTTGGTAGTTGGGAAGACTAAGGAAGGAAAGCCATTTGCAGCATATAGAGTTTCAAGTAGAAGCTTTCCAAATAGGGAAGCAAGAAAAATAGATGAGAATACGGTGGCCATTATTCCAAAAGACTTAAATGAGATATTTAAAAACCCTTACATAACATACAACTGCATAAAAGTTGTTGATAATGTTGTAGTTGCATCTAACGGCTCACATACTGATTTCATAGCTGAAAAATTAAATTTTGGTAAGAGGGATGCATTGGCTTATGTGTTGGCAGTTATGGATTATGAAAAGGATAACTATAAAACTCCAAGAATTGCGGCTGTTTTGGATAAGAATGAATGCTATATGGGATATGTTGCTTATGATGAAATTAGAGTTAAGAAAGTTGAGCTAAAAGATGGAAAAGGTTATTATTTGGGGGTTTATAACGCCTGTAAAATAGATGAAAATCAAGTTATAGAAATTGAAGGAGAGAATCCAGAAGAGATAGCTGAATATATTTTAAATTATGAGGAGTTTGAACATCCTGTTGCATGTGCTGTAGCTGTTATTGACAAAGATGGAATAAAAATAGCAACTAAGAGCAGAATAATTTGATAATTTTTTTAATTTTGATTTTTATTTAAAAATTAAAAAGTGAGATTATGTCCATTTTTTTGTTTGAAAGGGATGATGAAAAGAACATAATTGACAACCTAAGATTATTAATTGAGATGTCTTTAAAGAGTATTGAGCTTTTAAAGGAATATATGGATTCTAAAGATGAAAAAATACTAAAGGAGATTATAAAAATAGAAGATGAGGGGGATGAGGTAACAAAGAATATAAGAATAAATTTAGAAAGTGCTTTTTTACCAAATATGAGGAGGGAGTTATCAGCCTCTGCAGAACTTTTGGATGAAACGTTAGATAGCTTAAAACATGCTGCTATGTTATATGAGCTGTTGAAAGAAGAGCTTGATAGCTATTTAAAAGGGGAGATAGAGCTCGTTTTAATGATTACAGTAGATATGTTTGAGCATTTAAATAGGGTTTTGGATGTTATTGAAAAAGGAGGGGATTTAGACCCAATTATTAAGGAGATTAAAGATAAGGAGAAGTTTATTGATGATATCTACCAAAACAGAATTTATAAATACTTAATAAATCTGGAGGTTTCAACATTCTGGGAAGGGAAAATTTTGTGTGATTTTATAGATAACATTGTTAATATCAGCGATTATATAGAGGATGTTGCCGATGAGTTACACATTATTTACCTCCATGCAAAATAAACCTGTAATGTTTAGGTGGTTGTTATAGAGCTTTCTATAAATTTAGAGCTAATAATAGGTTTTTATCTATTGTTTATTCTCGGGGCTAATAATGTTGCCAATGCTATAGGAACAGCTTACGCGTCAAGAGCAACAACATATAGAAATCTATTGATTTTATTTAGTGTTTGTGTTATAATTGGATCTTTTTTTGCTAAAAATGTTGGAAATACAGTTAATAGCTTATCCTCTGATGCATTAACCGCCTTAATCATCTCAGCATTGGTTATGAGCCTCTCAACATATAAAAAAGTGCCTGTATCACTACATACAATTATTGTCTGTTCACTAATTGGATTAAACCTTAGCCCCTCAAACTTGGCTAAATTTGGTAAGATACTATTAAGTTGGTTAATATCCCCAGTTATAGCAGTTATTTTAGCTTATGTATTGTATTTAACTTATGAGAGGATAGAAATTCCAATATTGAAGAGGATAGCAATAATTAGGTATCTTTTATTAATCAGTGCTGGAGTTGTTGCTTTTAATTTGGGAAGTAATGATTTACCAACAGTTTTAGGAACATTCACGACCTCTCAAATAATTTATACCATTGGAGCTATTTTTTTATGTTTAGGAGCTTATTTATATGGAAATAGAGTTTCAGAAACGCTGTCTATGATAACAAATTTGAGTGTAAGCTCTGCATTTATAGCCCAACTCTCTGGAGGTTTGGCAGTTACAATATTCACAGCTTTAGGTATGCCCGTCTCAACAACTCAGGCAATAGTTGGTGGGATTTTAGGAGTTGGTTTAACTAAAGGGATAAAAACAGTGAGATGGAAAACTTTAAGGCATATAGTATTTTGGTGGATTGTAGCTCCAATAATAGCATTAACAATTGGTTTTATAATAAGCAGGATGATAAAATGAAAAAAATGTTGTTGGCTAAATTAAAGGGATGTAAAAAGTTAGTTGTTATGGGAATTGGGAATGAGTTGAAAGGAGATGATGCTATAGGCATCTACATAGTTAAAAAATTGATGAAGCATTTTAATGAAGATGGGGAGTTCGTAAACATTAAAAACCTCTATTTAATAAATGCTGGGACTGTTCCTGACTTTTTTACAGATATTTTAAAGGAAATAAATCCTACACACATCTTAATAATTGACTGTGCATTGATGGATAAGGAGGTTGGAGAAGTTAAGGTTATAAAAGAGGATGAAATAATAAATTACAGTTTCTCAACTCACACACTACCATTACCTATAATAATTAAATATTTAAGAAAATTTATAAATGCGGAAATGATTATTTTGGGTATTCAACCAAAGATTATTGATTTTTGCCCAATATCTGAAGAGGTTAAGTTATCCGGGGATAAATTGGTAGATACGCTTATCGAAATTATAAGAGAACTAAAACTAACGGAATAAGTTTATATATCAAATTCCTCTTTCTTTACTTTTCTAACTTTTACTTCTAAGATGTTTCCATATTTTATATCTCCCAATTCAGATATTTCTTTAGGAATCATTATAAAAAGACATTTATATTTCTTTAGTTCTTCAATATCTGAATTATATTCGGCATTGTATACTTTAGCAAAAAATGATATTTCATTCTTTTTCTCATCCTTTTCCATATTTCCACCTTTACCTTTAATAGCTTTGGAGTTAATTAGATATATATTGGAATATACATTTATAATTTATATTTTACTATTTGGGCTAATATTCAAATTCTAAGAAAAGCAATCTTTTTATACATTTACTGTTTTTAATAGAATTAGAACAAAAATATAGCACAGGGATGATTATGATTGACTTTAAGGAAATAGAGAAAAAATGGCAAAAAAGATGGGAAGAGGCAAAGATATTTGAAGCTAATCCCGATGATAGAGAGAAGTTCTTTATAACTGCAGCATTTCCATATTTAAATGGAGTTTTGCATGCTGGGCATTTAAGAACCTTCACAATTCCAGAGGTCGTTGCAAGATTCCAAAGAATGAAAAATAAAAACGTCTTATGGACTTTTGGTTATCATGTCACTGGGACTCCAATCTTAGGTTTAGCTGAGCTAATAAAAAATAGAGATGAGAGGACTATATGGGCATACACAGAATTGCATGGCATTCCAAAGGAGGAGTTGTTAGAGCTAACTACACCGGAGAAGATTGTTGAATACTTCTCAAAGAAAGCTGAAGAGGCATTTAAGAGGATGGGGTTTAGTTTAGATTGGAGAAGGAATTTCAAAACAGATGATGAAGTTTTCAACAAATTTATTGAATGGCAGTTTCACAAATTGAGAGAAAAGGGGTTAATTGTTAAAGGTTCTCACCCGGTAAGATACTGTCCAAGATGTGACAACCCAGTTGAAGACCACGATATATTGGTTGGGGAAGAAGCAACATTGGTTGAATACATTTTAATAAAATTCACAACAGAAGACGGCTGTATAATGCCAATGGCTACCTTAAGACCAGAGACTGTATTTGGAGTTACAAACGTTTGGGTTAATCCAGAAGCAACTTATGTTAAGGCGAAGGTTTATTTGGAGAAAGAAACTGAGGAAGGAGTTGAGTTAATTGATAATGGCATTTGGATAATGGCAAAGGAATGCGCTGAAAAGTTACAACACCAAGATAGGAAGATAGAAATTCTTGAGGAGTTTAAAGGGGGGGAATTATTAAATAAAAAGGTAAGAAATCCAGTAACAGGAAAAGAAGTTCCAATACTACCAGCTAAGTTTGTAAAAACAAATATTGGAACTGGCTGTGTTATGTCAGTTCCTGCTCATGCTCCTTATGATTACATAGCGTTAAGAGATTTGGGATTGGTTGATGAAATTGGATTAATCCCATTAATTAAAGTTCCAGGTTATGGGGAGTATCCTGCAAAGGAAATAGTTGAAAAGATGGGAATTAAGAGCCAAGAAGAAGAGGATAAGTTAGAGGAGGCAACTAAAAAAATCTACAAGGATGAATTCCACAAAGGAGTTTTAAATGAAAACTGCTTAGATTATGAAGGAATCCCTGTTAGAGAAATTAAAGAAAAATTAACTAAGGATTTAATTGAGAAAGGTTTAGCAGAGGTTATGTATGAATTTAGTGAGGAAAAGGTTATCTGCAGGTGTGGAACACCATGTATAGTTAAAATGGTTAAAGGGCAGTGGTTTATTAAATATTCCGATGAAAAATGGAAAGAATTAGCTCACAAGTGTGTAGATAGAATGAAATTCATCCCAGAGAATCTAAGACAGGTATTCCATGAGAAAATTGATTGGATGAAGGATAAGGCATGCGTTAGGAGAAGAGGTTTAGGAACTAAGTTTCCATTTGAAGAAGGTTGGGTTATTGAATCTCTATCTGACTCAACAATTTATCCAGCATATTACACAATTGCAAAATACATTAATGAACACAACATAAAACCGGAGCAGTTAACTTTGGAGTTGTTTGATTACGTATTCTTAGGAAAAGGAAACGCTGATGAAATTGCTGAAAAGACAGGTATTCCAAAGGATATTGTTGAAGGTATGAGAAAGGAGTTTATTTACTACTATCCAGTAGATTGGAGATGTTCAGCTAAAGATTTGATTCCAAACCATTTAACCTTCTATATCTTCAACCATGTAGCAATATTCCCAGAAGAGTTTTGGCCAAGAGGTATTGTAGTTAATGGTTATGTCACAATTGAAGGTAAAAAGCTATCTAAATCAAAAGGTCCTGTATTGCCTGTCTTAGAAGTTGCCGAGAAGTTTGATGCTGATGTTGGTAGATTCTACATAACAACTTGTGCTGAGTTGCCACAAGATGCTGATATCAAGTTTAAAGAAATGGAAAATACAAAGAAGGTTTTAGAGAGGTTTTATTTATTTGCTAAAGAAGTTGCTGAAAGAAAAGGGGAAAAAGCTGAGCTAAACTATATTGACAAATGGCTGTTAAGTAGATTGTATAGGTCTGTTAGGCAGTATGATGAGTATATGGAAAACTTTGAGCTAAGAAAAGCTGGAATATTGCTCTATCAATTGTTGGATGACTTAAGATGGTATAGAAGAAGAGGAGGAAATAATATAGGAGTTTTAGAAGAGTTTTTAGAGGTTATGATAAAATTGATGTCTCCATTTACACCTCATTTATGTGAAGAGATGTGGGAGATGTTAGGAAAAGAAGGCTTTGTTTCAATTGCCAAGTTCCCAGAGGTTAAAGAGGAGCTTATAAATGATGAGATTGAGAAGGGAGAGGAGTATCTAAAATTAGTTATGGAGGATATAAAGGAAATTATAAACGTTGCAAAGGTTCAGCCAAAGAGAATCTACCTATATACTGCAGATGATTGGAAATATGAGATATTAAAGATTATTAAAGAAAATGAAGGAAAATCAGTTAAGGAGTTAATGCCAATAATAATGAAGAATCCAGAATTTAGAAAGTATGGTAAGGAGATTCCAAAGTTGGTTAATCAATTAATAAAGATTAATGCAGATGTTATTAATGAGGTTAATGTCTTAGAAAATGCCAAAGAGTTCTTAAAGAAAGAGTTTGATGTTGAGGAAGTTATAATTAATGGGGAAGATAAGGCAAATAAAAAGAGGTTTGCTATTCCATTTAAACCAGCTATCTATTTGGAATAAATTACTTTTTATATTATAATTGTATTTATCTCGCTGAAATGATTTTATTTTTAAATAAAGATTTTTTATAACTTATTTTTTGATTTTAAGGATTTTTATTTAATTTCGAAGGGTGGGTTATTTTTAAAATTTTAAGTATTTAGATTAATTAAATTATATGGAATTTTTAAAAGATTTTAGTTAATTATCTTTTAAGGCATAATTTCCACAACAAATAAGTTATATTTTAAAAAATGATTGTTTTAAAATTATTTTTTAAGTCTAAAAAGTAAAATTTATATGGGTAAGAAGGTATATAAATGAATGGGGTTAACCACACTTCGACTTATAAAGTAGCGTAAAGTATATATATTAATAATGCTAAAAATATACTTGTCTAGAATTATCGCCCTGTTAAAATCAGACCGTCTCGGTATGGAAATTTGTGGGATTTAATAACATTGGCAAAAAAAATTATGTTAAAATCAGACCGTCTCGGTATGGAAATTCTGTATCTGGTTCTATTCTGGCTTTTATAGGTATGTTAGTTAAAATCAGACCGTCTCGGTATGGAAATCTTAGATGGCGGCCTTTCTTTCAGCTCAGCTATTGCCGTTAAAATCAGACCGTCTCGGTATGGAAATTACGTTGAATTATCATAGACTTCAATTGTTATAACGTGGTTAAAATCAGACCGTCTCGGTATGGAAATAATTCCCCATGTGTTATGAAAATTTAGATTTAATTTAAAAATTTTAAAGAATGATATTTTTGATGATACTATGTATGTCATTATTGTTTATGATGTAAATGTTGCAAGAGTAAATAAGATAAAAAGCTTTTTAAGAAAGCATTTAAATTGGGTCCAAAATAGTGTATTTGAGGGGGAAGTTACAAAGGCAGAGTTTGAAAGGATAAAAGACGGAATTTTAAGGATTATTGATGAGGATGAAGATTCAGTTATTATCTATAGATTTCCATTGGATTTTGTTCCAAAAAGAGAGATTTTGGGCATTGAAAAGAATCCAATTGATGATATTATTTAAATTTTATTTTATTCATAAAGCTCTAAATAGAGTTTTCCAGATTCAGTTAAATTGAATTCTTTATCAACAAGCCCTAACTCTTGAAGTTTTTTAACTTCTCTACTAACTGTTGCTGGAGATAAGCCGAGATTTTTTGCCGTCTCTCTAACTCCACAACCATTATAAAGAGATTTTAATATTTTAACCCATCTATCATTTTCTGGAACTAAAAATGCTTTTATAGGTATTTCAGCATAGCCCTCAAAGTTTTCAAACTCAACCTCCACCCTTACATCAAGATTCTTCAATAATAAAAGTGCCGAAACTACAAGTAAAATTAAAATTCTCATACCTCCAGAGAGATTTGCATATATTGAATTTTCTTCACTCTCCAAAATTTTCTGCTTTATTTTTTTGACATTTGTAAGTACTGAATCTTTTACATCAACCTCAAGTATAGAGATGTTTTCTTTTTTAACAAGATTATCTAAGAGGGATAGAATATTATTTAACGCATTTTGGACTTTTTGATTGTTATTTAAATCATCTGGCAAGATTATGAGAACTTTATCATCCCTCTTAATTCCATGCCTAAGTAAAAACCTAATGGCAAATTTTTCATCAAATCCCAAAGTTATTATGTATAGCATGGCTATCTCCAAGATACTTTTTGTAGATGTTGTAAATCTCTATAACCTCCCTACCCAAAACTCCCAAATTTTCATTAGCATTTTTTCTATTTAAAATTGCTGAAATATTGTCTGCAACCATTAAAGGCACTAAAATTAAATATATCCCTTTAAAAATTTCATCGCTATTTGTAAAAAGGTCCATAATGCTATGCTCAATGTTACTTATAATTTCGTTAGGGATATTAATCTCAATTGGGGAGTATTTTTTAACAACCTCAATACCATCATCACATAATTTTAATTTTGATGAATCTTCTATTAAGTTAAACCTATTCACCATAGTATGATGATGTAATGCAATTGCACAAGCTATGGCTTTTCTAATCTTTTTATCCTTATTTTCATCTCCAGTGAGTGTAGTTATTGAGTTATGGGCAATGTATGCAGAATAAAATTCATGCCCACGAAACGTTTTCTTATCTTGATAATATTTTAAATTCTTAGCAACATCATGTAATACATAAGACACCTCTAATATAATCTTTCCAACTTTATTATCAACATTTAAACATTTGGCAACCTTTTTATGATAATTTCTTTTAATGTAAAAATCTATTACCTCCAAACCCTTTTTAATATGCTCTTCCATTGTTTCTAATCCTCTCCCATCCTTATCAAAGAAAGCATAACACATCATAATACAAGCCCCCTCTCTTTGTCATACCCATTTAGAAGCTTAACCTCTATAGGTTTTCCACAGGTAATAGCTATTGCTACCTTATACGCTTCATCTTCATCTTTTACTTCTAATTTTTCTTCTACAATATTATTTCCAATCTTTTTTATTTCAATAACATCAACTTTTTCCAATTTACAGAGTTTAAACAACTCCTTTGGAGTAATTAAAACTACATCATTTTCAACTTCAACTGGTATTAAAAAATCTCTTAAAAATGCATGTCCTTCAGAAATATATTTAGTTATTATTTCGTAGATTTCAAAACTCCTTGTTCTAAACTCTCTTAGTTTTTCAATTAGAATATTTGTTATTTTTTTGTGCTTTCCAATTTTAGCTTCGGCATTAGCCAACCTTTTTCCATGAACTTCATCAATCCATTCTTGATAGGTCTTAGAGAATCTTGGATGAATATCTACATTGCTTTCAAGATATCTCCAAGTTTTTTCAATCTTTTCCTTATTGTATGGCTTTCCATCTGATTTTAAAACGATTATTTTTCCTTCTCTTTCATTATACCTTGCCACCCTACCAAATCTCTGAATTAACGAATTTGGTGGAGCAATTTCTGTAACCATTATATCTGATGAAATATCGACTCCCGCTTCGATAACTTGAGTTGAAATTATTAAAAACTCTTTCTCATTTTTTAGGTCTCTAATTTTTTCAACAATCTTTTTTCTGTGGTTGTAAGTCATCTTTCCATGAATTAGTAGTATATTATCAAATCCACTATCTTGCAAGGCAATATCGTAGATTTTCACACATTTTTTTGGACTATTTACAACAACGATATTTCTCTTTCTCTCTTCAACATATTTTAAGTAATTATTTACAGAATTTTCGTTAAATACTGAGATTTTGAAGTCCTTTTTCATTTCTCTTTCTAAAAACTCTTTATCCTCCACAAATATATGTGATTTTGAAGATTTCCCATTTTCATCGGATAGTTCGTAAATTTTAAAATCATACTTTTTTGGTATTGCATATCTTTTAAAAAGCTCTTCGTATCCCTTTGAAAGTGTTGCAGTTAGTATTAAAATAGGAACATCATTTTCAAGTAAAAATTTTAAAACACAGAGAAATACGCTCTTTAACTTATCATCCTCTAAAATAAAATGGGCTTCATCAAAAATAAGCATTGAATTCAATATCGATGCTTGGGTAAAAAAATCATACCCAAATTCTTTTCCATCCTTTATTCTGCTGAATTTTTTAGTATTTAGTTTTAAAACGTCCCAAATAAATGTGTCAATTGTTGTAAAGTTTAGAGGAAAGAGATGAAAGACCTCTTCACTAACTCCCATCATCTTTGCCCTTGAAAAATCAAAAAGTTCTTTTGCTGACATTGATAAATCTTCAACTATTGAACGCATAGGCAGTATATGGATTACTTTATCAAACCTTTCCGCATTATAAAGAGAGTATAAAGCTAAGGTATAGCTTATGGTGGTTTTTCCATATCCAGTAGGTGCTTTAACAATAAAAAAAGGTTTTTCAGAACTTTCAATGTCCTTCAACACCCTTTCAATTAAGGGTCTTCTTTTTGGCTTAAATCCTTTTATTTCTCCAAGTTTTTTAAGGATTGAGTTATAATATCTAATCATAAGATTCCCTCCAATATGGAAATGATATTTCCTTCCTTAGCAAAGCTTTTAAAGGTTTTTTCCAAGTTTAGTTTTGATTTACTACTGCTTTTTGATGATAAAATAGAATGTCCCTTTCTAAGCAACAAGTAGAGAGTATTTTCCAAAATCTCAACTTTACCGGAATTTATTGCCCTATACAAATCTTTAACCATGATATAGGCAAGATTTTCGTTATCTTCATTTATTGGGTTTTTAAGTTCTTTTAATGCCAAATATAACAGTTCTTCAAGAGGAATTTTTGCATCAGAGGATTCAAACATGGAATAGTTTTTAATTCTATCAATATATTTCTTCATAAAGTTCAAGCTATTTCTTAAATCAAGTTCAAGGACATTTTTTGCAAGATATACATTGCCACTAAGTTCAATAACATACAAAGTTATAGGAAACACCTTGCCAGAAGCTTTTTTCTTTGCAAGTTCCATTGATAACAATAGCTCATAAATCTCCTCAACTTCAAGTGAGAACCTTTTTTGTATATTTATGTCTGTTAATATTTCTAAATCCTCTAAGATTTCTAACAACTCATATTTTTCCTCTTCCATACCGTATTTTATTGCCAAATAGTACCTTTCAATATCATTTTTCAGCATTAAATAGTATTTCCCTCCATAATATCCAGCAAAGCATGTCAAAAATCCAATAGCTAATATACTAAACCAAATTGGGTCAAGGTTTATCATAGATTTTTTTCCAGTGGTTGGTGTTAAAAACTCACTTAAAAACTCATAGTATTCAACTTGCTTTATGATTGCTGGTAGGATTGCGTAACTCCCATTGTATGGAATTCCAAAATCAACAGAATTTTTTCCAACTTTTATAGCTCTTAAAGATTTTTTTGCATCAATTTTATTACCTTCCAATAAATTTATGGTCTTTTCAATAATATCAAGCATTAAAGATGTATATTCTTCTGGTGGGATTGTGTTAAACCAATTTTGATATGTTTTTTTATATGACTCTTTATCATTTCTTGATAACTTACTTGAACCAGCATTTTTGAGTTTTTCTTTAAAACCATAAACATAATTTTTGAAAATCTCTGCCAAAGTAGTGTTGTCAATCTCATCAAAATCTTCAACCATTATTCGAGATAGCCCATGCATTAAAATCTCTTTTGTGAAACCATCTATTGGAATCATAATAGAATCACCTCTCCATTAGCATCAATAAATCTCAAATCTCCAAAAATCTTCACTTTACCAATCGGATAGACAACAACCATCTTCTTTGCGTTGGTGTAGTTCGTTAGCTCCTCTCTCCAATCAACCACTGCTTGTAACAAACCCCTCCCCTCATAATCAGATATATTTTTAAATTCAAATGAATATTCAGTTTCAACTTCGTCCCCTTCTTTAATCTCACTTTTTCCAGTAACGACATTCTCAACAGAAACAACAGATTCTCTTGAACCAATCCTTACAATTCCCCATCCTGCCCTTTTAAAATCTTTTATTGTGTATTCTGAACTTTCCAAGATCTCATCGTTAAATATGTATGCAATTTTTATTTTGAAATCTTTCTCCCCATACATTATGCTCATTGGTAGAGATGTGATTGCACTTTCTACTTCTTTCCTATGGAACCTGTTAATTCTCAATATTGAACCATAAATCACTGGATTCCCTTCAACTTTCACAGCAACTGTTTTAAACAAATTTCTTAGTATCTCAACAGAGCATCTATCTCCATCTATAACCTCCTTACGCAATCCCTTAACATGAAAGAGAGGGTAGCTTATTGCCCCAATTAAAGATGTTGGAGTAGGATATCTAAATGCTGAACGCATCTTACTCTGTGGAGATGAACGTAGAGATAAGATACCACTTGGTTTTGCCTCAATAATTAAAAAGTAGGGCAAGGAAAATCACCTCAGATGATATTTTTGTCCTTTATGTAGTTAATCATCTCTGCTAAACATTCTTCTGATGTTTTTTCATCATTTGTTGTTATGAACTTCGTATCCTCTCCAAATGTATTTGCAACAACTTTCAATCTCTTTTCAGTTTTTTCTATGTAGTTGTCGTATATTGGTGATGTTACACTAAATGGATGCTCAGTTATTGCTATTGCAACTTCCATTATGTTTCCAACTGGGAAAAACCTTGAAAGTTTTGCCCCAAATTGTTGAGAAGATAGCATTCTAAATATTGCCTTTAAAGATGCCTCTCTTCTTTTTTTAATACTCTCTTCATCAACTACTGGTTTATTTGTCAAACCACTTATTCCAATGGCATCTAAGTCAATGTTAAATGTAAAACCATAGATTGCTGTTCCTGTCTCTACATAGTAAATCATCTGCTCAGAGGCCCCTTCTTTCTTCTCTCCTACAGTTTGTGCATGTCTTGCATGGAGTTGAGGTTCCGTTGTTGCATAAATGGCTATAGATTTTATTGGTAGTGCATAGCTAAACTGGAATGCTGATGTTCTTTTTACTGGAGGCTTTTCAGCATATAAAAAGCCACCAATATCCTCAATAACACATGATTTTATTATGGCTTCTTCTATCTTCTCTCTGTCTTTTGGTATTGGTTTTATTTTTTTCTCCAAGTGCTTCTTGTTCATTGATTTAAAGAACTCAAATTTTTCACAATCTTCACAAACTGGAAGATTTAAAGCTTTACTTTCTTTGACTAATAACTCTTGATATGCATGACCCAAGCTTTCTCCACTCATTGCTGGGACATAGATGGTTTTTAACTTTCCATCTTCCTCTATGATGTATGGCACTCTTCTATGCTTTGAGTAATTTCCAGCCGTCTCAACCATATTCAAAGCTTCAACGTTTGCCTCAAATCTAACGCCAATACTTACGAACATTACTCTTCACCTCCTTTCTGTGGAATTGTTAAGGCAAAGATTGCCAACTTTCTTGCATAGCTGATATCTTCCTTAGCTTTTTTTAAGAATGCTTCAACTTCTTCTGAACTTGGAATACTTGGTAAATATATTGGTTTATTTGTCTCTTTGTCATAGATGACTTTTTTTCCATCTTCAATTTTTGCACTGTTGTGTATTGATTGAAAATCCCTCAACGCATCTTTTATTGCCACTTCAACTGGTTCATAGGTTAGAGCATTTCCTATTCTATCGATATAGCTAAAATTCTTCGTTCTTACAAAGAATCTCAGCATCTTTATTAACCCATTAAACTCTTCTATGAATTTCACATTCTCACCTCCGATAACTATATTGGAATATTGAGTATATAAAGCTTTTGATTTCTATCGGCAAATTTGATTCATAAAGAATTGAATAATGTTTCATAATAATGAAACAAAAATAAATTAGTCCCAGCTTTTAAAATTTTATCAAATCTAATAGGCAAAACAATTTTACAAATTTGAAAATATAGAACATAACATAGAGCCTTTAAAATAAAAAAGATGATAAAAATCAAATTACCTTCAAAAATAGGTAGATTTTAATTGTTTTAGTATTAAGTTATTCACTATAATAAAACATCTTACTTAGTTGTTTCATTAAAACCATGCTACTAACGGCTCATATCTCTTCTGTCTAACTAAGTGTTTAACTAATTTATATGCCTCTAATCTTATTAATCTTCTCTTTGAGACATTCTTTTTTAGTTTTGGATGATGAACTGTTTTATCCATCTCTTTGTTGAAGTGTTCTAAAACTACTTTCATTCCTTCTTTGTTTAATAAAACTCCATTTAAATCATCTCTAAAATGCTTTTTCTGTATAATATTTTGTTTAACTAATCTATTAGCCAATCTATCAGCAATCATCGGTTTAAATATCTCACTCAAATCCAAAGCTAAAGAAAATCTTCTCTCATGAGGTTCGTGGAGATAGCTAACTGTTGGAGTTAGTTGAGTATTATAAAGCTCAGTAATTATAGCAGGATATAAACGGGAGTTTAAAAAGCTTATTAACGCATTCATCTCATTCTTTGGAGGTCTTCTTGTCCTTTTAACTATTTTAAAATCATCTGGTAGTGTTTCATCCCACAATCTATAATATTCAGTTCTAACCCTCCCCTCTACATTCATAACCTCTGTTATTTTGTTGCAGTTGTCTAATTCTTCAATGTAACTGTCAAACTTCGTCTTGTTTTTGAATTTTGATAAGTTCCACTCCATATTTTTTATTCCTCCAATGACAAACAACTTTGCTAACTCCAACCTCTTATCTTTGTCTAAATAATGCTCAACTTGATTAACTACCAAATATCCTGAGTGTAATGACTCTCTTGGATAAAAACTTCCATCATAATATCCATAATGGTTAAAGAAATGCACGGCAATGCCTTTTTGAGCTAAATAATGTAGAGCTTGAGAGCTGATGCTAACCTTTCCATAGATGTAGATGTCATAAATTCCCTCAATAGCTAAGGGCTTTTTGCCTCTTGCATTTTCAAAGTAGATAGTATTTTCCCTTCTAAATAAATAACCGTCTGATAGTAGAGTTAGGGACTTTTTCCTCATAATTTCACCTTAAATAAAACACAGTTCATAATATGCACAATTCTTACAGATTTTCTGATAAACAGGCTCTGGAGGTTCTTTTAGTGATTTTATATGCTCAATTTCTTTTATTGCTCTCTTTATCTCCTCTTTATCATTTTCTTTTAGCTCAATCTCTTTAATCTCTTTAAGTTTTGGATAATGGAGGATTGCCTTAGCTTTCATCCCTAATTTGTTTAAATAGTAGATGTAATAAAGAGCTTGCATGATATGGGCTTTTTCCATAACCTTGCCCTTCTTTATTTCATGAATCTCAATAATATCACGCTTTTTGATAAAATCAATCTTTATACTGCCTATTTGAACCTCCTTCTCCTCTCCAAAATAGCTTTTTTCATGTAAAAATTTTCCTAAATCAACAAAATCACTCTCTTGCTCCATAGTTATGCCTCTTACAAAATACCAGAGCTTTGTTTTGCATACATAGAGGTAGTTTATCTCAATGCCTCTAATTATAAGCTCTTCTTCCAAATAATTTTCCATAATTCCACCTATAGGATGTCTTCAAACTCCTCTTCCTCTTTGTAGTCAAATCCTATTTCATAATTATATTTAAATGAGCAAATTATATATTTTCTTGTTCTCCTACCAACTCTTTTTTCATAAGGGTAGAAGTGTATCATCCCCTCTTCATTTTTCATTTCATTTAAAATTAAATAGGCTGGGATTTTTGCCATATACTCTGCTTTCAGAGAATCTTCTCCTAATTCATCAAAATAAACTTGAGGAACTACTTCAATCTTCATAAATTTATCATCTCTAACTTTAAAGAATCTTCCTTCTTCATCAATTGTTGATATATCTGTCCAATGCCTTCCAAATAATATTGCCTCATCAAAAAATAACTTTAAATCACTTGGAATGCTCAAATTATAATCTTTATAAACGTTATCAACGAAATCCTTGATATCTCTATAATTCAGAGGTTTTTCATAAAATTTTATATAATTAATTGTTTTTTCTACCAATTCTTTGCTATATGGTAAGTGTTTATATGGCAAGAATATTTTTAGCTTATATTCTTTTCCATTCTCTTTCCAATTCCTTCCTTTTCTGTGCAATCTCCCAGCCCTCTGTCCAAGTGCATCTGGTGGAGATAACTCAGAATACATAACATCGACGGACATATCAAGAGAGATTTCAATAACCTGAGTAGCAACAATAACATAAGGTTTATTTTGATTTTTTCTCATCTCTTCCAAAGTAAAAATCTCATCTTCTTTTTTAACTCTATCTCTATATGCAAATTGAGAATGGTAGAGAATTGCTGGGACTTTATCTTTTATTGCCTTATAAAATTCCTTCGCCCTTTCAACGGTATTTAAGATAATCGCTTGAGATACTCCTTTTTTATAATTCTCTATTATTTCATTGATTATGTATCCATCAACCTTCCATTCACCATTTTCTTTCCAAATTAAGTGATTCTCTAAATATTCAAGTTTAAAAGGTTTGTAATTTAACCCTTCTTCATCAACTACAATCTCATAACCTTCAAGCTTGTTCATTAAAAAGCTTGGTAGTGTTCCACTCATAAGTAGATGAGGAATATCCATTCTCTTTAAAATATCAAAAAGAGTTAATAAATGCTCTAATGTGTATTTCTCATAGTAGTGGACTTCATCAAAGATTATAACTGAATTTTGAATGTTCCCCAAAGCAAAATCTGCCTGAGAAAATCCATGGACAAAAGAGTATATAACATGGTCAATGGTAGTTATCGTTATTGGCTTAAAGAATACATTACCTTTAAAGTTTTCGTCTCTAATCTCCTCTAAATCTTCCTCATCATCTATTTCTTTTGAGTCTTTTAGTTTTATAAAGCTCTTTCCATGGAATAAACCAACATTTTCCTCTCCAAAAATCTTTATCAATCTATCATACATTGCATTGCTTGTTACTTGCGTAGGCATTGCTAGGATGATTTTGTTTCTTTTAAAGTTTTTTAATGCATTTAATGCCCAAAGTAATGCTCCCTCTGTTTTACCCCTCCCACAAGGAGCAAACAATATCACAAACTTATTTTTTGAGTTATAAAGTTCTTTTTGGAATTTATATGGCTCATAACCTTTTAATATAAGTGATATCGGATTTTTAATATCTAACGTTGGAACATAAATCTCTAGATTCTCTAAAACATCTTCAAAAGTCCCTTCCTTGTCTTTTGCATATTCACTGAAATTTAAACTTGCAAAATCATCACACAATTGAAGAATAGCAAACATGAATGAAAATATTGATTTTAATTTTATTTTTTCATCAAAACTTAGTGATTTAATATAATTATTTGTCTCTATCCAATATTTCCTCCTTAATTTGTGTAGTTCTAAAGGTTTTGCATCTTTTGGAATCTCATTTATCTTCAACTCCTCAAACTCAAAAAACTTTGAAAATCCAAGAGATTCATAGGCATCCTTGGAATTTTTTATAAATTCTTTGATTTCCTCTATTAAAAAAGTTCCTTTTTTGTATTGTTGATAATCAGCATATAAATTATTATAGAGTTGTGTATGATGAGATAGAATAGCAAAAACTTCAATTGGAATATCGAACAAATAATCAAACTCAATACTATCAATAATCGGAAGGGCATAAAGTGGATGCGGATGTTTATTACTCCTTTTGCCTTTTATTATATTATTTTGGAACTCCTCAGTTATCTTTCCAATATCATGCAAATAAATGGTGAAAAAAGTATTTTTTATAAATTTTTCGGTCGGAATTTGCCATCTATTACAGAAATTATCAACTACATCAAAATTTCTCTCTAAATATTCTTTATAGATTCTTAATGCATCGTAGGTATGTCCTTTCAATGTCTGAAATGCATTACCTTCCCTTTTGGCAAGAATCATTAAAACACCCTAATAAACTCATCTCCAAAGTCCCAAGCTTTTAAAGGTTTTTCAGTTGAATATGGAAACTTTCTTGGGATAGAGACGAGTTTATATTCAGAATAAACCTCTTTTAACTTGCCTTTCTTGTCTTTTACTGGAATAAACCTATATGGTAGTTTTTCAAGTATGCAGTTTTCATGAATTCCATCTAAGATACTATTTATCTCATTTTCTTCGACTTCTTTTACTTTAACCGGCTTAAATACTTCAATATCTACCAAATCATCAGATGTTCCAAGATATAAAGGTCTCTCTGGACTTTTTAAGGCATAATAAATCTTTTTTATTTTCTTCTCTTCTCCCACAAGATAAATCCAATACTTTGGCATTATTAGAAATTCCCTATGCATCGGTGAAGAAGGAAATGCCCTTTCATAAATCATCTTCTCCACTTTTACGAGATTCTCTTTTCCACAGTTTGGACATTTTTTTGGCTTTGAATCAGCTATTTTCTCAAATCTACAATTTTCACATCTATAACATGACTTTCTTGAAATCATCTTTAAGAATTTAGCCATCTCTCTACCAATCTCTATTTTGCCTTCAACTCTCATCCCAATCTTAAACCAATTTTGTATCTCGAATGAATCTCTCGGCATTCCTAAGGCATTGGCTATTAATCCTCTAATTGCCGTAAAAGGAGGAAGTTTATAAGTTAAAGATAAAGAGGTTGTAACTGGCTTCCTAAAACTTACAAAGTATATTCCCTCGCATCTAAACTTCAACCCCCACATAGAAACACCGATTTATAAGTTAATTTCCTCTAAATAACTCAATGCATCTTTTATTGCCTCATGAGGAGCTTTAACTTTTATATTTAAATCTTCAAATATATTTTTAACTTCTTCCTCATTCTCAAAGAGGCATGGGATAAGTCCAGCAAATATTTTTGGTGAATACTCTGAAACATCATTAAGAATTGCCTTTAACAACTCAACATTTATTGTATTAGCTTTCAAATCTATTGCCTTTTGCAATCTATGGGAGTATTTATCTTGGAATGCAATTATTATAAAGTCTGGTGTGAAATCAGTTAATAACCTTGCCTGCTTTGAGTAATCTGACAAATATCTTAGAGATTCAATAACCTTTGAAATCCTATTTTTACGCTCTTCATCATTTACGCAGTAATCAATTTTAACAGTTCCATTTTCAATCTTCTCCTCTCCTCCAACCCTTTTAACATCAATGGCAATCCCTACCTTATAGATATTAACTCCAATTTCAACATTTACTATGTCCCCCTCTGATTTTTCTCCTCCTCTATATCTTCTTGTTAAGAAATCAACTGCTGAGTTTTCATCAAATGGCAATAGTCCTATCGCTGGAGACACTTTAACTGGTGAGACTCTTGTTCTTGCTCCAACATCCTTCTCTGGCTTCATGAATCCAAAGAGGTCGCATCCTATACAGTTTTTTATATCTCCACAAGTTTCTCCTTTATCATCTGGGACGCACATAAATTCATTTTCATTCAAATTCCTTCTAATTGCCTCTTTTATATAGTATCTCATTGCCTGTCCTGAAACGTAAGGATATTCAATTCCATTTTTCTTAAATTTCTTGACATCAATAAAGTTGCTCTCCCCTTCCCCAGAATTTAAGTTTGTTAAATCAGTTTTTGATAACCAAACTATCTCTATGCCTTTCATCTAATCCCCTCCCTTTTTCAATTTTTTGATAGCAAGATACATGGATGAGTAGATAACTAACAAATCCCTAATCTCCTTCCAGATTTTTTCATGTTCTTTAACCATAACTACAAGTTCATCTATTGCAGTTGGTTTTATTTCTCTAAGCTCTTCTTTTTCCATTCCAGCCATTTTTCTTGATATTTCTCTTAAAACACTCCAAAACTCATCAATAGTCCTAACTTTATCAAGTTTATACAATAGAGAGGAATTTGCAAGAGATATTTTTGCAATAATATTCCCAACACTTTTTATTATATCCAATTTCTCCTTAGGAATTCCCATATTTACCAACCTCCATAAGTAGATGAGTTCATCTAAGATTTGATAAGCATCTGATGATAAGATAACGAAACCCCCTTTTCTTGGCATCAACTGCTTTGAGAAAGTTCTAAAGTCATCTATTAGTAGAGATTTTGCTAAATTCTCCTTAATTTCAGTAGTTATATTCCAATCAGTAACAAATCCTTTGTTGGTCTTCTTTTTGAAGTATATTCCCTTTATCATATTGGTATATATCAGATATCCGTTTTCTATTAACTTACTTATCACCTCTAAGATTCCTTTATCAACATTTATCGTCTCAAATTTGACATTTTTAACTTTACCTAATGGGATGTGTAATACTCCCCAATTATTGCATAATACTTCACTCATCTTTACATTAAAAATGAATTTCTCATAAAATGCCAATAATGTTGTATATTCTCCAAATGTTTCTTCAAAATCGTCAGAATTAGGTTTTTTAAGTAGATTTCCATATCTTCCTGAAATATTTAGAATCCCTGCGTGTAGTGTTTCTTCTTTAAACTTGTTAAGCTTAGTTAAGCTTTCAAATATTGGAAGGAATAAAAATGTTTTGTTTTCTTTTGATGATGTGTGATATATTAGCCCTTCGTCAGTCCATTCCAGAACTCCCAACAAATAACACATTAAACATAGATTTTTATGATATTCTGGAAGAGATTTGATTGTTCTAATTCCACTTAAGCTTTTATTCTTCGTTACAAATGGATAAATTGCTTGTTTTAATGTATAACTTTTTTTATATCTGCCTCCACACATTATACAGATTTTATTCCCTTTTTTACTTTCTTTTAGCTCATCCAATATTTTAGGAAGTTTATTCCAGTCAAATACATCCTCTTTTAATTTTACAGCTCCGTATTCTTTTTTACCTTCTTGAAGTAAAATAAAGTCCTTCTTAATCTCTTTTGGAACTTTTGCCTTTTTATCTTCTCCTATTACAATCATATTCCTATATTTATGTTTTATCTGCTGAACTAATGCATTTTTAAACTTTTCAAAGTCATTAAATTCAAAGATTAGTTTATCATTGCTCAATGCGACATTAAAATCCTCATTATCTATCTTTTTTAGAACTCTATAAAAGTTTTCTAATGCATTGTCCATCCACACATCATAGTAAATTGGAACTTCAAATATAAAACTTTTAGATTTTTTATATCTTTTATTTTCTACATTACTTTGGTCTATAAAATTATCAAGCGTTATAACTGACATACCCCCACCAAGTTGATAAATATTTTGAGTTATATATACTTTAAAATTCAGTTTATGGTTAAACACATATATAAATATGACGATAAAATTTTAATTTACATAAGTAAAGTGACTTAAAAAATAAAAAATAAAAAATTATTCAATATTCACAACCATTCCAAAGCCCATGCTATTCTTCTCCCCAAAACCACACTCATAACCAAATTTTATCAAATCATAATCTCCCCATACTTTAAACACCATTTCAGAACATCTGCAGTAAATTCCTTTTATATTCATCCTCTTAGGTCTAAATTTCAAGACCTCAAATTCAAAGTCCATATCACATTTTTCATTATAAAATGCTTCATATTTCTTTTTTAAGTTATTTTTTAAGTTTTCATAAAATTTTGAATTGTTTGGAAGTAAATCATAATTTTTCAACCCCTCCTCAGTTTCAATCATAGTTTTTAAGTATATTGGAGAAAGCGTCTTCAAAACATTAAATCTCTTTGGAATTGGTAAAACCTTGGCCTTTCTTATAAGAAACTCTGTATTTCCAACTCTTAGCTCTCCATCTTCTAAAAGTCCTTCAACAAAATTTTCTATAAATTCAGTTTTTGGAGATGATATGTAGAGATATGCCTTTCCATCTATTGTTTCTATTCCTTCCTTTTTAATAACTCTCCTTTTTATCTGCAGTAAAGAGAAAGTAAAGAACTTAAATTTTTGATAGCTATGTAATCTTTTAGCATATTCAGGATTTGCTGAGTGGATTTTTTTATATATGGCTGAGGCTAAGTAGTATTGATGATTGTAAGGAATTGTTGTGAATTTGTCAGTTTGCAGCTCTAATTCAATCCTCATTATCCCCCTCATAAAAGATTTAAATAGAATAACATTAACTACTTTAGGTATATTTATGGTGGGTATTTATGGATTTATATTCAATGGCTGAGTATCTTGTAATGCATTATGGTTATATCGGGTTGTTCATAATATCATTTACAGAGGCATTTATACAGCCAATTCCTCCAGATGTGTTTATAATTGGAGCTTCATACTTTGGATTAAATCCAATAATCTCGGCTATTGTAGCTACTATAGGCACGACTTTAGGAGGATTATTTGGCTACTTTTTAGGTGATAAGTTAGGGCATCCAATATTTGTAAAACTTTTTGGAGAGAGATATTTGCATAAAGGGGAGGAGTTTTTTAACAAATATGGGGTTTTTGGAGTGTTTATTGCTGGCATCTCCCCATTGCCATATAAGGTTATCGCATGGCTTTCAGGTATTTTTGAAATGCATAAATTATGGTTTACAATTGGAACTATAGTTGGCAGATTTCCACGATTTTTGACAGTTGCATATTTTGGAGGTATTTTGGGAAATAATAAATTAAATGATATTAATATTTGGCTTTTTTATTTGATAAACTCGCATTACAACCAAATACTCGATATAATCATGCCAATCATCTCAAAAATAACCTATCCATTAATTGCTATAGTTTCTATAATCCTATTCCTAAAAAATAGAAAATTTTGGGTAAAGCTAATTTTTATCTTATTTTTAGCTTTTGTGATTGCCTATTCATTGAAATATTTGATACATGAGCCAAGACCTTATTTTGTTTTAGATAATATACATCTTTTATGCTATGAAGGGAATGAGCCAAGTTTTCCAAGTGGGCACACAACTTTGGCATTTGCATTATCAACAGCTTTATTATTTTATTCAAGAAAAATAGGAGCA
Organism: Methanocaldococcus fervens AG86; assembly: GCF_000023985.1. Lineage (GTDB taxonomy): Archaea > AGJL01 > Methanococci > Methanococcales > Methanocaldococcaceae > Methanocaldococcus > Methanocaldococcus fervens. Next base: position 1,359,372 of record NC_013156.1, read on the forward strand.
ATATTTTTAATTTGGGCAATTCTTGTAGCTTATAGTAGAGTTTATGTTGGAGTTCATTATCCATTTGATGTGTTTGCTGGAGCTGTTATTGGTATAGCTTGTGGATATCTAACGACCGTTGATATATATAAAATAATGAATAAATGTAAAAAACATACAAAAGATTATTAAAAATTAAAAATGAAAAAGAATTTAGAAGAAATTTATTCTTCTTTAAAGTATTCGTCATAAACTCCAGCATCGATTTCTTTTTGAACTTCTTTAGGGTCTTTTCCTTCAACTGTAACTCCCATTGAACCGCAGGTTCCTAAAACTTCTTTTACAGCGTTCTTTAAAGTGTATGATAACATAGAGTCCATTTTCATCTTAGCTATTTTAATAACTTGCTCTAATGTTAAGTTTCCAACAATTTCGTGTCTTGGTTCATGGGCAGCTGTTTCAATTCCCAATTCTTTTTTGATTAAAGCAGTTGTTGGAGGAATACCAACCTCAATCTCAAACTTTCTTGTTTCTGTATCAACTATAACCTTAACTGGAACCTGCATTCCTTCATAGTCTTTTGTTTTTTCATTAATCTCTTTAACAACCTGCATGACATTAATTCCTAAAGGACCAATAGCTGGACCCAATGGTGGTCCTGCTGTTGCTCTACCTCCGGTAACTAATACCTCTACAACCTCCTTAGCCATAATATTCACCTCAATATTGGGAGTGTTTCAGTGAGAAATATAACGTGTAGATAAAATTAATGCATTAGGTATATAAAGTTATGCCTTACGTTTAGTTAATCCTTATGCTTTGAAATGATTTTAACACCTTCAACAGATAAGGTTATTGGTATAGGAACAGTGGCATTTTCAAGTTCCAATGTAACTTCTTCCTTATTTTTATCAACTCTAATAACCTTTGCCCTTTCTCCTTTAAAAGGTCCAGCGATAATCTCAACAACATCTCCTTTTTCAATATTTTCAATAATTTTCTTTGGAGTTAATAATGGTTCTATTTCCTCAATAGCAACGGTTCCTGGAACAATTCCTCTAACTCTTGGCATTCCTTTTATTAATTCTTCAACATCTCCCTTTGATTCAGCTTCAACCAACACATACCCTTTTAAAGATTCTGAGGCTAATATTGAGTAAACATCTAACTGCTCCTTCTCAGCTCTACTTGCCATTAATCCTGCTATATTCTTTTCCTGACCAACCATTGTTCTAACTGCAAAAATCATAGTCCCACCTATAGATTTTAAAAAATAAAAAAGATAAAATAAAAAAAGTTTCTGAAATATTAAAATTTCATTATATAAAAAATTATTTAAATTATGCGGTTGGAGGTTTTAACAGACCTTTAATGTATGTTGCTGGAACGTGGATTATGTATCCAATAATTCCGAGTAAAGAAATTCCTAAAGCTGTTGTTTTAGCGACAGCCAAATATTCATCTTTTGTAGGCTTTTTTAAAACTAACCAAACCCTTCTACATTCTTCAATGAATTCTTTAAGTTGTTCCATCTTTTGATTTAAATTTTCCATCATATCCCCTTTAGATTTTTGGGATATTTAATAAATCGGTTTTCTTCCTCTTAAGTCCTGTTTCTCCAAATTCTACTCTTGACTGAACTCCAGTAACAACTAATAAGGCTCTTACAGTATTTTCTAAGTTTTCATCTATTGTGGCTCCCCATATTATTGTAGCGTTAGGGTCTAATCTTGAAGAAACTGTAGCAACAACATCTTTTGCCTCATCCAATGTTAAATCTTCAGGACCCATTATGTGGATTAAAGCTCCAGTAGCTCCATCTATATCAACATCTAATAATGGGGAGTTTAACGCCATGTTAACAGCTTCCTTAGCTCTCTTCTCGCTATCGCTCTCTCCAATACCTATCATTGCCAAGCCTCCATTGCTCATAACAGCCTTAACATCAGCAAAGTCAACGTTAATCAATCCATCTTTGGTAATCAACTCAACTAACCCTTTTACAGAGTTGATTAAAACTTCATCAGCTACTTTAAACGCTACTTTTAATGGCATGTTTGGAACTATTTCAAATAATCTTTCGTTTGGAATAACAACCAATGTATCAGTATTTTGCTTCAGCTTTTCTAAACCTTCCATTGCATTCTTCATTCTAACTTTTCCTTCCATGGCAAATGGTAATGTAACTACAGCAACTGTTAAAGCTCCTATTTTTTTAGATATCTCAGCCACAACAGGGGCTGAACCAGTTCCAGTTCCTCCACCTAAACCACAAGTGATAAATACCATATCCGAGTCTTGGATTGCTGCTTTAATCTCTTCAGCACTTTCTTTTGCAGCCTCTTCGCCAATCTTTGGATTTCCTCCAGCCCCTAAACCTCTTGTTAATTTTTTACCAATTAAAATCTTTTTATCTGCTTTTGTTCTAATTAATTGCTGAGCGTCTGTATTTAGGGCAATGGTTTTAGCTCCTTCTATACCCTCTAATGTTAATCTTGTGATTGTGTTGTTTCCAGCTCCACCACAACCAACTACTGTAATTCTTGCTTTAGTTTGCTGTAAATATTCCAGTAACTCCTTATCTTCTGGAGATAATTCTAATTCATTAAATTCTTCAAATCCTTCTCCTTCTTCTAAAACATTTTTTAAGAATTTCACGTTATGACCTCCGTAAAATTGTTTATCCCTCGATGATAAATATAAGCTTAAGATAACTGCGACCTAAATAATTATATATGGACATTAATTATATAGTATTTCCCTACGCAAGTATTGCTGAGTTTTACAATAATTATTATTCAATTTTAAAATTAGGTATAAAAATTTATTGGTTATGATGCTTTCATAATAAAAATAATTATGGATAGGATATATTAAAACTTATTTGGTGAGTGTTATGGTTAAGCTTCCTGCTATATCAAAAAAACCAAGGGAAATTGCAAAACAAAAAATTATTGAACTTGCTAAAAAGATGTATGAGGATTTAATGAAGGGTAAAAGACCAAAAATAACCATGCCAATTAGAAGTTTATCCAACGCGATGTTTGATAAAGAGAAGGGTTCATTTACATTAGTGGGTAAAGAAAAGGCAAGAACATTAACTGTAAATCAAGCAAAGATTTTTGCACAAACAACAAAGATGTTAGAATTCGCTAAGCAGTTATTGGAAACAAATGACTTCTCAACACTAAGGGAAGCTTATTACGTTTCAAAAAACTGGGGAGAGGCAAGATTTGATGACCAGCAAGCATCAAACAACGTTATTGAGGATTTAGAAGCTGCTTTAGGTGTGTTAAGAGAGCATTTAGGATTTATCCCTGAAGAAGATGGTTCTTCAGTAGTTGGGCCGTTAAAAATTATTGAAGAAACACCAGAAGGAGAGCTTGTTGTTGATTGTACAAAATTGGGAACTGGGGCTTATAACATCCCTAATGATGTAACAAAATTGAATCTTGAGACAGATGCAGATTTTGTTTTGGCAATAGAGACATCTGGTATGTTTGCAAGGTTAAATGCGGAGAGATTTTGGGATAAACATAACTGCATATTGGTTTCATTAAAAGGGGTTCCGGCAAGGGCTACAAGGAGGTTTATAAAGAGGCTTTACGAAGAACATGAACTACCTGTTTTGGTATTTACTGACGGAGATCCTTACGGGTATCTAAACATTTACAGAACGTTAAAAGTTGGGAGTGGAAAGGCAATACACTTAGCTGACAAGCTGTCAATTCCTGCAGCAAGGTTGATTGGCGTTACCCCACAAGATATTGTTGATTACGATTTGCCTACTCATCCATTGAAAGAGCAGGATATTAAGAGGATAAAGGATGGGTTAAAGAACGATGACTTCGTAAGAAGCTTCCCAGAATGGCAGAAAGCTCTAAAACAAATGCTCGATATGGGAGTTAGGGCGGAGCAACAGTCTTTAGCTAAGTATGGTTTAAAGTATGTCGTTGATACATACTTACCTGAAAAAATCAAGGATGAGAGCACATGGCTACCATAAATTTTATTTTTAAAATAAATGACATCAATGTTCAATCACTACAAACTCATCAACAGCTTTACCAAATCTCCTATTCAGATGAATCACATGTGCACTCCCACAGACAATGGCAACAACATCATGTTTTTTCAACTCATTTTCAATCTTTTCCTCCATAGTCATGCAGTAAATTGGTTTCTTCTCATAACAATCATGAAAGCTCAACGTGTTATCAACAACATCTTCATAAAACTCTTTTGGAAGCGTCAACTTACAACCAGAGAAACAAAACTTTGGAATCTTCAACCTTTTGAGGCTTCAATGAACGCAGTCCATTGGTCCCTCATCTTCCTGGATATCAGAATTCTGAAGTTACATTCTAATAGAACAGCGTCTGGCTTATAGGAAAAAGCTTTCTTCATCTTTGCTTTTGTTAGTTTAGAATCTTCTTTATGGTTGGTAGCTACTATAGTCAACATTTTCAAGTCACCACCTCAAAGTGAACAGTTAGTCAACGATTTCACTGAAGAGTTTTTTAAATAAAATTATTAATAATGAATTTATCAACCTATTTTTAAATAAAATTTTACAGAGTATGTTAATTGTGGTAGCATGAACTTATGGGATTGGAACTTATTAACTATAAATGAAACTAAAAAAACGCCAAAAGGTTCTTGGGATATGGGGATTGACTACGAGCAAACTTATAAAATGTTTAGAGAGGAATTACAAAAAATAAAAAGCAAAAAAATCCTTTACAAAGACGATTATAAGAAAATTGCATACTTGATAACTTATCTTTTACAATTAAGGAATGGTTGTAGGATTTGGGAGGCCATTTCGGGAATGATAAACATAGCAATTAATTTAGATAATTTTGACTGGAATGAGAGGATAATTGTTAGGGTTAGAACTCAAAAAAGGAAGGACTTAGAGTTTAGGGAAATAATTCTCCCAAAATTTATAACAAAAGAAGATATAGAATTAGTAAAATCCATTTTCATAAACATTAAAAAAGAAATAGATGAAAAATCCACTTTAGAAGAGAAATTAGCAGTAAAGAAGAAGATTGTTAAGAGGTTTGGAGCATGGCTTTATAAAAATTATAAAATTAACACCCACTCTCTAAGGTATGCCTACATAACCTATTTGGGTAAGAGAGGAATTCCAGCACAGGTTTTAGCAAAAATTACCAAACACAAAAATCAAAATTACATCACATACTATACCCAAAATGTTTTAGCTAAGGAGATTTTAACCAATTATGGGGATTTGGATGATTGAAGTTAAAATTTCAAAAATTCCAACGTGGGAGGAGGTTGAGGAGATTGTAAAATTGAGAAAAAAGGATTTGGTTTTATTAAAATTGCCAAAATCTGTTTTTGAGCATCCAAAAATGGTTTATAAGTTGGAGTATTTGAAAAATAATGGTGTTTTTGTTGAGGTTGAGAATGCTAAGAGGGGGAGGAAGAGGAGGGTTACTGATGAGATGGTTAAAAAAATTCATGAGTTGATTGTTAATGGTTGTTCGATTAGAGAGACTGCAAAGATTTTAAATCTTGGCAAGTCTACTGTTTGGGATTATGCTAAGGATTGTATTGGAGAGTTGAAGAGGGAGTATTTGAAGAGGTTGATTTGGGAGTATAAAGAACACTTAATTAAAAATGGTAAATACACTCCAAGTGTTCAGTTGTTGTTTTTAGAGTTGGAGGCTTGTGTTGATGTAGATTTGGAGATGGCAAAGAATATTTTGAAAGAGATAATAAATCATGCTAAAAATTAATAATTTGGATTCAGCTATTTTTAAGAATTTATATATAACAATTTTATAATATTATTTTATATTCAATCTTTCAAATTAATTGATTTTATGTCAATATCTGTCCGGAAATTTTTAACCAAAGTTGGACTTTGGTTTGAAAGTCTAACATTGCCCAAACAACAAAACACTAACGTCAAAACACACACTAAAAAACAAAAAATAAATCCCCATCACTTTTGTAATCCAGTGGAATGAAGTGTTTAAAAAAAGAATTATCTGCTTTTGCAAATCCTCCTAATTTTCAAATATAATGTTGCCAATAAAACAAGCACTGGAATTATTTCTAATCTACCAATCCACATGCCTATAATTCCAGCTATTTTTCCAATTATTGGAGTTTCTAAAGTAACAACTCCTAAAGACATACCAATATTTGAAGTAAATGAAACTGCATCAAATATTGCATTATAAGGGCTATATCCTAAATAAATTAGCGTTAAAGCTATTAAAAACGATGAAAAGCTGTATAGAAAGAATACAATAAATGCCTCCCTAATTATACTATAATTTAAATCAAGATTCTCAAGATGCTCATGAATAACTGCAGATTTTGGATAGATAATTTCCTTTATCTCATACCAAAGGGCTTTTAATATAACCAAAAATCTGATTATCTTAACCCCCCCAGTTGTTGTTCCAGCTCCACCACCAATCAGCATTAAGAAGATAATTAAAAGTAATGAAAGATTTGAGAGATTTCCAATATTTATTGTTGTAAAGCCAGTTGAAGTCATTGCTGAAACTACCGTAAAGAGAGAGTCAATTATTGGAACGTTATCTTTTATTGAAATGATTATTGAAGTTATAATTATAACAATTAAGGCATATCTCGTTTGAATATCACTAAAATATTTTCCAGTTAGTATCCTATGGTGTATAGAGAAGGATACAACCCCCCCAACCATCATTATTCCAATCATAATAAGTTTTGCAAAATCGTTATATGGAAAGCTGTAATTGCTTATACTCATTCCTCCAGTGCAAATACCAGTCATCGTTAAATTTAACGCCTCCCAAAAACTTAACCCAGCTAAATAAAGCAAAAGAATTCCCAAAATAGTGTATAGAATATAAATCCACACAATTGTCTTTATCGTTCCCATGGCACTTGGCATTATCCTTTCCTGCCTAGCCTCTGATGCATATAAAAGATATGCAACAGTTCCAGATCTTGCTAAAACGAGGGCTGATAAAACTAATATCCCAACCCCTCCAATCCACTGCTGAAAACTCCTCCAAAACAAAACAGATTTTGGCAAAACTTCAACATTTGGTATTAAGGTCATTCCAGTTGTAGTCCAGGCAGACATGCTTTCATAAACTCCATCAATGTAGGAAAAATAGGGTATTGATAAGTATAGAGGAATAGCTCCTATAAGTGAAGCTATAAGCCAAGCTAATGCGGAAGCTATCATGGTGTGATGTAATTTTAAATTCTGATGTTTTGTAACTTTTTTTAAAATAAACCCAAAAATTGTAAAAAATACCCCTGGAATTAAAAAATTGAAAAGAGTGTTTTCGTTATAGTATATGGAAACTATGCAAGGAACTAACGTAAATAATCCAAGGATTTGTATTATTCCCCCAAGTATGTGTAAAATCCCTTCAACATCTTTCTTTTTAATTGCCATGAGTATTTCACCTTAAAATAAAAAAGCTATGCTTCTTCCTCTAACATATCCTCTTCACTCAACCCCTCCAGCTCAACCATTGTTTTTAATCTTTCAGTAATTATATTTAGGCAGTTATCAACTGTCTTACTAATCTTTATATTTTCAACTACAGGAATTCCTTTCTTTTTTGCAGTCTCAACCATGTAATCATTTATCATCCTAATTATTTTAAAGTATTTCAAATATCTCTCAGTAGGCCTGCTTGAAACCCTTCCTCTTGCGTAGAACCTCATTTTATGTAATTTCTCATCATATATTGTTAGCATAATAAAAACAACATTTGGATTTTCTAAATATTTATCTTTTAAAAGGGTTGGAATTAGGTGAGTTCCTTCCATGATTACACTCTGTCCTTCAATTAAACACCTGTCTATAACCCCCTCCACCCCAGTTAACACAGCTTCAGAATGCCTTTCAAACCCTTTAATGTATATGTTTCCATCCTCATTTTCCCTCAACACCTTCCAGGCAGTGTAACTCGATTCGTAAAGAGTTGGGATAAGTTCTCTTGATATAACCTTTCTCATAACTTCCCTTATTGAATCAGTTCCTATAACGCTTGGAATTCCTAATCTTGAAGCAATTTCAAATGCAATGGTTGATGTTCCAACTCCGCTTGCCCCTCCGATTAAAATAACTATCGGTCTTCTACCTAAAACCATTCTCCATAGTAAATACTTTTTAGCAACTTCATCATAATTTTTTGAAATTAAATAGTAATAAACTCTCCTCCTCAAATCAGATTTATCAATAACCTTAATATTCTCTTTTTTTAGCATTTCATATATATCCCAAGCTATTCTATAAGCAATACTTGGTTTTAATCCAGCAGCTGTTAATGACCTCGCCAAAATACCCTTTGAAAACGGCATTTCATAGGATTTTCCCCTCACGATTATATCATTCTGTAAATCCATCGTTCCACCGATTTAACTTAAAATTTCGTCTGCATTTAATTTTTCAGCGTTGTAAAGTTGCTTAGCCCTTAAGTATAAAAGCTCATCCTTATCATCCTCAACAACAACAAAAATTTTTTCTGGATTATATTTATTTATAAATCTCTCAACATTTTTTCTTGCTATCTCAACTTTTTTCTTTAATCCCTCTAAAGCCTTTTCTGGAATTCCTATGGCTTTCATGTCTTCAATATCTAACATTCCCTCAGTGCAAACAACCTTTAAATTAGGATTTTTGTTTTTAAGTTTTTTAAATAATTTTTTATTTGAAACAATGTATAGGGCGTTTTCACTAATCTCTTTTTCTTCAAATTCAAACCCAAAGTTAGCTAAAAGCCTATTTAAATGTTCTTGGCATTTTATAATTAATTTACAAAATTCTTTTGCCTCTTCTTCATTCAATTCATGTTTTGGAGCTTTTTTATATAAAAAGTCATCTGCCTCAATCAACAAATAAACTGCCTTTTTAAATTCATTAATATCTATCTTTCCAGGTTTTGCATCTCTATAGGATATTTTTTTCTTTCCTTCAGTTTTTTCTACCTTTACTTTAGCTTTTTTTAGTTGAGATATTGTTGAGATTCCCTTTCTAATTAATTCTTTTGAGTATTCAACTCTCATTCTCTTCCCTCATCTTTTTTATTCTCTTTCTCCAATTTTTCCAACTCCTCAACCAACATTGGTAGGAAAACTCCAACGTCTGTAACTATACCTAAAGCCTGAGAAGTTCCTCTATCCATTAACTTTGTTACAACCGCCTGATTTATATCAACGCAGATTGTTTTAACCCACGAAGGTAGTAAATTACCTGTAGCTATTGAGTGTAGCATAGTGGAGAGCATTAAAACCATGTCTTTTCCTTTTAAAAGCTCTCTCATCATTTCCTGAGCTTTAACAACGTCTGTAATAACATCTGGTAAAGGACCGTCATCTCTTATACTTCCAGCTAATACATAAGGCACATTGTTTTTTATACACTCATACATAACCCCTTCCTTTAAAATCCCCTGCTCTACAGCATTTTTTATACTTCCTGCCCTCATTATTGTATTTATAGCCCTTAAATGATGGCTGTGCCCCCCTGGAACACTCTTTCCAGTTTTTAAATCAACTCCCAATGATGTTCCATACAAAACACTCTCTATATCGTGAGTAGCTAATGCGTTTCCAGCAAATAATGCCTGAACATAACCCATTCTGATGAGCTTAGCTAAAGCCCACCCAGCTCCTGTGTGAATTACAGCAGGACCTGCAACAACAACAATTCCTCCATTCCCAGTCTTTCTATATTTCTCCCTAACTTCATACATTTCTTTAGCTATTTTTCTAATAATTGTTTCCTTTGGCTTTTCTGATGAAGCATCAGATTTCATAAACTCAAATAATCCCCCAGATTCCCTTGGTTTTTCTGGTGGAATAACTCTAACTCCTTTATGCCCTACAACAACTAAATCTCCTTTTTTGATATTTCTAATTGTTTTTACCTCTGCCCTCATTTCATCTGGGTAGACAACAATAGCTCCATCCATTTTTTGATTCTCCACTTCTATCCACTTACCTTTAAATTTAATAAAGGTTTTATGGTTTGTTGTTGAATAAAACCCTTCTGGTAGAACCATATCTTTCTCTGCTGGCTGTAGTTCAACCTCTTCAATCTCAGGAATCTCAGCCCCTAAGTCTCTCAACTCAGATAATATTTCATCTACATGCCTCTCATCTTTTCCAATAACCAAAATCTTTGCATAACTTGGATCTGTCTTCCTTTTCCCAATTTCAAACTCTAAAACTTTGTAATCCCCACCCATATCTAAGATTTTATCAAAAACCCTTGGTAAGATTAGGCTATCTATAATATGTCCTCTTAATTCAATTTCTCTCATAAACATGACAATCCCTCACAATAAGTGTTTAGAATTATACTTTTTAAGGGATGTATTTAACAGTTATGTATCTATCAAAATCTTTTTATACTATTTTATACTGTCTATTTAAACCAATTTTATCAATAATTTAAAGAGGGATAATTTGAATACACTAAGATTTAAAAAAGATAAAGCAATAAAAATAAGTGAGGAGTTGTTTCCGGATGAGTTATGTGAGAGATGTGGAAGATGTTGCATTTTACATGCTTACAAAACAGAAAATGGAGTAGAAACAATATACTGTGAGCATTTAGACCCAAAAACAAAGCTGTGTAAAGTTTATAAGGATAGGTTTAAACATGGATGCTTAACAGTAATGGAAGGAATTTTAGCCGGTGTTTTTCCAAAAGACTGTCCCTATGTGAAAAATTTAAAAAATTATGAAGAGCCTGGATTTTATAGGTATTTGAGAGATTAATGCAAAAATTCCTCTATTTTTTCAGCTAATGTATCGAATATCCATTCAAATTTATTATCATCTCTTTCCAATAAGGTAACCCTAAACCCGTTAAGTTGGGAGCAGAATGATGTTAAAGGCACTACACAAATTCCAGTTGAAGCTAATAAGTAATAAACAAACTTCTTGTCGATAGTTGCATTTTTTATTTGGTTATCTATAAATTCTTTCAATTTATCATTTTCAATTTTTATTGAGTTATTTCCATTCAAATAACTGTCTTCAAACACAACAGACATATAAAATGCTCCATTGGCTTTATTTGCTACAACTCCCTCCAAATCCTTTAATTTTTTGTAGGCAGTGTTAGACCTCTTTTCAAAAAACTTATTCCTCTCATTTAAGTATTTTTTATAATTTCTATGCCCCATAATTCTTGGAATAGCCATTTGAGGCAAAGTGGTGGAGCAAACTTCTATCAACTTGGCTTTGTAAATGCTTTCAACATATTTTTTAAATTCTTCATCCTTATCAGCGTTATAAACTTCAATCCATCCACATCTTGCCCCAGGCCATGGAATTTCTTTAGATATTCCTTTCAACGATAAACCACAAACGTCATCTATTACCTCACAAAGTAAATGCTGTTTCTTTCCATTGTAAACTAAATTGCAATATATTTCATCACAAATAATGAACAAATCGTATTCATTAGCTAAATCAACGATCTCATTCAATATCTTTTTTGGATAAACAGCTCCTGTAGGGTTGTCGGGATTTATTATTAGAATTCCGCTAACTGCTGGATTATATTTAATCCTCTTCTCCAAATCATCAATATCTGGATACCAATAGTTGTAAGGATCTAAAAAGTATGTTACTGGTGGGGAACCTGCATGAGATGCCTCTGCAGAAGAATGAGTTGAGTAGGAAGGAGATGGATTTATAACTCTAACTTGCCTTTTCAACAAACCATAAATCTTTGCTATGGCATCTCCCAATCCATTAAAAAATATGATATCCTCAGCTGTTATTTGAGCACCTCCTCTTTTATTTGTTTGCTCAGCTAAAAACTCTCGTGTTTCTAACAAACCTTTAGTAGGGCAGTAAGCATAAGAACAGTCGTTTTTAACAATCTCAGCTATAATATCCTTGATCCAATCTGGAATTTTTTCTCCCTTAGCTACTGGGTCTCCTATGTTTTCCCATGTAATGTTTACTCCAAACTCTTCTACCTTTTTAGCAATATCAACAATCTCTCTAATCTCATAGCTCAATTCCTTAGCTCCTACATCTATTATGGGATTCCTCATGTTTTCATCTCAAAATAGAACTCCATTTTTTATAAAACTCATGCGTAATTTACCATTATTTTATGTGATATATAAATTTTACTATTAAAATAGAGTTCTATTTTTTTATATACTTTAAGTATTATATAGCCTAAAAAACAAATGTCTTATAGCAAAATTATCGGTGAAAACATGGCTAAGTGTAAATTTTGTGATAAAGAAAACTACATAAAATTAAAATCACCAAACATGTATTTGTGTAAAGAGTATTTTGTTGAATACTTTGAAAATAGGGTTAAAAAATCTATAGAAAAATATAAAATGCTAAATAAGGATGAGAAGATTTTAGTAGCAGTCTCTGGTGGGAAGGATGGGCATGCAGCAGCATGGGTTTTAAAAAAACTTGGGTATAATATTGAGTTATTCCACATAAATTTGGGAATTAAGGATTTTTCTGAAATTTCTTTAGAAACTGTTAAAAAATTGGCTGAAAAGTTAGAAGTTCCTTTGCATGTAGTTAATTTAAAGGATATTACTGGAAAGACTATGGAAGATGTTAGAGGAAAGAAATGCTCCATCTGTGGAACAACTAAGAGGTATTTAATGAACAAATTTGGTTATGAAAATGGATTTGACGTAATAGTTACGGGGCATAATTTAGATGATGAAGTTTCTTTTATCCTAAACAATATTTTAAATTGGAATATTAGATACTTGGCTAAGCATGAGCCGGTTCTTCCAGCACACGATAAATTTTTAAAAAAGGTTAAAATATTCTTTGAGATTGAGGAGGAGTTAATTTTAAAGTATGCTGAGGCAGAGGGGATACCATTTACAACTGCTAAATGTAGATTTGCAGAGAAGGCAATAACTTTAAAGCATAGGGCTTATTTCAATGAGTTAGAGAAAGAGAGGCCAAATATTAAATATCAATTCCTATCTGGATATATGAAAAATAGGCATCTATTTAAAGTTGAGGATGAGAATTTCCAATTTAGGGAGTGTGAAGTTTGTGGAATGACATCTGCTGGAAGAATTTGCTCATTCTGTAGAGTTTGGAAGCTTTATAAGAAAAAGAAATGATTATTTAAATGCACTCATCAAAGTCCATGCCTCTTTCCCACTTATAAAAGCTCTATTAACTAATCTCTTAAATATAATCTTGCAGAGTTCTTTTTTATGCTCAGGAATTTTTTTATTTCTGTCAATAAATTCGTTAAACTTTTTTATTAAAAGCTCTTTATCTTCTTTTGATGCTTCCCTCATATTAATATCTAAAAATTTATTTTCAACCTTTTTTGCATATATTTCATATAAAATAACTGCAACAGCATGAGAAAGGTTCATAATAGGGTATTTCTCAGATGTTGGTATAGAAACCAATAAATCACATTTATCTATATCCTCATTTCTCAGACCATCATCCTCTCTACCAAAAACAATGCCTATTTTTCCTTTAACTTCTAATATTTTATCTGCCAATTCCTTTGGCGTTATTGGGACTCTTTTTAAATTCCTATCACCACCTCTTGCTCCTGAAGTGGCTATAACAAAATCTAAATCCTTTATAGCTTCATCAAAGCTATTATAAAATTTGGCATTATCTAAAATTTCTCTTGCATGAACCGCCATCATATAAGCCTCATTATTTATTATACTTTTATCTCCAACTATTCTAAGCTCTTCAAATCCAAAATTCATCATAACCCTTGCTATACTACCAACATTTCCACTGTATTTTGGATTAACTAAAACGACAGAAATCATTATTATCACGTTGAAACTTTAGTAGCAACCTTTTGTAAAAGGTTGATCAAAACGGATGCATTGCCTCGCTATGCTCGGCAATGCCTCTTAGTTAAAGTGGGGCTGAACGTAGTGAAGCCCCCGCTCTGGGTATCCCAATAGGGCGAAGCCCTATGGTAAGGAAGGGCTTTCAGCCCCTCATAATGTCTCTTTTTTGTAAGTATGGTTTGTAGTAGTTTATGTTTATTTAGATTCTCCGTTATCTTTCTTTTTCTTTAATTTATAATAATGATACTCAACCGTCTTCAAATTAATTCCAGTTATTTCAGCAATTTCTTTTGGTTTTTTGTCTAAGTGTTTTTTTATAATCTTATCTACATTTGTAGGTCTTCCAGTTTTTGGCTCTATTGGGATAACTTCAACATCAACTCCTTCTAAAGCCTTTATAATCTTTTTTGAGCTCCTCTTGTACTTTGATTTTGGTAGATATATCTTCTTAGGTTCACAGTTTTCCAATAACGCTATTGCTACATCCCTATCTAACTCTAAATTTATATAAACCTCATCCTCTGTATCGCAGCTTTTAATTTTTTCAATCAATTCCTCCTTAGTTTTAGCCCTTAATTTCTTCATACAATCCCTTAAGCTTTAGCGTATTATTTCTATTTTAGAGATTGTAATATTTATTAAATCCTTTGGAGAATCTCTAATATCATCACATTTAACAATTAAATTATAAGTTTTTTCTTTTTCTTTAGTTTCTTCAAAGAGTTCGATTAATGTGGAGTTTTTATATAAGACGGTTTCATTTTTTATATCAATTAATTCAACGTTATCATCTTTTGACTTTATTGCTATGTAGTAATATCCTGGCTCTGGAAACGTTATAGACATTGGTATTACATTTATATCCTCCGATATTTCATCTACTTGAAATTTTATTAAAAACTTTAAAACCTCTACGGTATTCCTTGTTAATCCGTTATTATCCTTTCCGACTACATTTGTTGATACACCTACACTTGGCTGGCTTGTTAATCTTTTATCATCTTCTATTTCATTCATATCTTTTGTTGATATATTTATAATTGGTTCACTACTGTTTAAACTGGTATTCGTGCTTTTTATTATATTACCATTTGATTCTTCATTTAATGTCAAAAACAATCCAAACATAAGAACTAAAATTAATATGAGCAATAATGAAACACCTCTAATAATATTTAATTCAATTTTAGGTAGTTTTTTATCATCTTCATCTTCAGATATTTCTTCGCTCTCATTCCTTTTTAATACCGGTTCTAATTTGACAATTTCATCATCCACTGGCTTTTCGTCAAAAGATACAATGAGAAGAGGAGAGTTTTTATCTAAATTTAGCTTGTTTTTTATGTTATTTCTTATCTTATTAATGTTTTCTTTGTTAGATACTATATCATTTACAATCTCTAAAATTTTATATTTAAATGGCTTAGCCATTAGTTTATTGTTCTCCTCTTTAAGTTTGAACAGCTTTCCATCGAGGTTATTACTACAGGCGATGATAGTTCTTGGCTCTTCTATTAATTTAAATTTTATAAATTTTTCCCAATCTTCCAAATTGTAGTTTTTATTTAAATCAAATGGGCAATATAGACGATAATTTTTATCTATAACAAAAATAGGGGAGTTTCCTAAAGAAAATAACATTAAATTCCCATTTTTATAAACTCCTCCAGAAATAGATAAATTTAAATTATCGTATTCAATTTTTTTCTGTTTTATAAATTTTTTTATATTTTTAAGGGCTTCATGGAACCCCACTTCTATAAGATTTTTTAAATTGGTTATGTACCTATTATTATAAACTTCATTACAAAACGTCCTTGAGAAAATCTCGGATATCTTAAACCCATACCTTAGTGCGTTTGGCTCATCACATATAACAAAAACAAGGAAATCTTCATCTTTATCTAATATATAGTAGGAGTACTCACTATAATTATTGTCGAGCAAATACCCACTTGAAACAGAAAAGATAATCATGACATCACCAAAATTAAATTAGTGGTTTAATTACTTAAGTTTTTGATAATATTTGATATTTATATTTTTAGTTTGGTGATAATATGATTTTAAAGCTTAATGGATATGGTTATAGCTCAAACTCCTATCTAATAGTTGGGAAGAAAAATATGTTAGTGGATCCTGGAGCTTCTGGGACGTTTAACATATTAATGGAGGAATTAGAAAGGAATAAGATAAAAAATATTGATTTAATAATAAACACTCACTGCCATTACGACCACTCATCGGCAGATTATTTGGTTGAGGAGTATTTTAACTGTCCAACCCTAATTGAGGATAAAGAAGTTAAGCATTTAAAGAATGGGGATGAGGTTACAGTATCGGCATTGTTTGGAGCTAAGCTAAACCCGCCAAAGGAGATAATTTCACTCTCAGAAATTGAGGAAGAGCTAAAAGATTATGGTTTAGAGGTTATAAGAACTCCTGGACATACTTATGGTTCTATTTCAATAATCTATGAAAATAATTTGATAACTGGAGATACAATCTTTGCCTATGGGGTTGGTAGGTGGGATTTACCTACAGGAAATGTTATAGAGCTGAGAAATTCAATAAATATGTTGGAGAGAATAGCAAATGAGAGAAATGTAGATAGATTATACCCTGGACATGGAGATATTGGAGATAGAATGGCTTTTAGCTATGCAAAACTCTTTATATAAACCAGTTTTAACTAAAATAATCCAGAAAATAATCTTAAATAATTAAAACAGTGATATAATGAAAGTAATAATCCCAGTATCACCAATAAACTCATTAAAAACGAGGTTATCAGAATTTTTAAGCAGTGAAGAGAGGAAGAATTTACTGTTAAATATGCTTAGGGATATAAAAAAAGCTTTAGAAGGATTGGATGTTGTTGTTGTGAGTAGAGATGATGAGATATTAGATTTTGCCAAATATGAATTAAAGGCAGAAATTGTTAAGGAAAAATACAAAGGGCTTAATAATGCAATAAAACAGGCGTTTGATGAAATAGATGATGAAGAAGTTATCATCATTCCAGCAGATATTCCATTAATTAAGAAGAAACATATTGAGGATATTTTAAAGCTTTCTAAGGATTATGATTTGATTATTGCCTCTTCAAGAGGAGGAGGAACTAATCTATTATATTTAAAGTCAAAAAATTTGATTGAATTGAGATATGAGGGATTTAGTTTTTTAAAACACTTAGAAGAGGCAGAGAAGAGAAATTTGAGGTATTATATTTACGATTCGTTTTTAATTTCTGTTGATATCAATACACCAGAAGATTTAGGAGAGATATTTATTCATGGAGACAATACATATACAAAAAACTATCTAAAGGGCTTAGGTATTGAGGTAGAGCCAAAGCACTCATCAGCTGGAAGATTTGTAGTAAAGAGGAGATAATATGGTTAGATATTTGACATTACACAGCATTGAGGAAGTAAAATCAATAATAAATGAGCATTTGGAAAAATTAAAAAATGAAGTTGAAGAAGTTGATTTATTTAATGCAGTTGGAAGGGTTTTAACTGAGGATATTTTTTCTAACGTAGATGTTCCACCTTACGATAGGGCGAAGATGGATGGCTATGCAGTTAAAGCAGAAGACACCTATGAGGCAGATGAAGATAATCCAGTAGAGCTAAAAATTATAGGTAGCTTAAAAGCTGGTGAGGTTAAAGATTTGGAAATAAATAATGGAGAATGTGTAGAGATAGCCACTGGGGCGATGATTCCAAAAGGAGCTAACGCTGTAGTGATGGTTGAATACACTGAAAGAGAAGGAGATAAAGTTAAGATATACAAAGCCGTTCCTCCAATGGAGAATATTCAATTCACTGGCTCAGATATAATGGCTGGAGAACTCGTTTTGAGAAAAAATACAAAATTAACTCCAAGGGATGTTGGGGTTTTAGCTGCAATTGGGAAGAGTAGAGTTAAGGTCTATAAAAAGTTAAAATTTGGAATAATATCTACTGGAAATGAGCTTATAAGCCCAGAAGAGCCATTGGAATTTGGAAAAATATATGATATAAATTCCTATGCTTTAGCTTCATATATAAAAAATCTCGGCTACGATTTTGAATTCTTTGGAATAGCTAAAGATGATAAAGAGGATTTGAAGGAAAAGATTAAAAAGGCTTTAAAATGCGATATAATTTTGTTAAGTGGAGGTACTTCTGCAGGTGTTGGGGATTTAACTGAAACTGCAATAAAAGAGCTCGGTGGGGAAATCTTAGTTCATGGAATAAAGATAAAGCCAGGAAAACCAACAATAGTTGGAAAAATAAAAGATAAATTAGTTGTAGGATTGCCAGGTTATCCAACCTCCTGCTTAACAATATTTGATGTGTTCTTTGGAGATGAAAAAAATGTTGTAAAGGCAATGTTTCCGCAGAGGTATATTTCAGCTAAAGGAAGGGTAGAGTATTTGCCAGTTATTTTGGTTAAGCATAAAAATGGCTATTCTGCCTATCCAATAACTAAAGGGAGTGGGGCTATAACCTCTTTATCAGAGGCAGATGGATATATAGTTATTGAAGAAAATAAGGAAATTTTAGAAAATGAAGAGGTGGAGGTTCATTTATTTGGAGATGTTAAAGTTGGATTAAATATTATTGGTAGCCATTGCATTGGTGTGGATATAATTTTAAAAGAGGCCAAATTGTTGGCAAAAACTATAAATGTTGGTTCTTTAGGTGGATTATTGGAAATAAAAAGAGGAGAGGCAGATATTGCAGGAATACACTTATTGGATGAGAAAACAAACACCTACAATATTCCATTTTTAGAAAGATATATGGTTAAAGACGCTTTATTAATTAGAGGTTATATTAGAGAGCAAGGATTTATGTTTAGGAAGGAATTGGAGTTCAATTCAATTGAAGATATTGTAAAAAATATTTATAACTTGGAGTTCATAAATAGAAATAAAGGCTCTGGAACGAGGATACTGTTTGATAAATTCTTAAAGGATAATAAGATTAATCCAAAAGACATTAAAGGCTATAACATAGAGGCAAAGACACACTCAGCAGTTGCTGCAGCTGTAGTGATGAAAAAGGCAGATATTGGTTTAGGGATAAGGAATGTTGCAGAGCAGTATGGTTTAGAATTTATCCCATTGGCCGATGAACATTATGATTTTTTAATTAGAAAGGAGAGATTTAATGATGAGGATGTCCAAAAGTTTATTGACGCATTAAAAAAGGCTAAATTGCCGTTTAAAAAGCCTGAAAACTGTGGGGATGTTATATGGGAAAGTTAAACATTGATGCTTTGATAGACAACACATATAAAACCGTTGATGATAGGGCAGTTATCTGCCTCTATTTAATTAATTCTATTTTAAAAGATAGGGATTTTAAACCATATTTTTACGTTGAACTTTATGATGACAAAGTTAAAGATGAGGATATTGAGACAATAAAGGATTTTCTATTAAAAAATGGTTTATTGAGGTTTGTTGAAAATATAGAAGTTGTTAAAAAAATTATCCTTAGAAAGGAAAAGGAACTAATTAAAATTATAGCCACACATCCTCAAAAAATTCCAAAACTTAGGAAGATTAAAGAATGCCCAATAGTTAAAGAGATTTATGAGCATGACATTCCATTTGCTAAGAGGTATTTAATAGATAATGAGATAATTCCAATGACTTATTGGGATTTTGAAAATAGAAAACCTGTAAGTATAGAAATTCCTAAATTAAAAGTAGTTGCTTTTGATATGGAGGTTTATAATAGAGATACTGAGCCAGACCCTGAAAGAGACCCTATTTTAATGGCAAGTTTTTGGGATGAGAATGGCGGGAGGGTTATAACCTACAAAAAATTTAATCATCCAAATATAGAAGTAGTTGAAAACGAGAAAATATTAATTAAGAGAATCATTGAAACGTTAAGGCAATATGATATAATTTATACTTACAACGGAGATAATTTCGATTTTCCTTATTTAAAGGCAAGGGCTAAATTTTATGGCATAGATGTAGAGTTGGGAAGGGAAGGAGAGGAGTTAAAGATAAAAAGAGGGGGAATGGAGTATAGAAGCTACATCCCGGGGAGAGTTCATATAGACCTATATCCAATATCAAGAAGGTTGTTAAAATTGACAAAATACACATTAGAGGATGTAACTTACAATTTATTTGGTGTTGAAAAGCTAAAAATCCCTCATACAAAGATTGTAGAATATTGGGCAAATAACGATGAGACATTAATTGAATACTCATTACAAGATGCAAAATACACATATAGAATAGGAAATTACTTCTTCCCTTTGGAGGTTATGTTCTCAAGAATTGTTAATCAAACTCCTTTTGAAACTACAAGGATGAGTTCTGGGCAGATGGTTGAGTATCTCTTAATGAAGAAAGCATTTAAGGAAAATATGATCGTTCCAAACAAACCAGATGAAGAAGAGTATAGAAGGAGGTTATTAACAACTTATGAAGGCGGATATGTGAAAGAACCCGAGAAAGGGATGTTTGAGGATATAATAAATATGGATTTCCGCTCTTTATATCCTTCAATAATCATTTCCTATAATATAAGCCCAGATACCTTAGATTGTGAGTGTTGTAAAGATATTAGTGAAAAAATATTGGGGCATTGGTTTTGCAAAAAGAGGGAGGGGTTGATTCCAAAAACTTTGAGGAATTTGATTGAAAGAAGGATAAATATTAAAAGGAGGATGAAGGAAATGGCTAAAGCTGGGGAGATTAATGAGGAGTATAGGCTTTTAGATTATGAACAGCAATCATTGAAGATCTTGGCTAACAGCATTCTACCAGATGAATATTTGGTGGTTATTGAAGATGATAAAGTAAAAGTAACTAAAATTGGGGAATACGTAGATAACTTAATAGAAAAAAATAAAGAGAAAGTTAAGTATGAAAAGAAGAGTGAAATCTTAGAGGTTGATAATCTAAAAACCTATGCATTTAGTAAGATAGATAAAAAATGTAGGATAAGAAAAGTTAAGGCTTTAATTAGGCATCCTTACTCTGGAAAAGCATATAAGATAAAACTAAGGTCTGGTAGGTCAATAAAAGTTACAAAAGGACATGGCTTGTTTAAATATGAAAATGGAAAAATTGTAGCAGTTAAAGGAGACGAGATAAAAATTAAAGATTTAATTGTAGTTCCAAGAAAGATTCCTTATATAAATAAAGAGGTTATTATAAACATTCCAAAGGGTTTAATTGATGCAGATGAAGAGGAGATAAATGATTTAACAATTACAAAACATAAGGATAAAGAGTTTTTAGTAAAGTTGAAAAAGACTATTGAAGATATAGAAAAAAACAAATTAAATGTTGTATTTGAGGATTGCCTCAAGTATTTAGAAGACCTCGGATTGATAAGATATGAAGGCATTAAAAGGATAAATAAATTGGAGATAGATATTCCAAATAAGAGAAAACTCAGCATATATAAAAAATACATTGAAACGATTTTAGATTATGGAACATTTAGAAAAGGTAAATGTAATATCCAGTATATAAAAGTTAAAGAGTATATTCCAGATATTCCAGACAAGGAGTTTGAGGACTGTGAAATTGGAGCCTATAGTGGAAAGATAAAAGCCCTTCTAAGATTAAATGAAAACTTGGCTAAATTTTTAGGATACTTTGTAGCAAGGGGGAGATTGAAAGAGATAAAATTAAAAGGAGAAACGGTTTATGAGGCTTGCGTTTATAAATCCTTGCCAGAATATCAAGAAGAAATTGCTGAAGTATTTAAAAAGGCATTTGGAGCTGGTGCTATAGCCAGGGATAAGGTTACATTGGACAAAAAGATTGTTTATTTGGTTTTAAAATATATATTCAAATGTGGATATAAGGGCAGAAAGCATATACCTGAACAGTTGTTTTTAGCTAATGAAGAGGTTATAAAGAGCTTCTTAGATGGATTTTTAAAGGCAAAGAAAAACTCTCACAAAGGAACATCAACATTTATGGCTAAAGATGAGGAATACTTAAACCAGTTGATGCTCTTATTTAACTTGGTTGGAATCCCCACAAGATTCACTCCAGTTAAAAATAAAGGATATAAATTAACCTTAAATCCAAATTATGAGTTGGTTAAAGATTTAATGCTCGATGAAGTTAAGGAAATTGAGGAATTTGATTATAACGGCTATGTATATGATTTAAGCGTTGAAGAGGACGAAAACTTCTTAGTAAATAATATCTACGCCCATAATAGCCATTACGGGTATTTAGCTTTTCCAAGGGCGAGATTTTACAGTAAAGAGTGTGCAGAAGTTGTTACATATTTGGGGAGGAAATATATTCAACAAACAATGGATGAAGCTGAAAAATTTGGATTTAAGGTTATTTATGCTGATAGTGTTACTGAAAATACAGAAATTATAGTTAAAATAAATGGAGAAATAAAATTCATGAAAATTAAGGATTTGTTTAAAAAAGTTGATTATGCTGTTGGAGAAAAAGAATATTGCCTCTTGGATGATGTTTATGCCTTAACTTTAAATGATGATGGAAAGTTGATTTGGAAAAAAGTGCCTTATGTTATGAGGCATAGGGCAAATAAAGATATCTATAGAGTTTGGATTACCAACACTTGGTATGTGGATGTTACAGAAGACCATTCTTTAATTGGTTATTTAAATACCACTAAAAAAAGAAATGCTAAGAAGATTGGAGATAGATTTATTGAAATTAAACCAAACAACCTTGGAAAAGATGTGAAGTCATTAATAACTATAAATAACTCATTAGTTGATGATAAGCCCGTTAATAACATTAGCATTAGATTTTGGGAGTTAGTTGGGCTATTAATTGGAGATGGCAGTTGGGGAGGTAAAACAAACTCTGCAAAATATTATTTAAGGTTATCTGCCGGATTGGATAAAGATGAAATCATTAAAAAAGTATTAGAACCACTCAAAGAAATAGGAGTAATTTCAAATTACTACCTTGAAAATGAAAAAGGGGATATTAGAATTCTTAGTAAAAAATTGGTTAGGTTTATGAATAAATTCAAAGATGAAAATAATAAGAAAATAATCCCAAAATTTATGTTTAAGTTATCAAAAAGGAAAATTGAAGCGTTTTTAAGGGGCTTGTTTAGTGCTGATGGAACAGTTATAGTAAGAAGAGGTAATGCAGAAATTAGATTTACAAACACAAATGAAAATATCATTGAAAACGTGAGAAAACTTCTATATCTAGTTGGAATATCTAATAGTGTTTTTAAAGAAAATAATCCAAACAAATACAAAGGGAAGGTTTCTAAAACTTTCTCATACCACATAAATATTAAAAACAAAATAAGATTTGCCGAAAGGGTTGGATTCATATTGGATAGAAAAAATGAAAGATTGATAAATCTAAATAACAAATGGAAATCTACGATCAGAAACTATGATTTTGATATAGCAAGGGTTAAAAAAATTGAAAAAATTGACTATAACGGCTATGTCTATGATATTGAGGTTGAAGACACTCATAGGTTCTTTGCAAATGGAATTTTAGTTCACAATACTGATGGATTTTATGCCATTTGGAAAGAAAAAATTAGTAAAGAGGAGCTAATAAAAAAAGCTTTGGAGTTTGTTAATTACATAAATTCAAAACTGCCTGGTAGCATGGAGTTGGAGTTCGAAGGTTACTTCAAAAGAGGCATCTTTGTTACTAAGAAGAGATATGCGTTAATTGATGAGAATGGAAGAGTTACAGTAAAAGGGCTTGAATTTGTAAGGAGGGATTGGTCTAACATAGCAAAAATAACACAAAGAAAGGTTTTAGAGGCGTTATTGGTTGAGGGTAATATAGAAAAGGCTAAAAAGATAATTCAAGATATTATTAGAGACTTAAGGGAGAGGAAGATAAAAAAAGAGGATTTAATTATTTATACTCAACTAACAAAAGACCCTAAGGAGTATAAAACCACAGCTCCACATGTTGAGATAGCTAAGAGATTGATGAGAGAAGGTAAAAGGGTAAAGGTTGGAGATATCATTGGTTATATAATAGTTAAAGGAGCAAAGTCGATAAGCGAGAGGGCGAAGCTTCCGGAAGAGGTTGATATTGAGGATGTTGATGTAAATTATTACATAGATAACCAAATTTTACCTCCAGTTTTGAGGATTATGGAGGCAGTTGGTGTCTCAAAAAATGAATTAAAAAAAGAAGGAGCTCAATTAACTTTAGATAAGTTTTTTAAATAAAAATTAAATAAAAATATTAATAAATTAAAAAATAGAATTTTATTAAAAACTTGTCTCTATTATTTATTGTAATCTTCTCTTAGTGAGTTTTTCTGATTTTAATTATTTTGCTTTTAGTTTTTATTTTTTCATCTATCTTATTTATTGCTGATAATTTTTTCTGTTTTGGAATAAATAAAAGTAATTTTTATTTAATAACGAGTTTTGAATTTCAAATAATGTTTTTTCATTAGCAAAGATTCTCAATTAAAAATTTATGTCTATATAGCGTACATATTTTTATCCTTTTGTAGAATGCATCCATACATATTAATAACCGAAAAGATTATTAAGTCGATTGGAAAACATATTATTTAGATGCTAAAATCAAAATTGGGGTGATATTAAAATGAATCTACGGATAAGTGTAATTTTAATACCAATATTAGCTTTTGTAATATTATTTGCTGGGTGTGTTGAAGAATCTAAAGAAATTACAGTAGCTCCTTCAAATAGTACGACTAACACGATAAAAGCAGAAAATACATCAGTATCAGAAACCATAAAAATGTAAATAATAAATCCACATTAGAAATAATATCAACTCCACCAGGAGCAAAAGTTCTTATAAACAATGAGTATAAAGGAGCAACTCCTCTAAATTTAACTCTAAAAGAAGGAACTTACAATGTTAAACTTATAAAAAATAACTATAAAAAATACACAACATCAATAACAATTAAGCCAGGAGAAACAAAAACAATAGCTGTAAAACTTGAGGAAATACCTAAAACAGGCACTTTAATAATAAATTCAAATCCTTCAGAAACAGAAGTTTATATTAATGGGAGCTATAAAGGATGTACTCCGTTAAAATTAACATTAGATTCAGGTTCTTATACAATTAAAATTACAAAAGATGGCTATTATGAATATAATAAAATTATTAACCTTAATCCTGGAGAATCTATAAATATAAATGCAAATCTAAAAGAACCTTTAGGAACGTCAGAAAATCCTGCAGAAGTTGGAGATATCGTTAGGGTAAAAGATGGTTTAGGACACGTTTATGATGTAGCAGTGTTAGACTATATAAAAGGAGAAAAAGCGAATAGTTTAATAGAAAATGCAAATCCATTAAACCCTAAACCAATGAAAGATCATGAGTATCTATTAGTGAAAGTCTGGGTAAAATACATATCCGGCGAAAAATCAGGTTATATATGTTCGTATGATTTCACAGCATATAGTATTATGGATAAAAAATACGATAAACATCAACCTGCGATGGTTGTATTGCCAGACAATCTTTCTGAGTTAGATGGGGCTTATGTATTGCCAGGTGGCGAGATGGAAGGGTGGATACCATTTGAAGTTCGTAAAAATGCAGAAATTTTAATAACTTTTAATGGAATACCTTCTGGAGATACCTTAAGTGTATTAGAAGAACCACTTTGCTTTATATAAAAATAGAATAAAATTTGATGAAAATTTGATAAATTTATTTTTCATTTTCAAATATAAACTTAAATACTCCTTTTTGAACGTGCAGCCTATTTTCTGCCTCATCATAAACAACTGAATGCTCTCCATCGATAACGTCATCAGTTATCTCAAATCCTCTATTTGCTGGAAGGCAGTGCATAACAATTACATCATCTTTAGCATAATCTAATAGCTTACTATTGATTTGGAACGGTGGGAAGATTTTTAAAACCTCTTCCTTATCTTTATCATCCCCCATGCTAATCCACACATCAGTATATAACACATCTGCATCTTCAGCAGCTTCTATTGGATTGTTTGTTAAGGTTATTGAGCCCTCTCCATACTTTTCAATTATTTCTTTAGCTTTTAAAATTGTCTTAGCATTTGGTTCATAGCCTCTTGGTGTTCCAACATAAATATCCATTCCTACTAAAGCAGAACCTAAAATTAAAGAATTACAAACATTGTTTCCATCTCCTAAATAGGCTATTTTTAATCCATTTAATTTTCCTTTATATTCCTTTATTGTCATTAAATCAGCCAATATTTGGCAGGGGTGGGCTAAATCACTTAAAGCGTTGATAACAGGGACTGTTGAATACTTAGCCATCTCTTCCAAATGCCTATGTTTATAAACTCTCGCTACAATGGCATCTACATATCTACTCATAACCTTTGCAGTATCCTTTATACTCTCCTTCTTCCCTAAGTGTATTTCATCTTGATTCATTATTAACGGATGCCCGCCCAACTCATACACTGCAATATCAAAGCTCATTCTTGTTCTTGTTGAGGGTTTTTCAAACAAAATTGCTACGCTCTTCCCATCCAATATTCTTTCATGTTTTCTTCTGTTTTTTTTGAAATATAGTCCATATTCAATAATTTTTAATACATCTTCTCTACTTAACACATCCAAATCTAAGAGATGCATTATATCACCTTAAACATAGATAATCAATTTTTATAGTTAAGAGTATTATTTTAATTTAACCATCAATTATAAACATTACTGGTGATAAAATGCATTATTTTTCTGAAAAGCCAACAGCTAAATCTGATATAAAAATTGTTGAAGATATATTAAGAGGAAAAAAATTAAAATTTAAGACAGATGCGGGAGTTTTCTCCCATGGAAAGGTGGATAAGGGAACTAAGATATTGGTTGAAAATGTGGTTGTTAATGAGGATGAGGATATCTTAGATTTGGGTTGTGGTTATGGGGTTATAGGCATTGCGTTAGCTGACGAGGTAAAATCAGTTACAATGGCTGATATAAATAGGAGGGCTATAAAATTAGCTAAGGAAAATATAAAATTAAATAACTTAGAAAATTATGATATTAGGGTAGTTCATAGTGATTTATATGAAAATGTTAAGGATAAGAAGTATGATAAGATTATAACAAATCCACCAATAAGGGCTGGAAAGGAAGTTTTACACAAAATTATTAAAGAAGGAAAAGAGATTTTAAAAGATGGTGGAGAGATTTGGGTGGTTATTCAAACAAAACAGGGGGCTAAGTCTTTGGCAAAATTTATGGAAGAAGTTTTTGGAAACGTTGAAACTGTCACCATAAAAGGAGGTTATAGGGTTTTAAAAAGTAAGAAATAGATTTTTGGTGATTCTATGCCATTATGCTTAAAAGTAAACAAAAAATTTGGAGAAAAAACGAGAAGAATATTGATAGAAAACAATTTATTAAATAAAGATTATAAAATAACATCTGAAGGGGATTATTTATACTTACCAATAAAAAATGTTGATGAAGAGATTTTAAAGAGTATTTTAGATGTTGAATTTGATTTAGTTGAAAAAGAGCTTAAGAAAAAAGAAATTATTAAAAAGCCAAGTTTTAGGGAAGTTGTATCAAAAAAATATAGAAAGGAAATTGATGAAGGATTAATCTCTTTATCCTATGATGTGATTGGTGATTTGGTAATTTTACAGATTTCAGATGAGGTTGATGAAAAAATAAGGAAAGAGATTGGGGAATTGGCTTATAAATTAATTCCATGCAAAGGAGTTTTTAGGAGGAAGAGTGAGGTTAAAGGAGAGTTTAGGGTTAGAGAGCTGGAGCACTTAGCAGGAGAGAACAGAACTTTAACGATTCATAAGGAAAATGGGTATAGGCTTTATGTTGATATTGCAAAGGTTTATTTCTCTCCGAGATTGGGGGGAGAGAGAGCAAGGATTATGAAAAAGGTCTCTTTGGATGATGTGGTTGTAGATATGTTTGCTGGGGTAGGGCCTTTTTCAATCGCCTGCAAAAATGCCAAAAAAATCTATGCCATAGATATAAATCCGCATGCAATAGAGCTTCTAAAAAAGAATATAAAGTTAAATAAATTAGAGCATAAGATAATACCAATATTGAGTGATGTCAGGGAGGTTGATGTTAAAGGAAATAGGGTTATAATGAATTTACCAAAATTTGCTCATGAATTCGTTGATAAAGCTTTAGACATTGTAGAAGAGGGAGGAGTTATTCACTATTATACAATTGGAAAGGATTTTGATGAGGCAATAAAATTGTTTGAGAAAAAGTGTGATTGTGAAGTTTTGGAGAAGAGGATAGTTAAGAGTTATGCACCAAGGGAATATATATTAGCTTTAGACTTTAAAATTAATAATAAATAATTGAAAATGGGATACTCTATGTTAAGTTGGGTAGAGAAGTATAGACCAAAATCACTTAAAGAAGTTGCCGGGCATGATAAGGTTAAAGAGCGATTAAAAACATGGATTGAAAGCTATCTAAGGGGGGAGAATCCAAAGCCAATTTTGTTAGTTGGTCCCCCAGGTTGTGGAAAAACAACATTAGCTTACGCTTTAGCAAATGATTATGGATTTGAAGTTATTGAATTAAATGCAAGTGATAAAAGGAACGCTTCAAGTATAAAAAAGGTTGTAGGTCATGCTGCTACATCTTCATCAGTTTTTGGGAAGAAGTTTTTAATTGTATTGGACGAGGTTGATGGAATCTCTGGAAAAGAGGATGCTGGAGGAGTTTCTGAGTTAATAAAAGTTATAAAGAAGGCAAAGAATCCAATAATATTAACTGCAAATGATGCTTATGCAACATCAATAAGGAATCTTTTACCTTACGTTGAAGTAATTCAGCTAAATCCAGTACATACAAACTCCGTCTATAAAGTTCTAAAGAAGATAGCTGAAAAAGAGGGGCTTAATGTGGATGATAAAATATTGAAGATGATAGCTCAGCATTCGGCAGGAGATTTGAGAAGTGCTATAAATGATTTAGAGGCTTTAGCTTTATCTGGGGATTTGAGCTATGAAGCAGTTCAAAAACTTCCGGATAGAAAGAGAGAGGCAAATATCTTTGATGCTTTAAGAATTATTTTAAAGACAACGCATTATGGAATAGCTACAACCGCTTTAATGAATGTT
Organism: Methanocaldococcus fervens AG86; assembly: GCF_000023985.1. GTDB lineage: Archaea > AGJL01 > Methanococci > Methanococcales > Methanocaldococcaceae > Methanocaldococcus > Methanocaldococcus fervens. The sequence continues at coordinate 1,388,261 of NC_013156.1, forward strand.
GATGAGACACCAGATGTTGTAATTGAATGGATTGCTGAAAACGTCCCAAGAGAGTATGAAAAACCTGAAGAAGTGGCAAGGGCTTTTGAATACCTGTCAAAGGCAGATAGATATTTAGGTAGAGTAATGAAAAGACAAAACTTTGGATTTTGGAAGTATGCAACAACATTAATGACTGCAGGTGTTGCCCTATCAAAGGATGAGAAGTATAGAAAATGGACGCCTTATAGTTATCCAAAGATATTTAGGTTATTGACAAAAACTAAGGCGGAGAGGGAAATATTAAAGAAAATATTGAAGAAAATTAGTGAAAAAACACATGCTTCATCAAAAAGGGCAAGATTTGATTTGCAAATGCTCAAAGTTTTGGCTAAAGAAAATCCTTCTGTAGCTGCTGATTTGGTTGATTACTTTGAAATAACAGAGGATGAACTTAAGATGTTAGTTGGGAATAAATTGGCTTCAGAAGTATTAAGAGTATTAAAAGAAAAGAAAAAATTAGAAAGAAAGAAAAAGAAGGAAGAGAAAGAAAAGAAAAAAGATGAACTTAAAAAGGAAGTTGTTGAAAAAATTAAAGAAGTTGAAGAGAAGAAAGAAGAAAAACCAAAAGTTGAAAAAACTAAAGAGAATGAAAAGAAAAAAGAGAAAAAAACTGAAAAGAAAAAGAAAGAGGAAAAAGGAAAGCAATTAACGTTAGATGCCTTCTTTAAATAAAATAGATAACTTTAAATATAACTATGAAGTAAGATTTTATTACAACTTAAAAAAATTGTGGGGATTAATATGTCAGAAGAAAAAAATGTTAAAGAGATAAAAATTGAAGTTCCTAAGGAAATTGCAGAAAAGATAGAAAAAGTAACAAACTTTTTAAATAGTTTAAAAGAAAAGAAAGAATCTGTTTCAAAAGAAAAAGTTGAAGAGATGTTAAAAGTAATAGATGAAATTAAAAATAAATTACCTAAACTTGCTGTGGATGTTGAGAAGATAGCCAAGGTTTTAGAGGGGAGTGGAAGTGAAGTTAAAATTGTGTTTGATAAGTTAACAATTGATGGAGAAGTTGGTTTAAAATTCGTTCCATTAAAGAAAGAGAAAAAAGAATAGAGTGAGATTTTGCTTAATAAGCTTAATTATCTATTTTTATTTCAGAAATTGATAAAAGAAGGGAATTTGAAAATAATAATTACCAACATTTTTTCTTTAGTTATCAATAGAGATTACGTTATATTGGATATTGAAAATATAAACCTTCTAAAGAAAATGGTAGAGGCAATTGCTCCAAAAAAGAATGAAAAAATAAAAAGTTTTTTTGAAAAGATTGATGATTTAAAAAATCTTTTATCGGAAGTTTCAAAACTAGCTGAGATTTTAGTTAAAGAAAAAAAGACAATTATTTTAAAATATCATGGAAGAGAAATTTTAATTGTCGGTTATGATGCAAGAGGGGGTTTAATATTAAAAAATATAAAAATTGTTGACAAATTAGATTTAATAAAGATGTTAAGTGAGTTTAGAGATTAACTTCTCAAAATCTCATACATCTCCTCTGCTTTTTCATAAACCTTTTCTTCATCGACAGTTAAAATTTTCCCTTCCCTCATAACAACATTTCCATCTATTATAACGTCATCTACAAAGCCGTTAAATGCATAAACTAAATGGGATGTTATATTCTCTTTTGGATATAAATATGGCTTATCCATGTTTATTAAAACAATATCTGCCAAGTATCCTTCTTTTAACTCCCCAGCTTTTATATCCAATGCCTTAGCTCCATTTTTGGTGGCAAAGTTAAACGCTTCCTCAGCTTTAACAACAGTTGGATTTAGATTAACTCCTTTATGCAAAATAGCAGATATCTTTATCTCTTCAAATAAATTTAAGTTGTTGTTGCTTCCGCATCCGTCAGTTCCTAATGTGATATTTATATTTTCATTCAAAAGCTTTGGAATTGGAGCCACTCCAGAAGCTAATTTTAAGTTGCTAATTGGGTTGTGAGAGATATTTATGTTCTTTTTTTTAATTATTTTTATTTCTTCATCAGTTAAATGCACGCAATGAGCAGCTATAACTCTAACATCATCAAAGAAACCAAATGAGTTCAAATAAATAAATGGCTCCAAGCCAGTTTTCTCCTTAACCATCTTTATTTCATCTAAGGTTTCATTCATGTGTATGTGTATTGGGACGTTATACTTTTTAGCTAAATTATTAACCTCAATTAAAAGTTCTTTAGAGCATGTATATGGAGCGTGAGGACCGAGAGCTGGTTTTATTCTGCTGTTATTTAAGTTATTTATGTAGTTTATATACTTCTCAGCATTTTTAATCTCTTTTTCCCTCTTTTCTTCATCAAACAAGTCTATCATTCCATATGCTAAAAAAGCTCTCATTCCGCTTTCATCAACTGCTTTGGCAATTCCCTCCAAGAAGAAATACATATCGTTAAATGTTGTTGTTCCACTTCTGATCATCTCAATGCATCCCAATAAAGTCCCCCAATAAACAATCTCCTCATTAAGTTTTGCCTCCATAGGCCAGATGTAGTTGTTTAGCCACTCCATTAAAGGCAAATCATCAGCAACTCCCCTAAATAATGTCATTGGTATGTGTGTGTGAGTATTTATCAATCCAGGAATAGCTATTTTCTTCTTTCCGTCTATAATTTCAGCATCTCCAATCTCTTCTCTTTTAACTTCTCCAATCTTTTTTATTTTGTTTCCTTCAATTAATATATCCTGCCTCTTTCCATTCACAAATACATCCTTTACCAATATCACTCTTTCACCTGATTAGAGTTTATGATGCTTAACAAAATATTCAAAGAATTCTTTAAATTCTTTTAACCTAAGTTCCGAATCTGCATGTTTTGGGTAAGTGTATATAAAGAGTTTTTTCCTGATAATATCGTTCAATCTCTCCTTTAATGGATTTATGCAGTATCCAATAACCTCTTCATAAGTTGTTAATGTAGCGTAACCTTTTGTTTTAAGCTTTCTTCTATAATTTTCCATGGTTTCAACGAACTCTTTAATTACGGCATTGAATTCTTCTTTAGATAACCAAAACGGTGCCCTATCTTCAAAAAATTTTATATAATTTTCCATTTCTTTTTGATATTTTCCTTCATCCATTAATTTGTATCTTATTTTTATGCCATCATGTTCTTTGAGAACTTCTCTTTCATATAAGCTATAAACTTCCCATTCACTGAGCATTAAAATATACGGTATTTTTGTAAATTCTAACAAGCTTAAATACTTTATATATGCCTTTGTATCTTTCAAGCGTATTACTTCAACAACATATTCATCAATAGGAGATTCAGGCAATCCTGCTAAATCGGATATTGCAACATCTATATTCGAACTTATTAGAATTGATATATCTGATAAGAAAATTTTCTTAATATAGGTGTCAAGGATATATTTTTTCCCATACGTTTTTTCTAACTTTTCCATAACATCTCTTATCCTAATGAATTTCGTGGACTTTTCTCCATCTTTTATGTAGAATCTAAAAGTATTGTTGATGTTTGCTTCATCTATAAAGTGATGGGAGTATATAATCACAAATATCTGCGACTTGATATTTTTATTTTTCAAAATTTTTATTAATTTCTTCTGATATTTTGGATGAAGATTTGCAAAGGGAGTGTCGAGTAAGATTACTTTTCCTTCGTAACCGAATATTAATGTTAGTATTTCTAAAATCTTTTTTATACTCAATCCAACCATATCTATAGGAATTTCAAATTCTCCAGAATATACGGTAATTTCAGGCCTATTTTCCACCAAAATTACATCAAAAGTAAGATTTTCGTCTTCAAATATGTATTCAAACATTGCTTTAATTTCCATATATTTTTTTCTTAATTTCAGGTTTGTATTGTTTTTTAGACAAAACAAATAGTTAGAAATCCAGTTTTTTAGTGGGTAGAGTAAGTATGGATTATCACTTCCTTCAATTGTTCTATTTTCAAGTAAACATTTAAAGAGTCCGGCAAATTTTGGATCTGAAAGTCCTAATTTCATTTCATCGAAAGAATCGTACTCATAAGTTATTATATTATCTTCATATATTTTTAACAATAAAGTATTCAAGGAAATCTCTTTGATATCATTACTGTTTATTTTACAAAATTCAAAAATTTCTTTTAAATATCCAACAACTTCCGTATCCCACGGATTTTCTTTAACGTATTCTAAAACCTTATCGATATTAATTGACATTTTATTGATCAACAATTCATTTAAAGACAGTAAAATGATAAAAACAGTTAATATCTTCTCATCCATATTCAATTTTTTAATAAAATCTACATATATATCTAAATTCTCTCTAAATTCTTTTATTAGGTTATAGTTGTCCCCAATTATTTGTGTGATGTTTTCTTCTCCATCAATTAAAGTGTTAAAGTATATTCTATTACTTTCTTTATAGGTCGATAGCATTGCGTTAATTGATGAAACTATAATTCCTTTTAAATCGTTTATTAGCTTTATAGTTTCAACGTTACGATTTAAATCATGCAAAATTTCACTATGGTCGATTAAATCTGGAGTGATTTTATCTAATTCGTATTTTATCAAGTAATTCATTATTTTTTCTATGTCTTCTTCTAAATTTTTTAATTTAAGTATAAAATATGGCTCTCTACAGGATACTTCAGAACACTCCCATACATATATCCCTTCTGAGAAGTAGTTTGCAATATTACTCATAACATTTAATTTTAAGTGGTTACATAAGTTTATAATTTCAGGACTATTTACTTTAAAGAAAATTCTAAGAAATTTTGATATAATTTCCTTATCACATTCATCAAATAAAACCTCTACATTTATTTCTGCCATTTTTTTGTTTTTTTCGTGCAGGAGGACCTCCAAATCTATAGGCGATATTTTTCTGTTTATAATATTTTTTAGTAATTTTAATACTCTAAACAAATTAGTTTTCCCCACATTATTTGAACCAAATATTGTGATGATATTTCTATCATCGAATGTTATTTTGAAATCATCAAAAGAGAATAAATTTTTTGCGTGTATTGACCTTATTTTCATATTTTCACCATATGACCAAAAATTCTTCAATTAATATATTTTTAATTGATATTTAAATTATTCCCTACACATCAATTAACCGAAAACCTTAAAATATTATTTGTCAGTTAATTAATTTAACAACATTTCTAAAAATACTAAAATGTTCTATGGTGGTAGAGATGGTTAAAATATTCTACGATAAAGATGTAACGTTTGATGCTGTTAAAGACAAAACTATAGCAGTTATTGGTTATGGAAGCCAGGGAAGAGCTCAGGCATTGAACATGAAAGATAGTGGTTTAAATGTTATAGTTGGTCTAAGACCTGAAGGAGCTTCATGGAACAAGGCAATCAAAGATGGACATACAGTTATGACTGTTGAAGAGGCTGCCGAGAAAGCTGACATCATCCACATATTAATACCAGATGAAGTTCAGCCAGCAGTTTATAAAAAGCAAATTGAGCCTCATTTAACAGAAGGGAAGACAATAAGCTTCTCACATGGTTATAATATCCACTATGGATTAATAAAACCTCCAGAGAATGTTAATATAACAATGGTTGCCCCTAAAGGACCAGGGGCAATGGTTAGAAAGACATTTGAAGAAGGGTTTGGAGTTCCTGGATTAGTTGCTGTTGAGAGGGATTACACAGGAGACGCTTTACAAATCGCTTTAGGAATGGCTAAAGGAATTGGATTAACAAGAGCTGGAGTAATAGAAACAACATTTAGGGAAGAGACAGAGACCGATTTATTCGGAGAGCAAGTTGTTTTATGTGGAGGAGTTACTGAATTAATTAAAGCTGCATTTGAAACATTAGTTGAGGCAGGTTATGCTCCAGAAATGGCTTACTTTGAAACATGCCACGAGTTAAAGCTAATTGTTGATTTAATCTATCAAAAAGGATTGCAGGGAATGTGGGAAAACGTTTCAAACACTGCTGAATATGGAGGATTAACAAGAAGAAAAAGAGTTATAAATGAAGAGTCAAGAAAAGCGATGAAAGAAATATTGAAAGAAATTCAAGATGGAAGATTTGCAAAAGAGTGGAGTTTAGAAAATGTTGCTGGAGCACCTCAATTAAATGCTTTAAGAAGATTGGAGAAAGAGCATTTAATTGAAAAAGTTGGTAAAGAATTAAGAAAGATGTGTGGATTGGAGAAAGAATAATTTAAATTAAGCTCCATTTCCAGAATGGGATTATTTTTATTAAATATTCTTTATCATTAACCGTTATTTTTTCAAATCCTTCAGTATCGTAGGTAATAATTTTTAAATTAACATTATCAAGCTTTAAATCTTTAATTGCCTTTTCAAAGGCTTTAATTTCCCTTTCCTTGTTTATTTCATTTAGTTCATAGCACACTTGAATTAATTCCTTCTCTTTATCAAATATTAAAAAATCAACCTCATAGTTTTTTCCTTTGATGTAAAAAAGATTTTCATTCTCAACAAAACCTTTTTTTCTCAACTCCAAAAATACAAGGTTTTCTAAAATCCTACCTTTATTTCTACTAAAATTCAATGAAAAATTCCACATTCCATCGATAATGTAAAGTTTTGAGTTAGAGACAGTTTTTGTTTTATAAGAGAAGTTGTTTAACAAAAATATTAGGTAAGAATCACCAAAATAATCTAAATAGTTGTAAATACACTCCCTACTTATTTTTGTATTGAATTCTTTGAGTAGATTGATAATCTTTTTTATAGAAATTTCATTGGCAAATAAATTTATTAAAATGTTTCTTAAAACCTTAATTTCCTTTATATTCCTAATGTTATGCCTCTCAACAACATCTCTATAAAATATACTATCCAAATACTCCCTTAAAATATCTTTTTTGATTTCTTCATTATCTATTAAAGTTATTTCAGGAAAACCTCCAAATTTAATGAACTCATTTAAATATTTTAACAATTCTGCCTTTTCAATAGTTGAATATCTTTCTTTAACGTCAAAATTCTTAAACTTCAAAAATTCTTTAAAGTTTAATGGTAGTATCTCTGTTTTTATATTTCTTCCTCTTAAAGATGTGGAAATTTCTTTTGATAATAATTTAGAGGACGAACCAGTTATAAAAATGTTGAAACCACTGTCATTCAATCTCCTAATAAATTTATCCCAACTATCAATATTTTGAATCTCATCAAAAAATAAGTTTTTTGTGTTTTTTATAGACAATGCAATCTTTAAAAGCTCATTTAATTCCTTTGTAGTTGTATTTATTAACCTCTCATCTTCAAAATTTATGTAGAGAAAATCATCTTTAAAATGCTTTTTTATTATTTGGAATAAAAAATATGTCTTTCCTCCTCTCCTTACACCATAGATAACCTTTATTTTATTAGGGATTAGCTTTATTTTGATACTCCTATCAATAACATTTGCTTTTTTAACATTTTCTAAATTGTCTAATACAATCTCTTCAAACAATATATTTTTGTCAATCATATTTGACACTTTTGATATTTTTATGTCTAATATGTTGGATAGGATATTTAAATTTTTTCATATACGACAATAAACATAACTTATTTCAACAAAATCAAAAACTTTATATAATTAGGGTACAATTTTTTTATTTGTGATTACTATGGAAAAGGTGGCGATGTATATAATAGGAGATATTGTCTTAGCTGAAAATACTGGAAATGCACTAAAAAAATGGAGAAACCTCTTTAACATCCAACAAATAGAATTGGCTAAATATTTAAACGTCTCTCCATCTGTGATAAGCGATTATGAAGTTGGAAGGAGAAAGAATCCCGGAGTAAATATCATAAAGAGGTATGTTTTAGGATTGATAGAAATAGATAAAGAAAAAGGAGGGCAAACAATAAAAGCATTAAAGAGGATTTTAGATAAAAGCCCGTCAATGAAGGCAATTTTATCAATAAAAGAATATAGGAATCCAATAGCACTCGAAAAATTTATAGAGGTTATCGATGGTGAGATGCTAGTTGGGGATAACTTAGATATACCAATATATGGGCATACTGTGGTTGATAGTATAAGGGCGATATTAGAAATGACAGGTGATGAGTTCTATCACCTCTATGGGTGGACTACTGAAAGGGCTTTGATATTCACAAACGTCTCAACTGGAAGAAGTCCAATGGTTGCAGTTAGAGTTAGTGTGATGAAGCCAAGGGTTGTTGTCTTACAAGGGATAACTAAAGACAATGTAGATAAATTAGCTTTAAAATTAGCTGAAATTGACAACATTCCATTAATAACAACACAAATTGAAACAAAAGAGCTCATAAAAAAATTGAATGAAATAAAATAATAAAGAATAAATAAAATTTGATGAATTTGGTGGAATTATGGTTGGTATTGTAGGTTATGGGGCATACATTCCAAAATATAGGATAAAAGTTGAAGAGATAGCAAGAGTATGGAATAAAGACCCTGAATCAATAAAAAATGGTCTTTTAGTTTATGAAAAAGCAGTTCCAAGCTTAGATGAGGATACTGCAACTATAGCTGTTGAAGCGGCAAGAAATGCGTTGAAAAGAGCTGAAATAAACCCAAAAGATATTGGGGCTGTTTATGTGGGTAGTGAAAGCCATCCTTATGCGGTTAAGCCAACAGCTACAATAGTTGCTGAAGCTATAGATGCAACTCCAGAGTTAACTGCCGCTGATTTAGAATTTGCATGTAAGGCAGGAACTGCAGGAATTCAGATGTGTATGGGATTAGTTGAGAGTGGTTTAATTAAATATGGTTTGGCTATTGGGGCAGATACAGCTCAAGGAGCTCCAGGGGATGCTTTAGAATATACAGCAGCAGCTGGAGGAGCAGCATACATAATTGGAAAATCAAACGTTGTTGCAGAGTTTAATGGAACCTATTCCTTCACAACAGACACCCCAGATTTTTGGAGAAGAGAGGGGAAGCCATATCCAAGACATGGAGGAAGATTTACAGGAGAGCCAGCTTACTTTAAACATGTGATTAATGCAGCTAAAGGATTGATGGAGAAGATGGGAACAAAGCCAGAAGATTATGATTACTGTGTTTTCCATCAACCAAACGGAAAGTTCTATGTTAGAGTGGCTAAGATTTTAGGATTTAAAGAGGAGCAGTATAAATTTGGACTATTGACTCCTTACATTGGAAACACCTATTCAGGAGCTGTTCCTTTAGGATTGTCAAACGTCTTAGACAACTGTGAAGGTGGAGAAAGAATTTTAGCTGTTTCTTATGGAAGTGGGGCTGGAAGCGATGCTTTTGATATAACTGTAACATCAAAAATAAAAGAAGTTAAAGATAAAGCTAAGAGAACTTCCTATTACTTAGAAAGAAAAGAATACATTGACTATGCATTATACGCTAAATTTAGGAAGAAGATTAAGATGTAAGGGAGAATGATTGAGAGAATAAAAAGATTTTTAGGAATTAAAAGGTGGAAGAATGAGAGATGTTGCTATTATTGGATATGGGCAAACAAAGTTTGGTGAATTATGGGAAAGAAGCTTTAGAAGTTTAATTGTTGAAGCTGGAGTTAAGGCAGTTGAAGCAGCAGGTATTGATGGAAAGGATATAGATGAAATGTACGTTGGAAATATGAGTGCTGGTTTGTTTGTTGGGCAGGAACATATAGCTTCATTAATAGCAGACCATGCAGGTTTGAATCCAATCCCTTCAACAAGGGTTGAGGCTGCATGTGCATCAGGTAGCTTAGCTTTAAGGCAGGCGATTTTAAATGTAGCAAGTGGGGCGAGTGATGTAGTTTTAGTTGGTGGAGTAGAGAAGATGACGGATGTTGTCGATGCAACTTCAGCTATATCATCTGCCTCAGATCAAGAATGGGAAGCTTTGTATGGGGCTACGTTCCCTTCACTGTATGCTATGATGGCTCAGAGGTATATGTATGAGTACGGCTTAACTTTGGAAGAGTTGTCAATGTGGAGCGTTATTATGCATGAAAACGCCTCAAAAAATAGGTATGCTCAATTTCCATTTAAGGTTACATTGGAGCAAGTTCTCAATTCCTCACCAGTTGCTGAACCTTTAAGGTTGTTACACTGTTCCCCAGTATCAGATGGAGCTGCCGCTCTTATAGTATGTGAGGCGGAGAAGGCTAAGGAGTTTGTAAATAAAGATGACATTATTTATATTAAAGCGAGTGTTCAGGCGTCAGATACTATTGCCTTACATAGTAGAGAGAGTATAACAACTTTGAAAGCTGCTAAAGTAGCAAGTGAAAAAGCATATAAAATGGCGAATATAGAGCCAAAAGATATAGATGTTGCTGAAGTTCATGACTGCTTTGCAATAAATGGTTTAATATTGATGGAGGAACTCGGCTTTTGCAAAAAAGGAGAGGCAGGAAAGGTAGTTTATGATAAGATGATAGCTATCGACTATGATGGATTCCCAGCAGTAAATCCAAGTGGAGGGTTGAAAGCTGCTGGACACGCTTTAGGAGCAACAGGAATAAGACAAGTTGGAGAGATTTACTGGCAGTTAAAGCAGGATAAAGAGGTTAAAGATAGGCAGGTTGAGATTAAAAACGGATATGGAATTACTGCAAACGTTGGAGGAACTGGAGGAACTGTTTGCATCCATATACTATCTGATAAAAAATAAAGAACGTGAGAGATTGACAGAAAAGTTCTGCCCATTTATTAAGGATATATGTAAAAAAGACAACTGTGTAATGTGGATTGGAGGGGAGTGTAGGCTAATCATGCTTATAGATTTATACATATCATCAAAAATCTACGAGCTTTATGGATATGAAGATGGAGCGGTAGAAGTTGAATTTGAAGAGGAAGGGGATGAAGCAAGTTAAATTTTTATGGTGAATAATATGTGCAGTTGCAATCTCTACTTTAATGGAGAGTTAGTTATGGAAGATGTCATGATTGTTGAAAAAAATGGGAATAAAATTATAGCAATTGATTTATTTGGGGATAAAAAAGAGTTTGTTGGGGAGATTAAAAAAATCGACTTAAATGAAAATAAGATATTCATAGAAGCATAGAGGCATAGCCTCTATCAGATGAAATCCTACGGATTTCATTACTCGCCTATTGGCGATTGCTATACTCCAGAGCGGAGTTGCCAAAAGGCAACTCCACTTTAATCCAAGAGGCATTATGGAGGGTTGAAAGCCCTTCCTTAATGCATCTGTTTTGGTCAAGCTTTTTCTAAAAGGTTGGGAGGGAGAATATGGTTGTTAGAAGTTGGAGACACATAAAGGAAAGATATAACCTAATTGGAGTTAAATGTAAAAATTGTGGGACTGTTTACTTCCCTTCAAGAGAGATATGTCCCAAATGTAGAAGAAAAACAGAGTTTGAAGAAATAAAATTGAGTGGAAGAGGGAAAGTTTATACTTATTCAATTGTCCATGTAGCACCAAAGGATTTTGAAAAACAGGCTCCTTATGTAATAGCCATAATTGAGTTGGAAGAAGGAGCAAGAATTACAGGGCAGATAGTAGATTGTAAGCCAGAAGAGGTTTATATTGGCATGCCTGTTGAAGTAGTGTTTAGAAGAATTAAAGAAGATGGTGATGATGGAGTCATAACATATGGCTACAAATTTAAGCCTGTTGAAAACTAAACTTTTATTTTATTTTTTCATATTATTAATTTATATATTCAAATAAATTATAAAAACTTTTTTATAATTCTTTTTTGGATATATAAACATATAAAAATAAATCGGTGAAGTTATGAAAAAAATATTGATTTTTGGATTGGTTATTTTAGTAGCAATTTCTTTTTGCGGATGTTTTGAAAAACCTGAAAGTAGTGAAGATTTTAAATTAATGCCTGCTAATTCAAAAATAAAATTTGAAGAATTTAAAAATAATCTAAATCTAAACTATCAGAACTACTACGCATCAAGAGAGATCGTATCAGCAGAGGAAAAAGCTGTCGAACCAGGAAGATACTCAGAAACAAATGTTCAAGTTAAAGGTGTTGATGAAGCAGACATATTAAAAACTAATGGGAATGTTATAGCTTTCTCCTCTTATAAAACATATTTAATTAAGCCATTACCTCCAGAAGATGCTGATATAATATATAATCTTTCTCAAAGTGGAAGGCTATATTTAATAAATGATACTTTAATCGTTATTGGCTGGGATAAAATAACCTCTTATAACATCTCAAATCCAAAAAATCCAAAAAAGTTGTGGGAGATGGATTTAGAAGGTAGCTATGTAGATTCAAGATTATACAACGGAAACCTCTATTTGGTTGTTAGAAATAACTCTATAGAATGCCCAATTGTATGGAATGGGTATAAAATTGGCTATGAAAAATATTACATCCCAGAGCTACCTCCAATCTACACGAGAGACTTTGATATAACATATATAATTAGCAAAGTAGATGTAAAAACTGGAAAAGTTAAAGATTCTGTTGCAGTTGTTGGAAATTATAGGACAACATTATATATGTCAAAAAATAATTTGTATTTTGCTTATCATCTAAAAACTAATGAGCAAAAGCTTATGCTCGACTTTTTAAAAGAAAATGTAAATAAATATTTCCCAGAGGAGATTAGTGATAAAATAAATAAGGTTATAGAAAATAAGGACTTTGGAGATAATGCAAAATATGTTGAGATAACTGAAACTATTGAAAAGTATTTAAATACTTTACCATCTGAGAAAAGATATAATTTAATGAAAGAGTTGGAAAATGACTTTGAAAACTATTTGGAGGAGCATTGGGAAGAGTATGAATTTACTGGCATTGCCAAAATAAACCTAAAAAACTTTGAAGTTAAAAGCGGAAAGGTTAGTGGGCATTTGATAAACAACTTTGCCATGGATGAATACAATGGTTATTTAAGGATAGCAACAACGATAGGGGATTGGAGATTTAGAGAGAAAACAACAAATAACATATATATTTTAGATGAAAACCTAAACATCGTTGGAAATTTAACTGGGTTGGAGAAGGGAGAGAGAATTTATGCAGTTAGATTTATGGGAGATAAGGCATATGTTGTAACCTATAAAGAAACCGACCCTTTATTGGTTGTTGATTTAAAAGATCCAAAGAATCCAAAAATTTTAGGAGAGCTAAAGATTCCCGGCTATTCAACTTATTTGCATCCAATAGGAAATAACCTATTTATATGCATTGGAAAGGATGATGATGGAAAGCTAAAAATATCTTTATTTGACATTTCCGATTTAAAAAATCCAAAGGAAGTGGATAAATATAAATTGAATGAATGGTGGAGCCCAGCATTGTGGGATTATCATGTCTTTTTATGGGATGAAAAATATAGAATATTCTTCTTCCCAGCCAATAATCATGCTTATATCTTTAAAGTTGAAGATAATAAGATAGAGATGGTTAAAGATGATAAGCATAAAACAGCAGTACTGAGAGCTTTGTTTATAAATGATTATCTATATACTTTCTCTTATTCAGAAATGCACGTATTGGATGAAAATAACTGGCATTTAATTAAAAAGGTAAGTTTTGATTTTGAAGGTTATCCTCCCTAGGTCATTAAATAATTAAATTTTTATTTTTTATTTTTGACCAAGTATATTTAAATATAAAGATAATATAAAAGCTTAGGAAACTATAAAAAGCATAAACTATTATTAAACTTAGAGTTCCATTGAGGTTTTATATTGATGAAACACAGTGACTTAGGTGGATGTGATGAAGTGGAAAAGAACTCACTATTCAGCAAACATTAAACCAGAAATGGATGGAGAAGAAGTAGTTATAATGGGTTGGGTTCATTCAATTAGGGCATTAGGGAAGATTATATTTGTTATCTTGAGAGATAGAGAAGGAATGGTTCAAATTGTAGCACCAAAACAAAAAGTTGGGGATGAATTATTTAGCCAAATAAAAAAACTTGGAGCTGAGGATGTTATAGCTGTTAGAGGAAAAGTTGTAGCAAATGAGAAAGCACCAAATGGATTTGAAATACTTCCATTGGAATTAGAAGTTTTAAACACCGCTCAAAGACCTTTGCCTTTAGATCCTGCTGAAAAAGTTCCAGCTGAGTTAGATACAAGATTAGAAAACAGATTTTTAGATTTAAGAAGGCCTAAAATCCAAGCAATATTTAAAATTAGAAGTGAAATGTTAAGATCTGTAAGAAAAACACTTTATGAGGAAGGATTTATTGAGGTTAATACACCAAAATTGGTGGCAAGTTGTACTGAAGGAGGAACAGAGCTTTTCCCAATCTCATACTTTGAGAGAGAGGCATTTTTAGGGCAAAGTCCTCAGTTGTATAAGCAGATGTTAATGGCTACTGGATTGGATAGGGTTTTCGAAATAGCACCAATATTTAGGGCTGAAGAACACAACACAAGAAGGCATTTAAACGAGGCAACTTCAATAGACATTGAAATGGCATTTGCTGATGACAAAGATGCTATGGAGATGTTGGAGAAGGTTGTTTATAATGCATTCTTAGATGTTTATGAAAATAGAAAGAGAGAGATTGAAACGTTAGGAATAGAATTTGAATTACCACCAGAAAAGTTTGATAGAATTACTTATGATGAAGCTATCGATATTGCAAATGCAAAGGGTGTTGAGATAGAGTGGGGAGAGGATTTAAGTAGAGAGGCTGAAAAGGTTATTGGAGAGGAAATGGGAGGTTTATACTTCATAACCGACTGGCCATCAGAAACAAGACCATTTTACACAATGCCTGATGAAAAGAATCCAAATATATGTAAGGCATTTGATTTAATGTATAAAGATTTGGAGATCTCTTCAGGAGCTCAGAGAATTCATTTATATGATTTGTTAGTTGAGAATATTAAGAAGAAAGGGTTAAATCCAGATGGGTTTACATACTATTTAGAGGCATTTAAATATGGAATGCCACCACACGCTGGTTGGGGATTAGGAGCTGACAGATTTACAATGGTTTTGACACAGCAAGAGAACATTAGAGAGTGTGTATTATTCCCAAGAGATAGGCAGAGATTAACTCCATAATCCAATATTTTAAAAATGAGATGATTATGATTGCCAAAATCATCCAAATTTTCTCATTGACACTTACTTTTTTGTATTACAGCATACCAACACTTATTATTGGTTTGTTTATTTCCCAAATTTTAATAGAAGGAAATATAATTAAAAAAATCTATTTTATTGGGAGGGTGTTTACAAAAATTGCAAATCTTCCAGAAGAGTGTGGGTTGGCAATAACAACCTCTTTTATTGAACCAAGAATGGCAAATATAATGCTCGTTGATTTTTATAAAAAAGGAATTATAAACAAAAAAGAGCTTTACATCTCATCTTTAATAGATGCGTTTCCAGCCATTCTTAGGCATTGGGATTCTTTACTTCCAATATTAATAGCTACTTTAGGATTTTTTGGAGTAGTTTATTTTATAATCTTGGTTTTAATTGGATTTATTCAGACGATGATTTTTATAATTGTTGGGAAAATAACGTTAAAAAGTAGAAAATACAAGGAAGAAAATGTTGATAAAAAGATAAGGCTAAATAAGGATGTTTTTTATAAAGCTTTTAAAAACACTTTGAAATATGGGATTCCAATCATAAGGGATATAATTATCGCCTCTTTTATCACATCGTTTTTAATAGAGTTAGGATTTTTCAGCTATCTAACTGAAATTATAAAAAACACCGCCTATAGTTTGCCATTTTCTGTTGAAGAAATTACCGTGGCAGTTACACAACCAATTAACTACATAGGGGCTTATGTCTTAGCTGGAGAATTTTTAAATAAAGGTATTTTAAATGAGCTCGAAGTTTTTAGATCTTTACTTTTGGGCTCTGTATTGTCAAGCATTCCTGCTTTAAGATTTTTAGCTCCTTATTACATGGGCATATATGGGTTTAAGGATGGCTTCAATATAATGATGATATCAACAGCTGTTAGGGTTTTGATAACAGTGGTTTTTATAATAATTATAAGTTTAGCTTTGTGATACCATGAAATATCAAAAAATTGGAGATATTGTTGTAGTAAAAAAAGAATTGAATGAGGAGGAGATTAAAGAAATTGTAAATAAAACAAAATGTAAAACTATTTTGCTATACACTACCCAAATAACTGGGGAGTTTAGAACTCCACATGTAAAAATTTTATATGGTAATGGGACGGAAACAATACATAAAGAATATGGCTGTTTGTTTAAGTTAGATGTAGCTAAAATTATGTGGAGTCAAGGAAATATTGAGGAAAGGAAGAGGATGGCACATATAAGCAATGAAAATGAGGTAGTTGTTGATATGTTTGCAGGAATTGGATATTTTACAATTCCAATGGCTAAGTATTCAAAACCAAAATTGATTTATGCAATTGAAAAAAATCCAACTGCTTATCATTATTTATGTGAAAATATTAAGCTAAATAAATTAAACAATGTAGTTCCAATTTTAGCTGATAATAGGGCTGTTGAATTAAAGGATGTTGCTGATAGAGTTATTATGGGCTATGTTCATAAAACTCACAAATTTTTAGACAAGGCTTTTGAGTTTTTAAAGGATAGGGGGGTTATACATTATCATGAGACGGTTGCTGAGAAGATTATGTATGAGAGACCTATAGAGAGATTAAAGTTTTATGCAGAAAAAAATGGTTATAAGCTTTTAAATTATGAAATAAGGAAAATTAAAAAATATGCTCCAGGAGTTTGGCATGTTGTTGTAGATGCAGAATTTGAAAAAGTTTAATTATTTAATTATAAAGTTAATTAGATTCTATGCATATATTTAAATATATCTTCATGTTGAACTATAACCTTAACACCTAATTCATCTCCAGCCTTTTCAAGCTCTTTTTTTAATGTTGTAAAATCTACCTTTGCCTTTGATATATCTACGAGCATGATCATGGTAAATAGATTATCCATAATTGTTTGACTTATATCCAAGATGTTTGCATTGTTTTCAGCCAAAACTTTTGAAATTCCTGCAACTATTCCAGTCCTATCTTGCCCAATAACCGAAACTACAATTCTGCTCATCTTTTCCCTCTTTTAATTGTCATAGAATTTATGTTTTGATAATAAGTTTTTGATAATAAAAACTTTTTTACCTTATGAAATCGTAGCTATAGTTCTAACACATCCCCCACCATCACCAACAGGGACACTCTGCCCATACTTACCACAATACCCAACACTCAACTTGAAATCATCCGTAACGGCATCAACTTTAAATAAAATATCTAAAATTTCTCCACTCAATCCAGCATCTTTTAAAACTTGAGTTAGCTCACCATTTTCAATTAAATATGCTTCAACAGCGCTAAACTGGAATAATCCTTTTCCTGTATCAACTTGCCCGCCTCTTGAACCTCTTAAAAATATTCCTTCTTTTGTATCTTCTAAAAGCTCTTCAAAGTTCCAATCTCCGGGTTTTATAAAGGTGTTGCTCATCCTTACAATAGGCTTACTTAAGCCTTCAGCTCTACCATTTCCTGTTAGCTCAGCATCCATCCTTCCAGCAGTTTCTCTTGAATGCAAATATGTTTTTAAAATTCCATTTTCAATGATAACAGTTCTCATTCCTTTAACTCCCTCATCGTCATACTTGTAGGAACCGAAAGCTTCATCAACTGTAGCATCATCTATAACTGTTACATACTCACTTCCTACCTCTTTATTTAACTTATCTTTAAATACGCTATCGTTTTGTAAAACTAAATCAGCCTCTGCAGCATGTCCTACTGCTTCATGTATAAATACTCCAGCCAATTCAGGGTCTAATATTACTTTAAACTTACCTTTTGGGCATGGTTTTGCTTTCAATAATCTTAAAGCTCTATTTTTTGCCTCTAAAGCTAAATTTAAAT
Organism: Methanocaldococcus fervens AG86; assembly: GCF_000023985.1. Classification (GTDB taxonomy): domain Archaea; phylum AGJL01; class Methanococci; order Methanococcales; family Methanocaldococcaceae; genus Methanocaldococcus; species Methanocaldococcus fervens. Next base: position 1,406,104 of record NC_013156.1, read on the forward strand.
ACTCATCTTTTATTTTCTCAAATCCAAATCCACCAGTTCTCTCAGCACCAAATTGTAGATTTCCATTTTCCTTAGCAACACAGTTCATGTACATTATACATCTTGTTATATCCCCCTCAATTCTTGAACCTTCACTGTTTAAAAATATCTTTTTCCCAAATACATCCGAATAACTAACGGAAACACTTTTAATTTTTTCATTAAGCATGTTTTTATATGTATCTATAACAATTTCTTTCTTCTCTTCAATATCAACATTAACAGGATTTATTTTCCCAATCATTTTATAGTTATCCACTATCGCCTTATAATCTTTTAAAACAACTTCTTTTTCAGAATACTCATTTGAAATTTTAGCCATTTTATACGCTTTATCTATTAGTTTTTCAATCTCTTCTTCATTTACTATATTTGAAGTAATAAATCCCCACCCATTTTTATATAAAACTCTAACAGCTACACCATTCCCAAAACCTGAAGAGATTTCTTCTATCTTACCATCTTTTAATGTTATTGAGTTACTCTCCCCTATATTTATTCTTATATCTGCATAATCGCCTACTTCCAATAATTTTTCAATTTTTTCCAAATTGAGCATGATATCACCAATACTAAAATATAATTTTTTTGAATATTTTATTAGCATAATGTTTTATGGTGGTTAGATGAGAAAGACAGCAGTAATTTTATTTATAATAATAAATATCCTGCCCTTGGCTATTTTGGGAATATACTTATATGAGAATATAGGAGGAGCAGAAAATGTTAATGAGGTTGTAAAAAATTCACCATTTAAAGAATTCGTTTATATAGATCATAAAACTCTCATGATACTTAAAGACTCTGGTAATATCCAAAATGTTCCAGAAATACTTAAAGAATCTTTGATTTTTATTAACGGCATTTATATTGGAGATCATGGAAGTGTTGGAATTAAAATGCCATTAGGATTTTTAGTTAAATATATTCCAATTGAGAACTTTGAATATTACAACGGAGTTTTAATAACAAATCCAAGCGAATCTGATTTTGGTAAAGCGGAAATAAATGATTTAATCAGCACAATTCCACAAGATTATAAGGATGTCATTATATATAAACAAGATTATGCAATAGGTATATATTATGATTTGAAGACAAATAAAACTCATGTTGTATATGTTTTTAAAAAATCTGATTATTCTGAAATTAATACTGAAATGCTTGAAGATAAACTTCTACAGGAAACAAATGCTGTTAGCTGTGAAGTAATTAACATGGGAGATAAAGTTTGTGTTTATTTGGAGTTTAATGGAATAAACTTGGATTTAATGAACAATGGGATATCATGAAGGTTGTAATAACAAGACCTAAAGAAAGGGCTGATGTGTTTTCTAAATTATTGAAAAAAGAAGGATTTGAGCCGATAATATTTCCAACTTTGGAATTAATATACAATAAAGATATAAAAGTTAATTTAGATAATTATGATTGGATAGTTTTTACATCTCCGAGTGGAGTTATTGGCCTATATAATATAATTGAGGAAGCCCAGAGGGAAGAGGTAAAAAATAAAAAAATCGCTGTTATTGGAGAAAAAACCGCAAAAGCTTTTAAAGAATATTTTGGTAGAGAAGTTGATGTAATGCCAAAAGAATACACTGCAGAATCTCTTTTAGAAGAGATTAAAAAAACCGCCAAAAGTGATGATAAATTTTTAATTCCCACAACACCATCAACAAGAGATGTTTTAAAAAATAACCTAAATGCCGATTTACTGTTTGTGTATAAATCAGTTGAGCCTGAAAATCTAAAGGAAAATATTGAAAAATTAAAAGAAAATATAAAGGATGAGAGGTTTATCTTAACATTTACAAGTGGATTAACAGCTAAAAACTTTTTTAAATACGTTGATGATGAATTTGCCGAGATTATAAAAAATAATTACATAGTTGCTATAGGACCGATAACAGCAAAAGTTATTGAAGAATTTGGATTTAAACCATTAATTCCAAAAATATATACAATTGAAGGGATTTTAGAAGTTATTAAAATGATTAAAGAGGGAAAGAATGATTAACTTAAACGATAGGGTCATTATAAAAAAAGCTGTAGAGAAGATAAACAAACTCGCTGAGAAGGTTGATAGTTTAAAGATTATGCACGTTTGTGGAAGCCATGAGCATACAATCTGTAAATATGGAATTAGGGATGTATTGCCTGAAAATATATCCGTTGTTCCAGGTCCTGGCTGTCCTGTTTGCGTAACAACTCAAAAAGAGATTGATACAGCTATATATTTGGCAGATAAAGGTTATGTTATAACAACACTTGGGGATATGTATAGAGTTCCAGGAAGTGAAAAATCTTTGATGGAAAAGCAATCTGAAGGCTGTGATGTTAGGATTGTATACAGTATAAGTGAAGCTGTAAAAATGGCTAAAAAAGAAAAGGACAAAAAATTTGTTTTTGTAGCAATTGGTTTTGAAACTACAGCTCCAACAACGGGAGCTGAGCTAATAAATTTAAAAAATAAAGATATTGACAACTTTTTTATACTAAACTGCCATAGGCAAACCCCTCCTGTAATGGAGTTTTTGTTAAGCGAGGGCGTTTATTTGGATGCCTTTATCTGCCCAGGGCATGTTTCAACTATAACTGGTTTAAAGCCTTATTACGAGCCATGTAAAAAATATAACGCTCCAATGGTTGTTGCAGGATTTGAGCCAGTTGACGTGTTAATGGCAATAATTATGATTTTAAGACAAGTTATAAATGGAGAGGCAAAGGTTGAAAATGAATATACGAGGGTTGTAAAGCCAGAGGGTAATGTTTTAGCTCAAAAAATAATAAATGAGGTTTTTGAAAGTATAGATATTCCTTGGAGAGGATTCCCAGTTGTTAAAAATGGCGGTTTTGGATTAAGGGAAGAGTATAGGAAATTTGATATTTATGAGCATGAAGATATTCCTGAAATTAAAGAAAAAGTTCCTAAGGGCTGTATATGCGATAAGATTTTAAGAGGAGAAAAGCTTCCAACTGACTGCCCATTATTTGGAAAGGTTTGCACGCCATTAAATCCAGTTGGCAGCTGTATGGTATCAGATGAAGGGACATGTAGAATATTTTACAAATATCAGAGGATTTAGTTCAACCTTTTACTAAAAGGTTGATCAAAACGGATGCATTAAGGAATGGCTTTCAGCCCTTCATAATGTCTCTTATTTGAGCATCTAATAGAAGAATTTCCGTCGTTCTATTGTATTATTCTCTTTTATTTGATAGAACTTTTTTACTAAAAGTTTCATATCAATGGGGTAAATCCCTTATGGTGTTATTGCTTTTTTATATGCATCTAAATTTATCATGATTTATCATTATAGATTAAAGGCAATTTGTCATTATTTTTCATTAAAGACATTTATCATGATTGTTCATGAGCAAAAAAGAATATATATTAGTTTTTTCAATGATATAAGTGAAAACAATGAAGTAATGGGGTGATACTATGAACGCAAAGATGCACTACCTACATATGGTTAATCAAGAGCTTGAAGAATTGGAGAATATAAAGAGAGATTTAACGAGATCATACAGAGGTAGCGAAGCAACAAAATTCATGGGATATGTATTAGCTGGATTAGTTATAATATCTGCTGTTGCACCTATTTTATTCTAAATTGTGAAAATTTACAGAATAAAAATAGTTTGGACTATTTTTAAGGATAAATTGTCATTATCTATCATTACAAAATTAGATATTAGAAAATTTAATAACCAATATGTAATTAAAGAATTTTCAGATTAATTTTTTATATTTTTTAAACATATTTCTATTAAAAAATTTTATGGTGAGGTTATGAAAAAACTTGATGTTACTGGAGATATTTGCCCAGTTCCAGTTTTAAAAACAAAAAAAGCTTTAGAAGAATTAAATGAAGGGGAGGAGTTAGAAGTTGTTGGTGATTACAAACCAGCATTGGAAAACATAAAAAGATTTGCTGAAAATAATGGATACACAGTAGTTTCTGCTGAAGAAACAGAAAATGGATTTAGAATTGTAATAAGAAAATAAGGTGAAAAAGTGAAATTTACAGTAATTATTACAGAAGCTCCTTATGGAAAGGAGAGAGCTTACTCAGGGTTGAGATTTGCATTAACAGCTTTATTGGAAGGGATTGATGTAAATATCTTCTTAATTGAGAACGGAGTTTATGTTGCTAAAAAGGAGCAAAATCCTTCAGAAATGCCAAACTATTCAGAGCTGTTGAAGAATGCAATTGAGTTAGGGGCTGTTGTTAAAGCTTGTGGACCTTGCTGTAAAGCAAGAGGTTTAAAAGAAGAGGATTTAATTGAAGGAGTTCAATTAGCTACAATGCACGACTTAGTTGCCTTTGTTAAAGAAAGTGATAACGTAGTTACATTCTAATTTTGTTTTGCTTTTTTATATTCCTCTACAAATCTTTTATAACAAAGGTTTAAAACTTCTTTTATAACCTTCTCTTTACTTTTACTTTTATCATAAGGGACATTTAACCCACCAGCTTCACCATGCCCCCCACCACTTCCTCCCAACTCTTTCCCAATCTTTTCCATTAAATTACCTAAATGCACATACTTAGAAACATGCTTCCTACATCTTGCACTAACTCTAATCTCCCCTTCCTTTTTCCTAACAGCTACAACAAATGCTATATCTGCCCCAATACTTACAATTGTTTTTGCACATGAGGCCTCATGAGAACTAACGTGAGATAAAGCTATTCTGAGCTTGTCAAACTCTCTAATCTCCATCCTACTACATGCCTTTAAATGGGCTGTTCTCTTACTTGCATCGCTCTCCTGAGATAATAAATACAAAATCTTTTGGAAGCTTATGTCTTTTATTAAATAACTGATTAACTCAAATGTTTTTGGCTTGGCTAACTTTAAATGCTTAGTGTCATAGACAATTCCACATAATAAAGCTATTCTGATATTCTTTGGTGGAAATATATTCAACTCCTTAAAAATCTCTGCTATGATTTCAGATGTTGATGGATAATCCTCCTTAATTATATAATACTTGCAGATATCCGCCAAATCGGTTTTTTTGTGATGATCTATCAAAATAACCTCTTTCTCCTTTAACTCATCAAAATTAACCTTTAATTGATTTATTGAAGCAGTATCAACTATAAACACAGTTTCTGGTAGTTTAGGATAAACCTCAACATCCACTTTTTCTCCAATTTCATTTAAAATGTTTCTTGAAACCTTACTAACGGAATCTGCTGAAATCCTGAACTTTCCCTTTGGATTTAATTGAGAAGCTAAATATTTTAAAGCTATGCAGCTCCCGATTGCATCGGGGTCTGCATTGTGATGACATAAAAAAAGAATCTCATCTCTTTTTAAATAATCTAATAGCTCCATTTCACCCACCATAAAAAAATAAACTTCTTAAAATTTTGAAAATTTAAAATAATTAAAAACTTAAAAATTAAAAGAAAAATTATTTATTGTGCTGTAGGTATCATTTTTTGTAATTTTTCCTGTAATTCTTTTAATCTTGATTGTATTTTTTCTTCCTGTTTTTCTAATGTTTTTACCCTCAACTCCAATGTTTCAATTTTTTCTTCCAATTCTTTTTTAACTTCATCTTTTTTTCTCTTAACAAATAACCCCCCAACTAATTTATAGACTTCATCACTTGTAGATTTTTCCAATTCTTCTAAAGCTTTTTTACTTTCTTTTAATTCAGTCTCTACACCTTGTTTCTGCATTAAAATCATCTGTAATTGTTGCTGCAACTGCTGCAACTGCATTAACTGAGCTTGGATTTGTGGTGGTAATTCCATAATAGTCACCTCAAGTTAATATTTAGTTGATATTAAAATAATGGGAAATAATATAAAAATCTTTCCAATTTTATTTAATTCTAAAAATTTATTGAATTATTTTATTTAACTTGCCCTCAACAAATAGGGAGATGTTTTTATCAACGCTATCCCCTTCTGCATGATAAATATCTATTTTCTTACTAAATTTTTTGTAGTTCTCCTCATTTATGCTTTTACATATAAGTGCGTTAATTTTTTCTTTTATAAGAGCTTTTTGAATATTTTCATCATTAAAAATAACTTTTGTTCCTTTTATTTCATTATCCTCCATCCTAAAAATTAAAAAATACTTACAGTCTTCAAAACTGTCGCTAATTTTATCAACATCCATTGAAACAGCTATTTTCATAGTCCCAACTCACACGTCTGTTAAAAAATAATTTAAAAATATTGATTTTATAAATACTTTATCCTGAGAGGTAGACAAATCTCAAGGCAAATATTGCAGCTAAAACATAAACAAGCCAGTGAACTTCTCTCCACCTTCCCGTGAATACCTTTAAGATTGGATAGCTAATGAATCCTAAAGCAAGTCCTGTAGCTATACTATAGGTTAGAGGAATTGTTAATAGAGTTATGAATGCAGGAATTGATTCTGTGTAGTCCTCAAGATCAATATTCTTTATGGATTTTATCATTAAAGCCCCTACGATAACAAGAGCTGCTGCTGTAGCGTAAGGTGGAATTGCCTTAACTACCGGGTAGAAGAATAAGGATAGCAAAAATAAAGCTGCTACAATTACTGAAACAAAACCTGTTCTCCCTCCAAGTGCAATACCGCTTGCAGACTCTATATAAGTTGTTACAGTGGAGGTTCCAAATAAAGAACCAACAACTGTTCCAGTAGCATCTGCCATTAATGCTTCTTCAACTCTTGGTAGTTTTCCATCCTTATCCAAATATCCAGCCTGTGAAGCTAATGCACTTAATGTTCCCAATGTATCGAACATATCAACAAAGAAGAATGCTAAGACAATTGTCAATAACCCTAAGTTTAGAGCTCCCATTACATCAAGCTGTAGAAATGTTGGAGCTACGGATGGAGGCATTGATACAATTCCTTCTGGGAATGGTGAAACACCTAATATCATCCCTATCAATGAGGTTACAATAATTCCGATTAAAATAGCTCCAATTACATTTCTACTAACTAAGATTGATGTTAAAAATATTCCAAACAACGCCAACAATGTGGATGGCTCCATCAAATTTCCTAATGTAACCAATGTGGCTTCACTATCAACAATAATACCTGCATTTCTCAGCCCAATAAATGCAATAAAAAGCCCAATACCAACAGCAGTTCCGTATTTTATAGCGTTTGGTATAACGTTAAAAATCCAAGTCCTTATTTTTGTTAATGTTAAGATTATAAACAACACTCCAGAGATAAAAACAGCCCCTAAAGCAACTCTCCAATCAACACCCATACCCAAACAAACTCCATATGTAAAGTAAGCGTTAAGACCCATTCCTGGAGCTAGGGCAAATGGGTATTTAGCATACAAACCCATAATTAACGTAGCCATTGCCGATGCTATACATGTGGCAACCATGACAGCTCCAAAATCCATTCCAGCAACGCTTAAAATTTGTGGATTAACAAATATTATATATGCCATTGTCATAAACGTTGTTATTCCTGCGAGCGTTTCTATTTTTAAGTTGGTTCCATATTTTTCGAACTCAAAATACTTTTCAATAAATTTCATTTTCACCACCCAACATTGGCATAATATTCATTTATATAATTCAATGTTTTAAAAGCTTATAATAAAATAAAAGTTATGATTAGCCTTTAAATAGTTAATCCTTTAAGTTAGGTTATTAAAATTTATAATGGGTTTAATAATCAAGCTAATTTTCCAAAATTCTCCCCTCTAAATATTTTTCATATGCTTTAGTTATCTTAACTTTTTTAATCTCCCCAATACATTTAGCCCCATCCTTGACAACAACCATCAATCCACTATCTTGGAGATAGGCAATGGCATCTCTTTTATTTCTAAAATGCCTTTCTGATATTATAACCTCTAAAACTCTACCAATGTACTTTTTCTTTATCTCTAAATTTATTTTGTTGGCTGTTTCCCTAATTAATAAAGAATGTTTGGTGATATTTGGCTTAAAGTTTTGAAATGCAGACATTGGGAGGGGTCTAAATTTATAAACTGTTATTTTATCAATGTAATGCTTAATCTTATGCATAAAATTAACTGTATTCTTTGCCACTTTTTCATTTTCTCCTGGTAAGCCGTAGATGAAATAAACCTGTGCCTTTAAATTATATTTTTTTGCTATCTTTACAGCTTTTAAAACATCTTCTGGAGTTGTAGGTCTTCCTAATAACTTACAATGCCTTTCATCACCGCTTTCACATCCTATGTATATTGGAGTTTTCAAATACTTGCTAAATATCTCCGCAACTTTCTCGTTGAACAAATTTGCCTTTATATTTTCAATTAATACATTTGCGTTATATTTGTCAGCTAAATCTTTACATTTTGATAACAAAGATTCTATTGCCTCATAGTTAGGCTCTGGGAAATATGGATTTATTAGTTTTTTCCCCCTCTTGTAATCTAAAAAATCTGGGGCAGATAAAACAATCCTCTTAACTCCCTCTTTTAACAAATCCTCAACCTCTTTTAAAATATCTTCTTCATCCCTACTTCTTGCATATCCAAAGACAGATGGGACTGAGCAGAAACCACAACCTGGATTTATATTTAATGGGCATTTTAATGTTCCCTCTTTGCATAAATTGCATTTTTTATTGGTGCATAGTAACAGAGGTCTTTTAAAATTACTACACCCTCTAACAACCTCAACATAAACCCTTGCAGAGAAGTAGTTTTTATAATCTTTAATCTCAGTTGACGGTGTTATCAACTTTAAATCAGTTAAAATTTCCCTTAATGGATTTATTTTTAGTTCATCCTCATCGTAATCCCAGTAAGTTGTTCCTTTCACACCTTCAGCGTTAAACTCCTTTTTTATCAACTCCCTTATCGTTACCTCCCCCTCTCCAACTATACTTATATCCGCCTCTATTTTTTCTAAAAGGTTTATGTCATTGGCTACTGGTCCTCCAACAATTACATTACTGTTAGTTTTTAATTTAATTCGCTCAACCAATTTTTTAACACATTTAAAGTCAGAAGTCATTGCACTAATAAAAATTAAGTCGTATTTTTTAACATCGTTAATGTTTAAATCTTCTACTGGTTTAATCTTAGCTTCAATTCCCTCATTCTGCAAAATACCTTTAACCGTTCTCGGCCCAGCTCCAATAACATCCCTTGCTAAAACTCTTTTTCCATCACCAGAAGCTAAGCAATCAATAATTAATGCCTTCATTTTTTCCCTTATTTAGAATTTAGATAATCATAAATATCTTCAATAATAAAAATTTATACAGGTATTTAAAAAATGAAGGTGGTTTCATGGAAATCATACATCTAAGTGAAGTTGATTCAACAAACGAATACGCCAAAAAGTTAGCAAAAGAAGGGAAGAGAAATTTTGTGGTTTTAGCTGATAAACAAAGTACGGGAAAAGGAAGATGGGGAAGAGTTTGGTATTCTGACGAGGGAGGGCTTTATTTTACCATAGTTTTAGATTCTAATGAATACGATCCAAAGGTAATTAATTTAATAACTCCAATCTCTATAATTGAGACATTAAAAAACTACACCGACAAAGAACTTGGAATAAAGTTTCCGAACGATATAATGGTTAAAGTAAATGGGGATTATAAAAAGCTTGGGGGGATATTGGCTGAATTAATTAATGGTTACATGATTATAGGAATTGGAATAAATGTAAATAATCCAATAAGAAAAGAAATTAGAGAAATAGCCGTCTCTTTAAAAGAAGTCGTTGGGAAAGAAATAGATAGAGTAGAGATATTTAACGATTTCTTAAAAAGATTTGAAGATTATTTAAAGAAGCTCAAAAATAATGAGATTGATGATTATGAAATTTTAAAGAACTATAAAAAGTACTCAATAACTATTGGAAGAACTGTGAAAATCTTATTATCAAACAATGAAGTTATCACAGGAAAGGTTTATGATATTGACTTTGATGGCATTGTTTTAGGAACTGAGGAGGGTATTGAAAAAATTCCTACCGGAATTTGCATTCATGTAAGATAATTGGCTGATACTATGAAAATAATAAAAACTGAATATGATAAGATTAAGCCGTATATAACAAAAGATGGCTCAATAATTAGAGAGTTGATGCATCCAAACATTTATGAATGGGTAAAGCAGAGTTTAGCAGAGGCTATAGTTCCAGTAGGTTCTAAAACCTTGTTGCATAGGCATCACAAATCAGAGGAGATATACTACATATTAGAGGGAAAGGGATTGATGACATTAGGTGATGAAAAATTTGAAGTTAAAGAAGGAGATACGATATTAATTCCTCCAAAAACAGACCATAAAATTGAAAACATTGGTAGCGTTCCTTTAAAGATACTGTGCTGTAGTTATCCGCCCTATTCTCATGAAGACACAGAGATATTGGAAGAATAATCAAAAATATTTTAATTATTCTATTTTTATTTTTATTTTATTTTTAATCCAAAGGCGAATAAAAATATCCAAATAATCATCAATATTGCAATTAATACGGAAAGCATCATTAATCCCGGAGAATTTCCAAAAACTATTGGTATCGGCCCTATCATTACAATTCCAGAATATTCTACATCCTCTTCAGTTTCAGTATCTTTATACTCTTGATGGCTTGGTAAAAATATCCCTAAAGTCATTATAAAAAATCCTATAAACATCAATATAATACCTAAAAATATTAATATTGGTCTCATACCTATCCCTTTTTAAAATTAAAAAATAAAATAGTTTATTTTCCTAGAGGATAGTTGGGTGCTTCGTTAGTTATAATTATGTCATGAGGATGGCTTTCTATCTGCCCACTTGGAGTTATAATCACGAATCTTGCTTTTTCATGCATTTCTTTTATATTTTTAGCTCCACAATATCCCATTGAAGCTTTTAATCCACCAATTAGTTGGAATACAACCTCACTTACAGGTCCTTTATAAGGAACAGCTCCTTCAACCCCTTCAGGAACTAATTTTACATGTTTCATGTGGCTTTTTGCTGATTGGAAGTATCTGTCAGCTCCAGCTCCAACTCCTCCTGTCATTGCCCCCAATGAACCCATTCCTCTATACTGCTTGTACTTCCTTCCATTGATAACCATCAACTGCCCAGGAGCTTCGTCAGTTCCAGCCAATAAAGAGCCAAGCATAACTGCATCTGCTCCAGCTGCTATTGCCTTAGCTATGTCCCCACTATACCTTATTCCCCCATCTGCTATAACTGGAACCCCATATTCTTTTGCAACATCTGCAACTTCAGCAACTGCAGTTAATTGAGGAACTCCAACTCCCGCAACAACCCTTGTAGTGCAGATAGAACCAGGACCTATTCCAACTTTTAAAACATCTGCTCCTGATTTAATTAAATCTTCTGCTGCTTCTTTGGTAGCTATGTTTCCAACAATTAATTTTATGTCGGTTCCTTCCAACATCTCTTTAAATTTCTTTACATTTTCAACAACTCTCATGTTGTGAGCATGAGCACAATCAATAGCTATAGCATCAACTTCTGCTGCCTCAATTAAAGCCTTAGCCCTTTCAAAATCGTGTGGCCCGCAGGCAGCAGCAACTAATAATCTGCCCTTTTTATCCCTTGCAGCTTGAGGATATTTCCTTCTTTTTAAAATATCTCTTAATGTTATAATTCCAATCAATCTCTTTTCATCATCAACTATTGGCAATCTTTCAACTCTATTGGCATACATGAGCTCTAAAGCTTCTTCTTCTTTAATATCCTCTTTAGCACAAACAACATCTTTAGTCATCACATCTTCAACTTTTTTGGATTTATCTTCAATTGCCTTAACATCCCTATGCGTTATAATTCCAACTAATTTTTCTTCATTATCAACCACTGGCAAACCACTAATTGAATAGTTTTCCATTATGTTTATTGCATCTCCAATGGTATCTTCTGGAGAAACTGTAATAACGTCCTTAACAACTATTTCATCTGCTTTTTTTACAGCTTGAACTTGATGAACTTGGTCTTCAATTGTCATATTTCTATGTATAACCCCCAAACCCCCCAATCTTGCCAATGCAATAGCCATTTCTTTTTCAGTAACTGTATCCATTGCCGCAGAAATTATTGGAATATTTAACTTCAAACCTGCTAAATCTGTAGAAACATCAGTATCTTTTGGTTCTACGTAAGATGCATTTGGAACCAATAAAACATCATCAAATGTATATGCAGTCTTTGCCTCCATTAATTTCTTTAAAAACAAACTCTCACCTTAGTAACCTTTTTAAGTATATTTAGAAGAGGGGTATTTATACTTTTTATGTGGTGATTTTAAATATTTAACTTTTTAATTACAAAAAATTTTAAAAATATTTAAAAAGATTATAATTCAATAGGTGGAATGTATGAAAATTGGGGTGTCAACGAGCTTATTTCTGGATACAGATAAAACTTTATCTAAAGCCCTTGAAATTTTGGAAGAAAAAGTTAAATATGTGGAGTTGGGATGCGATGGGAACTTAAATATTATGTTAAAGGAAAATGTTGAGATAACTCAATCTTACAATTTAAAATATACTCTACACTGCCCAATAAGTGATTTAAATCTATCTTCTTATAGGGAAAGGATTAGAAAAGTTAGTTTAGATTTCATAAAAGATGTTTTAGAATCAGCAACAAAAGTTAATGCCAAATTATTGGTTTTACATCCTGGTTATTGTGTTTTTAAATATGATTATGAAAAATCTTTATCCTCACTAATAAAGAGTTTGAAAGAGTTAAACAATATTCAGGAAGAGTTTGGAGTTCAAATAACCATTGAAAATATGCCATCCTACGATATGTTCATGTTTAGGAACCCAGATAAAGAGATAATTGAAAACTTAGATGAGCTAAAAATAACATTTGATATTGGACATTCTTTTTTAAACAACAACATTCAAGATTTTCTAAAAATCTCCGATAAAATAGCTCATATCCATATACATGATAATAACGGAGGGTTTGATGAACATCTACCTATAGGCAAAGGAAAAATTAACTTTAATAATTTTAATAAAGATTTAAAAAACATTAATGTAATAAAGATGATAGAATTGCAAAATAAAAGTATTGGTGATTTGGATTTATGCATAAATAATTTAAAAAATCTTTTAAGGTGAAATTGTGGAAAAAATTTTGGAGATGGACGATTGGAAGGCTTATAAAATTCCCCATACCGTTGAAATTGACAATACCTCTGAGAAAACAAAAACATTTGTTGTTGAGTTCGAAAATAAAAGAAGGGCTTTATCAACGAGGGAGGGATTTAAAGAAGTAAAATATGTTGGAAATCACTCAATTCCTGAAATATTTTGGAATAAGGTTCATAGCTACAAAGATTATGAAAATCAAGTTTTGAATAAAATTGGTATTAAAAAGGAAGATATTGCTTTATTATCAACTGGAGCTAACATGGATAATTTGGCAGTTGCAAAAGAGGAGTTTGATGAGTTTTATGTTGTTGCCTTTACAACAGCTGGAGCTAAGTATAATGCAATAAGGTTGGGGGATGAGGAGGCTGATTACATTGAAAAAGATTTTAAAACGTATAAAGTAGTTGATGGAAAACTAATACCAAAAGAGGAAATAGGAACTGTCAATATCATCTTAATAACAAACGCAAATCTAACCGATGGAGCGATGGCAAGGGCGATAATAACGATAACTGAAGCAAAAACTAACGCATTCCAAGAACTTAATATAAGAAGCACAAAACATCCAGAACTTTTAGCTACTGGAACTGGAACAGATAATGTAATAGTTGTTAAAGGTTTTGGTAGGGGTGTTGATTACACTGGAGGACATACAAAGATGGGTGAGATGATTGCAAAAGCTGTTAAAAAAAGCGTAATTGAAGCTTTGATAAAACAAGATAGGATAATGATATAATATAATAAAAAATAATAAAATATTTAATTAAGCTCCAAACTTCTCATTTCTTCCTGTTAAATCCAACAGTATCTTCATTATATGCTCTCCTTTAATCCAGTGTAAAGCTCCTTTAGCACAAGCAAATTCATTAAACTCAGTTACGTCATCAACTCTAACACTCTTACCCCAAATAACTATTGGAATAGGGTCTGCCGAGTGGTCTTTCATCTCTATTGGTGTTGAGTGATCTCCAGTCAATACAAAATAAACTTCATCTTTTTTAATATGCTCAAATACATAGGAGAGCATTTCATCTATCTTCTCTAAAACTTCTTTTTTAAGCTCATATTTCCCATCATGGCTTGCTTCATCAGCTCCTTTTACATTAACTAAGACAAAATCATACTCTTTTAAAGCCTCAACTAAAGCCTTAGCCTTACCCATAAAGTTTGTTTTTGGAGTTCCTGTAGCTCCTTCAACTTCTATAACATCCAACCCAACCATTACAGCGATTCCTTTTATCAACCCAGTTCCGCAGATACAAGCTCCTTTCATATTGTATTTTTCAGAGAACTTCTCTATCTTTGGAACTACTCCTGCTCCCCTTGGTAATATTATATTAGCTGGAGGCAAACCTTTTTTTCTCCTTTCTTCATTTATTGGGTGCTTATCTAATTTTTCATAAACGATCTTTAATAATTTATTTAAAATCTCAGCAGTTCTCTTAGCCTCTTCTGAATCATCTAAAGGTTTTATTTCATCAACTTTAACCCCTTCCTCATGAGGGTCTCCATCGGTAACTCTGCAAGATAATCCCTCTCCTCTCAAAACTAAAACTCCTCTGTATCCTCTTGAAGATTTGAAAATAACCTTGACTCCATCAATCTCCAAACCATCAATTTCTTTTTCCAACTCTTCAGCCTCTTCTGGGCTTATTCTTCCAGCTCTTCTATCTAAAACAACGAAGTTTTCATCAACAGTAGCAAAATTGCATCTAAAAGCTACATCTCCCTCTTTTAAATCTAAACCAACACCAAAAGCCTCTAAAGGTCCTCTACCAGTATAAACCTCGTAAGGATTATAGCCTAAAATAGCTAAATGGGCTGTATCACTTCCAGGCCTTACACCAATATCTATGGCATTCATTAAACCACAAATCCCTTCTTTGGCAATTCTGTCCATTGTTGGAGTCTTTGCTTCTTTTAAAGGTGTTAAACCCTTCTCATTTGGCCTATCCCCCAATCCATCTATAACAAATATAACGCACTTCTCTTTCATCTTCTCCCTCACGTAATTATAAATCCTTCCTTGTCCTTATCTCCTTTTTTATTTTGGCTATAAATATTTTCTGTATCCTTTATATCGTTTTTTGCAATCAATATATCGGATTCTACTGGATTTTTTTCAACTTTATTTTTTGTATCCTTTTCTTTTTCATTTTTTATAGTTTTTTGTTGACGTTTTAATTTAAAATCTCCATCCTTATCTCCGCTAATCTCAAATTTGTTTAATAATTCTTTTATGTAGTATTCAAAATCATATAAAATGTTTAAATAGCTTGCATAGGCATCAAATGGTGTGTCAAAGTGGCTAAAATAGTTGTGAACGTCCATATCTCCAAAACCTTTAGTGCATTGATAATAAAAGTTATCGCTCGTTTGTAATATCTTATACATCTTATAAATTTCGTCAAATTTTCCTAATTTCTTTAATTTATTTTCATTTTCTTTTATGAATTCTCCAATATCCTTCAATTTTTCAAAAGATATTCTCTGCATCTTATTTCCTAACCATGCACTCACATCCCTCTCACTGTCTGCCCAAGATATTGTGGCAAATTCATGCACGTAAATCTCTCCTCTCGGCTCCAATCTTTCAACAGCTTCGCTGACATTAACTACTTCTAAATGCTCATGTTTAGCTATTTCCACAGGTAAATATCTTAAAAACTCAAATATCCCACATTCTTTCCAGTGATGCTCTCCAAACGTCTCATAATCCATATAGATGTTTATAACCTCTCCAGGTGTTGACGCCAGCCAAATAGCGTATTTATCAGCTGTTAGTGGATACTGGTCCCAATCCCTTGATGAAAATCTAAAACCTATGTCATCGCTCAACCTATAATTCCTTAGCAGAATTTTCATACCATCTGGAGAGTGATAGAGATAGTTTGGACTTCTCCATCCTAAAATTTTCTCTGTACCTTCTGTAAATATCGCCTTAAATCCTAAATCTCTTGCTATCCTCGCAATTCTGTTGTTATATATTAGCTCAGTATTTCTAAATACATCTGCTTTAAAACCAAAAATTTCTTTATAGAGATTTCTATGCATCTCAATGTCTTCAATAAACTCCTCTTCGCTTTCAAATAAGCTTGATAATGAATGGTGATAAGTTTCAGCAATTAACTCAACGTTTCCAGTTTTTACCAAATCTTTGAACAAATCTAACACGTATTCGTTAAATTCCAACGCTTGTTCTATAAAAACTCCAGTAATTGAGTAATTGACCTTAAAATCATACTCATCAATAAGCTCTAATATCAACTCGTTTGTTGGGATATAACATTTTTCAGCCACTTTGTTAAAAACTTCTTTATTTAATTTTGTATCCACATATTTTTCCCATAGTGAATTTCCTTTCTTGTTTACATCTTTATTCGACCTATGTGGTTGATGAACTTCAAAATTAAACGTTATTAACATATTTTCCCCCAATTATTTTTAGTTTATTTATGGAATTATGACATTGTCATCCTTATATAGGTAGATTAAAAACATTGCATTGCTCCAGCCCAAAGGCATTGCAGACATTGGAATGCCGAGGTCCTTATGTATCTGCTCTGGAAACAAACCGTTAAAGCTGTATTTAACTGCCCAATCAAACAATTTTTTAGATTTTTTTAAATATTTCTCTGCCATATCATTTTTATTTTTCTCTTTTAAAACCTTGGATAACCTTCTATAATATAAAGAAATCCACAATGTCGTTATAATCCATGGGTTCCCTCCAAAATAAACATCATTAGGATATCTCCCAATCCCACCAACTTTGTAGTTAAATGCATTTTCAATAGCCTCAGCTGTTTTTATCATCCTTTCATCATCAACATCAATTAAGTTAAATGGATAGCTCAATCCCAATATGCTAGCGTCTATCTCCTTATCCAATGGATTTATTGATTTAGCAAATCTTTCCTCATCTTCTAAATAAAATCTCCTTGGAACTTCCTTTTTCAAAAATTCAATAGCTTTTTCCCAATGTTTAACCTTATCCCTCATATCAACAGCTTTACTCATACTATAAGCAGCTTTTAATCCCGCATAGATTGCTCCCATAGTATATGCAAAAACTCCAAACTTTTCTTCCCATAAATCAAAGCATGGTGTGAAGTTTAAAGCGGCAGAAGTTAGATAATTTCCAGCTTTTTCTATAGTATTCCAATACCTCTCAACAAACTTTCTATTTCCAGTTAATCTATAATGCACATCCATAGCCCACAGTATAGAGCCAATTTGGTCAATCTGCATCGCTGTTAATCTCGGTTTTCCATTTGTGTAGTAGTTTTGTAGCCATGAACCATCATCATTTTGAATTTTAGACATGAATTCAAAGAATCTATCGGGAATTCCTCTAATTCCAAATAAATCTAATGCAACTGCTATATAAGCCCCATCCCTCCCCCAAACATACCTATAGTCTGGATGTAGTGAAGGAGCGGCTATAATCCCCCCATCTTTATCACAAAGCATTAGAAGAACCATTAAAGCCCTTTTAGCTATAGGACATATTTCTTTATCTGAATGAAATTGAGGATGGATATGTTCTTTTATATTTCCAATGCTATTTTTCCAATAGTTCATTGAAAGGTCTTTGATATGTACAGTATTGTTCATTATAATCTTTAACTGCTCGGTTATTATTGATAAATCTCCATCAAATTTTTGTAGAAGTATATAGATATTAAACGCTAAGCTCTTTCCTTTATCAATCTCTATATTCCACGATATTGCACTATCTGTCATCAGTCCATGGCTTTCTTTATGTTCCATCAACAATCCGTTTTCAATATCTACGTATGCACTGTTTTTGCTGTATCTGTTTCCACACTGGAACGAATCTATCTTTTTATTACTTCCAATGCAGAAAACATATTTTTCGTTATATTTAACGATACATCCCTCATCCTCTAAAAATCTTACGGCATTTTCTGTAGGATACTCCCCAATCCTTAAATTTTCATAAAAAAATAGCTTAAAATTCAATTTTTTATCGAGTTTATTTTTTATATGCAACCTTCTAATGATTACATTGTGCGAAACTGGAACAAAATCTTTAATTGTCAATATTATTTTATCGTCTTCCAGTATAGTTTTGAATATATTTGTTTCTTCAATATATTTTTGAGAGATGTCCCAATCATCATCCCAATGCCATTTTACTTTTTTATCATACACTGCCAATGCAGAATCGAAGAAATGGGTTTCATAACCCACATGAGGATAGAAAACATAACTAATTTCCCCATAATCTCCGATTTTTACTAATAGGTTGTTATTTCCAATTATTCCGCCCATATAAATCACGCTAAAATTGATTTAAAATTATTTAATTCAAAATTAATATTTAGAAACAAAAAATAAGATTTAATTTTATTTTTATTTTATTTCAGTTTAATAATCCACTTTTTGACATCTTTCAATACAAATATTTTATCTTCCCTTGCCAACCATCCAATAGCCATTTTTACAATATTGGAGTTATATCCCTCTTTTCTTAAAATTTTTTCTATTTGGGATAAGCTTTTCTCCCCTCCTTTCAGTAGGTGGTAGACTCTTCCAGCGGTTTCACCAATTTTTCCCCACATATCTTCCATATTATCGCCTCATCATCTCTATAGCTACTTTATAAACTTCTACAGTTTCTTTAGCTATGTTATCCCAACTATACTTTTCGTAAGCATCCTTTTTGGCGTTATTAACAATATACTCCCTAAACTCCCAGTCAGATAAAACCCTATCAACCCCCCAAGCAATTGACTCAGGATTTTTTGGATAGACCCAAATGCCATTATACTCATGCTGTATAATCTCTCTCAACCCTCCAACCGAGCTTACAACTACAGGTGTTCCAGCGGCCATAGCCTCTAAAGCCACTATACCAAACGGCTCATAGATTGAAGGAATTACAGCCAGATCAGCTGATTTGTATAATTTTTTTAGCGTATCACCATTAGTAAACCCTAAAAAAACTACTTTATGCCGTACCCCCAATTGATAGCATAAATCTTCCAAATAACCCCTCATGTCCCCAGACCCGGCTATAACCAACTTTACATTATGCCTTTCAAGGATTTTTGGCATTGCCCTTATTAAATACTCTACTCCTTTTTGATACGTTAATCTTCCAACAAATAAAATCATCTTTTCATCATCATGAATGCCCAAACTTCTTCTAAAATTTATTCTCTCTTCCCAGCTCATATTAATATCAAACTCCCAGGGATTTATACCGTTATAAACAACTTTAACCTTATCTTCTGGCGTATTGAATGTGGAGCAAACCTCCTCTTTCAAAGAATAACTTACAGTTATTACCTGGCAGGATTCATAGGTTGAGAGATACTCTATCGTATGTATCGCCTTTGAATCATCTGAATGCAGCCCTCCACACCTTCCAATCTCCGTGCTATGTATTGATTGGACATAAGGCATTTTACATGCATGCTTTAAATTTGCCCCTACAAAGTGTGTCATCCAATCATGGCAGTGAATTACATCATATTTATCAACCCCTAAAATCCCCAACTTTTTTTCCATCTCTTCAGCCATGAATGTAGCCCAGGTTAAAAAATGCGGATGAGTTATTGGTTTTACTCTATAGACGTTAACTCCATTTATGTTTTCATAATCCGGCATGTTATAACTAACAGTTATGACATCTACTTCATGTCCATTCCTAACTAAACCCTCTGCCAAACCTTTGCAATGAATTGCCAAACCTCCAACGATTCTTGGAGGATACTCCCAGGTTATTATCGCTACCTTCATAATATCATCATATAGCAAGATTTAAATAAGCTCGTTAATAGAAATTATTATGTTGATAATATAAAAAGGTTGTGATATCCATGAAAATAGCAATTCTTGCTCCAACGATAACCCCTATTGTCTCCTATGGTGGATTAGGAGATGTGATGAGGGATTTACCAAAATTTTTAAAAAATGGTAATGATGTTTTAGTCTTAACAATAAATCATTACAATAGATATTTTGATATCCCTCATGAAGTTGTTAAAAAAATAACTGTTGTTTATAAAGGTTCTAAGATTAAATTCGATGTTTTAAAGACGAGGCATCCAACAACCGGTGTTGAGTTGATTGTATTTAGCAATGAAGAAATTAACAACTTAGATGTTTGGGATCCTATAAAGTATGAAATCTTTGCTGATTTGGTTGTTGAGTGTTTAAATGATGTGGGTGATATTGATGTCGCCTCTGGGCATGATTGGATGTGTGGTTTAGCTATAGCCAAATGTAGTGATATATTGGATTTGCCAACAACTTTGACTATACATAATGAGGCTTTTAAAGGGGAGATGGTTGAGTATAAAGGAGAGGTTATGACTTTCTTAGAGTTGGGAATTAAATATGCCGATGCAGTCAACACCGTAAGTCCTACACACGCTGAAGAGATAAAAAACTGCCCATATATAAAGAAATATTTGGATGGTAAGCCATTTGTTGGAATTCTAAATGGTATAGATATAGATGAATACGACCCTATAAAAATAATAGATAGAATGATAACCCTTTCAAATAACAAACTCGATCCGAGAAATTACGCTTATATCTCACCGTACTCAGCTGAAGATGCTTATGATGTAAAGCCAAAAATAAAATATTCGTGGTTTTATAAGGGAGGGGTTTATGAATACGTTGAAGATTGGAATAAAATAAAAGATAGGGGAATTTCAGCTACGGAAGTTGAGGTGCATGGTGGACTGAAGGGGGAGGTTGAAACTCCATTAATTGGATTTGTAGGTAGGGCTACATATCAAAAAGGATTTGATGTAATGTTCGAAGCAATTCCTGAACTTTTAGAAAAACATGACATAAGATTTGTATTTTTAACAAAGGGGGAGAGGGAAATTGAAGATAAATTAAAAAATCTCGCTGAGGAATATGATGGAAAGATTTTGGCTTTAATAGGTTATTCTCTCCCACTTTCATCGCTGGTGTTTGCTGGAAGTGATTGGATGGTTATGCCTTCATATTGGGAGCCGTGTGGTTTGGTTCAAATGGAAGCGATGGCGTACTGCACTCCAGTTATAGCCACAGAGACTGGGGGTTTAAAAGACACTATAATACCTCTCCACTACAACCCTTACGAATTCCCAAACTTTAATAAAGCAACAGGTGTATTATTTAAAGTACCTGATAAAGCAGGATTTATGTGGGGTGTTGAACATGCGTTAAATTGGACATTTTATAAAGTTAGTGAGGTGTGTATGTTTTTACAGTATGAAGCATACAAATGCCCTACTCGACCATATGACGAAAACGCCCCTCTTTCCATGATGATGAGAAATTGTTATTACCATGTTCTTAGAAACTTAAGCTGGCAGAACTCTCCATCTATAAGGAGATACAAGGGTTTGTTTGGTGGTGCAGTTTACAATCATTATTTAAAATAGGATTGGGGGGAAATATGTTAAGTTATGATTATGAAAACGCTTTAAGGGTTGGGGAAGTAAGTTTTGAAGATATAAATGGTGTAGACTTTACAAGTGCATATTCAAGGTTGATGGAAAAGTTGGATAATGGGGTTGTGGGATTTAGAGATGTAATATACAACGAAAATTTAGATGAATACAAATTCTTTAATGGATACAAAAACGTTGTAGTTGTTGGAATGGGGGGCTCAATACTGGGAACTATGGCAATCTATTATGCAGTATCTGCATTTAAAAACAACGCCTATTTTATAGACAATAGCGATCCTGAAAAAACCTTATCAATATTAAACAAAATCGATTTAAATGATTCTATAATTTATATTGTTAGTAAATCTGGTAATACATTGGAAACTTTGGTTAATTATTATTTAATAAAAAAGAAGATTGGAAAACTAAATTCATTTAAAGGAAAAATTGTCTTTATAACTAACGATGGAAAATTAAAAAGAGAGGCAGAGAAAAATAATTATGAAATACTTTCAATCCCTGAAAATGTTCCTGGAAGGTTTTCCGTTTTCACTGCTGTTGGTTTAGCCCCTCTATACTCTTTAGGGACAGATATATCAAAAATATTGAAGGGAGCGAGGGAGATGGATAAACTCTGCCGAAATGAGGACATATTAAAAAATCCAGCTTTGTTGAATGGGGTTATACACTACCTTTATGATAAAAAAGGGAGGGATATCTCAGTAATCATGAGTTATATTGAAAGCTTAAGATATTTTGGAGAGTGGTGTAAGCAACTTATTGGAGAAAGCTTAGGAAAAAGAGGAGAGGGAATAACTCCATTATTGTCAATTGGGGCTAAAGACCAGCATTCTTTATTGCAACTCTACATGGATGGAAAAAAAGATAAGATAATAACTTTCATAGTTCCTAAAAAATACAGGTTGGATGAAGAGATTGTATTTGAAGATATAGATGACAAAGAAGTGTGTTGTATGCTTTCTGATATTATTAAATGTGAGCAAGAAGCTACAGAAATCGCTTTAACAAATAACGGAATACCAAATGTAAAAATAACGATTGATGAAGTTAATGAAGAGGCTTTAGGAGCTTTAATGTATATGTATGAGATGCAAGTTGGATTTATGGGGGAGCTTTATAACCTAAATACTTACAATCAACCGGCAGTTGAAGGGGAGAAAAAAATATGCTGGGAATTAATAAAAAAATGTGATAGATATGGTAGTAAATAAATTCATTGAAACTATAAAGGAAACTAAGCTTTTTACAGCTTATAACACAAACGTAGATGCAATAAAATATTTGAATGATGAGGATGTTCAAAAATTAGTTGATGAATTTAATCATGAAGATATCATAAAAAGAATGGAGGAATATCCAAGAATTATTGAGGAACCTTTAGATTTTGTTGCAAGGTTGGTTTATAGTATAAAAACTGGAAAACCTGCAGAAGTGCCATTAAAGGATAAAAAAGAGCTTCAAGATTGGTTTAATAAAATTAAATATGATGAAGAAAGGATGGGAGGACAGGCAGGAATTGTTTCCAATCTAATGGCTACCCTTCAGATAGATAAAATAATTGTTTATACTCCATTTTTATCAAAAAAACAGGCAGAAATGTTTATCGATTATGATAATCTTTTGTATCCATCAGTTGAGAATGGCAACCTTGTATTAAAAAAGGTTAGAGAGAGTTATAGGGATGACCCACTAAAGATAAACCGGATATTTGAATTTAAAAAAGGACTTAAATTTAAATTAGCTGGGGAGGAAGTAACTGCCAAGCAATCTACGAGATTTATTGTAGCTTCAAGACCTGAAGCTTTGAGGATTGAGATAAAAGATGGTGTTAGGAGCTTTTTACCTGAAATTGGAGAGATGGTAGATTGTGCCTTCCTATCTGGATATCAGGCAATTAAAGAAAAATACAGCGATGGAAAGACGGCAGAGTATTACTTTAAGAGAGCTAAAGAGGATATAAAATTGTTAAAGAAAAATAAAGATATTAAAGCTCATTTAGAATTTGCATCTATCTCAGATATAAAAATTAGAGAGATGGTTGTTGATTATATTTTAAGCAGTGTGAATAGTGTAGGAATGGATGAGACTGAAATAGCTAACGTTTTACACATCTTGGGATATGAAAATCTTAGTAATAAAATTTTAAAAGATAGCTTTGTTGAGGATGTGATTGAGGGTGCTAAAATTTTATTGGATAGATTTAAAAACTTAGAGGTTGTTCAAGTTCATACCATTTATTACATACTTTTTGTTTGTAGAGCTGACAACCCATTATCTAAAAAAGAACTTGAGGAATGCTTGGAGTTTTCTACCATATTAGCTTCAACAAGGGCAAAATTAGGAAATATAAAAAGTATAGATGATTTGTATGAGGGGTTAAAAGTTCCTCACAACAAGTATGGAGATTTGTTAAAGGAGATTGCTGAAAAACTTAACGGTGATAATTATAAAATTGCCTTATCTCCTTCAAGATATGTTGAAAAACCAAAATCTACTGTTGGTTTAGGAGATACAATATCAAGCGGAGCATTTGTTTATTATGTCTCATTATTGAAGAAAAAAGAAAATGAATAATAATTTTATTTCTTCAAGGTTTTTACACCTTTTTTTGTCCCTACTAAAACTTTATCTACCTTTGTAAAGATTCCATTCTCAACAACTCCTGGTATGTTGTTGATTTCCTTCTCAAGCTCTACTGCATCATCAACTTTCATAAACACATCTATAATCATATTCCCATTGTCAGTTATAACCGGTCCTCTTTTCCTCTCCCCTAACCTAATAACTGCCTCTCCACCCATTTCTGACAAAGCTCTAATCACAACTCTATAAGCTGATGGAATAACCTCTACAGGTATTGGAAACTTTTCCCCCAAATTTTTAACCAACTTGCTTTCATCAACTAAAACAACGAACTCATTAGCGTTGTAATCAACTATTTTCTCCTGGGTGTGGCAACCTCCTCCTCCCTTTATTAAAAATAACGTTTTTTCTTCAACCTCATCTGCTCCATCAAACGCAATATCAACATCGTACTCATCCAAAGAAACTAATGGTATTCCATACTGCATAGCCAACATTTTAGCCTCAAATGATGTAGGGATTCCAAAGACCGTTAATTCCTCCCCCTGAATTCTATTTCCAAGCTCTCTGATAAATAAAGCTGCTGTTGAACCTGTCCCCAATCCAACAACCATTCCATCTTTAACTAACTTCACAGCCTCTTTAGCTACTTTTAACTTTAAATCTTCGTTTGACACACGTATCCCTCTCGTAATCTTTTAATTTTACATTTAAATATTTCTATTTATTTAACCCACGTGAGATATAGAAATTAAGGGTTTGGGAGTTTTAAAATTTTTTGCTTTGACATTTCATTATAGTAGTCAAGATAACAGTTAAATAGTTATTGGCAATTATTATTATCAAAGCAAACATTACACTATTATGATGTAGTTATCATCAATTCACTTTTCACTTAAAACTTTTTTGCAATTATTAATATTTGATTTAGGATTATTTTAAAATAATTAAGTTTATCGGTGATGATTATGGGAATTGAAGAGGAAATTAGAAGGATAGAAGAAGAATTAAAGAAAACACCATATAATAAAGCTACACAGAAACACATTGGTAGGTTAAAAGCAAAATTAGCTAAATTGAGGGAACAAGCTCAAAGTAGAGGGGGAGGCGGAGGAGGAAAGGGCTACGCTGTAAAAAAGAGTGGAGATGCTACTGTGGCTTTTGTTGGATTTCCATCCGTTGGAAAATCTACCCTGCTAAACAAATTAACAAATGCTAAATCAGAAGTTGGAGCTTATGCCTTCACAACCTTAACAATTGTCCCCGGAGTTATGGAGCATAAAGGGGCTAAAATTCAACTTTTAGATGCTCCTGGAATTATAGTTGGTGCTTCGTCAGGAAAAGGTAGAGGGACTGAGGTTTTATCAGCGGTGAGAAGTGCAGATATGATTTTATTAACCGTAGATATATATACATTGGAGCATCTCCCAGTTATTGAAAAAGAACTCTACAATGTTGGAATTAGGTTAGACCAAACTCCTCCTGATGTTAAAATTAAGGTTAAAGAGAGAGGAGGAATTAATGTTAGCTCAACAGTCCCACTAACTCATATAGATGAAGACACGATAGAGGCGATATTAAACGAGTATAGAATACACAACGCAGATGTTGTTATTAGGGAGGATATTACATTAGAGCAGTTTATCGATGTTGTTGCTGGAAATAGGGTTTATATTCCATCTTTGGTAGTTGTGAATAAAATAGATTTGGCAGATGAAGAATATTTAAAATACATTAAGCAAAAATTGGAGGAATTTGGGAAGGATTATGTTTTAGTTTCTGGGAATAAAGGAATTAACTTAGATTTATTGAAAGATAAAATATACGATAAATTGGGCTTTATAAAAATTTATTTAAAGCCACAAGGGAAAAAGCCGGACTTTGATGAGCCGTTAATTATGAGGAGGGGAGCTACTGTAAAGGATGTTTGTGAAAAACTACATAAGGACTTTGTTAGGAATTTCAGATATGCCCAAGTTTGGGGAAAGTCAGCAAAACATCCAGGGCAGAGAGTTGGTTTAGACCACAAATTAGAGGATGAGGATATATTAACAATTGTTATAAAGAGATAAAAATAATTGAAAATGAACAATAATAAAAAATTAGAGATGAAAGTATGGAGATTGAGGGTTATGAAAAAATTATAGAGGCGGGAAAAATAGCTTCTAAGGTTAGAGAAGAAGCAATAAAATTAATAAAACCAGGAGTTAAATTGTTAGAGGTTGCTGAATTTGTTGAAAATAGGATTAAAGAGCTTGGCGGAGAGCCAGCTTTTCCATGCAACATATCAATTAATGAGATAGCTGCCCACTACACACCAAAATTAAATGACAATTTAGAATTTAAGGAGGAAGATATTGTTAAATTGGACTTAGGGGTTCATGTAGACGGCTATATAGCAGATACGGCCATAACAGTGGATTTATCAAACTCTTATAAAGATTTGGTAAAGGCATCTGAGGATGCACTATATACAGTTATTAAAGAGATAAATCCACCAATGAATATTGGAGAGATGGGAAGGATTATCCAAGAGGTTATTGAGAGTTATGGTTATAAGCCAATATCTAACCTCTCTGGGCATGTGATGTATAGATATGAATTACACACAGGAATTAGCATTCCAAATGTTTATGAAAGAACCAATCAAGTTATTGATGTTGGGGATTTAGTGGCAATAGAGCCATTTGCAACGGATGGCTTTGGAATGGTTAAAGATGGGAATCTTGGAAATATATACAAGTTTTTAGCTAAAAGACCAATTAGATTACCACAAGCAAGAAAACTTTTAGATGTTATAGCAAAGAACTACCCATATTTACCGTTTGCTGAAAGATGGGTTTTGAAAAATGAGAGTGAGAGATTGGCTTTAAACTCCCTAATTAGGGCATCTTGCATTTATGGTTATCCAGTATTAAAGGAGAGAGAGAATGGCATAGTTAGCCAAGCGGAGCATACAATATTAATAACTGAAAATGGTGTTGAGATAACAACAAAATAAATAACAATTATTGGGTGTAATCATGCCCAAAGTTCAGCTTGGAGTATTGGAAGAAATAGAAATAGATAAAGTTTTTGAAAATGAACGGGATTTAAGTGATTGGCTTAAAGATAACATAGAATTATTATCCCAAAAACTTCACTTAGAATTTGATGAACTTCAGAGAGAATATCCAATAGGAAACTTTAGGGTAGATATTTTTGGTAAGGAAATTAACACAAACACAAAGGTTATTATAGAAAATCAGTTTGGAAAAACAAACCATGACCATTTAGGGAAGATACTAACTTATGCATCTGGAGTTGATGCAAAAATCATTATATGGATTGCTGAAGAATTTACCGATGAACATAAACAAGCACTTACATGGCTAAATGAAAACACTCCCGAAGAAATTGGATTTTTTGGTATTGAGTTAAAAGTAGTTAAAATTGGAAATTCAGATCCTGCAGTAGATTTTGATGTTGTAGTAGCACCAAACCAATGGGTAAAAATATCAAGAAATCCACAGATATCAGAGAGAAATGAAACTTATAGAAGGTTTTGGGATGAACTTTTAGAAAGATATGGAAAAAATCTAACTCCACAGCCACAAAATTGGATGTCTTTTAGTGCAGGGAAAAGTGGAATAGAATATAGTTGGGTATTTAAACAGGGTAACAAATTTTCAGTTGAACTATACATTGGGACAAAAGATTCACAAAGAAATAAGCAAATATTTGAATTCTTAAAGCAAAATAAAGAAAAAATAGAAAACGAAATAGGATGTAGTCTTGAATGGACTCAAGCAGAAAAATCTAAAAAAGGAGCATATAGAATAGCAACATACAAACAAATGTCTGGGAATATCCTCCAAATTGATAAAAATGAATGGAATGAGCTTATTGAGTGGGGCTGTGAAACTATGAAAAAGTTTGAAAACACCTTTTCAGGATTTTTAAGTAGATGCCAACAATAAACTTAGGTGATAAGAATGATTATTATCTTAGACAACGGAGGGCAGTATGTTCATAGAATATATAGGAGTTTAAAGTATATTGGAGTTGTCTCAAAGATAGTTCCAAATACAACGCCATTGGAAGAGATTGAAAGCAATGAAGATGTTAAAGGCATTATACTAAGTGGAGGACCAGATATTGAAAAAGCAAAATGTTGTATAGATATTGCTTTAAATGCTAAACTCCCTATTTTGGGGATTTGTTTAGGGCATCAGTTAATTGCACTGGCTTATGGTGGAGAGGTCGGAAGGGCTGAGGCAGAGGAATATGCTTTAACAAAGGTTTATGTTGATAAGGAGAACGATTTATTCAAAAATGTTCCAAAGGAGTTTAATGCATGGGCTTCACATAAAGATGAGGTTAAAAAAGTTCCAGATGACTTTGAGATTTTGGCTCATTCTGATATATGTGAAGTTGAGGCGATGAAGCATAAAACAAAGCCAATTTATGGGGTTCAATTCCATCCAGAAGTTGCTCATACTGAACACGGCAGTGAGATTTTAAAAAACTTTTGTAAGGTTTGCGGATATGAATTTGATGAATAGAGGGAAATTATGGAAAAAAAAGTTACAATTGTTGGAGCTGGACCAGGAGACCCAGAATTAATTACATTAAAAGGAAAAAAAGCTATTGAAGAGGCAGATGTTATTATATACGCTGGTTCATTGGTTAATGAAAAGCTCTTAGAGTATAATAAAAAGAACGCTGAAATCTACAACAGTGCAAATATGGGTTTGGAAGAAATCATTAATGTAATGGTTAAGGCGGTTGATGAAGGGAAAAAAGTTGTTAGATTACATACTGGAGACCCATCTATTTACGGAGCTATAAAAGAACAAATTGATGAGTTAGCAAAGCTTGGTATAGATGTTGAAATAATTCCAGGAGTTAGCTCTTTGTTTGCGGCAACTGCCTCGTTAAAAGTTGAACTAACGCTTCCAGAGGTTTCTCAAACTGTTATCATTACTAGGCCTGAAGGAAGAACCCCAATGCCAGAAAAAGAAAAACTTAAAGATTTGGCTAAGCATCAAGCAACAATGGCTATCTTTTTAGGCGTTTCAATGATTGATAAGGTTGTCAATGAGTTAATTGAAGGAGGTTATAAAGAAGATACCCCAGTAGCTGTTGTTTATCATGCTTCATGGAATGATGAAAAGGTAGTTAAAGGAACTTTAAAGGACATAGCTGAAAAGGTAAAAAAAGAGGGAATTAAAAAAACCGCCCTAATAATTGTTGGAGAAGTTTTAAATCCAAAACATTATGCATATTCAAAGCTCTATGATAAAGATTTTGAACACGGATATAGGAAAAGAAAATAAAAAATATGAAATTTTAATTTAGAGCTTTCCTATCCCTAATATTCTGACTTTTGCACTACCATCTATTAAGCATAATTTATCTCCAGCATCGTAAGCTATCTCTTTTTGTAATGAGAGTTTTATTTTGTTATTATTAACTTCCTCAACAACGCATGGAACGCTTTGCAAACCAACAATTATTTGATAATTCTCTCCTTCTTTTACTGTTTTTTGCATGAATGGATTCCAGTTGATGTTAATTTCAATCTCTTTGGCTGTATTTAAATCACCATTTGATAGTATCATTCCTCTATCTAATTCATCTGTTGTTATTCCTTTTAAAGCTAAACCTACTCTATTTCCAGCCTTCGCCTCTTTAAAATCATTGTCATGTATTTGAATGCTCCTAACCATTACTGTTTTATCTGTTGGATAAACTCTTAAGTTATCATGAACCTTAACAGTTCCAGTTTCAACCTTTCCCAATATAACTGTTCCAACACTTCTAACTGTAAAGTAATGATCTATTGGGATTTTTACAGCTCCTTCATAATCTCTATCTACACTTAAATTGGCCATCTTTTCTCTAATATTTATAAAATCTTTTTCTAAGATTTCAAAATCCTTCATGGATGTTTGTGATACTATATTTTTTAACATGTCCAGATCAACATAATCTCCTACAACAAAAGCTCCTTTATGTACTTCAAACATGTCTAAAGCTAAAAGAGTTTCTCCCAACTCTCCAGTAATCTCATTAATAAAAACTAAGGCATAATCCATCATGTTTATTGTATATATTAGAGGATTTATTCTATCTGGATATCTTGTTGGCCCTATATAGCAAATAGCTTTATCTCCCTGCTTGTAATTGTATAGAGTTATGTCTGTTGATGTTCCTTTTTTTCCTAACTCTTTTCCAACTCCTTCAATATGACCAAATAATCCTACTGATAAGCCTTCCATCTAATCACCCAAATTTATTTTGTTATTTTTAATAAATATCAAACAACTCTCCCAATGTTATTTTTTTGTCTGTCTTAACTAAATCAGGAATTTTCCCTTTAATTCCTACTTTATCTTTTACAACAACAAAAACTCCATCTATTCTTTCAATTTCATCTGCCTTTTCTAATGCGTTATTTATCATCTCTTCCTCATCTCTACCTCTTGACGCATTGCAGATAGATGTTGCTGCTGCATCAGCTATAGCAGAACTTTTAGCAAATACGGTAACTGCATCCGCCTCTCCAAAGCTTATTGAATGTCCTACAGTTGCTGATGATGTGCAAACACCATAAATATTTTTAATCATCTCTTTCTTTAGCTTAAATCCAACCTCTCCAGTAATTTTTGAATTTCCAGCATATAATCCTACAACAACATCCTTTTTAGCTCTTAAGCAGATATCTCCACCATTTTCAGCAATGATATTCTTTGCTCCAACACTTCTAACCAACATCTCTGATATGGCACCAGCAACACTTGCCATAGGGCCAACATTTGCGATTTCTCCAGCTAAAGCCATCAGTTTTACAATTTCTGGAGCATCATCTTCTATATCAATTGGATAGTATGATGTTAAAAAATAGGGATTTCTAAATATATATCTTTCCAATTCAAACCTATTTTTTAAAATAATATCTTCAGCTATTTTAAAATACCTCTTATCATCCACTTTTAAAAGCATGTTTGTTTCCTTTATTATGATTCTTTTTTTAAACCACATACTATTTCACCAAATTGTAAAAATCCCTAAGCATTTTTAAATCATCTTCTAAGCTTCTTCCTTTTGTTGTTAAATAGTTCCCAACCATCAACCCATCTAAAGCCATTAAAGCAAAGGGTTGGAAATCTCTTAAATTGTGTAATCTCCCTCCAGCTAATCTAATCTCCGCATAGGGCAGAATTATTTTATATAAGGCAATAGATTTCGAAATATCTGAAATAGTTAATGGTTCAATTTCTCCATTTTTTATTTTTTCGTAGATTTTAGTCCCTTCAATTGGATGTAAAATGTTTATAGGAACACTATCAACCCCTAAATCCCTAAGTTCAAAAGCCAGTTTTAACCTCTCTTCTAAGCTCTCCCCGAGTCCAAATATTCCTCCACTGCACACCTCTAAACCAATTTTCTTCGCCTCTTTAATAACTTTTATCTTATCTTCATAGCTGTGAGTTGAGCAGATGTTTTTAAAATAATCTTTTGATGTCTCTAAGTTGTTGTGAATCCTAACATTTAATTTTTTCAACTCCTTTAATTTCTCCCTATCCAACAAACCTAAAGAGCAACATACCTTCAAGGTTGTTTCCTCTTTTATAAGCTCTATAGCCTCAATAATTTCAGTAAATTCATCGTTGTTAATATTTTTGCCACTCGTTACTATGCTAAACCGTTCAACAATTCCATCAAATTTTTTGGCACAATCTAAAATTTCTTTTTTTGATTTTAAAAGATATGTTGGGATGTTACAACTGCTATAAATTGATTGTGAGCAAAAAATGCAATCTTCTGGACATTTTCCACTTTTGGCATTTATTATGGCACAGAGTTTAATATTTTTAGTGTTATTTTTATTATTTATTTCATTTTTTACCTTAAAAGCCAAATACAGCAAATCTATGGCATTAAAATTGTTGTAAAGGTAAAGAGCATCATCAAAAGTTATTTTATTTTTTAAAGATTTCTCTAAAAAAGTCTCTATCTCCATAAATTTCACCGATGAAAACTAAAAATAAATTTAATAAAAATAAAAAATTTATGCATCAACTTCTTCTCCAAATGATTGCTTTGGCAATATTACTGCTGCTATACTAGCGGCTAATACTGCCTTTATTATATCTCCTGGAACAAATGGGAATGCCCCCATCCACAATAACTCCCAAATTCCTGGGAAGGAGCCTTTAATTAAAGCTAACCAAAGTCCTAAGCCCAATAATCCAAATCCATAAATTATGACGAAGTTGGCAAATAACATAACTGCGAGCATAGGTAAAAAGTTCCTTGATTTTACGTATTTATCAACTACATATCCAATGAATAAAGCCGCTACAACAAATCCAATTAAATACCCACCAGTTGGACCTAAAAGATGAGAAAATCCTCCTGAGAAATTGGCAAACCATGGAACCCCTAAACCTCCCAATAAAATATATATTGCCTGACTTAAACCTCCCCATCTCCTACCTAATACGACTCCATCTAATAAAACAGAAAATGTCTGCCCAGTTATAGGCACTGGAGTCCATGGTAAGAATATCCTTATTTGTGCCAAAGCTCCGGTTAAACAGGCTAATCCAAAAGCTAAGAGGAATTTGTTTGCTGTAGATGTGTTGTATCTCCACGTAAAAAACTGTAATCTTGCTCTTTCATACCTACTTAATAAATGCTTAATCTCCATGCTCTCACCTTTATTTCCTATAGTAAATAATTTTATTTAAAGCTTTTTATTACTTCGTGAAAGGAACCAGAGGCATTTTGATTTCCATTCACAATCACCACATACATCTAAAACATCATAAAAATTTTCAAATCTTTCATTTACGAGGGAGATAAGGTCTTTGGCTCTAACTCTTGAGCCCTCCTTTAAATTTAGTTTTTTAAGAACCTTCAGATCCATGTCCTCAACTTTCCCTTTTTGGCATTTTCCATTTATATTGTATGGACAGTAAGAGCAGATTACATCACATTTGGCAATCACTTCTATTTCAGGATTTAAATCTATAACCTCAACAATTTTAGCCATGTTTTTTATAAACTCTTCACTATATCCATATCCTTGAAATCCCTGCATGCATAGAAGGTGATGAGCTCGAATTTTTAAAATATTTTTCATTTACTCACCAGTTAATTAAAATGTTGCTTTAACAGCTTTTCTGATATATCTCCAATATGGGGAATTTATATTTCTCACCGTTATAGGCTTTAACCATCCCAACAATCCCTAGAATAATTATCGCTATAGTTATTAGTGAGAGATAACCTTCCAATAATTGGATTACCGAGATAATTATCACTGCAAAATGTAAAATTAAAAATGTTACAAATGACTGCATAGCGTGGAATTTTATAAATTCATCCTCTCTTTCCAACAACAAAAATATTAATCCGCTAACCCAAAACAATAAATAACATAAAGCTCCCTCAACGTTCCTACTCAATCCAAAAGCCATTAATATCACCAAAAACTATAATCTTTCAAAATATTAAAATGGTGCCCATATACTCTTTCTATTCTACAAAAGAAATTATAAAAATTAGATGAATTTTATCAATTCTCTTATAGCCTCTCCAACATTCTTCGCCTTAACTACTCCAGAAGCTAATAAAACACCCTCAGCACCTAAATCCATAGCTGCCTTAACATCCTCTCCCTTAGATATTCCAGCTCCGCATAGGACTTTAACATCCTTATTTATCTCTTTAACAGCATTAACCGTTCCTTCAACAACTTCTGGATTTGCTTTTGATACTGGAATTCCTGTCCCTATAAGTTCTGGAGGTTCAACAGCAATATAATCAGGGTTTAAGGTTGCAACTGCTTTGGAAGTGTTTATATTATTTGTGCAAACAATTGTTTCTAATCCTAAATCTTTACATTTATTTATAACCGCCTCAATGTCTGCCAATAACATCCTCTTCTCTGAATGATTTATTAAACTTCCCTTACAACCGCAATCTTTAATAGCCTCAGCCAATATATGCCCTGTATGGCTTCCAGGATTTATATTATCAATGTGTTGAGCATAAACTGGGATATTAACGTTTTCAACAATTATCCTTAAATCTACAAATTGAGGAGCAACTCCAATTGTGACCCCACTTTCTTCACTAACCTTTTCAGCGGCTTTAGCTATTTCTAAACCTCTCTTTCCAATACTCTCTTTGTATGTCTTGTAGTTGATTACAATTAACATATCTTTCACCGTGAGAACATGATAATTCAGATAGAAGATTATTTTATTGGAATGATATTTAAAGGTAATCAATTAGTTAAAAATACGATTCCTCTGAGAAGGGAAGAGATATTTAAGTTCATGAATGGGTATATTGTCAAAAATCCAGAAGAGGAATATTTGGAAATAGGGGAAGTTATATTAAAACTATATTTTGCAGAAGTTGATGATAAAGAAGCAAGAGAGATGATAAATTACAAATTGGAAGTTCCTGAATTTACAAGAAAGGTTTTAGATATTGTTAAGAATATAGAATTTGGAAAAACAATAACTTATGGTGACATAGCTAGAAAATTAAATACATCACCAAGAGCTGTTGGTATGGCTTTGAAAAGAAATCCTCTACCTTTAATAATTCCATGCCATAGGGTTGTTGCCAAAAATTCTTTGGGCGGATACTCTTATGGATTGGATAAGAAAAAATTTATTTTAGAGAGAGAAAAATTAAATAAAAGAATTAAAATAAAAAACTAAAATAAGTTTTGGTATGGGAACATGATAATAAGAAAATTTACATCTAAAGATATAAGTGCTGTTGAAGAAATTGAGAAAGAGGCATTTAGAACACCATATCCAACCAATTTACTTTTAGGAATATGGGCAATGTATCCAAACTGTTTTTATGTTGCAGAGGTTAATGGAAAAGTAGTTGGCTATATATTGGGTAGTATGGATTGGGGGAACGGGCATATAGTATCCTTGGCTGTAAAAAAGGAATATAGAGGGCAGGGGATTGGAACAGCTTTATTAAAAACATTGGAAGATTATTATTTTAATGAGGCCAACTGCAACTACGTAGTTTTGGAAGTTAGGGTTTCAAACACTGTTGCAAGAAAATTTTATTATAAGATGAGGTATAAAGATAGGAAGCTCCTACCAAAATACTATGAAGATGGAGAAGATGCTATATTGATGATAAAAAAGAGACCGAATGCAAAAGGTCCTTTGATAATTACATTATGGTAGTAAAATTAAAATAAAAATAATCTCACTCCTTAGTTTTCTATTAACATGCTTCTCAAGAAGAGGCATTGCTTCCTTACGGAAGCAATGCATCCCGGTATACCAATAGGGCGGAGCCCTATGGTTTCTAAAAGGTTGGTGATATAATGTTAATAATACCGGCAGTTGATTTAAAGGATAAGAAATGTGTTCAGTTAATCCAAGGAGATCCAAACAAAAAGCATTTGGAGATAGATAATCCCGTAGAAGTTGCTAAAAAGTTTGTGGAAGATGGGGCTGAGTATTTACATATAGTTGATTTAGATGCTGCACTTGGAACAGGAAATAATAGAGATGTTATTAAAAACATTATAAACGAGATTAATGTCCCAGTTGAAGTTGGAGGGGGAATTAGAAGCTTGGATGTGGCAAAAGAGTTAATAGATATGGGAGTTGATAGAGTTATAGTGGGAACTAAGGCAATTTTAGAGCCAAAATTTATAGATGATTTAAATAAAGAGATCGGGAAGGATAAAATTGTTTTGGCTGTAGAATGCAAAGAAGGAAAAGTTGCTATTAAAGGATGGAAAGAGAAAATTGACAAAACTCCAATAGAGGTTATTAAGGACTTTGAGGATAAAGTTGGTTATATCCTATTTACAAACGTAGATGTCGAAGGCTTGTTAAAAGGGATAAATGTTGAGA
This sequence comes from Methanocaldococcus fervens AG86, assembly GCF_000023985.1. Classification (GTDB taxonomy): domain Archaea; phylum AGJL01; class Methanococci; order Methanococcales; family Methanocaldococcaceae; genus Methanocaldococcus; species Methanocaldococcus fervens. The sequence goes on from NC_013156.1 coordinate 1,442,192, forward strand.
TAATCAAGGAAATAATAGATAAGACTGATATTCCCATAATTTACTCTGGAGGAGTTACAAGTATGGATGATATAAAAGCTTTAAAAGAGCTTGATATTTACGGTGTTGTTATTGGATCAGCACTCTATAAGGGGCTGATAGATTTAAAAGAGGCAATCAAGATAAGTAAAAAATAATTTTAAAAATAATTTATTGAATATCAACGTATATATCTCTACCTTCATCTATTGCATCTAAAATCTCCCTTCCAACCTTTGTTTTTTTGTTTATTCTAACTGTTCCATCATTTCTAACCGTAACAGTTGTTAATAACTTTCCATCAATGTATATTCTTATATTCTCCCCGGCATAATCCTCTCCAACATCTACAACCACATATTTATCTGTTTCATAAATCTTTGTTGATTCAAGTTCGTTTACAAATTCATACTTTCTATATATGTTTTCCATGTCTTTTTCTTCTTCCTTTTCCTTTTCTTTAACTGAGATTTTTAATCCAAGCATGTCTTCCAATTTTGATATTTCCCTTCCTCCTTTACCTATAATAGCTCCAATATATTTCTCTGGCACAATTAAATCAATTGAATTATCTCCAGTAACTTTTACCATCGGCTTAGCCTTTCTTGGCAAAATTTTTTTCAATATCTCTTCCAATTTTTCTTCAGCGTAGCTGTATATTGGAGCTTTTTTGCCACCTTCTTCTTTAATTGGCATAACAACAACTTGCTCTCCATAGGTGTAGATTTCATATTCGACCTTTCCAGTTTCAAAATCTTTAACTTCAATAACTGGTCTTGCTAAATCCTCTTCAACCATTCCATAAGGCACTTTAACTGTAAAATCGATTTCATAAACCTTCTGTATTTTTCCATCTTTTATAAATATTACAGTATCAACAACTTGTGGAATTACTCCAAGCTCAACTCTCCCAATTAACCTTTGAATAGCATCTATAGGCTTTGAAGCATGTACAACCCCAACCATTCCTACTCCAGCCATTCTCATATCTGCAAATATCTCAAAATCCCTCGTTTTTCTAACTTCATCATATATTGTGTAATCGGGCCTAACTAACAGCAAAATATCGCATGTCTTTTCCATATCTCCTTCTAATGGTGCATATTGGGTTATCTCCTTACTAACTTGCAAATCCCTTGGACTTTCCATTGTTTTAACTATTTTACCCTGACTTTTGTAAAATTCAGCTAAAGCTGCAACAAATGTTGATTTTCCACTTCCAGGAGGTCCGGAAACGAAGATACCTTCTGCCATCTCTTTTAATCTTTCCATTAACTTATCTGATAGCTGATAATCTTCTAATGAAGCTTTAACGACTGGTCTAACCGCTGTAACTTCTAAAGCCTCAGAGAATGGAGGTCTTGCAATTGAAATCCTAATATTTCCTAACTGAATAACTGTGGCTCCTTTTCTCTGAATTTCAAAGAATCCATTGTTTTGTTCTGCATACTTTATAATATTATCAATTATATCTTCCATCTCTTCTTTAGTTAGTTCTTTATCACCTATTGCTACAAGTTTAACCTCTCCGGGCTTCCCCTTTTTAGCATAAGGTAAACATCCCTCTTTTAAATGCACGGACATTGTTTCTTCATCGAAGTATTTGTCCAATACAAGCTCAACTTCTTCTTCTGAAGTTTCTAAATAATAAGCTTCGATACCTTGAGCTTTAGCTAAGTTGTATTGAATCCAGTCACTTGTTAATAATATAGAGTTTGTTTCTTTAGCTACTTTTCTAATCATCGCATCTATTTCTCCACTTTTTGCTAAAAATATCTCTTCTCTTGTAGGTCTCTCTCCATAGTATTCAACTTTAATATTATGTTCATTAGCCTTTTCTGTTAATTTTCTAAGCTCTTCTATCCCTTTATATCCAATTTCTCTTCCTTTATTTGCCTGAAATTCCAATTCAGAAACTACTGCTTCAGGAATTATTATTGTAGCATCTTTTAATTTTCCTTTTTCAATCAATTCAGTTATTCTACCATCTATAACAACACAAGTATCTACACAGACTTTTTTTCCAATTAAATCCAACTCTTCAATAGATTTTGTTTCTATTTTCTTCCTTTCTTCAAGATTCATAATTATCCACCTATTAATCATTTGATAATCGTAAAAAATCGTGATAGTTCTCTTAATTCATTTATATTATTTAACAGTTTTTGGCATTTAAACATTTTTCTTAAAATTGGATATTTTTTCCAAGTGAATTGATACCCCCTATCAAAAATTTTTACCTCTATAAATATTTTTCGATTTGCAATAAAATAGAAAACTTAATTACTACCATAAAATAAAAGATTAATATGCAGTGTTTATAACAAAAACAAAGGGTGATATTGTGAAATTCGGAATTGAATTTGTCCCAAACGAGCCAATACAAAAACTCTGCTACTACGTTAAATTAGCTGAGGATAATGGATTTGAATACTGTTGGATTACAGACCACTACAACAACAGAAACGTTTACATGGCTTTAACAGCTATCGCAATGAACACAAACAAAATTAAATTAGGTCCAGGAGTTACAAACCCATACGTTAGAAGCCCAGCAATAACAGCATCAGCTATTGCAACATTAGATGAATTATCAGGAGGAAGAGCTGTTTTAGGTATTGGTCCAGGAGACAAAGCAACATTCGACTCATTAGGAATTGAGTGGGTTAAGCCAGTTACAACATTAAAAGAATCAATTGAAGTTATAAGAAAATTATTAGCTGGAGAAAGAGTTTCATTCAATGGAAATGTTGTTAAGCTCGCAGGAGCTGCTTTAGCTGTAAAACCAATTCAGAAGAAAGTTCCAGTTTACATGGGAGCTCAAGGACCAAAGATGTTGGAAACAGCAGGTATGATTGCTGATGGAGTTTTAATCAACGCATCAAATCCAAAAGACTTTGAAGCAGCAATTCCATTAATTAAGAAAGGAGCTGAAGCTGCTGGAAGAAGCATGGATGAAATTGATGTTGCTGCTTACGCATGTATGTCAGTTGACAAGAAAGCTGACAAAGCAAAACAGGCAGCAGTTCCAGTTGTTGCTTTCATTGCAGCAGGTTCACCACCAGTTGTCTTAGAGAGACACGGAATTGATGTTGAGAAAGTTGAGAAGATTAGAGAAGCATTGAAGAAAGGAGACTTTGGAACAGCATTTGGAGCAGTTGACGACGACATGTTAGAAGCATTCTCAATCTACGGAACACCAGACGATGTTGTTGAGAAATGTAAAGAATTAGCTAAAATGGGAGTCACACAAATCGTTGCAGGTTCACCAATCGGTCCAAACAAAGAAACAGCAATTAAATTAATCGGTAAGAACATAATCCCAGCATTAAAGGAGTAAATTGACTAACTTTATTTTTTTATTTTATTTTTTTATTTTATGAGGTGATTTTATGAAAAGGCTATTATTTTTTGTTATTTTTGTAATTGCCATTTTGTTATGTGGATGCACCACAAATAAAACAGCAAATGTAAATAATGGAATAGATAATATTGAAGCAAATAAAACTTTAGATGAAACTAAGCTAAAAGAAATAAAATACATGTACATTGTTAAGGAGGGAAATAAAACAAAAATCCAGTTTGCCTTAGCTTATGGCAACGGTAGTTTGGCGAGGGTTGATAACGGTAAAGTTGCAGTAGAGGTGTTTGATGATACTGGTTTACTGTTTAAAAAGAGTTATGATGTTAAAAACCTTCCTATAAAAGCAAATTACTATTATGAGGTTGAGTTGCCAAGAATTAAAGGCTTTTACAGCGATGCAAAATTTGTATTAACATTTGAAGATGATGATGTAAAGCCGTCAAAAACAACATATGGAACAATTGAGAGATACTCAGCTGAAGAGATGAAAGAAATCTTTGAAAAAGAATATCATGAAAACTCAATAAAAACCAATATAGAAGAGGTCAGGGATGATATAGGAATAAAATTCATTGTAAAAGAATACGGATATTATAAGATTTATAATAATCGAACTGATGAAATTGAGGAAAGATTTAGAGTTGATTTTGCTGTAAAAAATCTAAATCCTGATACATATAAATTTGTTCCTAAAGAAATATGCCTAGTTTCAGGAGATGAAAAATATTGGAAAATTGAAGGCGTTGATGAACTTGAAATTGGAATTAATCAGGAGGCTGAAGGATATTGGATATTCAAAAAACCAGATAGTACAGAAGATTTAAGGTTGAACTTTAAAATAGGAGATCTTGTTTTTGATATAAAACTTTCACAGGAGTAAAAACTTATTTTATAATTTTTGCAGGTATTTAATAACATTCGCCATAGCTACACATCCATCTCCTACAGCCTTTGCTACCTGCATAACCCCTCCCCTAACGTCCCCTACAGCGTAAATTCCATCTATATTTGTTTTACAATTTTCATCTGTTTTAATAAATCCTTTTTTATCTAATTCTATGCCACTATCTTTTAAAAATTCGGTGTTTGGGACATGTCCCAAGCTTATAAATATCCCATCTGCCTTTATTACCTCCTCTTTTCCATCAACCAATATCTTAACTCCTTCAGCTTTATTCTCTCCAACAATCTCCAATGGTTTGGCGTTGTATATTATCTCAACATTTTTAGCTTCTTTAAGCTTATCCAACATTATTGGTTCAGCAGCTTTTAACTCCGATTTGTCAGTTATTAATATAACTTTTTTAGCAATGTCCTTTAAGTTTATGGCACTCATTATTGCTGGAGTATCCCTTCCAATAACTATAACCTCTCTATTCAAATAGAAGAAGGCGTCACACATTGTGCAATAGCTAACACCTTTACCAACAAACTTATCTTCATTTAGGTTGAGCTTTTTAGGTTTTGTCCCAGTTGCTATAACTATAGTTTTAGCCAAATAAGTTGAATTTTTTGTTATAATTTTGAATGGTCTTTCATTAGTTTCTATTTTAACAACTTCATCATAAACTATAGGTAATTTAAATTTTTCAGCATGAGTTTTAAATTTTTCAGCTAACTCGTATCCTCTGATCTCCTCAAATCCAGGATAATTTTCAACGATCCCGGCTTCTGCAATTCTTCCCCCAGCGTTTTCTTTCTCTATACATAAAGCTTTTAATTTCCCCCTCATTGCGTAAATGCCAGTCGTTAAACCAGCTGGTCCACCACCTATAATTATCGTATCATAAATCATTCTTTCACCTTAATTTTTAATATTTTTAATTTTGTTTATAAAGATTTCCAAACACTCTTCACAGTTTTTATTACAGCATATTGGAGAATTTAGGAATAAGAGGTTATGATATACTGAACATCCCCACTTGGTTTTTGTTCCATAGGTTAATTTTTTTATTTCTTCGTCCATATCGTTGTTTAAGTAAAATATCTCATTTTCATTTCCTTCATTCATAATAAGTTTTAAATTTAGAGTTGGAGGGCTCCTAACAACAATTCCACTAACTTCTGAAATTTTATTGGCTAATAACATCCCTTCAATACTTGAAACTGGCTCAATTATTGTAGAGTTTTCTTTATTTATTGCCTCTGGAAGAAAAGAAACTTTTATCCTCAACCAAGTTGACTCCTCAGGGTTATTTTTTATTATTTCCTTTCCTTTCTTTGAAAGATTTCCATTTTTTAAATAATAATCATAATATTCGTTGCAAAGTTCTCTCAATCTTCTATCAAATGATTTTTTATGTGTTGGATAGTATTTTGCCTTAACTTTCTTTTTATAATATTTTTTAAAGTTCCTTGCACTGAGTTTAGTTAATTTTAAAGCCTCTTCAAAAGGTATATTTGTTTTATATTCAACGAGTTTTGCGTATTCATAAGTTTCAATTATGATGTGGTTTTTATATCCTTTGTTAGTTTCAATAGCAACTGACACGTAATCTTCAAATGTTGGATGTCTTAAAAACATCTTCTTAACGTCTTCAAAATCCATATTGGGGTTGAGTTTCTTAATTTCTTTTGGAGTTAATAAACAAGGTCCTGTTGTTATATTTTTTGAAATAAAATCTCCAATCATCCCTACAAATCTATAATAAGGTAGTGGTGTAAAATCATAAGAAATTATTTTGTTTAAATTGTATTTCTCAATAATCCTGTTCCAAAATTGTGGGTAAGTGTGATTGTAATACTCTTCCCCAATGTTGCAGTTGCAGTTATGATGATTGCATAACTTTAAATTTATTGATATGCCCAAGTTATCACCTTAATTGTGCCACATCTATGCACTATAATCAACTTCATCATATTTATATTTTACCCTATAAAAAATAGTTTGAGGGGTATCATGCTAATAATATTAACAGGACTTCCTGGAGCTGGAAAATCAACATTTTCAAAGAATTTAGCAAAGATTTTGAGCAAAAATAACATTGACGTTATAGTTTTAGGAAGCGATTTGATTAGAGAGAGTTTTCCAATTTGGAAAGAGAAGTATGAAGAATTTATTAGAAAAGCTACCTACAGCTTAATAGATAACGCTTTAAAAGATTATTGGGTTATTGTTGATGATACAAATTATTATAATTCAATGAGGAGAGATTTGATAAATATAGCCAAAAAATACAATAAAAATTATGCTATAATATATTTAAAAGCTCCTTTGGATGTTTTAATTGAAAGAAATATTATGAGAGGGGAGAAGATACCAAACGAAGTAATTAAAAAGATGTATGAGAAGTTTGATGAACCTGGAAAAAAATACAAATGGGATGAACCATTTTTGACAATAGATACAACAAAAGATATTGATTTTGGAAATATTACTAAGAAATTAATTGAAAAAAGTAAAGAAATCCCAGAATACTATATTGAAGAGGAAAATAAAAATAAAGAAGATAATATTTTTGATAAAATTGACAAAGAGACGAGAAAGATTATAGGAAATTATATAAAATCAGGTAAATTTGATAAAGATAGGATTAAAGATGTTGTAAACTTGAGAAAAGAATTTTTAAAGAAAATAAAAAAGAAAGGGGATGTTGATATTTATAAAGCCATAGAAGAATTTAAAAATATGCTTGAAAATTTCTAATGGTTGTAGTGAGTATTCAACATTAATCTAATTTTGACCGTAAAATTTATATACTAAATCATTATATTCATCATATGTCTGTTTTGTGCAGGGGTAGCCAAGCCAGGACTACGGCGCTGGACTTGAGATCCAGTGGGGCTATGCCCCGCCTGGGTTCAAATCCCAGCCCCTGCGCCATTGATTTAACAACCTAACAGGGCTTTTTTGATATAGTCCAGTGGTGAAGTTAAGCTGTTTTATGTAGAATCTACAAGGAGCATTTAGAGGACTATGGTTTTTTAAGTTATGCATAACTGGACTAAAATTTGATGCGGTAAGTTATTGATAAATTTAAAGATAAAAATATAAGTGATGATAAAAAATATGAAAGTGAAACCCTCTGCAACCCTCCGAAACTATTGTCAATTTTAAAGGTCAATGTCATCAGCCCCCTCTTTATCTTCAGTAAGTTGCAGTAACTCCTTCATTTCTTTTATTGCCATGACTAAATTTCTACCAGCGACTTCTTTTTCTCTTGCCGTTGCCTTTGGATTTTCTAAATCTTTTTTTGCTGTTTTAATCATTGTAAATAAACCTTCTAATGCCAAACCAAAATTTTTTGCAAGCTCTTTATACATTTTTGAGTAAATTTCTGTAGTTTCTTCTTCTATTGCTTCAAGTAGTTGGGGCTTTACGTGATTTTGCATGTGTCTTAAAATCGCACTGTATGAGATGTCTTCGTTATACTTTTCCTTTAAATATTTTGATATTCTTTTAGCTCCCCAACCCTGGAAATACAGTGCTTCTATCTCAGCCCTGTGCGGGGAGTTACATACCTTGCATAATTTGTTATTTGGCATGCTAATCCCCCCTATAAGGAGTTATTGTGCATCGGCAGTTGTAGCCAAGAGGAGGAACTAACTCTGGATGTTCTGCTGGAACAAAAACAAGCCCATGTAGTTTTCTATGAGCTGGTCTGACTCTGTCATCTTTCATTGTGATATAAACAACTTTATCATTCCACCATCTGGCAGCTCTTGCAGTGTTGTATGTTTTTGTCAGTTCTTGCCTTGCCCTTTGTTGTAATCTTTGCCCTTTAATGTTTCCAATGACTTTTTCTAATTCTTTTTTAAGTTTTTCTTCACCGTAACCCTTTCTAATTCCATCATTTAGGACGTCTAAAACTTGCTGGGAATAAGATGAATAGATGTTTTTAAACGCCTGCTCCCAAATTGGCTTTAATTGTGTTAAAATATCCGCAGGTAAATCATCATAAACATGTAGAGCGTTCATCGCTGGGATGACATAATCAATTATAAACCTATCAACTTCCTCCCTTGCAAATTGGCTTAATAAATTGTCGTCGAAGTTTGGATATTGCATAATAAAGTTTATGAATTTTTTGATGCTCTCTTTTCCAAATTTGTCTCCTTTCTTTGCTAAGTATTCCATTACTTTTCTTAGTTTTTCCCGTTCTTTTTCTAACTCCTGCAGTTTCTTTTCATCAGTGATGTAATAAAGCCCACTATCGATTGTTTCTACAAGCCCTTCTTTTAGTGGTTTTGCTTTTTTCAATAATCTTTCGACTTCTTTTTCAGTTAAATCAATTGTAGATGCCATTATTTCATTTTCGTATTCATTGCTCGGGAATATTCTTTCAATGTATGCACTCATGTCTTGTCCTGTTACTGCCTCAACTTGTTTTAATTGTGCAACTGCTTGTATTTTTTGTAGTTGCATGGTGTCAAACTCTGGGTCTGGATTTTTGAATTTAATCCAAACGTTTTTGTATCCCATTTTTTGTAACTGCTCATAAATCCATGTTTCTACTTCTTTTTGATAGCCCAAGACAATCCTTAATAAATTCCTGTCTATTGTTCTTGATGTAGTTAATTCTTGCCCTGATGCTTTTACAGTTGAGATACTTGTTCCCAGAGCCATAAAGATGGAGCTGTCATATTGGTAGAGTAAAAGCTCGATTAAATCTGTGGGGATTTCCTTGCCGATGGAGATTGTCTCAATAACTGCGTTTGTTGATGGAACTACAATCCTTGTATGATTTTGCCAATTAGCAAATGCCTTTTTTAAATACTCTAAGACCTTTTTTTCGTCACTTTTACCTATCACAAGTGGAATTAAAGCCCTCTGCACCATCATAGGGGAGATTGTATAAAGTATTTGTTCTTTAATCTTAACGATTTTTTCAACGGTCTCATGTGAAGGAATTGAATTGTAAAACACTGATAAATATCTGCTGTCATAAATTTCATCTGCATCAATTTTATCCCAAATTTCTTTTGGGGCTATAACTATTTTCTTAGCTTCCACTTCACCATTCCACCATTCTCCTGCAGGAATGTCAGCGGTGTATTCAACGTAATAATCCTTTCCATTTGTTCTGACAATGGCAGTATCTGGGTTTATTCTATTGAGTTGATATAAGATGCATTTTCCTTTTAATAAATAATCAATGAAAGCCAATTTTATGTCTTCGAGTTTTTCTTCAATTAAATCAGCAACTTTATTTTTTATCTTGTTGTTGCTACCTTCAACTGAAAATTCTGTAAAAATTTGAGTTAATAAAACTCTTATAGCCATATTGACAGCATAGTCCTTTGCTAAATCCACTACTTTATTTTCTTCGCCTATTGGAGGGAGTAGGCCATCTTTATCAGATAACAGGAATTCAAAGCTCATGTTATCCCTCATAGTAAGCTTTTGAATTCAATAATTTCATCATCATCTAATAACTGCTGGAGCTCAAAGTCGTCAAATAAATCCCTTGTTAGCATGTTCATGGAGCATTCATAAACAGCTCCGATTAAAGCATCGGCTAAGTCAGGACTTTTCTCTCCAAAATACTTAACTTTGTTTTCTTCCACTTGATGCTGTAAAATCTGCAATCTTAATTTTTCATTTTTCTGGATTTTTATCTGCTGGCTTTCTATTAGTTTTTGAAGTTCCTTCCACATCTTAACTTGTTGTGGCATGCTCCAATTGAGGATTTTTGCGTTGCTAAACTTCTGGGCGAAATAGGCACTGTTAAATTGGTCGAATGAAATATAAGCTGTGAAATGTTTTCTTAAATGCTCTATAAACTCTTCAACTGCTTTATAATCAACGATGTGGTTTTTTGTTGGCTGTATCTCAATAATGTCGCTGACGATGATTTTATCCCCTTCTGTGTATGCAATGGCAATGGCAGTTGAATCGTGTTTTAGGGATAAATCAAAGTGGGCAAAAATAGGCACATCAACGCTTCTAATTTGCTTAAACTCTAAGATTGCTTTTCCTTCTTTATAAACTACTCTGTGCTGAAATAAAGGGACTAATTCAACCATGCAGGCGTCTAATTTGGCAACATCTATGAAGTAAGCATCTAAGTCAGGTGGCTCGCACTCATACATTTTCTTGGCGAGTATGGGGTTTCTTTCGTAATCATCTGCAAAGTCCTCTTTTTTCCTGAATGGATTTATTTCCCATGTTTTACCTTTGAATGTGAAGACGTTATCAATATTTTGGTTCTCAATAAACAGTTTGTAGCCAACGTCATCTAATGGGTTTGGTGTTGGGAATCTTGTCCATGTTATAACAATCAATTTTCCATCAGTTCCAAATCTTGTTTTTATACTGCTAAGAAGTTGGTAAAATAGTTTTTCAGCATTATAAAAGTTTTCATCACTAATTTCATCAATTACTGCGCATAATACATTCATTCCCTCAAAGCTCGTTGAATGTGAGTGTCCGCTAACTAATTCAATGTTGTCTCCAATGCTAACGCTTGTTTTTGTCAGTCGTATTGGAGCTTTACCTGTGTTTTTTTCTTCTTCAAAGCCAACTGCCTGCCATAATAAACATTTTTTAAACCAGTGCTTAAACTCCTTGAAGAAGACCTTATTAGCTAATTCCATGTTCGGGGCAATATTGACAAAATTAACTCTTGAATATAAATTCTCTTTGAGTGTTGCCTTCATTAACATATAATTAAATAATAATGATACCATGAAGTCCTTTCCACTTCCTTTTCCTGCTAAGATTATTGATGTTGGGTATTCAGCCATTCCTTTTAAAATCTCTTTCTGTTTTTCTCCTAAGGTGTTAATTCCTATAACTTTCTCAGCAAACTCTACAATGTCAATGTCTTTAAGTGTTTCTACTAACTCATAAAATGCCTGTTTAAACCAGCCCTTTCTTTTTGTTATTGGAATGTTTAAGTTATTGCAGAGTTGGATAAATGCCTCTTTGTTTAATGTTTTATTCTTAATTGCGAGTTTAAAGAGTTCTTTGAGATACATAGCCATCACATTTTTTTAATAGCTTTTTCTATGATTTTTGGAAGATTCTTTTGGACTTTTTCTAACGCTGGTTTTATAAACGGTCGGGCTGGAATATTCATATTCCTTGTATGAGCTTTTACCCTAACTTTGTTAGATTCGTTTTTATCTTTCTTTTTTGTCATTCCCTTTTTGCCTTTTTTCCCTTTCTTAGATTTTGGTTTCTTTCTATAATGTTCCTTAACATTTACAGTTCCTGAAAATCCAAACTCATGCACTGCGGCATATTCCATATTGTTTATAACTTTAACAGTTATCCCTTTTCTATCAACTTTAATCCTACTTTGAGTAGCTTTTACTAGATGCCCATGCTTCATTAATCCTTCAGTGTTCCAGCCATGTGTTTCTTTGTATTTTTTGTATTTTTCATTCAGAGGTTTCCATTTTAGTTCTTTCTTTTCAAATCCTCTTCTTATATTGTCATCAACCTCAGCAGTTAGTTCTTTCTCAATCTCATGAGCTACTGTCTCTTTAAATTTCCTAATCCATTCATCATAATCCATTATTTCAACCTCAATGGCTTACCTGTCAAAATCAAATAAGCAACATAAGCTCCTAATAGTTGATGTCCATAAGCCTCTGCAATTTCTTCTTTTGTATAGTCATCACAAGCCAGTTCTATGACTTTTAGATAGTTTAAAGTTCCATTTTCAAGCCCGTGTTTAATTGCCTTGTCTATTGCTTCAATAACCTCCTCTTTAATATCGTCTGGAAGACCAAAAGCTGTATTTATGATTCTTAGGATTCTTTTATCAACGTCATTACCCATATCGGCAGATTTTTCTTTTTCTTGGATTTTCTTCCAAAGAGACATTTTAACCACCTAAGAGTTTTAAAAATTCAATTAGAATCATTAACAATTGGGATAACGCAGGAGGAAGAAGTTTTGAAGCTATTATCATTCCTGCTATGCTTTCTATTGTCCTCATTATAATGTATTTTTTGAGTTTCTTTTTCAATTCTAATGATTGTGTTGTTTGATGCTTTTGAATCGCCCACAACAATCTTTTTAACTCTTTGATGAGGTGGTTTAAGAACATCTGAAATAGCCGAAATAATCCCACCATTACCTTTAATACCGTTGTATAGAAAAAACAATAAAGAGAAAATCCCAAAAACAACCAAAGTTAATGCCATTGATTGATATAGCCCTTTTAAATAGAAAACTAATTCCAAAACCAAAAACAATGCTACAAATCCGATAACTGTTTGTTTGTCCATTTTTTCACCAGTTATCAACGATAATCAGCTTTTTTCCCAAAGCTTGTAGAATTTTTAAAACAGTATCAATTCTTGGATTGGCTAATTCATTGTTTTTAATTGCGTAAAGGGTTCTGACATTCACACCTGTCTTTTTGGATAGGGCGTGGTATGAAGTCCCATTTAGTGCTTCACTTACAACTTTTGATAGTTCATCGAGTAATTGCTCTGTTGTGGGTATGAGAGTTCCTTCTGCTTTAATTGAAACTGCTATACTTGCTGTTTCTACCTTAGCAGTCATATTATCCCCTCATTTACTTTTATTCAAACTCATATAAATACTTTTGTTTATTTGAGTAAATAAAAACTTAAATATGAGAAAACTAAGGATAAATGTAGGGGCTGTGGGGCCCCACACTAATATCAATACAACAAAAAGGTGTTCGTTATGGCGTTGTTTGGTAAGAAAGAAGCTGAGGCGGTTGATGACTTAGTTCCTAAAAAAAGTGATTTTGTTGAGAAGATTGCTCAGGAGGTAATAAGGAAGGATAAGGTTGATGGTTTAGTTAGAAAACATGAGATGGAGCAGTTCTATCATGAAAAATCACAAAGTGAGAAGATTGCAGAATTGAAGGCAGAGTTAGCTAAGAAAGATAAAGAAATTGAAGAGTTGAAGGAGGAGATTAGAGCATTAAGGGGTAAAGCTGGGGGAGTTGGAATGGGAGGTAGCCCAGCTGGTAGGTAAATTGGAAGTATTAGAAAAGATTGTTTTAAAGAAGCTTTAATTTCTCTTCTTTTCCATTTTGGTGGTTAAAATGCAGATTTGGATGAAAGTTTTAGAACCAACAACTATTGACGGGAGGGAGATAACAAAGGACTTCATTATGCAATATGCTCCAACTTTGAAAGGAAAGCCAGTTAATATAGACCACAATTATTTCAATGCTTCAAATACAGCAGTTGGAGAGGTTAAACAAGTAGCAGTTAATCCTGAAACAGGAGAGCTTTATGCGTTATTGGAGATTTTTGATGATGTATATAATCAAATTAAAGATGAACTAAAAGGGGCTTCAATTGAATGGAACGCCAACCCAAGTGGCGATACTGGAATGTTTAGGGCTGTTGCCTTGTGTGTTAATACAGTTCCAAAGGTTCCAACTACAATGGGAACCCAAGCTGAGGTTGTTGCTGCTTCCCCCTCTCATAAATCAAAAATGGAAGTTGTTGATGGGAATTGGGATAAAACAAAAGCTATCCAAGCTTTAAGAAAATGGGCAAGTTCAGACGGAAGTGGAGATAAAGACAAGATAGACTGGGATAAGTATAAGCTTGGCTTTGCTTATTACGACCCTAACAAAAAAGAAGATTTTGGCAGTTACAAGTTCCCTCACCATACGGTTGTTAATGGCAAGCTGGTCCTACATAAGCAGGGGCTTTTTACTGCAATGGCTTATGTTAATGGTGCTATGGGTGCTACGATTCCTGAAAATGTTAGAAAAGAAGTGTATAAGCATTTAAGAGAACATTACAAGAGGGATTTGGGTATGAAAAGTGATGAAGTTCCTGAGTTTAAGGCATCTGAGAAATTAGAGCAAGAGTTAATTGAGAAGGTTAAAAAAGCAGTTGTAGAGGATTTAAAGAAAGATATGCCTGAGATTATGGCATCTGCGTTAAAAAAACAATTGCCTGAACTTCTCGCATCTATAAAGGAAGTGAAAAAAGAGCAAAATGAGACAAAAGAAGTTAAGGAAATCAACGCATCTGAGATTTGTGAAAAGCTAAACAACATAGAAGCTTTATTGAAAACTATCGTTAAGAAGCAGTTAAACTCATCTGAAATAAGTGCTTCAAAACCTCCATCAGGAAAAGGAAAACCAGATGTTTATGAGAATGGGGTTATAATTGACTTGTAAGGTGAGACAATGGCAGAGGTTGTTTCATTACCAATTGCGGCTACTGAATTAGAGCCATATACTTTTGTTAAAATTACTGATACTGGCTTAGTAGTTGGTAACTCTACAGGCATTGATGGAGTTGTGTTGCCAAGAGCAGCTCCTTTAGTTAAGGGGGCTATTGCGGATGTTATAGTTTTAGGAGTTGCAACAGTAAAACTTGCAGATGGAGAAAATCCAAAGGTAGGAGATTATGTTTTAGCAGATACATCTGGATGTGCAGTTGTTGATAATGAGAATGGTAGATTTAAAGTCATTAGAGTTCATGGGCAGTATGTTGATGTTTTGATTAAATAATTGAGGTGATTTTATGGCTTTAACTGCAAGAGAGGCAGAGATTGTAAAGAAAGCATTTAAGCAAATACATGATTCTCAGAATTTCATTAGGAAAATCATGCCAAAACAGAAGATAGATAAAGACAAGGAAGTTTATACGGTTGAAACTATTGAATTGGATGAGTCAATTTTGTCAGAAACAAGTATGGAAGTTATTGAAATCCCTTATAAAACTTCATCAACATCTAAGAGAATATTTGATTTAGCCGCAAAATTAACAAGACCGAGAAGATTATTAACTCCTGACAATTTTACAAAATTAAGTTTAATGCTTGCTAAAATTATCACAAAATCTGAAAACTATTACGGAATTAATGAATTGCTAACTAATTCAACAGTTGAAAGTGCATCAAAATCTTGGGATGCTGCTACGCCGAAAGATATTGTTAAAGATATTCAAAATGCTGTTATTCAAATACAACAATACACTAACGCACCAATAAACATGGTTTTACCAACTTCAAAGGCGACTTACTTTAAAACACCAAATGATTATGGATTATCTCCTGAAAATCTACTAAAAGGGACTATTACAAATGTATTTATCACAAATTTAGTTAAGGATAAGGCAATATTAGTTCCTGCAGACCCTACAGTTGTGTCTTTCAATGTGGCTGAGGATTTGAAAGTGGATAAAAAAGAGGATTTAAACACTGCAATTATTTGGGCTACTGAAGCAATCTGTCCAAGTGTTGATTTAAAAGAAGCGGTAATTGTATTGAGTGGAATTTAAGGGATGATTATGGTTGATGTTTCGGAAGTTTTAGCTAAGATGAAGCCACTCTTAGGAATGAGTGCTGATGAGGACTTTGCCAATCATGAACAAGCAGAGGCATCTGCAAACTTAGCAATAAAAACATCCCAAGTTGAAGATGCTGACATTATTGCTATATTGGCTTGCTATTATTACACTGAATCAAGGGATATGAAAACTGACGAAAACGTTTCAGTTATGGCTAATCACTTTTATAGAATGTATCAAATTGCTATTGAGGAAGCAAAACAGAAGGAATTAAATGAAGAAGAGGGGGCGGTGTTCTTTGACTAACTACACTAATGCAAAGGCGTTAGTTGAGGAAATCATCAATAAGCTAAAAGAATCTGGTGTTAAAGTTAAATCTCCTTTATCCAAAATTCAAGATTTCCATTGTGAGGCAGATTTTTCTATTGAGATTGAAAATAGAGTAGCTTATGTAGATGCAACATTTACTTTTGATAAACCACCAAATTCTAACATGGTTGAGAAAATTGAAGCAGTTATGACAACGTATAACTCTTATTTGGAAAGGATTGACTTTGAGGCAGATTATACTAAGTTAGAGTTTAGGAGCGTGAGATAATGGTGCTTCCAATTAGTATTCCAGACCAAAGTAATATTTTAGGTTCTGGAAAGTTGGCAATTTTTGGAGCTAAATCTCAAATTGATACATTTACAGGAGATGGGGCGACAAAGGAATTTTCATTAACAAAGGATAACGCTGTATTGGGTTCTGAGGTTGTAAAAGTTGATGGAGTTCCAAAGGTTGAGGGGACTGATTACACTGCTGTGCATGAGAATGGTATTCTAAAAAGTATTAAGTTTAACACAGCTCCAGCAAATGGTGCAGTTATTGAAGTTGAGTATTTGTATTTGGATTTACCACTCGGAGGAGCTTCTGAATTGAGTTTGAAAGAGGATAAAGACAAGGAGGAGGTAAGTGTTGATTGTTCTTATTCAACTATTCAAATTGAAAAAGGGGCTAAGATATCATTTAGTTTTAAGGACTTGCTTACAGTTGGAGATATCAACTTAACATCCTATTTTACTGGAGAGATTGAAGAAGGGAGCAGTTATGTTAGGTATAAAAACGGAGCTTCAAAGAGTGGGAACATTGCCGTCTTAGCTTATTCAAAAGAGGCCACATTAGCTCATGGAAAGGAAGCTCCTAAAAGAATCATCTTAATCTATGGAGCTATGCCAAATAGCTTGGATATTGATATTTCTGGAGCTACGAAGAGTTTTGACTTGACAGCTCAGGCATACAGAGTTATTGACTTAAAATAAGGTGATTAGATGAACAATCACTTAGAATTCTTAAAACAGTTAGATGAGAAGTTTAAGGAATCAGAACAAAAGAATCTCGAAGCATTAGAAAAAATTAGGTCTAATTTACCTCAATTAGAAATTGAGATATTTGGAGAAAAATTAACGGCAATAATTCCACCACTCTCAGTAGAAAAGGAAATGATTGAAGATGCGAATAAATTAGACCCTTTGAACTTTGCATTAAAATACATCCCAATTTTATATGGCATTCCAAAAGAGAAAGTTGAGGAATTACCTTCGATTGTTATTGCAGAACTTATCAAGAATTACTTTGAGGCTTATAAGAAGTTAAACCAGGATAAATCCTTTCGCAATAGAGTGGGCGTTAAGTGATGATGCAACAGAACTTTATTTAGTCTGCAAATTCCTAAGAATCCCCCCAAGTGAAGCGATAAAGCTAAATAGGATGGATTACAACATTATATTAGGATTTGCAATTAGAGAATTGAGGGATAAGCTAAAATATGGGGGGATTCTATGAGATGGCTCACACCATTCGGTATGTTGTTCATAAGTGGGACGTATTATGGATTAATATTTTTTGGCTTAATTATGGAAGTTATTCATAATGCATTGGTTAGTTTAGTTTTAGCATTTTTTGTAGTATTTGTATGGGATTTAATTTTGTCCATAATATATGGTTTAAGATTTGTTAAAGAAGGGGAATATCTATATTTAGAATGGAATGGGCAGTTTCCAGACCCTTATGGATTGTTTGCAAGCACGTGCCTTTCAGCAGTGATTTGGACATATACAGATTCATTATTATTGGGTTTAATTGTCCCAGTTATTGTTGTATTCTTAGGAAAGCAGTTAATGCGTGGATTGTATGAAAAAGTTAAAAGTTGAAGGAACTTTGGAATTGAAATTGGATGATAAAGATGTAAGGAAAAATCTAAAATCATTAGAAAAAATAAAATCAAAATTAGAGATAGAAGGTAATATCAACGCAATAATTAAGCAATTGGATGAGTTAAAAAATGTCAAATCAGAAGTTGAATTTAAGAGTAATATAAACATGATTATTAGGGAGTTGGAAGAGATAGAGGCAGAAGCATCTAAAATGAACATAAACTTTGATTATGATTTATCAAAACTAAAAAGTGAATTAGAACAATTGAAAAACACAAAAATCGATATTAAAACAAATACAGACTATATATTAAAACAAATCAATAAAATAAAAAGTGAATTATCTGAAAAACAAACAATTAGGGCAAAGGTTGAAGTGGATAGAACAGAATGGGATAAACTAAAGAAGGAATGGTCTGAAAAATATCACATAGATGCCATTGCAGATGTGGCAAGTGTAGGAACTGCATACATGGGGATTTCCGACGCTGAAAAATACAACGAACTAATAACAATTTTAAGAGAAAGGGGTTTGACTAAAGACCAAGCAGAGAGGTTAATACAACTTGGCTTATATAACGGCTATTCTTTGGATGAAATTAAAGATGGATTAGGATATGCAAATGAGGCAGTTTTGAAGTTAGCAGCATCAAATGATAAATATGCGGCTCAAATATTGGCAGCAATGGCAATGGCTGAAAGGGGAGGTAGTGAGTCAGGAGCAGATGACATTAGAAGGATGATAACCGCACTCGCTGCTTTAGGGAAGTCAAATGAAGAAATAATGAAAATGGTGAATGCTGAAGTTTTAGAAATGAAGCAAGGGCATACAGAAGTCGCAGAAGCAATTAGAGAATTCAGCATAACAATGGGAGATACCTTAGACCCAGAAACGTTTGCATCAATATTGATTCAGGCACAAGCAGCAGGGGCTCAAGATGTAGGGCAGTTAGCAGATGCCATAAATGCATTAGCGTTAAATGCAAGACAGATGGGATTTGATGTAAAAACTGCACTAAAAGAGATTCAAAAAACAAAAGATGATAAAACATTGGCAGAGTTGGCAAAAAAATATGGCTTAACTTATGAACAAATAGTTAAAATTCATGATTATTTACAGAGGGTAGATTTAGATAAGGGCTTGCCAGACAATACCAACGAACTTGATAGGTTAATAAGCATAAATAAAGACCAAAGGGGAATTTTAGAAACGATTAAGCAGGATATTGAAGGGTGGTTAGCAGGTCATGGGTTTTTACAATATGGAGCAGAGCTTGGAGTAACTCTTGGAGGTCTTGGAAAAATACTTGAAATAGCAATTGGTGCAGCAATTGGTTCTGCGTTAAAAGATGCTTTTGGTAAAATTAAATCCATATTTGGTAAAATTAGTTTGGATAATTTAAAACTTCCAGAACTCTCAAAAATCAAATTACCTGTTGATTTAGAAATCCCAAAAATTCCAAAACTCCACATGCCTAAGATTAAACTGCCAGTAGATTTAAAACTACCTAAAATTCCAGAAATCAACATACCAAAAATTAACCTGCCAAACATCTCTGGATTATCTAATGCATTTAGGGGTTTAGGTGAAGCTGTTAGGTTTGCTGGAAGAGCTTTTGGAGTTTTATCAGTAGTTATTGAGCCATTAAAACAACTATTAAAAGGAGATATACAAGGAGCTATAGAGCATTTAAAAATAGGGCTTATTGAATTAGCCGCATGGCCAGTTGCTTTGGGAGAGATGTTAGCAGCTGTTACATTAGCTGTTGGTGATTTCTTAGGATTGTTTGACTTAGATGGAGACAGTCCATTAGCAGCTGCAAGAGCTGGGATTCTAACACTCTTAGCAGCATTTGAAAGCATTTATTCATTTATCACTGGTGATTGGAGTGTTGTAACTAACACACTGCAAGAAGCGTTTGAAACACTTGGAATGAAAGAGGATGAAGCCAGACAAGCAGCTGAAAACTTAGCCCAGCAATGGCAACAATTACCTCAGCAAATATTAGACGCATTTAATGGCTTTGTTGATAATATTAAACAAACATTTAATAGGTGGTGGTATGAATTGAATATATGGTGGTCTCAAAAAATAGAAGAAGCTAAGAACTGGGGTAGTGATTTGATTCAAAATATAATTGATGGAATAAAAAGGAAGTTTTCAGAGTTGAGGAATGCTGTAAGTCAAGCTGCGAGTATTATATCGAACTACCTACACCATACCACACCTGAAACAGGCCCATTAAAAGACGATGATAAATGGGGAATCCACTTTATGGAAAACATTATTGGTGGAATTAGAAAAGAAATTCCTAACTTAAAGAAAACTATTGATTATACTGCTCAACTGATGAGCTCCGCAAATCCTAAAAATTGGAAAATTCAACAAGTAGGAATGACACACAGCACATCTTACTCTTATGGAGATATACACATAAATGTAGTTGGAAATAGCTTTAATGAGCATCAATTAGCTCAAAAAATTGCTTTAATTCTAAAAAGACAACAATTCAGATAAAGGTGATATTTATGCCAGCAGGACCTGAACAGTCACAATCACTTGTAGCAAAAATAAATCAATTGGTATTACTTGGAAAAGGGACGTTTGTTTATTGTGAATTTGATTCACAGGCAACTGAATCAGATAAAGCACTTACAATTGTCGATAACACAATAAGATTTAACTTACCTCCGAATTATTACCCAGTTATAGTTGATATTGTAGCCGTAGATGAAAATGGTAATGAAATTTATGGAATTCCAATTAGTAAAATAACATACGATTACGATGAATTACCACAAGGTAACCGTCAAGTGATTGCAGAACCCTCAGAAAACAATACAATTGACGAATCCAAACATTGGATTGCTTATGTGGTCTGTATTGGAATCGACGACACCAAACCAATTGTTGACGTAAAAAGTCAAAGTGGTAGCGTTGAACCAAAGGGGAGAATATACCTCATTAATTATAGTGATACTAACGGAACAGATGAAATAACGATACAATACTTTAATGGAACATCGGAAACAATAACTGTCGATAAAGCCAACTTATGGACAGTGAATCCATACACATTGGGGTAATGTAAAAGTGGTGATATTATGTCCCCAATCCTCTCTAACACCAATTCTTTTTTGTCAAACAGTGATTACAGTGACGGTAACACTAACAGTGGGCAAACCAATAGTTCCACACAACCTATTTTGTCAAACACATCAAATGTGTTATATAATACAGTGCAAACAAGCCAGACACCAACAACAAACACAAGCACTGCGACTCCAATATTATCAAATGCGGCTGATACACTTTACAATACAATAGCAACAAAACAATCAAATTCAGCTACAAATGTAACAACACCAATATTGTCAAATATGGCTAATATGCTTTACAACACTATATTATCAGCAAAACAATCAAATTCAGATTCAAACATCACAACACCAACATTGATGAACGCGTCAAATGCACTTACTAATACAACAATAACAACAACTCAACAGACAACTACGCCAACGCCAAGTGTAACAGTTATAGAACACAAAGTTTGGAGGGAAGGAAACACTGTTTATTCAAAAATCGTTTATTCTGATGGAACAGAAGATTTAAAAACATTAGATTTAACCGATTATTACAATGAAGCTTATAACGAAGGTGTAAATAGTGTTGATTTTAGTAAAACAAATCATACAATTGAAAATGGAATTATCAAAGTAACAACTACACTAACTAATGGAAAATCACAAGAATATGCTATCACTCTTGATGAAAACTTAATTGTTAGTTTGTATAATCAAATTATGGCAAATAGAAGTAGTTGTTTCCAAATTAGACAAAATGAAACAGAATATAGCTTTTTAGTTGAAAGCAGACAGTATCAGCCACAACCAAACTTAGCATATCAGCCCGCAGTTGATGGAACACCGGTCTATGAAATTTTAGGAAAAGAGCAAAAAACGTGGAATTTCACACTTTATGTTGATACTATCCCAAAAATGCAGTTTCTTCAACAGTTAGCAAGTAATCCAGTATGTGAAGTATATTTCGATGAAATTGATGATTGGAAACAGGCGTTAATCACTTCCATAAGCTTGACAAGAATAACTACTGGACATTACTATGCCGATATTGAACTGGTGATTTTATGAAGACAATAATAGTTGATAAATCAGTTTCCTTAAATATAGAGTATTCAATTAATGCCATTGACCAGTGTAATATAACTTCATTAAAGGATTTACAAATCCAACCTTTCGATAGTGTAGAGGTTATCTGGAATGATAAGACAATTTTTAGAGGATATTGTATAGATGCAAGATTATCTCAAGCATTTGGACAACAACAGTATGAATACACAATAAACTCTCCATTGTGGATATTATCTCAGCAAAAAACAGATGCGAAGACAACCTTTTTACAACTGTTTTTACAAGAATGTTGTGATTTATGTGATTTGGAGTTAGATTATCAATTTTCAACAAATCCACTTATTTACATTGAAGAAGGTAAGTATTTTGATGCATTGAAGAAATGTATTTTATACACAAAAAACTACAATACGAGGTTTTATGTCGATTATGACCAAAACAAACTAATTTTCACTGACAAAATAGATGATGATAAGTTCTACCCATTGGCAAAATGTGTAGGTTACGAATTTGAATGGGACACAGAAATTATAAACCAAGTTATATGGTGAAGAGTATGGTTCAACTAAATGCTACTGGTTATGTTTCAAATTATAATTGGGAAAAAAGAATATTTGATGCTGTTTGTTACACATCTAATGAAGTTCAAATTGGTCAAATTACACCGCCACCAAAAGGTTGGTTGATTGTCGATAGTGCAATTTGTCAATCACCAGATAGCGGACCTCTTCGCTATTATTCTGAAGTTCCTGTAACCTCAACGTACATTCTAGAAGATTATAGGGGTAATAGATCGATAGCAGCAATAATACGAGGGGATATTAACGCTCCTGACAAAAAAGAATATATTACCGTCAGAACTGTTGGATTCGATATATCTGCACAATTCAATATTGTTGAAACTGTAAAGTCTTCGGGAGTATTAAGGGTTGAATTACCACCTGTACACATAACTGATGAGATTGAAATCGTCTATCACTTCCATACTGAATCATTCGAAATAAACATACATAGGGATAATTCGAACAAAAACTGTTGGATTGAATTTCTTGACTATTTCAACCCAGATAACTATAAAAGTTCTTTTATAACAAATTTGCCTAAAAAACCTGATGATGAAGATATGGCAGTTTTAATTGATGGTGTAACATTAAGCGGTGAGGTTATTTTTGAAGTTACGGCTGGGAATGAAAAACGGTATGTAAGAGTACATTTTGATGACTTTGAACTTGAAATAGACCCAATATATATTGCAGAAGTTTATACCATCTCCAATTACGGTCTACTGGTAGATATATTTGGAATAGTTTACTATGTAGGAGGGTTGACAAGTTTTATACTACCGCTTGTTCCACATTTCTATATTAGAGTGGACGATGTTGCCATACCGATTGAAATTGAATACCAAGCCAATTTCAAATGCAATGGTGGTTCTAAACAGTATTCCAAACGGCAAATAATAACGGATGGAGGGTTGTTTGTTCCAATATTGCCAGCAAGTGAAGGAATAACAGATACTACCGTCAATGCCTGGGGAAGGTGGGTATTAAACTGGACAAAAAATGGAGACACATTTACATTCACATTCAAAAACTTCACATATTCAGTTTATGACTATGATTGGCTACAGTGTGATGATGTCAAGGCAGAAATAGAACATAAAATCGTCTTACATTACGTTGATGGTTCTACTAAAGAGTTTGACCTTGAACCTGTTGTTGCTACAAGTGATGTATGTTCTCAACTGCCAAAGAAAGACGTTTTTGCTGAATCATTTGATTCGATAACACCTGCCTGTGTTTGTTATAGAAACAGCGAAGCATCAAAAACAGTTACTTACACAATTAGTTATTTTACGAGAGATTATAATCCAAAGCTTTACAATATCAAATATTCACTCCTTAGAGTTTATTATGATGATGTTATTTTGTATGACGGTGTTGCGAAAGAAGAGATTACGATAACGTTCAATTTACCAGAAAATACTGTGAAGCACGTGGTATTCGAGCTATATGGTGATGGATATGTTGCAGATAGAAAGACTGTCATTGTTGAAAGGCGACAATACTGCCACGCTATAAACATAAATGCCAAGACCTATGATTTAGAAGGTAATGAAACAAACAAATTCCCTCATCCAACAAGTGCAGATTATGATGAAAATAAACACTCTGAAATAATTGTCAAAATCAAAATAAAAGATGAACAGGGGAACTACATTGATGTTCCAGTTGATAAAATCAAAACCAATTGGCAATACAACGTAGAGAAAGTAGATACTGGCGTCTATCAAATGAAAATACTAAACACTGCCGATAATGCACTGAATATCCAAGATTATGGAATATCGGTTTATATTGATAAACAATGGTGCAATGAAAACGGTTACTACAACAAATATAACATTGAAGCTGAAAACATAATAATAAATAGCGACAAAATAGAAAAGATTGGATTATGGAATTTTAACGGCATCGACCATTATGAAAACGGTGTAACCTATCTAAAACAGAAATATGAAAAAGTTTCTGGAATATTTGTAAATCCAATTGTTGAATTCTCCATAGTAGAACAACTAAACAAAGAAAGAGATAGGTGGCAATATTCATACTGTTATAGGATTTATGACAGTCCAATGGAATTGAATCTACCAACTTACACAGATGAGGAAAAGAAAGAACTTGCTAAGGCAATAGTAAGAGAAATGGGAAAACCAAGAAAAATAGAAACCTTCACAATATTATCAAAAGAGATTCCCAAAATCAATTCATCAATTACTGTAAATTATAATGGGCAACTAATTTCAATGCCTGTATATTCTGTAAGATTCAGTTTAGAAAACTCGAACATTCAAATTCAAATAAGAAACGACCAATTAAAATTGTTGAAAGATTATCTATCACTAATTAAATAAATCCAAATTAATAAATGTAAATTGGAAATAAAAAATAAAAAATCATTTAAATCCAAATAACAACTTTATCAACTCGATGGCGTTAGGATTAGTTATAATTATAGCAAATAGGATAATCAAAGTGTGAATAATAAGCTTATATTCCAACTCTTTTTTAACCATGTCAATCTTTCCCTCTAAATATTTAACATCCTCCTTCGTAGCTAACTCTCCTCTTAACTCATCCTTTAACTCATTCTTAACTTCTATCTTTCCTTCTTTCATTAATTCAATTATTACATCATAAAACTCCCGTGCCTCCTTCTCATCCTTAACCTTTTTAAGAATCAACTCATATAATTTAGCATAGGCAATAGCCATAACACCACCACGTAATCATTAATTCCTATTATTGACTCAAAGTATATTAAAGTTATTGATTTGGAAATTATTTTAAACGCTCTTTTAACTCTTTGATTGTCTCTTCATTAAATTTTAGTATTTTTAAACAGTTCTCAATCTCAATCTTTAATAACTCTTCTGTTAATTTACAGCCCTTACCCCTAATTAAGTTTAAAGTCCTCTTATAATCTGCTATTTTATTCCTCAACTGTTTATTCTCTCTTTTCAAATGATTTATTTTAATAATCAACTCTATTCTCTCAGTTCTACATTTATGCTTTATTGACATAAACACCACCAAAAAAGTTTTAAGTTTTAAAAAAAAGAATTATTTAGTTATTGAAATCTCATCCCCCTCCCTTAC
This sequence comes from Methanocaldococcus fervens AG86, assembly GCF_000023985.1. Lineage (GTDB taxonomy): Archaea > AGJL01 > Methanococci > Methanococcales > Methanocaldococcaceae > Methanocaldococcus > Methanocaldococcus fervens. The sequence continues at coordinate 1,467,773 of NC_013156.1, forward strand.
AACCCTACAAATCCTTGATAACTTTCCAACAACTCTACTCCTCCATGCAATCACATCAACAACTGTTTTATTTGGCTTCTGCTCCATTATAATAGTCCTATAAATCTCCTTCACGAAAAAACTACCTTTATCACCAAACGGGTCAGTAACTATAAACTTTTTTCCACCATATTGGAAATATTCCGTTTTATTCATCTCAGAAGTTGGTTGATTGGTAACCAAAGCATAGCAGTCATTTTCCACACAATAATCCTTTAAAGCGTATAAAATAGCTTGAACATTCAACAACACATTACCTTTACCCCTCATATTTGCAACTGCAAACTTTCCAAGAGCTGGAAGCCCTACAGAATCCAAAACCAAATAATTATATCCTTCTGGAAGCTTTTCAGTTATGAATTCAACAAGCTTATCAAAGTTAATTATGCACCTGTAATCACATCCAGAAGATTTCAATAACTCCCTCTGCTTTTTGGTCATATTTCTTTCAGTGTCAATATACATGACTTTATTTCCAGCCTTTGCCTTTTCTAAAGCCCAGTTAAAAGCTATAAACGTTTTCAAACTTCCAGTATCTCCAAACAATTCAATTATATCAGGGTCCTCTAAGTTTGCCTCTAAGATGCTAAAATCAACTTTTATTCCATTCTTTACCTCTTTCTTTTCCATGGTAACGCCATTCTGCCCATTCACAGTTCTCACCTTCTTATAATCATCTAAAAGTTTCAACTCCTTCAACCACATCACAAAAGCCCCCTTTTCATCCAACAACCCCTTACTTGCTTTAACCCTATCCATCACTTGCTTTCTAATTTCGTTGGGATTAATCTCCGCACCATAAACCTTCTTGTGAATAACTGCCGCTCTTAGGTAATTAACTTCTACATCTGTAGCCATTCAAATCCCTCCGATTAACTTTCAATCTTTTCATCAACACTTTTCTTCCATCTGATTCCAACACCTGCTTTCTAACCTTCTTAAACATCTTCACACCAACTTTTTGAACTTTAATATCATTAGCCAAAGCTTCAATAGCCTCCTTCCTTTCTAAGAATTCTTTACGGCTTTTAGCACAGCCATAAGAAACAGCCCTCCCAGCTTTTAAAACGATAAAATAAATCCTACCTTTTGAAGCCATAATCCCTCCCTCGCTTATCCCCTCTCCCCTTTATCACTCCAAAAAACGACTTTCTACCGTTATTCTCAATAACATAAGTCTGCTTAATCCTGCCATTTTCTTGCTTACTAAATGCCAATATTTGCATATTCCCACCTAAGGATTTATTAAGGCAAAATATTTAAGAGTAGAAAATTAGAAAAACAAAAAGTGCTTAGGCAGTTATCTCTGCAACTGATACTCCATAAATCTCCTCAATCAACGCAGCTAAATACCCATTATCTTCTATAGCTTCGATTATATCCTCCTTCTTTATGGTTTTCCTTCCTGATTTTTGTGCATTCATTCTTGCTTTAACTAAAATCTCAACCAAAATCTTTTGCAAGTGGTTGTTAAGTTCCTCAACAGCATCATTAGAAATCCTAAAATCATAACCACTCTCAGGATAATTATCAGCAATATTTTTCATAACCCTCTTCAAAGTTGCCTTAGGAATCATACTCTCACCTCATGCTTTTCTTTAATTCTACTTACAAAACCAGCCCTCAAATCAATAATCTTATTAGGAAAATCAGCAATCATCTTAACAATCCAATCCGCAACCTCTTCAGCATCTCCTTTAGCCTTTATTTTAACCTCTCCACCACTGTATTTGATTATAATAAGATTTCCAAAACTCGAAATCTCCTTAATCTCATTAACATTAATCCTCTTAGTTTCACTGCCCTTTTTAACAACCAAAAACTTCATAATCAACCCTCCACCTCTTTTTATAAACAATAAATAATGGGGCTTCATCCCGCCCCGTCTTTTTTAAAAAAAATTATTAGATGTGGGGGAGGGGTTTAGTGTTTCGGGGCTTACATCCCACCCAAGGGGTCCCAGCAGATAAAGCTGGTTATCCTCAGGTGGTCATTTAATACTTACAATTTAATAGTTGTAAGCTTACAATTATAAAATTGTAATATAAATATAAAAACCTTTCTCTCTAAATTTGTTAATTGATGATATTAAAAAAGTTAATAACCATAATCAAAAAATAGCAAAACAATCATCATAAAAATTATAAAATAAACCTGGGATGATTATGGATGAAAAACGGAAGCTTTTATTTGACAAAATAGCTAATGCTGGAATAGTTTTTGTAGGATACGAATTTTTATTTATGTTGTATGTCATCCTAAATACTGCATCTGGAATGATGACCTTGCACATGGGAGTTGTGCTATTTATTGGAGATGCCATTGCAATACTAATAACAATCTGGCTATTATGTGCAATATTGTATGACATCTATAAAAAGCTTTAATTAGTTTCTAATGCTTTTTTACCTCCTAATTTGAAATACCACACATACAACCCCAATGATAATAAAACAATCAATCCCAAAGAAGCCAAACCCATAAGTGTAACTATAGTTTGATTATCCATAAACATCAACCTCTTTTTTGCTACTATAATCTTATATTGAAAGTTGATTTTATATATTTTGGAAACCTTCTCCTAAATTTGTTAATGGCAGATATTATAAAAGTTAATAACAAATAATGACATTATTAAATTTTTTCTATTGGACTCAAAAGCAACATATTTATATAGAAGTTAAACCCATAAAGACATTTAAAAACAGCAATCTCTGTTTTTATCTGAGGGAACTCGTTATGGATATCTTATATATTTTAGTAGCATTAGGTTTAGGAGTAATGGGTATTTTAGGATATTTTGCAACAGTTGCTGGAGTAATTCAATTTGGAGAATATATCTTAAAATTTAAAAAATTGTTAGCCCGTAGTGTAGCTATTAAAAGAGTTATCTGGTGGGCAATCAACAAAGAAATCCATATTGAATTTAAAAGTAATAAAAAATACCTTGAAAAAATTAACCCTACACAAAAAGATTTAACAAACATTAGAAAAATCGTAGTAGATATATTCACCAAAGAGTTTGGAGGAATAAACAAAGATTCTGGAAGAATGGGAGTTAATTACATACTCATAATTCCAAAAGAATTCAACATTCCCGTTGAAATCAGTATTCTCCCAAATATAGAATTAGACCTATCATTAGATTATGAAGATTTAAAAAAATATTCAAAACTCATGCAAGACCAATATATCAAAGAATATGGTGACATTCTACCAAGTGATTTAGGTAGAGAATGTCATATAGGGACCGCAATCAGCATAAACTTATTTGGGACTTTAGTATTCACCTATAGGAAAACTAAAAACTATGAAAAGCTTTTAAATGTCATCGATAAAATATACTCAAAAATAGAAGAATATTATGGACTTCATAAACCATTTCATGAAGAATACCGCTTAAAACTGAAAGTATCTGAAAATGTAATACAATCAGAAATCCACCCAATTAAAATCAGAGAATCAGATTTCTCAGTTACTATTAAAGACACAAAAGTAGTAATATGGTCAAAAACTATAAATTATTTGAGAGATGCAATTAAAAATTACCTATTGAAAATACCCATACTCTAAAATGTCATATAATCTTCTAAGTAGTTCTCAATGACTTCTAATACTCTTTGATTGGCTTCCATATCTGAATCATACTTTTTATATAGGGTAATCGTTCCTTTTTTAGTTACTCTAACCTTTATTATCTCATTATCCATATCTATTTTTAATCCTAAAAATCCCTTCTTGGTGTTACTAACCTCAGAATATAACTCATCGTCTATATCTATATCCTCCCCATACATCGTTCCACTATGGACGCTTCCGGTCCTACCTTTGAAACTAAGCCCCCACATACCTGCTCCAATAACTCCATTTCTTAAATCTTCCTCAAGTTTTTCAACTAAAAAAGTAACTGGCTTAATGCCATTCTTCCTTTTAAACAACATATAGGATAATTCTGCTAAACCATCTCCCTCTATACGTGAGTTTTTAAATAAGATGTAATTTTGGTCTAAATATAACGACATCCAAAAATCAATTGTAAATGTCCTTCTAATAATTCTACTACTCTCCTTAATTTGTATCTCATGATTTCCAATCTGTTCTATTTCATAATCTATAATTGGGAACTCTATCTGATAATATAATCTGCCCCCCACATATTCAATATCGTTAGATGCAGATACTACTGGAGGGTCAAATACAATAACTTTATATAATTGATACTCTTTACCATCTATTGTGTCCAAGACTTTATTTTTACCTAAGATTTCTTCAGGGTCTATAACTATAGAAGAATCTACAGCACACACCCACCTGTTAGTAAAACTCAAACACACCACCTACTAAAAATACTTTAACTTTATAATTTTAACATTAAAAAATATATAAGCTTTTTGATTAATCACTCTTTTACATTGACATCTCATAGGACCAGCAGACAACACACCAAAAAAGAGAAAGGTTATTTTACAGTCAAATCATAGCATTTATAAAATCATTTAAATATGCCCTCGTTTAGTTAGTAATACTCACTATATAAAGTGGATATGAACACCACATAATTGAGGTATTAATGGAAACTTTTTAATACAACATATCACAACAATACTATAGTAAAACTATGGTTTTACTATAGTAGGATAATAACCATACAAACCATCAAAACTACAGGTGGTAAGAAGGGGCAACATGGATATTGATGAGGTTATTGAAATATTATCAGAAATAGAAGAAGAAAATATAACTATAACAAACCATTTTATAGAAAGATGTGAAAGTAGAAAAGATAAACTTCCCAATATATCTAAAATAAAAAATATGCTATTAACTCAAAAACCTGTAGGAATCTTAAAGCAGAGCGGGAACAAATTCCGATTATATTATGAACTCGATGAAAAATATGACCTAATCATTGTTATTAGTGTTTGGAATACCAATCCTATAGAGATAAACTTAGTAACCACTTACCCACAAGAGAAAAAGAAAAGGGAGAGGAAAGATGAAAGAATATAAAGCAACAAACTTAGATTATGACATGAGAAACGACAGCTTATATATCTACACAAAAGGGAAAGAATATAAAGGTTCATTAGACTTAGGGGATATTATAATTGACTTCAGCGAAGATGGAAGTCCTAAGGGAATTGAGATATTAGATGCCTCAAAAAAATTCAAAATCCCAAAATATGACCTAAAAAATATCGTAAGCTTTAATAGCATAATAGAAATTACAAAAGACGTTGTAAAAATAGAAATGAAAATTACAGTATTGAAAAGAAATAAAGAAGTGGAAAAATCAATTATTGCTAAGGGCTTAAACGAGATGAACTTAGCAGAAGGCATAGCAACAATGACATGCTAAGCACGTCTTTTTTATTAACATATTAATTTGTATATTTGAATGTAATTACACAATCTCCTATTTTATAGGACCAGAAAAAAGAGAAGTTGAAAGGGCTTATTTTACAGTCAAATCATAGCATTTTAAAATAACATGTTTAAGTTTCAGTTGGATAAGATTTATATAACTCCCCTATCTTTTAAATACCCAACATACTCTTCATAACTCATAGAACATTCAATAAATCTACCAAAAGAATCCCAATCAATCTTATTATCACTATTAACAAAACTTAACTGTCTTGCAATTTTTTTAATAATGTTATCTGATATTTCAGTAGTCCTATCACTATGACTTATTTTGGTGCGAATCGGTGTCTTTTTCCCATCAATTTTTAAAATTAATTTGATGTGATGAGAATTCTTTCGTTCAAAACCTTTATTAGTCAGGGAGTTTATTATATCATTTCCCCTATATCTCCTTGACTTAACCAAGGTCTCCCTCCCCTAAAATTTCTTTAAGTTTCTTTTTTAACCTAAGAGCAGACTCATGAAGATTTTCATCACCTTCATAAAGATACTCCTCAATCATGAAATCAAACTCCTCTTCCAAATCTTTAATAGCATCCTCTAATGTATTCCCACACCCTACAAGATTTAACTCCCTATTATCCAGATACCAAACTTTATCATCATAAATAACCTTGAATTTTAACGGTTCTTTAAGTTTATATTGTCCTATCTCATATAATTCAATTTCTTTGAGTGGTTGGAAATCCAGTATTATTTCAAATTTTTTCTTGTTTTCATTCAATACTCCTATAACCTTAACAGGTTCTTCAAGTAATTTTTTAATCTTTTCTTTTAAGTCAGGATTCTCTCTTGGGTCAAATTCACCTTTTATAATTTTTCCATCCATTGTATATAATCCGAAAGTATTTGGTTCTCTATCCAACTCTACCCTTGTTAAAGTCCCATATACTTCAGTTTGATACTTTTTAAGGTATTCAACATAAGTATCTTTGATATACCTTCTTTTTTTAGGATTTAAATAAATATATTCTGCATCGGTTGGATTTTCACCAACTCCAATACTTATATGATTATCATCATCTGACCAAATTTTTTCCAATCTTTTTAAAATATTAATAGCTTTATACTCTGGAAACTTAGACAAAATTTCTTTCAACTCGTCCTTTGAATTGACATTACTTATTTTCTTAAAAAACCTTAATGTTATATCATGGGCTGGACCACCATCTGTCAAGTGACAAGTTAAAGGATTAACACCAAAAACCGCACTACCCCTCTCGAAATTTTCAAGATATAACGTAACATAATCAGATTTCAAACGTCTTGGCTTTAAATCATACAACAAACGTTGAAAATTTGATAGTATATGAGACAACGTCAGCACTTTTATTTTATGGCCCCTCACATCCCTACCCTCAACCTTTATCCATATTTTTTTCATAAATATCACCAACAATTTCCCAACATAAACAACAATACAATAACAATAAATTTACCAATTTCGATTTTTAATATAATTGTATAACTATATAACGATTACTATATGAGTTTAGAATATCAAAGATTGATAATGTTTAAAAAATCATTTACCTTCTCTATGGAAAAAGACTTCAATGTTCTTTGACGGCTGACCTATTAACATATTTATATATTCTATAAAAACATAAACAATTAATGACATAATTTGTGCAGGAGTATAATCTTTAGGAGGGTAGCATAACCACGGAGTTCTCCAATCATTATTTTCATCAATAATCATCAAAGATATAGGACCTACACTCTTATGTTTCATCCAGCACTTTCCATCATCCAATTTTTTATAAGAAATAGTGCATAGAATTTCATGTGGCGTTACATTTAAATAGTAATATCGCTTTTCAAGCCAATCAACGTATATCTGCACTTCTGAGACTATCTGTCTGTCATGTATAATCTTACCAAACTGTTGCAATATGTCACAAAACGAAATTACATCCGACAATGTCCAATAATTTACCTGTTTTTTATCCAATCTTTTTAATCTACTTACTAATCTTTTTAGGTCGTTACGGTCCTCAGGTGATAGTGCCATACTGCCACCATATTTAAGTTTGTTGATATTTGTAGGATAGTGTCCCGAGATGTGTCGGATTTAGAGATAAATATAATTCTTTGAGATTTTACAAAATTCTAAATAATTTATGTCCTATTTTTGGTTTAGAGTCCAAATTATGAAATCGTATAATTTGGGCTTATCTCTAAGGTATTCAAACTTAATTGTTCTTATTTTCTTGGTTTAGGGAATATAAACCGTTATCTAAGTATCTCGGTTTAAATGTTACTAAACCGCATAATCTCAATAAATTGACCTTTTAAGTCCAGAGATGAGAACATTTTAAGCTTTTTTACAAATAAGACTCTAAACCAAAAATAAACCATTTTTCTTTGAGTTTTGAACAAAATAAGGCAAATGTTTGTCCATCTCAGAATTGATATATAGTTCTATATTACCCATGCTCAGATATGGAATTTTGTGAATCCAAATCTATGACTTTGAAATGAATTTCAAGTGCTTGGTTATCTTTTAACTTTTCAAATGTTTTCAATAGCTTTAAGATTTTTAACGCTTCTTTACCTCTTTCAGTGATTGAATAATATGATTTTACTCTACCACCCTCATAATCGCTTTTTTCTGTTTTACTTACTAATCCTTCAAGCAATAACTCTGATAAAAGCAATGTTAAATTACTTGGATTTATGCCTGTTTTTCTTTGAAGTTGTCCAAAAAACATCTCACCCTCTTCCTCAAGAAGTTCAAGAATTTTATCAACGTTTTTCTTCATTAATGTTTTTCTAATCATCATTTATCACCCATTAAAGTTGCAAAATTCCAAATGTAATTTTACAGTTGTAATTTATAGAACGTAAAGTTTATATACTTGTATCACAAAAATAACAGTTGTAAATTTACAACTAATAAATTGTAAATGATGAACATTATAATTACAATTTTATAATTATAATTTGGTGGGATTATGGACTCCAAAAAAAGAGGTAGAAAAACTGAGAGAATCGAAGGGAAATGCTACATTTGTAAAGGAGTTCCAGTAGGAGGGTCTTGCAGACCTTATCCTTACTTGCCAAAAGATTGTGTGGGGAAAACATTGATAATAATTCCTATTGACTCTGAAAATGAAGAATAGCGTGAGATTATGGCTTATGATAATATAAAAAGAGAAATTATAAGCATGTTAAAAAGAATGCCTAACAAACAGGCGGATTGGGATAATGATTTATTACCAACTTTAAAGGCAATGTTTAACCCAAAATCTGTTTCAAACGCCAAATCCCAATTAATCTCAGAAGGCTGTATATCTCAAGAAATTATTGATGGAAGAAAAATTATAACCCTCATTAAAGACCCTTATGAAATATCCTCCCCTAACACTTTTGATGAAGAATTTTTCTTAGCTAACTATGAATATAAGATAAAAAAATACTTCAAAGAAAAGTTATCAACTGAAGGACCAGAGTGGAATGTTTTTGATGTTGAGGAATTTACATATCATTTCATAGATTGTTTGGAGATAAATGATAAGATAGTTAATAATCCTTATGAGTGTAGAAGATTGATAAATGAGATTTATAAAGAAGCTTATGAGGAGATTTTTGGTGGAGTTCCTGAAAGTATTGTTAGGATAAGGAATCTTAGAGAAAATATGGTTAAGATTTCTGAACTTCAAAGTAAGCATGTTGGTAAGCTTATAGAGTTTGAAGGCATGATTATTCAGGCAGGAAAGCCAATGAGTAGGGTTGCAAAAGGGGCGTTTGAATGTCCAAGATGTGGTAGGGTTAAGTATGTTGAGCTTGATATTTGGGATGACCCTATTAACGTGGCTAAGGAGTTAAGTTGTCCTGAATGTGACATAAAGGGTTTTAGGTATTTAGAGAGCGAGTCAGAGCATGTCAATTTCCAAGAAATTTATGTTCAGCAACCTTTGGAGTTAAGTAAAGACGGGAAACAACACACAATAACAGTGTTTGCTGAGGGGTTTCCACCAATATATAATGGTAAGGTTAAGATTACTGGGGTTGCTATTAAGAAGAAAATTAAGGGTTCTGTGTCAAAGATATTTATTAGAGCTTTTAATATTGAGCAGTTGGATAAAATAGACATTGAGATAACTGAGGAAGACATTGAAAAGATTAGAAAAGTGGCTAAGGATAAAAATGTAATTGAGAAATTAGCAAATTATATGTTTAGGGAGATTAAAGGGCATGAGATAGTTAAAAAAGCTATTTTTCTACAACAAATTAAAGGAATTACTTTTTTAAACGGTAAGACACTCAAAAGGGGAGATATTAATATTCTACTCATTACGGACCCGGGAATTGGAAAAACTACAATTATGAGGAAGTTAGAATTGTATGGGAATAAGTATGTGTCTGGAGCTACTACAAGTGTTGCAGGTCTTGCTGCAGCTGTAGTTAGAGGACCTACGGAATTTGGAGAAGGGTATATTTTAAAGCCTGGGGCATTGGTGTTAGCAGATGGTAATACTTGCTGTGTTGATGAGATTGGGGTAAATAAAGAATTAACTAAGGCATTACTCGAAGCTATGGAGAGTCAAACAGTTCATGTTAATAAAGGTGGTTTTGATGCTGTATTACCAGCAAGATGTGCAATTTTAGCCGCATGTAATCCAAAGAGGGGGAGGTTTGATAGGAATAAGACAGTTATAGAACAGATTGAGTTGTCAGCCCCTATGTTTAGTAGGTTTGATTTAATATTTCCGTTAATGGACATTCCGGATAAAAACAAGGATGCTGAGATTATAGACCACATTATTGATGAAATAAATAGAGCAATTGATGGAAAAAAAGAAAAACTTGTTATAAATGGCGTAGAAATAGATGATGAGTTTATTTTAAAGTATATACTCCATGCGAGAACATACATGCCTAAGATTAGTAAAGAAGCAAAAGAGGTTTTAAAGAACTATTATGTTGAAATGAGGAAGTTGGGTGAGGGGGATAATCCAATACCTATAACGGCAAGACAAGCCGAGGCAATTATTAGATTAGCAGGAGCGATAGCTAAGGCTAAGTTAAAGAAAATTGTAGGAGAAGACGATGTAATGGAAGCCATTGAAATTATGGATTATTGCCTAAAACAAATCGCCTACGACCCTGAATCTGGAAGTATTGATATAGATAAGATAGCTGGAACTCCGAAATCTAAGAGAGATAAGGTTGAGAAGGTTTTGAGTATTGTTAAAGAGATTTCTGACTCAAGGGATGATGGTTTAGCTCCTGAGGAGGATATTAAGGATAAAGCCAAAGATATGGGATTATCAGAGAAAGATGTGGATGATGCTTTGAGTTATTTAAAGAAAGTTGGGGATATTCATAGTCCTAAGCCAGGTTATTGGCAACTTATATGATAATTAGAGGTGAAAGTGATGGTTAAGGCAATCATTGACATTGAAACCACTGGACTCAACCCTATGGAGCATCGTATAGTTGCCATTGGTGTAAGGATTGGTGATAGGACCATAATCTTAATGGATGAGTCAGAGTATTATTTGCTGGTTAATTTTTGGGATACGGTAGAAAAAGAAGGAATTGAAAAAATTATCGGCTTTAACATCGACTTTGATTGGCAGTTCTTAAAATTGAGAAGCTTATATCATAGGTTGAAAATAAAGCATTTCAGAAAATACCAGGGCAGAGTAGATTTAAGGCAGATATTGAATGGAAGTGGTGGGCAGTATAAGAAGGGGACAAAGTTGGTAGATTACTGTAGGTTTTTGGGAATTGATGTTCCAGAGGATGACGCTAATGGAAGTGAAATTCCAGAGCTTTGGAAGAAGTTTGAAGAAGAAGGAGATGAAGAAGCTAAACGCAAAATCTGTGAGCATTTAAAGAGAGACTTAGAGAGAACTTGGGAGCTGTATAAAATATTAGTTGATTGTGGTTTGATTGAGGAATAATGCCTTTGGTGGGTTTTATGAGGAGGGTTACTTTTTATCTCTGTAAAAACATTGATGGCAGAAAACTAAGATATCTTTTACATAAGCTTGAAAATGTTGAAAATATAGATATTGAGACATTGAGGAGGGCAATTGAAGCAGAGAAAAAGTTTAAAAGGTCTCTAACTCTTACAGAGGAAGAGGAAGCAATTTTGGAGAGGTTGGGTAAGAGTGCTAATTTGTTGTTGAATTGTGAGTTGGTGAAGTTGGATGAGGGAGAAAGAGCTTAAACAACTTGAAAATCTTTTGCTTTTGAAGGTTAAGAAAGAGAAGATAGAAGAGACGGATAAGATTAAAGAATATTTAAAGAGGTTTGAAGAGGAGAGGAGGTTTGATGGGATAAAAGAATCAACAATAAAGAGTGATTTGGATAGGTTGAGGGTGTTTTTAGATTATTGTATTAATTATCTTGGAAAAAATCCAGAAGAGTTAAAAACGGGGGATTTTGTTAAATTTTTTAATTATTTGGATACAGTTAGGAAGGTCTCTAAAAGTTCGCAGAGGAAGTATTTTCTACTGCTAAAAGTGTTTTATAGAGTTTTGAGAATGTATGATGTTATTCAGGAGTTTGTTGAGGAATCAAAAGAGAGGAAGAGGTTTGCAAGGATTGAGATACAACATTATGATGCTGTGGATGCTGAAATGTTGAATATGATTTTAAGGAAGATTATTGAGAGTGGGAGTAGAACAAGGATAAGGGATGCTTTGATTATTAGGCTTCTTTGGGATACTGGTTGTAGGGTTTCTGAAATTTTGAATCTTAAATATGGGGATGTTGATTTAGATAATGGTATATTTAAGATTCGAAATACCAAAACTCATGAGGAGAGGACTGTTGTTTGCTCTTCTGATACTTTGGAGTTGCTTAGGGATTATGTTCAGTTTAATGTGAGGCAAGGTTCAGATGACTATCTTTTCCAAAATAGTCAAGGTAAGAAAGTTAGAAAAGAGTGGATTAGTGAGGTTTTTAGGAGGGCTGTGAATGAGTTGAAAGAGGAGGGTAAAATCCCTAAGAATAAGCGTATTGTTATTCATAGTATTAGGCATGGGAGGGCTGTTGATTTGTTGAATAAGGGAGTGCCAATAGATATTGTAAAAGAATACTTGGGTCATAGGTCGATGAATACTACTTTGATTTATGCTCATTCTAAGGAGAGGGCTGAGAGTTTGGAGTTTATTAAAAAGTTGTTGAGAATCCAGTAAGTGTTATTTATTGTGGAGTTGGTTGTTTAACTGGATTTTGGACAGTGTGATAGTGGGGTGTTGTTGGAATATTTTTAGGGTGTGAGTAGTAAGTTTTGGGGTGTTGAGACACGGAGGGGTTTAGAAGAGTTAAGTGTGGTGTGACATTCCTTGAGATCCAGTGGGGCTATGCCCCGCCTGGGTTCAAATCCCAGCCCCTGCGCCAAATCTATTTTAAACAACTTTTAACCCAACAAGGTTAAAAAATACTCCTTTAAGCTATTTTCAACTGGGTTAAACCAGTAGAATAATTAAGTCAATTAAAAAAATTGTATTCTACTGGAGTATTGCGTATCAAAAAACTATAATGATTTTTGTTTGAAAAAAATATAATCGTCTGGAGATCACATTAGTCATTTAAACCACTCATTTTCCTTTTTATAGTCTTTTTAGTACCATCTCCCTTCCAGCTTTTTTAACTTTATACTCCTTATCCATTTCCTCATCAATCTTTTTTAATGCATCTTTTAAATCATCAATGTCTATATAATATTTTTCGGTTACATCTATATACTTTACTACTTCTTTATCTTGTAATTTCTTCAATATATCCTTAAGCCTATCCACAGGAATATTCGTTGCCTTCGATAATTCATTTATATCTAACTTATTATTGATTAAATTGACAATAACCTCAATTTCTTCATCAGTAAAATCAAAATACTTTAACGCTTCCCTCCAATCTATATACCCCTCCTCCAATTCAAACACAACACCAGTGAATGATATATTGTTATGTAATCTTATAATATCTTTAGATATTGTTTCTCCATAAGCCACCCAACCAATGCAATCATCTCCGAGAACATATTCCTCAATTTTTTTTGTATCATTGTAAAAATCCGATAAATATGGAAGAGATTCTTTTTCAAACTTCCTATATAATGGATTTTTAAGAATTTCAATTCCATAGCCTTGATTTATAAAGATTAATGGATTTTTATACTCCTTCTTAATTTCCAATACCCTATCATAAATTGCCCTAACTATCTTTTCCAAATCAGTTCTCATCAATACCATAAACATTCCTTCTGGAATTTCCCTCCTAAATATTAACTTATCGCCATCAGAAGCTTCCAAAAATGCAGTTATTACATTTCCAAACATGTCTATAAAGCCCAATGGATGGATAAAATATATACTAAATTTTAATTTATGAATCCTACCAATATCGAGATATTTCTCAACGATGTTTATTGGTAGTTTTGTGTATTCGGAGATCATTTCTAAGTATCTTTGGTAGGCTGGTTTGTTATCTAGCTCGTAAACTACTCTACCTTCTGATTTTGTAACTCTTGCATATACGTTTGTTGGTTCATACCCATGTCCGTAAATTACATCGAATTTTAATTTTCCACCAACAACTCCAAAAACGCAGGAATTCCTAACAACCTCTCCCTTATATATCTGGAAAAAATTTTCAAACGAACTATCATCTCCTGCAGTTCCACCAACAATTGAAAATCCTAACTCCCCTCCTAATGCGTTCAATATTTCTTGCTCGTGATCCATATGCCAATCAAAAAATACGAATCCAACAAATTTATCTTCTATACTTAACGAATATGCGTATTTTTCCCCAAGAGTGTTTTTTATTTCATTTGCTATTTCTATTCCTGTTTTTCTTGGATCGTCGCCTATTTTTTTACAGGCAGTTGCATACTTAAAAGTTCCGTCAAAGGCTAAAATTAAAACCCCATCCTTTTTTATATACTTGTTTCCTACAAACGTCCCCCCAGCAGAACATCCAACAAGCCCATCCAAAGAAATATGTTCTTGCATTCCTTCAAAAACTTTTTTTAACTTATCTTCATCAAATACAGTGGTAATAAATATTATTAAAGACGGATTACCCACCTTTTCCTTAATCCTCTTCCCAATTTTTAACCCATCCTCATAAGGATTTTTAAAATCCCATTTAATATTTAGACCTATTTTTACTCTTCATCAATCCCATAAGGATTTTTGCTGTAGTATTCAACAGTTTTTAATGCAGAACTTACAACCATCTCTCTGATGTTTGGAATCTCAACCTCTAAGCTTTCTAAAATTTCATGGCATCTCCTTCTAATACTATCTCCTCTATCCCTACTGTATGGGCAGACATCTTTATCTTTATAATACTCTATTCCACACTCTTCAAGGGCTTTTACTATATCTTTTTCTAACACAGGAAGCATAGGTCTAATGATCGTACACTCTTCCAAAGGAATTTTAAAGCTTTGATAATCAACTACATTAGATTTAAATTTTGTTAATGGCCTCATAAACTTCAATCTTTCCCCTTTAAAAAGATTGGCTAATATCGTATCTGAATTATCATCTAAATTATGCCCATAAGCTAATTTAACCTTTTCATAAGGAATGTTTTCCTTCTCAGCAATTTCTTTAGCCAACTTTCCTAACAAATGCCTTTTAATTACAGAGCATGAGAAACATGGTGAAAATTCCATCCCTTTAGAATTTTTTGTTAATATTTCAGATAACTCAACCACATCCAGATCATTTTTTAATAATAGGTGAGGAACATCTAACATCTCACAATGGTGTTTTATTAACTTAACTCCTTCAGTATCTTCCCTCCATGGTCTAACTCCGCCAATATTAACATCTACAGTAACAGCTATCAGTTTTATTCCATATTTTCTTCTATAGACTTCCAATAAGTGTAAGAGCAATAAACTATCTTTCCCTCCACTTAATCCAACTATAATCACATCTCTTGGAGCTATAATTTTATGTTTAGTTATAAACCTTCCAACCTTTGTTGATACATACTCATAAGTTTTTGAATAAACTACTGGAATTCCAAATTCTTCCTCAATTTTATCCATCTTTGTTCTTGACAACCTTGCCATTCTTTTATTGTTAACCAAAATCTTATCCTTTCTTATAGTTAAAAAGAATGGATTTGCATATCTTTTTAATTCTCTCAAATTAATCATAATATCCCCTTAATATTGATTTTTAAAACCATAGGGCTTCGCCTGAAACTTTTACCAAAAGTGAATGAAAATCAAAAATTTTTTACAACTGAAAATCAATTTATCAAAAAGGACAGTTTAAGAAAAGACTATATTTAATATTAACAATTACTTATCAAATATCGGCTTTAAATTAACATTCTTCTCTACAACTTCGGCAAAGTAATTTAAATTTTTTTCTATACTATCTTTATAAGAATCTCCATTAATTTCTTCCAAACCTTTCCTTCTTCTAATCAAATTAATAATGTAATTTCTAAACTCATAGTTCTCAAATATTCCATGGAAGTAAGTTCCTATAGCCAATCCATCTCCAAACCTCTTAATGGATCCATCAAAACCATTTCCACAATTTCCAAAGCCTCTTTCAATTTTTATAAGAGGTTTTTCTTTTGAATACGTTATTCCCTCATGTATCTCATAGCCTTTAACATAAAACATCTTATTGTTAAGATTTAAATAACCATAAGAGTTTTTAACAACCTTCTCATTTCCAAGGTATGTTTTTGCATCAAAGATTTTTAACCCCCCAATATCGCCTATATCTGATTCTTTCCTTTCTTTATCTATCAATTCCTTACCCAAAATTTGATAACCTCCGCATATTCCTACAACAATCCCTCCATCTTTTAAAAACTCTAAAACTTTTTCATCAAAATTACCCTCTTTCAAATAATAAGCCTCTTTAGTTGAGCTTCTTGTTCCTGGAAGTATTAAAATATCTCCAGTTACATCGTCATCAAAATCGATAAACTTTACAAATGCATCGTATCTTAAAGGGTCTAAATCTGTAAAGTTTGATATTTTTGAAAACCTAACAACATTAACCTCTATTCCACTTTTCGCATTTCCAAAACTTTTCATGCTCTGCAAGACTTGACTATCCTCTTCTGGCAAAACGAGATTTTCATCATAAGGTACTATACCTAAAACTGGAACGCCTGTTAGCTCTTCAATCTTTTCAATTCCTTCTTTTAAAACCTCTGCATTTCCTCTAAATTTATTTATCACAATTCCTTTAATAAGCTTCCTCCAACTCTCAGGCAATAGTTTTATAGTTCCATATATTGAGGCAAAAACTCCACCTCTATCAATATCTGCAACTAAAATTGTTTTTGCATTAACCATCTCAGCTATTCTTAAATTTGCTATATCATCCTTCAATAGATTTATCTCACAGCAACTTCCCGCTCCTTCCATAACAACATAGTCATACTCTTTATCTAAAATTTCTAAGCTTTCTTTAATTTTTTTCAAGAAAAAATCTTTATTTTTCCTATATTCGTTATAATCCATATCTTTATAGGGCTTTCCGTGAACTATAACTTGAGAGGTAAAGTTTCCTTTTGGTTTTAACAGTATTGGATTGAAATGAATTGACGGCTCAACTTTACAGGCTAAGCTTTGAGTGTATTGAGCTATAGCAATTTCCCCATCTTCTTTTGCAACTCTTGAATTTAAACTCATATTTTGCGATTTAAATGGCGCTACTTTATAACCTTTATTAGCCAATATCCTACACAATCCAGCGGTTATTGTAGTTTTTCCACTGTTTGATGATGTTCCAACAACCATTATAAACTCTGCCATTTTCATCAACTCAACATTTTTTATTTTTATACTTTTTTTGAGATTAATTATAA